>NZ_JBFUJZ010000001.1:0-102500 GCF_056401105.1 Sphingomonas sp. P4_G3
CGCGTGTACATTGCGCCCGGCCGCGACGTGCCGACGACACAACCGGGGGGTAAATGGTACCTCGTCAATGGCAGTTCCTATGCGGTCGCGCATGTCAGCGGGCTGATCGCGCTGGTGCGCCAGTCCAGCGGTCGCGCGACACGGATCGCGCTGAACCGCATGGCGGGCGGCGCGATCGACGCCTGCGCGACCCTGGTCGGGACATCGCCGGCCTGTGATTGCTCGTGCGCGATCGACCACCGGCTCGCGGGACGGCGCTAGCGCCAGACGCCTTGGTGCGCTGGCCGCCCTGTCGCTTTCTTCCTTCGCCGCAACCCCCGCATTCGCCCAGGTCAGCGGCAGCGTCGACATCGAGAGCGATTATCGCCTGCGCGGCTATTCGCTCAGCGCCGGGCGGCCGGTGGCGACCGCGCAGATCGGCTATGACGACGACAGCGGGGTCTATCTCAACCTGTCCGCCACGGGCGAGATCGGCCATGACGATCCGCTGTTCCTCGGGGTTCAGGGCAATATCGGCTATGTCCGACGGTTGAACCAGAAGCTGTCGATCGACGCCGGCGTGACGCGTAGCCAATATCGCGCTCCCGATCGCAAAAGTCGCGCGCACGATTATACCGAAATCTATCTCGGCCTAGCCTCCGATCCGTTTTCGGCGCGCCTTTATTATTCACCCGATTATTATCAGTCCGGTGTTTCGACGCTTTACGGAGAGGTCGAAGCCACGATCAGGCCGGCAGAGCACTGGCGACTCACTGGCCATCTGGGGTCGCTCGTCTATCTCACGACGCCGGCGCGATATATTCCTGGCCGCGAGGCACGGTATGACTGGCGCGCGGGCGTGTCGCGCGAACTCGGGAATTTCGACCTCCATGCCGCGCTGTCGGGCGGGGGCCCGGGAAAGGAATATTATTCCGGCGAGCTCCACAGCAAACTCGCCCTGACCGCTGGTGCGAGCTGGAGTTTCTGACACGCGGCTTAAACCTTTAGTGGCCCGGGCGGCATCAACCTTCCAGAAACCAGCTGGAAGGATCGGGCCCCATGGGTGTTCGCACGACGATGATGTTCAGGATGGCGCGGGTCGGCGCTGCGCTCGGCGCGCTGTCGGTGACGGTTGCCGCCACCTCACAGACGGCGGCGAAGCAATATACGGTGGTCATGGCGAACATGAATTACGGGGCGCTGCCCGGCGGCGCCAAGGTGGGCGACACGATCGTCTGGGTCAATCGCGACTCCGTCCCGCATACGGTGACCGCACGCGACCACAGCTTCGACCTGCGCATCGCGCCGGGGCAGAGCGGGCGGATGACGCTGCAGAAAGCCGGCACCATCCCATTCTATTGCATCTTCCATTCGATGATGCGCGGTACGCTCAAGGTCGCGGCCAAATGATCAGCCCTGCCTGACCACCATCACCTGACCCCAAGGCAATTCGATCAGGGTGTCGGGGCGGTCGGCGAAGAACGTCCCGAACATCTCGCGCACCTCGCGATCGGCATAATCGTCGCCGATCAGGATCCCACCGGGCATCAGCCGCGGATGGAAGAAGTCGAGCGCGTCGCGCGTGGCGCCAGGCAGGTCGAGGTCGAGATGGACGAATGCGAAGCGCTCGTCGGCAACCGCATCGGCGGTTTCCGGGAAAACGCCGGCGTGGACGTGCACGGCAGGATAAGGAGCGAGCAGCGCTTCGACCGCTGATCGTTGGCCATGCGTCGTCCTGAAATGGTCGCGCACCGTCGCTGCGTCGCCGCTCGTCATGGCGGCATCGGCAGCTTGCAGCGTCTCGAACACGTCGAACAGATGGAGGGACGTATCGCCCTTGGCATGGCAGATCAGCCGCGCGCTGCCGCCGTGGAACACGCCGGCCTCGGCCATCGCGCCGTCGAGCCGTCGCGCGGCGCGCACCGCGATCAGGATCTGCAATGCCGCCGCGTCGCTCAACAGCATCGGCACCAGCCGCCGCGTCGCGCGGATCAGCGGCAGTTCGGCTTCCCAGCCCGCGCCAAGCGGCGCCATGATCGCGCCGCGCGAGGCGACGAGCGTGCGTAGCGCCCGCCCCGGCAGGCCACGCCAGCCTTGCCGAGGCGTCATGGCCGGACCGGGGCCGGCGCCGCGCGTAGCATCATCATCGCGGCGATCGCGAACAGCGCGCCGAGCAGGGGCGTCCGCAGCGGATAGTCGACCAGGCTCGACGCCATCAGGATGACCGTCATGCCGATCGCGGCAATGCCTAGCGTCCGGCGTGTCACCGACTCGCGCGTCCGCACGATGGCGACCGCGGTACGCGCCCACCACCAGACGAACAGGCCGAGCAGCATCAGCGCGGGTACGCCGCACTCGATCGCGAGCTGCAGCGGCTCGTTATGCGCCTGGTTCATATAGATGGTCGACAGCAAGGCATCGGGCTCGAAGCGGCGATAGACGTCGCTGAACGACCCGAAACCGGCGCCCCAGGGCAGGAACGCGCGCGCGGTGCGCAACAACGGCCCGACTATCGCGGCGCGGCTTTCGCTGGCAGGGTCGGTATGCATCAGCCGATCGACCGCGCCACTGTGCATGGCGGCGGCGGCAGTGGTTGCGGTCGCTCCGATCAGCACTGCGGCGACGCCCGCCCAGTGCAGGCGACGAACCGGCACCAGCCGCTGGCCTGTCGCGGCATAGGCCCACAGGCCGGCGCCGAGCCCAATCGCGACGAGCAGTAGCCCCATCCTCGATCCCGTGGCGATGCCGCCGAACAGCAACAGGGCGACCGCGATCAATGTGGCACCAGCCACCACGCGCGGCCGGCCGCCCCGCCGCAACCACAGGCCCGCCAATGCGGCGACAAACGGCAGCGCGCAGGCCATCAACGCGGCCTGGTGATTGCGGTTGGCCAACAGCCCGATCGGGGCATTCTCGCTGCTTTCGCGATAGAAACGCAGCGCGCCGCCACCGGGCGCAAGCTGGATCAGCCCGGCGAGTGCGCTGACCAACGCGATCGTGACCACAGCCCAGGCGAGCCAAATTCGCGAGCGGCTGTCGCAATACAGAGCGACGAGCGTTGCCGCGGTCGCCGGCAATAGCGCACCGAGCGTGTTGATTGTGAGGTCGGGAGTCAGGCTGAGCGGCCGCCAGCGCACCGCCCCGCTCGCCACGGCGATCCGCGCATAGATGTCGTGCCCGGGCAGCATTGCCCAGAGCGACGGCGGCAACGGGATCAGCTGGAGCAGGACCAGGCCATAAGCCGCGGCGATCATCGCCAGCAGCCGTTTACGCCGTCGCAACGTCTCGATCTCGAGCGGCCACAAGCTGGCGACGATCGCGGCGATAGCGGCGAGGCGAGCCAGCATCTGCTGGTCCTCATCGTATCGCGACGCGCCCCCCAGCGCGGCGAGCGCCACCAGCAGCGCGATGGCGACGATCAGGCGATAGCGCTGCCCGTATCGGCTAGCGGCTCTCTGTGTGGCCAATGCCTGCCCCTCGCGATGGGAATAGCGGCGCGACGGCCGCTATTCCCGACCACCCGCTGGAGATCGTTTACGAGCTGGCGGGCTTGCTGCCGTTGTGCCCCAGCGCAACCGCGGCGACCACGACCACCGCGATGGCGAGGCCGGCATAAAGGAAACCCGACCCACCGCCGCTCGCTTTGTTGCCCTTAACCTTGGCGCCCGCGCGGACGTCCTTGTTGGCGAGCGACAGCTTGGCCGCCGGATTGGCGGGCGATGCCGCGGCGATGGTCGGAACGGCGATCAGCGAAAGGGCCGCGGTGGCGGCGATGACGTTGCTCAGGCGCATTGATGCACACCCCTTTTCTGCGCGGCTCGCCCAACGCGAACCAATCATCAGTGCCGTCGGGGGTGGGCAGGGTTCAACGCCGCCGTGCAAAAATCCGCGCGTTGAACCCCGTCCGTCGCGCCGGGAACAGATGGGGCAGCAATTGGGGTGAAAAGGGTGCGTCTCATCAGCAACCGGTCTTTTCTGAGGCGGCCCGCATGCCGGCGTTGAGCGCACGCGACGGATATCGGCGATGGGCGCCGATGTATGCGCGCGAGACGGCGATCAGCCTGCTCGAGGATCAGCTCGTCGCCCCGATCAGTCCGCCGCTTGCCGACAAGCGACTGCTCGACGTCGGCTGCGGGGTCGGCCGTCGCCTGATCGATTGCGGCGCGGCCGAGGCGGTCGGGATCGACCTTAGTCCCGAAATGCTCGATGCCGGGATCGGACGCGGCGCGGTCATGCCGGGCGTCAGGACGCTGGTCGGAGACGTCCGCCATTTGCCCTTTCCGGATCGCTATTTCGACGTGGTCTGGTGCCGGCTGGTGCTGGGGCATTTGCCGGCGATCGACCGCGCTTATGCCGAGCTGGCGCGCGTCACCGCGCCGGGCGGGATGATCCTGGTCAGCGATTTCCATGCCGAGGCGCATGCCGCCGGGCACCGCCGCACTTTCCGCGATGATGAAGGCGTGCACGAGGTCGAGCATCACGTCCACGATCTGTCGGCACATGCCGGCGCGGCGCGTGCCGTCGGGCTTGTCCCGGTGGCGACGCGCGAGGCGGTGATCGGTCCCGCCGTCCGGCCGCTCTACGAAGCCGCCGGGCGCGGCGCGCTGTATAGCGAGCATCTCGACCTCCCGGTCGTGCTCGCGCTCGCTTTTCGGCGGGAGGGCTGAGGATGCGGATGCTTGTCAATGCCCGCAACTGCGCCGTCGCGATCGAGGGCGAGCGCATCGTCGCGGCGGAAGGGCGGTTCGACATCGTCCTTGATTGCCCCGATGCGGAGGTGCGGCCGGGCCTGATCAACGCGCACGATCATCTCCATCGCAACCATTACGGGCGGCTGGGGCGGCCCGGCTATGGCAACGCCTATCAATGGGCCCGCGACATCCAGACGCGCTATCGCCGCCGCATCGCGCACGGCCGCGCGCGGCCACGGCGAGAGGCGTTGCTGGCGGGCGCGTGGAAGAATCTGTTCGCCGGCGTCACCTCGGTCGTCCATCACGACGCGTGGGAAGACGCTTTCGACCGCGATTTTCCGATCCGCGTGGTGCCGCTCGCCAGCGCGGATTCGCTCGGCATGACTCCCGACCTGGACGGCGTGGAGAAGGGCGAGCGGTTCGGCCTGCACCTGGCCGAAGGCGTCGATGAGGCCGCTGCCGATGAAGTCCGAGCAATCGCGGCGAAGGGGCTGCTCACACGCGATCTGATCGCGGTGCACGGCGTCGGCATGGATTCCGATGGCGTGGCCCGGTTCCGGGCGTCGGGCGCGGCGCTTGTCTGGTGCCCGAGTTCCAACCTTTTCCTGTTCGGCCGCACCGCGCCGGCAGCATTACTCGACGACGGGATCGACGTGCTGCTCGGCAGCGATTCGCTGCTGACCGGGGCGGGCGACCTGCTCGACGAACTGGCTTGTGCGCGTGCGATCGGCGGGTTGAGCGACGCGCGGCTCGAAGGCGCGGTGGGCGCGGTCGCGGCCACGCGGCTCGGCCTCGATCCGCCCGCGCTCGATCCGGGCAACCGCGCCGATTTGATCCTGCTGCGCCGTCCGCTGGTCGAGGCGCGTGCGGCGGATGTGCTGCTTGTCGTCGCCAACGGGGCAGTGCGGGTGGCGTGCCCCGACCTTGCGCCAAGTCTCGGCATCCACGCCGACCACGGCATCGAAATGACCATCGGCACGGTGGTGCGCTGGACCAACGCACGCACCCCAGAACCGGCATCCGGGAGGTATTGATGAAGTTTGTTGCGTTCCGCCTTGGCTCGGCCGGCGCGTTTGTCCTGGCGGCGATGACAGCGGTCCCCGCCGCCGCGCAGACCGCACCCGATCCTAACGCCGCGCCGGCACCGAACGCGACGCCCGCGCCGTCGGCAACTCCTGTCCCGACGCCGCAGGATGTGCCCACCGACAGCGCGACTAATGCGCCCGCGGACGGCACCCAACCGGTCACGGCGACCGATGCGGCGGCACTGCCGCCCGATGCCGCGCCGTCGATGCCGCGCACCGATATCCTGTCGAAGAACACCATCTCGATCCTGCTCGACGCGCGGCTCGCGGTCGCCAATGGCGAGAAGTCGTTCACGAACGGCGGCCTGGGCAAGACGCGGTTCCAGGGGACGCAGAATGGCGACTATCGCGCTTATGCCGTGCCGGTCGAAGCCGATCTGATCTGGCTGCCGCGCTTCACGCCTTCGCTCAGCGCCAACGTTTCGGGTGCGTGGCAGCGCGATCAGGAAAACAAGTTCGACCTGATCGAGGCGTTCGTGAACTTTCTGCCCCAGCAATCGGGCAAAATCGGCTTCCAGGCGCGCGCCGGATTGATGTGGCCCGAAATCTCGCTCGAACACTCGACCGGCGGTGCGTGGAGCGTGGTCAACACGATCACGCCCTCGACGATCAATTCCTGGGTCGGCGAGGAAGTGAAGGTCCTGGGCGTCGAGGGCACCTTGCGCGCCAGCCTGGGCCAGCACGAATTGTCGTTCACCGGCGGCGTGTTCGCGGGCAACGACACGTCGGGCACCTTGCTGTCGTTCCGCGGCTGGGCGCTGCACGACGAGAAAGCGACCGGCCTCGGCCATTTCCCGCTGCCGCCGCTCAATTCGTTCATCAAGCTGTTGCAGGAAGACCGGACCCGCTCGACGATCGAGCTCGACAACCGCCCCGGCTTCTACGCGCGGCTCGACTGGCGGCCGCCCTGGCCGTTCGGCGTGGCGCTGTTCTATTATGACAATCGCGGCAATCCGGAGGCGTTCAAGCCGACCGGGCAATGGGGCTGGCGCACGCGCTTCTGGAACCTGGGGATCAATGCCGATCTCGGCGCCAACACCAAGCTGCTGATCCAGGGCATGAGCGGCTCGACGATCATGGGGTTCGAGGAGAACGGCGTTCCCTGGGTCCACACCTATTTCAATTCGGCCTATGCGATGGTGACGCGGCGGATCGGCGACAAGCTCGCGATCAGCGCGCGGGTCGAGGCGTTCAACACGCGCGAACATGGCAGCGAGATGTCGCCGCTCGACAATGAGGACGGCTGGTCCACCACCGTCGCCGCGCGCTACAATCTGACCAGCCGGGTGACGGTCTTGGCCGAGGCGCTCAACGTCCGCAGCAAGCGCGGCGTCCGTGCCACCGATCTCGGGATCAACCCGTTCCAGGCGCAGACCGTGTTCCAGCTCGCGTTGAGGATCCATCTGTGACCGCGCGCGCGATCCTGGCGCTCGTCGCGGGCGCGTTGGCGCTGGCGGGATGCTCCAACGGCCCACGGCTCGGCGAGACGTCCGAGCCGATGGCGGTGACCGCGCTCAAGGACCTGCCCCCGCCGGGCGGTGCCGATCTTGTCGCCGGGACGACGCCGTATCGCGTCGGCCCGCTCGACAAGCTCAACATCGCGGTGTTCGGCGTGCCCGAGCTCAGTGGCACGTTCCAGACCGATGCCGCTGGGCATCTGTCGATGCCGCTGGTCGGTGAGATCGACGCTTCCGGCCAGACCCCCAAAGAGCTCGCGCTCGCGATCGATAAGCGGCTGCGCGGCATCTATGTCCGCGACCCGCAGATCACGGTGAACCTGGAGGAGACCACCAGCCAGGTCTTCACCGTCGATGGCCAGGTCACCCAACCAGGCAGCTATCCGGCGATCGGCAACATCACGCTGATGCGCGCAGTCGCGACCGCCAAGGGGGTCGGCGAATTCGCCCGGATGGACGACGTCGTCGTGTTCCGCACGGTCGAGGGCAAGCCGCTCGCCGCGCTCTACAATCTCGGCGCGATCCGGCGCGGGCTGTACCCCGATCCCAAGATCTACGCCAACGACGTGATCATCGTGGGCGATTCGAACGCGCGGCGGATGTTCCAGAAGTTCCTCCAGGTGGCGCCGTTGCTGACGACGCCGCTGATCCTCGGGCTGGAGCGCATAAGGTGATGGATTCGATTTCGCCCCGAATGCTGGGCCAGGTCCAGCTACTGACCGGCGCAGGGGATGGCGGCCCGCCCGCCGCGCAACGCACGCCGCCGTTGCGCCGACTGATCCGCGCGGTAACGCGCTGGCGCTGGGTGCTGCTGGGTGGCGTCGGGGCAGGCGCGCTCGCCGGGCTGCTGGTCACGTCGGTGATGACGCGCCAGTACAGCTCGACCGCGCGGCTGGAGATTTCGCGCGACACCGCGCGCGTCACCAATATCGACAGCGTCGAACGCGACGTCAGCATCGGCGACCAGGAATTCTACCAGACCCAATATGGTCTGCTCCAGACCAAGGAGCTGTCCGAGCGCGTCGCGCGCGATCTCGGCGCGGTCGACAATCGCGATTTCTTCAAGCTGTTCGGCCGCAATGATCTGTTCGACGGCAATGCCGCGGACGTGAACAGCCAGGCGCGGCGCGGCAAGCGCGTGGAATTGGCGGGCCGGATCCTGCTCGACCATGTCGGCATCGCGCCGGTGCGCGGATCGCGGCTGGTCGACGTCACCGCGGAGACGCCCGACCCCTTCTGGTCGCAGCGGATCGCGCAGACGTGGAGCAAGGATTTCATCGACGGCAATCTCGAACGCCGGTTCGCGGCGTCGGATTATGCCCGGCAGTTCCTCGAAACGCGGCTCGAGCAATTGCGCCAGAAACTCGAGGAATCGGAACGCCAGGCGGTCGGCTATGCCGCCAACCAGGGGATCATCAACCTGCCGGCGGTGAGTTCGGGCAAGGACGGCGCCGGAAGCGCGGTCGGCGGCGATCGCTCGTTGCTGACCGACGACATCACCACGCTCAATGCGGCGCTCGCCACCGCAACCGCCGAGCGGATCGAGGCGCAGGCCCGGCTCGCCGCGGCGCGCCAGCCGGGATCGAGCAGCGAGGCGCTAGGGAGCCAGGCGATCGGCGACCTTCGCCAGAAACGCGCCGAGGCCGCGTCCGAATATGCCAAATTGCTGTCGCAGTTCGAACCCAAATACCCGCCGGCCAAAGCACTCGAATCGCAAGTCCAGGTGCTCGATACCGCGATCGCGGCCGAAGAGGGGCGCGTGCGCACATCGCTGCAACAATCCTATGCCTCGGCATTGGGCCGCGAACGCGCGCTGCAAGCGCGGGTCGAAGCGCTCAAGGGCAACCTCACCGATCTCCGCCAGCGCAGCATCCAGTACAATATCTATCAGCGCGATGCCGACACCAACCGCGAACTCTATAGCGCGCTGCTGCAGCGCTATAAGGAGATCGGCGTCGCCGGCGGGATCGAGAATAACAATATCGCGGTGGTCGACGCCGCCAAATTGCCCGACCGGCCGTCGCGGCCCAGCCTGATGATCAATCTGTTGCTGTCGATCTTCGCGGGTGGGCTGGCCGGCGTTGCGCTCGCCGCCGCACTCGAACAGATCGACGAAGGGATCGGCGATCCGGGCGAAGCGCAGGAAAAGCTCGGCCTGCCATTGCTCGGCACCTTGCCCAAGGTGAAGAGCGGGGGACCGCTGGACGCGCTCGAGGACCCGCGCTCGCCGTTGGTCGAAGCCTATCTGGCGGTCCAGGCCAATCTCGAACTGTCGACGGCGCGCGGCATGCCACGGTCGCTTGCGGTCACCAGCACGCGGCCGCGCGAAGGCAAATCGACCACCGCGACCGCACTCGCCCAGTCGCTGGCGCGCGCGCATCGCAAAGTCGTGCTGGTTGATGCCGATCTGCGCTCACCGTCAGTCCACTCCGCGTTCGGGGTCGCAAACGAGGCTGGGGTCAGCAACTTCCTGGCCGGCAGCGACACTCTCGACGCCTCGATTCACGCCACCAGCCACGAAGGGTTGAGCGTGATGCCGGCGGGGCCGCCGCCGCCCAACGCCGCCGATCTGCTGACCGGCGAGCGGCTGCGGGTGCTCATCGAACGGCTGCAGGAGCGGTTCGACCATGTCATCGTCGACTCGCCGCCGGTGATCGGCCTGGCCGATGCGCCGCTGGTCGCCTCGGCGGTGGAAGCGGTGATTTTCGTCGTCGAGGCGCGTTCGACCCAGGCGGGCGTGGTGCGCAACGCGCTCAACCGCCTGGCAACCGCGCACGCCAATGTGCTCGGCGCCGTCCTCACCAAGTTTGAGGCGAAGCGCGCGCATCTCGGCTACGGCTACGGATACGGCTATGAATATGGCTATGGCCGCTAGGTCGAGCGCCTGATGCCGTCGCCGATGGTCTGGCGTGGTGCGATCGTCGCCGGCGCCCTGGTGGCGGCGGCGGGAATCGTCCAAGCCGGAACCGCGCAGTGGTTGGTGCGGAGCGATCCGGTCGCTGCCGCACGCGTGGCCCCCTACGATGCGCGGATCGCGATGGCGGCCGCGCGCAAGCTGGTCGAGGACGGCCGCGGCGCGACCGATCCGTCGATCCGCGCGCTGACCCAGGCGACGCTGGCGCGCGATCTTACCCAGAATGCCGCGATCGAGTTTCGCGCGGTCGACGTCGAGGCGGCGCGCAACCCAGCGCGTGCGGCGCAATTGTTCGACCTGTCCGACGCGATCAGCCGGCGCAGCCTGCCGACCCGATTGTGGCTGATCCAGCGCTCGGTCGATCGCGGCGATGTCGGCCATGCGCTGCGCGACTTCGACGTGGCGCTCCGGACCACGGCGGCAGCGGCGCCAACTTTGTTCCCGGTGCTGGCCGGCGCGACGAGCGACCCCGGCCTGGTCGCGCCGATCGCGCGGATGCTCGACCGGCCGAGCGACTGGCGGCTGATGTTCCTGAATTATGCCGTCGCCAATGGCGATAGCGACGGAGCGGCGGCCGTGCTCCTGCACATGCGCGATCGCGGTCTGGTTACCGGCAATGGCGTCGATCGCGCCTTGATCGCGCGGTTGGTGGACGAGCGCCGCTTCGCGTTGGCGGGCCGGGTGCGCGCTGCCTTCTCGAGCGGGAAAGAACAGCCGCGCCTGGTCGTCGACGGTGGCTTTGCTGACGCGACCGGGAGCTATCCTTTCGGCTGGAGCTTCACCGAACGCGGCGACATCGGGGCTGAGCGCAGCATCGCCGATGGCCGCCCTGCGCTTGGCTGGCGGTCGGAGCCGGGTCGGGGAGGGCAGGTCGCGGCGCAATTGCTGCTGCTTCCCCCGGGCAATTATCGGCTGGCCACGATGGCGGCGTCGGCGACACCGAACGACGCGCCTTATTGGTCGTTGACCTGCGGCGAGCAGGGTGGTGCGACACTCGCTCGGCTGGACGTGCCGTCAGCATCGAGCGCCGCGGCAGTCGTGGACGTCGCCGTCCCGGTGGGATGTGAAGGGCAATGGCTGACATTGACGCTGCGTCCCGGCGGCACCTCGGGCGAGCGGGCAGGCGCTATCGCATCAGTGGCGATCACTCGGCGATAGGCTTGAACCGGTACTGACCCCACAGGGTGATGCCGAGCGGGCGCGTCTTGTAGCCTGTCCCGAGCCGGCGGTAATTGCAGCGCGTCGCACTCGCGATCGACGCCGCATTGTCGTCGTCGGTCAACCACCACCACCGCCGCTCGCGATCGCCGAACAGGCGATGCGCTTCGCCGATGACCGCTGGCGCCAGTTTCTGGCCGCGCGCATCGGGTCTGGTCCAGATATTGCCGACTTCGAGATCGTCGGGCGCCATGAACGGCAAGCGGTGCCAACGTGGCGTTACCAGCAGGCGATGGACCAGGGTTCCGCCGTGCCAGACCGTGAGCTCGGTGAACTCATCGGTTGCGAAGAAGCCCAGCCGGTTGAGCAGCCACCAGACGAAATTCACCGGGGTGCGCGATCCGCGCGGGGGTAGACCGGGCTTGCCCGCTTGCCAGCGGCGCAAGGTCATGCCGGGCGGCAGGCGCAGGAGCGGCGGCGGCGGATCGCTCGGCCCGTGGCTGAAGAATATCATCACGTCGCCGGCTCCGGCGGCTGAGCGACCGGTAGTGGCGCCGATCGTGCGCACACGCGGCGCAATTCGGGATCGGCGCCCCATCGCGCCAGAATCCCATCGACCCCGCGCAACGCGGCAGGCCGCGCGACGATCGCCAGCGCGGTCAGCCAGAGCAAGTGCAGGTCGGTGGAGATGTCGCCACGCTCGATGTAGAGCAGGCCCAACCGGCTCTTCCACGGCCTGATCAAGATGTCATAAGCGGAATCGGGATCGGCCGCGCTGTCGATGATATCGCCTTCGTCAGCGAAAACGATCGAGGACAAATCGGTAATGCCGGGGCGGATTTCGAGCAGTTTCAATTCGGCCGACGTGTAGCGATCGACGCCGCCCCGGCGCGTGTTGGGGCGCGGACCGACCAGGCTCATCTCGCCGATCAGCACGTTCCAGAATTGCGGCAGCTCGTCGATCTTCCAGCAACGCAGCTTGCGGCCTAGCGGGGTGACGCGCGGATCGCCGCGCGCGGTCGACGTGCCGCCGAGCGCTTCGGCATTCACCGCCATCGATCGGAGCTTGATCATCCTAAAGTCGCGATTGCCGCGGCCGACGCGAACCCCGCGATGGAGCGGCGACTGGCCGTCCTGCAGCCATATCGCGAGCATCGCGACCGCGAGGACCGGCGACGCCAGGGCGAGCAAGACGACTGAAACGACGACGTCGAACGCGCGCTTGGCCATCACAGAACCGCCCGGAGTGCGGCGAGCACCGCGGCGCGATCCATGCCGTAGCGCGCGCGCAGCCAGGCCTGGTCGCCGACGATGTCGGGGAAGCAGTCGGCCAGGCCGAGGCGCTGGAAGCTGCGCAACGCGACACCGCCATCGAGACAGGCCTCGGCGACCGCCGCGCCGAGCCCGCCGACGATATTGTGCTCCTCGAGCGTGACGACATGGCTGCAAATGCGCGCGGCATCGCAAATGGCGGCGGCGTCGAGCGGCTTGATCGTGTGGACGTCGATCACGCGCACCGCCGCGCCCTCCGCGGCAAGCGTATCGGCGGCGGCGACCGCTTCACCCAGGATGCCGCCGGTCGCGAAGATCACCGCGTCATCGCCATCGCGCACCTGCCGAGCCTCGCCCAGGATGACGTGGCCTTCGGGCAATCCGGCGCGGCTCTTGTCGATCCTGAGATAGGCGGGCCCGCCGCGCGCATGGAGCTGGCGGGCCAGTGCATAGGCCTGCCACGGATCCGAGGGTGCGACGACGGTCATATCGGGCAGCGCGCGCAGGATCGCGAGGTCCTCGGTCGCGAAATGCGACATGCCGAGCTGGCCGTAGGAAAAGCCGCCGCCGACCGCGACCACGGTGACGTCGGCATGATGGTAGCAGACGTCGTTGCGCAATTGTTCGAGGCACCGCAGCGTCGGGAAATTGCCGATCGAATAGGTATAACTGCGCGCGCCGGTCAGCGCCGCGCCGCACGCGATCGCGGTCATGTTCTGCTCGGCGACCCCGGCATTGACGTAATTGCCGGGGAAGCGCTCGATAAAGTCGGTCAGGACGCCGAAGCCCAGATCGCCATTGACCAGCAGCACGCGCGGATCCTCGCCGGCGAGCTCGGTCAGCGCGCGGACGAACGCGTCACGCATCGCGCGCCTCCATGCCCAGTTCGCGCATCGCCGCGGCGAATTCCTCGCCCTGCGGCGAGCGATAATGCCACAGCACCTGGTTCTCCATGAACGAGACGCCGCGGCCCTTGATCGTGTCGGCGATGATGCAGGTGGGTCGGTCGGCTTGTCCGGAGCGCGCGAGGGCTACCTTGAGCGCCTGATGGTCGTGCCCGTCGATCCGCTCGACCGCCCAGCCGAATGCGCGCCATTTGTCGGCAAAGGGTTCGAGCGCGATCGTCTCGGCGACGGGCGCGATACTCTGCAATTTGTTGTAGTCGACGACCGCGCACAAATTGCCCAGGCGATGGTGCGCGGCGAACAGGATCGCTTCCCAATTCGACCCCTCGTCGCATTCGCCGTCGCTCAGTACGACATAGACGCGCTGGTCGCCGCCCATCCGGCGCAGCTGGAATGCCATACCCGCGCCGATGCCCAGGCCATGGCCGAGCGAACCGGTCGAGAGTTCGACCCCGGCGACGCCCTTGTGGCTGACATGGCCCGACAGGCTGGAGCCGTTGGCATAATGGTGGTCGAGATCGGCGAGCGCGAAGAAGCCGCGCTCGGCAAGGGCCGCATAGACGCATGCCCCGGCATGGCCCTTGGACAGGATGAAGCGATCGCGGCCGGCCCAGCGCGGATCGGTCGGATCGACGCGCAGCGTATCGCCGTACAGCACCGCGATGATGTCGGCCATCGACAGGCACGACCCGACATGCGAGCTGCCGCCGCGACTGCACATACGCACCACGTGGCGGCGCAATCGGAGCGCGAGGTCGACCGTGTCGGGCGGCGCGATTGGCTCGACCTTCATGCGAAGAACCCCCGCACGCCGTCGATCACGCGGCCGACCTGCGCATCGGTCAGCAAATGGTTCATCGGGATCAGCAGCGATCGTGCGAAGAAGCGGTCGGTGCGCGGCAGCAGCCGTTCGAGCCCCAGGTTGCGGAATTGGTGGATACCCGTCCCGCCCCATTGCACGATCGTGCCGATCCCGAGATTGGTCAGATGGACGCGCAGCTTGTCGCGGCGGTCGCAGCACATCTCGTAATTCTGAAAGACATCGAACCGCGTGGGATCGGCGTCGGGCGAGGGTGGCAAATCGAGCTCGGCAATCCCGTTGAACGCATCGTGATAACGTGCGGCGATCGCGCGTCGCCGGGCGATCGCCTGATCGTACCAGCCGAGCTTGTAGGTCAGGATCGCGGCGTGGAGATTGTCGATGCGGGCATTGGTCCCCCAGATCGCGCAGTCCGCCGGGATGATCTTGTCGGGCCCGGCGCCATGGTTGCGCATCGCCCGGACGCGCTCGGCGATGGCATCGTCGTCGGTGACCAGCGCGCCGGCATCGCCGAAACAGCCCAAAGTCTTGGACGGATAGAAACTGAACGCTCCCCATTGGCCGAACCTGCCGGCCGGCACGCCGTCGATCGTCGCGCCGAGCGCCTGCGCCGCGTCCTCAACCACCAGCAGGCCGCGATCGTCGGCAATCGCCCGGATCGCTGCCATGTCGCAGACCCGCCCGTTGACGTGCACTGCCATGATCGCGCGGGTATAGGGCGTGATCGCGGCGCGGATTGCGTCGGGATCGATTAGCCAGTCGTGGTCCTTCAGTTCCACGGGCACCACCGTCCCGCCGGCGAAATGGATCGATTGCGCCGCCGCGATGAAGCCATGGCCGGGCATGATCACTTCGTCGCCCGGCTTGAGACCCGACGCGCGCAGGCCCAGCAGCATCGCATTAGTGCAGTCCGACAGGCCGATCGCGTGGCGTACGCCCAGATAGGCCGCGAGCGCCGCCTCGAACGCGTCGACCGCCGCTTGCAGGATGAATCCGCCCGCCGATGCGGTCTCGTCAACGATCCGGCGATATTCTTCGGCACGCTCGGCATAGAGTGCCTTCCAGTCGAAGAACGGGACTGGAAGCTCCCGCAATGACATGAACTCGCAACCCCTTACCGCGCACTAACGGGGCATGGCCCGCCGACTACGGAATTGGTGCCTGGTTACCCGGTCGCGGTTCAACGCGGGCCGGATCGGCGGGGGCGGAATGCGGATTCTCTATCTGACGCAATGGTTCGAACCCGAGCCCAATATCATCAAGGGGATTCACTTCGTCCGCGCGCTCGAGGCGGCGGGGCATCAGGTGACGGTCGTTACCGGCTTTCCCAATTATCCGACCGGGAAGATCTATCCCGGCTATCGGCTCCGGCTGGTCCAGTACGAAACGATCGAGGGCGTGCGCGTCGTCCGCCTGCCGCTTTATCCCAGCCACGACGCGTCGTCGCTGCGGCGGTCGCTTAACTTTCTATCGTTTTTCGTCTCGGCGATGCTCTACTGCCTGATCCGCGGCGGGCGGTACGACATGGCCTATGTCTATCATCCGCCGATCACGGTCGGGCTGGCGGCGGCAATCGGCGGCGGATTGCGCGGGTTGCCCTTCGTGCTCGATATCCAGGATCTGTGGCCAGACACGCTGGCGGCGACCGGCATGGCGGGCGCCGCGCGGATGGTAGGGCCGATCGGCGCGCTGTGCCGCTTCGTTTATGCCCGTGCGCGGGCGATCGTCGTCCAGTCCGAAGGGATGCGGCGCGCCCTGGTCGAGCGCGGCGTTCCCGACGCCAAGCTGACCGTGATCCGCAACTGGGCCGACGCCGAATTCGCCGAACGAGGTGTCGCGGAGACAACGGATCTCGGCCGCTTCACGATTGTCTATGGCGGCAATCTCGGCCGCGCCCAGGCACTCGAGACGGCGATCGACGCGGTTGCGATCGCAGCTCGCTACCGGCCCGAAATCGAGCTCGTGCTTTACGGCGACGGGGTCGATGCCGCCGCACTGCGCGATCGCGCCGCGGGCAACGCCGCGGTGCGGTTCGCCGGACGCGTGCCGCCAGAGCGGATCATCGCCGTCTTCGCTGCTGCCGACGCGTTGTTGCTTCACTTGCGCGACGATCCGCTGTTTGCGATCACCATCCCGTCCAAGACGCAATTCTATCTCGCGATGGGCCGGCCGATCGTCGCTGGCGTGGCGGGCGAAGCCGCCGACCTGTTACGGCGATCGGGCGCGGCGTTGGTCGCGCCGCCAGGGGATGCCGCGGCGCTGGCCCGCATCCTGGTCGAGATCGCAGGACTGCCGCGCGACCGGCGTGACGCGATGGGGGCGGCGGGCCGACGCTTTTATGCCGAGAATCTGGCGTTCGATCGCGGGATGACGCGAACCCTCGGCGTGATTGCGGGCACTAACCCGACAGCGATGACCAATTCACCGGCCCGGACGATTTGAGCCTGACGAGCGCCTTGCCGTTGCCCGGCGCGGGCGCCACCGGCGTCGTGCCGGTGGTCAGCCCGGCGGGAATCACGCGCGTGCCGCTGATGCTGGTGTTCGGCTATGTCGTCGGTACGTTCCTGCTGTTCCTCGCCTGGCCGGTGAACTGGCCGATCTATTATACCGCCGACTGGGTGCGACTGTTCTTCTATATCGCCTTGTGCCTCACCGTGCTGTGGGTCGCGACGTTCACCGGGTCTGCGGGGCCGACGCGCGTGACGGCGCCGTTGCCCGGACTGGCGTTCTTCTTGCCGCTGGCCGCGCTCGTCGCGGTGCTGCTGCTGATCCCATCGAGCTTCGCTTATACCGGCAAGGCACCGTGGGAAGTGCTCGATGCATTGGCCGATCAGGGCGCGGCCTATCGCCGGTTCCAGCAACAGCTCCTCGCAACCGGTGGTCAACGCAACATGATCGTCATGGTGCGCGCGCTCACCGCACCGTTCGTCTATGCGATCCTGCCGCTCGGCATCATCCACTGGCAGCGGATCGGCTGGATCGGGCGTGTCTCGCTGGGTGTCGCGGTCGCAACATCGGTCATCTTCTCGATCCTGCGCGGCACCGACAAGGAGATCGCCGATCTGTTCGTGATCGGGACGGCCGCCGCGTTCGTGTCGGTCGGCCGCGCCCGCGCAATGGGGGAGGCGCCGGGCGAATTGCTGCGCCGTTACTGGCGGCCGGTCCTGATCGCACTCGTCTTTCTCTATGTCGCGCAAGGGCTGTTCACCGATCGCAAGGAAGGGCGGCTGGGCAGCTATGTCAGCCGCACCGCGGTCTGCATCAACGACAGCCGGATCTGTGCCGATCTCGACAATCCGGCGATCAGCTGGCTGCCGCTCCGCCAGCGCTTCGGGCTGACGATCTTCATCCTGTCGACCTGTTCGGGCTATTACGGACTCGACCTCGCGATGGAGAAACCGTTCGAGCCGGCCTGGGGCGTCGGCCATTCGCCCGCCGCGCTCTCGGTCTACGAAGCCGCGACCGACGATCGCGGGCCGCATCTCAACACCTATACCTGGCGCAACGGCGCCGATCATTGGCCCGAAGAGAATTATTGGTCGACGCTGATCACCTGGATCGCGAACGATGTCGGCTTTGTCGGCGCCATCCCCGTCCTCGCACTGATCGGCTTCTTCTGGGGGCGCTGGTGGCGCGAAGCGGCGGCAGGGATGAACGACCCCGCCGCGGTGCTGTTTGCGCTGACGACGACGATGATCTTCTACCTGCCCGCCAACAACCAGGTGCTGGCGAGCTATGACGGCTATACGACGTTCGGGGCGTGGATCGCGATCTGGCTGTGGCATCGGTCGCGCCAGGCCCTTTCCGCGGCACTGCCCGCAGCGCTCCCGGCGACCTTGCCGGCGGCAATGGGTGCGCCGTCATAGTTCGTCGCCTGGCCTCGGTGCCGATCTTCTTCGGCGTGCGCATCGCGTCGGCGCTCGTCCTGCTGAAGCTCTCGGCGACGCATCTGCCGGTGCACGGCTTCACCGTGTTCGCGCAATTGATGGCGTTCGCCGCCTTGCTCAACCTGATCGCGGTCGGCGGCACGCAGAATGGCGTGATCCGCGAGGCTGCGGCGGCGGAAGATCACGCGGCACTTGGCGCGGTACACGGCGCGGCGCTGGCGATCTGGGCGATCGCGGCACCGGTGATCGGGCTGGGCGTGCTGATCGGCGCACCGGCGATCGCCGATTTGCTGATCGACGCCCCGCATCGCTGGCCGCTGATCGCAAGCCAGGCCGCGCTCGGGCTGGCGGCGGGCCCCGGGCAGATCTGGTGCAGCATCCTGTCGGGGCGCGGCCGCGCCAGCTTCAGTCTCGCGGCGCAGGCTGCCGGGCTGCTGGCCGCGACGGTGACGGCGGCGTGGCTGATATCGCGGCATCAAGCCGAGTTCGCCGCGCTGGCGTTCGCCGCCGGTCCGCTGCTGACCATGGCGCTCGCGTTCGTCTTCGCGCGACCGCTCCATCTGGCGCTGGCGCCTGCCGGCGTGGTCAGGACCGAGGTGCGGCGGCTGCTCGGCTATTCGGCGTCGATTGCCGCGACGACGGGATTTTCGGCGATCATGCTGTTCGGCCTGCGCTCGATCTATCGCGATCATTTCGGCGTGACGACGCTCGGCTATTGGATGGCGGCCAATCGCATTTCGGACCTGTCGACGCAGTTCCTCGGGCTGTTCATGGTGCAATTCTTCGTGCCGCACGTCGCGACCTTGACCGAGGATGCCCAGCGGCGGCGGTTGGTCGTGCAATGCGCCGCGGCGGGAACGGCAGTGATGGCGGGCGCATTGCTCGTCTTCACGCTCGGCGCGCCACTGCTTGTCCATCTGTTTCTGGCGGATACCTATCTGCCCGCGATCCCGGTGATCCGCACCTATATGATCGGCGACACGATGCGCGTGCTGGTGTCGCTGGCGATGTTCTCGGCGTTCGCGCGAGGGCGGCCGGGGCGCTACGCAGCGATCGAGATCGCGACGCTGGCGATGATGGCGGCGATCACCCTGACGCTGATCGGTATGGGCGATCCGCGCGCACCGCAGATCGGCTATGCGAGCGCTTATGCGCTGTCGGCGGGCATTGCGGTGCTGTTGTTCCTGATGCGACGCCGTCCTGGCGGCGCTGGAAACGCGATCAGGGCCGCGTCGCCGCTTCGATAGTCGCCACCGCGTGGCGGACATCGAACACCTCGTCGAGGCAGCGCGGTGCGTTGGTTCGAACCTCGTCGCGGATTGTCGGGTCGGTCGCCAGCAATTCGGCCGTGCGATGGAATCCGCCGGGGTCATTGAACGAGACGGTCCGCCCGACGCGATATCCATCTAGGATCGCGGGAAAGTCGCTGCCATGTTCGACCGTGGCAACCACCGGCAGGCCCGCCCGAAGATAGTCGATCGTCTTGGACGGGATGCTGAACGAGGTGACGCCGGGCACCGTCGCGACCATCCCGACATCGCAGGCGCCGAGCAGCTTCAGATAGTCGGCGCGCGGCACCGGCGGACGATACAGGACATTCGTGGCCCTGGCCGCCCGATCGCGGATCATCGGCGCTAGCCGACCGTCGCCGACGAACAGATAGCGAAGCGGCGATCCCGCGGCGTGCCCGGCCTCTGCCGCGCTCAGCATCTGATCGAACCCGCGGCCCTCGACCAATTGTCCGCCGAACACCGCGATCGGGGCATCGCTCTGCAGGTCGTACTGTCGCCGAATCGCAGCGCTATCGACCGGAGGCAGCGGCTTTGTATCGGCCCAGACGGGTGTCACCAGCACACGCTGATCGGGCCGTACGCGGTAATGCGCGCGCAGATAGGCTTCGTTTCCCGGCAACGTGCAGACGATCGCGGTGAACCGGTTCATCTCCCGCTGTTCCCACCACCGCGCGATACGAAAGGGCAGGCCGCCCGGCATCCGCCCGATCTCGCGATGATGGTCGGGGAAGAAGTCCCAGATGAACAACAGGCGATGCCTGACGCGCGCACGACGGATCAGCGGCAGCAACGGCGCGATCGCCATCGCCGGCATCCAGGCGATCAGCGCGTCGAAACTCTCCAGATCGAAATGACGCCAGGCGACGCGGGCGGCGCGGCGGCCGCTCAGCACAAACTTGCTGGCATGGTACAGCAGGCCGGGGCCGCCCAGCGCCCGTGGCGCGCAGCGGACCACGCGGACGCCGCTATCGGTGAAGAAGGTCCGGGTCGGGCCGCCGGGCGCCGCGCTCCAGTCGAGATGGAGCACCTCGACCTCGTGGCCCGCTGCGACCAGCGCATCGGCCAGCTCGGTCGTGAGGTACGATTGCCCCGGCTCGACCGGGAATTGCATCGCGACCATCAGCAAGCGCATGGCCGGGGCTCAATACTCCTTCCACACCGTGCGGCGGACGTAATCGGTGTAGCTCAGGATCAGCCGCACGACCTTTTCCGCCACGTCGGGTATGGCATAGTCCGCCGGCAGGCGCGGTCGGTCGGTGCGCGCCGCCAGCATCGCCAGGCCCTGCAGCACGCGTTCGCGGCCGAGGCCGGTCAGCATCACGCCCGCTTCCTCCATCGCCTCGGGCCGCTCGTGCGCGTCGCGGATGTTGAGCGCGGGAAAGCCCAGGATGGCGGACTCCTCGCTGATCGTGCCGCTGTCCGACAGCACCGCGCGGGCATGAAGCTGGAGCGCGTTATAATCGAGGAAACCGAGCGGCTTCATCACTTGCACGCGGGAGTCGAAGGCGATCCCGAGCGCCTCGATCCGCTTGCGCGTCCGCGGATGCGCGCTGAACAGGATCGGCTCGTCGTGAAGCCCGGCGACTGCGCCAAGCGTCTCCGCGAGCTGGCGGAGGCGATCGTCGGCATCGACATTCTCCTCGCGGTGGCAACTCACCACGACGTAGCGCCCGCGCTCGACGCCCAGCCGGCGGTGGACGTCCGACGCGTCGATGCCCGGGCGGTAATGGTTCAGCACCTCGAACATCGGGCTGCCGGTCTTGATCACGCGGTCGGCGGGAAATCCCTCGGCGAGCAGATAGTCGCGCGCGATGGTCGAATAGGGCAGGTTGATGTCGGCGGTGTGGTCGACGATCCGGCGGTTGATCTCCTCGGGCACGCGCTGGTCGAAACAGCGATTGCCTGCCTCCATGTGAAACACGGGAATGCGGCGGCGCTTGGCGGCGATCACCGCCAGGCAGCTGTTGGTGTCGCCCAGTACCAGCAGCGCCTCGGGCGCCTCGGCGGCGAGCACCTTGTCGGCGGCGATGATCACCTGGCCCATCGTCTCGACTGGGGTGCTGCCCGCGGCGTCGAGGAAATGGTCGGGGGCGCGCAAGGCCAGGTCGTCGAAGAAGACCTGGTTGAGCTCATGGTCGTAATTCTGCCCGGTATGGACGAGCAGATGATCGGTATGGCGATCGAGCGCGGCGATGACGCGCGACAGGCGGATGATCTCGGGGCGGGTGCCCAGGATCGTCATCACTTTCAGCTTCTTGGTCATAGCGGCAGCGCCACGGTATCGGGGCGGTCGCGGTCGAACACCTCGTTGGCCCAGACGATCGCCACCAGCTCGCCATCGCCGATATTGGTGACGTCATGGGTCCAGCCGGGGATCGTTTCGACCACCACCGGCTCGGCTGCCGAGGTGACGATCTCATGTTCGTCACCGCTCAGGATATGGCGAAATCGGAACCGCGCCTCGCCGTGGACAACGAGGAATTTCTCGACCTTGGTGTGATGGTAATGCCCGCCGCGCGTCACGCCGGGATGCGCGGTGAAATAGGATGTCTGCCCGGCGGTAGGCGTCTTGAGCATCTCGGTGAAGCTGCCGCGCGGATCGCGGTGCGCGACAAGGCGGTAGCTGAACGCGGCTTCGGGCAAATAGGAAATGAAGGTCGCGTAGAGCGTGCGCGACAAGCCGGTGCCGACGTCGCCGATTTCGCCGCTCGACCGGCGCGCAGCGAAACCGGCGATAAGGTCGGCGATCTCTCCGACACTGCTCGAATAGACCATTTCCGGGGCGACCACCCCGCTGGCTGTCGGCGGCGTGGCGATCAACGCGAGCCACTGGTCGATCAGATCGTCGACATGCAGTAGCCGCAACCGCGTGGCGCGGTCGTGGATATCGATCGGCAGCCCGCGCGCGATATTGTGGCAGAAGGTCGCGACCACCGAATTGTAATTGGGCCGTGCCCATTTGCCGAAGACATTGGGCAGCCGCCAGACCGACACCTCCGCCGCATCACCCAGGCCCAGCGCGACCTGTTCGCCTGCCAGCTTGCTGGCGCCGTAGGGCGTGTCCTCGGTCGCCTTTTGCGACGAGGCCATGATCACCAGCGGATGCCGGCCGCCGGCCGCGATCGCATCGGCCACCGAAGCGGTATAATCGCGATTGCCGCGCAGGAAGTCGCCGGGATCGTCGGGCCGGTTGACGCCGGCAAGGTGGAAGACCACGTCGCTCGCGCCCAGCGCCCGATACGCATCGTCGGTTTGGGTATCGCGGGTGATCGGCAGCACTGGGTAATCGAGCTCGTCCAGCCGCACCGCGAGGTTACGCCCGATGAAGCCGTTCGCCCCGGTGATCGCGACCGTCGGCCGCTCAGCTTTCATCGACCTTTTCTCCCGCCAGCACGCCTCGAACATAGGGCAGTCGGCCAAGCATGTCCGCCAGTTCCGCGACCTCTAGCTGGCGCGTATTGTGCGAATTGAAATCGTCCGCGCGCGACACCTGCTCCCGCCCGTCGCTGAAATAGGCGTCGTAATTGAGATCGCGATTGTCGGGCGCGACACGGAAATAGGCGCCGCGATCCTCGGCCACCGCCATCTCCTCGCGGCTCAACAAGGTTTCGTGCTGCTTCTCGCCATGGCGCGTGCCGATCACCCGGATCGGATGGTCGGGCCGGCCCATCACCGCGAGCACGGCATGCGCGAGCTTCTCGATCGAAATCGCCGGCGCCTTCTGGACGAATAGATCGCCGTTACTGCCATGGTCAAAGGCGTAGAGGCACAAGTCGACCGCTTCGTCGAGCGTCATGACGAAGCGCGTCATCTCGGGATCGGTGATGGTGATCGGCTGGCCGCGCAGCACCTGGCGCATGAACAAGGGCACGACCGAGCCGCGCGAGGCGAGCACATTGCCATAGCGCGTCGCGGAGATCGCTGTGCCGCTGCCTTCCGCCATCCTCGCCCGGGCGATCGCGACCTTTTCCATCAGCGCCTTGGACATGCCCATCGCGTTGACCGGATAGACTGCCTTGTCGGTCGACAGACAGACGACGCGCTTGACGCCGTTCCTGATCGCCGCGTCGAGCACATTGGCGGTGCCGGTGATGTTCGTCGCCACCGCTTCCAGCGGATGGAATTCGCATGACGGCACCTGTTTCAAGGCGGCGGCGTGATAGATGAAGTCGACGCCGCGGCTGATCATTTCCATCGCGCGCGCGTCGCGGACGTCGGCGATATGGTATTTGATCCGCGCGTCGTTGAACCGCAGGCGTTGGTCCTCCTGCTTTTTCTCGTCGCGGCTGACGATGCGGATCTCGGCGATCGGCTGCGCCAGCAGATGGCGCAGAATGGTCGTGCCGAACGACCCGGTCCCGCCGGTGATCATCAATGTCCTGTCCGTGAAATCCCCCATGCCGAGCGCCGGCGTCCTTTCCGTCTGTCCCGGTTGGTCGATCCCTCCATCCTTGGTGCCCGGCGCGCGGCGAAGCGTTCACCCCGGTTGAACTTGGCGGCGCGCACATGGCCACTAAGCCGATGTGACAGGGCGTTTGGACACGATCGCACTTCCCCGGTTGCCGCAACGGAGTCTGTCGTGACTCTGGCGCGGCCGCTCATGGCGCTGCGCCATTTTGCCGTGTCGCGGCCGCGTCCGACCAAGCGCTGGATTGCGATGCTGGTCGACGGCTGCCTGTGCGCGATCACTTGCTATGCCGCGGTTATCCTACGGCTGGGTTTCTGGCCCGAACGCGACACGCCGTTCGGCTTGCTGGTCGCGGTGTCGATCGCGATCGCTCTTCCGCTGTTCTGGGCATTGGGCCTGTATCGCGAGATCTTCAGCCAGGCGGGCATCCGCGCGATCGTCAACATCGCCCGCGCCTGTGCGATCTATACCTTGCCGTTCGCGACCGTGTTCACCGTGATCAGCGTGTTCGGCATCCCGCGCACGATCGTGCTGATACAGCCGATCCTGCTGTTCGTGGGCATCGCCGGATCGCGCGTGCTCGCGCGCTATTGGCTGTTCGACGTGGCGGGTGCCGGCCGCGCGCCGCACCGACGCGTGCTGATCTATGGCGCGGGGTCGGCCGGGCGCCAGCTCTCGGCCGCGATCGCGCAAAGCAGTGAGATGGCGGTGGTCGGCTATTTCGACGACAGCCCCGCCTTGATCGGCAGCGTACTCGACGGGCGCCGGATCCATCATCCGGCGCGGATCGCCGAGGTGGTCGAGCGGCTCGGCGCCGACGAAATCCTGCTCGCGGTGCCGTCCGCCTCACGCGCGCGGCGCAATCAGATCATCGCCGACGCGCTCAGCGCCAACGCCCGGATCCGGACGCTACCCGGGTTGATGGACATCGCGCACGGTCGGGTCGAAGTCACACAGTTGCGCGACGTCGAGATCGAGGATCTGCTCGGCCGCGCCTCGGTCGAACCGGACGTCGCGCTGATGCACGGTCACATTCACGGCAAGGTCGTGATGGTCACCGGGGCGGGAGGATCGATCGGCAGCGAATTATGCCGCCAACTCGCCAGGCGCGACCTCGCGGCGCTGCTGCTGGTCGAGATCAGCGAGTTCGGACTGTACGAGATCCACCGCGAGCTCGCCGCGCGCTATCCATCGCTCAAGGTCGTCCCTTTGCTCGGGTCGGTTTGCGACGGCGCGCGGATGGACGAAATCATCGGCGCGTGGCGGCCCGATACGCTCTATCACGCCGCTGCTTACAAGCACGTGCCGCTCGTCGAGCACAATCCGGCCGAGGGCATCAGGACCAACGTATTCGGTACCTGGACACTGGCGCGCGCGGCGGCGCGCTGGCGCATTCGCGATTTCGTGCTGATCAGCACCGACAAGGCCGTGCGGCCGACCAACGTGATGGGGGCGACCAAGCGCGCCGCCGAACTCGTGCTCCAGGCGCTCAATCAGGTGTCGCCGGGGACCAATTTCTCGATGGTGCGGTTCGGCAATGTGCTGGGGAGCAGCGGATCGGTCGTGCCGTTGTTCCGGCAACAGATCGCGGCGGGCGGCCCGGTGACGCTGACCGACCGCCGCATGACGCGCTATTTCATGACGGTGCCTGAAGCGGCCGAGTTGGTGCTCCAGGCCGGCGCGATGGCGCGCGGCGGCGACGTCTTCGTGCTCGACATGGGACAGCCGGTCCGGATTCTCGACCTGGCGCGCAACATGATCGAACTGGCTGGGCTGGCGGTGCGCAACATCGACAATCCGGGCGGCGACATCGACATTGCCGAGATCGGGCTGCGGCCAGGCGAAAA
This sequence comes from Sphingomonas sp. P4_G3, assembly GCF_056401105.1. Taxonomy (NCBI): domain Bacteria; kingdom Pseudomonadati; phylum Pseudomonadota; class Alphaproteobacteria; order Sphingomonadales; family Sphingomonadaceae; genus Sphingomonas; species Sphingomonas sp. P4_G3. Next base: position 25,716 of record NZ_JBFUJZ010000001.1, read on the forward strand.
GCTCTATGAGGAATTGCTGATCGGCAACGATCCCGCACCGACCGATCACCCGCGCATCCTCAAGGCCGATGAGGGCTTCCTGCCGATCGACGCGCTCCATGCCCGGCTCGATCGGCTCGAAAACGTACTCGATGCCGCCAGCCGCGGGCAGCTGATCGCGGCGCTGACCGAGCTGGTGCCCGAATTCCGCTGCGAGGGCGGGGTGGCCGATTGGGTCTATCGCGAAGCCGGGACGCTACCGACGATGCCGGTCGCCACCGTGGCTTAGGTGGTGAGCCAAAAACGAGGGCGTCTGAAAATGGGTGGAAAGCGGTCGTCGCGAGAACCGGCTATTGGCAGCCCGCTGGCGCGACTTCGGAGTGACGCGGCGACACGATCAACTTGATGTTGCTGCCGGCCTTGCAGTCCCTCAACAGCTCTGGCGTCGTCTCAATCTGGCGCTCGGTTCCGTCGCTAGTAGCCACGACCAGGGTCGGATGATTCCCCAGATTGTCGGCATAAGTCCCGAACCGGACTACTTTCGCTGTTTCGTAGGTCTGCGGTGCCGACCTTATCCAGACAAATGCCCCAGCAAGACCGAGGGCAAGAAGGCTGAAGATGACGATAGCTTTGAGTTCGTCCCGCCAGCCAAATGTCCGATCATACATTCCTGTATCTTATAGGTTCTTGGCACGTCCGCAATTGGGTCGCTTCCGGACTGGCCGCATTTGATGAGCCTAGCCTGGGGCTATTCCCGCGCGAACGCGCGATAAAGGATACGCATCGCGGCGACGAAGGCGTCGCCATCATGCTCTACCGCAAAAGCCTGGGCGTTGGCGGCGAGGCGCAGGCGCTCATCCTCGTCGCCCGCCAGCCGCTCGATCGCATCGGCTAGCGCCTCGGCGTCGCCGATCGGGACAGCGATCGCCGCATCCGGCGCCCAATCGGCGATCTGGCCGACCGACGTCCCGACCGTCGGCACACCCGCGACCGCGGCCTCGAGCGTGGCGATCGGCACGCCTTCGTGCCGCGAGCTCACCACCACCAGGTCGGCGTGCTCGATGAACGGGCGCACCGCAGCGTGTTCGACGAAACCGTGGAAGCGCACGCGATCGGCGAGTCCTAGTTCGCGGCAACGCCGCTGCACCGCGCCATCCAGCGTATCGAGCCCGATTACGTCGACCTCGAACGCCACGCCGCGCGTAGCCAGTATGTGCATGGCGCCGAGCAACGTCTCCTGGTCCTTCACCCGATTGAGATTGGCGACTTGGACGATGCGAAGTGGTGTGCCCGGCACGCGACGGATCGGCATGCGTGTCGGCCATTGGTCAAGCGAAACGCCGTAGCGGATGCAGGTTGCGTTGATTCCCAAAGCGGCGGCTTGCGAGCGCATCCACTCGCTTGGCACGATCACGCGCGTCGCCTGTCGAAGCGCCAGGTCGACCCAGAAGCGCCCGCGCCGGGTCAGCCGTGCGCCATAGCCGATGTCGGGCATCGCGCTGAGGTCGCCTCCCGGGAGCGTCAGCAACACCGGCACGCCAGTGAGCCGGGAGAACAGGGCCGCGGCGACGCCGGGCCCGCCCGCCCAGAAAGCATGGACGACGTCGAACCCGCCGCGGCGATGTTCGCCCAGCATCTGGCCGAGCGTCCGCAGGCGGCGCGGCCGCGCGCCGGCATTATGGACCTGGGCACCGAGCAGTGGCCATCGCGCGGGGAGCTTCTCCTGCTGGAGGGCGAAGACATGGACCTCGTCCTCCACCGCCAGGCGTTCTATCAGCCAGAGCAGGGCGGGAATTACCCGGCGCGTGCCCGACCGGTCGACGCCGCCAGGAACGACGATCGCGATCTTCATCGCTCGCGCTCGATCAGTTTGGCATAGATCGCGCAGAGCTGTGCGCCGACCCGGTCGAACGACAAATGCGCCTCGAAATGCTCGACGGCTCGACGTCGCAACGCCAGGCGATCCTGCCGTGCCAGCGCGACCAGCGAGCGGGCGAATCCCGCCGCGTCGCCGACCGGAACGAGCGCGCCGATCGATCCGGCGATCGCTCGGAACGGTGCGATGTCGCTGACGATCGGCGTGACGCCGCATGCCAGCGCTTCGATCAAGGCATAGCCCGATCCTTCGCGATGGCTGCCGAGCAGGAAGAAATCGCTGGCGTTGAGCAATGTCTCGATCCGCGCATGCGGCACGCGGCCCAGCAGGTGGACGCGCCCGGCCAATGCGGGCGACGCGGCGATCCGCGCCTCGACCTCGGCCAGCAAGGGTTGTTCGTGGAAGCAGCACCACAGTTTCAGGTGGGGAAGGTCGTGCGCCGCGATCTCGATCGCCGCCAGGACCGTCAACGGGTCCTTGTTGTCGTCGAGCCGACCCACCCACAGGACCGCCGGATCGCCCTCTATCCCGGTCCGGGCGCGCGCGGTCGCCTGACTGCCCGGGGAGAACCGCGTCGAGCTTTCGGGCACGGCGAAGACCGGGACGTTTGGCGACAGCTCGCCGGCATCGACGAACGGCCGAGCCTGTTCGGCCGTGGTGAAGGCGATGCCGGCGATATGCTCCAGCGCACGGCGCCGCTTGTTTCCACCAGCGCCCGCGCGGCTGGCATGGTCCTGCACCAGGATCGGCATGCCGAGCCGGTGCAGCGCGCGCATGTGGCGAGGGAAATCGAGTCCGTTCACGTGCAGCACGTCCGGCGCGGCCGCCCGAACCGCGCGCGCCAGCCGACCGGGCATTAGCCCGGTCGCGCGGCCGGGCAGCGCGGGTTCGGCGACGAAGCGATAGCGCACTCCGTCGCGAACGATCTCGGCATCGCGATGGAACGACTGGATTACGGTCACCTCGGCGCCGGCACGCTGCGTCGCGGTGGCGATGTCGGCGAGCGTCGGCCAGTCGGCGAGCAGGCGATCGGGGTCGATCTTCTCGCGCGGGCGAACGATGCCGATCTGGGTGACGCGGATCACCCGAACGCTTCCTGCAGCAGCGCGATCGCGGCGTCGGGATCTTGGGTGAGCCGGAGCCGCCACGCGCCGCGCGACGCGAGCGCAGCGACGGCTGCTGCCGATTCCTCGCGCAACAAATCGAAGCCGGGTTCGAGTTCAGCCAAATGCCGCGTCGCTTCCTCGGGCGCGATCGCGTCGAGTGCCGGCGTGTCGCCGCGCGCGAGCACGACCAGCGTCAAGTGATCGGCATATCGCGGGCCCGCCGGGAGCTGGACAGCCTGCTTCACCTTGCCACCGCGCAAGCGGGTTTCTTGATCCCCGGGCGGCGCGTCACGCGGAAAGACGTGGATCGGTCGCGGCACTCCCCAGACGCGCAGGCGCGCGCCGTGCTCGACATACAACGTGTCGTCCGACAGCACCGCCAGGCCGCGCGCCATCGCGGCGAGCGCGAGCGTGCTCTTGCCCGACCCACTGGCGCCCGCGAGCACCATCACCGTATCGCCGATCATCACGCCCGACGCATGAACCGGCGTCCGCCCGCGCCGCGTCGCCAGGAACAGCAGCAGCGGGTCGAGGATCTGATCGGCCAACATACCGGACGCATCGATCAACCGCGCCGGCACTCGACATCGCGCCGCGCCGGTCGTCGCATCTGCCTCTCCGCGGATTCCTTCGCCTTCGATCGTCAGGCGTGAACCTTCGACGCGGATCGCCGGACTTACCCAATCGGCAGGCCCGTCGTCGCGCGCGAGCCGGAGAGTGATTTCCGGTTCGGGCATCGGCGCTTCGATGAGCCAGTCGACAAGGGCCGCCCGAGCGGTCGCGAGCAAACGGGGATCGTCGGCGATGATCAGGGTCGCAATGCCAAACAGCGTCAGGTGGCAGTATCCGGCCTCGTCTTGCACCAATCCGTCCCCTGTTCGCGAGCCCGTCGGCGGCGTCCGAAAGGCGCACGCCGCGTGATTTTGTTCTCCCATTCGAACTTCATGGTTCATGACGCCAAGCAACAATCGAGAATGCGGCCTTATTCTCCGCTCTCGACGCTGATCGCCGCCGCCCTGGTGCGGCGCGAAGGGCATGCGGTCGCCTTGTTCGACGCGACCTTCGAACCCGGCATCGAGCGCTTCGAGGCGATGCTCGACACGGTCCGTCCCAAGGCGGTCGTCGTCATGGAGGACAATTTCAATTTCCTGACCAAGATGTGCACCACGGTGCGCCGCGACACCGCGCTGGCGATGATCCGCGCGGCCGCCGCGCGGGGCTGCCGCGTCGCTGCCAACGGGCCCGACGTCAGCGACAATCCGGCCATGTATCTGGGCGCGGGCGCCGACGCCGTAGTGCTGGGCGAGGGCGAGAGCGCGGTGCTCGAACTGGTCGACCATTGGGAACGCGGCATCGGTGAGATTGGCGATATTGCCGGGTTGATCCTGCCCGATCCCGGCGCGACCCGGCCGCGGCGTGCGCAGCAGGATCTCGATACCTTGCCGCACCCGGCCTGGGATCTGCTCGATATCGCCGCCTATCGCGCCGCCTGGACTGGCGCGCATGGTGAGTTTTCGTGGAACATCGCGACGTCGCGTGGCTGTCCCTATGCCTGCAATTGGTGCGCGAAACCGACCTTCGGCCGCCGCTACACGGTGCGATCGCCTGAAGACGTGGTGCGTGAGATGGCGCGGCTGAAGCGGGACGTCGCGCCGGATCATTTGTGGTTCACCGACGACATATTGGGCCTCGATATCGACTGGACCTGCGCGTTCGCCGACGAGGTTCGCCGCGCCGACGCGGCGATCCCCTTCACCATGCAATCGCGCGTCAACCTGATGACCGAACACAGCGTGGCGGCGTTGGCCGAAGCGGGCGCGCGAGAGGTGTGGCTGGGCGTGGAATCGGGGTCACAGAAGATTCTCGACGCGATGGACAAGGGTAGCAATGTCGAGGCCGCGCGCAGTGCGACGCGGACGCTCCAGGCGCATGGCATCAAGGCTTGCTGGTTCATCCAGCTCGGCTATCCGTCGGAAGGGTGGGAGGATCTGATCGCGACCCGCGACCTGATCCGCGACGAGGCGCCCGATGAGATCGGGGTGTCGGTTTCCTATCCTTTGCCCGGCACCGATTTCTACGAGCAGGTCCGCGCGCAACTTGGCCGGCAGCGTAACTGGAAGGATACCGGCGACCTGGCGATGCTGTTCCAGGGCACCTACGACACCACCTTCTACCGCAAGATCCGTGACCTCCTGCACCATGAGGTCGAACAAGGCGTGCGCGACGATGCGGCCTGGGTGCGGCTCGAGGAACTGACGCACGATCATCGGTCGCCGAGCCCGTTCCGCCTCGCCGTCGGGTCCTGACGCATGTCCGTGCGCGACCTGTCGCCCGCCGCTCTGGCCTTCGATTCGATCGCCGAGGGGTTCGACGCGCGGTTCACCCCATGGCTCAGCGTCGCCGCCCAGCGCCGCGCGGTGCGCGAGACGCTGGCGGCGACCTTCGCGCCGCGGTCGCGGTTGATCGAGCTCGGCGGCGGCACCGGGGACGATGCTTTGTGGATGGCCGGGCGCGGCTATCAGGTGCTGATGACCGATCCATCGCCCGCGATGGTCGGTGTCGCCTCGGCCAAGTTCGCCGGGCGCCCAATGCTCGCCGCGGAGGTCGCGCCGGCCGAGAATCTCTCCGGCATCGAGGGTATGTTCGACGGCGCCTGGTCGACCTTTGCCGGGCTCAATTGCGTCGCCGATCTCGCGTCGGTCGGGCAAGGACTGGCGCGCTTGCTGCGCCCGGGGGCGTCGGCGCTGCTGGTGGTGTTCGGGACGTGCTGCCCGGGCGAGATGCTGGTCGAGGCGCTGCGCGGGCGCCCGCGCAACATGTTCCGCCGCCGCGTGCGCGGGCCAGTGCCGGCACGGCTCAACGGGCATGATTTCACCGTGGTCTATCATCGCCGTCGCGATCTCGCCGCTGCGCTGTCGCCCTGGTTCGAGCCCGCCGGGCGCCAGGGCATCGGCGTGTTCGTCCCGCCGAGCGCAGCCGAGCCGTGGATCTCGCGCCACCCGCATCTGCTGGCCGGGCTCGATGCGCTCGACGACGCGCTGGGGCGGCCATTGGCGATATTCGGCGACCATATCCTCTATCGCTTCGTGCGGACGGAGGCGGCGGCGTGACCGAGGCGGCGCTTGCCCAATTCGCGGCCGATTATGCCGAGCATCGTGCCGCGGAGGGCAGGGGCTATGCCGGGGACGCGCTGCTCAGCCTGCCCTATCTGAAAGACGGCCCGTTTGCCGCGCAATGGGCGGTGCGCGCGCGGAGTTTCGAGGCATTGATGGCGCGGATCGTGCGACCGCTTGCAGCGACGCGAGGCGCGCTCACCATGCTCGATCTCGGCGCGGGCAATTGCTGGCTGAGCTATCGTGTCGCGCTCGAAGGGCATCATGCCATCGCGATCGACATCCGCGACGACGCGGTTGATGGGTTGGGGGCCGGGTCACCTTTCGTCGCGCGGGCACCAGGCGGGATCGACCGCATCACCGCCTCGTTCGACGCCATCCCGCTCGATGCGGCGAGCGCCGATCTGACGGTGTTCAACGCCGCGTTACACTATGCGACCGACCTGTCGGCGACGCTGACGGAGGCGGTGCGCGTGACGCGGCCGGGCGGCCGGATCATCATCCTCGATTCTCCCTTCTACACCCGCGAGCGCGACGGGCTGGCGATGGTCGCCGAGAAACGCGCGCAGGCGGCGCAGCATTTCGGCGCGCGCGCCGATAGCCTGCTTGGGCTGCCATTCATCGAATTCCTCACCCGCGATCGGTTGGCCGCGGCGCCTGAGCTCGATTGGCGGCGACATTGGATATTGTATCCAATCAGCTATGAACTGCGCCCAATCAAGGCTGCGTTGCGGCGGGCACGCGTGCCATCGCGGTTCGACCTCTGGGTCGCCGAACGGCCATGATCCTCTTGGTCAATCCACGCGCCACGCGCCCAGGCAACCGCCGTTTCCCACTATCGGTGATGGCGGTCGGTGCGGGACTGCCGGCACATCGCAGTTGGGAGATCGTCGACGGCAATCTGCCGCATATCGACCTGTTTGCGGCGATCTGCGACTGGGTCGAGACGCGCGCTGGCGGCAATGATCCGGTCACCGCGATCGCGCTGACGGTGATGCCGGGCCCGCAATTGGTCAGCGCGGTGCCGCTGTCGCGCGCGCTCAAGCAACGCTTCCCCGCCATCCCCATCATCTGGGGCGGCAATTTCGGCAGCCTCTATCCCGAGCCGGTGCTCAACGCGCCTTATGTCGATTGGGCGATCCGCGGGCAGGGGGAGAACGCTTTCGCCGAATTGCTCGACGCGATCGAGGGCAAGCGCGATCCGCGCACGATCGCCGGTATCGCTTTCCGCGAGCCCGACGGGACCCATTTCAAGGCGCCCGAGCGGATCTGGCTCGGTCCCGACGATCTGCCCGAGCCGCCCTATCACAAGATCGACGTCGCCCAGTATCTCCACCCGACCTTTCTCGGCCGCAAATCGGGAGTCTATCAGGCGTCGATCGGCTGCCCGTTCGGGTGCAATTTCTGCGGCGTGATCTCGGTGTTCGGGCGGCGCGAGAAGGTCCAGTCACCCGCCCGCACGGCCGAGCACCTCCGTTTCCTGTCGCGCGACTACGGGATGGATTCGGTCCATTTCTACGACAACAATTTCTTCCTCAACGAACCGCACGCGCGCGAGATCGCGGACGCCTTCGCGCCGCTCGGGCTGCGCTGGTGGTGCGAAGCGCGGGTCGACACGTTGACGCGCTTTTCCGACGACACCTGGCGCAAGCTGAAGGCAGCCGGATTGACGATGGTGTTCTGCGGCGCCGAATCCGGGTCGGACGAAATCCTCAAGAAGATGAACAAGGGCACGACCACCGATCAGATCGTGCAGACCGCCGCCAAGTGTCGCGAACATGGCATCATCCCCGAATTCTCGTTCGTGTTCGGCGATCCCGACGAGCCCGAGCGCGAGATCGAGAATACGCTGACCTTCATCCGCAAGCTGAAGGTCATCAACCCGGCGATGGAGTTGATCAGCTATTTCTACACGCCGACGCCGCAGCGCCGCGACACTTATGGCGATATCGATCCGCTGGCGGGCACGCCCGAGGCGCTCGAGGAATGGATCGAGCCCGAATGGGTGACATGGATGACGCACGAAAACCCGCACACGCCGTGGCTCGAGCAACGGCTGAAGACGCGGGTCGACGATTTCGAACTGGTGCTCAAGAGCCGCTTCCCCTCGGTCCACGATCGCCGCACGCGCGGCTGGGGCAAGGCGCTGGGGCAGATCGCGGCGCGGCGGCGTTGGGCGCGCGAGGATTATGCCGAGCCGCATTTCCTGCGCCGCATCCGTAAACTCGCGCGGATCGTGCCGGACGACGATCAGCTCTACGGGCATTTGCGGCCCTCCGCGGAGTCAGTCGCGACCGAAGCTGCCGAGTAACTGCCAGGCGCGCGCGCGATAGATTTCAAGGCTGCGTCGGAGCGATGCGTGCGGGACGAGATCGGCGGCGATCTGCCGAGCCCAGCCCTCCATCCCGCGCGTCCACATGAAATGCATGGCCAGGGACGGCCGCCCGATGCGTTGGGCAGTCGCCGGGGTGAGGCGCCGGACGATCCCCACCGCGCGGCGCGACGCCGCACGCGCACTTTCCGACAGGATATGGCGAGGTATCGTCCCGGGGGCCAGCTGTTCAGCAAAGGCCAACGCGGGATAAGCGTAGCCGAAGGTGTCGGCGGCGGTAGCGAGCGCTGCGAAGTCGGGCCACGACAGGCGACCCGACGCCGTATCATTGCGAATGACCAGCACCAGTTCGACCAACCGCAACAAGGTCAGATTGTGCAGCCCGTGCCCGGCATGGACCGCGAGGTGCAAGGCGAGCAGCGGCTGGTCGAGCGTGTAGCCAGCTTCCCTGCCGGCCCAGCGGCGCCCGCTCTGCATCGGCTGACCGAGATCTAGCCGTGCGATCGGAGCGCCAGGCGCTGGAGCGATGTCGAGGGAGTGGTGGAGGTCGACGGTCCAGGGATCGTCGCGATGGACCAGATAGAGTGACGCTGGCTGAGTCGCGGCAGCTCTCTCTCGCCAGCTGCTTTCGAACGTGCCGCGCGATGCCGGCACAAGACCGCGGGACGATAGGACCCGCTCGGCCGCGGCCCGTTTGCTGCGCTCGACCAGGAGATCGATATCCGATGCGGGGCGGGTTCCGGGAGCGGGAAAATACGCGCTTTCGGTATGAAGTCCCTTGAGCACTATTGATTTGATTCCGGCCGAATCGAGTGCGGCGGTGATCGCGGTACAGGCCAGGCGCAACCGCCCCGCGCGGTCGCGATTGTGGCGCAGATGCTCACGTAGAGTCGCGGCAATCGCATCTGGAGCGGAAATCAGCCCGCGGTCGACCCACCAGCCGAGTAATGGCCCCATGCCCGACACATAGCCGGCAAGCCCGATTGCTGCGGCGTCGCTGGTCAGTTCGGCCGCATCCCCAGCCAGGACTTGATGCGTCGCGGTTGCGAGCTGTTCCATTGCCGCTTGGCGCCGCGCTCGATCCACCTCGGGCCACAGCCATATCGGATTGCCGCGCGCACCCGCGCGCCGCAGCCGCGATCCGATCTCCTCCGTCGTGATGATGGGCATAGCGCGGGACAAACCACCGTCGGCGGCTCCATAGCACGGTTCCGTCTCCGGCATTGGGCCGGCGATAATCTCTCTATCTGCGGCCATCCGCTCGTTGGTGGTTGTAATCGGACACTTAGTTCAACGCGGGGCCGCGACTTGCATGGGATTGTGTGCACGTCCGCTCATAGAGGCGGAAAAGTGATCGCCCGCACCTGCTGGCTGACGACCACCGCGTCGAACTGCCGGAGCGGGATGATGATCTGCTCAAGGGCGAACTTCTGCAGCGACTTCATCCGTTGAAATCTGAGCATCGCTCGTTCGCGCCGTTGGAACCAGAGGTGGCAGTTTTCCACCCTGTTGTTGGTCCAACATCCGACCTCTTGCTTCTCGGTGTTCCCGAGCTCGTTCAGTGCGGCCCGGTAGGATCGTAGACCGTCGGGGGGTGATAGCATCCGGAGAGCCATGGCGCTTCAGCCCCTTCTTCATGACGCGCAGCGCCGCCTCGTTGTCTCGGGCTCACTTCGCCGGCATCACGGGCGCCCGCTGGTAGTCCTTTGCAATCCAATCGCCTTGTGATTCTGCTCAGGTATCGATATCAGAGCGGGATTCAAAAGATAAACGGGGAGGCCAAATGCGGCACAGCTTTCTTGGATTGGCGATGCTCGTACTCGGACATGCCACGGCTGCGTCCGCGGGCGACCTCTTCACCTATCAGGTCCCACCAGCCCTTCTATACGCGGACCACAACGACGACTTCACGGTACAGGCCCGCACGCCCGGCGGCGAGTGGAAGGACCTCTACGAATGGAAGGTCATGGTCGATCTCGATCAGCGTCAGGACGCTTCGATGGTCTACTTCGACTTCACCGGAGCGGTGGAGGTGCTCATACAGAAGAACAACGGGACGTTCTCGAAGGTGGCGATCGGCCCGCGTGCAGGCGCCCCGAAGCCGGTAGTCCGTGATGGCAAGGTCTACCTTACGCTGGACCATCCCCAGAATTTCGCCGTCTTCTTCGATGACGACCACCTGCACAACCTCCACGTCTTCGCCGGCGCTCCCGTGCCGGTGCCGGAAGGGCCCTCGGTCAGGCGCTTCGGCCCCGGCCTCCATGTTCCCGAAGGCGGCGGCGGGACGTTCGAGGTGCGTTCCGGCGAGACGGTGTACATGGACGGTGGTGCGGTCATGCTCGGCACCTTCCACGTGGGCGACGCGCACGACGTGAAGATCCTCGGGCATGGCCTTATCCTTCCGCCGACCGGCGGCAAGGGTGCACAGTTCCTGATCGAGAAGTCGCAGAACGTGACCGTCGAAGGGCCGATCGTGACTCAGGCCGACGCTGGGGTCGGTCGGTCGGTCATGTCGAAGGACGTCCGCATCGCCGACGTGAAGGGCATCGCCGGTGGCCAGTGGACCGACGGCATCAACATCTACAGTTCGGAGCGGGTCACGCTCGACCGCCTGTTTCTGCGCACGTCCGACGACTGCGTGACGGTTTATGCGCATCGTGGAGAAATCTACGGCGACTCGCGTGACATCCGCGTCACCAACTCGACGCTCTGGGCCGACATCGCGCACGCCATGTTCATCGGCATTCATGGCAACTCGATCGATCCCGAGACGATCGAACGGGTGACATTCGACAACATCGACGTGGTCGACCTCGACGAGGACGATCCCGAGTTCGAAGGCGTGATGGCGATCCTAGCCGGCGACGCCAACCTGGTCCGCGACGTGACGTTCAGCAACATCCGGGTCGACCGGATCGAGGAAGGCAAGCTCTTCAACTTCCGCGTCGGCTTCAACGGCAAGTACAACACCAGCCCGGGCCGCGGCATACAGCACGTCGTCCTGCGCAACGTCTCCTACTCCGGCATCGGCATGCCGAGTGCATCGGTGATCGGCGGCTACGATGCCAAGCGCGGCGTCGACGATGTGCTGCTCGACAACGTAACGATCGCGGGCCGCCGGATAGATCTACGGGATCCCGAGGCCGTGAAGGTCGGGCCATTCGCGACGAACGTGCGGTCGCGGTGACGCTCGCGCGCGCCCTGGCAGCGGTGCTCGCTGTATCCGCGCCGGCCGGCGCGGCGCCGTGGCAGCCGGACCTCGGTGACGGCACCTATCGTAACCCGATCCTCGCCGGCGACTATTCGGATCCCGACGTCGTGCGGGTGGGACAGGACTTCTACCTGGTCTCGTCCTCGTTCACGAACGTTCCCGGGCTGCCCATTCTGCATTCGCGCGATCTCGTAAACTGGACGATCGTTGGCCACGCCCTCGACAATCTCGAACCGGCCGCCCAATTCTCGACGCCGCGCAGGGGCGGTGGCGTCTGGGCCCCCACGATCCGCCATCGCGACGGCCTGTTCGTGATCTACTATCCTGATCCCGATCACGGCATCTTCCGCGTCACGGCCAAGGATCCGCGCGGGCCCTGGTCTTCACCAACGCTGGTGTGGGATGCCAAGGGGGCGATCGATCCCGCACCGTTCTGGGACGATCGGGGACGCGGCTGGCTGGTGAACGCGTGGGCCGGAAGCCGCGCGGGTTTCAACAACGTCATCACGCTCAACCGGCTAAGTGCCGACGGCAGCCATGTGGTCGGGGAGGGGCGAGTCATCATCGATGGCAAGGACCTCGCTCCCGTCGAGACCCGTGATGGCGCTCGCCGTTGGAGCGTGATCGAGGGCCCCAAGCTCTACGCGCGCGGTGGGTGGTTCTACGTTTTCGCGCCTGCCGGCGGGGTGAAGCAGGGGTGGCAGGGAGTCTTCCGATCCAGGAACATCGAGGGTCCCTACGAAGCGCGCAACGTCATGGATCAGGGAACGACCGACGTTAACGGTCCTCACCAGGGCGCATGGGTGACTACGTCACAGGGCGAGGACTGGTTCATCCATTTCCAGGATCGCGACGGCTATGGGCGGGTGGTCCACCTGGAGCCAATGGCGTGGCGCGACGGCTGGCCGGTGATCGGAGCCGATCCCGATGGCGACGGTCGGGGCGAACCCGTGACGACGCACGCAAAGCCGCGCGTCCCACTTCAGCCGATCCGCACGCCGCAAGCGAGCGATGAGTTTGAGGCGAGGCCGCACCTTGGATGGCAGTGGAACAGCAATCCCGCCAGCGACTGGTGGACGATTGCCGATGGATCGTTGCGTCTCAAGTCGGTCACGGCGCCGGCCGATCTCTATGAAGCCGGGAACCTGCTGTCGCAGAAGCTGCCCGCTGTCCGGTTTTCCGCGACTGCGAAGGTCGTCTTCTCGGCTGAGCATGTCGGTGAGCGCACCGGACTTGCTCTCGCAGGCCAGACCTATGCCTTCATAGGTCTTGAAAGAACCGCCGACGGAACCCGCGTCGTCGAGGCCTCGTCGGGCGCGGCTGGGGAAACGAAGGCTTGGGGACCCTTGGTGCCGACCGGCCAGGTATGGCTGAAGATGCGGGTCGAGCCCGTCGAGGAGGCGTTGGAGCCGCCAAAGGATCCGGAATTCGATCAGCCGGCGATGCGTCGGGCGGTCGAGCCGAAGGTGCGGTTCAGCTATAGTCTCGATGGAGAGCATTTCATCGATCTGGGCGGTGCGTTCATCGGGACCGCGGGCAAGTGGGTCGGCGCGCAGATCGGGCTTTTCGCAACGGCGCCCTATGGAACGCCAGCAGCGGTCGCGACGAAGGCCGGCCATGCCGATTTCGACTGGTTCAGGATCGGTAACTGAGGTGGGACCGACCGGCATCTCCTGTCACGGACGCTAGGGTGGCCGGCGTTGTCGCTCATCGATAGGAAATCCCCGAGACGTTCGGTCCGATGGCGAGCAGGTCGGGAGAAGGCCCGGTCAAGCGGGTCCCCGCGATGCGCACGAACATGATGACGTTGGAACCCGACGGGTTGGACGAGCGGTCGATGCTGCCGGCCAAGACGTGCCCCTCTCCATTCTCTCATCGTTGGGTTGCGCCGACCGTCGGGACTCGCCGCATCGTCCAACCCTGCAGATCGTGCAGGTATAAGTTATCGATATCAATGGATCTTCGGATTGTCATCCGCCAGAACGTCGCCGACGGAGAGAGGGGTGCGCCACATGGGCCACGTCCTTCCGTTCGACAGGCGCGGTCGGTTGCGATCCTGACGGATATCGATATCAGCACGATCGAAGGAAGCCAGGCGGACATATCGACCGGTGAGGAGGGCTAAAGATGGGCGACACGAACCTGGTAGTCGGACGGCGCGACATTCTTGCCGGTCTGGGTACGGCCGCGATCGGATCGGCTTTGGCGATCCCAGCCCAAGGGAAAGTGTCCCACGGCTTGGTGGTCCGGTCCCCAGACGGACGCATTCGTCTCGAACTGCACCTGGCCCGTCCGGAATTGCCGCCGCGCTGGAGTGCTTCCTTCGAAGGGCGCTCGGTGCTTCGCGAAGGAAGCTTGGCGTTGCGTCTTCAGGACGGCTCGCTGCTGGGCCCGAATGCAAGCCTGACCGGACAGTCGCGGGCAAGCCACCGTGGCGTCTGGACCCCACCCTATGGAACGGCCGCGAGATACGACGAAAGCTACGAGGAGTTGACCGCGCTCTTTCGGGACGCGCGTCGTCAGGTCAGCTTTGCTGTGATCATCCGGGTGCACGATCATGGTTTCGCGCTCCGGTACAGGATCGAAACGGCTGCAAAGGCGGTGATCCGCCTATCCGCGGAAGAGACCGAGTTCGCATTGCCGCAGGGATCGAAGGTATGGAGCAGCAGAGACGAGGGGGAGTATCTGAAGTCCTCGGCGCTGCGCATGGACCCGGTCCCGGATCCCCCGCTCACACGCAGTTCCGACGCCGGCCCTATGGCGGACCTTCCGCTGACGGTCCTGACGCCCGATGGGCTCGCGCTTTCGCTCGCAGAGGCGGACCGGTTTGACTATCCCCGCCTTGCGTTTCGTCCTGGTCCGGCGGCAGACTGCATCCTGTCCCATCTGATGCGTTTTCCCGGTCGTGCGACGGGCTGGTCGGGCCCTGGCGACACACCGCCGGAGATGTCGTTCGATGTCGCTGTGCCCTTCTCGACTCCATGGCGGGTCGTGGCCGTTGCGCGCAGTCAGGTCGAACTCATCGATAGGGCCGGTCTGCCGGCATTGTTCGCTGCGCCGAACCGCCTCGGGAACACTGATTGGATCCGGCCCGGCAAGGCGGTCCGAGTGCGCGTACCCTATACGACTGCCCGGGCGCTCGCGTGCGTCGAATTCGCCAGACGTCGCAAGCTCTCCTACGTCCTCTTCGACGCGCACTGGTATGGTGACGGCACCGATCCCAGCGATGCGTCCGTCCCGGTTGTAGGTCTCGACATCGAAAGGGTGATCCGCGAGGCAAGGGCAGCCGGTGTCGGAACCCTGCTCTACGTTGACCGCGTCCCCGCGATGCGCCAGTTGCCGCAGCTTCTGTCGACCTACCGCCGATGGGGCGCTGCCGGCATGAAGTTCGGCTTCATGTGGGAAGGCCGTCAGAGCGACGTGCGGTTCGTCGACCGCCTCGTGGAGAAGTGTGGTCGCGCTGGCTTCGTCGTCAGCCTTCATGACGATTTGCGCCCAGCAGGCCTCGAACGTACCTGGCCAAACTACCTGTCGTTGGAAGGCGTCAGAGGGAACGAGCACTTCCCAACCGCGCGTCACAACGTGACGCTCCCGTTCACCCGCTGCATCGCGGGCCCGATAGACTACACGATTTGCTACGCTCTCGACCGAAACCAAACCACAAACGCGCACCAACTCGCGGCCGCGGTGGTCTATTACAGTCCGCTTACGCTGCTCTATTGGTATGACGAACCCGACAAGTTCGCGACCGGCAATTGGGACGCGCTCGAGTGGTTCGACGCGTGCCCGACTACGTGGGACGAAACCCGCGCGCTGTCCGGAGCTATCGGCGAGCACGTCGCGATCGCGCGCCGCAGCGGAAGCCGCTGGTTCGTCGGAGCCATGACGAACGAGGATGGGCGAAAACTTCGTCTCCCGCTCGCTTTCGTGAAGGCCGGCCATTGGACGGCAAGAATATTCTCTGATGGCGAACCCGCGGAACAGCCGTGGAGAACGCCGGTCATGATCTCGGAACGCCGGGTCGATTCGAACGATGTGCTCGAGCTGACGCTCGCCGCTTCCGGAGGCGCCGCAATAATCCTGACGCCCGCCTGAGGCCTATGCGTCCAGTCTGGCGGTCGATCCGCGGACTTGAAGGGTGAAGTCGCAACGTCGGTGATGCGTCTCGACCCGCTCGCCGGTTCGGCGCTGACGCGCCATCTCGAATAGGATCTCGACAGCCGCCGATGCCATCTGGGCCAGCGGCTGATGGATGGTGGTGAGCTGCGGCCACACGGTGGAGGCTATTGGCGTGTCGTCGAAGCCGGCCACGCTGAGCTCCCCCGGCACCCGGATGCCGAGACCGTGCGCGACCGCCAGGATGGCTGCCGCCATGTCGTCGTTGCTTGCGAACACGGCCGTAGGGCGGGCTCGCGCCTTGCGCTCGAGCAGCTCGCGTCCGACGGAGAGGCCCGACCGGTAGGTGAAGTCGCCGTTGGCCATGAAGTCGTCCTTCGGCGGAACCCCCGCCTCCGCCATCGCGGCGCGGAATCCCTCCTCTCGCGCCCTGGCCGTGGAGTGCAGCGGGTCGCCGCGCACGAAGGCGATCTCGCGATGGCCAAGCGTGAGCAGATGGCGAGCCAAGCTCCGTGCCCCCTCGAAGTCGTCGATCGACACCGAGGAGGAATACGAGCGCGGGTCGGCCGATGCGAAGCTGAGGGCGGGGATTTGCGCGTTCCACAGGACCTCCATCGCCTCCATGTCGTCGCAGAGCGGTGGAGGCAGGACCAGACCGTCCACGCCGAGTTCGACGATCTTGCGGACCGCATCGACGCCTCGCGGATGACCGGCCGTCGGTTCGATGACCAACTGGCAGCCGAGACGAGCGCTCTCGGTGAAGGCGCCCATCAGGAATTCGCCGAGGTTGGAGGACCGAGGATTGCTGAAGAGCACGCCGAGCTTGACCGTGCCCGACCGCGCGGCGCGGGCGGCCAAGTTGGGCACGTAGCTCAAGTCGCGAATCGCGGCCTCCACCCTCTCGCGCAGGTTGGCGCGGACACCCTTGGCGCCGTTGACGACGCGCGAGACCGTCATGGAGGAGACGCCTGCGTGCCGGGCGACGTCGTGCACGGTCGCCCCGTGCCGACGGGTCACATCAGACCCCTCGCCTCCGGCCGTCGTCGCTTCGTCCTGCTTGCGCGCCATCAGTCCACTGCCGCTCCCCATCGGCGCCAGTCCGCGGGTGCGGATGGCGTTCTACAGTCGAGGCAGGTCGGCGCACGCCGCTTCCGCCTTATTAGCTTCCTCTCGCGGTCGCGCGACATGTCGTCGCGCGTCGTCGATATCAATTATCAGATAACGATACCAACCGTTTCGCATATGGCAAGCGGACTTACGTATGCACGCGATCATGGCAAATCTGTCACGCTGGCGGCTAGTAGAAGCTCGTCAGAGCAGCTTTTTCCCCAGAGAACCTTCTGCAAACGCCAAGGTGGGCGACTTTTCAGCGGCCTCGACGCGATCATCGCAATTGACCTCAAATTAAGTCAGACAATTTCCTATTGCATGGATTGTCAGTTATCGTTACCAGATTCGAATACCGATCTAGGTCGGTGGAAGAGCGGAAACCGCCGAGAGGGTGTTGAAACCGGGCGTCGCTGATTGCGGCTGCCCCACGTCTCCTCGGTTGGCTTCGGCTTCGCCGCACTGGCAAAAGACCAGAACAGAGGAGGGGATAGGATGAATACGAAGATTTCGACGATCGCGGTGCTGCTGTGCACGACCGCCGTTACGCCCGCATTCGCTCAGAAGGCTGATGCGCCCGTAGCCGCCGCGGCGAGCCAGAGCCAACCCACCGCGGACCAGGCCGCCGAGATCGTGGTGACTGGCGTCCGCCAGAGCCTTAAGACTTCCACCGCCGTCAAGCGCAACGCGCCCGAGGTGGTCGACTCCATCTCGTCCGACGACATCGGCAAGCTGCCCGATCTCAACGTCGCCGAGACGCTGACCCGCGTTCCGGGTGTCCAGGCCTACCGCTTCGGTGGCGAGGCGGCATCGCCCGTCGGTCAGGGCAGTGGCCTCACCATCCGCGGCCTCACCGGGCAGACGGCGTCACGCGTCGACGGTCGCGCCTACTTCACCGCTGGCCAGCGCGAGTTCAACGTCGAGGGCGCCTCGCCCGGCACCGTTGCTGGCATCGACGTCTACAAGAACCCGACGGCCGACCATATAGAGGGCGCGATCGGCGGTCTCGTCGACATCCGCACCCGCCAGCCACTGGACTTCAAGGGCACGACCGTGACGGTCGCGCTCGGCGGCCACTACAACGATCTTGGCAAGAAGCTCACGCCCGACGTGTTCCTTCTGGGCTCGTCGCGCTGGAAGGCGGGCGATGGCGAGATGGGTTTCCTGATCTCCGGCAACTATTCGAAATCGTTCAACCGCGGTGACAACGATCCTGCCAACGGCGGCCTGAACTTGCGGCGCGCGATCGCAGCGAACAGCGCTGAATATGTCGGCAATGCCGCCTACAACCAAGCCTATGCCGGACGGTCGGATGTGTCGGTCCTGGTTCCCGTCGCCGATCCGAGCACACTCACCGCAGCACAGCGGGCAAACGTCATTTCGGCGGTCGCAGAGACGAACAACAACAACGAGGAAGACTATATGCGCACCCGCATGGGTGTCAGCGCCGCCTTTCAATGGAAGCCAAGTCCGCAACTCGAATTCTACGTCAACGGGACCTACAACGATTACCTGTACCACCAGCGCTACCGCTTCCTGAACACGGCCGACAGCGCCTACGTGCAGAACCTCGTGACCATTCCGTTCACGATCGACGAAGCCTTGGCGAACCGGAACTCGAACGGCGGCAGCAACGACGTGCTGGCCAACGCGCGACTGGGGGGCGGCACGTTCCTCAATTCGGGCCTATCCACCACGGGTGGCGAGGAACACCATCGCTACCAAACCGGCATCGTTGCGACGGGGTTCAAATGGAAGCCGACCGATCATCTCGATGCGAACTTCGACTTCTCCTACATCAAAGCGCGGCAGATCCAGGACAACCGGTCGGTCACACTTCTCCCGAAGGCCGGCGAGACGTGGAGCATCACCCGCGACCTCACGACCAAGGTGCCTCAGCTGTCTATCGCGGGTCCGGACCTTACCAGTCCCGCGACGTGGGTTTATGGGCAGTATTCCAACAGCACCAATCAGGTCTTCAATGATAACGGCGTTTCCGTTGCTCTTGACCTCAAGTATCGCTTCGATGACAGTTTCTTGAAGGACATCAAGTTCGGCGGACGTTTCGCCACGCAGCGCGATCACTACAAGAACTATTCCTACGGTGGAAAATACCTGACCACCAACGGCCTTGCGCTGACCGCCAACCAGTCGAACGCGATTCCGGTCACCAGCGCGCCGGATGTCGTCGAATTCTCGCCTGACAATTTCCAGAACGGCCAGGCCGGCTATTCGGGGGGCTACCTCGTTTACAGCCCGGACGGTCTTACCGGAAATCAGGTTCGCGACCGCTTTACGGCGGCGGGCATTCCGGCAAATGACGCCATCCCGGAAAATCTGTTAAACCGCCGCTATTTCAGCGAGAAGACCTATGCCGGCTATGCGGTCGCCGACTTCGGCTTTTTTGACGACTTCATCACGGGCAATGCCGGCGTGCGCGTCGTCAAGACCGATACTTTCGTCCGGGCCGAGGTCACCGACCTCACAGGGCCGACCCCGGTGATCCGTCCGAACTCGACGAACTCGTCCTATACGGACGTGCTTCCGACGGTGAACCTCAAGGCGCAGATCACGGATCGGGCGATCATCCGCTTGGGCTACGGCAAGGGTCTCACGCGCCCTGACCTCAGTTCGCTAAACCCGACAATCATCGTCAACCCGACGAACGGCACGGGCAGCGTCGGCAATCCCAACCTGAAGCCCCAGCGTGCCGACAGCTACGACGTCTCGTTCGAATACTATCAGTCGCCGGTGAACTATGCGGCGGTCGACTTCTTCTACAAACGGATCGATGGCTTCTTCAGTGGCATCTCGACGTGTCAGACGGTGCCAACGGCACCCGCCTATACGCAGATCGTGCCGAATAGCTGCACCGGTGGGCAGTATTTCGTGACCCAGACGATCAATGCGCAGCGGGGCTCGGCCAAGGGTGTGGAGGCGACGGTTCAGACCTTCTTCGACTATCCCTTCGTGCCGGACTTCCTGCACCAGTTCGGCGCCAGCGGGACGTTCACCTATGCGGATACCAAGAATCCGCTGGTCCTGAACGGCATCCGCACGATCACGCCGCAGCCGCTGACCTCGAAGTACAATTACTCTCTTCAGGGTTTCTTCGACAACGGCACCATCTCGGCGCGTGTCGTCTACACCTGGCGCTCGCCTTCGG
The DNA here is from genome assembly GCF_056401105.1 of Sphingomonas sp. P4_G3. Taxonomy (NCBI): domain Bacteria; kingdom Pseudomonadati; phylum Pseudomonadota; class Alphaproteobacteria; order Sphingomonadales; family Sphingomonadaceae; genus Sphingomonas; species Sphingomonas sp. P4_G3. The sequence continues at coordinate 45,722 of NZ_JBFUJZ010000001.1, forward strand.
TGCTGTTCGGCATCTCGGCCAACCCGATCGATGGTCGCTATATCAAGGCGTATGGCCTTCTGGACGCATCGGTGACGGTGAAGCTCCCGGTGGGGCTGTCGCTGGCGCTCAGCGTGGCGAACATCACGAACAATGCGGCCGACCGCTATGTCGGCGAGCCGGCCCTGGCGACGCGCATCCTGCGCCAGCATTTTGTGAACGGACGCAACTTTGGCGCCACGCTGCGCTATACCTTTGGCGGCTGACGCCGACAGGTCTCTTTCCGATGGGGCGCCTTCGGGCGCCCCTATTTTTTGGCCGGGTTGTTGAGGTCGCAACCTCAGACATCCGCTGGCCACCCCGGGCGTTGAGACCATCGTGACGCCGCCCGAACTTCGAAGTTCCGGCTAACTCCGGATGAATGCGAGGACGTCTGCGTTGAGCTCGTCGGCATGCATGGTGTGCACGCCGTGCGACGCGCCGGAGTAGATATTGGGCGGGCTGACCTGCGGCAGCTCGTTCTGCTTCAGCGCCGCGCTCTTTATCCTCGAGGCTGCCGCACCGGACAGGTGGCGTTTCGCTATGGATCTGATATCGATACCTGGAAATAGCATGTCCGGCGATCTATGCAACGCGCGGATGGCCAAGATCCTTTGGTATCCACGACGACTCGTCCTAGGCACCGAGGTCGGCTAACGTCAGGCCGCAAGGACCGGGGGTGCGATGAAGGGCGACAAGAAGAAGCGGACCAACGAGCCGGGAACAGGCCGGAACCAGGCGGTCACGATCCATGACGTGGCGAAACACGCGGGCGTCTCTTCGATGACCGCCTCGCGGGTCGTGAACCAGCGTCATCACGTGAGCGGAGAGATGCGCGAGCGCGTAATGGCATCGGTGCGCGCGCTCGGCTACAAGCCCAATCTCGCCGCCAGGGCCGCACGAAGCGGAAACCTGCAGATCGGTCTTCTATATTCGAACCCGAACTCGTCCAACCTAAGCGCCTTCCTGATGGGGGCGTTCCTGCAGGCTGGAAAGCTTGGCTACCAGCTTCTCGTCGAGCCGACGGCGACGCATCCGACCCATATCGCAGCCGTCCGCAAGCTCGTCGAGCACAGGGTGGAGGCCCTCATACTGCCCCCGCCGCTGTGCGACGACGAGGAGATACTTAGGATGCTGCGCAAGCGCGGCGTCACGGCGGTCGCTTTCACGACTGCCAAGCCGCGATCCGACACGTCGGCGGTACTGATCGACGACTACAAGGGTGCTGCGATGATGACCGAGCGGCTCATCGCCCTCGGCCACCGCGATATCGCCTTCGTTAGGGGCGACATGAAGCATTCAACCGCTGTGCGGCGAGAGGAAGGCTTCCGTGCGGCCATGGCCGACGCCGAGATCGAGGTACGGCCCGAGTGGATCGTCGACGGCGACTTCACCTATCGCGGCGGGCTCGAAGCCGGCCGCAGGCTGCTCGACGCGAAGGTGCGGCCGAGCGCGGTGTTCGCGAGCAACGACGACATGGCGACCGCCATACTCGCGGTCGCGCACGGGCTGGGGCTCGCCATCCCGGGCGACGTGAGCGTGGCCGGCTTCGACGACACCCCGGTCGCCACTGCAGTCTGGCCCGAACTCGCCACCATCCACCAGCCGATCGCGGACATGGCGGCGCAGGCAATCCTGCTCGCATTGGAAGGCCTCCGCCGACGTCGCGAGGGCGAGGCGGCCTCGATCATGCATCGTCACGCGGACCTGGAACTGGTCGAGCGAGCATCGATCGGTGTCGCGCCCAAGGTGAAGGCCAAGCGCTCGTAGCAACGACGCTTTCTGAAGACAGGCTTCCCTTGCGTCGCCCGCCCGCCTGGCGCATGATCTGGTATCGATCACAAAAAAGCCGCCAGCGGGCGGCGCGAGGGGACGGATGGGAAGCTTGGCGGGCCGCCGCAATTACATTCTGCTAAGCGCGTTCGTTTTCTGCTTCTTCTTTGCGCAGGCGGCGTCGATTTCGCTGCTTTCGATCTGGCTGACGCAGACACTGCACCTGAGCGGCGTCCAGGTGGGCACCGTGTTCTCGGCGAACTTCGTCGCGGCAATGATCAGTCAGCCCGTTTACGGCTACATCTCGGACCGTATGGGATTCCGACGCATCGTGCCGGCCGCGATCGCGATCCTCGTCGTGTTTGCTGGCGTCTTCTTCACCTTCGTCTACGGCCCGCTCCTCAGGACCGACGTCCTGGCGGGCGCCGTCGTCGGCGGTGCCTATATCGGCGTCACCTTCGTTGCCGGCAGCTACGCGGTCGAATCCTACGTGGATCGGGTCAGCCGCAGGGACGGCTTCGAATACAGCCGGGCGCGCCTCTGGGGGTCGCTCGGCTTCGCCTCGGCCGCCCTGTTCTCGGGTCGCCTGTACAACCTCGATCCGCGAATCAACTTCTTCATGGCGTCCGCCGCCGGACTGCTGCTCCTTCCGCTCATTTTCGCCGCGAGAACGCAGGATGGCGTCTCGTCCGATGCGCCTCGTGCCTCTCTGCGTCTGGGTGATTCGCTTGCCGTGCTCCGTATGCCCCGGTTCTGGGGGTTCATGGTGCTCATCCTGGGCGTCACCGACCTTTACCTGGTCTACGACCAGCAGTTCCCTTTCTACTTCTCGTCACTGTTCCCGACCCGGCTGATGGGCAACGCCATGTTCGGCTACCTCAACTCCGCGCAGATCTTCGTCGAGGCGGGGATGATGTTCGTGGCTCCGATCATCGTGCGGCGGACGGGCGCCACGCGCGGCCTGCTGATCGCGAGCGGCATCATGATCCTCCGTATCGCGGCGTCGGGGCTGGCCGTCGGCCCCGTCACCATCTCGATGTGCAAGATGCTGCACTCGATCGAGCTGCCTATCCTGCTCGTCTCGGTGTTCCGCTACATCGCGCACCATTTCGAGGCGCGGGTGGCGTCGACCGTGTATCTCGTGGGATTTAGCTTTGGGCACTCGCTCGGACTTGCTGTCCTCTCGCCGGTCGCCGGGGTGCTCTACGACCATATCGGTTTCCAACCAACCTACTTCGCTATCGCCGCGTTCGCCCTGGTGTTCTGGCTGCTTTCATTCCTCACGCTGTCGCCCACGCCGCCCGAGACGGCGAAAGCGCGCCACGCAGGACGCGAGCCGCTGCCCCAGACCGCTGGTGGCACGGAAACGATCTGACCGGAGCCCAGATGTCCACCTTGCCTGATTTCCTTTCCAACCCGTCGCACGTCGACGCCATCATCGACCGCGCCCTCGCCCGGCTCGACCGGGCTATGCCCGACTTCCGCACCGCATGGCCCGCTCCCTCAAGCGTCGGCGGCCTCTATCCGCCGATCGCCAACGTCGAGTGGACCAACGGATTCTGGACGGGCATGCTGTGGCTCGCGTGGCAGCTGCGGGGCCAGGCTCTCCACCTGGACGCGGCGACGGACCAGATCGCGAGCTTCGCGCGCCGGGTCGACACTCGCACGGCGGTCGACCACCACGATCTTGGCTTCCTCTACACGCTGTCGTGCACGGCGGGCTGGCGCCTGTCCGGCGATGAGACCGCGCGGCGGGCGGCGCTGGACGCGGCTGCCCTCCTGCTCGCGCGATACGATCCGGTGGCGCGGGTCATCCAGGCGTGGGGAGACATGGCGGATCCCGATCAGCGCGGGCGCATGATCATCGACTGCAACCTCAACCTGCCGCTGCTCTGGTGGGCGGCGGCCGAGACGGGTGACGATCGGTATCGACGGGCGGCGGACGCTCACGTCGCCCAGGCAGCCCGCTATCTCGTGCGCCCGGATCACTCGACCTATCACACGTTCTATATGGACACCCAGACGGGGAAGCCGCGCTTCGGGTCTACCCACCAGGGCTTCTCCGACGACAGCTGCTGGGCGCGCGGACAGGCCTGGGGCATCTACGGATTCGCGCTCGCCTTCCGCCACACCGGCGACCCGGCCTATCTCGACCTCGCCTGCCGCCTCGCGGACTACTTGCTCGAACGGATGCCGAGCGACGGCATCTGCTGCTGGGATCTGGTCTTCACCGCCGATGAGGACATGCGCGACAGCTCCGCTGCGGCGATCGCCGCGTGCGGTCTCCTCGAGATTGCCGGCTCGCTTCCGGTCTCTGATGCGGCACGTGGGCGATACGCCGATGCCGCAGTTCGCATGGTGGCGGAACTCGACCGCGGATACCTCGCGCCGCTTGAGGGCTCGAACGGAATTCTCGCCCATGGGGTGTATCACTGGCCGAACGGCGTCGGCGTGGACGAATGCTGCATCTGGGGCGACTATTTCTACCTCGAGGCGCTCATGCGGCTGCGCGACCCTTGGCGGCCCTACTGGGCATGAGGATCGAATCCCGTCAACTCGGCCGAACGGGTATCGAGCTGCCGCTCCTAGGCGTGGGCTGCAGCAGTCTCGGCGACCGAGGCCAAAGAATGACGCAGTGGGATGCCGACGCATTGGTGGGCGTGGCATTGGACGAGGGCGCGACGTATTTCGACGTCGCCCCCTATTACGGTTTCGGTCAGGCCGAACGCCGCCTCGGCGATACGCTGAGGCGGGCCGACCGCTCCCGGGCCCTCCTTTCGACGAAGGTGGGCCGCCTGCTGGTGCCCGATGCGGACCTCGACACATCCCGGCCGCGCAGCGGCTTTCACAGCGCCATGCCCTTCCGACCCGAATTCGACTACAGCTACGATGGTGTGATGCGTTCGCACGACGCAAGCCTCCAGCGGCTCGGTCTGGCGCGTATCGACATCCTTCTGGTCCACGACATCGGCGAATTCGCACATGGTTCCGATCACGGACGAAGGTTGGCGGAATTCCTGGACGGCGGCCTGATTGCGCTTCGCGAACTCAAGGCCGCGGGCCGCATCGACGCATTTGGTCTTGGCGTGAACGAGACCGCGATCTGCCATCAAGTGTTGGACGAAACCGAGCTAGACAGCATCCTCCTCGCGAGCCGCTACACGCTGCTGGAACAGGACAGTCTCGACTTGCTTGACCGGTGCTGGGAAGCGAGCACCTCGATCATCGCGGGCGGGCCTTACAACACGGGCCTTCTCGCCGGCGGCACCCGCCGGGCAGGCGCTCTGCGTTACGATTACGGCGCAGCGCCCACGCATATCATCGATCGGGTGACGCGGATCGAAGAGGTCTGCGACCGTCACGGTGTGCTGATCGCGGCCGCAGCGCTGCAGTTTCCCCTGGGTCACCCCGCTGTCGCCTCGGTCCTTCCGGGCATCGGCAGTGCGGCGCGCTGTGCCGAGACGATCGCGCTATTGCGCAGGCCGATACCGCCTGAATTCTGGGAAGACCTCCGCGCCGCAGGCCTGCTGTCGGTCGCGGCTCCCGTGCCATCGGCGGATGGCGCCGTCTGACGCGCCGGGCGGGCATATTTCATTGTCCCGGCGTGTGGATGTTGTCCGGGCCCCCGGCGGCTGATGCATCGACATCCGTCCAATCTGTGCCGGATCGTGCGGCTTGAGCGTGAAGTCCGTCTTGGACCGATCGTTCACCAGCCGGTTTCCGGGCGCCAGGCCGAAGTCCTCGTCGGCGCTGATCGCGGGGTTCACCTCCCACGGCCCGAGAATGTTCTTCGCCCGCGCCGCGGGCATCCGCATTCGCCCGTCCGACCAGGCGCTCAGGATGAAATATTGGTCGCCGATTTTATAGCGGTGCGATCCCTCGCCCATCTGCGAGTCCTTCGGAAAGAGCTCACGCTCATTGCCCGGCACGATTCCGCTCAGGTCCGGTTTCAACTCGGCCAGCTTCAGGTTGCGATATCCCCAGACCGCGTAGATTTTGCCGTTGTCCAAGGGCACCGAGAGAGGAGCCGTCGGTCCAAAGCGAACTCGTCTCTGGAAGTTGGCTTCGACCGAAGGCTCAAAAAGCGGCCATTCGCGAGCATCGGCATGTTTCGGCCATCGCCTTGGCGCTCGTAACGTACGGCTGCCGCCCGGGTTTTAGCCATCGAGCCGCCGTTACCGGCTCCGGCGACACTAATTCGCGTGGCCGCTGGTGATGTGCAGAATGTTGCCGTCCGGATCCCTGAACCAGATCACGCTTAGCGCCCCCCTGACATGGACTCCCTCGACCACCTTGTCGAAACCCTCGGGATATTCGTCGAGCGTCACCCCCTTAGCGCGCAAGGCGGCGGCGACTAATTCGATTTCGTCGCCGACCGCCCAGATCACGGCATCTGCCCGGTTGGTCCCGGCAAAATCGCTGCGATAGATATTGAGCTTGGTCTCACCGGTCGCGAAAACGAAGCCGTTGCCGTGATCGGCGATCAGCGGCAGGCCGAGTATCTCGCCGTAGAAGGCCTTGGCCCGAGCGAGATCGGTACACGGCACGATCGCCGACGAAGCGTAGTTTTTGAGCATGTCGTATCCTGTTAGCCGATCGCGGGTGGATCACTGGCCGGAAAGCTTTCCTCGAGCGCTTCATCGAGCTCATGCTCGAGGCGCATTTGCCGGTCGTCGGTCGGCCGCCCGGCCAACCATAGCGCCAGGTTGCGCACATAGGTTCGGATCGAAGCCTGCGCTTCCGGCGAGTGGGCGAGCCCGTCGCCCGGCAGCTCGCTGACAAAGCTCGGACAACCCTTGTTCGGATCCCAATTGTAATCGGCGAAATGGTGAAAAGTGGACTGGGCAATCGCGGGCCCACCGTTCGGCGTCGGCTCGAAGGCCACCACAAGGTTGAACTGTCTACCGCTCACCTTGCTCACGCCCGTGGCGATGACGCGCGCGGCAGGATCTTCGGCGGGCGCGTCGACCGCCCCTTCGTGCGGATGTGCGGGGAAATAGCGGATCAGCCCGTCCGGCGCCCCCCGGTCCTGCAGCACTGGGTGGGGCGGATCGACCACGCTGACCTGCTGGAAGTCGCCATTCGCGCCTGAGTGGTAATTGGGCCAGAGGATGTAGCCGGTCTCGCGATCGTCGATCACCCGGCGGCTGGGATCGGGGTCGAGATGGCTGCTGTGGAAGAAATGCGCGGCACCGACGCCGCCCAGCGTGCAGACCGAGCAGCCCAAGTCCATATGGTCGCGCGTTACCAGCAGGCCGCGCCCGGCTTCACGGAACCGGCCGATCGCCGCGCAGTCTTCGGGATCGAGCCCGTCGCCGGTGTCGACTGCGAACAGCCAGAGCTCGTCGAAATCCGAGCGGTCGATTGTCGAGAGTATCGGATCGGGGCTGCCCGGCGCGGTGCGATCCCGGGCCGTCACGTCGCAGAGCAGTGCCCCATCCTCATCGGTCAACCCGGCGAGATAGTCGCGCAGCATCGAGAAGCGGCCGATATTCCAGTCGTCCGCGGTTCCCGGGATCGTCGTCTGGAGCAGGATACGGATCGGCGACAACATTCATTCCTCCTGGGCATTGGAAGAGCCGGACAGGTGGGACGCTCGACTGCCATTTCGTCGGCCGCAGGGTGAAATCGGAAAAACCCCTGCGTTCATCATCCCTGTCGCGTCCGATTAACACGGCTCCCCAAGCTGCTCCAATGTTTCGACCGGAGCCTCGGCTCGCTTTGTCGCGCGTTTGCGCGGCTGCCGCATCTGGCCAGGGGAGGGGCGCGGCCAAGACCTTGGGGGGTAGGGGGCTGAACCAAGGGACAGGTGACGCGTAGGAGCCCTCGCGCCCATCTCCGGATGAAGGCAGTTCAGGAGGAACATATGGCATTGCTCACCGGCAAGACGGCGATGATCACGGGCGGCACCAACGGCATCGGTTTCGCGATGGCCAGGTTGTTCGCATCCGAGGGCGCGCAGGTGATCGTCTCCGGGCGTCGCGAAGACGCGGCGAAGGAAGCGGCCCGGCAGATCGGGCCCGGGGCCGCATACATCCTGGGCGATGTCGCCGATCCTGCATTCCACGCCAGGGCGGCCGACGAGATCGCCAAGCGGTTCGGCGGGCTCGACATCTATGTCGCCAATGCCGGGATCAACACGATCCGTCATTCCGGCCAGGTGCCCGAGGCGGAGTATGATGCACAGTTCGCGACCAATACGCGCGGCGTGTTCATCGGCGTGCAGAAGATCGCGCCGATCCTGCGCGATCAGGGTGCGATCGTGATCACCGGCTCGCTGGCCAGCGAGAAGGTGCTCGACGGTCATGCCGTCTATGCGGGTTCCAAGGCGGCGATCGGTGCCTTCGCGCGCAGCTGGGCGCTTGAGCTCAAGGACCGCGGCATCCGCGTCAATGTATTGAGCCCGGGGCCGACCGATACCGAAATCCTGGGCAAGCTTGGCGTCACACCTGAACAGCGCCCGGCCTTCGAGGCGCAGATGGCGGCGGCGATCCCGCTCGGGCGGTTGGGGCGCCCGGAGGAGTTGGCCAGTGCGGCACTGTTCCTCGCGTCCAACATGAGCAGCTTCATCACCGGCGTGACCCTGCGCGTCGATGGTGGGATGGCGCTGCTTTAGACTCGTTTTCAGCTTCGCCACCGTTTCAGCCTTGCTGAAACAAACTCTAGAGCTCGATGATCCCGCGCCGCGCGGCGACCGTCACCGCATGGGTGCGGTCGCTGACGTCCAGTTTGGCGAATATGTTCTTGAGATGCGCCTTCACCGTCTCTTCCGAGAGCGACATGGCATGCCCGATCTCCTTGTTCGCCTTGCCTTCGGCGACAAGGCGCAGCACCGCGACTTCGCGCCCGCTCAGATCGTCATCGGCCACGTGCATGGCGATCTCGGCGGCGACATCGCCATGCACGTGGCGGCGGCCGCGATGCACATTGTGGATCGCATCGAGCATCTCGGTCCTGAGGCTGCTCTTGAGCAGATAGCCCGTCGCCCCGGCCTTGAGCGCGCGCACGGCCTGCACATCGCCGGCATAGGTGGTGAGAACCAGGATGCGCGCATCGGGGAAATCGGTACGGATCGCGGTGATCGCGTCGACGCCGTTCATGACCGGCATCTGCAGATCCATCAGCGTCACATCGGGCCGCAACTCGCGGTAGCGCGCGACTGCCTCGGCGCCGTCACGCGCCTCGCCGATCACGATCATGTCGGTGCGGTCCTCGAGGATCGAGATGACGCCTTCGCGCAGGATCGGGTGATCGTCGACGATCAGGATGCGGACGGGCGAGGCGCCCTTGTCAGGCGGCATGGCTCGGTTCCTTCTTCTTGCGGAGAAGCCAGGACAAAAACCGCCAGCGCCGGCCGGGCGCGTGGTCGGCAAAGGCGAGGCGGGCAGGCAGCGTCATGGTGATTGCGCAGCCCATGCCCGCGCGGCTGTCGATCGAGAGGCTGCACCCGATCCGCTCGGCGCGCTCGCGCATCCCGACAAGGCCGAAATGGCCGGGCTTGTGACCCTGTGCGACCACCTCGGGCGGCATGCCCACCCCATCGTCACGGATCTCCACGCCGAGCTGGCGATTGCCGAAGCGGATGACGATCTCGACCGCGCTGGCATTGGCATGGCGACAGACGTTGAACAGCGCCTCATCGACGATCCGCCCGAGTTCGACCGCGACGAGCGGATCGACCGGGCGCTGCCGGCCTTCGACCACGATGCGCACCCCGATCGCGGGATCGAAGCCGGCCGCCACGGCACGCTCCTTGAGCAGCTCGGGCAGGTCGCCCTTGTCGCTGGCGCCGCGCAAGTCCTGCACGCGGTCGCGGCCCTCGGCGATGATGTCGTCGGCGCGAGCGAGTGCGGATTCGAGCTGGCCGCGCGCCGGCCCTTCCGGCGGCATCTTGTTGGCGATCGATTGGAAGCGGAGCACCAGGCCTTGCACGCTTTGCAGCAGCGTATCGTGCAGTTCGCGGGCGATGCGCTCGCGTTCGCCCATCCGTTCCTCCAGCCGCGCCCGGATCCGGCCCGCGACCGTCGCCATGCGCAGCCGATAGGCCAGCCATAGCAGCGCCAATACGATCGTGACGCACAAAGCGAGGAAGTATCTGGACTGGATGAAGGTGGGCGGAATGGTGAACTCGACCGTGGCGCCGGTCTCGTTCCATACGCCATTGTCGTTCGCCGCGATCAGCCGGAAGCGATAGGTGCCAGGAGCGAGGTTGGTGTAGAATGCCTGGCGCCGCGTGCCGGCTTCCACCCAATCGGTGTCCTGACCCTCGATCCGGTAGCGGACCCGGGTGGCGCGCGGGTTGGAAAAGCTCAGCACCGCAAAGTCGATCTCGATATTGGAGCGGCCCGCGGGGAGCGTCACGTTGGTCGGGTCGCGATAGACCCGGTCGGCGACGAGTGCGCCGACTGCGACCTTGGGCGGGGTCGTGCTGCGCTTCACGTCCTTGGGGTCGAGCCACAGGGTGCCGGTCTGCGTGGCGATCCAGAGGCGCCCGTCGCCGCCCTGCACGATCGCGTTGCGACTGTGCGAATGTGGGCGGCTCCTGAGGCCGTCGGCCGCGTCGAACACTTGCATAGGCGGTGTCCAGGCCGGTTCGGCAAGGGCGCGGTCGAGGTCGGCCGAACGCAAGCGTAAAATGCCTGTCGGGCTGGCGAGCCAGGTGTCGCCGGTAGGGGCGCGAACCGTGCCGTTGACCCCGCTGAATAGCGGCAATCGCCGTGCAGTGACGGTGCGAAACCCCGTGCCATCGAAGCGGGAGAGACCGAACTCCCCCGCGACGAGAAGGGCGCCGGGGATATCGCGGTTGAGCGAGATATCGTTGGGCGCATATCCGCCGAACGGAAGCCGAAAGGATTGCCGAGCGAGCCCATCGAGCCGGCTCAACACGCGATCGCTCCAATGCACGACGATCCGGCCCCGATCGTCGGTTAACATCGAACGTGGCGCAAAGGGCAGACCGGGCGTGCCGGCGATCTGCTGCCAACGTCCCTGATGCAGGCGTGCCATACCCCCGTGCCACGCGGTCACCCAGAAGTCGCCCCGCCCGTCGAAGGCGCAATCATAGACGACATATCCGAGCGGAATGCGCGGACCGGCGCGGATATTGCCGTTCCGCCAGATCATGATCGGCTTGCCCGGGTTCGGGCCGGGCGCGTTTGCGTTGTTCAGACCGATCCAGATTGCGCCGTCGGGCGCCTCGCACAACGTACGCGGCTCGTTGTCAGGGCTCCGGAAGATCGGTTCGGGCCTAGCGTTTGGCCGTACGCGATAGACGGTCGCGGCTTCCCCGATATAGACGCTGCCGTCGGATGCACGCAGCAACAGGTCGCCGTACGCGGCGGGCTGGGCAAGCCCGGGTTCGTAGCGCAGGGTCGCCGGCCAGAACCGGTCGAGCCCGTTCTGGGTGCCGGCCCAGACATTGCCTTCCGCGTCCTGGAAGATCCGGGTCGTGGCGTTCGACGACAAGCCGTCGCGGGCGGTGAAGCGCTCCACTCGCGCAGCGGCCTCGGCCCTGGTCGCGGCGCCGCGGGGATCGGGCCGAGTGACGCGTTGCAGCCCGCCATAATAAGTGGCGATCCACAGATTTCCTTCGCGATCGAAGCGCGGCCACCCGCGAATCTCGCCGGCATCGGTCGCATAGGGGTAGCGAAGGGGTGGGGGGGCACCCCGACCGCCCGGCCCGGTCAGCGGATAGCTGCCGTGCATGTCGCTGATCCAGACACGCTCCTGCGGATCCAGCGACAAGCGCCCCTGGGCACCGGCGTCGTGGTGGATGAACTCGAACCCGCTGGCGCCGGGGCGCACTCTTGCGACCTTGCCCGACAGGGCAAAGCTGACCCAGGCAGTCCCGTCCGTGGTGACGACCATGCTGAATGGATTGTCGAGCGGTGCGCCTGCTTTCGTGCCGAACGAAGCCCAGCGACCGGCCCGGTATCGCAGCAGGGGCAATCCTATCTTCTCTGTCAGCACCCAGATCGTGCCATCGACAGTCTCGTGCATCGCCAGCACGCGATCGGGCGACGGCGGTGCGTCGAGCAGCCGCAGCCGGCCGTCGCGATAGACGGCGAAGCGGCCGGTACGCTCGAAATTGGTCCAGACCTCGCCGTTGCGCCGGACGAGCACCGCCGAGGGCGCGCCCTGGGCGACAAGGTCCATGTCGGCGCTCACCGGCTCGAAGCGGATACCGTCGAAGCGGAAAAGCCCCGCCGCGGCGGCGATCCATAGATAGCCGCGCTGATCCTGCGCCAGCGCGAACACCGGGCGCGGCGCATCGCTCTCCTCGCTCCAGCGCTGGTGGGTGTAATGCGCCATCAGGCGAGGCGAACCCGCATCGGGCCTGGCCGCCGCCTTGGCGACCGGCTGCAGCAGCATCGCCGCAGCAAGAAAGACCCTGATCAGTTGCATTGTCGTTCCAGCAACTCCCTCGGGGATCCCTCCTGAGCCAAATCCGAAGCAACCCGGCCTTCGCCGTCAGGCGCCAGTGATGCTACCCCCGAATGGGGGAGTGGAAAATCCCCGGAGCGAAGGCTGGCTGGCATCCGCAAAGGGGCTATCGCCGGTAGGTGCCCAAATTGATCTTACGTTATCCGGACGGCCTTTTCGGCGTCGCGCTGTTGCTCCTGCGACTATCCTATGCCGCGATCGCGTTTCCGGCGCTCGCCCGTTTATGGCCCGCGCCGGCGATCACGGTGCCGATCGGGCTCGGGGCGGCAGCGATCGCGCTGGCGCTTGTATTGGGTTTCGGCGCGCGGGCGGCGGCATTGCTGCTCGCCATCGTGCTGGTGATCGGAATCGGCAGCGCGCGAGACGATCTCACCTGGTTCCTGGTCGGCTGCACGGGTGGTGCGGTAGCGCTGGTGCTGCTCGGCCCCGGCGCCTGGTCGATCGACGCGCATCTCTATGGTCGCCGCGTGATCCGGCTCGAGCCGCGGTCCCCGGAACGGGGAGGTCCGGGCTAACCGGGTTCGGGATTATGCCCGGTTGCCCGTCATGAGAGGTTCTCCTGTCTCCAGCCACGCCAGCCCGGAGGTCGCATGATGAACGAGGGACTGCAGATGAACCGGCCGGCCGACCAGGATCGACCGCTGGTGGTGATCGTCGATGACGATGCCGCCGTCCGCACGTCGATCGAGGAGCTGATGCTCTCGGTAGGGATCGACGCGGCCGGCTTCGGCTCGACGCGCGAATTGCTCGAGGCGAAGTTGCCCGAGCGGCCCGGTTGCCTGGTGCTCGACGTTCGCATGCCGGGATCGAGCGGGCTCGATCTGCAGCAGCACCTCGCCGCCGCGGGCAACGCCAAGCCGATCATCTTCCTGACCGGGCATGGCGATATCCCGATGAGCGTGCAGGCGATGAAGGCCGGCGCGATCGACTTTCTCACCAAGCCGGTGCGCGATCAGTCGCTGCTCGACGCGGTGGCACTCGGCATAGCGCGCGACCTCGCCCAGCGCGTCGGCGCGCAGGTCACGAAGCTGCACGCTGATCGCTACGGCACGCTTTCCCCGCGCGAGCGACAGGTGCTTCGCCAGGTGGCGCAGGGCCGGCTCAACAAGCAGATCGCCTTCGACCTCGGCATCAGCGAAGTCACGGTGAAACTCCATCGCAGCAGCGTGATGCGCAAGATGGTGGCCAATACGGTCGGCGAGCTGATCCGCGCCTGGGACCTGCTGCCCGAACACCTAAGGCACGAGGGGACCTAGACCATGGTATGGTACCGACGCGCTGAAAATTCAGCGACATCCGGAGGCGGGCGCGGCTTGCGCGTCGAAAAGGACCCTTCGCTTGTCCAGACTATCGGTGATCGCGATCGTGGATGACGATGAGGCCGTCCGCGACGCGCTGTTCGATCTGCTCCAGGTGGAGGGACTGCTTGCGCGTACCTTCGAGGGAGCGGCACCCTTTCTCGCGGCATGTGGCGATTTCGACTGCGTGATCACCGATGTCCGCATGCCCGAGATCGACGGGATCGAGCTGCAGCGCCGGCTGCGTGCCGGCGGTTCGGCAATGCCGGTAATCTATGTGACCTCGTGTGACGAGGAAGTGCTGCGCGCCCGCGCGCTCCAGGGCGGCGCCACCGGCTGGTTCACCAAGCCGGTTGATGACGAAGCGCTGCTCGATACCTTGAAGGCGGTCCTCCCGCGATGCTGACCGGTCCGGCCTTGGTGCACGACGCGGCGGAGGCGGCCTGCTGGCGAGTTGACTTGTCGCAGGTCCGCGCGCTGATCGACACCGTCGCCGCCGGGGGCGACTGGGCGGATTGGGTCGCGGCGCTGCTCCACGGCGCGCGCATCGTCGACGCCAACACCCGCAGCCTCGACCTGGTCGGCGCCCCGTCGGCGCGCGAGATCATTCTCGGACAGCCGGTCGCCAATTTCTGCCCTCAGGAAAGCTGGAATATAGTCGCCGCGCTGATCGTCGCGGTGGTCACCGATCCGGCGCACGCTGCTCGCACGCAGGCGGTCAATTCCTTCATGCTGCGCGACTCCACGCTCACTGTGTGGGGCGCGCCGGGCGCGGCCGACACGGTGTGGGTGCAGGTGGATGGCGAGCTTGCCGACGACCGCTCTTTCTGGGCGGTACGCGCCAGCGAGCAGCGCTATCGCCGACTGATTCACCATCTGCCCGGCGCGCTGCTCCAGGTCGACGCGCGACCAATGGGCGCTGTCTTCTACCAGTTGCGGGCGGAGGGCGTGACGGACATCGTCGCACATCTCGACGCGCGTCCCGAGCTGGTCGAACAGGCTTGCGCGATCGTGCGCGTGACCGACGCGAATGGCGGTGCTGCGCGGCTGATGGGGACGAGCGGAGTCGAGGAGCTGATCGGCCCGGTCGCCTTCATCTTCGCCCGGTCGCCCGAGACCGCGCGCAACGTCGTCATCGCTCATTTCCAGGGGCACCGCAGCCATGTCGAGTTGATCAAGCTCGAGACCTTCGACGGCCGGCTGCTCGACGTCGAACTCACCGTTACCTTTCCGACGCCGCCGGAGCGGCTGGACGTAACTCTGCTCACCTTCGAGGATGTGACCGAGAGGCTGCGCACCGAGGCGCAGCTCCGCCAGCTCCAGGAGGAATATGCCCGCGCCGCGCGCATCTCCACATTGGGCGAGCTTGCCAGCTCGATCGCGCACGAGGTCAACCAGCCACTCGCCGCAATCGCGATGAACGCCGAGACGAGCCTGCGCTGGCTGTCTCGCGACGATCCCAACCTCGCCAAGGTGGAGCAGCTCACCCGGCGCGTTGCCGACAGCGCCCGCCATGCCAGCGAGATCGTCCAGCGTATCCGCGGCATGGCCTCGCGCCATGTGCCGGAGCAGGCGCCTCTCGACTTCAACGCCGTGGTCGAGGAGGCGCTGATGTTCGTTTGCCACGATGTCGAGACCAGGGCGATCCTGCTCTCGGTGCGGCTCGATATCGGCGTGCCGCCTGTGCTCGGTGACCGCGTCCAGCTCCAGCAGGTCGTGGTCAACCTGCTGGTCAACAGCCTCCAGGCCCTGACGGGCGTCGAGAAGGGCCGGATCGAGCTTGCCACCGGCCCGGATGACGCGGGGGGTGTGCGGTTCTCGATCCGCGATACGGGGCCCGGCATCGCTGCCGAGGATCTCGATCGCGTGTTCGAGGGCTTCTTCACCACAAAGGCGGAAGGGATGGGCATCGGCCTGGCGGTCTGCCAGTCGATCATCGCAGCGCATGGCGGGGCGATAGCGGCGGCGAACCATGAACAGGGCGGTGCCTGTTTCCATTTCTCGTTGCCCTCGATTCCCGCCTGAACGTCCGGCGGCGCTGGGGACACCGCCGGACGCTTCGCGCCTCAGCTGCGCAGAAATGAGAGCAGATCGGCGTTGAACCGGTCCGCATGCGTGGCGGTCAGGCCGTGGGGCAGGCCGGGATAGAAGAGCGTCTGCGCTCCCTTTACCAGCTTGGCTGATTTGTAGGCAGAGTCCGCGATCGGCACGATCTGGTCGTCCTCGCCATGGACGATCAATGTAGGCACGTCGACCTTCTTCAGATCCTCGGTGAAGTCGGTCTCGCTGAATGCCTTGATGCAGTCATGGGCGTTCTTCAGACCCGCTTGCATGCTGATCAGCCAGAACTCGTCGAGCAGGCTCTGCGGCACGTTCGCACCCTCGCGATTGGCGCCGTAGAAGGGGATCGCGAAGTCCTTGTAGAATTGCGAGCGGTTGGCGAGGATGTCGTGACGCAGGCCGTCGAACACCGCGATCGGCAGCCCCTCGGGATTGGCCTCGCTTTGCACCATCACCGGCGGCACAGCGCCGAGCAGCACCGCCTTCTTGACGCGCTTCGCACCGTGGCGGCCGATATAGCGCGCGACTTCGCCGCCGCCGGTCGAATGGCCGACCATGACGATGTTCCGCAGGTCGAGCGCGTCGAACAATTCGGCCAGGTCGTCGGCATAGCCGTCCATATCGTTGCGGGCGCTGCTCTGCGCCGACTTGCCATGGCCGCGGCGATCATGTGCGATGCAGCGATAGCCCTGCTCGGCGAGGAACTGCATCTGGATGCTCCAGGCGTCCGAGCTGAGCGGCTAGCCGTGCGAGAAGGTAATCACCGGGCCCGTGCCCCAATCCTTGTAGTGCATCTCATGTCCATCGCTGGTGGTGAAGATCGGCACCGCGGGTCTCCTTGAATGAGCGTCTGGCGGCCCGCCATGGGACGCCTTTCAGCGCCGCACGCCTATGAGCCTGCGCGCTGGCGAACGATTGGACGCAGGGTGAGGCACATCGAGGCCAGAGGAGGAGAAACGCTCGCCTAGCGACGCATCGCCTGCACCGACCGCTTTGGCACTAACCAGAAACACGACAATAAGGTGCGTCCGACCTGCACCAAGGGCGAGGTTCGCCTGCCATATGGCGAGTGCCACACCGCAGTACGCATGATGGCCGCGGCGGCCCAACTGCGTGATGTTGCCGCCATTCCACGTCGCCACGGAGGGCAACAGCATGAAGATCGTCGTTATCGGCGGGACCGGCCTGATCGGATCCAAGACTGTCGAGAAGCTCAAGCAGCACGGCCATGACGCGATCGCGGCTGCCCCCAATACCGGCGTCAATGCCGTCACCGGCGAGGGACTGGCCGAGGCGCTGGCAGGTACCGACGTCGTCGTCGACGTCGCCAACTCGCCGTCGTTCGAGGATCAGGCGGCAATGGATTTCTTCCAGGCCGCCGGCAAGAACCTCAAGGCGGCCGAGGTTACGGCCGGCGTCAAGCATCATGTCGCGCTTTCCGTGGTCGGCACCGAGCGCTTGCAGGACAGCGGCTATTTCCGCGCCAAGCTCGCCCAGGAAGAGATGATCAAGAGCTCGCCGATCCCCTACACGCTGATCCACGCCACCCAGTTCTTCGAGTTCGTCCGCTCGATCGCAGGATTCTCGATGCAGGGCGATGACGTGCATCTGCCGCCCGTTCTCTTCCAGCCGATGGCGGCGGAGGACGTGGCGAGCGCCATTGCCGAGGCGGCAATGGGCCAGCCCGCGAACGATACGATCGAGATCGCCGGACCGGACACCTTCACGCTGGACGAGCCGGTTCGTATGGCGCTCGCCCATGACGGCGACCCGCGCAAGGTGATCGCCGATCCCGATGCGCCCTATTTCGGCGTGAAGGTGAGCGAGCGGACGCTGGTTCCCGGACCGAACGCAAAGCTCGGCTCGACCAGGTTCGATTGGTGGCTGGCCAACGTTCCGCCGCCGCGGCGATAGGTCGCCAATCGACCGCACCCGCGGATGCGGTCGAAGAGCCGGTGGCAGCAGCCGCCTGACCACCGGTGGATGCGAGGCACGCGTCCCCCTTCCGAGCGTGCCTCGCATCCTATTTTGCAAAGGGCAGGACTCATGAAATTCCGACCCGTCCCCGGTGCGTACGGCGTGGAAGATGTCACGATCCTCGACGAAGCCGGTCGAGTGACGTCGGGCGGCCTCCATGACGGCTCAATGGTTGCTGCCGCCGGGCTGATCCACGATCTCGGGAATCTTATCCAGATCGCCTATTCGGCCATCAACATATTAGCCAGGGCGCCGGACATGCCCGCGCCGCGCTCGGGGCCGATCCTGCACCGCGCGAGAAGCTGCCTGGAACATGCCGGCGCACTCGTTCGACAGAATATCGAGGTTGTCCGCGACCGCGCGATTCCCGGCGAGCGTAGCGACGTCGCGACTTGCCTTTCGGACGTAGCGGCGCTGATCATCGCGATGGACGAGCCTGGCCTGATCCTCGAAACCGACATCGAGCCGGGGCTGCCCGATCTGCGCTGCGATCCGATCGGATTGCGCCGGGCGCTCCTGAACCTCGTGTTCAACGCGCGCGATGCCGTTGCCGGTGGTGGTTTCATCGTGATCGCCGCGCGATCGATACGGAGCGATCAGCAGTCGACCGCGGTCGAAATACGCGTCGTCGACAACGGCGTCGGCATGTCGGCAGCGACGATCGCACGCATCTTCGATCCGTTCTTCACCACCAAGGCTGACGGGCTCGGGGGCATTGGCTTGCCGATGGTCGAACGCTTCGTCCGCGACGCTGGCGGCGAGATCACCATCGATAGTGAACCGGGCCTTGGCACCACCATGGCCTTGCGGTTGCCGGCAGCCGGCGCCGGCGGGACCAGCTCAGTCATTCGGACCCAACCCACTTCAGAGGAACGAGACCAATGAAACTCTATTATTCCCCCGGAGCATGCAGCCTTTCGGTGCGCATTTCGCTCCATGAAGCGGGGCTTCCCGCCGAATTCGAACGGGTCGATCTCAACTCGAAGATCACCGAGAGCGGCTACGATTATTCGGCGATCAATCCCAAGGGCTATGTGCCCATGCTCGTGCTCGACGACGGCAACGCGGTGACCGAGAACGTAGCGATCCTGGCGCTGCTCGCGGATCGCGATCCCGAGCTCACGCCGGGCGGGCCGCTTGGTCGCACTCGCCTGGTCGAAATCCTTTCCTGGCTGTCGACCGAATTGCATGCTGCGTTCAAACCCTATTACCACGACGCGAACGATGCGGCGAAAGCGGCTGCCGGCGAGGTGGTCGCGCAGCGGCTCGATCTTGTCGAAAACCAGATCAACGAACTCTATCTGTTCGGACCGCGCTTTACGGTGGCGGACGCCTATCTGTTCGTCATGCTGCGCTGGGCCAAGGCGTTCGGCGTGCGGATATCGCCCGAAATGCACGGCTATTTCGAACGCGTGGCGGAGCGGGAGACAGTTCGCCGGGCCCTTGCCGAAGAAAGCCTCAGATTATGAAGATCGTCGTGATCGGCGGTGACGGCCGCATCGGCTCGAGACTGGTCAGGAATTTGCGCCAGCGGAACTATTGGGTGCTTCCGGCCTCTCCGACCACTGGCGTCGATACGGTTTCCGGCACGGGATTGGCGGACGCCCTGATCGGCGCGGACACGGTGGTCGATGTTTCGAACGTGCCCTCGCTGGAGGGCGACAATGCGCTGCAATTCTTCGAGACCTCGACCCGTAATCTCCTGCAAGCCGGCCGAGAAGCGGGCGTCCGGCACCATATCGCGCTCTCGATTGTCGGCGTCGATCGCCTGGCGGACATCGATTATTTCCGCGCGAAGAAAACCCAGGAAGACCTGATCAAGGCGTCGCGGATTCCCTTCACCATTGTCCGCTCGACGCAGTTCTTCGAGTTCGTCAGCGCCGTGGTGCAGGCCGGCACCGACACCGAGATCGCGATATCTCCTGCGTTGGTGCAGCCGATCGCTGGTGACGACGTCGCCGATGCCCTTGCCGAGGTGGTATTGGGCATTGCGCTCAACGCCACGGTGGAGGTCGCTGGACCCGAGTTGCTGCGTCTTGACGAGGTCGCGACTGACATCGCCGCGGCTCATGAAGATGGCCGGCAGATTGTCGCCGATATTCATGCTCGCTACTTTGGCGCGGAGCTGGGCGAACGATCCCTGCTTCCCGGGCCGGATGCACTTATCGCTCGAGGAACGTTCGACGATTGGCTGCGTCAGAGCCTGCAGCCGGAATGGGTGTCGAGCCCGTCCCATTGAGGCTGGCAGGTTTGTCCATACCCCCGGCGTACCCCGACCTACCCAAGGGATTAGCCGCCGATACCTTCGTCGGATTGGTTTCGAAAACCGCCCGGAGCATCTGATTTCCAAGGCCAGTTCTGGCCGTTCAAGGAGGATATATGCTCAAGAATCTTGGCGGCCTGATTGTCGCCGCGACCCTGCTTCATCCTGGTCCAGCAGCTGCTCAAGCCAAGGCCGGACAGGAGAAGCCCACGGTCGTCCTCGTACATGGCGCGTTCGCGGACTCGTCCGGCTGGAATGCCGTCGTCGCGAAGCTCAGCAAGGATGGCTACCGGGTTATCGCCGCCGCCAATGCGCTTCGCGGCGTCAAGAGCGACGCCGTCACCATTTCCGCGGTCGTTCGCTCGATCAAGGGACCGGTAGTGCTGGTCGGCCATTCCTATGGCGGGCCGGTGATCACCGAGGCGGCCAATGGCAATGGCAACGTCAAGGCGCTGGTCTATGTCGCCGCATTCGCGCCGGACACGGGGGAATCCAGCCTTACCCTATCGGCGAAATTCCCCGGCAGCACGCTGGGAAATGCCCTGATGCCGGTCGCGCTGCCCGACGGCGATGAGGATCTCTATATCCAGGTCGGCAAATTCCACGCCCAGTTCGCCGCCGATGTACCGACTGCACAGGCGGATACGATGGCACTCACGCAGCGCCCGATCACGCTGTCCGCGTTGGGCGAGCCATCCGGCGTCGCCTCGTGGAAGACGATCCCGTCTTACATGATCTACGGGTCTGCCGATCAGAACATCCCCGCCGCGGTGCTGAAGTTCATGGCCGAGCGGGCGAAGGCAAAGAAAACGGTGGTCGTCGAAGGAGCGTCGCATGCGCTGATGATCTCGCAGCCGGACAAGGTCGCCTTGCTGATCGAGGAGGCAGCGAAGGCTCAATGAGGGTCGCTCCGCGCGGGGGTTCGATATTGCGCCACCGCCGGCGATCACCATAACCTGACCGGCAAGCGGCTACCCGCTGACGGACAACCAGCTCACTTAGAGAGGTGAATGACGATGGCGGGGGATAATTGGGACCGGGTACCGATCGATGCGCAAAGCATCGACGCCCCGCTATCGTCTTCGGCGATCTTCCTGGTGGTAACCGTCGCGAGCGGGCAGGGGCCTCTCGCGACGGTGTGCTCGGTCCTTGGCGGGCTCGACGATCTCGTCAAGACGGTGGGCTTTCGCGATCTTTCCGGCCGGCTGTCGTGCATTGCCGGGATCGGCAGCGATTTCTGGGATCGTCTTCAGCCTGGCAAGCGGCCAAAGGAACTGAAGCCTTTTGAACCGATCGATGGCCCCGTTCACACGGCCCCGGCGACGCCAGGAGACATGCTCTTCCATATTCGCGCCGAACGTGCCGACATGTGCTTCGAGTTCGAACGCCTCTTGCTCGAAAGTCTTGGCGATGCCGTCACTGTTATCGATGAGGTATCAGGTTTTCGATATTTCGACGCGCGCGACTTGCTCGGCTTTGTCGATGGCACGGCCAACCCAACGGGGCTCGATCTGCCGGCGTCCGCGCTGATAGGGTCGGAAGATCCCGACTTCGCTGGCGGCAGCTACATCGTGGTGCAGAAATACCTGCACGATCTCGGTGCGTGGAGCGGGATTTCCACCGAACAGCAGGAGGAGATCATCGGTCGAAGGAAGTTCGACAATGTCGAGATCGATGACGACGACGCCCCTCGCAAGTCACACAAATCGCTGACGACCATTGTCGATGCAGCAGGCACCGAGCACGACATCCTGCGCGACAACATGCCGTTCGGCCAGCCGGGCCGAAAGGAGTTTGGGACCTACTTCATCGGTTATTCCCGCTTTCTCTGGGTCATCGAATTCATGTTGCGCCGCATGTATATCGGCGATCCTCCCGGCGCCTATGATCGGTTGCTGGACTTCTCGACGCCGCAGACCGGCACGACATTTTTCGCGCCCTCGCGCCCCGCGCTCGAAAAGCTCGCCCAGGCGACGCCGGAAATAACACCGCTGGCTTGATCGTTCTCGAATGATCGGCGGGGAGTAGATAGCGCCATCGAGCCTGCACCAAGGGTCAGGTTCGCCTGTCATTTCGCGAGGTGCCAGCATCCATCCGGACGATAGCGACAAGACGCGTTTCCAGGCGATCTACCACTCGTCTCAACGCTGTGCGGGAAGCACGGACAAGATCATTCCCGCAGGGCGAGCAACGAGGATAGCACGATGACCATTTTCAGATATTCCGCTCCCCTGCTGCTGCTGGCGCTCACCGCGAGCGCCGCTCCGGCGAAGCCGACCCCACCCGCAGCGATCGTCACCGAGTTGATGACCAAAGCACTTGCCGACTATCCCGGCAAAGAAGCGCTGGTGCTTACGGTCGTCTATCCGCCGGGTGCCGTCGATCCCGTGCATCGTCACAATGCGCACGCTTTCGTCTACGTGCTCGAGGGCTCGATCGTGATGGGCGTGCGTGGGGGCAAGACCGTCACGCTCACGCCGGGGCAAACCTTCTACGAAGGCCCCACCGACGTGCATACGATCGGCCGTAACGCCAGCCGGACCAAGCCCGCGAAGTTCCTCGTCGTCCTGCTGAAAGGCAGCAACAACCCTGTCGCGGTGCCGGCGACCTGAATTGAACTCGAGACGGTTTGCCCAGCTCGGTCGGTTGAAGCGTTACCCGCTGTCATCCTGCTTCGCCGAACCTATCAACGAAGCGAGCATGCGCCATGCCCGATAACATCAGATACTATTTGCAGCGCGTCAGAACGGAGATCAGGCAAGCGAAGCAGGCGGTCAATCGAGAAGTGACCATTGCCCATTTCAATCTCGCTGATGCCTATCTGGAGCGAATTCATCTGCTCTTTCAGGAGATTGGTGACATCGATGCGAGAGAATAAGGGGCGAGATCGGCGTCCCGGCGCCTGATGACAGAGGCGACTGGCGGAGCTGTCAGTCTAACGCGAACCGGTCTCCCCACGATGGATTTTCGGTTTATGAGGGGCGGGGGTAGCTCGCTAGTAAACGCCAATCGGCCCAAGTGGCCGATTGGTATTCCTTGTCCTTCACGTTTGTCTGACAAGCCCACTGCGCTAATGTGGTGGCGGCACCAGATTGGATCGCAGACTGTGCCAGTGCTGTCTGCGCGCCGTGGCGGCGGCGAACCGGTATTGGTTCGCAAGATACTCGCTGGCGATGCGCAGGTGCTGGTTGTGACGGCATTCCGCCCCGGTCAGGAGCAGCGCCTCGAGCGGCGGAATAGAGAATGCCAGATCGAGCGGCGCCAGCCGGTGCGTTATGGCGTCATGGGAGCCGGTTTCGGTGAACATGCATGCCAGCCCTTCCCCAGCAGAAGCCATGGTCAATATCTCAAGATAGTCGTCAGTCTCGACATCGCATTTGAGACCGGCCAGCCCGGCGTGTCTGAGCGACGAGTCCACCATTTTCCGGAAAGGGTGGCTGGCCGAGAGCTTGAGGATCGGGAAAGCTAGCAGATCGGACTGGGTGAGGTTGGAGCGGGCGGCCAGGGGGTGTGAATATCCGACAAAGATCGAGAGCGGCTCCTCTATGATCACATGCTGCTCCACCCCCGTGGCGGGCTGCCCCATCGAGGCGGTGTCGCCGATCAGCAAGGCTATATCCAGCACGCCCTTGGCAACCATCTCGGTCATTTCGGCATGGTCCTGATCGGCGATCTCGGTAACGATATTACGCTCGGGAAAGCGCTTGCGTATGTCCGAGATCGGACCGGCGAGATGCCGTGCCAGGAACGGGATCAGCCCCAGCCGCCAGGTTTGCCGTTTCGCTTCGGGCGAAAGATCGGCCTCGAGCATCTCGACTGACGCCATGATTTCGCGAGCGCGCTCAGCGGCGATCTGTCCGGCCATATTCGGCACCGGCGAGCTTCCCGATCTGCGATCGAACAATTCCGTGCGCAAGCGTGTTTCGAGCGCCCTGATATGCTCGCTGACTGCCACCGCTGACATGCCCAGAAAGCCGGACGCACGTCGGAAACTGCCATGCTCAATGACGGAGAGGAAGATTTCCAGCTGCCTCAAGGTAATGCGCGAAGCCATGCGGATACTGCCCGATCCTCTCCCTCACCCTTTGCCAAGGGTGTAAGGGTAATACCTTACACCATATCCGATGAATCGCAATTCTGGGAAGGGTCCGGAAAATCTACATCCTCCTCAATTGTAGGCCGCGCATACAAAATTGACGATGCGGCCGATGGAGGAGAGGGTGAATGTCGTTTCACGGCGACACTATCGGCCTGTGCTTGGGTAAATGCGGCGCGGTAGCCCGCGATAGGCTGGCGGCGAGCGGGTCGACGGATCGCCGCTCATCGCCGCGGGCCTGACTGGTCCGTGCGGTATCACATGGAAAAGCGGATCAAGGCGCTCGAGACGTTGGCCACACGCCAGCAATCACGGATCGATCGTCTCGCGATCGAGGTCGAACGGCTCGAGGATCGGGTAGCGATCGAGCGGCTGCAATATGCCTATGGCTATCTCATCGACAATCGCATGTTCGACGAAATGGCCGACCTCTTCACCGACGACGAGCCGTGGATGGAGATCGGCCAGCGCGGCCGTTACCGCGGCAAGGAGCGCATCCGGACCTTCCTTCTCGACGTGCTGGGCGAGGGGCGCTGGGGCCTGCTCGAGGACGAAGTGATCAACCACGTCCAGATGCAGCCGGTCATCAGCATTGCCCCCGATGGCTGCTCGGCCCGCGTCCGGGCACGGGCGCAAGTGCAGGGCAATTCCCCGCCCACCACCGAATTCTTCCTCCTTGCCGACGGTATCTACGAGAACGAGTACGTCAAGGAGGGCCGGGTCTGGAAGATCAAGGGCATCAGCGTCGCCATGACCTATTACGCTCTGCTCCAGCGCGAGAAGATCTGGTTTCGATCGACGCCGCCGAGCGAGAGTTTTCCACCCGACCTGCCCAGCCGGCCGATCGATCCGGAACTCGGCCGCCAATTCTCCGCCTGGCATTTCACCCATCCCGTGACGGGCGTGCCATTGAGGGTACCGGCCAGCGGCGCCGTGGAGGCCGGACGGTGACCGGCTCCTGCATCCAGATGTCGAGGGCCTTCGCGCGATGAACGAGCTGGTGCCTGATATCATCGTGGTCGGTGGCGGATCGGCCGGTAGTGCGCTTGCCGCCCGCCTTGCCGAGAGGGGCGTGAGCACCCTGCTGCTCGAAGGCGGCAAATCCGATGTCGACATCCGTTGCATGGTGCCGGCGCTCACCGTCGCGGTAGTCAACAACCCCGCTTACGACCGTGGTGTCGTGGCCGAACCGGACGATTCCGTCGGCGGACGACAGGACTTCTGGTCCGCGGCCCGGCGCCTCGGCGGCGGCAGCGCGATCAACGGCATGATCTATGTGCGGGGCCATCGCCGCGACTATGACGGTTGGGCTGAACGGGGGGCGACGGGTTGGTCGTTCGACGACGTGCTCCCCTATTTCCGGCGGATGGAAACCAATAGCCGGGGCGGCGACGCTTGGCGTGGCGATGCGGGGCCGATCGGCGTTTCCGATAACCGCATTTCCTATCCGATCATCGACCAGTTCGTGGCGGCGGCCCAGGCCCATGGCATTCCGCGCAATCCCGATCACAACGGCGCCAATCCGGGAGAGGGAACGGATTATTCGCAGGCCACGCAGGCCGGCGGGCTGCGATGCAGCACCGCGCGCGGCTACCTGCGGGGGGCGCTGGAGCGATCCGCTCTCCAGGTCATGACCGAAACGGAAGTCTTGCGCGTGCTGATCGAGAACGGCCGCGCGACCGGCGTCGTGGTGCGACGGGGTGGTGAGGAACTGGTGCTCAAGGCGCGTCGTGGCGTCGTGCTCTCGGCCGGAACACTCAACACGCCGCGCCTGCTGATGCTCTCGGGCATCGGTCCGGCCGTCGAATTGCAGCGCCATGGCATCGCCTGCATTGCCGACCGCCCGGAAGTGGGAAGCAATTTGCAGGATCATGTCGGCACGCACCTGATCGTTGGCACGCGCGCGCGCAGTATCAACAGCGACATCAATGGCCTCGCCGCGCTTGGTCAGGGGCTCGATTTCCTGTTCCGCCGCAGCGGCGTGCTCACCTCGTCGATGTGCCACGCCCAGGCGTTCGTACGGACCTCACCCGACGAAGCGATACCCGATGTGCAAGTCTCGATGACGGCCTTCGCGTTCGAATTCGGTCCGAACGGACGAGCCGTTCTGCTCAAGCGCCCGTCCATCACCATCACGGTCTGTCTCGCCCGCCCCGAAGGACGCGGTCGCGTCAGCCTGCGCTCGGCTCGGCCGGAAGACCCGCCGATGATCAGGCATCGCCTGCTGGGTAGTGACGGCGACGTGGAGCGCATCGCGCGCGGGGTCGAGATCGCGCGGGAAATCCTGTCGCAGCCGGCCATCGCCGGGTCGATCGAACTGGAATTACGGCCCGGACGCGATGTCACCGGCGCAGCGCTGCGCGACTATGTCCGGGCGGCCTCGGTGCCACTCTACCACCCGGTGGGCACCTGCCGAATGGGATCGGACCCGGCATCGGTCGTCGACCCCGACCTCAGGGTGCGCGGCGTGGAAGGGCTCTGGATAGCGGATGCGTCCGTGATGCCGCGGCTGCCGATCGGCAACACCAACGCCACCGCAATCATGATCGGAGAGAAGGCGTCAGATCATATTATCAAACTAATTCAATAAGATAATCTAAAATAAAGTGAATCTGGGAGAGGGCGATGAGGAAGATGAAGGAAAAGCGGATTGGCGTTCGCGCCGGGTTGTGCGTTGCTGCCGCTACGACCGCCATGGCGGTCACGTTCGTGCAACCGGCCATGGCCCAGTCGCAGCCGTCGGCTGATAATCAGTCGAAGGCAGCGTCGGCAGCGAACGACACCGCCACTGACCAGGCGAATGATATCGTCGTCACCGCGCAGTTCCGCGGCCAGCGGCTGCAGGTGACGCCGCTCGCCATCACCGCGCTTTCGGGTGACGAACTCGCTGCGCGGGGCGAAACCTCCATCACCGATGTCGGCAGGACGGCGCCGAACGTCAATCTTTCCCCGGCGACAGGCCTCAACGGCAGTGCAGTCGCCGCCTTCATCCGCGGCATTGGCCAGTCGGACTCGAGCTTCGCGCTCGAACCGGGCGTCGGCGTCTATATCGACGACGTCTATTACGGCACCACCTATGGCGCGGTCATGGACCTGACCGATCTCGACCGGGTCGAGATACTGCGCGGTCCGCAAGGGACACTGGCCGGCAAGAACTCGCTGGGCGGCGCGATCAAGCTGTTCTCGGCCAAGCCCGACGCCAACGGTGGCGGGTTCATCGAGGGCACCTATGGCCGGTTCGACCGAATCGACCTTCGCGCCAGTGCGGACATCCCGGTCAGCGATGGCGTCTATTTGCGGCTTTCGGGAGTCTCCAAGCACACCGACGGCTATATGACGCTGCTCGATTATGGGTGCGTCAATCCCAGCGGGAGCCTTCCGCCGACGGGGGGCAGCAACGACTGCAAGCTGGGGACCGAAGGCGGCGTCGACGTCAAGGCGCTGCGTGGCGCCCTGCGTATCGCGCCATCGGGCTCGCCGCTCGAAATCAATCTTGTCGGCGATTTCGCGCAGAACGATTCACAGCAGGTCGCGACGAAACTCGTCTACGCCAACAACCCGGGCATCCGGAGCTATGATGCGGCCAATCCCACCGGCGGCGTACCGTTCGACAGCCGCTTCATCACTTGCGCGCATTGCTACACGTCCTACGCCACCTATTCGAGCGGCGGGAATTACGATTCGGGCTTCCCGCCCGTTCCGCCGTTTACCTTTTTTCCCCAACTCCAGCTGGCGCCCGGAGGGTTTTCGACGAGCCCGACGAGCCATGTGAAGAGTTGGGGTGTCGCGGGGACGATCGACTATCAACTCGGCGCCAATCTCAGCCTGAAGTCGATCACGGCCTATCGTTCGGCCAAGGGCACCACTGGACTCGACCTCGACGGCTCGCCGCTGGAAATCCTGCTCGAACAATTCGGTTACAGCCACCGGCAGTTCACGCAGGAACTACGCTTGTCGGGCAAGGTGGGAACCGTCGCCGATTTCACCATCGGCGGATATTATTACAATGCAACCGACCTGCTCACGGGCCGGGTCCAGATCCCCAACGTGGCGTTCGATTTCCTGAACGACGATCCCGTCAAGAACACCAGCAAGTCGGCGTTCGCGCACCTCGAACTCCACGCGACAGACAAGCTCGATATCATCGGGGGTGTCCGGTATACGAAAGACAAGAAGAGCTACACTTTCGGGCGTCGCAACGCCGACGGCTCGGCGATTTCGCCGGCCAATTTTCCGGAAAACATCCTGTTGCTCGGGCTTGACGGTACCTCGTCGACCTATTCGGGCGACCGGGTCGATTACCGCATCGGCGTCAATTACCGGTGGAGCAAGGCGCTGATGACCTATGCCCAGGTATCGACCGGCTACAAAGGAGGCGGCATCAACCCGCGGCCCTATTTCGCCAGCCAGGTGCGGCCGTTCAATCCAGAAACGCTGACGACCTACGAAGTCGGTTTCAAGTCCGACCTCTTCGATCGTCTCCTACGGCTCAATGGCGCAGCATTCTACAATAAATACAATAATATGCAGCTCGCCCTGCAAGTCTGTCCGGCGTTCGCGGATCCATTCCCCTGCGCGGCGATCGCCAATGCGGGCAATGCGCATGTCAAGGGCGTCGAACTGGAAGGCACGCTGAAGCCGATGGCGGGCCTGACGATCGAGGGCTCGATGGGCTATCTCGATTTCAACTATACGTCGGTCAACCCTAACACCGGCATCACGCCGGACATGAAGGCGCCGTTCAACAGCAAGTGGCAGGCGTCGGGATCGATCGAATATGCCGTCGACCTGGGTGACACCGGTACGCTGACGCCGCGGCTCGATTGGAGCTATCAGTCGAGCTTCTACTACAATGCGGTCAATACGCCGCTCGATCTGGTAGCGGGGCGCAGCCTGTTCAACGCGCGCCTGACCTATCAGGATGCCAAGAAGGACTGGTCGCTCAGTCTGGCGGTCACCAACCTCGCCAACAAATTCTATTACGCCGGTACCAGCTACAACGCGACCTATGGAGTGGCGACCGGAACGGTGGGCAGACCCCGCGAATGGTCGATCACCGTGCGACGGAACTTCTGATCGCCATGGCGAGCCCGAACACAGCATTGCCGCACGTGGCGCACCCCGATCGCATCTTTGTCGATGGGCGCTGGGTGCCGCCGACCTCCGGTTCCCGGCTGGCCATCGTTTCCGCGCATAGCGAGGAGACGATCGCCGAAATCGCCGAAGCGGGGCCGGAGGATGTCGATCGCGCGGCGCAAGCCGCGCGTCGGGCCTTCGACGACGGACGCTGGAGCGAAAAGACGCCGACAGAGCGCGCCGGCTATGTGCGCAAAGTCGCGGAAATTCTCGACCGGCGGCTGCCCGAGCTTGCGCGCGCCTGGGTGGAGCAGATCGGCGCGCTCGCTTCGGTTGCGCCGATCGTCGTGGGCGGCGGCAAATTCTGGTTCGATTATTATGCGGGGCTGGCCGAAACCTTCACCTGGGATCGGCAGGTGCCGCGCTTCGATGGCCAGGGTCGCGCGCATATCGTGCGCGAGCCAGCCGGGGTCGTCGCCGCGATCGCGCCGTGGAACAATCCCTTCGGGATCATGGCGGGCAAGGTCGCACCCGCGCTGGTCGCGGGCTGCACGATCGTGATGAAGCCGGCACCGGAAACCCCGATCGAGGCCTATATCCTGGCCGAGGCGATCGAGGAGGCCGGCATTCCCGACGGCGTCGTCAATCTCGTCTGCGCCGATCGTGCCGCCTCCGACACTCTTGTCCGCCATCCCGCGATCGACAAGGTGAGCTTCACCGGCAGCGTGGCGGCGGGGCGCACGATCGGCATGGCCTGCGCCGAGCGGTTCGCGCGCTGCACGCTGGAACTGGGCGGCAAATCCGCGGCTATCGTGCTGGAGGATGCTGACATCCCGCAGGCCGCCGCCATTCTGGCCAATGTCATCACCATGTCGGCGGGCCAGGTCTGCGCCACGCTGAGCCGGGTTGTCGCCGTCGACGCCGTCCACGATCGGCTTTGCGAGGCCGTGCGCGCGGAAATGGCACGCGTGACCGTTGGTCATCCGGATGATCCCGCCACGCGGATGGGGCCGCTGGCGATGCGGCGCCAGCGCGACCGGGTGGACGACTATGTCGCCATCGCCCGGTCGGAGGGTGCCACGCTGGCCCTGGGCGGATCACCCAGCGCACACATGGACAAGGGTTGGTATTTCGACCCGACGTTGTTCATCGACGTGCGCCCCGAGATGCGTATCGCCCGCGAGGAAGTCTTCGGCCCGGTACTGACAATCCTGCGCGCGAGCGACGAGGCCGAGGCGGTCCGCATCGCCAATGATAGCGATTTCGGCCTCTATGGCGCGGTTTTCTGTGCCGATCCCGGCCGTGCCTATCGCATCGCGCGGCAGGTCCGCACCGGCACCATGGCGCACAACGGATTCCAGTTTGATCCGTCGCTGCCGTTTGGCGGCTTCAAGCATTCCGGCGTGGGCCGCGAGGGCGGAGAAGCCGGGCTGCTGTCCTTCACCGAAACCAAGTCGATCATTTTATGAACCGATCACGCGCCTCGAAATCCTCGGAGACCAACATGGAGAATATGTTCGAAAAAGGCATGCAGGTCCGCCGCGAGATGTTCGGCCCTCAGCTGGCCGAAGTCGCGTGGAACAACGCGACCGACTTTACCCGCCCGTTCCACGACCTGATGACGCGCTATTGCTTTGGTGAGACCTGGGGCAATCCCGACCTGAGCCGGCGCGACCGCAGCCTGGCGACGCTGTCGATGCTGATCGCCCAGGGCAAGGAGCTGGAGATCAAGATGCACGTCAAGGCGGGCGTCACCAATGGCCTCACCATGGAGGAAATCCGCGCCCTGGTGCTCCACGCCATGATCTATTGTGGCGTTCCCGCCAGCTTCACCGCGCTGCGCGCCGCCGAAGCGGCGTTCACCGAGATCGAGGAAGCCAAGGCATGAAGGTGACCTTCATCGGCCTGGGCATGATGGGCCAGCCGATGGCTCGGCGCCTCATCGACGGAGGCTTCGACCTGCGCGTTTCGGATGCCAATGCCGCGCTTGCCGCGGAATTCGGCGCGGCCTGGGGAGGTACGCCCCGCGAAGCGGCCGCCGGCGCGGACGTGGTCATCACCATGCTGCCCACTGGCCAGATCGTGCGCGATGTCCTGTTGGGACAGGGAGATGTGGCCTCGGTTCTGAAGCCGGGCACGATCGTGATCGACTGCAGCTCGTCCGAAGCGGGCGGCACGGTCCAATTGGGCGCGGATCTGAAGCAGCTTGGCATCGGACTGGTCGATGCGCCCGTCTCCGGCGGCGTGCCGCTGGCACGGGAAGGCAAGTTGACGCTGATGGTCGGCGGAACGGACCAGGCGCTGCTGGCCAGGCTCATGCCGATCCTCGAATGCCTGGGCGCGCGGGTGGTGCCGGTCGGCGAGCTGGGCGCGGGACATGCCGCCAAGGCGATCAACATGGCGATCGCTGCCTGCACGCTGGCCGCGACCTGCGAGGGCTTGTCGCTGGGCGAGCGCTTCGGGCTCGACCCCGCTACCCTGCTCGACGTCATCAACAGCTCGACCGGCCGCAGCGCGGTAGGTGAGACGGTCGTGCGCAACCATGTCCTGCCCAAGACCTATGCGCAGGGCTTCGCGCTCGCGCTGATGGCCAAGGACGTGGGTCTCGCCGACGGGATGCGTGACGGCATGGCGCTGAACCTGCCCATGTTGCAGGCCACCATGCGTCAGTGGAGCGACGCGCTCGCAGCGCTCGGCACCGCGGCCGACTTTTCCGAATATGACAAGTTCGTCCGGCATAACCTGGAGCGGGAAGCATGAACATTTCGCCCAGCTACCCCGATACCGTGCACTATCTGGGGCTCAACCGGCCCAGGCACATCGAGGCCAGCGCCCATGACATCTATGTCGAAGGCGAGATTCCGGGGGATATTGATGGCGCCTTCTTCCGCGCCGTCCACGATCCGGCCTACGTACCGATGCGGTCCGACGACGTCGTGCTGTCGCGCGACGGCATGATCAGCAAGATCGAATTCAAGCACGGCCGCGTGAACTGCGGCATCCGTTACGTACATACCGACCGCTTCCTGGCCGAACGGAAGGCCGGTCGATCATTGTTCGGGCGCTACCGCAATCCCTACACCAACGATCCGCTGGCCGAGGGGGTGAACGGGACCGTCGCCAACACGACGCCTTATTATCATGCCGGGCGGCTGTTCATGTCGAAGGAGGACGGGTTACCCTATCGGATCGACCCGGGCACGCTCGAGACGATCGGCAAGTGGAACTATGGCGGCAAGCTGCGCTCGGAAACGCTGACCGCGCATCCCAAGATCGATCCCGACACCGGCGAGCTTTTCCTGTTCGGCTATGAAGCGAACGGCCTCGCCAGTCCGACCGTCTCCTATTGCGTGGTCTCTGCGGAGGGGGAACTGGTCTCCGAACAATGGTTCGACGCGCCATATTGCGCGCTGATGCATGATTTCGCGATCACCAGCGACCATGCGATCTTCACTGTCTACCCCACCAAGGCTGATCTCGCCCGGCTGAAAGAAGGCGGTCCGCACTGGATCCATGACCAGAACGATCATTGCTGGATCGGAGTGATGCCGCGCTACGGCAAGGTGGAGGAACTGGTCTGGTTCAGGGGACCCGTCGGCGTTCACAGCTATCACGTGATGAACGCGTTCACCGAAGGCACCAAGGTGCATCTCGACCAGTGTATGGCGGTCACCAACCTGATCCCGTTCATCACCCAGGATTCGGGGCTGGACATCCCGGTCGATGGCGGTCTGACCCGCTGGACGATGGACCTTGCCGATCCCGAGGCCGGTATTGCCGAATGGAAGATCGGACCCTTCGGCGAGATGCCGCTGATCGTCCCTGCCGATGCCGGTAAAGCCTATGATCGCGGCTGGTACCTCACCGTCGATCCGGCGAAGATCACGATGTTCCAAAACGGTCCGGGCGAACTGCTCTTCAATTGCCTGTTGCGGGTTTCGCTCGCCGACGGTTCGCTGGAAAGCTATTCGGAAGGGCCGGGCCTTGGCTTCAACGAGCCGGTCCACGTTCCCGCGCGCGACCCGGGTCATGGCGGCTGGCTGTTGCTGATGGTCGACCGGATCCTGGGCGAAGGCCAGGTCGCGCAGGAGGTCTGGATTCTCGAAGCCGACGCGATCGCCAAGGGGCCGGTCGCCAAGGTGTTGATGCCCTTCGCTACCTGCGAGCAGGTTCATGGCACCTGGGTGCCACGGGTCCGGCTCGATCATCATTGCGAAGACTGAAACGGCAATGAAGGGAGCAACGGCATGAAGATCGCGATCACCGGCGCATCGGGGCATTTCGGACGGATGGCGACCGATCGCCTGCTCGAAACCATCGCCCCGCACGACCTGATTCTGCTGTCGCGCACGCCGGCAAAGCTGGCGGATTACGCGGCGCGCGGCTGCATCGTGCGCAAGGGCGATTTCGACGATCCGGCGGGCCTGCCGGCAGCGCTGGCCGGGGCCGAGCGGATGCTGCTGATCAGCGGAACTCGCGTCGGCAAGCGGGTGCCGCAGCACGGCGCGGCGATCGATGCCGCGCGTAAGGCTGGCGCGCGGCACGTGATCTACACCTCGTTCCTCGGCGCGGGCGATCCCGACAATCCGTCCGAGGCGGTGACCGATCATCGCGGCACCGAAGCGTTGCTGCGGCAGTCCGGGCTGGACTGGACATCGCTTCGCGACGCGCAATATGCCGATGCCGTCACCGACGTGATCGCGCCAATGGTTGCCGCCTCGGGGGTGATGGTGTCGGTAGCGGGCGACGGCCGGATGCCGTTCGTCTGGCGCGAAGACTGTGTGGACGCAGCGGTCGCCGTGCTGCTGGGCGCGGGCGAGCCAAACCGGGCTTATGACATCACCGGCCCCGCACCTCTCCCATTCCGTGAAGTGGCGGCGCTGGCCGCAGAATTCATGGGGAAGCCGGTGCGCTTCGACGTCACCGACGAGACGGGCCTTTATGCGATCTTCGACGCGCTTGGGGTTCCCCGCGAGCCCGTCGACAATCTCGTCGTCGGAGACAATCCGTGGAATTCGAACGATATCGTCAGCCTGGAAGTGGCCATCCGTGATGGCTTCTTCGATGTTGAATCCGATGACTTCGAACGGCTGACCGGTCGCAAGCCTCGCAGCCTTCGCGCATTGTTCGAAATCAGGGCCGGAGCCCGGCACGCCACCGCCGGCGCATCGGCCGCCTGATCGTGCCGATGCGAAGCGAGCAGGATCGCGTGACGCGCGTCTATTCGGCGGCCGAGGAGGCAAACCTTCGCCTTGTCCGCGCCGTCTATGACGATGTGCTTGAGCCGCTCGACCCGGCCAGCGTCGATGCCTATTTCGCGGCGGATTATATCCAGCACAACCCGGTGGCCAGGACCGGAGCGCAGGGGCTCAAGGACTTCCTGGCCTGGGCGCGGGACGCCTCGCCCGACGCGCACCATGAGGTAAAACGCCTGTTCGCCGATGGCGACCATGTGATCGCCCACGTCCATGTCGTGATCGAGCCGGGCACGCCCGGCAACGCGGTGATCGACATCTTCCGGATCGCGGATGGACGGATCGCCGAGCATTGGGACGCGATGCAACCGATTTCCGGGACGTCGGCCAACGACAATGGCATCTTCTGACATGGGCAGCTTCGCCGGCAAGGTGGTGGTCGTATTCGGCGGCAACAGCGGTATCGGCAGGGCCGCCGCGCTCGCTTTCGCGCGTGAGGGCGGCTGGGTGATCGTGACCGGCCGCAATCCGGAAACACTAGCCGGAGTGGCGCGCGACCTCGGCGATCGGG
This sequence comes from Sphingomonas sp. P4_G3, assembly GCF_056401105.1. Taxonomy (NCBI): domain Bacteria; kingdom Pseudomonadati; phylum Pseudomonadota; class Alphaproteobacteria; order Sphingomonadales; family Sphingomonadaceae; genus Sphingomonas; species Sphingomonas sp. P4_G3. The sequence goes on from NZ_JBFUJZ010000001.1 coordinate 80,493, forward strand.
GCCGCGTCGTCCAGGCGGACATCGGCGATCTCGATGCCACGCGCGCGCTGATGGAATCGATCGCCGCGCGCGAAGGACGGATCGATGTGCTCCTCGTCAATGCCGGAACCGGGGCCTTTCGCCCGGTCGAGGCGGTGGACGAGGCATTCTATGACGAGATCATGCTGACCAACCTCAAGGGCCCCTATTTCGCGGTCAAGCTTGCGTCCGATCTGTTGCGCGAGGGGGCCTCGGTCATCCTCACTTCGTCGATCGGGCACTGCAAGGGCCTGCCCGGCAACAGCGTCTATGCGGCGAGCAAGGCGGGGCTGCGCGCGCTGGTGCGCAATTTCGGCGTGGAATTCGTCAAGCGCGGCATCCGCGTCAATTGTTTCAGCCCGGGCCCGATCGACACGCCGCTGATTACGCGCGGCGACATGAACGAGGAGCAGATCGCCGGTTTCCGCCGGATGATCGAGGAGACCGTTCCCATGGGCCGGTTCGGCTCTCCCGAGGAAGCGGCGGACGCCGTTTTGTTCCTCGCTTCCGACCGGTCCAGTTTCATCACTGGCATCGACCTCCTGGTCGATGGTGGTACCGTCAGCTTCTGAAATCGGATTTGCACAATGCCCTATTTCGCCCAGACTTCGCTTCCCGACGCACCGCGTTTCGAGTTCCTGTTCGAGATCGCGCTGTCCTGGAAGAACATCCAGAACATCCAGAATATGCCCAGCGGCGCGGGGCGTGGCGCGACCTATCTCGATACCGGCACGATCAAAGGACCGCACCTCAACGGCCGGGTCGTACCGCAGAGCGGCGCCGATTGGGCGCTGTTCCGGCCCGACAAGGTGTTGGGGCTCGACGCGCGCTACATGCTCGAAGCCGATGACGGCACGCTCATCCTGATGCGGAACACGGGCTATCTCGCCGGCCGCGCGCCCGACGTGATCCCGCGCATCCAGGCCTGGATGTTCGAAAATGGCCCGCCAGTGCCGTTCGGGGATTATTATCTGCGCACGACGCCGACGTTCGAGGTCGAGACCGGCCCCTACGACTGGTTGATGAGCACGGTCGTCGTCGGCATCGGCACGCGCCAGCTGACCGGCAATACCATCCGTTATTTCGCGCTCCTTTGATGGATTTCTCTTATTCGGGCCAGGCGCAGGCCCTTCGTCGTCACCTCGAGATCCTGCCGCTGCGTGACCGGCTCGATAAGCTGGCGCCCGGCCTGCTTGACCTGTCGATATCCGGTGCGGTTCTGGAACAAGCCGCGCGCTTCGCCGACACCGAACTCGAGCCGTTGGGGACCATACTCGATCGCGAGGGTGTTCGCCTGAAAGAGGGGCGCGTGCGGACGGATGCGGCCCATAAGAAGGCGTGGCAGGCTTTCGCCGGGATGGGCTGGCTGGCGATGTCGGTTGCCGAGCCGATGGGCCAGGGGTTGCCTCTTCCGCTGGTGACCGCCTGCGAGGAATTGTTCAACCGCGCCTCGGCCGCCTTCTATATGCTGGCGACGCCCGCACGCTCCGGCGCGGCGCTGCTGCTCGAAACCGCGCCCCAATCCCTGTGCGAGACGTGGGTGCCTCGCTTGCTCAGTGGCGAATGGGCGGCGACGATTTGCATATCGGAGCCGGACGCCGGGTCGGACGTCGGCCGGATCCGGACCCGGGCGCGCCGGGAAGATGGGCGATGGTTCGTCTCCGGCGAAAAATGCTGGATTTCTTTCGGCGATCACGATCTTGCACCGCGCATCGGCCACCTCATGCTGGCGCGTAGTCTCGACAAGGCAGGCGCGCGGGGGCTCAGCTTGTTCCTGGTACCTTCGACGCTGGAGGACGGCGCCCCCAATGGCATCGCGGTGCGGCGCGTCGAGGAGAAGCTGGGCCTGCACGGGTCGCCAACCTGCGCGCTGGGGTTCGAGGATTCCGAAGGTTACCTGCTTGGCGAGGAGGGCCGCGGCCTACAGCACCTGTTCCGCATGATGCTGCTCATGCGCCTTGCCTGCGGGCCCCAGGGTTCGGGCGTGGCCAGCGCCGCGCTCAGTGCAGCCTGGGGCTATGCGCAGGACCGCCGTCAGGGCGGAGCGCCGGAACAGCGCGCGATGCCGATCGCCGCCCATGCCGACGTCCAGCGCCAGTTGCTCGCGATGGCTGCCAAAGTGGAGCTGTCGCGCGGTCTCAACCTGATCGCTGCCATGGTGATGGAGCTGGTGGGACGGTCGACGGATGCCGCCGAACGCGAGGAATGGATGATGCTGGCGCAGTTCCTGCTGCCGCTGGTGAAGGATGGGAGCGCCTGGGCGGCGTTCGAGGTGTCGAGCGATGCCGTGCAGGTGCTCGGCGGGGCCGGTTACACCTGCGAATGGCCGGTGGAGCGCTATCTGCGCGATGCTCGGGTCTTCCCCATCTTCGAGGGAACGACCGGCATTCAGGCGCTCGATCTGGTCCATCGCCGACTGTGGCGCGATCGTGGGGTGGGGCTCGCCGCCTTCGTCGCGCTGGCGCGTCAGGATAGCGAGGATCTGCCCCAGCTGGCCGTCACGCTAGACCGGCTGGAGCAGACCGCGCGGGCGTTCATCGAATGGGAAGCGACGCCCAGGCGCGCGGAGGCCGGCGCGACCGCCTTGCTGGACCTCTGCAAGCTCGCCGCCCAGGGCTGGGTAGCCGCACGCATCGACCGCCTGGGCGGAGATGACGAAACCGGCCGACAAATGGTGATGGCCGCGCGCTTCTTCCTCGCGGAGCTCGACTTGCGAAGCGACTATCTCGCCCGACTGGCGATGCTGGGCGAGGCGCGGCTGGCACCCTTGGAAATGCCCGGCGGGGAATGACTGGGAACGTGCCTGACGACGCCGACGGAGAGTAACGTGAACCTCGAGCAATATCTTGCCTATCTCGACCTGTTCAACGCGAGGGACTATGACGGCATCCTGTCCCATTTCCACGATGACGCGGAAATCGCCTTTGCCGGCCTGGCGCTGCGGGGGCACCGGGCGATTCGGGATTTCTATTCGTTCTTCCACGCGCATGTGGACGAAACGATCTCGCTGAGCCGTTTCCTCAGCGACGACGGCACGGTTGCGCTGGAGGCGACGGTTCGGCTGGAAGCAAGGCATGATCTGACCGCGGAAATGCTCGCCGCAAAGGGACTCGAGCGGCTTGTCGCGCTGGAACGGGGTGACGTCGTCGAGATGCGGCAATTCATCCATTACCAAGTGGTGGACGGCCGGTTCTCCCGTGCCGATTGCGCGGTGCTCGAACCAGTCGGCAGGATCATTACCGGCCTGGCCGAATAACCGAGCGGGAGCGGGCAGTCCAATGCGGAGCCGTCTCTTCGCGGTGGCGCAAATGGCGCGGAACCGCCAGTTTCGGGAAAATGACGGTTTACCGCTAACGCTGTCAGAGGAAATGGCGGAGCTGTCAGACCAACGCTAACCGCTCTCTGGACGATGGAGTTCAGCTTTTGGGAACAGCTGCCTAACTTGCGAGCGTCCGTCGGTGCGCCGCTCGGCGAGCAGTCCTCGGTGCTTCGGGACCAAGCAGAAATCGCACGTACATGACATCAGGGGCACCTCGGACGAGGATTGAGACTAAGGGGATGGCGCTCTTGATCTATGCTCATACGCGCCCGCTATCGCCTGCCCCCATCAACCTGACAGTGCTCCGGGTAACGAATCCGGCCAAACGGCTTCGAGCAGGGCGGTCGCTTCTTCCATTTTCTGCTCCGCAGTGAGCGCCTTGGCGAGATCGATCGCAATCTTGAGTTCCCAGGCGCGGGCGCCCTGCGCACGGCTCAGCGTGAGCGCCTCTTCGAGCAATACGATGCTGGCGTCGGGCGCTCCTTCGCTAAGTCGCACGACCTCGGCTTTGAGGCGAAGCAGTTCCGGCACCGCGAACCGCTCGCCATTCGCATCGCAATTGGCGAGGGTAGTGGCAACGAGGTCCCGCGCTTCGTCGAGCCGTGAGTCCAGAATGAGGCCTTTCACCAGAGCGATCGAGAATGGCGTGGTGAGCAATTCGTAGCGCGCCGCGCGGAGCCGGGAGAGGCTTTCCTCGACCGCGCCCAGCGCGTCCCCGGTGCGACCGCGCTGGATCTCCAGCTCGCCGCGAAGGCCCGCCGCGGCAATAATATAAGGACCGAGCGCATTGACCTCGGCGCATTGGGTGAATGTCGCGAGATCCTCCTCAGCTACAGCAAAGTCCTCCATCCACAAAGAGATCGACAACGACCAGATCAGCGCGATGCAGTGGGTGACCGAATGATCGAGGCCGGCTGCCTCGCGCACGACATCGCGTGCGAGCCGTCCGGCCTGGTCGGCATGCCCGCAGAGCCATAAGGTCCGCGCGAGGGCGATACCGGAACGATTCCGGTGATCGAAGCCATAATGGATGGTCCTGCTGCGTGCCGAGGCGGGGCTCTTGCTCAGCGAAAGTTCGAGGTCTCGCCGAGCCCGCTTCTGGTCGCCCGCGAGATGGTGTGAGATGCCCGAAAGCGAATAGGCCACGCCGATCGCCTCGGGCAGGGCGATGATCTCGGCGACTTCCACTGCCTGCTCGGCATAGCGCAGCGCGGCCGTATATTCGCCGATCCGCTCATGGAAGATGTGCAGGCGGCCGAGCAGACGCAGCTGATTCCATTTGTCGTCGAGCGCGGTCGCGATCTCGAGCGCACGGCCGAGCGCGTCTCCCGCCGCCTCGCTATTGCCTCGGGTGAACATCAAGGTGATGCCGAGTGCCGCCTGGAGCTCCAGTTCCAGTCCGGTATCGCGCTGCGCCTCGTCGATCCCGGCAAGGGCGCGGGCGCACCAGGTGCGGCACTCGATCAAGTGCGAAAGATTGAGGAAGACAGGCGCGCTGGCGGCGGCCAGCCGCACGGCGATCCTGGGGTCGCCGCTGCTTCCAAAGCTCCAGTCGAGCGCGCTGCGGATGTTGCCGAGCTGCTGCCGCAAGGGCTTGGCGTCCTGCAGCATGCCTTCGTCTTCCTCCTCCGCCGCCTCGAGTTCGGCGAGGAAGAAGGCGGCGTGGCGGCGGGCGACCGCGCTTTGTCTCTCCGCCCCACGCTCCGACAGCTTGGCCCGGGCATAGGCGCGGGTCATCTCAAGCAGCCGATAGGTGTCGGTGCGTCGCGAACGATCGGGCGCGATCAGCGACTTGGAGGTTAGCGAGTCGAGCGCGGCGGCGATCTCGTCCGATCCGATTCCGACATCCGCGATTACCTCCAGCGCAGCGTCGATCGAGAAAGGGCCGACGAACACCGATAGACTTTCAAATACGGTGCGCTCGACGCCGGAGAGCAGATCATAGCTCCAGTCGAGCGCTGCCTGCAGCGTCTGTTGGCGAGGTTGCGCAGTCCGCCGGCCCGCCCAGCCAAGACTGAACCGCTCGCCCAATTGGCGTGCGGTGGCAGCCACGCCGTGCGTCGCGACGCGCACCGCGGCGAGCTCGATCGGCAGCGCCATCCCGCCGAGGCGCTGACACATCTCCGCGATCAACCGCGCAGCGTCCTCGTCGATGACGAGCGCGCTGTCGGCGGCGGTGGCGCGTTCGCAGAAGAGCTGGACCGCGGGAAAGGCCAGGAGCTGGTCGCGCGTCAGCCCCGACAATTCCTCAGGATAGCCGAGCGCATCGAGGCGCAGCACATGTTCGCCGCGTACCCGCAGCGGCTCGCGCGAGGTGGCCAGCACGCGTGCCTGGCGCGCTGCCTCGACGATCTGCTCGACGACGCTGGCGACCGGCTCGATGACGTGCTCGCAATTGTCGAGGATGAGCAGGAAGGCCCGATCGCGGATATGGCCGAGGATCACCGCGAGCGGGTCCTCGCTCTGCACCGCGATCCCCATGGCACCGGCGATCATCGAGGGGACCACTGCCGGATTCTCGATCATGCTGAAGTCGACGAACGCGACCTGGTTGTCGAATTTGCCGGCCAATTGGCGCCCGACCTCGATCGCGAGCGAGGTCTTGCCGACGCCCGCCGGGCCGATGATCGAGAAGAGCGACGTATCGGCGATGCGTTCCGTCAGGAAGGCAACGTCGCGCTCACGCCCGATCAGGTGGGGCAGGTGGGCAGGCAGATTGGTGCCGCCAGCGGGTCTCGATTCTCCGTCGGTCAGGCGCGGCGATGCCGTGTCGCCTTGCCGCTCGATCGGCGCGACGAAAGCGTAGCCGACGCCGACCTGGGTCGCGATGTAGCGCGCGCCGTCGACACCATCGCCGAGCAACTTGCGCAGGCTTGCCATGTGCCAGCGCAGGCTGCCGTCTTCCACCACTACGTCCGACCAGACGCGCTTGAGCAACTCGCGCTTGGACAAGACGCGACCAGGCTGCTCGGTCAGCACGACGAGCAGATCGAACGAGCGTCCGCCGATCTCGACCGCCTTGCCGCGCTTCGTCAGCAGCCGCTCGCCCGGAGACAGGCGGAAGGGCCCGAAACCTATGCCTTCGCCAAGCTGCTGTTCCAGGTTCGCCACGATCCGCCATTACCCTTGTCTGGTCGACCGATCCATGCCGCGAGCGACGGCGCGCCTCAACCTTGGCTAGATACTATTCTCCCGGATCTTTCGGGAAATCGGTGGAGATGCTGAGCGGCCGCCAGCGTTCCAGTTCGTCGAGGCGTGTCCGGTCACTGCGCTCGATCGCGGCGATGGCATCGCTGCCGAGCGGCAGGCGGAGCGGCGGGGCGTCCACGGAGACGATTTCGAGGATCGCCCGCGCGCCCCGGCGGGGATCCCCGGGCTGTTTGCCATCATAGGCGGCCTGCATGCGCGCGGCATTGCCGACCACTGCGTCATATTCCGGGCGGCCGGGGTCGAGCGTCGTCGAGGCCCCGGCGAAGTCCGTGCGGAAGCCGCCAGGCTCGATGATCGTCACCCGCACGCCGATCAGCTTCATTTCCTGCGCAAGCACTTCGGAGAAGCCCTCCACTCCCCATTTCGCCGTCGAATAGGGTGCGCGGCCGGGTGCGCCGAGACGACCGCCGACAGAGGAGAATTGGATGATATGGCCGGCGCGCCGCTCGCGCATGTGCGGGATAACCGCCTTGGTCATGATGATCGTGCCGAACAGGTTGGTCTCGATCTGGCGGCGATAGGAATCGAGCGGCGTATCCTCGACCGAGCCGATATCGCCATAACCGGCATTGTTGACCAGTACGTCGAGTGTGCCGAACTCGGCGATCGCGGTGGCGACAGCGGCGGCGGCGTCTTCCTCGCAGGTCACGTCGAGCCGGGCGGTGGCAAGCTTGCCCGGGCGTCCGTCGCCCAGCCCGGCGAGCTGGACCGGATCGCGCGCCGTCGCCAGCAGATTGTCGCCGGAATCGAGGATCGTTTCGCACAGTGCGCGACCGAAGCCGCGCGAACTGCCGGTCACCAGCCAGGTCCGTGTCATCGTTCCGCTCCCATCAGCCAAAGGTGAAAACATAAGCGCGGACGCCGGGGCGGCTGAACTCGACCGCGACGGTGCGATCGACGATGGCGCCGGATTGGCGGACCAGCTGATAGAGCCGGTCCTCCCTGACCTCGCCCCAGCCGGCCGCGTCGACATCGACGCCGTGGCCGGCACCGGGGGCGCGGCCGTCGATCGTCACGCGGAAGCGCACCGGCTTGCCGTCGGCCGTGCCGCCGAGCACGAGATGCACGTCTCGCGCATGGAAGCGAAAGCGGATGGTGCCGGGGCCGCTGTCGAGCAGCGCATATTCGCCGCCGACCTTCCAGCTGCCCGCGAGGTCCCATTGGTTGAGCGATAGCCGCGCGGCGGAAGCGTAGCTGCCCGGCGCGTCGCTGCGGAAGCCGCCTGGCGACGCGAAGTCGGCGGCCTTGTCATAGCCGATATAGGCTTCGGGCGAGCCGAGGTCGGCCCAATCCGCTTGCGCCTCGACTCCCGTACCTTCGATCGGAGCGATGGGGACGCCGGAGACGTCATGCCCCGCCTCGGCGAGCAGCGTGCGGATCAGCCGCTCGCCCTCGTCATATCGGCCCTCGCCCAGGCGATAGCCGCGCACCTTGCCCTTCGCGTCGATGAAGTAAATGCCCGGCCAGCCCTGGTTGGCGAAGGCGCGCCACGCCGTATAATCATTGTCCTGCAGGTTGGGGTAAGCGACACTGAGCTGGCTGGTGGCGAGGCGGACGTTCGCCGGATTCTTCTCGAAGCCGAACTCCGGCGCGTGGACGCCGATCACGTCGAGCCCCTTGCTCCCATATCGTTCGCTCCAGGTGCGAAGATAGGGAAGGGCGCGCAGCGAGTTGATGCACGAATAGGTCCAGAAATTGACCACCACGACCTTGCCGCGGAGCGCCTTGGGTCCGTCCGGCACGGGCGTGAGCCAGGGCCTGGCGCCCTGCAGCACCTCGATCGGGTGTGCGGGGGTGTCGAAGCGCGCGGACACGATGGAGTCGTCGGCCTTGGCCGGGGAACGGACGAGACCGAGTGCATCACCGAAGCAGATGACGGTGGTGGCGCCGGCCGCAGCGATGCCGGCGACGGCGAAACCGAGGGAACGTCTCAGGGTCATGGTACCTGCCTCATCTTGCTGGTCAGCGCCGATATAGGCCAGCGCCGCGGCACCGCTTGTTAGCTGTGAGCGGCCGCGCGTTAGTTCCTGAAAGCCGTAACGGATGCGTGAAGGCTAACGCCGCATCGCTCCACTTAACGGGCGCCGCGCCCCTTCTTCGCTAGATTTGGCCGCGACCAGATCACGAGGAGAAGCCAATGTTCGCAGACCAACCCTCGCGCCGCCAGTTCGTCGTCGGCGCGAGTGTGGCGGGGGCGCTCGGCGCCATGCCTGCCATGGCGCGCGCGCAGGCCGGAGGCAGCGCCATCCGCTCCTTCAAGGTCGCCATTCCCGCGGCTGAAATCCTGGCGATGCAGCGTCGCATTGCCGAGACCCGCTGGGCCGACCCGCAGCCCGCGGGCGATGATAGCCAGGGCGTGCGGCGCCAGACGCTCGAACCGCTGATGCGCTATTGGGCACGCGGCTATGACTGGCGCAAGATCGAGGCCAGGCTCAACGCGCTGCCGATGTTCATGACCGAGATCGATGGTCTCGACGTGCATTTCATTCATGTCCGCTCGCGCCACGAACATGCGCTGCCGATGATCCTGACCCATGGCTGGCCGGGCTCGGTCCTCGAGTTCCTCGGGGTCATCGCGCCGCTCACCGATCCGACGGCCTATGGCGGCAAGGCCGAAGACGCGTTCCACCTGGTGATACCGTCGATCCCGGGCTTCGGCTTCTCCGCCAAGCCGACGCAGATCGGCTGGGGCTCGGATCATATCGGCCGCGCCTGGAGCATGCTCATGCAGCGACTGGGCTATGACCGCTATGTCAGCCAGGGCGGCGATTGCGGTTCGGTGATCTCGCAGCGCATGGCGCTCCAGCACGTGCCTGGCCTGATCGGCATTCATCTCAACATGCCCGCGGTGGTTCCGGCGGACATTGCCAAGATCCTTGCTGCCGGCGATCCCGCGCCGGTGGGCCTGTCGGCCAGGGAGCGCGGCGCGTTCGACCAGCTGGCAGCCTTTTACCGCGACAATTCGGCCTATGCCGCGATGATGAACACGCGCCCCCAAACGATCGGCTATTCGCTCGTCGACTCGCCGGTCGGCATGGCGGCCTGGATGTACGAGAAGATCGCGCAATGGACCTATAGCAACGGCCAGCCCGAACGCGTGCTTGGCCGGGACGCGATCCTCGACGACATCTCGCTCTATTGGCTGACCGGGACGGGGGCGTCCGCCGCCCGGATCTACTGGGAAGATCACACCAACAATTTCAACGCGCGCGGCATCATCGATCTGCCGGTCGCGGTGAGCGTGTTCCCGGGTGAGATCTTCCGCGCGCCCAGGACTTGGGCCGAGCGCTGTTACAAGAATCTCTTCTATTTCAGCGAAGCGACCAATGGCGGCCATTTCGCCGCCTGGGAGCAGCCCCAGTTGTTCACCGAGCAAGTGCGCGCCGCCTTCCGCCTGCTGCGCTGATTCACTTCCCGCTCCAAGGAGACGTCTCATGTCCGATACCAAGACCCTGTATACTGCCCGCGTCCATGTCACCGGCGGTCGCGAAGGCGCCGCCCGCAGTTCGGACGATCGCCTCGACGTCAAGCTCGCCACCCCCGGCGGCCCCGGCGCCGGCACCAATCCCGAGCAATTGTTCGCCGCCGGCTGGTCGGCCTGTTTCGAGGGCGCGATGGCGATCGCCGCCAAGCTCAAGGGCATGGCCTTGCCCGCTGACCTCGCGATCGACGCCGAAGTCGATCTGCGGCAGGGCGAGGACGGCTATTCGCTGGCTGCCCGACTGAACGTGAGCGTTCCCGGGATCGATCCCGCGATCGCTCGCCAACTGATCGAGGCGGCGCACCGGACTTGTCCCTATTCCAAGGCGATCAAGGGCAATATCGATGCCGTCGTCACGCTGGTCTGACCGCCAATCAAAAGGAGAATGACATGAAGAAATGGATTGCCGCCGGGCTTGCGCTCGCCACTGCCGTGATGGCGCCGGCGGCGCTGGCCCAAACGGCCAAGCCCACCATAGTGCTCGTCCACGGGGCGTTCGCGGATTCGTCGAGCTGGAACGGTGTCATCGCCGTGCTCGAGCGCGACGGCTACACGGTGGTCGCCGCTCCCAATCCGCTGCGCGGCGTGCGCGCCGATGCCGATGTCGTGAGCGACCTGGTCAAGAGCATCCAGGGCCCGGTCGTGCTCGTCGGCCATAGCTATGGCGGCTCGGTGATCAGCGAAGCGGCCGAAGGCGCGCCGAACGTCAGGGCGCTGGTCTATGTCGCGGCCTTTGCGCCGGAAGCGGGCGAGACGGCGCTCGGCCTGACCGGCAAGTTCCCGGGCAGCACGCTCGCGCCGGCGCTGGCCCCGCCGGTCAAGCTCACCAGCGGCGGCAACGATCTCTACATCCTCCAGGAGCGCTTTCACGATCAGTTCGCCGCCGACGTGCCGGCGGCCGGCGCGCTGTTGATGGCTGCCGGTCAGCGTCCGATCGCCGATGCGGCGCTGGGCGAGGCTTCGACCGCGCCGGCATGGAAGCACATCCCGTCCTGGTTCATTTATGGCGACAAGGACAAGAACATCCCGCCAGCCGCGCTTAAGTTCATGGCCGATCGCGCCCAATCGCGCGGGACGGTGGTGGTGAAGGGCGCTTCGCACGTTGTGATGGTGTCGAACGCGCCGGCGGTGGCCAGCCTGATCGAGAAGGCGGCGACTGCCCAATGAGTTGAGGCGCCGGCGGTCCCAGCCCCCCTGTGCCGGCGCCCATGCCCACGGTCGGCTTCGCCCCGCAGCGGGCCGGCCGTGGGTACTTCTCCTTGTTGCGGACGAGGAAAAACACCCACGCCGCTAACCTGTCCAGGGCACTTTGCTGGTCGGGACCTAGTGCGAATAGCCGGTGAAGACGAGGTCGGCGTTCTTGTCGATCGCATCGAGCTTCACATGGCAGGCGAAGCACGATCGTGTGAGCGTCGCGTCCTGGTTCGCGGCGCCATTCTCGAATTGCCCATAGCCCCAGCCGCCGCTCGCGGCGTAGCGTTTGGAATCCTTGACGCTCACCTGAACATTGGTCGGCGGACCCGCGACAAAGGATTGGGGAGCGGGGAAGACGCTATCGTTGCGCGGCGACGAATCGTATCGCCAGGCGAGCCGCACGATGATCGCGCCGTCCGGGAAAGGCCGCTTGCCCGTGCGAAAGGCGTTCACTGCGATGTCGTTGCCCAGGATGGCACGGATGTCGTTGTTCTTGCCAGCTTCGTGCGCGACGCTGATCAGCTTCCAGTCGCGATAGCCCTTGGGCAATTTCACGCCATAGATTGGCGAACCCCGATCCTCGACGCGCTGGGCGGCAGCTATAGCGGAGACCCCGAACACCAGGGTCGCCACCACGAGGCCGCAGGTGGAAAGATGCTTCATGGCGTGCTCCTCGAAGGCGTCGGAGCTGGACGCCCCGACGGGATGGTCAGCTGGCGAGCTTCGCCACGTCGAGCACGGCCTTGGCGAAAGCGGCTGGCGCTTCTTGCGGCAAATTGTGGCCGATGCCGCCAGCGATCAACCGATGCTCGTATAGGCCGGTGAACTTGGCGCGATATTGCGATGGGTCGGGATGCGGCGCGCCATTGGCGTCGCCCTCCATGGTGATCGACGGGATGGTCACCGGCGGCGCGGCGGCCAGCCTGGCCTCTGTCGCGTCATATTGCGGTTCGCCCTGGGCGAGACCGAGGCGCCAGCGATAATTGTGAATCACGATCGCGACATGGTCGGCATTCACGAACGACGCGGCCGAGCGGTCATAGGTCCCGGCGTCGAACTTCCACTGAGGCGAGGCGAGCTGCCAGATCAGCCGATTGAACGCCTTGGTGTTCGCGGCATAGCCCTCTCGGCCGCGCTCGGTCGCGAAATAGAATTGGTACCACCATTGCAGTTCGGCGTGTGGGGGCAGCGGCTTGGCGTTGCCCGCCTGGCTGCCGATCAGATAACCGCTGACCGAGACCAGCGCCTTGCACCGCTCCGGCCAGAGCACCGCCATGATGTCCGCCGTGCGGGCACCCCAGTCGAATCCCGCGACGATCGCAGTCTCGATGCCGAGTGCGTCCATCAGCGCGAGCCCGTCGGCGGCCAGCGCGGCCTGTTGCGCGTTGCGCGGCGTCCCCGCCGAACGGAACAGGGTGGTGCCATAGCCACGGAGATGTGGCACGATCACGCGATAGCCGCGCGCGGCAAGCAAAGGCGCGACGTCGGCGAATGCGTTGATGTCATAAGGCCAGCCGTGGAAGAGCAGGACCGCCGGGCCTTTGGTCGGGCCCATCTCGACATAGCCGATGTTGAGCACGCCCGCATCGATCTGCTTGAGCGGGCCGAAAGCTGAGGGCGCCGAAGGAGCGCGGCGCGGCGCCGTTGCCGCTTGTGCGGCGCCCGCGGCGCCGGTCAGCGTCGCGACGATCGCAGCCGCGCTCTGGACGAAGCCGCGGCGATCGAACGTAGAGATTTCGGGCAGGGGCTTCGACACGACTCAGTCCTTTCGTGGTTGGGGTAATGGCACTCGAGATAGCCTGGTGCACCGATGGCCGCTCGTTAACCGCTATGATGTGCTGTCAGGGATGCCTCTTCGGAAACTAACAGCGCCTAACTGGCGGAGCCAGTAGCCAGCAGGCTAGCACGCGCAGATACTCCGGAGAGGATCGAAAGGCCGATGCCCAATTTCAGCCCGGCGATGGAGCAGCATGTCCGTGCCGCGGAAAACGCCTGGAACATGCGTGACCTGCAAGCGATCCTGCTCGCCAGCACGATCGATTGTCAGTGGCGCAATCGCGTGAACTTCCTTTGGGGTCGCGAGCAGATCCGCACCTTTATCGAGCGCCAGCTGCGTCGCGAGATCGACCTCCGGCTGATCGTCGAGATCTGGGCGGAGGGAGATCGCCGGCTCAGCACGCGCCATGCCGCCGAATTCCACAATGACAGCGGCACGTGGTTCCGTGTCTATGGCAGCGAGGAAACCGCGTTCGACGGAGCCGGGCTGGTCGTGCGACGGCTCACTGCCGCCAACGAGCATCCTATCCAGGAGCATGAGCGTGCTCTGCGTTGGCCGGCGGGACCGCGCCCGGCCGAGCATCCGGGCCTGACGGACCTGGGTTTCTAGTTTGAAACGGAGGCTAGCCGCCCTCTACGGCCGGCGTGAAATCCATGCCTCTGGTTTCGCGCAACAGTGCAGCCGCGACCAGCACCAGTGCATAGGCGATGGATACGTAGATGCCGATCGAATGCGCGATGCCATGAGCGGCGATGCTACCGCCCACCGCGAGAGGGGTAAGGCCGGCCACGCCGCGTCCGACATTGTAGCAGAAGCCGAGTCCCGATCCACGCAAGCGCGTCGGGTAGAGCTCATTCAACGCCGGCCCGATCGCGCTGTAGAGGCCCATCGCGAACAGCCCCAGCGGGACGCCGAGCGCGAGCAGCGCGGCGTCGGACACCGGCAGTTCGGTCGCGATCAGCACCGTCCCGATCCCGCCCAGCGCGAAGATCGCGAGTGTCGCTCGGCGTCCGATCCGGTCGCTGAGCGTGGCGCCGAGCATATAGCCGGCGAGCGATCCGCCGACGAGCATCGCCATGTGGATGGCTGTCTCGGCCGTCGTCATGCCGCGTTCGAGCTTGAGCATTGTCGGCCACCAAGTCGCCAGCGCCCAATAGCCGCCATGCGTCCCGATCGCGAGCAGAGAACCCCGGGCAGTGTTGCCGCCCAATTCGAGCGAGAAGATCCGATGCCAGCGATCGGCGCCGGCGCTGGCGAGAAAGGTGGCGGATTCACGGAGTTGCATGCGGGCGAGAAAGATCGCGACGGCGGGCGGCAAGCTCACGAAAAAGGTCGCGCGCCAGCCCAATTCCGGCGGGAGCAGGGCGATAGCGATCGCGGATGTCGCGGTCGCGAGGCCCCAGCCGATTGCCCAGGCGCTCTGCGCGGTTCCAACCAATCGACCGCGCGTCGCCGCTGCGGCGATCTCACCCATGAACACCACGCCGACCGCCCATTCGGCACCAAAACCGAGACCCTGAAGCATTCGGGCGACGAGCAACTGCTCGTAATTCTGTGCCATTCCGCACAATATGGTGGAGGCGGCCATGCAAAGAATGGTGATCCGCAGCAACCGCACTCGACCAAGCCGATCGGAGAGCAGGCCCGCCAGCCAGCCGCCGGCGGCCGAAGAGACAAGCGTGACGCTCGCGAGCAATCCCCCGGCCGAAGGGGAGAGGTGCCAGAGCGTCAGCAGCACCGGCAGAATGAACGCATAGAGCTGGATGTTCATCGCATCCATGCTGAACCCGGCATAGGTGCTGCGAAACGCGCGCCGGCCATTCGGGTCGAGATCGCGATACCAGCTCGGGGTGATCATCGGGATGCGGGGCGCCAGAAAAATCATTGGAATTTCCCCAAGCACATCTTGAACGATCGTTCCAGTACATTAATTCATGGGCATGGCACGCCCCAAGGAATTCGACGTGGATACCGCTGTGGAGGCTGCGGTGGAGGTGTTCCGCGAGCATGGTTTCGAGGGCGCGTCCGCGCAGATGCTGGTCGATGCGATGGGGATCGGTCGGCAAAGCCTCTACGACACGTTTGGCGATAAATGGGGCGTCTATCTGGCGGCGGTCCGTCACTATTCGCAGCAGGAAGTGCGCGCGCACGGCGAGGTGCTGGCGAGCCGCGAAAGGGGCGTCGACGCAATCCGCGCAATGCTTGATCGCGTGGTGGCGGACGCGGGGAGAGGGTGCCTCGGTCTCGGCTCGACCGTCGAGTTCGGTTGCACCCGACCGGATCTGGTGAAGATTCGCGAGGCTTCGGGCGACATCCTGGCCCGCTCTGTAAGGAACGCACTCGTGAAGGCTAGGGACCAGGGAGACATTGCGGCTGACCTCGATCTCGATCAACTCGCGGCCTTCCTGGTGACGACGATTGCCAGCATCCGTCTCGCCGCACGGTCGGGCGCCGATGGACATCTGCCCGCTTTGGTCGATCTCGCGATGCGCGCCTTGCGCTGATTTTTTTGCCCAATTTTGGAACGATCATTCAACAAGGAGTCCGATATGAAGACCATAGTGATGACCGCGATCGGCGGGACCGAAGTACTGGAGATGGTGGACCTGCCCAACCCCGTCGCGGGGCCCGGCGAGGTGCTGGTTGAGGTCGCCGCGAGCGGGGTCAATTTCATGGACGTGGGTGTGCGCCAGGGAATGGCGTGGCACGAGACGCCGCTGCCGCGCGCGCTGGGCGTCGAGGGCGCGGGGCGTGTAATTGCACTAGGCGAGGGAGTGACGGACCTCTCGATCGGACAGCGCGTTGCCTGGGTCTATGCGCCGGGCAGTTATGTCGAGCGGATCGCCATTCCCGCCAGCTCGGTCGTGCCGGTGCCCGACGATATCGACGACCGCACCGCTGCGTCGCTGATGATGCAGGGTTTGACCGCCAGCCACTTCGCGACCGATTTTTATCCCGTCCAGCCGGGCGATGTCGCGTTGGTGCATGCGGCCGCGGGCGGATTGGGACAATTACTCACCCAGATCATCAAGCTGCGCGGCGGCACGGTGATCGGCCGGGTTTCGAGTAATGCCAAGATCGAGGCGGCAAAGGCCGCGGGCGCGGATCACGTGGTGGTCGATGCCGAGGGCGATTTCGCTGCCGAGGTGCTCCGGCTGACCGGCGGCGAAGGCGTGCACGTCGTCTATGACGGTTCGGGCCCCACGACTTTTGACGGCTCGTTGGCTTCCTTGCGACGCTCGGGGACCCTGTGCTGGTTCGGCCCGGTGCTCGGCGGCCCCGGCCGGATCGATCTCATGAGCCTGCCGCGCAGCATCAAGCTCGGTTATGCGGTGTTCTTCGATCACATTCCCACGCCCGAATTGTTGCGTGCCCACACGAGCCGCTTGTTCGACTGGGTTCGCCAAGGCAAGTTGCGGGTGGCCGCCGCGACCGAGTTCGGCCTGTCGGATGCGGCGAAGGCGCATGAAGCGATGGAAAGCCGTGCGACAACGGGCAAGTTGCTGCTCATGCCTTGAGCGGGCCCCACTCACGGCTCGGGCATGGCGGCGTTCCGTGGTAGAGCAGACCGGCTGGCGGAGCGGGAGGGATTCGAACCCTCGATACGCTTTTGACGTATACTCACTTTCCAGGCGAGCGCCTTCGACCACTCGGCCACCGCTCCGCATTGCCGGGAAGCGTCGCCCCTAGAGATACCCGCGCGTCCACGCAAGCGCTTGCCGGATCGGGCGGGGGTGTGGCAGCTTCCGGTCATGCCGATCCTGCTCTCGCTCGCTCTCGCGCTCGCCGGCCAACCCGCCGCCGACACCCCGAAAAAACCCGCGGCCACGCCGCCGCTCTCGCCGACCGAGATCGCCAACAAGGCGCCGGCCGCGTCGTGGCGAACGATCGCGGATGACGACATTCTGATCTTCACGCTGGCCAACGGGCGCAAGGTGATCATCCAGCTCGCGCCCGCTTTCGCGCCCCAGCACGTCGCGCGGATGCGGATCCTCGCCAATCGCCGCTGGTGGGACGACACCAGCGTCTATCGCATCCAGGACAATTACGTCGCGCAATGGGGCGACGTCACCGAGAAGAAGAAGCTGCCCGATGGCGTCGCCGATGGCGGGCCCAGCGAATATACGCGGGCAGGGGGCTTGCCGGTGGTGCGCATGACGCGGCCCGACAGCTTCGCCTCGCTCGCCGGGTTCACCGCCGATGGCTGGCCGGCGGCGTCCGACGGCAAGCGCAGCTGGCTGACGCATTGCTATGCCATGGTCGGCGTCGGCCGCGATCTCGCGCCCTCGGTCGGCAGCAGCGCCGAACTCTACGCGGTGATCGGCCATGCGCCGCGCGCGCTCGATCGCAACATCGCTTTGGTCGGGCGCGTGATCGAGGGGTTCGACGCTCTGTCCTCGCTCGAGCGCGGCACCGGCAAGCTCGGCTTCTATGGCGATGGCCAGAAACCGACGCCGATCGTCAGCGCACGGCTGGCGAGCGCCTTGCCGGCGGGCGAGCGCCCGCATTTCGAATATCTCTCCCCCGCTAGCCGCGATTTCGCGCGCTATCTCCACGCCCGCGAAAATCGCGAGCCGCCATTCTTCACCGTGCCCGCGGGCGGAGCGGATATCTGCAACGTGCCCGTCCCAGTACGTCGCAAGACCTGACCGGCGCATCGCAAGGCTTGAGGCATACATACGAATTCTTGCCATGGTCCACGCTAGTGGCGCGGCATTGCCGCCCCATATCGCGATTAGTTTGAAATGCCCGGGTCAGGCGGGAAAATCGGGAAATCACTATGTTGTCGCTGCTTACCATGGCGCTGGCGCTTGCCGGCCAGACCCCGCCAGTGGCGCCATCGGTCGATGGCGTATGGGCCAATCCCAAGGGAACGGTCCAGGTGCGCACCGGGTCGTGCGGCGACAAGATCTGCGGCTGGATCGTCTGGGCAAGCCCCAAGGCGCAGGATGATGCGCGCAAGAAGGGCGTGAACCAGCTGATCGGCACCGAACTGTTGCGCAGCTATCGCGCGACCGATCGCGCGCATTGGGCCGGGCAGGTCTATGTCCCCGATATGCAATCGGCTTTCTATTCGACGATCACGATGGTCGATGCGCAGACGCTCAACATCAAGGGCTGCATCCTGGGCGGGCTGTTCTGCAAGGCGCAGATCTGGCGCCGCGTCGCGAGCCCGGGCGCAATGGCCGCGCGCTGAACTTGAATCCCCTCTCCCGCGTGCGGGAGAGGGGGGGGCCCGCCGCCGGAGGCGGCGGGAGGGTGAGGGTCTTCTTTCTTCTTCTTGAACTCTTACCGCTCGGAAGAAGAAAGAAGACCCTCACCCAAACCCTCTCCCGCAAGCGGGAGAGGGCTTTAGAGTCGCGGGAACAGAGTTCAGCTACCGACCCAATCGGCGACTTCGCCGGCGACTTGATTGGCGGCCTGGTTGAGCGCCGGGCCGACCGAATTGGCGTCGATCTGGGCTACCGGCACACGCGCCTCGAACTTCTTCTTCTCGACCTTGCTCGCATCGCTCCGGATCAGCGAGCCCTCGAACGTCACCACTGCCTCGTGCGTGCTGCCGTCGATCCCGAAATTGCGCAGCTCGCCCGACAGGCGCGCGCCGGGGTCGCTGAACGATTGCGCCGGGGTCAGCACGACGCGGCCGGTCTTGGCGGCGATCGTGTCGGACATCAGCCGGGCGAACAGCCGCTGCGGCGCCTCGACCCAGGCGACGTCGGTGACATAAGCGAGCTGGTCGCCGGTCTGCACCGGCACACGCGCGACCGCCAGCGATTGCGGCACCACCGGCACCTGGATGGTCACGGTCTTGGCGCTCGCCGAATTCTGCGTCGATCCGACGGGTAAGGCTGCCGTCGAGTTGATCGTCAGCAGCACCTTGGGCGGCTTGCCGCCAAAGCTGAGACAGCCCGCAAGCGGCAAGGCGAGGAGCAGGGGAAGAAGGCGCTTGGTCATCTCACTTGCCCTTGTAATCGGGGAGCTTGGGACTGCCGACGATCGATCCGGCGCCGCCGCGATCGATCTTGTCGGCCACCGAGGACAGCGACTGCGACATCTGGCGCAGATCGTGGATCAGCTGGCCGAGCTCGGGAATGGTCTGTTTGGAGAAGCTCTGCAGGCCGGGCCGGGCATCGCCGATCGCGGCGTCGAGCGTCTCCATCGACTTCTGCGCCGACGCCACCGCCTTGTTGAGGTTGCCGACGGCTGGCTTGACGTCGTTGGACAACAGGCCGTTGGTCGTCGCGGCGAGATCGCCGATCTGCTGCGACGCCACGCCCGCCTTCTGGATCGCGATCCGCGTCTCGGCCAGCGTCGCGGCGATTTCCGGCCCGCGATCCGACAGCGCCTTGCTGAGCTTGTTGGTGTTGTCGAGGATGCCGGCGATCGATGCCTGGTTGCGGTCGCTGAGCAAGGCGGTCAACCGCTCGGTCAGCGTCGTCAGCCGCTCGAGCAATTGCGGCGCGTTGGACAGGAGCGCGCCGAGCCCGCCGGGTTTGGCCGGGATCAGCGGCACGCCCAACGGGCACGCGCTGTTCGAGCAATCGATCAGCGGACGGCCGGCCTGCGCGCCGTCCAGCTGGACGGTCGAGGGACCGGTGAAGCTGCCCTGGATCGCGGCGGTGGTGCCGAGCAGGATCGGCGTCTTGTCGTCGACCGACACGCGCACGCGGACGAATTCGGGGGACTTGGCGTCGAGCTTGATGTCCTTGACCTGGCCGATCGGCACGCCCGAGAAATTGACCGCCGAGCCCTTGGCCAGGCCGTCGACCGATTGCTTGAACAGGATGTCGTATTCGCGCTTGCCCTCGGCGCCGAAGCGCGAGATCCACACCATGAACAAGGCGAGCACGGCGAGCAGGATCAATACGACCCCGCCGACCAGCACATGATTGGAACGCGTTTCCATCAGTCAGCCCCTGCCTTGCCCATGCCCGCTTCCTGCGTCGCGACCGCGGCGCGGCCGCGGGGGCCTTTGAAATATTCCTCGATCCACGGGTGATCCAACGCGATCAGCTCGTCGATCGTGCCGACCGCGATCACTTTCTTGTCGGCGAGCACCGCGACACGGTCGCAGATCGCATAAAGCGAGTCGAGATCGTGCGTGATCAGGAACACGGTCAGCCCCATCGTGCGCTGCAACGACAAGGTCAGCTCGTCGAACGCCGCGGCGCCGATCGGATCGAGCCCCGCGGTCGGCTCGTCGAGGAACAGCAATTCGGGATCGAGCGCCAGCGCGCGCGCCAGGCCGGCGCGCTTGCGCATGCCGCCCGACAGCTCGGCCGGATATTTGGGCCCGGCGTCAGCGGGCAGGCCGGTCATCACCACTTTATACGACGCGATCTCGTCGAGCAGCGCGGGATCGAGGCCCGGGTAGAATTCCTTGATCGGCACCTGGACATTCTCGGCGACGGTCAGCGTCGAGAACAGCGCCCCGCCTTGGAACAGCACGCCCCAACGCTTGCGGATCTCCATCGCCTCATATTCCTCGAGGTCGATCGTCGGTTCGCCGAACACGGTGATCTCGCCTTCATCGGGCACCTGCAGCCCGATGATCGACCGCATCAGCACCGACTTGCCGGTGCCTGATC
The DNA here is from genome assembly GCF_056401105.1 of Sphingomonas sp. P4_G3. Classification (NCBI taxonomy): domain Bacteria; kingdom Pseudomonadati; phylum Pseudomonadota; class Alphaproteobacteria; order Sphingomonadales; family Sphingomonadaceae; genus Sphingomonas; species Sphingomonas sp. P4_G3. Next base: position 101,081 of record NZ_JBFUJZ010000001.1, read on the forward strand.
CGCCGACCACGCCCAATATCTCGCCGCGCCGGACGTCGAGGTCGAGCCCTTCGTGCACGACCTGCTCGCCAAAACTGTTCTTCAAGCCGCGGACGCGGATGACGATGTCGTCGTCCGCCATCAAATCCATCCGACCGACGAGAAGAATACCGCGAAGAACGCGTCGAGCACGATCACCAGGAAGATACCCTGGACCACCGCGGCGGTGGTGCGCAGGCCGACCTGCTCGGCATCGGCCTCGACCAACATGCCCTGGAAACACCCGGCGATGGCGATGATCGCCCCGAACACCGGGGCCTTGATCATCCCGACATAGACGTCGCTGATCGGCACCACTTCGCGGATGCGCTGGATATAGGTGACCGGTGGGATGCCGAGCGCGATCCAGCACAACAGGCAGCCACCCATCATTGCGATGAGCGCCGAATAGAAGCCGAGCAACGGCATCATCACCACCGCCGCGATCACGCGCGGTACGACCAGTGCCTCCATCGGCGAGACGCCGATCGTTCGCATCGCGTCGATTTCCTCGGTCAGCTTCATCGTGCCGATCTGTGCGGCGAACGACGATCCCGATCGCCCGGCCACCATGATCGCGGTCATCAACACGCCGAGCTCGCGCATCGACAGGCGCCCGACGAGGTTGATCGTATAGACCTCGGCGCCGAACTGACGCAGCTGTACCGCGCCTTGCTGCGCAATGACGATGCCGATCAGGAAACTCATCAGGCCGATGATGCCGAGCGCCGAGACGCCAACCACCTCGAACCGCTGCACCGTCGCGTTGAAGCGGAAGCGGCGCGGGGGCACGAAGATGCTCTTGATGATCGCGCCGAACGCCAAAGTCGTTGCACCCAGGAAACCGAGCAGGCCGACCATCGTCTTGAACGTCTGGATCGTCGCTTCGCCGATTTCCCCCAGCACGCGATAGAAAGCGGGGGCATGCTGGGCTCGGATCACGACCGGCTGGTCGGCAGCCTGAACCTGGTCGAACAGATGCTGGGCGTCGGCGTCCAGGCCCTTGATGTCCGCGCCCGTGCGTTGCGCCAGCCGATGGATCGTCCACGCGCCGATCGTATCGAGCCGCTCGATCCCGGTCAGGTCGATATGCTCGACCTTGCCGTCATAGGTTGCCAGCCGTTCGGGCAAATCGCCGAGATTCGCGAGCGACAGACTGCCGGTGAAGCGGAGGGTGCCGCCGGCAGAATCGTCGGTAAAGGCAGCTGGAGCGCTCATCCGCCTATATCCATGGGCGATTACGATTGGATCGGCAATAACTTGTGGCGCATGTTGGTTCGGCGTCGTTCCATAGTGCGCGGCTTGTCGATCGGCTTGCTGTTATACCGCGCCGCATCGGTCTGTGCCCCAAACCGTTTCAACGCGTATATATATGGAGCGGGGTACATAGAGTGGGATGCCG
>NZ_JBFUJZ010000001.1:110000-1181901 GCF_056401105.1 Sphingomonas sp. P4_G3
CTGCGATCAGGATCGGATATTGCAGCGCGACCATCGCCTTGGACGATCCGAGCAGCGCCAGTACCGCGAAATGGACCGGCTGGTGCATCAGGTACAAAGCGTAGCTCGCGGCACCGAGCAGGACCAACCAGCGGGCGCTCAAGGCGCGGGCGAAGCGGGACTGCTGGTCGCCGGCGATCGCCATGATCAACAGCGCCGACATCGCGGTCGCGAACGCCGCGATCCGCGGCGATGTCGCGAGAGCCAGACCCACGACCAGCAGCAAGGCGATCGGCCAGGCGGGTATCCGCATCCTATGACCCCTGAGGTGCAGTTCCGCGACGAACACACCGATCAGGAATTCGGGCAGGCGGAGCAATGGCACCGGCGTCCACTTCATCCAGGCGAACAACGCGAACTGATTGTCGATCAGCGCCGAACTGCCGGTGATCGCGGCGAACGCGAGCAAGGCGGCGATCAGCAGCAATAGCGATCCGCTCCCCAGCCTCTCGGCCAGGCGCGAGAGGAGCGGGAAGCAGAGATAGAAGAAGAATTCGACCGACAGCGTCCAGGTCGGCATGTTCCAGTCGTTCCAGCCGAGCGCGCCATTGGGGATCCACCAGTGGATCAGCAGGAACTGCGGCACATCCGCCCAGCCCTTGAGCGTCGCGAACGGCAGCATCGCCAGCACCGCGAGCACATATACCGGATAGAGCCGCGCAAAACGTGCGATCCCGAACCGTTTGATCTGGTTCGATGTCGCGATCCTGCCGCGATAGGTCAGGTGCAGGATGAATCCCGACAGCACGAAGAAGAAGGTCACGCCAAGATAGCCGTTCAACAGCAATGTCTTGAGCGGCGTGGCGATGTGCGGGCTGGCGGCGGCGAAGGCTGCGCCCGAATGATAAAGGACGACCGCGAACGCGGCGAAGAAGCGGATGCTGGTAAGCGGCCCGATCAGATCGGCGCCACCGGTGCGGTTCGACACATTGCCCCCTTCTCAATCCGACGAGGCATCGCGCGCGGCGCGGCCGATGGCAAGCGATATGGCGCCGGCGTTTGGCCGAGCTGGCGCCTTACGCGGCGCGGCCTTTCCCGACAGCCGTTCGCGCACCGCCGATCAGCCGCGAGCCGACCAGTTCCTCCATGCTCGAATAGCCCATGCCGAGATGGTCGGGCCGCACCGCCATGGCCGCCATCAGCCCGATCGTGCCGGCCCTGAGCCCGGCGCGGACCACGCGGCCCCAGCGCAGCGCCGATTCCCAGCGGATCATCCTCAAACTGTCCGCATCGACCTCGCGCGTGGCGATGAAATGCGCCTGCAGCGCGCCGATCGTATGGCCCAGCCGCTCGAAGGTGGCGCGGTCGTAGACGGGTACGGCGCGCATCAGATGCTCGATGATCAGCTTGGCGCCAACCTCGGCATCGTCGAACCCTTCGGTCGCATAGCTTTCCGCGAGCACCCGCATCGCGTTGGTGCTCATCGTCTCGGCATAGAGCTGCGACGCGCCGCCGCCATGCTTGCGATAGAGCAGCAGCGGATCGTCGATCCGGGCGATCCCTCCCTGACACGCCATCCGGTGATAGAGGTCGAAATCCTCGGCATAGAGATAATCGGGCCGGGTGAATTCGTCATTCGGCGAAACGCGGTTGCGGCGCAGCATGACGGTCGACCAGACCAGCGGATTCTCGATCCATAACAGCCATTCGACCAGCCGCGGCGTCGTCACCGGCGACTTGATGCTCGACGTAACCGCGCCGTTCTCGAGAATCGCGGCGCTCGCCGCGACCAAGGCGATGCCGGGATGTGCGTCGAGAAAGGCGACCTGGCGCTCGAACCGGCCGGGCAGGCAGATATCGTCCTGGTCGAGCCCGGCGATATAGCGCCCGCGCGCCTCGGCGAAGGCGCGGTTGCGGCTGCGCACCGGGCCGGCATTCCGCTCCGCCGCGATGACGCGAAGGCGAGGGTCGGGACAGGCACGCAGCACTGCGAGGGTGTCGTCGGTCGAGCAATCGTCGACCACGATCACTTCGAAATCGGCGAAGCTCTGCGCCCATAGGCTGTCGAGCGTCTCCCCAATCAGCGTCGCACCGTTATAGGCGGCCATCACCACGCTGACGGTCGGGTCGGTCTGCGGGCCGCTCATGCCACCGCCCTTTGGCGCTCGCCCAGCACCTGATCGACGATCATCTGGCCGACATCGTTCTGCCATTGCCACAGGCCATTGGCCTGGCCGCGGAAGCTTGTCTCGCCGCCCATCCGACCCCAGGGCACGAACCCGGCCGCGAGCCCGATGCCGAACGCGCCCGGGATCGGCTGGTCGTGGGCGTCGAGGATGCGGCAATAACGGTCGACCATCGGCCGCCCGGCATGCGCCGCCAGCGCGACCGGCGTTCCGTCGGTGTCGAGCAGGGATAAAGCGCGCGGGCGATAGCCCAAGGCAGCGATCACCAGATCTGCAGTCTCGACGATCGTTCGCGCCTCGACGTCATCATCCGCGATCCGATGCATCGCCACGCGGGGATCCGGCACGCGGCCGTCGACCTGCAGCATGCGCAGCACGAGCTCTCGTGCTTCCAGCCTAAAGCCACCGAGGCGATAGACGAACCCCGATACCGGGCAGATGTCGTCGGGGCCGAAATCGGTGAAATTGTCCGCCCGCGCCGCGGCGTCGCTATGATAGAACGGCCGCAGCGGCCGGCGATGGAGCAGGGTGATGCCGCCCGCGCCAAAGGCGATCCCGGGACGGCTGCGCAACAGCAACGCGACGCTGGCGAGCGCGCTGGTCGAGCCGCCGATAACCGCCACTTTTGGATTGCGTTTGCTGCGCAGCAAATCGGCCGCGCGATCGAGCCCGCCCAAGGCGAGCAATTCGTCGGACTGGATCAGACGGCCGTCGGCGAAGCGGTGCAATGGCGCGCCCGCGACCTCGCGCGCCACCAGCTCGTCGAGCGGTTGGTGCCCGCCGGTCGCGATCACGATGTTATGCGATCGCCGCTCGCTCTCGCTGCCGTCGGCCAGCCGCCGCAGCCGCGTCGTCCAGCCGCCCTGCGGCGAGCGCCGCGCTTCGACCACTTCGTGCCCGGTGGCGACATTGCCGCCATTGGCCGCGACGATCGCGCCGAGCCGGTCGCCGGTCACGCGCAGCAACGGGCCGGCATCGCTCAGCGGTACTCCGAGCGCGTCGACGAACCTGGCGACCTGCCGTGCCGCCGGATGGTCGATCAGCGCGGCGATCTCCGGGTGCGGATTATTCCTGACCGCCGACAAAAAGGTCTCCGCGGTCGAATCCGATGAAATCGCATATTGCCCCAGCCGCCCGCCGCCGAGCGCATCGTCGCGTTCGACGACGGTCAGGCCCGCCCGCGCGAGCGCAACCAGCCGATCCTGTTTCGACGCGGCGGTGAGGAGCGCGGTCCCGGCCGGACCACCACCGACGATCAGCATCGCGTCGACGTCGCGCGCGCTCGCCGGCCTGCCCTGGGCGCGGATCGCAGCATTGACCCGCGCCGCGATGTGGTGCGCGTCGGCCGCGGTCATGCGATCGGAAATGGGGAGCGAGACGATGCGATCGGCGACACGGTCGGCGGCCGGGGTCGGACCGACGACGGCGTGATCGCGGATCCACGGCTGCTGGCCGAGATGCGGGCTAAAATAGGTGCCGCAGCCGATGCCGTCCGCGGCCAGCGCGGCGACGAAACGGTCGCGATCGATCTGGTCTGGGAGCAAAGCCGGCATGAATTGCAGCGCTCGGCGCGCCCCCTCGACCGCTTGCAACGTCATGCCGTCGAGCGTTTGACGATAGCTTGCTTCGATCTCCGCGCGGCGTGCGGCCACATCGTCCAATTGGGCGAGCTTCAGCCGCGCCATCGCCGCGACCAATTCGGACATTTTGGCGTTCATTCCCGGCATCGCCGCCGAGCGGCTGCCGGCGAAACCGAAATTCGCCATCGCGCGCAGTTCGTCGATCAGGGTCGGGTCGCCGCAATGGATCAACCCGCCCTCGGCGACAGCGAACGTCTTGGTGGCGTGCAGCGAATAGACGATCGGGAAGGGTGCACCCGCGCCGAATCCCTGGCCGTCGGTATCGATCGTGCCGAGTGAGGCGGCGGCATCCACGACCACGCCAACCTGGTGCCGCCGCATCATCCAGGCATAGCGGTCGAGGTCGATCGCATTGCCGAATGTCGCATAGGGTACCACGACCGCGATCTGCCCGGCATGCTTTTGAAGCAGGCGCTCCTCGGCGGCGGCGCACATCGACCAGTCGTCGGGGTCGATATCGGCGAGCAGCGGGGTCAGTGCGCACCATTCGGCGGCTTGCGCGGTCGCGGCGAAGGTGAAGGCGGGCATCAGCGCGAGCTTGCCCGCGCCGCGCTCGCGCCCCATCGCCTGACGGATTGCGAGCATCAGGCCCAGCGTCGCATTGGCCACGCCGAGGCACGCGCCCTGGCCGCCGAACAGGCGATCGGTCGCTTCCGCCTCGAAGGCGCGAAGTTCCGGCCCGTTGTTCGAATAAATGCCCGATTGCTCGACGCGCGTCAGCACGTCGAGATGCTCGCTGAGGCGCGGCGGATTGGGATCGACCAGCGGGTAGCGGAGTTGAACCATCGCCGTCCGGCTTAGCGGCGTGGACCTAAAAACAGGTTACGCTTGGCGGCGGACAGTTGCGTGGCTAACCTTCTCAAGAGAACACCAAGGAGACGCTGGCATGGCGGTCGAATTCCTCCTCAACGGCAAGCACATGTCGTTCGATGGCGATCCAGACACGCCGTTGCTCTGGGTGATCCGCGATCATGCCGGGCTGACCGGCACCAAATATGGCTGCGGCATCGCGCAATGCGGCGCCTGCACCGTCCATCTCGACGGCAAGAACCGGCGGTCCTGCGTCACGCCGATCGACACGGTCGCCGGCAAAGCCGTGACGACGATCGAGGGCGTTTCGGGCCCGATCGCCGAAGCGGTGCAAAAGGCCTGGGTCGCGATCGACGTGCCGCAATGCGGCTTCTGCCAATCGGGCCAGGTGATGAGCGCGATCGGGCTGCTCGCGCAGAAGCCAAAGCCAACCGATGCCGATATCGACGCGGGGATGGCGGGTAATATCTGCCGCTGCGCGACCTATGTCCGTATCCGCCAGGCGATCAAGGACGCGGCCGCCGGCGCGAAGGTGTCGGCATGACCGCCGTCGCGACCGACCGCCGCCAGTTCCTCGCCGGGTCCGGCCTGGTGCTCGGCCTGATGCTGCCGATGCGCGGCGCGAAAGCAATGGCTCCCGCCGGGCCGACCTTCGCGCCCAACGCCTTCGTTCGGGTTCTGCCCGACAACACGGTCAGCGTGGTGATCAAGCATGTCGAGTTCGGCCAGGGGCCGGCGACCGGCCTGACGACGATCGTCGCCGACGAGATGGATGCCGATTGGACCCAGATGCGCGTCGAATTCGCGCCGGCCAACGACCCGCTCTACAAGAACCTTGCCTTCGGCACGATGGGCACCGGCGGCTCGACCGCGATGGCCAATAGCTGGATGCAGATGCGCAATGCCGGCGCCGCGGCGCGCGCGATGCTGGTCGCGGCTGCCGCCAAGACCTGGAACGTGCCCGCGAGTGAGATCAAGGTAGCCAAGGGCGTCGTCAGCCATGGCGCTAGGAAAGCGAGCTTCGGCGATCTCGCCGCCGCCGCCGCGACGATGCCGGTCCCCGCCAAGCCAATGCTCAAGACGCCCGAGCAATGGACCCTGATCGGCACCGACGTTCCCAAGATCGACAGCCTGATCAAATCGACCGGCGCGGCGCAGTTCACGATGGACATCAAGCGCCCGAACATGGTCGTGTCGGTGATCCAGCATCCGCCTGCGTTCGGCGGCAAGGTCAAGTCGGTCGACGACAAGGCGGCGCTGGCGGTGCCCGGGGTGGTCGCGGTCAAGCCGATCCCGCAAGGTGTGGTCGTCTATGCCAAGGATACCTATGCGGCGATGAAGGGCCGCAACGCGCTCACGGTCGACTGGGATCTTAGCCAGGCCGAGACGCGGTCGACCGAGGCGATGCTGCGCGATTATATGGCGCAGGCGGCGAATCCCGGCACGCAATGCGAAGCCAATGGCGACGCGGCCAAGGCGCTTGCGGGCGCCGCCAAGACGATCGAGGCGACCTATGTCTTCCCGTTCCTGGCGCACGCGCCGATGGAGCCGATGGACTCGGTGATCGAGCCCAAAGCGGGCGGCGCCGATTTCTGGTGTGGCAGCCAGTTCCAGGTCGGCGATACCGCTGCGGTCGCAGGCGTACTCGGCGTGCCCTTCGCCGGCATGACGCTCCACGAGCAATATGCCGGCGGCAGCTTCGGCCGTCGCGCTACCCCTGACATGGGCCATGCAGTCGAATCCGCCCAGGCGGTCAAGGCGCTTGGCGGCACCCAGGCGGTCAAGCATATGTGGACCCGCGAGAACGACATCACTGGCGGCCGCTATCGCCCGTTGATGGTCCATAAGGTGCGCGGCGGGATCGATGCCAAAGGCGCGATCGTCGCGCTCGACACGATCACTACCGGCCAGTCGTTCATGATCGGGACGCCCTTTTTCGACGCCAAGGAGCCGTTCGATGATGCGATGGTCGAGGGGCTGACCAAGTCGGCCTATGGTTTCCCCAATTACCGCGTCGGCGTGAACGTGATGAAGAACGGCGTGCCGACCCTGTGGTGGCGTTCGGTCGGCAACACCCACACGGCCTATGTCATGGAGACCTTCCTCGACCGGCTGATCGAGCTCGGCAAACAGGACCCCATCCAGGCGCGGCTCGCGCTGATGAAGGAAGAGCGCGCCAAGACCGTGCTCAAGCGCGTCGCCGAGCTTGCCGGCGGGCTGACCGCCAAATCCGGCCGCGCCCGCGGCGTCGCGTTCCACAAGAGTTTCGGATCCTTTGTCGCGCAGATCGCCGAAGTGTCGGTCGGCACTGACGGGCTGCCCAAGGTTCACAAGATCTGGGCGGCGATCGATTGCGGCGTGCCGATCAATCCCAACGTCATGCGCGCGCAGGTCGAAGGCGGGATCGGCTATGGCCTGGGTCACGCGCTCTATGCCGAGATCACGCTGGGCGAGGGCGGGGTGGTCCAACAGTCGAACTTCGACACCTATCGATCCATGCGGATCGGCGAGATGCCCGATGTCGAGGTCGCGATCATCAAGTCGACCGCCGATCCGACCGGGATCGGTGAGCCCGGGTTGCCGCCGGCCGCGCCCGCGGTCGCCAATGCCTGGCGCCGGCTGACCGGCAAGGTGGTCGAACGATTGCCGTTTGCTCATCCCTCCAACCTCGCGACCCTGGGAGGCAAGGCATGATCCGGGGTATGATTTCGCTCCCGCGCTTCGGCGTCGTCGCGCTCATCGCCTCGGTGATCATCCTGCCACTGTCGATCGCGCGTGGCGGAGAAGCATCGGGGCTGAAGCCCGCCAGCGCATTCGCCGGCATCGCCGATCGCAACGCGCGCTCGGCGGCGATCTTCACCGAAATGGGCAAGGTGCTGATGTCGCCGCGCTGCCTCAATTGCCATCCGCGCACCGACAGCCCGACCCAGGGCGATGCGATGCTGCTCCATTCGCCGCCGGTGACGCGCGGGCCGGATGGGTTCGGCGCGCCGGGGATGGAATGCGCGACCTGCCACGGTCCGCGCAACGCCGCCTTCGGCAATGGCGGTGGATCGGTGCCGGGCAATCCCAAATGGCATTTGGCACCGCGCAGCATGGCCTGGCAGGGACTGACGCTCGGCCAGATCTGCGCGGTGATCAAGGATACGAAGAAGAATGGCGGGCTCAGCCTCGAGCAATTGATCGACCATAATGGCAAGGATGAGCTGGTCGGCTGGGGCTGGAAACCGGGACCGGGCCGTATCCCCGCGCCGGGGACGCAGGCCGAGTTTGGCGCGCTTACAAAGGCGTGGGTGGAAAGCGGGGCGGCCTGTCCGAAGTGAGTCAGTATTCCCCTCCCTTCCAGGGACGGGTTAGGGGTGGGTGCGACCGAAGGGAGCTCGCTCCGCTCGCCACCCACCCCCGACCCCTCCCTGGAAGGGAGGGGAGTTCGCAGCGCCGCACCTCAACCCGCAGCAAAATGCTCGCTTGACGTAATCGGCACCGAGACTCAGGATGCTCCCATGACAAGCACCGATCCAGCCGCGTTCTTTCGCGAGATGCTGGGCGAATGGGAGAAGATGGCCAACAAGGTCGGGGGCGACTTCGCCCGATCCGACGAATTCACCCGTGCGATGCACGGTGCCACCGCCGCGACGATGAGCACGCAGGAAGCGATCAGCGCGATGATGACCCGCGCGCTCGCCGCCGCCAACATGCCGAGCCGGACCGAGATCGAGGATTTGTCTGCGCGCCTGGGGCGGATCGAGGACCAGCTTGGTCGGATCGAGGCCAAGCTCGGCGGCAAGCCCGAACGTCCTGCTCGGCCCAAGCCGAGCCGCACGCGCAAGCCTCCGGAGAAAAAGAGCTGACCGTGTTGCCCGCCCGTATTCCTGCGACCGCAGGAATCCAGGGGAACGGGCGGGTCGCTTGCGGCCCTTGGCTCCTGCTTTCGCAGGAGCACGATTAAGTGGCGACCGCGACTGCCGCCTTCGACCTCGCCGACGGCGCCGCCCGCGAGTTCGAACGCGCGATGCAGCGCAATCTCAAAGGGCTCGAATATTTCCAGACGAGCGGTCCGATTCTCGGCGCGACGCCCAAGGACGTGTTGATCGAGCGCGGCACGATGCGGCTCTATCATTATCACCCGCGCACCGACGACGTGTACCGCGTGCCGCTGCTGCTGGTCATGGCGACGACCAATCGCGGCTACATCTTTGACATGGTGCCCGGCCAGAGCCTGGTCGAATATCTGCTCGATGCCGGCTTCGACGTCTTCATGCTCGACTGGGACGCGCCGCGCGCCGACGAGCGCAACCTCAGCCTCGAAAGCTATGTGCTCGATTTCCTGCCGGCCGCGGTCGCGCGGGTGAAAGAGGAAAGCGGCGAGGATGACGTCACCGTCGTCGCTTATTGCTTCGGCGGCGTGTTGTCGCTGTTGTGGGCGTCGCTCCACCCCGACGACGGGCTGGCCAACCTGGTCACCTTCACCACGCCCGTGGACTTCTCCAGGATGGAGATGTTCCAGAGCTGGGCCGATCGCCGCTTCTTCGACGTCGACCGCTTGGTCGACACGTTCGGTAATTGCCCGGGCGACTATCTCTACACCGCGTTCGACATGCTGCGTCCCGGCCAGCGCGCGGCGGGCAATATCCGGCTCTACGACAATCTGTGGAACGACGATTTCGTGAAATCGTATCGCATGTTCGATCGCTGGTCGGCCGACACATTGCCGCTGGCGGGCGAGTATTTCCGCCAGACCACCAAGAAATTGATGTGGGGCAACGAGTTGCTCGAGGGCAACCTCGAGGTCGGCGGGCGCCGCGTCGATCTCGGCAACATCACCGTCCCATTCCTCCATGTCGCTGCCGAGCATGACCATATCGTGCCGACCGCCGCCTCGGCACCGTTGGTCGGGATGGTTGGCTCCAAGGACAAGAACGAGATCGTGCTCAAGGGCGGGCACGTCAGCCTGGTCGCCGGTGGCAATGCGATCAAGCGGCTGTGGCCTAATCTGGTCGAATGGCTGGGAGTGCGATCGATATGAGCCATGCCATCCGCCGCTTCCGCGCGTCCGATGCCGAGGCGATGGTCGGCTTTGCCCGGTCGCTGCCCGAACACGATCTGCTGTTCCTTAGCCGCGACGTGCGCGAACCGCGCGTGGTCGCCGCCTGGCTCAAGGCGATCGAGGACGGCGAGATCGACAGCCTGATCGCCGAGGATGGCGGGCAGATCGTCGCCACTGCAGCCTTGGTCCGCGATCCGCTGAGCTGGAGCGCGCATGTCGGCGAAGTGCGGCTGCTGGTCGCGCCCGGGCGGCGCGGCGCGGGGCTGGGCAGCGATCTGCTCCAGGGGGTCTTCATGATCGCCAAGGATCGTGGGCTGACCAAATTGACCGCGCGGATGACGGTCGATCAGACCGGGTCGATCGCTTTGTTCGAAGGCGTGGGGTTCCGCGCCGAAGCGATGCTCAGGGACCAGGTCCGCGGCGCGGACGGCCGCAGCCACGACGTCGCGATCCTGAGCTACGACGCCGCGCGCGTCGCCGCACTGCATGCTGCGACAGGGATCGAATGAGGGGGCGGCGCGTAAGTGCCGGGTAAGGAGCAACAATGCCGCAGACTGACGTACAGACCAAACCACCCTCCGCGCTGCTCGCGCTGACCGAATTGCCCCGCGCGCTGGCCGAACTGGGCGCGTTGCCCTGGGCCGCACCCTTGCTCGCCACCGCGCCGCGCGGCGATGGGCACCCGGTGATGGTCCTGCCGGGATTCGTCACCAGCGATCGTTCGACCACGGTGCTGCGCGCCTTCCTCAAAGGGCTCGGCTATGACGCGCATGCCTGGGAACTTGGCCGCAATCTCGGTCCCAAGGCGATTGGTCACCAAGGCGAGAAACTGATCGCGCGCATTCTCGAAGTGCACGAGGCGACCGGCAAGAAAGTCAGCCTGGTCGGCTGGAGCCTGGGCGGCGTGATGGCGCGCCTCGTCGCCAAGCGCATCCCGCACGCGGTGCGTCAGGTCATCACCCTGGGCTCGCCCTTTTCGGGCAGCCCCAAGGCATCGAACGTCTGGCGTGCCTATGAAATGTTCACCGGGCAGAAGATCGACGACGATCACACCAAGGCGCAACTGAACGAGGTTTCCGCCCCGCCGCCGGTCCCCTCGACCGCAATCTATTCTCGCGCAGACGGCGTGGTGGCGTGGCAGAATTGCTGCGAGGAAGTTGGACCCACCAGCGACAATATCGAGGTCTATGGCAGCCATTGCGGCCTGGGGATCAACGCCAGCGTGCTCTACGCGGTGGCGGACCGTCTGGCGCAGCCGGAGGATGACTGGCACCCGTTCGAGCGGACGGGGTTGCGGGCGTTGGTGTATCCGTCGGCGGGGCACGCCTAGACAAGCCCCGCGCGCGGACACTGGCGAAAATGCGCACTCTCGATGCAACCGCCGACTTCTTCACGCCCGCTCGGGTCGTTGCAGAATCTACCAAGGGTCTTCCGTAGCGGGCACCATTTCGCACCGTCTGAGAAAAGCTCTCCACGTCGGATCACGGCCGTCGAAATAGACGCTTCGCAATTCGCCATTTGCTAGCGGTATGAATATCCGCATGGCCCGATGGGTTAGGATGTGACCGATTGACGGAAATGGGAGTTCCGAAAGGTGGCGGGGATAGGCTTCGAGCGCCGCTCGGCCGATCGGTACGATGATCCTGTTGCCGTAGTTCGACATCCTAACTTTCTCGCGGATATCGTCGACACTTAGATCGACTTCCGGGAAGTCAGGGCCGTTATGGTCAACCCCTGGCGCGCGTTGTTCCTCCGCGCGTTGGCCGTATTCGAGATTCTTGAGTTCGGCGACGGTCGGCAAGCCTTTCAGCCTAATGTCGATTGCGAGTTCGCCAAGACTGCCGTCGACGGTGTAAATTTCATCCTCAGCATCAGGAATCTCTCCCTGCGGGCCCTCAACAAAACCCGCGAAGCATATCACCCGTAGCTCCACGCCATGACCGGCATGGTCGAGATCGGAGCGTGTCAACTCGGTCGCCAGGTGAGGCATGCGCCAGTTTTCCGATCCTGTTTCGGACCAATGCCCCGGCGGAAAGTCGTTCAGCGGCGCTTGGGCCTTGATCTGACAAGCACACAAAGGTCCTGCCAGCACCGCTGCCAGCAGGGCTGCCGCTCCACGCCGCATCGCGCTTGCTACTTCTTCCCTTCCCCCACGGCATCCCGCCCAAACCGCAGGATCAGTTCCCCAATCTCACGCGCATGCGCCAGCGCGCGGGCGCCCTGTTGCTTGAGATAGTCGCCCTGAATCTTGGCCACTTCCGCCGGGTTCTTTGCGCTCGCCGCCGCGCGCATCGCGGCGAAGGCCTGGTGCGTATTCTCCTCGGCATGCTCGATCATCTTCATGCTGACCGCCGAGCCCTGCTTGGCGATCTTCTCGCCCGAGGCTTTGATCTTTTCGCCTGATTTCTTGAGGGTCTCGCGCGCACCCTCGACGCGGTCGGCGGCGGCCTTGGCGCTACCGGCTACCTTGTCGGTGGCGTCCTTCGCGGCTTTCGCCGCGCGGTCGGTTGCCTTCTTGGTCGCCGCGGCGGCCTTGTCCGTCGCGTCCTTGGCGCGCTTGGCGCCCTTGTCGATCGCGTCCTTGACCTTCTTCGCCATCATTTAGCTCCTTTGGCACGAGGTGCCCGCTTGGCGGCGGGTTTGGCAGGAATTTTGGGTTTAGCGGCCGCGCGCGGTTTCGCCGCGGCGCGCGGTTTTGGCGCAGGCTTGTTCTCGTTGGCGGGCTTGGTGGCCGGTTGCGTCGCCGCGGCCTTCAGCGCCTCGAACGACTCCCGCAGCGCCTGGGCGTAATTGTCCGGATCGGGCAGCATGTCGCGGTCGGCGGTGAACGACACCGCGATCGTGTCGCCATAGGAATAGACCGGATTGATCAGCCCCATCGAGTCGAACACTGGTGCCGTCCCGTACATCGCTAGCATCTTCGCGCCGCAGAAATAGAGCGGCACGCGCGGGCCGGGGATGTTGGTCACCACGCAATTGAACGCCGGCGCGTGCATGTTCGCCGCACCCACCCGCGTGTAGAGCCGCGCCCCGAGCCCGGCGAGCCCTGACGGGATCAGCTTCGAATAATCGGCCAAGGTCCGCGCGCCGACCGCATTGGTCATCGCCTTCGAATTGACCGCCTCGCCATGGACGAAGCGCAGCCGCTCGAGCGGATCGGCGATCTGGGTGCCGAGCCCGACCACCATCGCCGAGACGAGATTGCCGAGCGCGGCCTTCTCGCCTTCCTGCCGCACCGAAATCGGCGCCATCGCGGTCAGTGTTTCCTTGGGCAATTCGCCCTTGTCGAGCAGGTACGAGCGTAGCGCTCCGCCGACCACGGTCAGGATGACGTCGTTAACCGTGGCGTTCGGCACCACGTCCTTGACCGCGCGCACCTCGGCCAGCTTGAACGGCACGGCGTCCCACACGCGGTGCGCGCCGACCTTGCCGTTGAACCGCGTATTGGGCGCGGCACGCGAGTTCTTCAGGCTGACATCACCCTTGCCCGCCTGGACCGCGAGCTTGGCCATGCCGGGGAGCGAGCGGCCGATCGTCTCGGCGATGCGCATCGGCTGGAGCAGATTGTTGAAATAGCTGCGGGTCAGCAAATCGGCGACGCGCGGCATATTCTCCGGCTGCCAGGTATCGGGCTTGTCGGGTTCGGCCATCAACGGATCGAGATCGTGGACGGCGGCCGACATCTCGACTCCCGACATGCCGTCGATCGCGGCGTGATGGACCTTAGAGACCAGCGCGAAGCACCCCGGTGGCAGACCGGGGATGTTGTCCAGCCCCTCGACCACGGTGAATTCCCACAAGGGCTTCGACAGATCCAGCGGGCGCGCGTGCAGCCGCGCGACCTGGATGCAGAGCTGGCGCCAGTCGCCGGGCTTGGGCAAAGCGATGTGGCGGACATGGAATTCGAGGTCGAACTCGGGATCCTCGATCCAATAGGGATGGTCGACGTCGAACGGCACGCGGACCAGCCGCTGGCGGAAACTGCGCGCGCCCTGGAGCCGGCTGGCAATGAAGCGGAGGATGTCCTTGAACCGCACGAACCCGCCGGGCGAGGTCGATGGATCGTAGATGCCGACCGATCCGATATGCATCGGCGTGTGCGGAGTTTCGAGATAGACGAACGACGCATCCTGCGCGCTCAATTGCTGCATCAGGCTCTCTCCCCATGCGCCGGCGCAGGCCGGTCGGGGAGGGAGCGTATCATGGGGAGGAGCGGGGAGCGAATCGCCAACAGCCGTCACCCCAGCGAAAGCTGGGGTCTCAAGAGGCGGCGCGATGCGGCCAATTCTCCCTCTCCCCTTGTGGGAGAGGGAGGGAGCGGCGTAGCCGCGGAAGGGTGAGGGGGGAGTTGCGAGCGATACCGCCTGTGAGTCCCCCTCATCCTTCCGGCGCTTCGCGCCTCCCTCCTTCTCCCACAAGGGGAGAAGGAGTTTTTACGCCGCCACTTGCTCCAGCTTCTCGCTCGCTTCCAGCCACGCAGCTTCCGCCGCCTCGATCTTCGCCTCGACCTCGGCACGGTGCTTCATCAGCGCCGTCATCGTCAGCTTGGCGAGATCCGGCGCCGCTGACGACGGATCGAACATCGCGCGATCGATCACGCTGCGCTGCTCGGTCAGCCTCGCCAGCTCGGCCTCGGCTGCCTTGGCCGCCTTGCGCAGCCCCTGGCTCTGTTCGCGCGCTTCGGCGGCGGCGCGGCGGGCGTCCTTGCGGCTGACCTTGGCCTCGGACGACCCTTCGCTCCCGGCATCCTTCGCCAGCACGAACGCGATATAATCGTCCAGATTGCCGTCGAAATCCGACGCGGTGCCGTTGTCGACCAGCACCAGCCGGTCGGCGCTCATCTCGAGCATGTGGCGGTCGTGGCTGACGATCACGACGGCGCCCGAATAAGCGTTGAGCGCCTGGACCAGCGCCTCGCGGGCATCGACGTCGAGGTGGTTGGTCGGCTCGTCGAGGATCAGCAGGTGCGGCGCCTCGCGCGTGATGAGCGCCAGCGCCAGCCGCGCGCGCTCGCCGCCCGACAATTTGCCGACCATCGTCGTCGCCTTGTCGCCCGAGAAACCGAAGCGGCCGAGCTGCGCGCGCACCGCGCCCGGCGTCGCGCCCTTCATGATCCGCGTCATGTGCTGGAGCGGGGTGTCGCCGCTGTCGAGCTCCTCGACCTGATACTGGGTGAAATAGCCGACCTTCATCTTGCCGGTCGCGTTCATCGCGCCTTCCATCGGCGCGAGCTGGGCTGCAAGCAGGCGCGCGAGCGTGGTCTTGCCGTTACCGTTGCGGCCGAGCAGCGCGATGCGATCGTCGGGATCGAGCCGCAAATTGAGCTTCCTGAGCACCGGCGTCTCGCCGTAACCGACCGCCGCCATGTCGAGCGTGATCAGCGGCGGGCGCAATTCGCCGGGATTGGGGAAGTCGAAGCTCAACGACGGATCGTCGACGATTTCGGCGATCGGCTGCATCCGCGCGAGCGCCTTGGCGCGGCTCTGTGCCTGTTTGGCGGTCGACGCGCGTGCCGAATTGCGCGCGATATAATCCTGCAATTTCTCGCGCTCGGCCTGCTGCTTGGCGCGCGCCGAGGCGGCCTGTGCCTGGCGCTCGGCGCGCTGGCGCTCGAACGCGTCGTATCCGCCCGGATAGAGCCAGGTCTTGCCGCGCTCGAGATGCAGGATGTGGTCGACGACGTTGTTGAGGAAGTCGCGCTCGTGGCTGACCAAAACGATCGTCGCGGGATAGGATTTGAGGAAATCCTCCAGCCACAGCACCGCTTCGAGATCGAGGTGATTCGACGGCTCGTCGAGCAGCAGCAGGTCGGGTTGCGAGAAGAGCAGGCTGGCAAGCGCGACGCGCATCCGCCAGCCGCCCGAGAAACTGTCGAGCGGGAGATGCTGCGCTTCCTCGTCGAAGCCCAAGCCAACCAGGATTCGTGCGGCGCGCGACGGTGCGGTATGCGCGTCGATCGCATTCAGCCGCTCGTGGATTTCGCCCAGACGATCGGGGTCGTGGCTGGTTTCGGACTCATGCATCAACGCGGCGCGCTCGACATCGGCGGCGAGCACGGTCTCGAACGGTGTCGCGGCGCCCGCCGGCGCGTCCTGCGCGATATAGCCGAGCCGGCTGCCGCGCGGCATGTCGACCGACCCGGTATCGGGCTCGAGCATCCCGGCGATGACGCGGACGAGCGTCGTCTTGCCGGCGCCGTTGCGCCCGATCAGCCCGACGCGGCTGCGCGGCGGCAGCTTCGCGGTGGCGCCGTCGATGATCGTCCGCCCGCCGAGGCGGACCGTGATGTCGGTCAGATTGAGCATGAGGGCCGCGCCTGTAGCAGGTGGTGACGGGCTTGCCTATCCACAGGCAGGCAGCGCCTTTATTTACTGCGCGCTACCCAAAACCGTCACCCCGGCCTTGTGCCGGGGTCCAACGGGCGGCAAGCGGCGGAGGCGAGGCTCGAGCGAGTCCCAGTTGCGCTTTGGACCCCGGCACAAGGCCGGGGTGACGAGGAATGAAGTGACCGACCTAGCGATTCTCTACGAACATCCTCAGTGGTTCGCCCCGCTGTTCGCCGCACTCGATCGCCGCGGCGTTTCCTACAATTCGTTCGGTCCCGACGGCTATTGGAACCCGGCCAACACCGAAATCCCCGCGCCGGTGGTGCTCAACCGCATCGCGATGTCGAGTTTCCTGCGCGCCGACGAGCATCCGATCTTCCACACTATGGCCTTACTCGATCACTGGCGCCGCTCGGGCGCACGCGTGGTCAACGGCGCCGACGTCATGGCGATCGACGCGTCCAAGGCGCGCCAGCTCGCGCTGATCGCCGGCCTGGGCCTTGGCATTCCCGAAACCCGCGTCGTCCATCGCGCCGCCGATATCGAAGCGGCCGCGGCGACCTTGTCGTTCCCGCTGGTGGTGAAGGCCAATATCGGCGGGTCGGGCGCCGGGATCATGCGCTTCGACAATATGGCCGAGCTGCGCTGGGCGGTGGCCGAGAAGCAATTGCCGGTCAGCGTCGATGGCGTCCTGTTGGTGCAGGATTATGTGCCGGCGCGCGGCGGGACGATCACGCGGATCGAGACGCTGAACCGCAAATACCTTTACGCGATCGAGATTGTTGGCGGCGGCGCGTTCGACCTGTGTCCGGCCGATGCCTGCGTCGCCGATTCGACCATCAGCATGAAGGCGATCGAGCCCGCGCCCGAGCTGATCACGGCGGTAGAGACCATCTCCCGCGCGATGAACCTCGACGTCGGCGGGATCGAAGTGATGATCGACGACCGCGACGGCACGCCGCGCTTCTACGATATCAACGCGCTGTCGAATTTCGTCGCCCAGCCGCTGAACGTGCTCGGCTGGGATCCGCACGAAAAGCTGATCGACTGGCTCGACACTCTCATTGCGGAGGCCGAATCCTGATGCGCTACGGTTACTGGATGCCGGTGTTCGGCGGCTGGCTCAGGAACGTCCCCGATGAGGGGATGCAGGCGAGCTGGGATTATGTGAAGCGGCTGACCCAGCGGTCGGAGCAATGGGGCTATGACCTGTCGCTGATCGCCGAGCTCAATCTGAACGACATCAAGGGTGTGGAGCAGCCCGCGCTCGATGCCTGGTCGACCGCGGCGGCGCTGGCGGCGGTGACCGACAAGATCGAGCTGATGGTCGCGGTACGCCCCAATTTCCACCACCCGGCTTTGTTCGCCAAAGCGGCGGCGAATATCGATCGTATCTCCAACGGGCGGCTCGCGCTCAACGTTGTGTCGTCCTGGTGGGCGGACGAGGCGCGGCAATATGGCTTGCAGTTCGATCAGCATGACGATCGCTACGCGCGGACCGAGGAATGGCTGAAGGTGGTCGACGGGCTGTGGACCAAGGAACGCTTCAGCTTCGACGGCCAGTTCTACAAGACCGAGGATGCGATCTGCTCGCCAAAACCCGCCAAACGCCCGACGGTCTATGCCGGCGGCGAGAGCGAGAAGGCCAAGACGATGATCGCGGCGCAATGCGACGCCTATGTGATGCACGGCGATCCGGCCGAGGCGATCGCGCCCAAGATCGCCGATATGGCGGCACGGCGCGAGGCGGCCGGCGGCGCGCCGATGCACTACGGCATGGCGGCCTATGCGATCGTCCGCGACAGCGAGGCCGAGGCCAAGCGCGAGCTCGACCGCATCACCACGGTCAGCGACCTGCCCGCCKGCTATGCCAATTTCGACCAATGGCTGTCGGGCACCCAGCTTGAACGCGAACTCAAGATCCAGGAATATTCGGTGTCGAACCGTGGACTGCGCCCCAATCTGGTCGGCACGCCCGAACAGCTCAAGGAGCGCATCGCCGAATATGAAGATGCCGGCCTCGACTTGTTGCTGCTCCAGATGAGCCCGCAAACGGAGGAGATGGAGCGGTTCGCGGTGCAGGTGATGGGCACCGCCTGAGCGTCTAGGGTTGTTTCAGCAAAGCTGAAACGGTTGCGGCACCGGCCCGCTCCCCCCACCCGGCCTCCCAATCAGGATATTCTATGGGAAGCCGGGTGGGGGAGCGGGCCGGCACCGATCAGCAAGGCTGAAAACGACCCTAACCGGCTGCGCGTCGCCTGATCGCGGTGGGTGGGCGGCGATAGACCTGTTGGAACGCGGCGTTGAACGATCGCACGCTGCCGAAGCCCGAGGCGAGCGCGATCTCGGTCATGCCGAGGTCGGTGCTGTCGATCAGCCGCTTGGCGCGCTGAATCCTCGCCGTGCGCGCCGCCGCGAGCGGTGTCGTGTCGAGATAGCGCCGGAACAACCGCGACAAATGACGCCCGCCGATCCCCAGGCGCTCGGCCAGGGCCTCGACGCCGGCCTGATCGAGCGCACCCTGCTCGATCAGCCGGAGTGCGCGATCGACGGTGGCGCGCGCACCGCGCCAGGCTGGCGAATGCTGCGCGGTTTCCGGCCGGCAGCGCAGGCATGGCCGGAAGCCGGCTGCTTCCGCCGCGGCGGCGCTTGGGAAATAGCGGACGTTGCGCGACATGGGCTGGCGCACTGGGCAGACCGGCCGGCAATAGATCCGGGTCGAGGTGACGGCGATGAATATCGCGCCGTCGAACGCGGCATCGCGCGCGTAGCGCACACGCTCGCAGAATTCGAAATCGAGTTCGGCTGGCGGGTCGGCGGGCCGTGTCATCACCATCCAACTATAAATGGTCGCGCTCGCCCTGTCGCCCGATCCCGTTGACCGCGTCCGAATCCTGCCAGCCGGATTGGGGCAATGGCGATATCCGATGGTGATCCAACGATCGGAGAGAATGTCATGGCCTCGATTCATCATCAGACTTTCATCGCGGCGAATCCCGACGAGGTGTGGAACGCCGCGCGCGATGTCGGCCGGTTGCACGATCGCCTCGTGCCGGGTTTCGTCACCGCCACCGAGATGCTGCCCTGCGAGGGCGCGCCGGTCCGCCGGGTCACCTTCGTCAATGGGCWGGTGTTCGACGAGACGATCGTCTCGATCGACGATGATGCGCAGCGTCTGGTCTGGACGATCAAGGAGTTCGAGCATCATAACGGCGTCCTGACCGTCACGGCCGCGGCCGATGGCACGCACGTCGCCTGGATCGCCGATCTCCTACCGGACGCGCTGGTCGATCAGGTCTCGCCCGCGATGGCGCATGGATTGGCGATGATGAAGGCGCATTTCGAGGGAAGCCGCTGAGCCGCGCGTCGCCGCTCGACGTTCGATTCGCGGCCGCCTCGGCGCTGTGATAAAACGCCCGTGACTCCGCGAAAGATGGAGTGTCGGGCGCATCACGCATGGGGAGACATGCCATGGCTGCCGCTATCGACGACGCGAAATTTCATGCCTTTGTCGGAAAGATGCTGGGAGATTTGGGTGGCGCGATGAGTGTGCCGACCGTCCGCCTGGGCCTTCGTCTGGGGTTGTTCGACGCTTTGGCCGACGCTCCGGCGACCGCCGCCGAGTTGGCGCATCGCGCGGGCGGCCTGCACGAACGCTATGTGCGCGAATGGGCGCTGGCCCAGACGGCGAACGGCTATGTCGACTACGATCCGGCCAGCGAGCAGTTCAGCCTGTCGCCCGAACAGGCGATGGTGTTCCACCACCGCGACAGCCCGGTCTATCTCGCCGGCGCGTTCGAGCTGGTCGCCGCGATGATCGAGGCCGAGCCCAAGGTCGAGGAATGTTTTCGCGAGGGCAAGGGCGTGCGCTGGGGGGATCATGCCGGCTGCCTGTTCTGTGCGACCGGTGCCTTTTTCCGCCCGGGCTATGTCAACAACATCGTGCAGGCCTGGATTCCCGCGCTCGACGGGGTGGAGGCCAAGCTGCACGCCGGCGCGCGGGTCGCCGATGTCGGGTGCGGGGTCGGGTTTTCGACGCTGCTGATGGCTGAGGCCTATCCCGAGAGCAATTTCGTCGGATACGATTTCCACGAGCCGTCGATCGACGAAGCGCGGCGCCATGCCGGCGAGCATGGGCTGGGCGATCGCGTGCGGTTCGAGGTGGCGACCGCGAAGGATATCGCCGAACAGGGCTTCGACCTGATCACGATGTACGATTGCCTGCATGACATGGGCGACCCGCGCGGTTGCGCTGGGCATATGCGGCGCATCCTGGCGCCGGGTGGCAGCTGGATGATCGTCGAGCCGATCGCCGGCGACGCGCCGGCGCAGAATATGAACCCGGTCGGCCGGCTCTATTACAATGCCTCGACGATGATCTGCGTGCCGACCTCGCTCGATCAGGAAGTCGGCGAGGGCCTGGGCGCACAGGCCGGCGAGGCAAAGCTGACCGAGGTCATCCGGCAAGGCGGGTTCGAGTCAGTCCGGCGCGCGGCGGAGGGACCGTTCAACATGGTGCTCGAGGCGCGGTGAGGTCGGAGAATCGGTCGGAGTGGCGGTCGAGGATCAGCCGCCCGCCGTCCCTGCGGTGGAGCCTTCCGGATTTGGCGTGCCGCGAGGCGTGATCGCGATCAGGAAGGCGACCGTCGTCCCGATGCAGAGCTGGAACGGAAAGGCCAGGTGGCATAGCGCCGTCGGCAGGCCGATCGCCGTGGCGATCCCCGGCTGGAGCAGGAGCACCGTGACGAAACCGGCGATCAGCGATGCGATCACCGATCCGCTATTCCCGCGCGGTGTCAGGACGGCGGCGAAATAGACGCCGAGCAATCCGGCATAAGCGAACACCATCACCTGCAGCGCAAACTCGAGCAGGCCGAGCTTGGCATAATGTTGCCAATAGAAGGACAGCACCGCGACCCCGAGCATCGCCACGCCGATCACGCCCATCCCGGCGCGCCCGGCCTGGACATAGTGATATTCGGCGGCCGCGCTTCGCCGCTCGCGCCAGGGCCGGTAGAAATCCTGGATCAGCACCGAGGACATGGCGTTGAGCGCGGAATTGGTGGTGGCGACGGCGGCGGCGACGATGCCCGCAGTGACCAGCCCGCGCAGCCCCGACGGCAATTGCGTCAGGATATAGTGCATGAAGATGCTGATCTTCTCGCCATCGAACGCCTGGCCGGCGATCGCGGTGGTGCCGCCCATCAACTCGGCGCGATCGTAAAAGACGTGGAGCAGCAGCCCGATCGTGATGAAGATCGCCACTACCGGCACCGTGGCGAACACCGACCAATAGAGGCTGCGCGCGCCGGTCTTCGCATCGCGGCACGCGAGCAGCCGCTGCGTCGTGTCCTGGTCGAGCCCCGACGACGCGACGTAGAGCAGCGCGATCCCGGTGACGATCGCGAGCAGCGAAAAGGGCTTGGACGGATCGAGCGAGAAGTCGAACAGCCGCAATTTGTCGATATTCCCCGGCGCGTGCGCGAGGCCCTGGATGATCTCCGCATTGGTCGCCGGGATCGACAGGCGCAGGAATACCAGCACGGCGATCGCCGAACCGAGGAAGATCACGAACTGGAAGAGATCGATCCACAGCACCGACCGCAATCCGCCGACGAAGGTCGACAGGAAGCTGGCGACGACCAGCACCGTCGCCGCGATCACGATACCCTGCGCGCTGACCGTCGACGTCATCACCATCGCGACGGCGATCGCCGCGAGATAGAGGCGCGCCCCATTGGCCAGCACGCGTCCGACCAGGAACATCGCGCCCGTGCAGCGCGTCGCCAGCATCCCGTAGCGCAGGGTCAGCAGTTCGTAGACGGTCGTCACGCGTGCGGCATAGAAACGCGGGATCAGGACGCGCGCGACGAAGATCGCGCCGATCAGGCCGCCCAGATTGGTGCCGAGATAGGTGAAGTCGCCATGATAGCCGAAATCGGGCCCGCCCAGGAACGTCGCGGCCGACTGGGTCGCGGACAGAACCGAGATCGCGGCGAGCCAGGCGGGGACGTTGCCGCCGGCGAGGAAATACTCCTTCGCGGTGCCGGTATGTCGAGGCGTGAACCACCAGCCGCCGACGACGAGCAGCGCGATGTAGAAGAGGATCACGACCCAATCGAGCAGGCCGAATGGCAGCGACGTCGCCATCAGTAGAACAGATAGCGCGCGCGGCGCGCCTTGAAGCGGTTGAGGTCGGCCTGCCAGCTCGCCGCGATCGCCCGTGGGTCCTTGCCGGCCTTGATCTGGTCGAACACCGTGCGGTTGCGCAGCAATCGGTCGACGCGATCGATCTGGAACGCCGCGCCGTACAGTTTCCACAAGCTGGCGACGATCTCCACGCCCAGTGCCGGCGCGTCGAGCCGCGTACGGTCGTGGATCAGGATCTCGACTCCTTCGACGCGTTGCCCGGCGAACGGATAGAGTTTGTCGGCCGCCGCCACATAGCTCACCGGCAGGAAGCTGACGCCTGCGATTGCGCGCGCGTTGAGATGGGCAGCGAGCTCGGTACCCTTGATCCACGGCGCACCGAAACGGAGGAACGGCCCGTCGCCCGGCCCCTTGATATTGACGTTGGTCCCTTCGAGCAGAGCGGTGCCGGCGTACGCGGTCGCCTGGTTCACGCTGCGCAGATTGGGCGAGGGGTTGATCCACATAAGCCCGGTATCGTCATACCAGTCGCCGCGCTTCCAGCCGGTCATGCGGATCACGGTGAGCCGCGCGCCGATCCGCTCTTCGCCGTTGAACATCCGCGCCAGTTCGCCGAGCGTCATCCCGGGGCGCATCGGCTCGGGGAACGGCGTGGTATAGTCCTCGATCCCCGCGGTGGAGACCGGTCCCTGCACCGCGATCCCGTTGATCGGATTGGGCCGGTCGAGCACGATTACCTCGACCTTGTTGGCGGCCGCTGCCCGGAGGAAATATTTGGTCAGCGTCTGGAAGGTCCAGTAGCGCACGCCGACATCCTGCAGGTCGATGACGATTGCATCGAGGTTGGTGAGCTGCTGCGCGTTGGGATGCCGCTCGGCGTCGGTTTTGCCGTACAGGCTGACGATCGGCAGCCCGCTGGCTCTGTCCATCTCGTCGTCGATATTGGTGTCGTCGGTCGCGGCGTCGATGCCATGCTCGCCGCTGAACAGTCGCACCACATCGAGCCCCGGCACCGCGGCGTGCGCGTCTTCGCGCAGCACGTCGATCGTGCGGCGCCCCTGGCCGTCCCTGCTCACCGGGTTGGCGAGGATACCGAGTCGCAGATGCCTGCCATGGCGTGCCGCGATCTCACGTAACGGTGCAAACCGCTGGTCCTCCAGCACGTCGATCCCCGTCCGCACACGCGCGGCGGCGGGCGTCGCCGCGACCAGTGCGAGCAGCACGAGGAAGAGCCCGCGCCTCATTGTTTCGGGGCGGTCCCGTCCAGCACCGACAGCACCGCCGTGTGGATCGCCGGTCGCGCCTGACCGATCAACGCATTGTTGCGGGTCGGATTGACGCGGTTGGTGAGCAGGACGACGAACGCGTCGCGATCGGGGTCGATATAGATCGACGTGCCGGTGAAGCCGGTATGGATGATCGCGTGGGGCGAGGCGAGCGGACCGGTGAAGCCGCCGGGCGACGGCATGTCCCAGCCGAGCGCGCGCGAACTGCCGGGCGGCATGTTCTGCGGGGTTTCGAACAAGGCGATCGTGCTCGCCTTGATCAGCTGCTTGCCGCGATAACTGCCATGGTTGAGATAGAGCTGGGCGAGCGCCGCCAGGTCGCGCGCGGTCGAGAACAGCCCGGCATGGCCGGCGACGCCGCCCATCATATAGGCATTCTCGTCATGGACGACGCCACGCACCAGCATGTGGCGGAAAGTGTCGTCCTGCTCGGTCGGCGCGATGCGCGACAGCAGGGCGCGCGACGGGCGGAAGCCGGTGTCCTTCATGCCGAGCGGAGCGAAGACTTCGCGTGCGAGGAAACGGTCGAGTGGCTGACCAGACAGCCGCTGTACGATCTCCCCGAGCAGGATGATGTTGGTGTCGCGATAGGCGAACACTGTCCCGGGCGGCGTGAGCGTGGGCGTGCCGTAGATCTGGCGCAGCAGATCCTGCCGATCCTTGGCGTTCCGCCATAGCCCGTCCGCCGACTGCAGGCCCGAACTATGGCTGAGCAGGTTGCGAACGGTGATCGTGTCGTGCCCCGGCGTGCCGCCGAACTCAGGCAGATAGCGTACTACCGGAGCGTCGAGATCGAGCTGCCCGCGATCGTAGAGGATCTCGGCCGCACTGGTCGTGCCGATCACCTTGGTGAGCGAGGCGAGGTCGAAAATCGCGTCGACCGGCATCGGCGGCGCATCGGCCGAGGAGTCGATCCGGCCGAACGCCTTGAGCGCGAGCAGCCGGCCATGCTGCCCGACCGCGAGCACCGCGCCGGGAAACGCCTTTTTGGCGACCCAGGCGTTCACCTCGGTGAAGGCGGGGGCAAAGCGCGTGTCTTGCCGGGCAGTCGCGACGATGAGTTGTAGCGCTGGAGTGGGGGACGAGGTCGCGGCCGGAACGGGCTGGCCCGCCAGGATGAGAGCGCCGGCGGCTGTGGCCAGGACATAGGTGCTCCTGCGGAAGCAGGAGCCTAGGGCCGTCCAGTACTTCGCTACCCTGGGCTCCTGCTTCCGCAGGAGCGCCGCGGATCGCAAACTGGCCACCTTCCGCTCAGTCATGCACCGCCGTTCCTCTCGCCAGCAGCAGCGCGCCCGATACCGGATCGCCGAGCGGCTCGACCAGGCGCTCTGAGGTGCGGACGCGGAGCCAGGGGCGCAGCCGCGCCGACAGCCCGCCGACCAGCGCTAGCCGCGGGGCGCCGCGCGCGAAGATCGTTGCGATGAAGCGTTCGACGTGAAGCACCGCATCCTCGACGATCGACAGCGCGATCTCGTCGCCCGCTTCGGCATAATTCATCACGAGCGGGGCAAAGCCGGCATAATCGGCCGGCGTCGCCTGATCCATCCAGGCAATCGCGCGCAACGTGTCGTGCCGGAATTTCCCGGCGATTTCCTTGGACAAAGATGTACGCTTGGTCCGCCCATCCATCGCCCGCAGCGCGTGACGCACGGCGCTCAATCCGAGCGCGGCGCCGCTGCCTTCGTCCGAGATCGGGAAGCCGTAGCCACCCACCGTGAACCGCTCGCCATTGACCTGGGCGAATCCGATCGATCCGGTGCCGAGCACCAGGATCGCGCCGTCCGCCCCGTTATGCGCGCCGAGATTGGCGATTGCGGCGTCGCTGTCGAGCGAGATGCTCGCGAACGGAAAGTCGAGCGCGGCCAACGCCTTCGACATGCCTGGGCGGCGAATGCCGGCAATGCCCATGCCGGCGGCGACTTCGTTCCAGCGCCGCTCGGGGATGCCGGCCGCCTCGAGCGCCTCGCTGGTGACGCTCAGCAACCGGTCGTAGAGCGGGTAGAGCCCCATCCGCGTGTTGGCGGGGCCGCCTTCGGCGCTGCCGAGCACCTGGCCGGCGGCGTCGGTCACGCGGACGCGGCAATGGCTGCCGCCGGCATCGACGCCGAGATAGATTTCAGCCACGCGCCTGCTTTCCCGCGAAGGCCGGACCATGAGTGATTGCCGCTCGAACTGGACTCGTGCCTGGCATGGCTATGGCATTGCGGAAGGGCGCGGCGGTGTCGAGCCTCAATCTGACAGAGGTGTTCGCCGCGGTTATGGCTAGTGTCATGTTGGTTATAGCGCCCGCGCTTTGCGCGCCCGGCCAGTCCCGGTAGTCAGGGTCGCGACAACCAACCGCACTTTGCCTTCGAGGGTCCCGATGCCGACCGAAACCGTTGATCCCCGCTATACCGATGTCGACCGTTGGCCGACTTTGTCGGTGGTGGAAACGATGCTCGAAGGGCAACTTGCCGCGATCGCCGCGCTCAAGGACCAGATCGGTGCGATCGCCGCCGCGGCCGAAGCGGCTGCAGCCCGCATGCACAAGGGAGGGCGTCTGGTCTATGCCGGCGCCGGCACGTCGGGACGGCTGGCGGTGCAGGATGGGGTGGAGCTCACCCCGACCTATAATTGGCCGTCGGACCGGCTCGTCTTCCTGGTCGCCGGCGGTACAGGCGCATTGATGCGCAGCGTCGAAGGCGCCGAGGACAATGTCGAGGCGGCGCGAGAGGAAGTCGCGGCGGCGGAGGTCGGGCCGAACGACGTGCTGATCGCGGTCGCCGCGAGCGGTCGCACGCCTTATGCCGTCGCGGCGCTCGAAGCGGCGCGCGGCCGTGGTGCACTGACCATCGCCATCGCCAACAATCCCGGAACGCCGCTGCTGGCCGCCGCCGATCACCCGATCGTCGCCGATACCGGCGCGGAGATCGTCGGGGGCTCGACCCGGATGAAGGCGGGCACCGCGCAAAAGGCCGCGCTCAACATGCTGTCGACCGCGATCATGCTGCGCTGCGGGCTCGTCCATCGCGGGCTGATGGTCAATATGCGCATTTCCAACGAAAAGCTCTTCCAGCGCGCGCGGCGCATGGTGGCGACGCTGGCCGGTATCGACGAGGCGCGGGCGGCGGATGCGCTCGAGCTCGCCGGCAACGATCTCAGGCGGGCGGTACTGATCGCTCGCGGCGTGAGCCCGGAGGAGGCCGTTGAGCGGCTGGCAAGCGCCGGCGGCAATCTGGGCGATGCGCTCGCGACTTTGAGGCAAGCCGAAGCCGAGTGACGTCAGCCATCTGTAGTTGAATTCTAACAATCTAAATCGTCACCCCGGCCTTGTGCCGGGGTCCAACTCTCCATTACGGAATCCAGCCGGCGTTGCACGTTGGATGCCGGAACAAGTCCGGCATGACGGCTAAAGGTGATTGAAGGATTCTAACGACGGGTCGATCGCTCAACCGCCCTTCGCCTCCAGCCCAAGCAGCAAGGTCGGAATGAGCTCGGACACCGTCGGATGCACCGGCACCGCCCAGCGCAACGTGTCGAACGGCTCGTCCGCCGACATGGCGTCGAGAATACCGTGGATCGCCTCGTCGCCGCCGGTGCCCAGGATCGCCGCGCCCAGAATGCGGCGCGTCGCGCGGTCGGCGACGACTTTCATCATCCCCTTGGTCTCACCCTTTTCGACAGCACGGCCGACCCGCGTCATCGGGCGCGTCGAGACCAGCACGTCATGGCCTTTGGCGCGGGCTTCGGTCTCGGTCATGCCGGCGCGGCCGAGCGGCGGGTCGATATACAAGGCATAGCCGGGAACGCGCTGGCTGAGCTTGCGGTCGCCGCCGTCGAGCAGATTCGCGGCGACGATCTCGAAATCGTTATAGGCGGTATGGGTGAACGCGCCGCGTCCGTTGCAGTCGCCCAGTGCCCAGATGCCAGGAACATTGGTCGCGAGCCGGTCGTCGACAAGGATATAGCCGCGCTGATCGACCGCGACGCCGGCGGCGTCGAGACCCAGATCGTCGGTATTGGGCCGCCGTCCGACCGCGAGCAGGAGATGGCTACCGATCACCTCGGGCTCGCCGCTGGCGCAATCGACCGACACCGCAACGCCGTCGGGGTGCGGGCGAAAGCCGATGCAATTGGCGCCGGTGCGGACGGCGATGCCTTCATCCTCCAGGATGGCCTGGATCGCGGCGGAAATCTCCGGATCCTCGCGCGGCACCAGGCGGTCGGCGCGCTCGACCACCGTGACCGCCGCGCCGAACCGGGCATGCATCTGCGCGAATTCGAGGCCGATATAGCTGCCCCCGATCACGACGAGATGGCGCGGCACGCTGTCGAGCGCGACCATGTCGGTATTGTCGAGATAGGGCACTTCGCCGACGCCGGGCATGTCGGGCACCGACGCGCGCCCGCCGACATTGAGGAAGATGCGTGGGGCGCTGATCTCTACACCGTCGACCGCGATGCTGGCCGGACCGGTGAACCGGGCATGGCCGCGCAGCAGCGTCAGTCCGTTCATTCCGGCCAGCCACGTCTCGTTATTGGTCCGGGCGTTGATTGTGACCTGATGCGCGCGCGCAGCCACCGCCGCCATGTCGATTCCGACCTCGCCCACCACGATGCCGAGGTCGCGGCGGCGCGCGAGGTGGGCGGCATAAGCGCTCGCCACCAGCGTCTTGGTCGGCATGCAGCCGGTGTTGACGCACGTACCTCCGACCAGCTTGCGCTCGATCAGCGCGACCCGCATGCCGGCATCGGTCAATCGCCCGGCAAGCGGCGGTCCCGCCTGGCCGGCACCGACGATGATGGCATCGTATCGGGTCATCGGGTCGAATCCATCGCGCGAACGGTAGCCTCCGCGGCCGGAGCGCGCCATGATGGAATCGCCCGAGGAAGAATCGGCCCAGGAGGAATCGATGGCCACGACTTGCGATCATCTCGACACCATCGCCACCGTGACGCCGCAAACGCTGGGCTGCGCCGAATGCCTGCAGAACGGCAGCTGGTGGGTGCATCTGCGGCTATGCCGGACCTGCGGGCATGTCGGCTGCTGCGACGATTCGCCCTTCCGGCATGCGACCGCGCATTTCCACGCCAGCGGGCACCCGATCATCGAGGGCTATGACCCGCCCGAGGGCTGGGGCTGGTGCTTTGTCGACGAGGTCGAGGTCGATTTCGAGGGCGCTACTACCGAGCAGCGCGGCCCGATCCCTCGCTTCATCGACGACTATGGTCGGCTGATACCGTCGGCGATCCGCGGGTTGAAACCGCAAGTCTAGCAACCGATAGGGGGCAGGACGACGACGAACGGGGACGAATGATGGAGACGATCGGCCGCGACTTGCGCGAGATGCAGCGGACGCCGCTCGCGCCATCGCATGTGTCGGCACTGCGCGCGGCGGGGCAAGTGGCGAACTATCCGGCGGGCACGATATTGTGCCGCCCGGGTGAGCCGATCGACCGCTTCGTCTATGTCGAGCATGGCGAGATCGAGGTGGTCAACGCCTTCACCGGCGAGCGCCTGGTTCCCTCCACGCTCGGTCCCACTCAGTTCATGGCCGAGATCGCGCTGCTGAGCGGCGGCAATTGGTCGATGCCGATGCGCACGGTCGTCGATACCAGGGTGATCGAAGTGCCGCGCGCCGACATGCTGCGCCTGATGTCGCAGATTCCCGAAATGTCGGACATCATCATCACCGTCCTGTCGGCCCGCCGCCGCCGCCAGCTCGAGGCGCGCGACGCAGCCTTGGTGCTGATCGGCGAGGATGCCAGCCGCGACGTCCGGCGCGTGGCCGAATTCGTCAGCCGCAATCGTCTGCCCTTCACCTCGCTGCCGCTCGGATCGCCCGAGGCCGAGGATGTCGCGCGGAGCAGCGGGATTTCGGCGAGCCAGCCCGCGGTGATCTTCGGCCGCGATACCGTGGTGACCGACCCGACGCCCGGCAAGGTCGCGCGGCTGCTCGGCGTCAATCATGATTTCGCCGAGGACCAGGAATTCGACGTGCTGATCGTCGGTGGCGGTCCCGCCGGGGTTGCCGCCGGCGTCTATGCCGGCGCCGAGGGGCTCAATGCGCTGGTGATCGAGGATACCGCGATCGGCGGCCAGGCCGGGACGTCGAGCCGGATCGAGAATTACATGGGTTTCCCCACCGGCATTTCGGGCGCGGACTTGGTGTGGCGCGGCGAGATCCAGGCAATGAAGTTCGGCACGAAGTTCGCGATGCCGCGCCGCGTCGCGAAGCTCGAAACGCTCGAGGGTGGCCGCTTCTGCGCCACGTTCGACAATGGCCGTCGCGTTAGCGCGGGGGCGATCGTCGTCGCGACCGGCGTGCAATATCGCCGCTTGCCGATCGACCGGCTCGCCGAATTCGAAGGCGCCGGCGTCTATTATGCCGCCACCGAGATGGAGGCGCGCTATTGCCGCGAAGCCGAGACCTTCGTCATCGGCGGCGGCAATTCGGCCGGCCAGGCGGCGATGTTCCTGTGCCGCACCGCCGCCCATGTCCGGCTGCTGGTGCGCGGCTCGTCGCTGGCCGCCTCGATGTCGAGCTATCTCTCCAGCCGGCTCGAGGCGGATCCGGCGGTCACCATCGAATATGGCGTCGAAGTCGCCGGCCTGCACGGCGGTGAGAAGCTGGAGGCGGTGACGATCCGCAACACCCAGGACGGCACGCATCGCCAGGCACCGGCCTGCGCCGTGTTCGTGATGGTCGGCGCCGCGCCGAATACGGGCTGGCTGTCCGGCCTGGTCGATCTTGACGACAAGGGCTTCGTGCTGACCGGCGATGCGGTCGGCGGGGCCTCGCCTTACGCCACCTCGCGCCCCGGCATCTTCGCGGTCGGCGATGTGCGCGCCGGCTCGGTCAAGCGCGTGGCATCGTCGGTGGGTGAAGGGTCGGTGGTGATTTCGAAGGTGTGGGAGTTTCTGAACCGCTAGGGTTGATCGATATTCAATATCTCCAATTCGTCATGCCGGCCTTGTGCCGGCATCCACCGGGCACCAACGCTGAACGTTGAGCCGTCTAGGCGACTCACACAATTCGTTCGACGAGATGCGCGCGCGAAGGGCCTGGCTCGAAGCGCTCGGCGAAATACTGTGTTTCGTGCGCCACTAGTCCGTCGCGGAACTCCATGATGCTCACGACATAGGACGGCGTGTCGTCATAAGTGAGGGTGAATTCGGTGACCCAAAGGTCGCCGCGACCGATGATCCGCCGAACCGCGAAGCGCTTCTTGCTGGGCTGAACGTAGCGACTCTCCCGGATGTTGTCCCGGCCGCGAATCCGCTCGCCCGATTGCGGATAATCGAGCATGGCGTCGTCGCAATAGATGTCATGTTCCGCCGCGAAATCGCCGGCGTCCGAGGCGTTCCAATGACGCTCCAGCACCGCCAGCGCGGTTCGATCGTCCATCCGGGTCTCCTGTGCTTCTGTAGTGGCGCGGATATAAACTGATGATCGTGACGTTGCGTATTTGAGTTGGCATCCTCGGAGGGAGAGTTTGGGATTGTTGCACGTGGCACCGCAAATCCGGTGGTGATTTAGAAGGGGTCGGAATTCCTCAACCGTTGAGGCGGCTAAGCCGCCGCGCCATGTTCATCGCGAGCGGCATTCCAAACCTCTCGCGCGGCGTCCGCATTCATCGCCGCAATGGCCAGGCCGACAATCAAATCGGGCCATGCCGAATGCCAGGCGAACGCCGTGACCAATCCCGCCGCGATCATGGCGATATTGGCGAGCGCATCGTTGCGAGCGGACAGGAACGCGGCTCGCGTAAGGCTTCCGCTATGATGGCGGTGCTTTGCCAGCAGGAGAGCGCAAAGCAGGTTGATCGCCAGCGCGCCGATCGCGGTGGCCGACAGCGCAAAGGGCGACGGCGCGACCGGTACCTTGAGCTTTTCCCAAGCGGTCCACAAGGTCGCGA
Organism: Sphingomonas sp. P4_G3; assembly: GCF_056401105.1. Taxonomy (NCBI): domain Bacteria; kingdom Pseudomonadati; phylum Pseudomonadota; class Alphaproteobacteria; order Sphingomonadales; family Sphingomonadaceae; genus Sphingomonas; species Sphingomonas sp. P4_G3. The sequence continues at coordinate 141,324 of NZ_JBFUJZ010000001.1, forward strand.
GTCCCGGCACCAACAGGATCGCCGCAAGCGCCATTCCGACGCGCGCCCGGTTCTTTGCCGTCCAACCGAGCGCGACAAGGATCAGGACGTTCACCAGTGCGTCTTCGAGAAAATCGACGCTATCGGCGAACAGCGACACCGAACCGATAGTGAGCGCGACCGAGAATTCGACGCCGAAATAGGCGAGGTTGAGAGTCGCGACCCATAAAACGGCACGCCGCAAAAGATGGCTCGAAAGATCGCTTTTCATCGCCAGGCGGTAGCAACGCCGTCAATCGATAGAAAGTAATATGGGGTCGGCGTCGTCGCTATCCGGAGACACTCGAGAGCGGTGATCGGTGCTTACCGGGAGTATATCGGAACTGCGAATATCCGGAACATTACGCATCGTGGCGTGCGCGCTGATCCTGCATGAGGATTGCGGAGGTGTGTTCCATGCCGCGCACTATCGATGGCGAACCCAAACGGACTGCTGTTTCAAGGCCGGGGCCTGGCCTCTGCGGATCGGACCGTCGTTTTTGGGACGCCGCCCCTCGATTTTGGCTTCCTCGTCAGAAGCCTGTCGCCGGATCGCCAGATTCAGCTGTGTCGCCGAGGACAGGGAGTCAGCAGAGGTCCGCTGACAATGGCTCCAGCGAGCGCTGGCTCTATTTTGCCACCGCTGTATGTTTCATCGCGACTATCGCCACTTTCGGTATGTTGATCTGGCAGATCGCAAGGGCGTTCAAATAACGGCCAGCGGGCGTGTGGCCGATGGCCGCGTGCTAACTCATGGAAATAATTGGTCGGGGCGACAGGATTCGAACCTGCGACCCCCACACCCCCAGTGTGATGCGCTACCAGGCTGCGCTACGCCCCGACCAGAGCGAACCCGCGCCATCTAGGTGCGGGCCGGAGCGGGCGCCTCTAAGCGCTTGGCGCACGCGATGCAAGCGTGCCGGAGTCGCTCGTTACGAGCCCTGCCGTCGCCCCGGGCTTGTCCCGGGGTCCAACGAGCGGCTGAGGGATCGGCTCGAACCTCTTGCCCAGGACTCGCGGCGCCTTGGATTCCGGCACAAGGCCGGGATGACGCCGGAAGTCACTGGAGCCTAGGCACGCTATGGAAGTAGTCTGAGCAAGCACCCTGGTGCCGGGTGGTGGGACGGTGGCGATGTGTTGCACCGCGCTCCGCATGGTGATAGCGCGCGGCGCTTACGGTAGCGCCCCTGACGGGCGCGTCAGCCATGCCCTTTTTTCAGGATGCTCATGTTCATTCCTTCAGCTTATGCCCAGGTCGCCGGCGGCGCCGCTCCCGGTTCCGACCCCTTCGCCCTGCTGGTCAACTTCGCTCCCTTCATCCTGCTGTTCGTCGGCTTCTATTTCCTGATGATCCGCCCGCAACAGCGGCGCGCGAAGGAACTGCGCAACGCGATCGACGCGCTCAAGAAGAACGATCAAGTGATCACCTCGGGCGGGATCCTGGGCAAGGTCAGCAAGACCACCGACAGCTATGTCGAGTTGGAAATCGCGCCTAACGTCAAGGTTCAGGTCGCGCGCGGCGCGATCACCGAGATCCTGTCGCCGACCACGGCAAAGCCGGCGAACGACTGATGCTCGATTTCCCGCGCTGGAAAGTCCTCTCGATCTTCGGGTTCCTCGCGGTGCTGATGGCGCTCGCGATCCCGAGCTTCTTCCCCGAGGACATGACCAAAGGCTGGCCGGTCCATCCGCGCATCAACCTGGGTCTCGATCTCGCCGGCGGCAGCTATCTGCTGCTCGAAGCGGATACCAGCCAGTTGGTGACCGACCGCGTCAACCTGATGAGCGACAGCGTCGCGACTGCGATGCGCAAGGCGCCCCGGATCGACGTCGGCGATATCACCACCGACGGCGGCAAGGTCAGCTTCATGCTGCGCAACGTCGCTCAGCTGGAGGATGCGCGCCAGCGCCTGTCGCAAATGACCACGGGCGCGCAGATGACCGGGCAGCGCGATTGGGACATCCAGGTCGTCGATTCGACGCGCTTCGTGATTACGCCGACCAAGGCCGGGGTCGACGAGGCGATCGACAGCGCGATGAGCGGCGCGACCGAGGTCGTGCGCCGCCGCATCGACTCGCTCGGCACACGCGAACCGACCATCCTCCGCCAGGGGGCGACGCGTATCGTCGTCCAGGTGCCGGGCCTGCAGGATCCGACCGCGCTCAAGGCGCTGCTGGGCAAGACCGCCAAGCTCGAGTTCAAGCTGGTCGATACGACGGCCGACACCGCCAAACTGGCGCAGGGACAGTCGCCGATCGGCGACCAGATTTTGCCCTATCCGAGTGCCGCGGGCCGCGGCTATCCCTATGTCGGCTATCCGGCGAACAAGGTACCGGTCATCGCGGTGCGCCGCGCCGCGATCATCACCGGTCAGGATCTGACCGACGCGCGCGTCCAGAACGATCCGCAGACCAACGCGCCGGTCGTGGCGTTCCAGTTCAATACCGAAGGCGGCAAGCGCTTCGCCAAGACCACGCAGGAGAACGTCAACAAGCCGTTCGCGATCATCCTCGACGGCTCGGTGATTTCGGCCCCCAATATCGAAGGGCCGATCCTGGGCGGCAGCGGCGTCATCCAGGGCGGCTTCACCTTCCAGAGCGCCAATGATCTCGCGATCCAGCTCAAGTCGGGCGCGCTGCCTGTCGCGCTCAAGGTGATCGAGGAACGCACTGTCGGTCCCGAACTCGGCAAGGACTCGATCGATGCCGGTATCAAGGCGTCGATCATCGCCGTGATCCTGGTCGTCCTGTTCATGCTGGTGACCTATGGCCGGTTCGGCCTCTACGCCAATTACGCCGTGGTCATCAACGTGCTCGTCATCATGGGCGTGCTCGCGGTGCTCAACGGTACGCTGACCTTGCCCGGTATCGCCGGTTTCGTGTTGACGATCGGCACCGCGGTCGACGCCAACGTGCTGATCAACGAACGTATCCGCGAAGAACGACGGCGCGGGCGAAGCGTCATGCAGTCGGTCGAGCTGGGGTATAAGGAAGCCAGCCGCACCATTTTCGAGGCGAACATGACTCACGCCATTTCGGGCGTTGTCATGCTGTTGCTGGGATCGGGCCCGGTGAAGGGCTTCGCGGTCGTGCTGCTGATCGGCATCGCGACCTCGGTGTTCACCGCGGTGACCTTCACCCGCATGCTCGTCGTCCTCTGGCTGCGGAAGCATCGTCCGCAGACCATCAACATTTAAGGGGCCGCTCACCATGCGCCTGCTCAAGATCGTCCCCGACGATACCAATATCGATTTCGTCCGCCTGCGTTATTGGGCGTTCGGGCTGACCACCTTGCTGACCATCGCAGCGGTGGCGCTGGTGTTCATCCACCGCCTCAACATGGGCGTCGACTTTGTCGGCGGCATCATGATCGAAGAGAAGTTCATGGTCGCGCCGAGCGTCGACAAGGTGCGCAAGGTGGTCGACGACCTGAAGGTCGGCGAGGCGTCGCTGCAACAGGTCGGGGGTCCGACCACGCTGTCGATCCGCCTGCCGCGTCCGGAAAGCAGCGATCCGGCGGCGACCAACCAGGTGGTCGAGAAGGTCAAGGCGGCGTTGGCGGCGAACTTCGCCGGCGCGCAATTCTCCAAGCAGGACGCGGTGTCAGGCAAGGTGTCGGGCGAACTCGTGTGGAACGGCATTCTCGCGGTGGTCGTCGCGGTGCTGCTGATCGGGCTGTTCGCGATCTTCCGCTTCGAATGGCAATTCGGCGTCTCGACCGTGGTCGCGATCATGCACGACGTGCTGATGACCCTGGGCTTCTTCGCGCTGACCCAGCTCGAATTCGACCTCAACATCGTCGCCGCGGTGCTGACGATCATCGGTTATTCGATCAACGACAAGATCGTCATCGACGACCGCATCCGCGAGAATATGCGCCGCTATCGCAAGATGGACATGCGCGAGATCATCAACCTGTCGGTCAACGAGACGCTGCCGCGGACCGTGATGACCTCGTTGACCATCCTGCTCGCGCTGGTCGCGCTGCTGATCTTCGGCGGACACGTGCTGCGGGGCTTCACCGCGGCGATGATCCTGGGCGTGATCGTCGGGACCTATTCGTCGATCTACGTGTCGTCGTCTCTGCTCATCACGCTCGGCCTGCGTGCCGAGCCGACGCCGGACAAGCCGGGCAAGCCCAATGCGGCGACCGGGGCGGAGCGCGTCGGACCGGGTAACAACTGATGCGGATGGACCGTGCCCGTAGCGACGGGCCGGTCGTCTCGGGACTGAGCGCGGCCGGCTTTCGCGTCGACGACAATGTCTATCACGCGCTGGCGATCACGCCCGAGCGTGCCGATGGCTGGACGCCACGCCCGCTCGCGGTACTCGATCAGGGCGATTTAGAGCTGGTGCTGGCGCTCGACCCGCGCCCCGAATTCCTGTTGCTCGGAACCGGCCCGACTTTGGTTCGGCCACCGGTGACGCTGGTTCGCGCGCTTGAGGCGCGGGGTATCGGCATCGAGGCGATGGACAGCCGCGCGGCGGCGCGCGCCTGGGGCATGTTGCGCGGCGAGGGACGCTGGGTCGTCGGCGCCTTCTACCCCGTGGCTTGATCCCGGCGCGCGCTCGGCTAGGCTCCGCCCGGGCATAAAAGCTAGGGGAGTCTTGACATGAAGAGGTTGCTGTTCGTGGGCGCGCTGATGACGGCGTTCGCCGCGCCCGTCATGGCGCAAACCGCGCCGACGGTATCGCCGGCAGCGGCACCACCCGCGCCGATCGTCGTGCCGGCACCGCCCCCGCCGCAATTCGCCGCCATCCCTGCGCCCGATTACAACGCCGACGCGGGCTGGCTCTGCCTGCCCGGCCGCCAGGACGCTTGTGCGGTCGACCAGAACGTCACCGTCATCACCGGCGACGGCAAGCGCAAGGTGGTCAAGTTCAAGGCCGACCCTGCGCCCAAATATGATTGCTTCTACGTCTATCCGACCGTGTCGCTCGACCCGACGCCCAACAGCGATCTCAATATCGGGCCGGAGGAAAAGCAGGTCGCGGCATCGCAGGCCGCGCGCTTCAGCGCCAAGTGCCGCGTCTATGCGCCGCTCTATCGCCAGGTCACGCTGACCGCGCTGCGCGACATCATGGCCGGCAAGGCGAGCGCCGCCGACCGCAAGCTCGCCTATCTCGATATCGAGGCGGCGTGGCGCGCCTATCGCGACAAATATCAGGCTGGCCGCGGCGTCGTGCTGATCGGCCACAGCCAGGGAGCAGGGATCCTCAAGCAACTGCTCGCCGAGGTGATCGAGAATGACCCCAGCCAGCGCCGCTTGCTGATCGCTGCCTATCTGCTCGGCACCAATGTCGCGGTGCCGGTGGGCGGCGATGTCGGGGGCGACTTCAAGCGGACTAAGCTGTGCAAGGCGATGGATCAATATGGCTGCGTCGTCAGCTACGTGACCTTCCGTGCCGATTCGCCCCCACCCGAGAATAGCCGCTTCGGCAAGGTGCCACAGCCCGGCATGGTCGCGGCCTGCGTCAATCCGGCGGCACTGGGTGGCGGCAAGGCAGTGACCGATGCGGTCCTTGGCGCCAAGGGCGCAGGACTCGCCAGCGCGCCGATGGGACCGTGGACCAGCGACAATGCACCGGTCACCACGCCGTTCGTCTCGGTGCCCGGGCTGATCTCCGCCGAATGCGTGTCGAACGGCGGGTTCAATTATCTGGCGGTGACGGTGAACGCCAATCCCCAGGATCCGCGCACCGATACGATCGTCGGCGATGTCGTCGTCAACGGCGCGACGCTCAAGGATTGGGGACTCCATCTGATCGACATGCCGGTCGAGATGGGCAATCTGGTGAGCCTCAGCGAATATCAGGCGGCATCCTGGCGCGGGACGCCGTTGGACCTGCCTAAGAAGAAGTGACCAGCGCTTTCAGGTGATCGTACAGGCCGGCGGTGTTCGCTTCCCAAGTGAAGCGCTCGGCGCCGGCCCTGACGGTCATTGGCGGCGTGTGGTCCGACAGCACCGCGGCAATGCCCGAGGCGAACCCGGCCGGGGTGCGCCCGACGATCCGGCCATAAGCGCGTTCGGTCACGACTTCCGGGGCGCCGCCGACATCGGGGATCACCACCGGGACGCCGCTGGCGAGTGCCTCGACCCAGGCATTGGCCAGGCCCTCATTCTCGGACGCCAGCGCCATGACGTCGGCGGCAGCGAGTAAGGCCGCCATGTCGCCGTGCGGCACCGCGCCAAGCAGCCGGACGCGATCGGTTAGTCCCAGCGCCGCGATCTTGGCTTCGAGGGCGCCGCGACAGGCACCTTCGCCGGCGATCAGCAGATGCACGTTGGGCAGCGCTGCGATCGCCTCGATGACGATGTCGTGGCCCTTGCGCTCGATCAGCGCGCCGGTCGACACCACCAGCGGTCCGCGAACGTTCAACGCCGCCTTGGCTTCGCCACGATCGCGCGGCGCGAATTGGCCAAGATCGACCCCGGTACGATGGACGCGGATCTGCTTGGCCGGCATGCCCATCGCCACCATGTCGCGCTTCATCGCGTCCGACACGGCGAGCAGCCCGGCGGCGCCCTTGCCCGCGGCGCGGACCTGGCCAGCGGTTGCGGCGGCGGTGCCCCAGTGATGAATGTCGCTGCCCCGCGCCTTGATCGAGACGGGGACGCCGAATCGCCGCCCGAGCGCGACCGCGGCGGGGCCGTCGGGAAAGAAGAACGAAGCGTCGATCACGTCGAAGGCGAACTCGCGCCGCAAATCGGTCAGCAAGGGGGCCAAGGCGCGGATCAGGAAATGGACATGGAGCCGACCGGCGGTAGCCGGCATCGCGAGGAAGCGCGGCCGGTAAACGTCGACGCCCTTCCATTGCTCGCCCAGCGGGAGCGCCGCCAGCTGGGCATGGCGGCCGCGCAGCGCGAGCGGAAAGGGGGGCAGTCCGATCGGCGCCACCACGCGCAACTCGACATCGGGATGCGCGGCCAGCCCCAATGTCTGGCGCTCGACGAACACCCCGAAATTGCGCCGGCCGGCGTCGGGAAACAGGGTCGAAAGCGTGAGGACGCGCAGCATCCGTCTGTTCTAAACCCGATATGGTTAATGAGGGCTAGAGCGGCCCAAGTTCAAACGCGCGTATCGCCGGGATAAGCGAACAGGACGTCGCTTCCTATCGCGGCGTGGACGTGCGCCGTCCCGCTGACCGTCACGCATTCGCCGGCACGCCACGCGACGCCGTCAGCGACGCCTTCGCCCTTGAGCGGGGTGAGCCAGCCGGTGACGCCATCCGGCAAGGTGACCGTCCGATCGCCGCCGGTCCAGCGTTCGAGCACGAATTTCGGGCCCTCGCACAGGATCGTGCGGCCTTGCTCGACTTCGCCGACGATCGGCTCGGGCACGAATGGATTGGGATCGGCGACCTTCAACCCCGCATCGAGATGGAGTTCGCGGTCGCTGCCATAATCGTACAGGCGATAGGTCAGATCGACATTCTGCTGGACCTCGACCAAGGTGATGCCGCCGCCGATCGCATGGACGGTGCCGGCCGGCGAATAGAGGAAGTCGCCGGCCTTGACCGGCTTCCAGTCGAGCATGTCGACGATCGATCCGTCGAGCGCGCCCGCGCGCAGCTTCTCGCGCGTGGTCGGCTCCTTCGTACCGAGCGCGATCGTCGCGTCCGGTTCGGCGTCGAGAATCACCCAGCATTCATCCTTGCCGCGCGGATAGCCCGCCGCGCGCGCCGCTTCGTCATCAGGATGGTCCTGGACCGACAACCGGTCGCTGGTGAACAGATATTTGATCAGCAGGTCGGGCGTGCCCGCGTCCGGAGTCTGGAACCATATCTCGCCGACCGGGTCGCCGCCGGGCGCCGGATCGCTGAAGCCTGGCCATAAAGTGTGCCGGCCCCACGGCTTTTCGACGCGTTTGGTGGCAAGCAAGGTGGCGGTCATCGGTCAAAGCCCTCCCGGTTAACGGTTTCAGGATGCGAACGCATGGACCCGGCGACTGATCCCGCGCAACGTCATCGCAACGCGACGGGCCGCGTAAAAGGATAGTTTGCGCCCCGCGCGCGCTGCGCTAAGACCACGCGCCATGCGTATTGCCAAGTCCCGTCCCGTCGCGTTCGCGCTCATCGCTCTCCTCGCTTTGCCAATGGCGGGCTGCGCCGGCCGCGGCGGCGGCCTGAAGAAGGGCGACGTGCCCTATATCGCGCGCGATGTCGGCACGCTCTACACGCTCGCCAAGACCCGGCTCGACCAGGGTCGATACAAGGAAGCGGCGGTGCTGTTCGACGAAGTCGAGCGCCAGCATCCTTACTCGATCTGGGCACGCCGCGCGCAGCTGATGAGTTCGTTCAGCTATTATATGGACACCGACTACACGCAGTCGATCCAGTCGGCGCAGCGCTTCCTGGCGGTCCATCCCGGCAATCGCGACGCGCCTTATGCTTATTACCTGGTGGCGCTCGGCTATTACGAGCAGATCGCCGACGTCACCCGCGACCAGAAGATCACCCAGCAGGCGCTCGACGCGCTGGGCGAATTGGTCCGCCGCTATCCCAACACCAAATATGCCGCCGATGCCCGGCTCAAGATCGATCTGGTCCGCGACCACCTCGCGGGCAAGGAAATGGAGATCGGCCGTTTCTACGAAACGCGCGGCCAGTGGCTGGCGGCGACGCTCCGCTTCCGCGCGGTGGTCGACGGCTATCAGACCACGACTCACGTGCCGGAGGCGCTGATGCGCCTGACCGAAACCTATCTCGCGCTCGGCGTGCCCGAGGAAGCGCAGAAATCGGCCGCCGTGCTCGGCGCCAATTATCCCGGCACCGACTGGTACAAGCGCGCCTATAAATTGATGGAAGACCATCCCTATAAGCCGACGGCGCCGCTGGCGGCGGGCGAATTGCCGATCCCGGTCGGCTTCAAGGACGCCCAGCCGATCGCGCCGGGCACGCCGGGCGTCGCTGCCAAGGACGAAGGTCGCGGTTCGACCGGCACCAGCAACACCGGCGGCGCGGGCAATGGCCCGATTCCGAAGTAAGGTTTAGCCTCTCCACTTATTAGCCCTCTCCCGCGCGCGGGAGAGGGTTGGGTGAGGGTCTTCTTCCTTCTTCCATGCGTATGTCGAGACAGAAGAAGAAAGAAGACCCTCACCCTCCCACCGCCTTACGGCGGCGGGCCCCTCCCTCTCCCGCAAGCGGGAGAGGAGAAAAGCGCCTCTCTCCCCTGAGCGTGCGCGACAAATTAGCGGGATGACCCGGCATCATTTTTGCCGCTAAGGATGGCGCGATGCTGACCTCGCTCGCCATTCGGGACGTTGTGCTGATCGAAGCGCTCGAACTCGATTTCGGCGCCGGGCTGGGCGTGCTGACCGGAGAGACCGGCGCGGGCAAGTCGATCCTGCTCGACGCGCTGGGGCTCGCACTTGGCGCGCGCGCCGATAGCGGGCTGGTCCGCCAGGGCGCGGCGCAGGCGGTGGTCACCGCCAGCTTCGACACGCCGCATGATGGCGGTCCGATCGCCTCTTTGCTCGCCGAGAATGCGCTCGAGATCGATCCGGGCGAGCCGCTGATCATCCGCCGTATCGTCAAGGCCGATGGCGGCAGCCGCGGTTTCGTCAACGACCAGCCGGCCTCGGCCGGATTGCTGCGCGAACTCGCGCAATATCTGGTCGAGGTGCACGGCCAGCATGACGATCGCGGGCTGCTCAACCCGCGCGGTCACCGAGCCTTGCTCGACGCGTTCGGGCGCAGCCATGCCGGATTGGCGGCGCAAGCCTATCGCGCCTGGCGCGACGCCGAGGATGCGCTGGCAGTGGCGCGCGCGGAGATCGATGCCGCGGCGCGCGATCGCGACTATCTCGCGCATGCCGTCGCCGAACTGCGCCAACTCGCCCCCGAACCCGGCGAGGAAGAATCGCTGGCCGAGCGCCGCCGCTCGATGCAGCGCGCCGAGAAGATTGCCGAGGATATGGTAGCGCTCGACGAGTATCTGGCCGGCTCGGACGGCGGGCTTGCCCGGCTGCGTCAGGCCGCGCGGGTGCTCGAGCGAGTTGCCGATGCGCATCCTGCGCTGGGCGAAGCGCTGGAAGCGCTCGACCGCGCGATCAACGAAGGCGCGCTGGCCGAGGATCAACTCGCGGCCGCGCGCGCCGCGTTGATGTTCGATCCGCGCGCACTCGAAGAGGATGAGGCGCGGCTGTTCGATCTCCGCGCGATGGCGCGCAAGCATCGCGTCCAGCCCGACGATCTCGCGCAACTCGCCGAGGACATGGCCGGGCGGCTCGCGACGATCGAGGCGGGGGAGGAAGGGCTCGCCCAACTCGATCGCCGGGTGGCCGAAACCCGCACTGCCTATGAAGCGGCGGCTGACGCTTTGTCCGCCGAACGCCATGCCGCGGCCGCACGGCTCGATGCGGCGGTGGCGGGCGAGCTCGCCCCGCTCAAGCTCGATGCCGCGCGCTTCCGCACGATGATCGAGACCTTGCCCGACGAGCAATGGGGGCCGGGCGGCAAGGACCGTGTCGAGTTCGAGATCGCGACCAATCCCGGCGCGCCGTTCGCGCCGCTGACCAAGATCGCGTCGGGTGGCGAATTGTCGCGCTTCATCCTCGCGCTCAAGGTCAGTCTGGCCGAGGAAGGCGGGGCGGCGACGATGATCTTTGACGAGATCGATCGCGGCGTCGGCGGCGCGGTCGCCTCCGCGATCGGCGAACGGCTCGCGCGATTGGCCGATCGCACGCAATTGCTGGTGGTCACGCACAGCCCGCAAGTCGCGGCGCGCGGCGGGCAGCATTATTTCATCGCCAAATCCTCCGACGGCCTGGTCACGCGCACCGGCGTGAGCGCGCTCGACAGCGCGGCGCGGCGCGAGGAGATTGCCCGCATGTTGTCGGGCGCGACCATCACCGACGAGGCGCGCGCCCAGGCCGAACGCCTGCTCGAGGCGGCATGACCGCGTCGCGTTCCTCGCGCGCCGCCTGGACGCTCGGCGCAGCATAATGGGAACGTTCGACCTGATCTTCGTTGCGGTGCTGATCGTCGCCGCGATCTGGGCGATGACCTGGTTTCCCGACATTCCCGGCGGCACCGAAGGACATCACGAAGCGCTCACGGCGCGATACGAAAAGAGCGATGACGGTGCGATCGACGATCATCCGACCTATGGCGATGCGGCGGTTGCTTATGTCGACCGCATCGTCGACCGGCAATTGACGAAGGCGCGCGGAATCCTTTCGTTCGACGGCTTGATCCTGGCCTTTCTCGGCCTGATCGCGCGTAACACGGCAAGGCTGGACATCGCGACCGCGCATATGGTGCCCGTCCTGCTGCTGATGGGGTTGCTGGCCGGATCGAGCGCGATCTGTCTGTTCCTGTTTCGCGCGCGCTGGGGCTATGTCGCCAACTTCACGACCTTTTCGCGCGAAATCGCGGCCACGCTCGCGCTCACGCGGCGGCGCTCATACTGGATCGAGCGAACAGTGCGGCTGTCGCTGCTGTCGTTGGCCGGGATCGTCGTGCTCGTGGTGGCGACGGTAGTCGGGCACTAGAACTAGATCGCAGCCGAACTCCTCTCCCTCGCTGGGAAGGAAATTCAGAAAGGGATCTTCACTTTCGCCATGATAGCTTTCGAGGTGAATCCGCCGACATCGCGCGAGGTTGTGCCGAGGCCGGCTTTGGCGCCTCCGGGAAGATCGACGACCGAGCGGACCGGTTTTTCGGCGAAATCGGGCATCCGGCTGGTGTCGATATCCATCATCTTGCGGCGCGCACAGACGACGATATCGTCGCCGGGGTTGTCGACGCCGCATGCATTGTCGGCGGCTTTGGGCTTGGCCTTGGCCAGGTCGAACCCGTTGAGATCGTTGCCGGAATGGATTGTCCGCTCGCCGGTGACGGGCGCCGCCTGCATCGCGAGGAGGACGATCAGCATCGCCGTCGAACTTGCCGGACGCGCATGGCGCAATTGCGGCGAGCGGCGCGGTTTCCTGCGCCGCATTGGCTGCTAAAGAAAGGCGCATGACGATTCCGCTGCCCGCCAACGATGAAGCCGCCGCTCAGGAACTCGAGCAGCTCGCGGCGGAGATCGCGCACCATAACCGGCTTTATCATGCCGACGACGCGCCGGAGATTTCGGACGCAGACTATGACGCGCTGATGCGCCGCAACAGCGCGATCGAGGCGGCATTCCCGCATCTGATCCGCGACGATTCGCCCAGCCGCAAAGTTGGCGCCGCGCCTGCCGGACACCTCGCCAAGGTGGCGCATGCGCGGCCGATGTTCAGCCTGGACAATGCCTTTGATGACGCGGAGGTCGGCGATTTCGTCGGCCGCGTCCGCCGCTTCCTCAATCTGGGCGAAGGCGAAGCGATCGCGCTGACTGCCGAACCCAAGATCGACGGACTGAGCTGCTCGCTGCGCTACGAAATGGGGCGACTGGTCCAGGCGCTGACGCGCGGCGATGGCCAGATCGGCGAGGACGTCACTGCCAACGTCCGCACGATCGACGATATCCCCGCGACGCTTCCCGCCGGCGCGCCCGAATTGTTCGAGGTGCGCGGCGAAGTCTATATGGAGAAACAGGCGTTCGCCGCGCTCAACGCGCGCCTGCTCGCCGAAGCCGAGGACACCGGCAAGGAAGCGCGCCAATTCGCCAATCCCCGCAATGCCGCGGCCGGGTCGCTGCGCCAGAAGGACGCGGCCGTCACCGCATCGCGTCCATTGCGTTTCTTTGCCTGGGGGTGGGGGGATGCCAGCGCGCTACCGGGCGACACGCAATCGGCGGTGATCGCCGCGATCCGCGACTGGGGCTTTCCCGTCACGCGCCAGTTCCAGCCGGGTGGCACGCTCGACCAAGCATTGGCCACCTATAAGGCGATCGAGGCTGAGCGCGCCGATTTGCCGTTCGACATCGACGGCGTGGTCTACAAGGTCGACCGGCTCGACTGGCAGGCGCGATTGGGGTTTGTCGGCCGCGCGCCGCGCTGGGGGCTGGCGCACAAATTCCCCGCCGAGCGCGCGCAGACGACGCTCGAGCGGATCGACATCCAGGTCGGGCGGACCGGCAAGCTGACCCCGGTCGCGCGGCTCGAGCCGGTGACGGTCGGCGGCGTCGTGGTGACCAACGCGACGTTGCACAATGCCGACGAGATCGCGCGGCTCGGCGTGCGGCCGGGCGACCGCGTCGTGCTGCAGCGCGCGGGCGACGTCATCCCGCAGATCGTCGAGAATCTGACCCGCGACGAGCCGCGCGATCCCTGGACCTTCCCGACCCATTGCCCGGAATGCGGCTCGGAAGCTCTGGCCGAGGAAGGCGAGGTCGATATCCGCTGCACCGGCGGGTTGATTTGTCCTGCGCAACGCCAGGAGCGGCTGCGCCATTTCGTCAGCCGAGGCGCGCTCGACATCGAAGGGCTGGGCGACAAGACGATTCGCGAATTCCTCGATCTCGGCTGGATTGCCGAGCCCGCTGACATCTTCCGCCTCGCCGCGTATCGCGAGGAACTGCTTGGCCGAGAGGGATGGAAGGAGAAATCGGTCGACAATCTGCTCGAGGCGATCGAGGCGAAGCGCGCGCCCGATCCGGTGCGGCTGTTGTTCGGGCTGGGCATCCGGCATGTCGGCGTGGTCACCGCGCGTGACTTGCTGAAGCGCCATGCCACCCTGCCGGAGATCAAGGCGCTGGCCGACGAGATCATCGCACTCCGCGACAGCATCGTCCCCGCGCTGGCGGAAGACGAGCAGAAATTCCGCGCGCGGCGCGACAAGGCGATCGCCGAGCATATCGGCGTCGACAATGTCGGTGCCGCGGTCGGCAATGCGCTGGCCGATTTCTTCCACGAGCCGCATAACCGCGCGGTGTGGGATGACCTGCTGGCGGAAGTCAGCCCGCCCGCCTTTGTCTTCAAGGCGCGCGAATCACGCGTCAGCGGCAAGACCGTCGTGTTCACCGGAAGTCTCGAGACGATGAGCCGCGACGAGGCCAAGGCCCAGGCCGAAGCGCTCGGCGCGCGGGTGTCGGGATCGGTGTCGGCGAAGACTGACCTCGTGGTCGCGGGGCCTGGGGCCGGCTCAAAGCTCAAGAAAGCGGCCGAACTCAATATTGAAGTCATGGATGAGGCCGGATGGGCCGCAATCGTGGCGGACGCGGGATGATGCTTTTTTGCAACGCAGCATGGCTTAATCCACAGTAATCTCATCGCCCTCTTGCGTTGTCATTCAACCGAAATATTCAGTCTCCATGGGCCCTCGCGACGGTGAAACAACGCCGCGCTCAACAGCGACTCGCGCCCAAAGGGGAATATAATGCGGACTCAATTTCTTATTGGCGTGGCTGCGGCCGCGATCATGCTTCCGGGGGCAGCCTTTGCGCAGTCGGCCGGTTCGGCGGACTTCGAAGGCGACATCGTTATCACCGCGACGACCAATTCCAAGGGCGTCGGCGGCATGCAGATTCCGGACACGACCAAGGCGCGCGGCGTGCTGAACCAGGAGTTCATCTCGCGTCAAACCCCGGGCAACTCGATCCTCGACACGATCAACGCACTGCCGGGCGTCAGCTTCCAGAATAACGATCCGTTCGGTTCGGGCGGCGGCACGCTGACCATCCGCGGCTTCGATTCGTCGCGCATCGCGCTGACTTTCGACGGCGTTCCGTTGAACGACACGGGCAATTACGCACTCTATTCGAACCAGCAGCTCGACCCCGAATTGATCGAGCAGGTCAATGTCAGCTACGGCTCGACCGACGTCGACAGCCCGACCGCCGCGGCATCGGGCTCGACCGTCAACTATCGCACGATCATGCCGACCGACGAATTCGGTGCGCGTCTGCAGGGTTCGATCGGCGACTACAATTTCTTCCGCATTTTTGGCCTGATCAACACGGGCGAGTTCACCAAGTTCGGCACCAAGGCCTGGCTGTCGATGAGCCACGCCGAGAACAACGTGGTGTTCAACAACTTCGGCAAGATCCGCAAGGCGCAGTATAACGGCCGCGTCTATCAGCCGATCGGTTCGAACGGCGACTTCATCTCGATCGCGGCCAATTACAACGTCAACCGCAACAACTTCTTCGGTTCGGCGCCGCTGCGGTACGACACGCGCAATCTTACCCAGATCACTGCGCCGCGCGCGGGTGCGCCGGTTGTCGGAACGCCGACCGATCCTGCTATCACCACGCTCAATCCTTTCCTGATCGACAACGGCTTGCGGACACCCGGAACGGGATCGGGCAACCGCTTCCCCTTCAGCCGCGATGAGCTGCCTTACTCGATCGCGCGCTGCCAGACGAAACAGGGCACATTCGGCGTTGCCGACGCGCCGGGCACCGTCAACGATCCGACCGCTTCCAACAACAACATAGCGTGCGGCACGAGCTTCGATGAGCGATACAATCCGTCGAATACCGGCAATATCCGCATCAGTTCGCGCTTTACGCTCGCCCCCGGCCTTGTCCTGACGGTCGAGCCGAGCTTCCAGTACGTCAAGGCGAACGGCGGCGGCACGGTTACCGGTCGCGAAACCGTCGGCTATACGCAGACCGCGAATGCGACGCGTGGCGCGATCACCACGCCGCTCTACGGCTTCATCGGCGGCCAATATTATCTTGGCACCGATCTGAACGGGGACGGCGACAAGCTCGACACGGTCACCCTTTTGGCGCCAAGCCAGACGGTCACCCATCGCTACGGCTTGATCTCGTCGCTGCGTTACGATCTGAACGAGAACAACTCGATCCGTATCGCCTATTCGCACGATTACGGCCGTCACCGTCAGACGGGCGAGCTCGGCAAATTGCAGGCGAACGGCGTGCCGTTCGACGTGTTCCCGATCAACAATGGTCTCACCGCGACGAATGGTCGCCTCGTCGAGAAGCGCGACCGGTTGTCCTACGCAATCCTCGATCAGGTCGCGGGCGAGTATCGCGGCACGTTCGGCGGATTGACCCTGAACCTCGGCGTCCGCGCACCCTGGTTCAAGCGCAACCTCAACAACTTCTGCTTCACCACGGCAGCGAACGGCAACGTCGACTGCCTCGGCCGCGGCAACAGCGCCGACAACACGGTCTATGCTACGGCGAACCCACTTGCGTCCGCACCCCAGCGCCGCGTGTTCACCTACAATCGGGTGCTGCCGAACGCCGGCGCGACCTATAAGTTCGGCGGTGGTTTCACAGCTTACGTAAACTATTCGAAGGGCCTGCAGGTCCCTGGCACGGATAACCTGTATCAGAGCTTTTTCTATGCCCTGAGCAATCCGGCGGCGCATCCGACCCCGGAGACGACGGACAATTTCGACGCCGGTGTCCGCTACACGACCAGCAAGATCCAGGCGACGATCAGCCCGTGGTACACGCGCTTCACCAATCGTCTGGCGAGCGCCTATGACGTCACCACCGACCAGACGATCTATCGCAACCTGGGTCGCGTGGACAAATACGGCATCGATGCCAGCTTCGCTTATCGTCCGATCCGCGAAGTCCTTGTCTATGCCTGGGGCTCGTATCTTAAGTCTGAAATCAAGAATGACGTTGTGATCGGCGAGTGCGCCAATACTCAGACCGTGAACTGCACCTCGGTCGGTGCGCCGATCTACGCCGCGACGGCCGGCAAGCGCGAATCGGGTTCGCCCACCTATACCTACGGCCTGCGTTTGCAGGGTGATGTTGGCCCGCTCTCACTTGCGCTTCAGGGCAAGGTCACTGGTCCGCGCTATCTGAATGATCAGAACCTGCCGAACCTGCAGTGCACCGCGTCGCTTGTGAACCAGGTCTGCCCGACGCTGGCGAACACTAGCGGCACGACGACGGCGTTCGCCGGGACGCGTGGCTTCGTCTATCAGGTCTATGGCGCGAAGACGCCGGCTTATGGCACCGTCGACTTCGACGCTCGCCTTAAGCTCGGTTTCCTCGGCCTGAACGATAAGACCTTCTTCCAGGTCAACGTCCAGAACATCTTCAATAAATACTATGTCGGCGGCTTCACCGGTGGCTCGACGGTCCAGTACTCGGTACCGTTCGTCCAGATCGGCAGCCCGCGCGCTTTCATCGGCACGCTGAACTTCCAGTTCTGATTTGAACCGATCGACGGACTAAGGGCGCCGCTCCTGCCTTCGGGCAGGGGCGGCGCTTTCTTTTGCCAGCGACGGATCGGTTGGGGATTGAGGCCGCGCCGCGATGGCTGAAGCGTCAGGCCCGGGCGGTTCGCAATCCCAACCAGCGGGCGATGCCCGACCAGCGTTTCAGTCCGCGCTCGACCGCGAGCACCACCAGCAGCGACGCGCCGAACAGCGGCATCGCCAGCCCGAGCGCGACAATCACTGCGATCAACACGGCGTGGAAGCGCGGGCGCGACAGCGGCAAAGGTGCGCCAAGTCGCCCCGAAGGGCGACGCCGCCACCATGAAATTACTCCCGATACGCTCAGCGTCATCAGCATCAGCGCGCCAAGCGTGATCAGCATTTGATTGGCAATGCCGAACAACTGGCCCTCATGCGTCGCGATGCCATAGCCAACCGCGCGGTCGATCCAGTGGCGTTCGCCAAAGTCCTTGCGCGCCAGCACGGCGCCGGTCGCGCCGTCGACCACTGCTTGTGCGCGTAACGGCCGGTCGGCGGCGTCGGATGAGATGGTCCAGCTGTGTGGCTCCTTGCCCGGCGGCGATACGAGCACCGGCGGCGCGAAGTGGAGTGCTGTCGCCACGGTGACCGCGCGATTCAGCTCTCCCGGCCGGACGCCTTGGTGCGCCATTGCCATGCCGATATGTCCGGCATGATCGCCGAGCATCGGGTCGTCGGCGGGTTTGCGGCCGCCAATCGTCCAGTCGACCGGCCCGTCGAGCGTGCCGGTCACCGTCCGGATTTCCTTGAAATAGCTTCCCCATGCTTTTGCCCAAGGCAAGCCGGTGGCGATCACGAACAGGGCGAGCAGAGACACCCAGATGCCGGTCACCGCGTGCAGATCGCGCCAGAACAATCGCCGGCCGCCCGACAGGCGGGGATAGAGCAGGCCCGCATATCCCTTTCGTCCTCGCGGCCACCAGAGATACAGGCCCGTCAGGATCATCACGAGGGTCCAACAAGCCGCGGTCTCGACGATGTAGCTACCCCAGGTGCCGGCGAGCAGCTCGCCGTGCAGGCGCGACACGATTTGCATCGGTCGATCGTCTTCGGCCACGACCTTGAGCGGTATCAGCCTGTAGGGATCGACATAGACACGCCGATCCCCGCTATCGGTGCCGACCAGGACTCGCACCGCTGCCCTATCCGATTGCGGCAGCTCATATTTGTGCAGCCGCGATCCCGGCACTGCCGCCACCGCAGCCGCGGCGATCGCCTCGGGCGTCGCGCGCGTAGCGATGGGGACGAGCGAGTCGTAAGGCCGGTCGAGCCACGCCTCGATCTGCGGCCGCCAGGCGTAGATGCTGCCGGTGATCGCCAGCCACAAAACGAACGGGACGCAGAACATCCCCGCATAGAAATGCCAGCGCCAGACCGCATTGTACCAGCGCGAGCCGGGCGGCCGGACGCTCATAGCTTGATCGTCAGGTCGGCGTGGAACGTCCGCTGCGGAAAGGGGTGGAACAGGAAGTATTTGTCATTGTTGACATTATCCACGCCGAGCCCGAGCGCATACTTCTTCGCGACGACAAATTGCGCGCGCAGGTCGACGACGAAGAATTTGTAGAAGCCCTGATAGGTGTTGCCGACCACGTCTTTATTGTCGAGCTGGCCGTACATCCGGCTCGAATAGCGCGCCGCCGCCGACAGCGAGACGCCATCGACCGGCCGCCAGGTCGCGACCGCATTTGCCTTCCAGCGCGGTACGGTCGGGATCAGCTTGCCGACCGCCGCCGGAAGACCGGGATCGGCGCGCGTCGTGGCGTCGGCATAAGTCACGCTCCCCGACAGATCGATGCGCGGGATCAGGTCGTTGCGGACGACGGCCAGTTCCACGCCACGCGCTCGAGTGCGGTCGACATTCTGGACGAAGCTTGCGGTGAGCGTCCCGCCGCTGACCGCCGTGAGGGTGCCGGTCTGCGATAAGAGTGCATCGGTCACGACCTCGTTGAACAGGGACAAGCGAATCGATCCCTTCGCATCCACGCGTTCGATGGCGAGCTCGGCCGAACGAGCATGTTCCGGCTTGAGGTCGGGATTGGGGATTGCGCCGAGCACGCCGCTGGTGACGAGTTGATAGAGTTCGCCGACCGTTGGGAAGCGCCAGGCATCGCCATAGGACAGCTGCACCTTCCACTTGTCGGCGGGCTTCCAGGCCAGTGACGCCTTGGGCGAAAAGCGGGCGGCTGAGTGTTCGGATTGGATATTGGATACAATCGGCGAGGCCGAGAAATTGACCCCGTCATAGGCGCGCCACCATTCGTAGCGGCCGCCGAGCGTCAGCGTCAGCCTGGGCAGAAGGTCGAGCGCGTCCTGCGCCCACAAGGCAGCGGTGCGCGTCTTCCCCAGCGACTGCTGGTTCAGCGCGCCGTCGGTGCCCTTGATCCAGTCGGTCGTCGCATAGCGATTGCTAGCCAGTACGAACCGGTCCCAATGCGCACCGGCGCTCAGCACATTGCCGCCGCGACTCCAGGCCGCCTTGGCATCGAGCGTGTCCCATCCGGTGCCGTCGAGCCGGGTGACGTTGCCGGCACCGCCCGACAAAGCGGCGGGTAGGGAGCCCGTCGGCACCCGCTGCTCGTCATCGGCGAAGCGGTAGCGCGTTCCGATCACTTGCCAATCGACGGCGCCGGCCGATCCCCCGAGCGACACGGCGTGCGACCAGTGGCGCTGGCGCGATAGGTAGGTGCCGCTGGCGAACGATGCCGAGGGATAGGCGGGGAGGCCGGTCGCGGTCGCCGTCAGATAGCTCTCGGCGCTGGCATTGGTGCGGTTGAGGAACAGCCCGCCGACATAGGTCAGGCGAATATCGCTGCTCAGGTCGAGCGCGGCCTTGAGCTTGACGCGATCCTGCCCCTGACGCTCGATCCCGCTCGACCCCAGGATAGTGATCGGCTGTCCCGTCCGGTTGCGATCAGGGATCGCCCCGACCACGCCCGGGCCCGCGGCGCCGGTGACATAGCCGATCGGCTGCGAACGACTCGTGACGTGATCGTAGCTCGCGAACAGCGCCAGCGGGCCGAAGCGATCACCGATCGTCAGCCCCGCCTGATAGGCCGGATAGGTATCGCGCCGCCCATAGAGGTCATAGGTCTGGACGCTGACCCCCGCGGTCGCGGTCGCCTCGAGTTCGTCGGGTAGGCGCGTCGTGATATTGACCACCGCGCCGATAGAATTGCCCGGATAGGCCGCTGAGAACGGCCCATAGAGCACGTCGATCCGCGCCACCTCCTGCGGGCTGACCGCGCTCCACCGCGGGCTGGCCGAGGTGTTGTTGTTGCCGATCAATGCCGACAGCAACGCGCCATCGGCATAGATCAGGCTGCGTGCGCTGGCGCCCAGGCCGGCGGTGCGCGTCGCCAGCGGCGCCTGGGTGTCGCCGATATGGCGTTTGCGCACGATCAGGCTGGGCAGATATTTGAGCGTGTCTTCGACGTTCATCGCGTTGACCGTCCGCGCGATCGTGTCGGCGTCGACCGACGCGCGTGTCGAGGGTGCGTTCTCGATCGTCTGTTGCTGGCGTTGCGCGGTGATCAATATGTCGTCGCGGCGGTCGTCGCCTGGCGCGGGGTCATCGGCGGCATGCGCGGGCAGCGCGATGGCGCTCGCCATCGCGGCGAGCGACGCGCACCACAGGGTGCGCTTGGCAATAGTCACAATCATTCCCCTTACTGAATCGCTCAAGCTGCCGGAGGCAGCGTCGGTTCAGGCGAGGGAAGGCGGTCCGGTGGCGGGAGGCGGAGGCGCGGCGAGGCCGCGGCCGGGGAAGGCGTCGATCGGATCGAGCGTCGGCGCGGCTCCGGGCGCGAAGATCGGCGCGGCTAGCGTAACGAGCGTCGGCGGCACGTCGGCAATGCCGAGCCCCGAAAAGGCGCAAACGTGGTCGCCGGGCTGGCTTTTGCCTGGCGCCTTGTGATGCAGCTTGCCATCGGGCGACAGCACCATGGCGTCGTCGGGGCCGGTGCCGTTGCAGACGGTGATCTCGATCCCGCCGGCAGCGTTGACCACCGGCATCCACCCGTCGGGAGCGACGCTGCGCACCAGCAACGCGGCCACCAGCAACACCAGCCAGCCGAAGCGGCGGCCAAGCATGTCGGGGCGAGTGGCGGGATTCATTGCGGGGCTGCTCCTAAGCAAAAGACCGCGCCGATGCCATTGATATTCCTGTCCATGGACAACCGCCCACAGGCGATGCTTTGCGTGGCCGGTCCGGCCGGTATAAAGGGACCAGCCCGATGGCCACGATTTCCTCTCCCGTGCCGGCGCCGGCCGACACCTCATTGACGGGCCAGAAGCGCCGCTTCTGGACTCCCGCGATCTTTTCGCGTCCGTTCTTCGAGGACAAGAGTCGTGCGTTCTGGATCCTGCAGGGTGTCGGCTGGGGCGGCTATCTGCTGCTTCGCTCGGTGTCGTCGGTGTCCAATGGCGCACCGATGTCGGCGTTGGTCCCCGGGATCATCGAATCGATCGTCGGCTATTGCATCACGTTGCTGCTTTCGACCCTGTACGGTTATTATCGCCGCCTGCCGCGGATCAGCGCGATCCTGCTGACGGTGGTGACGCTGGCCGGCGCGACGTTCCTGGCGGCGGTGCTCAACGGTTTCTCCTACAGCATCATGAAGGACAATCCGGGCCTCAACCTGGGCCTGGTATTCGGCCAGCTGTTCCTCAATTTCACCGTGTTGGCGGGATGGTCGGCGCTCTATTTCGGGATCAATTTCTATCTGATCGTCGAACAGCAGGCCGACCAGCTGCTGGTGCTCGGCAATCAGGCGTCGTCGGCGCAGCTGGCGATGCTGCGCTATCAGCTCAACCCGCATTTCCTGTTCAACACGCTCAATTCGATCTCGACCCTGGTGCTGCTCAAGGAAACCGAGCGCGCCAATGCGATGCTGTCGCGGCTGGCCGACTTCCTGCGCTTCACCTTGATTTACGAGCCGACCGCGAACGTGACGGTCGCGCAGGAGGTACATACGCTCAAACTCTATCTCGAGATCGAGAAGATGCGGTTCGAAAAGCGCCTGCGCCCGGTATTCGAGATCGATCCCCGCGCCGAACGCGCGCGTTTGCCCTCTTTGTTGCTCCAGCCATTGGTCGAAAACGCGATCAAATATGCGGTCACGCCGAGCGAGGAGGGGGCGGAAATCGCAGTTTCGGCACGTCTCGTCGGCGAACGGGTCCGGATTACCGTCTCGGACACTGGCCCCGGCTTGATCGAGAGCAAGTTAGGGCCGAGCCTTTCAACTGGCGTGGGGCTCGCCAATATAAGAGATCGGTTGGCTCAGGCGTACGGACCTGACCACCGTTTCGATGCTCGGTCTGCACCAGGGGGCGGCTTTGCTGTGGAGATCGAGATTCCGTACCAGTTGGAAGATCCGAATAGAGAGGCCGCATGACCATAAGAACCATCCTGGTGGACGACGAAGCGCTCGCGATCCAGGGGCTCGAACTCCGCCTTCAAGCGCATGACGATGTCGAGATCATCGATCGTTGCGCCAACGGGCGCGAGGCGATCCGCAGTATCAAGACAAACAAGCCCGATCTGGTGTTTCTCGATATCCAGATGCCGGGATTCGACGGCTTTTCGGTGATCCAGGGCCTGATGGAAGTCGAACCGCCGCTGTTCGTCTTCGTCACCGCTTATTCCGACCACGCCATTCGCGCCTTCGAGGCACAGGCGACCGATTATCTGGTCAAGCCGGTCGAGGAATCGCGTCTTGCCGACACGCTCGACCGCGTCCGCCAGCGCCTGAGCGAGAAGCGCACCGCCGAGGAAGTCGGCAAATACAAGGAAGCGCTCGCCGAGGTTGCGCCGGAAGCAGCTGAGGAGATCGCCGATGGCGGCGAGGTGTCGTCCAATCGCTTCGAAAAGCTGATCAACATCAAGGATCGTGGAAAGATCTTCCGCGTCGACGTCGACACGATCGAGGTGGTCGAAGCGGCGGGCGACTACATGTGCATCAAGACCGGCGACAACACGCTGATCCTGCGCCAGACGATGAAGGATCTGGAAAAGCGGCTCGACCCGCGCCGCTTCCAGCGCGTGCATCGCTCGACGATCGTCAATCTCGACCTTGTCCGACAGGTCAAGCCGCATACCAATGGCGAATGTTTCCTGGTGCTCGATTCGGGCGGCCAGGTGAAAGTCAGCCGCAGCTATCGCGACGTGGTGGCGCGCTTCGTCCACTAGAGCCGAGCGGGGAGGGTCACGTCGGCTCTCCCCGCTCGCTCCGCCGGATTCCCATCGCTTGACCAGTGCGGAACAAATTGGCAACAAAAGTCGAGCCTTCCAGGAGAATCGTCATGTCCGCCTTTGAAACCTTCACCGCGCTCCACGTCCCTGGCGACCCGCTGATCATCTACAATTGCTGGGATCCGGGTAGCGCGGTGGCGATCGCCAAGGCGGGGGCTAAGGCGATCGCGACCGGCAGCTACGGCGCGGCTGGGTCGCTCGGCTTCGGCGATGGCGAGGAAGTGCCGCTCGATCTCGTCTTCGACAATGCGAAGCGGATCATGAATGTGGTCGACGTCCCCGTCTCGATCGATTTCGAGAGCGGCTATGCCCGGGACGCGGCCGGGATCACCGTCAATCTGGCCGGCCTCGCCGCGACCGGTGCGGTCGGCTGCAATTTCGAGGATTCGGTGATCGGCGGTGAGGGCGTCTATCCGATCGCGACCCAGGCCGACCGCGTCGCGGCGGCGCGCAAGGGCGCGGGTGAGGCGTTCTTCATCAATGCCCGTATCGACCTCTATCTGCGCGCGCCGGCCGACCAGCACGACGCATCGATGCTCGACGAAACCGTCGATCGCGCCGCGGCCTATATGGCGGCAGGTGCGAGCGGCATTTTCGTCCCCGGTCTGCGCGATACGACGGCGATCGCCGAGATCGTCAAGCGTACCGGCGCGCTGATCAACGTCATTCCCGGTCCTGGCGCGCCAACCAAGCCGCTCGCCGATGCCGGCGTCGCGCGCGTCAGTTATGGCGGCAGCCCGTGGTTCGCGGCGATGGCCTGGCTCGAGGAGCAAGCGCGGCCGGCAATCAACTGGAAATAACCGTCATCCCGGCGAAGGCCGGGATCGCAGGAGAGTCGCGGTACGGCCTGAGGCCCCGGCCTCCGCCGGGGCGACGGCTTTCAGTCGAGCGGCAGCTTGTCCGCCTCGGTCACTCCCAGATCGGTCGCGGTGAACAGCGCGTGCAGCGTGATCCCGCGCTCGGCGAGATTGGCATCCGCCCCCTGTTCGCGGTCGAGAATGACGATCGCGTCCTTCATGATGCCGCCCGCCGCTTCGATCTGCTCGGCGGCCTTGAGGATCGATCCGCCGCTGGTCGCGACATCGTCGATCAGCACGACATGCTTGCCCTGGAGCGTCTCGCCGCCGCTATCGTCGAGCCCCTCGACCATCAGCGAGGTGCCATGCGCCTTCGCCGCCTTGCGCACGAACACCGCGCCGATCGGCCGGCCGATGTCCCAGCTCAATGCCGCGATCCCGCCGAGCAGCGGCACCGCGCCCATTTCCAGCCCCGCGACGTAATCGGCGTCCAGATCGCCCAGCACCGACAACAGCCCGCGCGCGCATTGCGCCGCGCCCTCGGGCGTCATCATCGTTGCCTTCATATTGAAATAGATGCGGCTGCGCTTGCCCGAGACGAGCAGGAAATCGCCGCGCTTGAGCGTGCGCGTGGCGAGCAGCGTGCGAAGGGCTTCGCGGTCGTACGGGGCGGCCATGGGGTCCTCACGGGGGCAAAGGGAAAGGGCGCCACCGCGGCCGGCGGCGCCCCTCCTTCGATCAACCCCGGCGATGCGTCAACCGGCGCGATCAGGTCGCCGGGTTGAATCGGTCGAGGAACTTCTTGACCTCCTGCATCAACTGCACACGATCGGCCTCGCGCAGCAGGTTATGCGTATTGAGCGGTTGCTCGAGATAGAAGAAGTCCTTGCCCTCCACTTTGCCCGCCTTTTTCAGTCGTCCGACCAGGTCGCGCGCCTGGGCGGGCGGGACGCGGACGTCCTTTGCCCCCTGGACGATGAGGATCGGGATCGAGTATTTTTCCGGATGGAGACCCGGCGATGCGTCTTCCAGGTCACCGCTGGCCGATCCCATGCCCATCTTGGCGCCGTAGCGGCCGAGATAGGATTTGTCATAGCGCTGCATCGCGATGAGGTCGTGGACGCCGGCGCCGCTGATCGCGCAGCGATATTTGTCGCCATCGCGTTCCGCAGCACGCGATGCCGCATAGCCGCCATAGGACCAGCCGAACATGCAGACGCGCTTGGGATCCGCGATTCCCTGGCCGGCCAGCCAGGGAATGGCGTCGTTGAGATCGTCCTGCATCCGATAGCCCCAGGCCTTTTCGGACGCCTTTTCCCATTCGCTGCCATAGCCGGTCGAGCCGCGATAATTGGGCTGGATCACGACATAGCCGAGCTCGGCGAGCGATTGCGCCCAGCCATAGGGGTCCCAATCGGCGCGATCACGAGCCCAGGGACCGCCATGCGGCAACACGATCAAGGGCAAATTCTTCTGGCCGGCGCGATGGCGCGGCATGGTCAGGATCGCCTCGATCTTCTTCCCGTCCGACGCCGGATAGGTGACAACCGAGACCGGATTGAGCATCGCGTCCTTCAGCGTGTCGTTGCCATAAGCGAAGCGTCCGATGCCGCCCGACACCGTATCGAAAATGTACCAGGTCTCCGCCTGACCCATCTTGGCGACGCGGAACAGGATCGTCTCGCGCTTGGCATCGGCGGTGGCGATCAGCACATTGTCCTTGCCGAAGCTTTCCTCGAGCAGGCTTTGGATTTCCTTCAACCGCGGGTCGAAATAGGTCCAATGCTCGCGGCCGGTCGTATAGGTCACGCCGAGCAAAGCGGAGCGGTCGGGAGTGAGCGCAGCACCCCCGATATCGTATCCCGGCACGCCGAAGACCTTCTTGCCCAGCTTCATCGTGCTGAGGTCGAATTCGTACAGCGAGCGATATCCGTCTTCCTTGCCATAGGCATAGGCTTTGGTGCCGCCCGCCAGGAACAGCGAGGGGATACCGAGTTCGCCATAGCGATCGGGCGTGCCGTCGAAGATTTTCTTCAGCTGCTGGCTCGATACGGTGCGGTAATAGACCTGCACCTTGCCCGAATCCGCGTCGCTCGCGGTACCGATCCGGACGACGCCGTCGGCATCGGCGGTCCAATCCTCGACCGCTGCGTTGTGCGGCATGACGGTGGTCGAATTGCCGGTGTCGAGATCCACGTCGATGACTTCCGGATTGCGCGTCATCTCGGTGTCTGGACCGCGTGTCGAGTTGGCGTCCCACGGAATGCGTTGAAGCAGCATGTGCGGCTTGCCCGAGTTGGACAGCCACAACATTTCGGTCGAGCCGAGCGACTTGTCCCACCCGAGCGGAAGTATCTTTTTCGTCGTGCGGTTGTACGAAGCATAGCGGACATCATCGATCCACTGTCCGTAGAAATTCTCGCGTGTGTCGAACGTAATGACCAGATGATCGGAATCGGCCCAGCGATAATCGACGATCTGGCGATCACCTTCCTTGTCCTTGATCGCCTCGCCGTTGCGCGCGATGACTTCTGTCTTGGCTTCCCCCGGCTTCACCGGGACGATCGCGAGCACCTGTTCGCCGCCGGCCCTGATCCGGGTTGCGATCCATTTGCCATCCGGGCTCATACGCGGCTGGGTGATCATCGGAAATTGCGCCAGGACCTCGAGCGGAACGGTCTTGGTCGCCCAATCGCTACTTGTCGGCGGCACTTGCCCCGATGCCATTGTCCCCGCCAGGACGATCGATGCTGCCGCGCCAAGCACCGCGCGATGAAGTGTCTTCATAAAAGGCTGCCCCCTGCCTCTATCAATGGTTGAATAGTAACGCGCATCCAGACGCGGGCAACCACACTGCCGACGCCAGATATCCCGTCATGCCGGATTGTACTTCGCCAGGAACGTCTCGAGTTCCTCCAGGAATTGCAGGCGGTCGGCCTGACGCGTGAAATGGTGGTCGCCCAAAGGCTGCTCGACATAGCGATAGGTCGCGCCGGCCGCTTTCAGTCTCTCGACCATCTCGCGCGATTGCTTGACCGGTACGACCTGGTCGGCCTTGCCGTGCATGATCAGGATCGGCGTCGAGAAATCGGTGGCGAAGTTGATCGGCGACACCCCCTTCAGGTCGGGAGCCTGCTTGCGCAGATAATCCTTGTTTCGGCCGCCGTTGAGGAACGATCCGTCGTAGCGCAGCATCGCCGTCATGTCGGACACGCCGGCAAAGGACACCGCGCAGCGATAGACGCCCTTGTCGCGCTGCGCCGCGCGGAACGCGGCATAGCCGCCATAGGACGCACCGACGATGCACACGCGCTTGGGATCGGCGATCCCCTGTTTCGCCGCCCAGCCGACCGCGTCGACCAGGTCGTCCTGCATCTTTAGGCCCCATTGGCCCTCGCCGAGCTTGTTGAACTTGGTGCCGAAACCGGTCGAGCCGCGATAATTGGGCTTCAGCACGGCATAGCCGCGGCTTGCCAGGAACTCAGACCACCAGTCCCAGTCCTCCTCGTCTCGAACCGCCGGACCGCCATGCGGCATCAGGATCAGCGGGAGATCCTTCGCCTCGCGCCCCCTGGGCAAGGTCAGTACCGCGGACATTTCGGTACCGTCGCGCGCGGTGTAGCGGACGGTCTTGACCGGCGCATAGGTCCTGGTGCCGAGCGTCGCGTTGATCGTTGCGAAGACCGACATGCGTCCGTCGGCCGGCCGATAGAGATAATAGGCGCCCGGGCTGTCGGCCGCGCCGATATGCACGATCAACACGCTCAGATCGTTGCTCCACGACACGATATCGGGCCACAAATTGGGAACCGCTTTGTCGAGATCCGCCTGGACCTGGGCCAAAGTGAGGTCGAGCCACTTCGTGCGCGTCCGCGTATCGGTATATTGGAATCCCATCAGCTTCGTGCCTGTCGGGTCGAGAAAAGGCCCGTCGACGTCATAGCCGGGCGAATCGAAGATCTTGGCGCCGATCTTCATCGTGTCGAGATCGAAATCGTAGACCGCGTCGAACCCGTCGGCATCGTCGATCGCGATTGCCTTGCCCGATTGCGGCAAGATCAATGCCGGCAAAGTGCTGAGCGTGCTGCCCTTGCCGGTCGTGCGAGCTATCGTTTTCAGCGAGCCGCCGGCCTGCGTGCGGTACAGCGTACGGTACGACCGCCGGTCGTCGTCATAGGCGATGCCCATCCTGACCGTTCCGGCAGTATCGGCATACCAGTCCATCACATTCGTCGTCGAGCCCTGGACGATCTTGCTCTTGCCGGTCGAGATGTCGAAGTCGCGTACCTGCGGCCAGAAATCCTCGTCCATATAGATCGAGTTCTGCATCGCGATCAGGGCATGCGGGCTGCCGTCGCGTGCGATCCACAATATATCGGCGCCATTCTGGCCGGTGGTTGGCGTCGCCAGGACATTGATCTTGCCGCCATCGGCCCGGACGCCGAACGCGCGGCTGACATACCAGCTGTCGCCTTGAACCGGTTGCATCTCTCCGGCGCGGAGCAACAGCCAGTCATTGTTGACCCATTTCCAGCTCGTCAGCTCGAAATCGCCCGGATCGAGGAGCTTGAGCTTGGTGGTGTCGGCGAGCGGAATGATCGCCAGCCGCATCTTGCCCTGGATCGCCATTCGCGCGGCGATGCGGGTACCGTCGGGCGACAGCGCCGGCGCCTCGATGAACGGCAATTGCGCGAAGGCGGCAGCGGGGGGCGGACCGGCATTGGCCGGGACCGGCTTTGCCTCCGGCGCGGCCGGCTTGGCGTCTTGCGCCGACACCGCGGTGATCGCCGGAAACAGCGCGGCCGCCGCCGCTATCGATATGATACGCCCGAACATGGCTTTCCCCCCAATGCCCCGGCGCCAAGTCTAGCAATGAAAAAGGGGCAGACAAGCTGCCCCTGATCCATTTTTATGTCCGAAAAGAACAATCTGCCCCGTCCGGCGCAATGGCCGGACGGGAACAGTACTCGCTTAGCCGGCGCCGTGCGCGGCCAGTGCCGCGAGCAGCAGCAGCGCAACGATGTTGGTGATCTTGATCATCGGGTTGACCGCAGGGCCGGCCGTGTCCTTGTACGGATCGCCCACGGTATCGCCGGTGACCGCGGCCTTATGGGCTTCGGAGCCCTTGCCGCCGTAATTGCCGTCTTCGATATACTTCTTGGCATTGTCCCAGGCACCACCGCCCGAAGTCATCGAGATGGCGACGAACAGACCGGAGACGATCACGCCGAGCAGCATCGCGCCGACCGTGGCGAAACCTTCTTCGCGGTTGGCCACCGCCTGGATGACGAAGAACACCACGACCGGGCTCAGCACCGGCAGCAGCGACGGGATGATCATTTCCTTGATCGCCGCCTTGGTCACGATGTCGACGGTGCGACCGTAATTGGGACGGCTGGTCCCTTCCATGATCCCCTTGTCCGCGGCGAACTGCGCGCGAACGTCCTCGACTACCGATCCCGCCGCCCGGCCGACCGCGGTCATGCCGAACGCGCCGAACAGATAAGGAAGGAGGGCGCCGAGCAGCAGCCCGACGATGACATAGGGATTGCTCAACTCGAAGTTGATCTTCCCGATACCGAGCTGGGTCGCATAGCGATCGAGATCGGTCGTGTAGGCGCCGAACAGGACCAGCGCGGCGAGCGCCGCCGAGCCGATCGCATAGCCCTTGGTAACCGCCTTGGTGGTGTTGCCGACCGCGTCGAGCGCATCGGTACGATGCCGCACGTCGTCGGGCAGCCCCGCCATTTCGGCAATGCCGCCGGCATTGTCGGTGACCGGGCCATAAGCGTCGAGCGCGACCACCATGCCGGCAAGCGCCAGCAGCGAGGTGGCGGCGAACGCCACGCCGATGATCCCCGCCAGCTGGTACGTCGCGATCACCGCGACGACGATGACGAGCGTCGGCAGCGCGGTCGATTCGAGGCTGATCGCCAGCCCCTGGATGACGTTGGTGCCGTGGCCGGTGGTCGACGCCTTGGCGATCGACTTGACCGGGCGATAGTTGGTGCCGGTGTAATATTCGGTGATCCATACCAGCAGGCCGGTCACCGCCAGGCCGATCAGCATGCAATAGAACAGCGACATGCCGTTGAAACTCTTGTCGCCGACAGTGCCGATCGCGGCGTTGAGGTCGCCGAGCACCCATTTGGTCACGCCGAAGATGGCGAAAGCCGACAGGATGACGGTGGTCCAGAACCCCTTGTACAGCGCGCCCATGATCGATTGACCCTTGCCGAGCCGGACAAAATAGGTGCCGATGATCGAGGTGATGATGCACGCGCCGCCGACGATCAGCGGCAGGCTCATCAGCGCGAACAGATTGGGTGCGCCCGACAGGAGCAGCGCGATCGATACCATCGTCAGGCCGATCGTCACGACATAGGTTTCGAACAGATCGGCCGCCATGCCGGCGCAATCGCCGACATTGTCGCCGACATTGTCCGCGATGGTTGCGGGGTTGCGGGGGTCGTCCTCGGGGATGCCCGCCTCGACCTTGCCGACCAGGTCGGCGCCGACGTCGGCGGCCTTGGTGAAGATACCGCCGCCCAAGCGCGCGAAGATCGAGATCAGCGAGGCCCCGAAGGCCAGCGCGGTCAGCGCGGCGACGATCTCATGATCGCCCGGCTCGAGATGCTTGACCCCGGTCAGATACCAGAAGATGCCGGCGATCGAGAGCAGGCCGAGACCCGCCACCAGCATGCCGGTGATCGCGCCCGAGCGGAACGCCATGGTCAAGCCGCCCTGAAGCGAGGTGCGTGCTGCTTCCGCGGTGCGCACATTGGCGCGGACCGAGATGTTCATGCCGATAAAACCGGCGATGCCCGACAGCACCGCACCGATCAGGAACGCCACGGTCGACAAGGCGCCGAGCGTGAAGAACAGGATCACGGCGACGATAACGCCGACGATCGCGATGGTGGTATATTGGCGACCCAGATAGGCTTTGGCGCCTTCCTGGATGGCGGCGGCGATATCCTGCATCTTTTCGTTGCCGGCCGGCGCGCGGAGCACCTGCTGACTGGTGATGAAGCCATAGACTACGGCGATCAGGCCGCAGACGATGGCCGCATAGACAATCGTCATTCCTCTTCCCCTATTAGACACGTCGCGCCGGATGGCGCGCGCGAACTTTCCCGAAGGTGGGCAGGAGGTATAAGGAGGGATCGAGCGAGCGCAAGCGCCCACGGACCCCGGCCGTCAGTGCTGAAAACCGAGGCTGGCCGGGAGCGGGACGGAGGCGCCCTGCCATGTCAGCGTGATCCCGCTGCCGGCGGCGAAACGGCCGACCGAGAATGCGCCGATGGACGGCTCGTCGCCCTCGGGCAGCGCAAACAGCAATTCGTAATCGTCACCCGCGGTCGCCGCGGCGAGGTGAGCGGCGAGATCAGCGCCCGCGAAGGCGAGATAGTCTGCCGATAGCGGAACGGCGGCGAGCTCGACGATGACCGCCAGGCCCGAGGCCGCGGCCATGCGGCTGGCGTCGATCAACAGTCCGTCCGACACATCCATCATCGCATGGACGAGCGGGGCCAGCCGGAATCCCTCGGCGAGACGCGGGGTCGGGCGGCGATAGCGAGCGAGCAGCGCTTGCGGACCCGCTGCCCCCTGCGCGATCCGCAAGCCCGCGCCGGCGTCGCCGATCGTCCCCGTCACCCAAAGCTCGTCGCCCGCTTGCGCGCCCGAGCGGAGCGGCGCGGGCGCATCGCGGCCGATCGCCGTCAGCGTCAGCACGCGCGGCGCGTTCTCGGGAAGCGATACGGTGTCGCCGCCGATCAGCGCACAGCCGAACGTGTCGAGCGCGGCGCGCAGGCCGTCGAGGAACGCGTGATCCCACGTGTCGCTCGACAGCGGATAATTGAGCAATACGCCCTCGATCCGCGCGCCTTTGGCGGCGAGGTCGGACAGATTGACCGCGAGCAGCTTCCAGGCGACGTCGCCGGGTGGATCGTCGGGCAGGAAATGGACGCCCTCGACGATCGTGTCGGTGGTGACGGTCAATCCGCCGATCGTCGCATTATCGTCGCGCAGGTCGTGCGCGCCCGGGTGGAGCCGCAGCGTGCGCAACGCGGCGATGAAATCGTCCTCGGTCACGCCCGCCGCTTCATGGCTCGCGCTTCGCCCCGTCCAGGTCGCGGGCGCGCCGCTCGGCTTCCGCCTTGGCAGCTTGTTTCTCTGCCTTGGTCCGGCCGTGTGCGACCCGGTTGGCGGCGGCAGTCGCCTGGGCCTCGCCGCGCGCTTTCGCCTTGCGGGCGCGGTTGAGGTTGACGATCTCCGCCATCGGCGCCGCCGGTCAGGCCCGCGCGCTCTTGGCGACGCCGTCGAGGATGCCGTTGACGAAGCCCTTTTCGCGACGTTCGTAAAAGGCATCGGTGACGTCGAGATATTCGTTGATCACGGTGCCGACCGCGACGTCCTTACGCGCGAGCAATTCGTAGGTCCCGGCGCGCAGGATTGCCTTCATCAATTTGTCGAGCCGCTCGATCTTCCAGTCGGCGGTCACATTTGCCGAGATCAGCGCATCGATCTCGTCGATCCGCGCCAGCGCGCCGGTCACCAGATCGTCGAAGAAATCGACATCGGCATCGGCATATTCGGCGTCCTCGATCGTCGCGCCGAGGCGATGCTGATGGAATTCGTGGAGCAGCGAGACGACGGCCGTTCCGTCCATATCGTGCTGATAGAGCGCCTGGGTCGCGGCGAGCCGCGCGGCGGCGCGGGCTTTGGATCGTGTGGCTGTACGTTGGGACATGACGGTGCCTTAGGCGCGCGCGCCGCCAAAAAAAAGCGGTGCCATGATGAATCGTTCCTCCGGGCGACGTTATCTAAGTTCGTCATGCCGGGCTTGTCCCGGCATCCACCGTGCAACAACTCCTCATCTCGGTTGCGGAGGAGTGGACCCCGGCACAAGGCCGGGGTGACGAAGGAATTGTGGGGAGGTTAGGGGCGCACGACGCCGCGCCTCAACCAACAGCCATCAGCCCAGCCGCAGCGCGACCGAGCGGGCATGCGCGGGCAAGCCCTCGGCTTCCGCCAGGGTAACCGCGGCGGGGCCGATCGCGGCCAGCGAGGCCGGATCGAGCGAGAGGAAACTGGTGCGCTTCATGAAGTCGAGCACCGACAATCCGCTCGAAAAGCGGGCGCGGCGGCCGGTCGGCAATACGTGGTTGGGACCGGCGACATAATCGCCCACCGCTTCGGGCGTGTAGCGGCCGATGAACACCGACCCGGCATGTTTGACCATGTCGAACAGCGCATCTGCTTCGTCGCAGGCGAGCTCGAGATGCTCAGGCGCCAGCCGATTGACCAATGGCATCGCCTCGACCAGGTCGGCGGTGACGATGATCGCACCGTTCGCGTCCCAACTCGCGCGTGCGACCTTGGCGGTCGAGAGTTCGCCGATCTGGAGGTCGACCGCCTCGGCCACCGCACGGGCCAAGGCCGCGTTGTCGGTGAACAGGATCGACTGGCTCGACGGATCGTGCTCGGCCTGGCTCAACAGATCGGCGGCGATCCAGTGCGGATCGTTCTTGCCGTCGGCGACGACGACGATCTCGCTGGGCCCGGCGACCATGTCGATCCCGACCACGCCGTAGAGCTGACGCTTGGCCTCCGCGACCCAGGCATTGCCGGGACCGCACACCACGTCGACCGGTGCGATGTGGCCGGTGCCGTATGCCAGCGCGGCGACGGCCTGTGCGCCGCCGATCCGCCAGACTTCATCGACGCCGGCGATATGCGCGGCGGCGAGYACCAAAGGATTGACCTCGCCATTGGGGGTGGGCGTGACCATCACCAGCCGCTCGACCCCCGCGACCTTGGCGGGAATCGCGTTCATCAGCACCGAGCTGGGATAGGCCGCGCGTCCGCCGGGAACATAGATCCCCGCCGCGTCGACCCCACGCCACCGCGCGCCGAGCCGCGCGCCGACCGCGTCGATCTCGTCGCGGTCCTCCGGCTTCTGCTTGATGTGATAGGCCGCGATCCGCTCGGCGGCGAGTTCGAGCGCGTCGCGCAGATCGGGTGCCAGCGCTTCGTGCGCGGCGAGCCATTCGGCCCGCTCGATCCGCCAGCCGGTCTCGTTGAGGTCGTGATGGTCGAACTTGCGGGTGAAGGCATGGACGGCGGCATCGCCTTCGTCGCGCACGCTGGCGACGATCGTGCGGACATCGCGCGCAACATCGCTATCCGCCTCGCGCCGCGCGTCGACCAGCGCCTGGAACTGGCGCTCGAAGCCGGGCTCGGACGTGGAGAGTTTGATCATTTTAAGCCCCTCCCCTTCAGGGGAGGGGTTTGGGGTGGGGGAGTCAAAAGGGATGCGCTCTGCGAGGCTTCGCCCCACCCCAACCCCTCCCCTGAAGGGGAGGGGCTAAGAACACGATCATGCCACATCGCGCTTCTCCACCGCGCGCCTAAACGCATCGACCAACGGCACCAGTTCCGGCCGCGTCTTGAACGCCGCACGGTTGACGATCAGCCGGCTGGTGACCTGGGCGATCACCTCGACCTCGACCAGGCCATTCTCCTTGAGCGTCCGGCCCGACGAGACGAGATCGACGATGCGCGGCGCGAGGCCCAAGGTCGGCGCCAGTTCCATCGCGCCGTTGAGCTTGACGCATTCGGCCTGCACGCCGCGCGCCTCGAAATGGCGCTGCGTCACGTGCGGATATTTGGTCGCGACACGAACGTGGCTCCAGCCGCGCGGATCATCGGCCGCCGCCATTTCGGCCGGTTCGGCGACCGACAGGCGGCAATGGCCGATGCCGAGATCGACCGGCGCGTAGAGTTCGGGATAGTCGAACTCCGCGAGCACGTCCGACCCGACGATGCCGATCTGCGCGGCGCCGTGCGCGACGAAGGTGGCGACGTCGAACGCGCGGACGCGGATCAGGTCGATGCCGGGATGGTTGGTCGAAAAGCGCAGCGCGCGGCTATCCTCGTCGGAGAATGCCGCCTCGGGCTCGACGCCGGCGCGCACGAGCAGCGGCACGGCTTCCGACAGGATACGGCCCTTGGGGACGGCAATGACTAGGGGTTGCGCCATGGCGGGGCTTTACTTGTGCACCTGCGAAGGCGCAATGCATCCTGGTGGCTCCGCTTTCAGCGGTTTTGCCGCGCCGGCGCGCTTCCCCGCCCGACCCTCCGAAGGACAGCAATCTATGGAAGGTCGCGCGGGTTAGCGCGCCGGAACTGCGCGAATGAGGAGGCGACATGGCCGACGAGGCGGGCAATCGCGAGGCATTCCGGATCCAGGAATTCTATTGCCGGAACATGGACGCGCCGATCTATGCGCGGCTGTGCGCCGCCATCGCCGATGGATTGGCGCGCGACAGCCGTACCGGCGCCCGCATCCTCGACTGGCCCGGCGAGCCGACTCGCGACGCCTTGCCGCTCAGGTTCATCGGCGGACTGCATGCGCTGGTGCAGGCGAGTGCCGATTCGGGTCTGGCGGCAGTATTCTGCGGCGAGACGACCGATCAGGACGCGATCGCGGCGGCGGTGAATGCCGCGCTCGGCGTGCATGACGATTTCCTGCTGCCCTGGCTCGATGGGCCGCCGCAGACCAACGAACCGGGCCGATCGGGCGCGCTGATCGTCGGGTTGCTCGAGATCGCGCGGCGTTACGGACCCAAAATCGAACTGCTCGAAATCGGATCGAGCGCCGGGCTTAACCTGCTGATCGACCGCTATGCCTTCGATCTTGGCGGCGTGAAGGTCGGCCCCGCCGACGCGCCCGTCACGATCACGCCCGACTGGCGCGGTGAACCGCCGGTGCCGGCGCCGATCGAGATCGTCTCGGTGCGCGGTTGCGACGTCCGTCCGCTCGACGCCACCGATCCCGCGGTCGAGGCGCGGCTGGCCGCTTATGTCTGGGCCGAAACGCCGGCGCGTGCCGAGCGGCTGCGCCAGGCGATCGCGATGCAGCGCGCCAAGCCGGTCGATCTGGTCCAGGCCGATGCCGCCGACTGGATCGAAGCGCGACTTGCCGAACCGCAACCAGCCGGCGTGACGCGCGTGCTGATGCATTCGGTGGTGTGGCAATATTTGCCCGAGGAGAGCGCCAATCGTATTCGCACAGCGATGAATGCGGCGGGAGCGCGCGCCACGACCGAGCGTCCGCTCGCCTGGGTGATGATGGAACCCGACCGCGCCTTCGCCCATCAAGTGATCCGCGTGAAGAGCTGGCCCGGTCATGACCAATGGCAAGTGATCGCGACCGCGCATGCGCATGGCGCGTGGGTCAAGAATGGCGTCGAGGATAAGGACAAGCGCCGCTACGATCTGCCAGAGTCGGCCAAGGTGGAAGCCGGGTAAAGTCTCGAACGGCCGGTACCTCCTGCGGATGGTTGATTTGAACGATCGGGTCGCCGATCTTGGCAGCATGGCCACGCTCCATCGCTACCGCGTTTTCGAGACCGCACACGGCGTCGCCGCAATCGCGTGGAGCGGCGACGCGATCACCGCCTTTCGTCTGCCGGGAGAAACGGCGCGCGAGGCGGAGTGGTCGCTGCTTCGCCGCTTGCCTGACGCTGTCGCGGGCGACCCGCCCCCAGCCATCGCCGCGGTGATCGCCGACGCGGTCCGCTATTTCGCCGGCGAGCCGGTCGATTTCGATGCGGTCGCGATCGATCTCGGCGAGCAGGAGCCGTTCTTCGCGCGGGTCTATGACCGTGTCCGAGCGATCGGCCGCGGCGAAACCATGACCTATGGCGCGGTCGCGCGCGAACTCGGCGCGGGGCCGGAAGCGGCGCGCGCAGTGGGTCAGGCGATGGCGAGGAATCCGATCCCGTTGATCGTGCCCTGCCACCGCGTGCTTGCCGCGGGCAGCCGGGTCCACGGTTTCTCGGCGCCTGGCGGGGCGCTCGCCAAGGTCCGCATGCTCGAGATCGAAGGCGTGGCGACCGAGCCGCCGCCTGCCGCGCAGACCGCGTTCGAATTCTGAAATCAGGCATCGCTTGCGCTTTACCGCGCTGCGGCATAGACGCCGCGCCGTGACGGGTTCCCCGCAAGGGGAAGCAAAAGGGAAGTCCGGTCGAGATGCCGGCGCTGCCCCCGCAACTGTGACCGGAGAGCGGTTGCCCCAATAATGCCACTGGCTGCGAGGTCGGGAAGGCGGGGCGGACGCGATGACCCGGAAGCCAGGAGACCTGCCCGCCACGGTCGATCCTTTGCGCGGACGGGGTGTGCCGGGCGAACGAGGGACATCCCTCGTGTGAGCGACATGAACCGGGCCGTAAGGTCCGGGTGTCGCGTTCAGGCGCCCGGAGTCCGCGGCCCCACCAAAGGGGCATGTCCAATGTTGAAGTTTTCCATCCTCGCGACCTCGGCGTTCGCCGCGATCGCCATCGCGACGCCAGCCTATGCGCAGGAGACGGCGGCGACCGACGATAACAATATCGTCCTCGCCGATCAGACCCGAACCGACATTATCGTGACCGCGACCGGTGTGCCGCAGGCGCCGGAGACGATCGGCCAGGCAGTGACCGTGATCGACCGCCAGACGATCGAGCAGCGCCAGACCGTCGCTTTGTCCGACCTGCTGGCGACCACGCCGGGCGTGACCGTGTCGCGCAACGGCGGGCTCGGCGCCCTGACCGCCGTCCGCATTCGCGGGGCGGAGGACTCGCAGACGCTGACCCTGATTGACGGCGTTCGCGTCAATGACCCCTCGTCGCCCGGCGGCGCGTTCGACTTCGCCAATTTGCTCGCCGGATCGATCGATCGCGTCGAGGTGCTACGTGGTCCGAACTCGGTGCCGTGGGGCAGCCAGGCGATCGGCGGCGTCGTCAACGTCACCACGATGCAGCCCGGCTATGGCCTCCAGGCGCGCGGCAATGTCGAATATGGCAGCTTCGATACGGTCTTCGCCAATGGCGGCGTGTCGGGAAAGAGTGGGATCATCTCGGCCTCGCTCAACGCGGGCTATCTCAAGACCAACGGCTTCTCGGCGGTGTCGTCGGGAAGTGAGCCCGACGGCTATCGCCAGTTCGGCGCGACCGGGCGGATCGAGATCGCCTTGGCCGATAACATCAGGCTCGACCTGCGCGGTTATTACGCGCACAGCAAGGTCGATATCGATGGCTTTGACGGCGTGACCTTCCTGCCCGCCGATGACGGCGAATATGCCAAGACGCAGGAATTGTACGGCTATGCCGGGCTCAATGCCGATTTCCTCGGCGGCCGCTTCAAGAACCGCATCGCCTTCACCATCGCCGATATCAACCGCGACAATTACGACCCGGCCTTCGGTCCCGCGGTCAGCTTCTTCGGCCGCGGCCGTAGCGAGCGTTATCAATATCAGGGCGATTTCCAGGTAGTCGACGGCGTACGGCTGGTCGCTGGCGCGGAGCGCGAGAATACGCGCTATTTCGATGGTGATCTCGCCGCGACACGCGGCGTCACCAGCTTCTATGGTGAAGCCATCCTGTCGCCGATCGATCGCCTGACCATTACTGGCGGCGTGCGCTACGACGACGATTCGGCGTTCGGCGGGCACACGACCTGGGGCGCCAATGCGGTCTATACCTTGCCGACCGAGACGACGTTCCGCGCCAGCTATGCCGAAGGGTTCAAGGCGCCGACCCTCTACCAACTCTACGGACGGTTCGGAACGTCGGTGTTCGGCAACCAGGATCTCAAGCCCGAAACCGCGCAAAGCTATGACATCGGAGTCGAGCAGCGGCTGGTCGGCGGGCGGATCGTCGCCGGCATCACCTGGTTCCACCGCGACACGACCGATCAAATCGATTTCGGTCCGGCCTTCTCCTACGTCAATATCGACCGCGCCCGGACCAAGGGCGTGGAGTTCGCGCTGTCGGTGCGGCCGAGCGATCGCCTGACGCTCAGCGGGTCCTACAGCTTCATCGATTCGATCAACCTCTCGCCCGGGTTCAATTTCGGCAACGAGCTGGCGCGCCGTCCGCGCCAATCGGTCAGCGCGTCGATCGACTGGAAGACTCCGGTCGGTCTCGGGATCGGCGCGACCGTGCTGAGCGTCGGCGACAGCTTCGATGACGCCGGCAATTTCAGCCGACTCGATGGCTATACTGTGGTCGGGCTGCGCGCGGACTTCCCAATCGGCGATAAATTCTCGATCTATGGTCGCGTCGATAATCTGTTCGATGAGAAATATGCCGTGGTGAAATATTACAGCACACCGGGCCGCGCGGCCTATGGCGGCATTCGCTTGAAGTTCAATTGAAGCCTTTGATCGCCTTGATCGCCCTCGGGCTGGCGGGGTGCGCGAGTGCGCAGCCCGCCACGACCGGGGGGATCGTCTCGACCAATCCGTGTTCGGACCAATTGCTGCTGGCGCTGGCGCCGGGCAAGGTCACGGCGATCAGCCATTATTCGCAGGAGCCGGGCGCGACCTCGATCCCGCTCGGCCTCGCGCGGCGCTATCGCGCGACCGCGGGGACCGCCGAGGAAGTGATCGCGCTCAAACCTGACCTGGTGGTCGCGTCGAGCTTTACCTCCAAGACTACACTCGCCGCGTATCGTCGCGCCGGGCTCAAGGTGCTGACGCTCGATTCGCCGACCAATGTCGCCTCCAGCCGCGACCAGATCCGCAGCGTCGCCGCCGCGGTGGGGGAACCCGCGGCGGGCGAGCGGCTGATCGCGCGCATCGATCGCGCCGTGGCCAACGCCGCTCCGCGTGACGGCCGCCGGCCCGCGACCTTGCTCTATATTTCCGACAGTTTCGCCAATGCCGGGCCCAGCCTGTTGACCGAGATGGTCGAACTCGCCGGGCTGGGCGATGTCAGCAAGGATTTCGGGCTCGCTTTCTCGGGCAACGTGCCGATCGAAAGTGTGGTCGCGCATCCGCCGCGCATCGTGATCGACCCCGACCCCAATGGCCGCACCGCGTCGCTGCGCCGCCGCGTGCTCGGCATGGCGGGGTATCAGGTGATCGAGGAGCGTTTCCCGCGCCAATTGGTCAATTGCGGCGGGCCGACCATCATCCCCGCGCTGCAGGCGCTCGCCGCGATTCGATCGCGGGCGTTGTCATGAGCCGCGCGATCCGCCTCGGCCTGCTCGTGTTGCTGACCGCGGCTTTGTTCGCGCTGTCGCTGATGGCGGGCAAGCAATGGATCCCGTTCGACGCCTGGTTTGGGCACGATCCGCGCTGGGCGATCATTGCCGAGTTGCGCATCCCGCGTGCGGTGCTCGGTGTCCTGCTCGGCGCCGCGCTCGGCCTGTCGGGCGCGGTGCTGCAGGGCTATCTTCGCAACCCGCTCGCCGATCCGACGGTGATCGGCGTGTCGTCCTGCGCGGCGCTCGGCGCGGTCGCGTCGATCGTCCTCGGATTCGGTGCCGGCTGGCTTGGCCAGTTCGGCTGGGCGATGGCGGGGGCGGGGGGTGCGATGGCGCTGCTCGCGATGCTGACCGCGCGTGCGGAGACGCCAGTGGTGTTCGTGCTGGCCGGCACCGTGCTCGCCAGTTTGGCGGGCGCGCTGACCGCGTTCCTGATCTCGATCGCGCCCAATCCCTATGCCATCGCCGAGGCGATCGACTGGCTGATGGGCGCGCTGACCGACCGTGGGCCCGACGACGTGTTGATGGCGGCGCCGTTCATCGGCGCGGGCATGCTGTTGATGCTGTTCACGGGGCCAGCGCTCGACGCGCTGGCGCTGGGCGAGGATGCCGCGCGCTCGCTCGGCGCCAATCTCGGCCGGTTGCGCTGGCAAGTGGTGATCGGCACCGGGCTGGCGGTCGGCGCGGGCGTCGCGGTGACCGGCGTGGTCGGGTTCGTCGGCTTGGTCGTCCCGCATCTGTTGCGGCCAGTGTTCGGCGCCAAACCCTCGGCGTTGCTGGTGCCGAGCGCGCTGGGTGGCGCCGCGCTGACGCTGGCGGCCGACAGCCTGTGCCGGCTCGCGCCGGGTGCGGGTGAGGTGCGGCTGGGCGTTGCCATGGCGCTGATCGGCGCGCCGTTCTTTCTGGCGTTGCTGTTCCGCGAAGGAGCCAAGCAATGGCGCTGACTCTCGACCGGGTGACACTCGATCTGCGCGGGCGCCGAGTGCTGACCGATGCGAGCGCCATGTTTGCCGCCGGCCGCATCACCGTGATCCTGGGCCCCAACGGCGCGGGCAAGACCAGCCTGTTGCGCGCCGCCGCCGGGTTGATCGCCCCGAGCGCAGGCAAGATCGCGATCGACGGCCGCGCGATCGGTGCGATGCGCCGCGATGACCGCGCGCGGACGATCGGCTACCTGCCGCAATCGGGCGATGTCGCCTGGAACATGCCGGCGCGCGACGTCGTGGCGCTCGGCCGCCTGCCGCACCGCGCGGGCGTGGCGGAAGACATCGCAGCGGTGCTGTCGGCGATGGCGGCGACTGACACCGAGC
This sequence comes from Sphingomonas sp. P4_G3, assembly GCF_056401105.1. NCBI lineage: Bacteria > Pseudomonadati > Pseudomonadota > Alphaproteobacteria > Sphingomonadales > Sphingomonadaceae > Sphingomonas > Sphingomonas sp. P4_G3. The sequence continues at coordinate 182,802 of NZ_JBFUJZ010000001.1, forward strand.
AATTCGCCGAGCGCCGCGTCGGCGAGCTATCGGGCGGCGAGCGCGCGCGGGTGCTGCTGGCGCGCGTATTGGCGGGCGAGCCGCAATGGTTGCTCGCCGACGAGCCGCTGGCCAGTCTCGACCCCGCGCATCAGCTCGATCTGCTCGATCGCTTGCGCGGCCAAGCGGCGCGCGGGGTCGGCGTGGTCGTGGTGCTCCACGATCTGGTCCAGGCCGCGCGTGTCGCGGACGAGATCCTGATGCTGCGCGACGGCCGCGTCTTCGCCTTCGGCCCGCCCGACGAGGTGCTGACGCAGCAGCATCTGCGCGACGCATTCGGCGTCGATGTGCTGCTCTTCGCCGATGCGCAGGGGCGGATGCTTCCCGTCCCGGCGGGTCGCTCAGGGTCAGCCTAGCCCCCGGCCGATCGCCTGGAGCCAGGTGGACACCGCCTGGATGCGCGAGGTCGCGTGAGTGTCCTGGTGGGTCACCAGCCAGAAGGTGCGATGGACGGCGACGCTCTCGCCCAGCACAGGTTCGAGCCGAGGATCGTGCTGCGCCATGAAGTCGGGAAGCACCCCGATCCCCCCGCCGGCGGACACCAGCGCGCGCTGGACGTTGATGCTGGTGCTCCGCACCTGCGGGGACAGGCCGGGCTCGATCTCCGACAGATAGTCGAGCTCAGGCGCATAGATATGCTCGGGCACATAGCCGACGAGGATGTGCTTGCCGAGGTCGGCATTGGACGTCGGCCGGCCGTGGCGGTCGAGATAATCGGGCGTGGCATAAAGGCGCAGGCGATAGCGGGCGAACTCGCTAGCGCGGAGCTGTGCGCTGCGTGGGCGGGCGAGCATCACCGCGATATCGGCTTCGCGTTTGGAGGGATTGAGGAAACCCGAGGCGGTGATGAGGTCGAGCCGGATGCGCGGATGGCTCACCTGGAACGGTGCGATCGCGGGCGCGATCACCCAGGTCGCAAGGCCCTCCGCCACGCTCACCCGGACATGACCGGCAGGCGCCAGGTCGCTCGCGGGCGCGATTGCGGCGATCACCGCGGCTTCGACCGTCTCGGCATGCGCGAGCAGCGCTTCGCCTTCCTCGGTCAGCCGGCGCTCACCCCCAACCGACTCGAAGAGCGGCCGATCGACCCGCGCCGACAACCGGGCGAGCCGCCGCCCGACGGTGGTGGCATCGACGCCGAGCGATCGTGCCGCCGGCGCGATCCGCTTCGAGCGCGCGACGGCGAGGAAGATACGCAGGTCATCCCAATTCTGCATCGCGCCACCTGCATTTTTGCATGTTCATTTGGCAATTAAGTAGCCTTGCGTGCGAATTTGCCTAGTGAAATAGAGCATCGAGCCGAACGAGGCCCAGGAGAGTTGACCATGCGCACCATCGACCATTTCATCGCGGGCTCTGCCGGCGGTGGCGCCACTCGTACCAGCGACGTGTTCGACCCCAATACCGGGCAGGTCCAGGCCAAGGTAAACCTCGGGGCGCAAGCCGATCTCGATCGCGCCGTCGCCGCCGCGCAGGCCGCGCAGCCGGCCTGGGCGATGACCAATCCGCAGCGCCGCGCCCGGGTGATGTTCAACTTCAAGGCGCTGGTCGAAAAGAATATGGACGAGCTCGCCCACCTGCTCTCGTCCGAGCACGGCAAGGTGATCGCCGATTCGAAGGGCGACATCCAGCGCGGGCTTGAGGTCGTCGAATTTGCCTGCGGCATCCCCCACGTGCTCAAGGGCGAATATACCCAGGGCGCGGGGCCGGGGATCGACGTCTATTCGATGCGCCAGCCGGTCGGCATCGGCGTCGGCATCACGCCGTTCAATTTCCCGGCGATGATCCCCTTGTGGATGGGCGCCGTTGCGACCGCGTGCGGCAATGCCTTCATCCTCAAGCCGTCGGAGCGCGACCCCTCGGTGCCGGTGCGCCTCGCCGAACTGATGCGCGAGGCGGGCATGCCGGAGGGCATCTTCCAGGTCGTGCACGGCGACAAGGAGATGGTCGACGCGATCCTCGACCATCCCGCGATCGCCGCGGTCAGCTTCGTCGGCTCGTCCGACATCGCGCATTACGTCTATAATCGCGGCGTCGCTGCCGGAAAGCGCGTCCAGGCGATGGGCGGGGCCAAGAACCACGGCATCGTCATGCCCGATGCCGATCTCGACCAGGTTGTCGCCGATCTGTCGGGCGCCGCATTCGGCTCGGCCGGCGAGCGCTGCATGGCGCTGCCCGTCGTGGTGCCGGTCGGCGACAAGACCGCCGAGGCGCTCAAGGCCAAATTGATCCCGGCGATCGCGGCGCTGCGGGTCGGCGTCTCGACCGACAATGACGCGCATTACGGCCCGGTGGTCAACGCCGCGCACAAGCAGCGCGTCGAAAACTGGATCCAGACCGGGGTCGACGAAGGCGCCGAACTGGTCGTCGACGGCCGCGGCTTCCAGCTCCAGGGACATGAACAGGGCTTCTTCATCGGCCCGTCCTTGTTCGACCATGTCACGCCCGACATGCAGTCGTACAAGGAAGAGATTTTCGGACCCGTCCTGCAGATCGTCCGCGCCCCCGATTTCGAAACCGCGCTCAGGCTGCCAAGCGACCACCAATATGGCAACGGCGTCGCGATCTTCACGCGCAACGGCCATGCCGCGCGCGAATTCGCCGCGCGGGTCAATGTCGGCATGGTCGGGATCAACGTGCCGATCCCGGTGCCGGTCGCCTATCACACCTTCGGCGGCTGGAAGCGCTCGGCGTTCGGCGACACCAACCAGCACGGCCTGGAAGGGGTCAAGTTCTGGACCAAGGTCAAGACGATCACCCAGCGCTGGCCCGATGGCGGCGTCGGTGACGGCGCCAACGCCTTCGTCATCCCGACGATGGGGTAAGGGCGGGGCGGTCGGCGACGATCGCCTCGAACTTCTCATGATAGCGCGGGTGCTCCGTCCCCATCATCCGGTCCCACCAGGTGAAGTAGAGGCCGAAATTGTGCCGGCCCTCGCTATGGTGGAGGTCGTGATGCGTAGTGGTGGTCAGCCATCCCGTCCAGCGGCTCTTCGTGAACCCCGACCAGGCGAGTTCATGCCCCGAATGGCCGATCACGTTGCGGATGATCTGGTGAAGCAGGAACGCCAGCACCACGAGTGCATGGAACGGCACGATCAACAGGAACAGCGGCAGGAAGGCGGCTTCGAATGCCGCCTCGATCGGCGCGAAGCTGTAGGCAGCCCAGGGCGTCGGCGTGCGCGACATGTGATGCGTCATATGCGCGCGGCGGAACAGCGCCTTCAGGTGCAACGCCCGGTGCATCCAGTAGAAATAAGCGTCGTGCGCGATGACCACCGCGACGAACTCGACGCCCGCCAGCCAGAGCGGCGGCGCGGCCATCGAAACATGGATGATGCCCATCCGCGCCAGCGCGATCGTCAGCATGGTGGAGGCGGCGAAGGTCACCATCGTGATCAGCGAATTGACCACTTCGTGCTGCCAATCGGCGAAATCGGGCGTGCGCAACTGGATGCGCCGGCTCTCCGTCCAGCGCGCGCCCAGCCACAGGACCAGGGTCACGCCGCCCGCCGCGGCCAAATAGCGGGTCAGTTCGATCATATAGCCTTGCGCGCCGCCCATGATGAGCGTTCGGATCGAGTCGGTCATACCAAGCTCCCGTCAAATGATGCGGGCTGTCTGGCCGATCGGGTGCAGGCGGTCGCGGCAACGCCGGAAAAAGCCGGTCGATTCCGGAATCGATCAGCTATTTTCGAAACCGCCCAGCGCGGCGCGGCGCCAGTCGGTCGGGGTCTGGCCGGTGGTGTCGCGGAACGCGCGGTTGAATGGCGCCAGGCTACCATAGCCCAGGTCCATCGCGATGGTGAGCACCGGCAGTGCGACCTTGGCGGGGTCGCCGAGCCACGCCTGCGCATCGGCGATGCGGTGCGAATTGAGGAAGTCGGAAAAGTTACGATAGCCCAGCCGCTGGTTGATCAGCGCGCGCAGGCGATGTTCGGGAACGGCGAGCTTCTCCGCCAGCACACCGATGGTCAGCCCGGACTCGCGATAGACATGGCCGGCCATTGCCGCGTCGAGCTTCTGCTTGAGGACATTGTCGGCCGGCGCCAGGCTCGGCTGCGGCGGCGCTGGGGCGTCGGCATCGAACAGCAGATCGGCATTGCTCGACAGCAGCACCGCGCCGAACGCCAGCACCGCGATCAGGGTGCTGCCCGATTGCAGCAGCATCAGCCAGGGGATGGTGGCGTAGCCGACGATCGTCTCGACCACGACGACCGCGAGCGTCTGCAACCCGACCACGATCACGAAGCCGGTGCGGAACGCGCGGCGTCGCTCGATCAGGTCGTCGCCGCGTTCGGTGATCGCGATCCAGATGGCGTGGACGCAGAGCGCAAAGGCCAGCGCATGCTGGGTGACGTCGGCGGTCACCGGCATGCGATGCGTCCAGTACACCGCCACGAGGAAATTGATCCAGCACGCAAGCGTGATCGCGGTAGCGATCGCCAGCAACCGCCGGTCGATGCGGCGTTCGAAGATCAGGTGGGCGAATACCCACAAAGCGAGCGGCGAGCTCTGCGCGCCGAGCTGGACGACCGGCCAGATCCGCATGCTGCGCACGTCGATCACCGGCGCGACGTCGGCCAGATAAGCCGCCACGCACAGCAGCAGCAGCACGGTTGCCCAGCGGATTGGGCGCGGTGCGCGTCCGCGGCCGATCACCAATGCGATCAGCATCAGCTGGCCTGCCGACAACAGGCGCAGCGCAGTATCGATGAGCAGCATCCGCGTCATTGCTCACGCGTTATGGCTTCGCCCCGACCGCGGGTCTATGGCCCTCTCCACACCGTCCAGACGAGACTTTCCGCATGACCAACCAGTTCGACCTGACCGATGACCAGCGCGAGATCCAGGATCTCGCGCGCAAGTTCACCGCCGACCGCATCACGCCGTTCGCGGCCGAATGGGACGAGAAGCGGCATTATCCGGTCGACGTCTGGAAAGCGGCCGGCGAGCTCGGCTTCGGGGCGATCTATGTCGCCGAGGAATCGGGTGGGATTGGGCTCGGTCGGCTGGAGGCGGCGCTGATCATGGAAGCGATGGCCTATGGCTGCCCCGCGACCAGCGCCTATATCTCGATCCACAATATGGCGACTTGGATGATCGACCGTTTCGGCGATCAGGCGATCAAGGACCGTTTCCTTCCCGACCTCGTCAGCATGGACAAGATCGCCAGCTACTGCCTGACCGAGCCGGGCTCGGGCTCGGACGCGGCGGCGCTCAAGACCAGCGCGAAGCGCGACGGCGACCATTATGTCTTGAACGGCACCAAGCAGTTCATCTCGGGTGCCGGCTATAACGACATCTATGTCTGCATGGTCCGCACCGGTGAGGAGAAGTCGAAGGGCATTTCCTGTCTGGTGGTCGAGAAGGACACGCCTGGTTTGTCGTTCGGTGCGCCCGAAAGGAAGCTCGGCTGGAATGCCTCGCCGACCGCGCAAGTGATCTTCGAGGATTGCCGCGTACCGGTCGAGAATCGCGTCGGCGCCGAAGGCGACGGCTTCCGCTTCGCGATGGCCGGGCTGGATGGCGGCCGGCTCAATATCGGCGCCTGCTCGCTCGGCGGCGCGCAACGCTGCCTCGACGAATCGATCAACTACACAAAGGAACGCCAGCAATTCGGCACGCCGGTCGCCGATTTTCAGAACACGCAATTCATGCTTGCCGACATGGCCACCGACCTCGAGGCGGCGCGGGCTTTGCTCTATCTGGCGGCGGCCAAGGTGACCGCCAACGCGCCCGACAAATCGCGCTTCTCGGCGATGGCGAAGCGGCTGGCGACCGACAATGGCAGCTCGATCGTCGACCGCGCGCTCCAGCTGCATGGCGGTTACGGCTATCTGATGGACTATCCGATCGAGCGCTTCTGGCGCGACCTCAGGGTCCATTCGATCCTGGAGGGGACCAATCAGGTGATGCGGATGATCGTCGGCCGGGATCTGACGCGGCAATGAGGGGGCTCGCTAGTTCCTCCCCATTCATGGGGAGGGGGACCGCTCGCGCAGCGAGTGGTGGAGGGGGATCTCCCCACCTACATCGCTCGTGGCCCACCCCCTCCACCAAGCCGCTTCGCGCCTTGCGTTGGGGCGAGATCGTGTCCCCCGGACACGATCTTGGTTCGCCGGGGGCGAACCAAAGCCCCAGCGCCCTCCCCGTAAACGGGGAGGATTTGGGATGACCGACGACGTCCTCACCTTCATCGAGGGCAAGGTCGGCCGCATCCGGCTCAACCGGCCCAAGGCGATCCATGCGCTCAACACCGCGATGTGCACGGCTGTGCTCGACGCGCTGGCCGCGTGGCGCCACGACCCCGCGGTCGAGGCAGTGATGATCGACCATGCCGAGGGCAGGGGGTTCTGCGCCGGCGGCGATATCCGCATGCTCGCGGAAAGCGGCGCCAGGGACGGCGTCGAGGCGCGCGAATTCTTCTTCACCGAATACCGCATGAACCATCGGCTGTTCACCTATGAGAAGCCGGTGGTGGCGTTCATGGATGGCATTACGATGGGTGGTGGCGTCGGTATCTCGCAACCCGCGCGTTATCGCGTCGCGACGGAGAATACCCGGCTTGCCATGCCCGAGACCGGGATCGGCCTGTTTCCTGATGTCGGCGGCGGCTGGTATCTGTCGCGCTTGCCGGGCCGCGTCGGCCAGTATCTCGCGCTGACCGGGCATCGGCTCGACGGGGCTGAGTGCCTCAATCTCGGGCTGGCGAGCGACTATCTGACCAGCGATACGCTCGATGAGGCCAAGGTGCGGATCGCGGCGGCGCCGACCGAGATCGAGGAGATTCTCGTCGACCTGGGAGGTCCCGTGCCCGAGGCGAAGATCGTCGCGCAGGAAGAGGAGATCAATCGCCTGTTCGAGTCCGATCGGCTGGAAGACATCTACGCGGTGCTGGAGAGCGAAGGCGGCGCCTGGGGCGCGGCAACGCTGGCGACGCTCAGGACCAAGTCGCCGCAGACGATGAAAGTGTCGCTGCGCTTGCTCAAGGAAGGGCGGCAGATGGTCGATTTCGCCGCCGAGATGGTCCAGGAATATGCCGTCGGCGCCCGCGTCGTCGTACGCCACGATTTCCTCGAAGGCGTCCGCGCGGTGATCGTCGACAAGGACAATGCGCCGGTCTGGGACCCCGACACCCCCGAAGGCGTCACCGACGAGCTGATCGACGCGATTTTCGCACCATTGCCGGCGGCAGAGGCTTGGACGCCGGCGTGAATTTGTCCGTCAGCCCAGCTTTCGCTGGGATGACGATTGGAGGAATTGAATGGCTGATTACGAAACCATCCTGGTCGACCAGCGCGAGGGCGGCGTCACGCTGATCACGCTCAATCGGCCGCAGGCGCTCAACGCGCTCAACAATCAGGTGCTCCGCGAGCTGGTCGCCGCGTTGCAGGCGTTCGACGCCGACCCGTCGCAGGGTTGCGCGGTGCTGACCGGCAGCGAAAAAGCGTTCGCCGCGGGCGCCGATATCAAGGAGATGCAGCCGCAATCGTTCGGCGACATGTACGGCGACAATTATTTCGCGGGGTGGGAGCAGTTCACTCGCACCCGCAAGCCGGTGATCGCCGCGGTCGCGGGTTTCGCGCTCGGCGGCGGCTGCGAGCTGGCGATGATGTGCGACTTCATCCTGGCCGCCGACACTGCCAAGTTCGGGCAGCCCGAGATCAAGCTGGCGGTCGCGCCCGGCATGGGCGGATCGCAGCGCCTGACCCGCGCGGTCGGCAAGGCCAAGGCGATGGAGATGTGCCTGACCGGCCGCTTCATGGACGCCGAGGAAGCCGAGCGCGCCGGTTTGGTGTCGCGGATCATTCCCGCCGCCGATCTGGTCGAGGAAGCGGTCAAGACCGCGGCGACGATCTCCGGCATGGCGCCGCTGGCGGTGCTCGCCAACAAGGAAATGGTCAACGCCGCGTTCGAGACGATGCTCATGCAGGGCGTCCAATTCGAACGTCGCCTGTTCCATGGCTTGTTCGGCACGGAAGATCAGAAGGAAGGCATGGCCGCGTTCGTCGAGAAGCGCCCGGGAAAATGGGTCGGGAAGTAGGTGAATAGGCCCTCTCCCGTCGGGAGAGGGTTGCGAAGACTTAGGCTCGAAGAGCCTTAGTCGAAGCTGGGTGAGGGGATCACCCTATCGAGAGCGGATCCCCTCATCCAAGCTCCGCTAGGCAGCAAGCTGCCAAGCTACGCTATCCTTCTCCCTCTGGAGAAGGTTTGAGAAGAGGACATACAATGGCACGCGTCGCATTCATCGGGCTGGGCAATATGGGCGGCGGGATGGCCGCGAATCTGGCGAAGAAGGGGCACGACGTCCGCGCCTTCGATCTGTCGGCCGAGGCGCTCGACAAGGCCAAGGCTGCCGGCTGCCTGCCCGCCGCGAACGCAGCCGAAGCGGTCGACGGTGCCGAGGCGGTGGTGACGATGCTGCCCGCGGGCAAGCATGTCGAAAGCGTCTATGACGAGTCGATCCTGGGCAAGGCGCCACTCAACGCGATCCTGATGGATTGCTCGACGATCGACGTCGCGACCGCCAAGCGCGTCGGCGAGGCGGCGCAGGCCAAGGGCTATGCCGCGGTCGACGCGCCGGTGTCGGGCGGGATCGCGGCGGCCAATGCGGGCACCTTGACCTTCATGGTCGGCGGCTCGGCAGAGGCGTTCGATCGCGCCCAGCCGTTTCTCGCCGACATGGGCAAGGCGGTGATCCATGCCGGCGCGTCGGGTGCCGGACAGGCGGCCAAGATCTGCAACAACATGGTGCTCGGCGCCGAGATGATCGCGACCTGCGAAGCGTTCGTGCTGGCGGACAAGCTTGGTCTCGATCCGCAGAAATTCTTCGACATCGCCAGCGTGAGTTCGGGCCAGAGCTGGTCGCTGACGAGCTATGCGCCCTGGCCCGGTGTCGGCCCGGAAACGCCGGCTGACCGCGACTATCAGGGCGGCTTCGCGACCGCGCTGATGCTCAAGGACTTGCGGCTGGCGATGGAAGCAGCGGCGTCGGTCGATGCCGATACGCCGATGGGGGCTAAAGCGGCGGAGCTCTATCAAGCGTTCAACGATGCCGGGAATGGCGGGCTCGATTTCTCGGCGATCATCCGCTTGCTCGGCAAGGACCGGCAATGAGCGTCGCGTTCCGCCGCGAGAGCGACGAGGAGCATAAGGAACCGCGGTTCGAGCTGCCGATTCCGGCCGGGCCGAATCTGGTCACCGAAGGCGGACCGGCGCTGATCGACGGACGTATCGCCGCGCTCGAAGCCGAGCAGGCGGAAGCGGATGAGGCGCGCCGCGAGGAGATCGCGCGCGACTTGCGCTATTGGCACACTCGCCGCGTTACCGCCATCGTCGCGCCTGTGCCGCCGGCGGACGAGATCGCCTTCGGGTCGCGGGTGCGGATCGCGGTGGATAGGAGCGAGCGGGTGATCCGGATCGTTGGCGATGATGAGGCCGATCCGGCGGCAGGGCTGATCGCGTTTTCGGCGCCGCTGGCGCGGGCGTTGATCGGGGCAGAGGAGGGGGAGGCGGTGTCTCTGCCGGGCCGGCCTGATGCGGTTGAGGTGATTCAGATTTTAGCTGCAGCAGACGCCTAGAAACAGACCCTCATCCTTCCGGCGCTTCGCGCCTCCCTCCCTCTCCCGCATGCGGGAGAGGGAAGGGGCCCGCCGCCGAAGGCGGTGGGAAGGGTGAGGGTCTATTCAGCTCTGGCTGGCTGGACATCCGCCCGCCATTGTGGCGGAAGGGCGCACCCCTCCCAGGTCCAGGATTCTCCCTCCATGTTCAGCCGGCTCGCCCGCCTCATCGGTTCCGCCCTGATCGTCGCCGCGACCACCGCGGCGAGCGGACCGAGCTACCAACCGCGCGAGACCTTCGCGCCGTTCGACATGGAGCAAGCGGTCAATCGCTATCGTGGCGGTGACGGCCTGCCCGGCCCCGATTACTGGCAGAACCGCGCCGATTACGTGATCCGCGCGACGCTCGACCCCGCCGCGCACACGATCAAGGGTGAGGTCGCGATCACTTATACCAATGCCAGCCCGAGCGCGCTCGACGTGCTGTGGCTGCAACTCGAGCAGAATATCTACCGTCCCGGATCGCGCGGCAGCCTGGCGCAGGGCGGTGCGCCGCGCGGCAATACCGACGGGATGACGCTCGACCAGGTGTCGGTGACGCTCGGCAAGGCCACGGTGGCGGTCGACCCGGTGATCAGCGACACCCGCGCGCAGCTTCGACTGCCGGCCGCCCTCGCATCTGGCGGCAAGGCGGTGATCCACATCCGCTATCATTACGAAGTGCCCAACGACGCGTTCGGCGGGCGCACCGGCTGGCTGACCGCGAAGAACGGCGCGCCGATCTATTCGGTTGCGCAATGGTACCCGCGCATGGCGGTGTTCGACGACCTGCGCGGCTGGGACCCGGCGCCCTATCTCGCGCAGGAATTCTACCTCGAATACGGCAATTTCGACTATTTCATCACCGTCCCGTCGGACATGATCGTCGCCGGATCGGGCGAGCTGCTGAATCCGCAGGACGTGCTCACCCCGCAACAGCAAGCGCGGCTGGCGGCAGCGCGGCGTAGCGACCGCACGGTGATGATCCGCGAACCCGACCGGATCGGCGACCCAACCACGCGGCCCAAGGTCGGCTCGCTGACCTGGCATTTCCACATGGACAATAGCCGCGACGTCGCCTTCAGCGCTTCGTCGGCCTTCGCCTGGGATGCGGCGCGGATCAACCTGCCCGGCGGCAAGAGCTCGCTCGCCATGTCCTTCTATCCGGCGGAATCGGCCGGCCCCGACCGATGGGCGCGCTCGACCGAATATATGAAGGACGCGGTCGAGCGGTATTCGGCCAAATGGTACCCCTATCCTTGGCCCGCCGCGATCAACATCGCCGGTCCCGCATCGGGGATGGAATATCCCGGCATCGTGTTCGACGGTGTCGAGGACAAGGGCAAGGAGCTGTTCTGGATCAGCGCGCACGAGATCGGGCACAGCTGGTTCCCGATGATCGTCGGCTTCGACGAGCGCCGCAACGCCTGGATGGACGAAGGCTTCAACACGTTCATCGACACCTATGAATCGGACGAGTTCAACCGTGGCGAATATGCCCCCAAGCGCGATAGCGAATATGCGCCGGGCGGCGGCAATCCGGTCGACGAAATCCTTCCGATTTTGGCCGATCCCGACGCCCCGCCGATCCTGTCGCGCGCCGACACGATCCCCGGCAAGTACCGCCACCCGGTGACCTATTTCAAATCGGCACTCGGGCTGGTGCTGTTGCGTGAACAGATTCTCGGCCCGCAGCGGTTCGATGCTGCGTTCCGCCGCTTCATCGCCGCTTGGGCATTCAAGCATCCGAAACCGGCCGACTTCTTTCGCGCGATGGAAAGCGAAAGCGGCGAGGATTTGTCCTGGTGGTGGCGCGGCTGGTACGCGAACAATTGGCAGATGGATTTGGCGGTCGACACTATCTCGACAGCCAAAGACGGCACGCCATTGGTCCGCGTCGTGTCGCGTGACAAGCTGGTCATGCCGGTGACGTTGCGCATGACTTATGCAGACGGGCGGACGAGCGACGTCGCGTTGCCAGCAGAGACGTGGATTCGCCAGGCAGCAACCGACGTCGCGGTGCCGCGCGGCACGGTCGTGAGGGCCGAGCTCGACCCGGGCCATAAGCTGCCCGATCGCGACCGGTCGAACAACGTCGCGACGCGCAAGCCGTGAACCAATAGCGCCGTGTTCCTGCTTTTGCAGGAACACGGTTTTAGAACCCAATCCGTCCACCACCTTCCGGCCGCGACGCCACTTCCTTCGCGATCAGCCCGACCAGCGCCTCGGGCTCGGGTCGGGCCTCGGCGAAGCGCAGGCCGCGTGCTACCACCGCGAGGTCGCCCGGCGTCACGCCGTGGAGCCGCGCCAGCGAGCGCGGTGCCGCGACCCCGAACTGCCGCTCGAACGCCTGCGCCGCCCGCACCGGCGACAGCGCGCGCAGTTCGAGCTTGAACACGAACCGCCGCATCGCCGCCGGGTCGAGCTTTGCCGCGTGGTTGGTCGCCGCGACGAACGGCAGGGGGTGCCGCTCGAACCAGGTCAGCAATTCGTTGACCTGGCTGACTTCCCAACTCGCCTGTGCATTGCCGCGATCGGCGAGGATCGAGTCGATCTCGTCGAATAGCAACACCGCCTCGTCCTCTCGCGCTTCGGCGAACGCATCGGCGATGTTCGCCTCGGTCCCGCCGACCCATTTGGACAACAAGTCCGACGCGCGCTTGACGATCAGCGGCCGGTCGAGCCGCTCGGCCAAGTGATGCGCCAGCGCGGTCTTGCCGGTGCCCGGCGGCCCGGTCAGCAGCAATGAGAAGTCGCGCGGCGCCTCGGTGCGGGTGACGCGATCGAGCAACGCGGCGACGTCGATATCCGCTTCGACCAAGGCGGGGTCGAACCGCGCCGTGCCTTCGACCGGGCGCAACGGCCCGGACAGCGCTGTGACCAAAGATTCGGCCGTCGCCACCGCATCGCCGCCCCCCAGTTTGGCCGATCGGATCGCGACGCGCGCGATGCTCGCTGCCTCTGGCGCGCGCGACACCAAAGCGTCGAACGCCGGCGGCACCGCCACGCCCTCCTCCGCCGCGATCCGCGCCAGCACCTGCCGCGCCGCGCGTGCCGACGGCTGCTTCATATGCAGCACGAAGCTCATCCGTCGCAGGATCGCGGGGTCGACATTGCCGATCGCGTTGCTGGTCCAAATCACCGGCAGCTGGTTGGTTTCCAGCATCCGATTGACGAACACTTTGGACCCCTGCCGTCCGCGCATGAAGTCGCCGTTGCTCGGCGAGGCATCGCCAATCAAATCCTCGAACTCGTCGAACAGCAGCACGGTATTGCCGCGCGCGGCGAATGCCCGCTGGCCGAGATTGAGCGAGCCGATCCGGTCGAACCGGCTCGGTTCCTCGCCATCGAAATCGTGCTCGCCAACCGCGAACAACGCCGCTCCTGCCGCTTCGGCGAGGCTGCGCGCGAACTCGGTCTTGCCGGTGCCGGGCGGCCCGTGGATCAGGATGTTGACTCCGGGCGTCCGCGTCGCCGCCGCGCCGCGCAGCAAGCCAACGAGCAGGTCGCTGCACGCGCGCGCTTGAGGGAAGGCGTCGAGCGGCAGCGTCCCGCGCTGGCGTGCACCGACCATCGCGGCGACGATCTCCTCGCCGTCAGTGATGCCGCGGTCGAGCAGCCGGTCGAATCGCCAGGTCGTCTCGATCCGCGGCGCCTCGAGATGTTCGCGGCTGAATTCGAACAAGCCCAGTCGCATCACCAGGCTGGCGCGCGCCGCGGACGCGGTGGTGGCACCGGCGAGGGTGCCAAGCGCCATCGCCATGTCGACCTGCGCGCGCGCCATCGCTCGCGCCAGCGCATTGGCGCGCGGGCGCCGCTCGAACATCAGCGCCAGTGTCAGCAACCGCCGGTCAAACGCGTCGAGCGCGAGCAGATCGCCAAGCGCCGTAGCGAGATCGACCAACGAGTCTGTCTCGTCAGGTGCTGCGATCGCCCGTGCGGCGGCGTTTTCCAGCCATGCGAGATCGGTCGCCACACCCTCCACGGGTGCACCGGCCAGCCAGGTCGCATTGGTTTCGGCCCATTCGGTCAGCGCGCGGGCGACCGTGACGGACCCTCTGTAAGTATCGATCAGGTGGCGCAACAGCGTCGCCACCAGGCGCAACTCGCCCATGACATCTCCTTCGTGCCGCACGCGTGCAAAGGTGCACGCCTGCGGCAACTCGTTCAGTGGTTGTGGAGATCGGCGCGCCCGATGCCCGCGGGCCGGCGCGCAAGGGCTTGCGCTAGGGCTGGCGCGGGACGCGGACGGAGCGGAGCCCCGTTATGATCTTGCGTCCAAACATGCGTTGTCCTCACATATCGGGCGGACTCGCCACCCGAGGCCGGGCCCGTTACGCCCGCGCACCGATAACGTCAAGCATCGCGGCCAAGCATCATGCTTGCCGCCGCCACATGACACGCTAAACCGGCGGCAAACAGGGGATTGATCGATGGCGACGGTAATGGCGGAAGAGTTGCGGCCGGATCCCAGCCCATCCGATATCCGGCTGGTCATCGCCGCCTCGTCGCTCGGCACCGCATTCGAGTGGTATGATTTCTTCATCTACGGCACGCTCGCCAAGATCATCGGCGCGGCGTTCTTCCCGGCGGGGAACGAGATGGTCCAGACGCTGCTCGCCTGGGCGGGGTTCGCGGTCGGCTTCGGTTTCCGTCCGCTGGGCGCGGTGCTGTTCGGCTATCTCGGCGACAAATTGGGCCGAAAATATACGTTCCTCGTCACTATCACATTGATGGGCATCGCCACCGCCGGCGTCGGGCTGGTCCCGCCGGCCGCGCAGATCGGCCTATGGGCGCCCGGTATCATCATCCTGCTGCGCGTCGCGCAGGGCCTGGCGCTGGGCGGCGAATATGGCGGGGCGGCGATCTATGTCGCGGAGCATTCTCCGCCCGGTAAATCGGGTTTCTACACCAGCTTCATCCAGGCCTGCGTCGCCGGTGGTTTCATCCTCAGCCTGGCGGTCGTGCTGCTGACCAAGCTCGCGGTGAGCGAGGCGGACTGGGCGGCCTGGGCATGGCGGTTCCCGTTCCTGTTCTCGCTGGTGTTGCTCGCGGTGTCGCTGTGGATGCGGCTCAAGCTCAGCGAAAGCCCGGTGTTCCGGGCGATCAAGGAAGCGGGGGAGACGGTCAAGAATCCGATCGTTTCCAGCTTCACTTATCCCGGCAATCTTAAGCGGCTGTTCGTCGCCTTGTTCGGCGTCGCCGCTGGGCTGACGGTGATCTGGTACACCGCGTTGTTCTCGACTTTGTCTTTCCTGACGACGACGATGCGGGTCGAGGAAACCACCGCACAGCTGATCGTCGGCGTCGCCGGCGGCGCGGGATTGTTCTGGTTCATCTATTTCGGCCGGATGTCCGATCGCGTCGGGCGCAAGGCGCCGATCGTGATCGGCTATGCGGTGACCCTGGCCCTGCTCTTCCCGATCTTCTGGGTGATCGGCAGCGCCGCCAATCCGGATCTCGCGCATGCCGCGAAGCGCGCGCCCGTCATCGTGTCGGGGCCGCATTGCAGCTATGATCCGTTCGCCGCGAAGCAGGTCGACGAATGCGGCCAGCTGCTCGACTATTTCTCCAAAAAGGGGATCGCCTATACCAAGGACACCACCCCCGCGATCGCGGTGATCATCGGGGGAGACGCGGTGTCCGACACCAGCCCGGCCGGGCTCGATGCGGCGCTCGCCGCCAATGGGTACAAGCTCGACAAGGTGCGGCCGACGGCGATTGGGATCGCAGTGATCATCTTCGCCATGCTGGTGATGGGGGCATTGGCCGGCGCCACGTATGGGCCGGTAGCGGCCTTGCTCGCCGAGATGTTTCCGGCGCGCATCCGCTACAGTTCGATGTCGATCCCCTATCATATCGGCACCGGCTATTTCGGCGGCTTCCTGCCGTTCATCAGCCAATATATCGTCGCCAAGACCGGCGATCCCTATGCCGGGCTGTGGTATACTTGGGCTGTGGTGCTGATGGCGCTGCTGGTGTCGCTCTGGGGCCTCAAATGGAAAGGCGATAAGCTGGCCGAGTAACGGCGGCTCCTGTGAGTTCGGTCTTGCGGGCGGCACTCAGGGTAGCGTCACCGCCGCCCTGCCGCTAGGCAGCGGCGCATGGTCGCAGCTCCCCTTCGTTTGCGTCGCGATGCCGACGCCCTGGTCGCCAATTGGCGCGCGCTTGCGCGGCTGAGTGGGTCCGCTGCGTGCGGCGCGGCGATCAAAGCCGATGGTTATGGGCTCGGCGCCGGCTGGGTTGCGGAGAGGCTGGCAGCGGTCGGATGTCGCGACTTCTTTGTCGCCACCTGGGCCGAGGCCGCTGCGCTGGCGACGCTGGGGTTGCCCAGCCTGTCGGTCTTCCACGGCGTGCGCGACGAGGACATGGAACTGGCGCTGTCGGGCATCGCGACGCCCGTTCTCAACACCGTGAAGCAGGCGGCACGTTGGCGCGAAGCCGGTGGCGGCATGTGCCATGTCATGCTGGACACCGGGATGAACCGGCTGGGGCTCGGCGAGGACGACCTCGCCGCCGGCGCGGTCGAGGGACTCGAGATCGACACGCTGATGAGCCATCTCGCCTCGGCCGACGAGGACGGGCCGCAGAGCGGCGACCAGCGCGGCCGGTTCATCTCGATGGCCGATGGGGTCACGGCACAGCGCCTGAGCCTCGCCAATTCGGCGGGGATCGCGCTCGGCGCCAATTATACCTTTGACCTCACCCGTCCGGGCCTGGCGCTGTACGGCGGCGTTCCGCGGCCGGAGCTTGGCGGTGCCATCATTCAGGTCGCCCGGCCAGAGGCGCAGGTGCTCCAGCGACGCACCGTGCGGGCGGGCGAAGCGGTCGGCTACAACGCGACCTGGGAGGCGCCTGCGGATACCGAAGTCGCGATCCTCAACTATGGCTATGCCGACGGCTATTTCAGGGGCTTTTCGGGGCGCGGTTCTGCGCTGATCGGTTCTGCGGTGCTGCCGCTACTCGGCCGTGTGTCGATGGACCTGATCGCGATAGATGTGACAGGGCATGATGTCGGCGAGGGCGACTGGCTGACGATCGACTTCGACCTGCCGCGCGCCGCGGCGGAATCAGGCATGTCGCAATATGAACTGCTGACGGGGCTGGGGCGCCGGTTCGATCGGATGGGTTGACCGGTCGCGTTCGAACTGACGCTGCCCGCGGCGGGTTCGCAATCCCCAAAAAATAAGGGCCGCCTCTTGCGAGACGGCCCCTTTTTATTTGCCTTCGCCTGCTTAGCGGAACTTGAGCTTGAAGCCTGCGTAGAAGAAGCGACCCACGTTATCGTAGATCGAGCTGCCAGCTCCAGTGCCGGTCAGCAAGAACGGCGGCTTGGTATCGAACAAATTGTCGACGCCAGCATAGAACTCATACTTCTTGCTGATCGTCGCGCCCAGGCGGACGTTGTGATACCATGTCGCCGGGTACCAGACCTCGCTAGTGAGATCGGCGTTCTGCGGAGGGCTGCCGTTGAACGAATGCTGTGCCTCGTAGGTGCCGATCGTCATCTTGCCGATATACCGTGCCTGGTAGCGCAGGCTAAACCCACCCTGGGTCTCGTAAGCGACAGACGCCTGCGCCTCGAACTGCGGATCGCCCAGTTCGCTCAACTGACGGTCTGGCTTGTTCGGGTTGACCGGATCGAGATAGTTGGTCTTCTCGAACACGTAGGTTCCGATACCGCGAAGCGACAAACGACCGCCCAGAACGGTGCGGGTATATGACAAGTCAGCGTCCAAACCGCGAGTCTGTTGCCGCGCGAAGTTAACCGGACCCGACGAGCCGACATAGGGCGTCGCGAATTCGTGGGTGGTTGAGTTACGCGGATTGAGCAGCGCGCAATATTGGTTGTTCAGCGATGACGCGTCGTAGCATTGGTTGAGGATTGTCTGCAGGCTCAACGACGCGATCAGGCTCTTCACGTTGATATTATAATAGTCGAACGTCAGCACGAGGCCGGGCGCGAAGCGTGGGGTGATCACCGCGCCGTAGGTCCAGCTGTTCGACGTCTCGGCCGTCAGCTGCGAGTTACCGCCGTCCAGATAGCTGAGCGTCTGGGTACGCGCCGGGGTGTTGACGAACCCGACCGGGACGCCAGCAGCCGCACAATTGGCCTTGCGGTTGGTGCTGCCGCCAGTGCCGTTATTGATGTTGGCGATGTCACAGGGATCGCCGACCGAGGCGAAGTTCTGTGACAATGGTGAAAACAGATCGCTTTGGGTCGGCGCACGTACCGACTTCGAATAACCTGCCCGGAACCGGATATCCCTGACCGGTGCCCAGATTCCCGACACGTTGTAGGTCCATACCGTGCCGGTTGCCGTGTTGTAGTCCGATACGCGGCCGGCGCCGGCGATCGTCAGCTCCTGCGCAAACGGCAGGTCCTTGAGGATCGGGATGTTGATTTCCGCAAACGCCTCCTTGACGTCCAAGGCCGGCGGCAGGAACGGCTGGATCGCGTTGAGGAAGGTGCCGCCCGACTGGGTCAGAGCGTCGTAGACCGAACGCGCGGTTTCCCGACGGTACTCAGCGCCGAGGTTGAACGCGACGGGCCCGCCCGGCAACGAGAAGAGCTGCGAAAGGTCGCCGGTGAGGTTCGCCGTGATGTCGAGCTCGGTAGCGCGCTCGACGCGGGTTGCGGTCGTGTTGATGAACCGCAATGCGGCGGCCGACGGTGCCCCGCTGCCGAACAGGTTGATCGGCACGCAGTCCGGACGAACGTTGCCGCCCGCACCCGCATTGATCCCGCAGATGACCTTTTGTCCGTTCGCGCCGGTAGCGAAGTTGCTGCCGCTAAAGCCGGCCGGTGCAACCACGGCGTCTTCCGCAAGCAGGAACCCGTCAAGGTTGCCGTTGAGATCGAACAACTTAAGGTTGTTCAACGACGTCATGTGCGTGTCGAGTTGCCCATAATTGACCGCCACTTCGTAGCGCCAATCTTCATTGAACGTGCCCTCGACGCCGCCGACGATACGGAAGGTGTCGCGACGATGCAGTTCGCCGCGGCCGCCGAAGTCGACATTGAAGCGGCTGAGCGTCAGCAAGCCGGTCGCCGGGTTGGCGCAACGGCCGATCGACTGCAGCGTTTGCAGCGCTTGATTGCTCAGGAACGGATTGTTGCAGCGAAGTTCCTTGATTGCCGCGAACTGGTCGTCGGTGGTCGCGAAGAACCCGGCCAACGAGCCCTGGAAGAAGCTCGGCTGACCTTCCTGATTGGCGTTGATGCGGACGAACTTGGCTTCGACGAACGGCTTGAACGCCGGCGAGACATCGAAATGCGCCAACAGACTGACCGATATGCGCTCGAGCTCTGGGTCGAGCTGACCGGTGTTGTTCAGCGTCGAGCCAAGGCCGCCCACGGTATTTGAGCTGATGCCGTTGGTGATGTCGCGGAAGTCGATCGTCGGCTGACTGAGCGCCAGCGAACCGTCCGGCATGAACATGTAGCGCTCAGCGTTGTTTGCCGACGCGCCGGTCACTCGGCTGGCGCGGCACCTGCCGGCCAGGATGCTACCAGCTGCCGGGCCGCCGGCCGCGGTGCTCGGACAGATCGCGGTCAACTCGCCGCCATCCGAGATCGTGCCGTTGCGAACGCCCCTGTAGAAATGCTGGTCGATGATGCCGTTCGAACCGCTGGTACCATCGAGCGTGGTGTCGGAATCGGTGTTGAACTGGTTGCGGCCGCTGAATGCGCCGGTCAGATAGTCGCGATCGGTCAGGTAAAGCGCGTTGTTCTTCGAATATTCGGCGGCGACGGCGATGTTGCCCCGGCCACCGGCAAAATTCGTACCGGCAGCGATCGACCCGAAGTAGCCGCCACGGTCGCCCCGCGACGAAATGCCGCCCTGGCCCGAGATTTTGATGCCGGTGAAATTACGCTTCATGACGAAGTTGACGACGCCGGCGACTGCGTCCGAACCGTAGACCGCCGAGCTGCCGCCGGTGACGATGTCGACACGCTCTAGCAAATCATCCGGAATGGTATTGGTGTCGACCAGATAGTCACCTGGCGACGCCGTGACATGACGGCGGCCGTTAACCAACACCAGGGTGCGGGCGGTGCCCAAGCCGCGAAGGTCGAGCAGGTTGAGGCCCGAGGTTCCGATGAAGCGGGTCGAGTTGGCTTGGCTAAACGTCGAACGCAGCGCCGGCAGGTTGTTGAGTGCATCACCGACGTTGAGCTGGCCGTTGGAAAGCAGATCTTCGGCGGTGACCGTCGTTATCGGAACGGGCGACGACAGGGTCGGGCGAGCAATGCGCGAGCCCGTGATGATAATCTCGTCCTTGTTCGGCTTGCCGTCGTCGGTCGCGGTGGTGGTCTGCGGGTCGGTCTGCGGCGCCGCTTCGGGAGCGGTGGTAGCCGCAGGCGTGGATTTGTCAGCTTTGGCAAAGGCGACTGCCGGCATTGCGGACAGCACGCCAACGAGCGCGGTCGCGCCCAGAAAACGCTGGATGTTCATGTTAGGCCCCTTGCTGTCGAGGTCTATATGCCTCGGTACAGCGATAGAACCCTTGCGGCTTCATTCATGCAAGGTTCAGCACCTCGTTAGTGACAATGTTTCCAATGAGGCGTGGTAAATCTGCAACGCTACTTGGCGAAGCTTACGTCGCCGCTCCCCGTTACGTAATTTTAGAACTCAGCGAGTAGGCCGCTACCGCTCGACGCACATCGCAATCCCCATCCCGCCGCCGATGCACAGCGTCGCCAATCCCTTCTTCGCGTCGCGCTTGGCCATTTCGTACAGCAATGTGGTCAGCACGCGCGCGCCCGACGCGCCGATCGGATGGCCGATCGCGATCGCGCCGCCATTGACGTTGACCTTGTCGGGATCCCAACCAAGTTCCTTGCCGACCGACAGCGCCTGCGCGGCGAACGCCTCATTGGCCTCGATCAGGTCGAGATCGGCGATCGACCAGCCGGCCTTTTCCAGCGCGCGGCGCGTCGCCGGGACCGGGCCGATGCCCATGATCGAGGGGTCGACCCCGGCCGATGCCCAGCTCGCGATCCGCGCCAGCACGGGCGCGCCGCGCTTCGCCGCTTCGTCGGCCGACATCACCACCAACGCCGCCGCGCCGTCGTTCAGGCCCGAGGCATTGGCCGCGGTCACCGTACCGTCCTTCTTGAACGCGGGGCGCACACCCGACACGCTGTCGATCGTCACGCCGGCGCGGATATATTCGTCATCGGCGACCACCGTGTCGCCCTTGCGGCCCTTGATCGTGACGGGAACGATCTCGTCGCGGAACCGGCCCGACGAGCGCGCCGCGTCGGCCAGGTTCTGCGAGCGGACCGAGAATTCGTCCTGCATCTCGCGCGTGATCTGATATTGCTCGGCCAGGTTCTCGGCGGTGATCCCCATGTGATAGCCGTTGAACACGTCGGTCAGGCCGTCGCGGATCATCGTGTCGATCAGTTCGAGCGTCCCCATCTTCTGCCCGGCGCGGATGGTCTGGGCATGCGCGCTCAGCGACATCGATTCCTGCCCGCCCGCGACGACGATGCGGGCATCGCCGGTCGCGACCGCCTGCGCCGCCAGCGCGACCGTGCGAAGGCCGGAGCCGCACACCTGGTTGACGCCCCAGGCGGGGATCTCCTTGGGCACGCCCGCCGCCATCGATGCCTGGCGCGCGGGGTTCTGGCCCTGGGCGGCGGTCAGCACTTGGCCGAGGATGACTTCCGAGACGTCCTCGCCCGCGACACCAGCCTGCGCCAGCGCCGCCTCGATCGCGATCCGCCCGAGTTCGTGCGCGGGCGTTCCGGCGAAGGCGCCCATGAAGCTGCCGACCGGCGTGCGCTTGGCGGCGGTGATGACGATGTCGGTCATGGGAGACTCCGATTGAGGTATAGGGTTTGGCGGCTATCTAGGCCTGCTTTAGCCAGTCCGCCAGCGGCTCCCACAATTGGGCTTTGGCCCGGCCGCCGACGATCATGCCGACATGCCCCGAACCGAGGTCGTGGCGGTCGGCCAGGTCGGCGGCACTTTCCTTGGGAACGATGCGGTCGCTCAGCGAGACGAATTCGACCGCGGGGCAGGGCAAAGCGATCGGATCGACCGTGCGACCCGCGACGGCCCAGCCGCCTTTGCCGGTCAGGTCGTCGCCGACGAACTCCTCGAACAGCTGCCGACCGGCCGCATAAGGCAATGGTGCGCCCGCATTCGCCCAATCCTCCAGCGCGATGAACCCATTCCAGCCCGGGCTGCCTGGTTCCATCTGCCCGAACGCTTCATATTTGCTCACCGTGCGCGCCGGGTCGAGGCGCCAGAACCCGGTTTGCAGCACTTCCATCGGCACCAGTCCCATCCGTTCGCAGACCGGTTTGGCGGATTGCCACAGCTCGCCGATCGCCGCGCGCCCGCCGCCGAAGCCGACAAAATGCCATGGCGTCGCGATCAACGCGAGCCCGGCCACCCCGCCTGCCGCCGCGGCGCCGATCGCCAGCGTGCCCCCCAGGCAATAGCCGACCAGCAACGGCGGTTCGTCGAACCTTGCGATCAGCGGCAGCAGGATATGCTCGACATGCGCGGTCACGTCCATCGCGCGATCGGCCGGCGACGGCTCGCCCCAATCGAGCAGATAGGGATGCAGTCCGTGTTCGCTGCACCAGCGCAACAAAGAATTTTGCGGCGCAAGATCGAGGATGAAGGGCGGATTGATCAGCGACGGCACGAAGATCACGTTGCGCCCGCTGCCGCCATAATCCCGCAATCTTGCCCGCCCGGCTCTGAAACGCGTTGGCGCACGTCGTTTTTTCGGCGTCCGTGGCGCCTCCTGATACGCTTTCAGCCCGGCCAAGGCGGCGGCACGGCGCACGGGCGATGCTGCGGTCTCTTCGCGCAGCATCTCGAGGAACAACGGTAAGGGACGCGGTCCATGTTGCGGTGCGTCATGCATTGATGGTACAGCCGCGACAAATCATTGGAGGGGCGTCCCCATGAAGAAGCAGGCGGCCACTGACGGCCCGGTGATCATCAAGAAATACGCCAATCGTCGACTCTATAATACCGAAAGCTCGTCCTACATCACGCTCGACCATCTCGCCGCGATGACGCGCGAAGGGCGTGATTTCAAGGTCGTCGACGCCAAGACCGACGAGGACATCACGCATAACGTGCTGACCCAGATCATCATGGAAGAGGAAGCGCGCGGCCAGACGATGCTGCCGGTCAATTTCCTCCGCCAGCTGATCGCGATGTACGGCGATTCGATGCAGGCGTTCGTGCCGAGCTATCTCGAAGCGTCGATGGACAGTTTCCGCCGCAACCAGGAACAGTTCAAATCGGCGGTCGAGGGGGCCTTCGCCAACTCGCCCTTCGCCGAGATCGCCAAGCGCAATTTGGAGATGTTCGAAGCGGCGACCTCGGCATTCAAGCCGCAGGCGGGCATGGGCGCTACTCCGACCAAGCCGGCAGAAAGCGACGACGACGTCTCCGCGCTCAAGGCCGAATTGGCGCGTCTGCAGGAAAAGATCGACAAGCTCGGCCACTAGGGATTGGGCTTTTCGTCGAAACAGATTGCGGAGGCAGTCGCGGCCGCGCTGGCGCTGACCGCGCTGGTCGCGGGGATTATCGATTGGCGTCACCGCAAGCGCGACAATCTCGATCGCGTATCGTTGCTAGACTGGCGCAATATCCAGGTATTCGCGCTGATCAGCGCGATCATTGCCGCGGCGGTGGCGTTCCAATTGTAGCCGGTACATCGCGGGCGGGCAGGTCGCCGCGCAGATAGACCAAGGTGCGATAATCGCTGCGCGGCACGCTGTAGATCACGCGATAGCCGCCCAGTGCCGCCTTCAGTGCGGCCAGGCTGCCCGGGTTCCAGATATCGAGGAGGCGGGTCGAGGTGACGATCACCGGCGGCCGCGCGGCGAGGATGCGCCGCACCTCGGCCGCCTCGTCGATCCCGGTCGCGCCCTGCTCGGTGGCATAGGCCAGCAGGTTCGGAAAGGCATAGCGTGTCGGCAGGCACGTGCCGGCGCGCTCGTAGGTGAAGGTGTCGCCGATAAAGACATAGGGGCAGCCGCCATGGCTATTGGCCTTGACCAATGCCGCCACGGCGTAGGCGCCCTCGCCATCGTTGCTCTTGATCCCGCGCTCGACGACGTTGAGCAGCAGCCCGAGCGCGAGCGTGGCGATGAGTAGCCGCGACGACCGGCCCAGCGCGCGCGCCGCGACGACCGCGATCGGCGCGACCAGCGGCAAGGCGTAATGATCGAAGAACGTGCCGATCAGCAGGAACCCGCCGCCGGCGGCCGCCAGCCAGCCGAACCCGATCAGCGCTTCCTCGCGTCGATCGGCGCGGGGCCGCCACGCCCAGGCGATCGCGGCCGACACGATCAATGGCGACAGGGTCGCGACGATGCCGAGCAGCCGCATCGCCAATTGGTCGGTCGGATAACCAGCGCGCAGGAAGATCGAGGTGACGTTGGCGAACCAGAAGGCGTCGAACGCCTGCGGGCCGAGGTGCCAATAATATGCGCCGATCGCCAAGGTCGGCGCCAATCCCGCCAACACCCATAACAGCGCGGCGGCCGCGAGCATTGCCCAGCCTGCGCCTGCGCGGCGCAGATACCAGAGATGGGCGCAGCCGATGAACGCGCCTTCGATCGCGGGCGTGTATTTGGTCTGGATCGCAAGCCCGCCGAGCAAGCAGGCGAATGCCCCCCAGGCGATAATCGCGCGAGCTGCACCAGCCCGCGCGCGATCGGGCAAGTGGAGCGCGATCAGCGCGGCGCCGGCGACGAACAGATTGTAGAAGACCGGCGATTGCCCGCCGCGCCCGCCCAGCAACGGCAGCCAGATCAGATACGCTGCCCCCGCCGCAAGCGCGCCGGTCCGGCTCGCTCCCGTCCGCAATGCCGCGCGCCAGACGATATAAGCGGTCGCGGCGGCGAACAGGCTCGCGACCAATTGATAGGCGATCACGCCGTCGCCGGGCAGCAGCCGCATCGCGGCATAGAGCAGGAACAACCCGACCGGCTTGCGATCCCAGATGTCGAGATAGGGTATCGCGCCGTGCAAGATGCGGTCGCCGACCAGCAGATAATATTGCTCGTCGACATGGATGACCGGGTTGCCGAAATCCCAGGCGCGCAAGGCAAGTGCGACGACCGCGAGCACCGCCGCCATCTGCCAGGCCCTGAGACGATCCAACCCGCCTGCGCTCAATAGAAGCGCTCCAGCGTCAGCTTGCGCTCGCCGCCGCCGCAAATGCCCAGGCGCACGATTCGCCCCGGGTCGGCGACCGACCAGGTCGAGATCGGCTCGCTGGCGTAATTGGCGGTGATCGGCTGGCCATCGACGCTGCAGATCTGGTCGCCCGCTTGCCAGCCGGCGCTGGCTGCCGGGCTGCCGCGCATGACGTGGAGGACGCGCAGGCGATCGCTATAGAAGCCGAGCAGCAATCCGCTGGTCGACCGCAGCGGCGGGCGGTCGACATCGGCGCCGGCCGCCATCACCATTCTGCCCGCGCCGGGATCGAGCAGCACGCGATAACGCTGGAGATAGCCCAGGCCGATCCGCCCCGCCGCGCCCATCTGCGCGGAAAAGCCGCGGCCCGGCTCAATGCGCGCCTCGGCATCGCGCACCATCGTCTCGCCGACGCGGACCGCGGGCAGCACCGTCAGCTCGGACGTGACCGGGCCGGCGATGCTGTACGAAATGGTGGTGGTCGTGGTCGGCTTGACGCCGCCGACCGATTTCCATGCCTCGTCCGACATGGTGATCGTCGCACCGTCCCCGGTGTCGACGATCATCGGACGCAGCCTTGTGCCGTCGATCGACATCTCGCTGACATAGAATTGGTCGCGCAAGGCCATCGCCAGGGGCGCGGTCTGGCCGACAAAGGGCAGGCGGCCGCTCGGCAGCAAGCGGAAACGCTGCGCTGCGAAGTCGATATCGAGCGCGTAGCGGCGCAACAGGTCGCTGCCGATCACTGCGTCGATCGTCGTGCCGTTGCCGGTGGCGCCGCCGGGCAAGTCGAGCACGCCGAGCCGCCCGCCGCTGCGCGTCAATCCGCCGATCGCCAAGATGCGCCCGTTGATCTGGCCCATCGCGACGGTGCCGCCGATGCCGACGCCTTCGCCGCCGCCAGACACCTTCAGCCCGGCGCGGGTGGCGAAACGGCGCGAAACCACCGACAGGCTGAACCCGGTGTCGAGAATCGCGGCGACCGGACGGCCATCGACCGTCATCTGGAATTGAATCTGGTTGCCGGGGGTCAGTTCGAACGGCACCCATTGCGCCTCGGCATCGAGTGACAATACGACGCGTTCGGGTTGCGGCGCGGGCATGGCCGGCGGCATCGCCGCGCCAAGCGGCAAAGCGGCGAACATCAGCAAGGGCAGCATGCGGCGGCGCATGCCCCCCGCTTATACCTGTCGCGACCCCGCGGATACGGGGTAAAATGCTTATTAACCGCGTTGTTGGAGTCTGTTTCAGCGAAGCTGAAACGGCGACATCGACTCAGCGAAGCTGCAAACGACTCTCGCGGTTAGTACGTCCCCGAGCAGAGGCTCAGAGGCAGGCTTCGAGGAACGCCTGATCGAACCCGAACTGGCGCGCCTTTTCGAGCGTGTAAGGGCGCAACCCCATGGCGCGATATTCGCCGACGATCTTACCGTCGGCCGATTCGCTCTGATATTCGAACTTGAACAATTCCTGTGTCACGATGACCGGCCCTTCCATGCCGATCACCTCGGTGATGTTGGTCACGCGGCGGCTGCCGTCGCGCAGACGCTTCACCTGGACGATCATGTCGACCGAATCGGCGATCTGGCGGCTGATCGCTTCCTTGGGAATCTTGATGTCGCCCATCAGCACCATGTTCTCCATACGGCCCAGGCACTCGCGTGGGGAGTTGGAGTGGAGCGTACACATCGATCCGTCGTGACCGGTGTTCATCGCGGCGAGCAGGTCGAAGCATTCCGACCCGCGAATTTCGCCGAGGATGATGCGATCCGGCCGCATACGCAGCGCGTTCTTGACCAGGTCGCGGATGGTGATCTCGCCCTGGCCTTCGAGATTGGCCGGGCGCGTTTCGAGCGGCAGCCAATGCGGCTGCTGCAGCCGGAGTTCGGCCGCGTCCTCGATCGTCAGCACGCGCTCGCCCGGGTCGATCATCTTCGACAGGGCGTTGAGCATCGTCGTCTTACCCGAGCCGGTACCGCCCGAGATGACGACGTTGAACCGGCACGCGCCCGCGATCTTGAGCGCGGTCGCCATCTTCTGCGACATCGAGCCGAAGCCCGCCATCATGTCGAGCGTGATCGGCTTGTTGGAGAATTTACGAATCGAGATCGCGGTACCGCGCAAGCTGAGCGGCGGGACAATCACGTTGACGCGGCTGCCATCCTTGAGGCGGGCGTCGGCCAACGGCGTGGTCTGGTCGACGCGGCGGCCGACCGAGTTGCAGATGCGCTGCGCGATCTGGAACAGATGCTCCTCGTCGCGGAACTGGATCGGCGCGATCTCCAGCCGGCCCTTCTTTTCGATGAAGGTCTGATTGGGGCCGTTGACCATGATATCGCTGATGTCAGGGTCGGCGATCAGCTCTTCCAACGGGCCCAGGCCGAGCAATTCGTCGACCAGCACCTTTTCGAGCGCGAATTGCTCGCGGCGGTTGAGCGTGAGCTTGAGCTCGGCGAGCACCTCGCCGATGATCGGGCGGAATTCCTCGGCCAGCTCGTCCTTGTTGAGCGTGGCGGCGGCTTCGGGGTCGACGCGTTCGAGCAGGCGCGGCAGCACCTGTTCCTTGATCTTGTGGACCGATGCCTCGAACCCTTCCGCCTTCATCCCGGCGGCTTCGCCACTGGAATTCTGGCGTTCGGTCAGGCGCGCCATCGCGTCGCCGTTGCTGCCCGGCATATTGCCCGGCAGATCGGCGTCGATCTCGCTCGTATCGGGAAGCGGTGGGAACTGCTCGGCAGGATCGGCGGCGGGCTGGGCGCCGCCACCTTGCATCGGACGCGCCACGCCGAAGGCCGGCCTTGCAGCCTGCCCGGCACCCAATCCATTACGGCGTCCGAACGCGCTCATGCCCCTCGATCCTTCATGGTCAGGTCCGGTTCGTAGGGGCTAAGCTTTGACAATTTCCTAACCAAGGCGATGCCGGGCTAAGCTGGGCTTGGCGACAACGGGGAGGCGAGGATGCGTCGAACGATATTGCTCGGACTGGCATTGCTGGCGACGGGGGCCGGATCGGCGCCGGTGCCGGCGATGCCGGGCTGGCTCACCGGATGCTGGAGCGAGCAGAAAGGCCCCAACTGGACCGAGGAATGCTGGACGAGCCCGCGCGCCGGCAACATGCTGGGGAGCGGCCGCAATGGGCGCGGCGACGACCTCCGATCATGGGAAGCGATGCAGATCGAGCGTGGGCCGGACGGCAGGCTCGTCTTCTACGGCTCGCCCAAGGGCGCGCCGCGGGTCGCTTTTCCGGAACTATCGTCAGGGTCACGCGAGATCGTCTTCGCCAACCCGCGGCACGATTATCCGCAACGTATCCGCTATTGGCGCGAGGGGATGGACCTGGCGGCGGAAACCAGCCTGATGGACGGGACCAAGGCGTTTCGCTGGCGGTACAAGCGGCAACTCGGGAGTTGAGGCTTTTTCGTCATCCCAGCGAAAGCTAGGATCTCAAGCAGCTTTGGGACTGCAACAATAAGGCGCCAGCTTTCGCCGAGCCGTTAATTCTAACTTGGGAATGGAGCGCCGCGGCAAGGCCGCGTCGTCGGTCCTCGCTATGCGAGGCCGGCCGGGCTTGTCGCCGGGCGGGAAATAGCTGCGGCTATTTCCCTGCGCCGAGCCTTACCCCGCCTGCTCAGCCAGCACCGTCAAGCCGGTTGCCGACACCTCGGCGAATCCGCCCTTGATCGGCACCAGCTCGGGCTCGGTCTTGTCGGCGCGATAGATCGCCAGATTGCCGTCGCGAATCGTCGACATGAAAGGCGCATGGCCTTCCAGCACGCCGAAATCGCCTTCGGTGCCGGGCACGACGACCTGATAGACTTCCTCCGAGCGGAGCAGCTTTTCGGGCGTGACGAGTTCGAAATGCAGCATTGCCTTGTCCTGTTTTCCCTCTCCCGTCGGGATCGGGCTGTTCCGCCGGGCCGAAATTCCCCCCGGGAATTTCTCAACGATGCTGGGAGCATCGTTGACCCGGCGGGACAGCCCGATGGTTGCGCAGACTTAGGCCCGTCAGGGCCTTAGTCGGAGCTGGGTGAGGGGATCACCCTATCGAGAGCGGGTCCCCTCATCCAACTTCGGCTAGGCAGCAAGCTGCCAAGCCTTCGTATCCTTCTCCCTCTGGAGAAGGTTTGCAGTAGCCTTACGCCTCCGCGGCCATCTTCTCGGCCTTGGCGATCGCGCCGTCGATGCCGCCGACCATGTAGAAGGCCGCTTCCGGCAGGTGATCATACTCGCCGTTCACCACTGCCTTGAACGAGCGGATCGTGTCTTCGATCTGGACGAACTCGCCCGGAATGTTGGTGAACACCTCGGCGACGTGGAACGGCTGGCTGAGGAAGCGCTGGATCTTGCGTGCGCGCGACACGGTCAGCTTATCCTCTTCCGACAGTTCGTCCATGCCCAGGATGGCGATGATGTCCTGCAGCGACTTGTACTTCTGCAGGATCGACTGGACCGCGCGCGCGGTGTCGTAATGTTCCTGGCCGACGATGCGCGGTTCGAGCACGCGGCTGGTCGAATCGAGCGGATCGACCGCCGGATAGATGCCGAGCTCGGAGATCGCGCGGTTGAGCACGGTCGTCGCGTCCAAATGGGCGAACGAGGTCGCCGGTGCCGGGTCGGTCAAGTCGTCCGCGGGGACGTACACGGCCTGGACCGACGTGATCGAGCCCTTGTTGGTCGAGGTGATGCGTTCCTGGAGCGCACCCATGTCGGTCGACAAGGTCGGCTGATAGCCCACCGCCGACGGAATGCGGCCGAGCAGCGCCGACACTTCGGCGCCCGCCTGGGTGAAGCGGAAGATGTTGTCGACGAAGAACAGCACGTCCTGGCCTTCGACGTCGCGGAAATATTCCGCGATGGTCAGGCCCGACAAAGCGACGCGGGCACGCGCGCCCGGCGGCTCGTTCATCTGGCCATAGACCAAGGCGACCTTCGATCCCTCGCTGACGGCATTGCCGTCGGCATCCTTGGCGATGACGCCCGCGTCGAGGAATTCGTGATAGAGGTCGTTGCCTTCACGCGTGCGCTCGCCGACGCCGGCGAACACCGAGGTGCCGCCATGGCCCTTGGCGATGTTGTTGATCAGCTCCTGGATCAGCACGGTCTTGCCGACGCCGGCGCCGCCGAACAGGCCGATCTTACCGCCCTTGGCGTAGGGCGCGAGCAGGTCGATGACCTTGATGCCGGTGACCAGGATCGAGCTCTCGGTCGACTGATCGACGAACAGCGGCGCGTCGGCATGGATCGGCGAGGTCTGCGTGGCGTTGACCGGTCCGCGCTCGTCGATCGGCTCGCCGATGACGTTGAGGATGCGGCCGAGCGTGGCCGGGCCGACCGGAACGCGGATCTGCGACCCGGTGTCGGTGACGTTCTGGCCGCGGGTCAGACCCTCGGTCGAGTCCATAGCGATCGTGCGGACGGTGTTCTCGCCGAGATGTTGCGCGACTTCGAGGACCAGGCGGTTGCCGTTGTTATCGGTCTCGAGAGCCGAGAGGATCGCCGGCAGCTGATCGGGGAAGCTCACGTCGACGACCGCGCCGATCACCTGGCTGATGACGCCGACATTGTTGGTCGTCGCGATCGGCGCGGTGGTGGTCGCCTCGGCCTGAGGCGCAGCGGCCTTGCGCGGAGCGGCGGCCTTCTTGGCCGGGGCCTTGGTCTTGGGAGCAGCGGTTGCCATGATGTCCTACCTTGCTTCTTCAATTCGTCGCCCCGGCGGAGGCCGGGGCCGCTAAGTTAAACGCGTCAGCTCCGCCAACATGGCGGCCCCGGCCTCCGCCGGGGCGACGCGGGAATTACAGCGCCTCGGCGCCCGAGATAATCTCGACGAGTTCAGTCGTGATCGCGGCCTGACGGGCGCGGTTGTACTGGATCGACAGCCGCTTGATCAGGTCGCCGGCGTTGCGCGTGGCATTGTCCATCGCGGTCATCTTGCTGCCCTGCTCCGACGCCGAATTCTCGCGGATCGCGCGGAACAGCTGGATGCCGACGTTGCGCGGCAGCAGGTCGGCGAGGATTTCCTCCTCATCCGGCTCGTAATCGACCGAGGCGCTGACGCCCGTCGTGTCGGCGGCGATCGTCGGGATCGAAACCGGGATGATCTGCTGTTCGGTCGGTTCCTGGGTCAGCACCGACTTGAAGCGCGAATAGAAGAGATGCGCGACGTCGAACTCGCCCGCTTCGAACCGCGCGATCAGGTCGTCGGCATAGCCGCGCGCATCGGCGAAGCCGAGCTTGTCGAGCGCGCCGGGTTCGATCGAGTGGATGAAGTCATTGGGGTACAGGCGATTGAGTACCGCGCGGCCCTTCTTGCCAATGGTGTAGAACTTGACGGTCTTGCCCTCGGCGATCAGCTCGGCGGCGCGGCGCCGTGCGAGGCGGGCGATATTGGTGTTGAACGCGCCGGCCAGACCCTTGTCCGACGTCGCGACGACGAACAGGTGAACCTGATCGCGGCCGGTGCCGGCGAGCAATTTGGGCGAGTTCGGCCCGACGGTGACGGTCGAGGCGAGGCTCGCCACGACCTTTTCCAGCCGCTCGGCATAGGGGCGGCCGGCCTCGGCCGCTTCCTGCGCGCGGCGCAGCTTGGCGGCGGCGACCATCTTCATCGCCTTGGTGATCTTCTGCGTCGACTTCACCGAGCCGATGCGGATCTTGAGGGCCTTAAGACTTGCCATCGTAACCTTCTTTGCCTCTCCCGCCTGCGGGAGAGGATACGGAGACTGGCAGCTTGCTGCCTAGTCGGAGTTGGTGAGGGTCTTCTTTCTTCTTCGTCCAGACCGCCTGGAAGAAGGAAGAAGACCCTCACCCAACCCTCTCCCGCAAGCGGGAGAGGGCTAGAACTTACGCAAACGTCTTGGCGAAGGCGTCGAGCGCGGCCTTGAGCTGGTCGCGGACGTCGTCCTTCAGATCCTTGCTATCGCGGATCGCCTTCAGGATGCCGGCGTGGTTCGCGCGCATGTCGGCGAGCATCGCCGCTTCGTAGCGCACCACGTCGAGCGTCGGCACCGCGTCGAGATAGCCAGCGGTACCGGCGAAGATCGACACCGTCTGCTCCTCGAACGGCAGCGGGCTGAACTGCGGCTGCTTGAGCAGCTCGGTCAGGCGCGCGCCGCGGTTGAGCAGCTTCTGGGTCGACGCGTCGAGGTCCGAGCCGAACTGCGCGAACGCCGCCATCTCGCGATACTGGGCAAGCTCGAGCTTGATCGAGCCGGCGACCTTCTTCATCGCCTTGGTCTGCGCGGCCGAGCCGACGCGCGATACCGACAGGCCGACGTTAATGGCGGGACGGATGCCCGCGAAGAACAGATCGGTTTCGAGGAAGATCTGGCCGTCGGTGATCGAGATCACGTTGGTCGGGATGTAGGCCGACACGTCGCCCGCCTGGGTCTCGATGATCGGCAGCGCGGTCAGCGATCCGCCGCCCATCGCGTCCGACATCTTGGCGGCGCGCTCGAGCAGGCGCGAGTGGAGATAGAAGACGTCGCCCGGATAGGCTTCGCGGCCCGGCGGGCGGCGCAGCAGCAGCGACATCTGGCGATAGGCGACCGCCTGCTTCGACAGATCGTCGAACACGATCAGCGCGTGCATGCCGTTGTCGCGGAAATATTCACCCATCGCGGTGCCGGTATAGGGCGCCAGGAACTGCAGCGGGGCGGGCTCCGACGCGGTCGCCGCGACCACGATCGAATATTCCATCGCGCCGTTCTCGGTCAGCGTCTTGACCAGCTGCGCGACGGTCGAGCGCTTCTGGCCGATTGCGACATAGACGCAATAGAGCTTCTTCGACTCGTCGTCGCCAGCGTTGACCGTCTTCTGGTTGATGAAGGTGTCGATCGCGACGGCCGACTTTCCGGTCTGACGGTCGCCGATGATCAATTCGCGCTGGCCGCGGCCGACGGGGACGAGTGCGTCGATCGCCTTCAGGCCCGACTGCATCGGCTCGCTGACCGACTGGCGCGGGATGATGCCCGGCGCCTTCACCTCGACGCGGCTGCGCTTCTCGGCGACGATCGGGCCCTTGCCGTCGATCGGATTGCCGAGGCCGTCCACGACGCGGCCGAGCAGGCCCTTGCCGACGGGGACGTCGACGATGGTGCCGGTCCGCTTGACGACGTCGCCTTCCTTGATCTCGGCGTCCGAGCCGAAGATCACGACGCCGACATTGTCGGCTTCGAGGTTGAGCGCCATGCCCTGCACGCCATTGGCGAACTCGACCATCTCGCCCGCCTGGACGTTGTCGAGGCCGTGGATGCGGGCGATGCCGTCACCGACGCTCAGCACCTGGCCGGTTTCCGAGACCTCGGCCTCGGTGCCGAAATTGGCGATCTGGTCCTTGATGACCTTCGAGATTTCTGCGGCGCGGATGTCCATGTTCTAAACCTTCAGCCTTTCATCGCGTGCGCGAGGGTATTGAGACGGGTACGGATCGAGGAATCGATCATCTGCGATCCGATACGAACGACCAGGCCGCCGAGCAGCGACTGGTCGACATTCAATTCAACGGCGACCTCGCGGCCGACGCGCTGGCGGAGCTGCTGCTTGAGCTCGCTCACCTGTGCTGCGCTCAGCGGATGCGCCGAGGTCACTTCGGCCGTGGTCTCGCCGCGATAGCGCGACGCCAGGCCGCGGAACGCGCGGATGATCGCCGGCAGCTGGCCGAGCCGCCGGTTGTGCGCGAGCACGCCCAGGAAGCTGGTGGTCGTCGCGTCGAGCTTCATCACGCCGGCCGCGGCGGCGACCGCCCTGGCGGCGTCGAGTCGGCCGATCAGCGGGCTGGTGGTCAGCGTCTTGAAGTCGGCCGATTCGGCCAGCGCCTGGCGGATCGTCGCCAGGCTCGCTTCGACCGTGTCGATCGACTTCGATTCGCGGGCGAGCTCGAACAGCGCGGTTGCGTACCGTCCACCTAAGCTCGCTTGAATACCGCCGGATTGCTCCACGCGATGATGGTCCTTTTCAAAAGGGTATGTGGCCCCATACGAAAAGAGGGCAGCCCTGAGGCGCCCTCTATGGGTTGGCGCGCGGTTAGCATCGGGGGGCTGGGGATGCAACCCGGTGCTTTAGGATGAGGTGCCATCGGACGTTTGATGGGGACTCCGACATACCCCTCTCCCGCTTGCGGGAGAGGGAGGGGCCCGCCGCGAAGCGGTGGGAAGGTGAGGGTCTTCTTTCTTCTTTTTTGCACCAGCCGCTTGGAAGAAGAAAGAAGACCCTCACCCAACCTGCACCGGGTGAACAGCGCCCCGCGCTGTTCAGGTCATGCCGGGGGCATGACCGGACCCGGTGCACCCGCTTGCGGGAGAGGGCTAGGAGGCACGAGAGGGCGAATTTCGCCTATCCGTGCTTGACCGATGCAGCGAGGAAGTGTGCAAAAGCGCATATAGGGGTGCCAAATGGACGTCGAACTCGCCGAAGAACGCGTGCTGATCCTCGCCGACCGGTTCAACATGGACCATGCGGAGGGACGCGCCTGGACCAAGCGGACCGATGCGTTCGGGACGATGGCGAAGATCACCGGATTCCTGTCGCGCCCCAAGGACGACGAGTATGAAGTGATCTATCGCGAGCGGCGGCTGCAGCCCTTCTTTCGCATCGGCTGCACCGCGACGATGATCTATGAGCGGCGAAAGGACTATCGCGTCGCGGTCGACGCCAACGTCACCAAAGTCGAGATCGACGGCAAGACGCATGAGGTCACCTCGGGCGCCTATACGCTGACCGGCACCGAAACCTGCCACGACGAGATCCATCGCGAAGTCTATTACGACGCGATCAGCGGCAGCCCCGACCCTAGCGCCGCGCAATACGTCCAGCACGAAGCCAAGATCATCGACGCCGCGGGCCTTGCCAAAGCGGCGGCCGATGGCGCGGTGGTGGTGCCGCCGACCGCCAAGGCGTCGATGCTGGTGCGCGACGTGCTGGCGAGCTCGATCGAGCGGATCGAGGCCGACAAGGTGCTTGAGGAGAAGCTCTCGCTCCATCACATCGACCTCTATTATCGGCCGGTCTACGCCTTCCGCTATCGCTGGCAGGGCAAGGAAGCGGTGGTCGAGTTCGACGGGGTGACCGGCGACACGCGGACCGGCGGCAGTACGTTCGAGCAGTTCCTTGGGCACAAGATCGACGCCGAATTCCTGATCAATGCGGGGGTCGAAGCGGCGGGCATCTTCATCCCCGGCGCGCGGCTGGCCGAGATCGTCATCTCGAAGAGCATGAAGGCGCAGAAGGACAAGAAGAAATAGTGCGCCGCGGGTTGCGCCGGGCCGCGATCCGGCTGCTGACCGCGGCTGCACTGATCTATATCGCCATCGTCGGGCTGCTTTACACATTCCAGCGGCGGCTGATCTATCCCGGTTGGTATTTCGGGACCGCGGCAGTCAATCCCGATCTGAGCGACTATCGCGACGTCACCATCACGACTTCTGACGGTTTGCGCGGGCGGCTGCTCTATCATCCGCCGCAGCCTGGCAAGCCGGTGATCCTGTTCTTCCACGGCAACGGCGATTCGGTGCTGGGCAGCGCGGTTGCGATGCGCTCGCTGGTGGCCGCGGGCTATGGCGCGGTGCTGCCCGAATTCCGCGGCTTCAACGGTGCGCCCGGCATTCCTGACGAGCAAGGACTTTATCGCGACGCGCGCGCGTCGCGCTCGTGGATGACGGCGAACGGGATCGCCGCCGACCGCATCGTCATCATCGGCTATTCGCTCGGCACCGGCGTCGCCGCGCAGATGGCGATCGAGCAAAAGCCCCGCGCGCTGATCCTGGTCGCTCCTTATGCCAGCATCGCCCATGTCGCCGCGGCCCGCTTCTGGTGGCTTCCCGCCAATTTGTTGGTCAGCGAGCGGTTCGACACGGCGGCCAAGATCGGCCGCATCGCCTGCCCGACCTTGCTGATCCACGGTGCGGCCGACACGACCATTCCTCCGGAGAACAGCGCCTTGCTCAAGATGCTGCGCCCAGCTGCCGATCGCGCGGTCGTTCCGGGCGTCGGACACGAAGTGGTGTTCACGCCGGCGGCACAGGCACTGATCGCCCGTTGGCTCGACGCGCATAGGCTCTGATCGCTGGCCCAGCGTGGTGCGACCGCCTATTGGACACGCGATGACTCACGCCACGCTCTCGCCCGCCGCGCGCCATGCCGAGCTTCACGCCGCCCAGGACATCGCGCAGACATTGCTCGATCGGATCGAAGCGCTGGGATTGATCGCGCCGGGCCGGACCGAGCGCGAGGTCGAGCAGGACATCTATGCCCTGGCGCGCGACGAATTCGGGGTCGAGAAGCATTGGCACAAGCGCATCGTCCATGCCGGGGTCAACGGCCTCGCTACCGCGCGCGAGAATCCGCCGGTGCTGACGATCGCCGAGGACGATCTGGTGTTCCTCGATCTCGGCCCGGTGTTCGACGATTGGGAAGCCGATGTCGGCCGCTCCTATGTCGTCGGCAACGATCCCGACAAGATCCGCCTGGTTGCCGACCTCCCGGTCCAGTTCGACAAGGTCAAAGCGCAGTTCGACGCGCATCCCGATATCACCGGTGCCGAGCTCTACGCCTTCGCGTGCGACAGCGCGGCGGCGGCGGGCTGGCGGTTCGGCGGCGTCATCGCCGGGCATGTCGTCGGCGAATTCCCGCACGCGCATCTGCCCGGCGACAAGGATTTCTACCGGATCAATCCGGAGAACACGACGCGGCTGCGCGACCCGGACCCCAATGGTAACGAACGCTTCTGGATTCTCGAAATCCACCTGGTCGATCCCGCCGGGCGCTATGGCGGTTTCTACGAGCGGCTGATGTCCTGATCCGGCTTGTCCGCGATACTGCCGCTGCCTAAGGCGGGCCAATGAAAGGCACCACGCTCCGCAGCCTGCGCCAATGGCACCACCTTATCGGTGTGTCCCTCGCCCCTGCGATCCTGTTCTTCGCGTTTAGCGGGTTGATCCAGGTGCTGGGGTGGCAGGACCAGCGCAATCCGCCGCCGGCCGCCTGGGTCTCGGCGATCGCCGGAATCCACAAGAAACAGGCGTTGCCCAAGCCGCGCCCGGCCGAACCAGCGCGCAAACCGGCGGGAGCGGCGCGGCCCGGCAGCGGCGGTCACGATGCGGACGCTTTCACACCGCTCAAGATCTTCGCGCTGCTGACCGCAATCGGTTTGTTCGTCACGACGCTGATCGGCCTGACCATCGCCCTGGGCACGCGCAATATGCGTCGCAAGTCACTCATTGCATTGGCACTCGGCATCGTCGTGCCGGTCGTTCTCTTGATTGCGTGACCAGGTGCTCGACCGCCAGCCACACTTGATCGGCGAGCTGATCGAGCTTCGCCCCGCTGCTCCCGACGATTTCGACGCGCTGTTCGCGGTCGCCACCGACCCGCTGGTCTGGGAAGTCCATCCGGCGCACGATCGCTGGCAGGAGCCGGTGTTCCGCCGCTTCTTTGCCGACGGCCTCGCCTCGGGCGGGATGCTGGTCGCGATCGACCGCGCGAGCGGGGCGGTGATTGGCAGCTCGCGCTACGATTTTGGCCGCGCCGAGCCGGATGAAGTGGAGATCGGCTGGACCTTCCTCGCGCGGTCGCATTGGGGCGGGCGCTATAATGGCGAGATGAAGCGGTTGATGCTCGATCATGCCTTTGCCGGCGTGTCGCGGGCGATGTTCATGATCGGCGAGACCAATGTCCGCTCGCGCCGCGCGGTCGAAAAGATCGGCGGCAAGCTGACCGATCGGCGCCATCATGCCGAGATGGCGGGCAAGCCCGTGACGCACGTGATCTACACGATCGATCGGCCCGCCAAGGCGGCGTAATCCCGTTGCCGCTTTGGCCGCAAACGCCGGGATGTGGGGAAGTGCGCGGGCGCCTACATAGGCTGCATGACGACCGAAACCCCCATCGATATCGACGCCGCCTGGGCGGCCTTCGAGGCTCGCGACCGCGCGCATGACGGACGCTTCGTCGTCGCGGTCAAGACGACCGGCATCTATTGCAAGCCGAGCTGCCCGGCGCGGCATCCGAGACGCGAGAATGTCGAGTTCCATCGCGATGCCGCCGGCGCGCGGGCTGCTGGGTTCCGCGCCTGCCTGCGCTGCAAGCCCGATGAGGTTGGCCGTGATCGCATCGCGGTGGCCAACGCTATTGCGCTGCTAGAAGCGGCGGAGGAGGCGATCCCGCTCGAGGTGTTGGCGGCGGAGGTCGGCTATGCGCCGCACCATTTCCACCGCTTGTTCAAGCGCGCCACCGGGGTGACGCCGGCCGCTTATCTCCGCGGTCTGCGCGCCACCCGCGTTGCCCAGGCACTCAAGGAAGAAAGCTCGGTCACCAATGCGATCTACGAGGCTGGATATTCAGCCCCCAGTCGCTTCTACGAAGGCGGCGCCAAGCGGCTGGGCATGACCCCGAGCGCCTGGCGGCAGGGCGGGGCAGGGGTGACGATCCGCTGGACGATCGCCGATACCAGCCTGGGCAAGTTGCTGATCGCCGCTACCGACAAGGGATTGTGCCGCGTTTCGTTCGACGAGGATGCGCTCGACCTCGCCAAGCATTTTCCCAAGGCCGAGATCGTCCCTGGAGGCGCCGCGCTCGGCGACCTTGCCGCGCGCGTCGTCGCCAAGGTCGAATCGCCTGATCGCGACCAGAATCTGCCGATCGACGTCCAGGGCACCGCCTTTCAAGAGGCAGTATGGCAAGCGCTTCGCGACATCCCCGCGGGGGAGACGCGGTCCTATGCCGAGCTCGCCGCCATCGCGGGCAACCCCAAGGCAGTGCGTGCCGTCGGCAGCGCGTGCGGCGCCAATCATGTCGCGGTCGTCATCCCTTGCCACCGCGCGCTGCGCAGCGACGGCTCGATGGGCGGCTATGCCTATGGCGTCGACCGTAAGACCGTTCTGCTCGATCGCGAAGGAGTGAAGTAATGGCGTATGTCATCCGCGGGCTCGATCCCACCCCGTTCAAGCCGCTCTATGGACTGAGCGACGGCGAACTCGCCGCCTTCGGTGCGGTGCGCCGCCGCGCCGATGAGAAGCCTGGCTTTCCGTGTCGCGTGACGCTCGAGGATGCCGAGTTGGGCGAGAATCTGATCCTCATCAACTACCAGCATTTGCCGGTCGATAGCCCCTATCGTGCGAGCTACGCGATCTTCGTCCGCGAAGGCGCCGAGCGGGCGGCGGAATATCGCGATGCAGTGCCCGAGCAACTCTCCTGCCGCCTGCTCGCGCTGCGCGCGTTCGATGCCGATGGGATGATGCTCAAGGGCGATGTGATGGACGGCGGCGAGCTGGCCGAGGCGATCGGGCCGTGGCTGGAGGATCCGAATGTCGCCTATCTCCAGGCGTACAACGCCCGCGCAGGGTGCTTCGCGGCGCGGATCGACCGGGCTTAAGCGACGTCTTTGAACTCCCCTCCCTGCTTGCAGGGAGGGGCAGGGGGTGGGTGCGCGCGTCTGCGCGCTCACAAAAACTCGTCGGCGACCCGGAAAAGCAGCGTCGGACGGGGCATCGAGCCCCGCCCAACGCTCAACCCACCCCTTAATCCCCTCCCTTGCAGGGAGGGGAAAGCCCTAGTGAAGCTTAAGGCGCCGGGCGCTTCATCCCCGGCCGCGCCACGGCATACATCGCCCAGGCATTGTCCTTCATCAGCGCCATCTTGTCGTCGCCGCGGACATAGAGGTCGAAGTGCGTCTTGTCGGGCAGATAGGTGAAGCTCGCCTTGATCCGCGCCTTGGCCATCGCTGCCTCGAGCAGATGCGCCGGACCATCGAGATAGAAGGTGTCGGCAGTGCCCACAGCCAGGTGGATCTTGCCGTCGAGGTCGGGGCGCAGCACCGCGGCGTCGCGCGTGACGATATTGGCGATGTCGTAATTGTCGCGCCAATAAGCGATCACGGCGGGATCGACCTTGCCGGTCGCACGATCGAACACCGGCGCCGGCCGGCCATCGGCGCCGCGCGGGCTGAACACCCATTCGAACGAGGCGATCTGGCCGCCATAGGGGCCGAGCACTGCCTCGGCGCGGGCGAATTGCTCCATCGTCGCGATCAATTTGCCGTGATCGCGGACCAATGGAATCGGCTGGCCCTTGGCATCGCGGTAGAAATTCGCGCCCGGTGCGTAGAGGTCGATATTCGTGAAATTGTGGAAGTCGCTTGGGTCGGGTGAGGTCGGCCAGCTGCCGCCGAACAGTTTTGGATAGCGAACCTGGAGCCAGAGCGTCGACCAGCCGCCCGAACTATGCCCGGTCAGGAAGCGCCCGCTCGGCCTGGCGTCCATCGCATATTGGCGCTCGAGCGCGGGGATCAGTTCCTCGGTCAGCGCCTTGCCCCAGGGACCGTTATTGACCGAATCGGCGAATTCGTTGGTTCCGGTTGCGCCGCTATGATCGAGGAACACCCAGATCATCGGCGGCAGCGAATGATCGGCCATCATCGCCGAAATGCGCGCGCCCTGCATCCGCTCGGACGCGAGCGTCCCGCCGAAGCCGCTGTCCGAATAGACGGTGGGGAATTTGGTCTTGCCATCATAGCCGGGCGGCAGCGCGACCCAGCCGCGGATCGATGTTGGTGTCCCACGAAAAATGGTCAGCGCGTTGCTTTGGAACTCGACCGGCTTGAGCTGGGCAAGTGCGGCTTCGACTGGCGGCCGCTCCTTGGGCGACAGGCGCGCGAGCATCGCCGTCGGATCATCGGCCGGAATCATCGTGTCGAGCGCGATCGTCGGCAGCTTGCCGGGCAGCGTCACCTCGACGACCTTCGACACCAGGTCGCCGGCATCGCGGCCGCCATAATTGTAATTGTGGTTGCGATCGAGCACCGCCTGGACGCGATAGGTGCCGGGCGGCAGGCTCGACAGCGGCGCGGGAAAGGCATCGGCCTCGCCGTCGATCTGCGCGACCATATTGGGGCCGAGGTCGCTCACCTCGCGTGCCGCGATCGACGCGCCGGTCGGCTCGAACGGCGAGAAATCGACTGCGGTCGCCGGCTTGGCGTCGGGCTTGGCCTTTTCGGCGAAGACAATCAGTCGCCCCGAGAAATGATCGCCCAGCGCGGGCGCCACGGTCACCGGGATAACCACCGGGGAGGGGGGCGTGTCCGCTGCGCCGATCAACGCCAGGCAAGCCAGCAGGCCAAGTCGCTTCATCGCTCTTTTCCCCAATGTCGTCGCGACCGCCCGGCCTTGTCATCCGACGCCAGCCGATTCCCTTTCATTCCCGGATATCCGAATTGCTTGCGCAAGACACCTGTTGATCTAGGCTCGCGGCGGACGGAGGTGGCATGGACGAAGACGATCAATCGACGCCGACGCTCAGGATCCTGCGCCACCCGGCGATGCTGCTCGTTCTCGCGGTCTTGACGGCATTCTGCGCAATCATCGTGACCGGCGAGATCGGAAAGGTGATCAGCGGGACCGTGAGCGGTCCGGCGGGTATGCTAGCCGCTGCCGTCACCGTCGCAGTGCTGTTCATCGCCGTCTATGCCGCCTTTCGCTACTGGGTGGAGGGGCAACCGGCGCGCGAGTTTGCGATGCCGGGCGCGGCGTCCGAATTGGGGGCGGGGTTTTTGACCGGCCTGATCCTCTTTTCGATCATCGTCGGTGTGATTGCCGTGTTTGGCGGATATCGCGTGATCGGTACGCATCCCTGGAGCGTGCTCGTCCCGGCGCTGGCGATCGCGATCCTGTCGGGTGTGACCGAGGAAATCATGTTCCGCGGCTGGTTCTTTCGACTGGTCGAGCGCTGGCTCGGAAGCTGGGCAGCGTTGGTCCTGTCGGCGGTCCTATTCGGCGCGCTGCATCTGCATAATCCGAATGCGACGCTGCTCGCGGGTATCGCGATCATGTTCGAAGCCGGAATCATGCTGGCGGCGATCTACATGATCACCCGCAGGCTGTGGGCAGTGATCGGCCTCCATGCGGCGTGGAACCTGGCTCAGGGCGGTCTGTATGGCATCCCGGTTTCCGGGGAAAATATGGACGGCGTGCTGCGGCCCGATATTCGCGGCTCCGACCTGTTGACCGGCGGTGCGTTCGGCGCCGAAGCGTCGCTTCCCGCGATCGTCGTCGCGACCGCCTTCGGACTCGTGCTGCTCTATGTCGCGTGGCGGCGCGGTCGGTTCATGACCCCGCTTTGGGTCCGTCGCCGTCAGGGCGTGGTCGAACAGGCGTAAACCAATTTCTCGCTATAGGTCGTCGGCAAGGCGGCGCGGATCGACTGCTGTTGCACCATCAGATTGTTGCGCGCGCCGGCATCGGCGCTGCATTGCTTGAGCGGGCTCTGCGCGCGCACCTTACGCGCGGCGTCCATCTGCACCGCGCTCAGGAAATAGCGATAGGCGGTGTAGGTCCGCGTCTCGGGGTCGAATTGCAGTACCGATACGGTCTGCTCGTCGTTCGGCACCAGCACGCGCGTCCATTTGCCGTTGTCATCGGCATATTGCGTCTTGCCGTTCAAGCACCCGTCCTGCCCCCAATCGAGATTGACGTCGGCGGTGGCCGACACCGTCACGCGGCTGCGGTCGGGCTGGAACTTGCATGCCATCTTGCCCAGCGAGCTCGCGCCCGCCGCCGACGGAGTCGGCGTCGCGACGGGTACCGCAAAGCCCGGGGGCAGCATCGGCTCCTCGCTCGGCCGCAACAGGAAGACGATGACCGCCGCGACGATCAGCACGCCGCCGGCCGATCCCGCCCAGATCGCCTCGCGCTGGCGTCCGCGCGAATAGAGCAGACCGCCGCCGCCGACGGTCAACGCGCCGAGTACGAGCAGCAAGGCCGAGATCGCCATGACGTTCTCGCTGGCGCGCTGGGCATTGAGCCGCGCCGCTTCGACCGCCTGTTGGCGGCTGGCCTGGTCGCGCGCGGCGGAATCACGCCGCGACGCATCGGCCGCCTCGCGCGCCGCGGAGTCCGCCGCCTCATCGGCGCTCAGCCGCGCTTCGAGGCTCATGCAGGGAATGTCGACCGTGTTGAACGCCTGCCGGTGCTCGCGCAGGAAGCCGGCAAGCTCGCTCTCGGCGATCGCGAAGGCGAAATTGGCATCGCCATCTTCGCCGCGAGTGATCGCCGAATTGACTCCCATCACGCGTCCGCAGCGGTCGAGCAGCGGGCCGCCCGAATTGCCGCGCGAGATGCTCGCGCTGTGGAGCAGCACGTTGATGCCGTCGATATTGCGGCTGGCCGACAAGGACCCTTCGGAACGCACCGGCGCCAGCGGCTTGATATAATCCGCCGCCGATTGCGCGGTCGCCAGGTCGACATTGCCCGGATAGCCGAGCGAGACGAGCCCCATGCTGTCGTCGGGCGCACCGGTGTACAGCGTCGCCACCGGCAGGGCGGCGCCGGTGATTTCGATCAGCGCCAGGTCGCGCTTGGCATCGATCGCGACGACGCGGCCCTGGTACGATTTGGATCCCTCAGAGGGCACCACACCGATGACGACATTGTCGGGATATTTCTGTGCGAGCTCGACGACATGCGCGTTGGTGACGATCCGATTGGGTCCGACCGCGAAGCCCGAACCATGGCCGAATCCAACCACTTCCTGATCGACGATCGCGATCGTCACGACCCGGACGACGCTACGCGACGCCGCGGCGATGTCGTCGGCGGCGGCAAGAGAG
Source organism: Sphingomonas sp. P4_G3 (assembly GCF_056401105.1). Taxonomy (NCBI): domain Bacteria; kingdom Pseudomonadati; phylum Pseudomonadota; class Alphaproteobacteria; order Sphingomonadales; family Sphingomonadaceae; genus Sphingomonas; species Sphingomonas sp. P4_G3. The sequence continues at coordinate 226,223 of NZ_JBFUJZ010000001.1, forward strand.
GGCGTCGCCACCCAGGCGAAAGCCGATAGAATCGCCAGCAAGCGAAAGAAACGCGCCATGGCGCAGAGCCCTTCCACGAAACGCGCCGCGCTTCAATGCGCGATCGGTCGGCGGGTTATTTTCCTGCGCGTCTACCTGGCCTTTTGCAGCTCAAACAAAGCTATAGGGATCAACGTCCACAATGACGCGAACCTTGGACGGCCAATCGAGCCCGCCGAGCCAGGCGCGGATCACGTCCTGGACGTCGAGTCCGCGCCGCGCGTGGATCAGCAGGCGATAGCGATGGCGGCCGCGCAGCATCGCCAGCGGGGCCGGGGCGGGGCCGTAGACTTCCATCCCGTCGACCCGCGGGGCGGTTCGGCCCACCAGCTTGGCGATGTCATAAGCGGCGGATTGATCTTCCGAACTGACCACGATCGCGGCGTAGCGGCCGAACGGCGGGGCGCCGGCCTCGCGCCGCGCCTCGGTCTCGGCTGCGGTGAACGCGTCGGCGTCACCCGACACCAACGCTTCCATCACCGGCGCCTTGGGGTCGTGCGTCTGGATGAAGACATGGCCGGGTTTCTCGCCGCGGCCGGCGCGCCCCGCCACCTGCATGATTTGTTGGAAGGTGCGCTCCGCCGCGCGCAAATCGCCACCGCCGAGGCCAAGATCGGCGTCGATCACCCCGACCAGGGTCAGATTGGGGAAATGATAGCCCTTGGTGACGAGCTGGGTCCCGATGACGATGTCGATCTCGCCCGCTTCCATTCGGTTGACGAACTCAGCCGCCTTGGCCGGGGACCAGATCGTGTCGCTGGTGACGATGGCGGTACGCGCTTCGGGCCATAGCGCCGCCACTTCATCGGCGATGCGTTCCACGCCTGGCCCGCAGGCGACCAGCGAATCCTCTTCCTTGCATTCAGGGCATGCGCGCGGCGTCGGCATGACGTGGCCGCAATGGTGGCAGCTCAGCCGCCGGACCAGCCGGTGCTCAACCATCCAGGCCGTACAATTGGGGCATTGGAAGCGATGCCCGCAGGCGCGGCACAAGGTCAGCGGCGCGTAGCCGCGGCGGTTGAGGAACATCAGCGCCTGCTCGCCGCGCGCCAGGGTCTCGTCGATCGCCTTAACCAATTTGGGCGCGATCCAGCGGCCGCGCTCCGGCGGGTCCAGCAACAGATCGATCGCCTCGATATCGGGCATTTCCGCGGCGCCATAGCGGCCGGGCAGCTTCACTTCGGCATAATTGCCGATCTCGACCTGCTGGCGCGTCTCGATCGCCGGGGTGGCAGTGGCGAGCACGACCGGAATGTCCTCGAACTTGCCGCGCATCACCGCGACATCGCGCGCATGGTAATGCACGCCCTCTTCCTGCTTGAAGCTGGTCTCGTGCGCCTCGTCGACGACGATCAGGCCGAGATTGGAATAAGGCAGGAACAATGCCGAGCGCGCGCCGACCGTGACCAGCGCCTGGCCGGTAGCGATTGCGCGCCAGGCGCGCCGCCGTTGCGACTGGCGCAGCCCCGAATGCCACGCCACCGGCTCGCACCCGAAGCGCGCGGTGAAGCGCTGCAGGAACGGTTCGGTCAACGCGATCTCGGGGAGCAACACCAGGGTCTGGCGCCCGGCGCGGATCGCGGAGGCGATCGCCTCGAAATAGACCTCGGTCTTGCCCGATCCGGTCACCCCGTCGAGCAAAGTCGGCTTGAAGGCATGCGCGGCGACGTCGGCGGTCAGCGCGTCGGCGGCGCGCTGCTGCTCTTCGGACAGAACCGGGACGTCGTGGCCGGGATTGGGGAGCGGAAAGGGGCTGTCGATATCGACCTCAACCGCCTCGATCGCGCCGACCTTGACCAGGCCTCGAATCACGCCGTCGGACACGTCGGCGATCGTCGCCAGCTCGCGGACGAGACCCTGGCGGTCGCCGATCCGCTCCAATGCCTGGGCGCGTTGCGGCGTCAGCCGGTCGGGGACATGCCCGGTCGGGCGATATTCGGTAACGGTCCGCGCGCCTTCGAGCGCGGAGGAGGAGGGCAGCGCCATCCGCGCCACCGAGACCGGGGAAGCGAGATAATAATCCGCCGTCCACTCGATCAGCCGCCGCATCGCATCGGTCAGCGGCGGTACCGGCAGCACGTCGATCAGGTTGCGTAACCGATTGTCGCCGACCTCGGCGTCCGACGGCATCCGCTCGGGCTCCCACACCACGCCGAGCAGCTGGCGCGGACCCAAAGGCGCGACCACCAGCGACCCCGGCTCGACCGTCATGCCATGCGGCACGCGATAATCGAGCGGACCCAGAGCGGAGTTCATGACGAGGACGCGAGCGCGGGACATTGCCGCTCATATGGCGATTCCGTCGGCGTGGGGAAACCTCATGCTCGGCTCGCGACGGCCGCATGTATTTCCAGCAGGTTGCCGCGATGCGGCGATTTCATCGCTTTGTCATCATGGAGTCCCTGATCCGACGCCGGAATGACCCGCGTCTGACCCAAATCAGGGCCATCGGCCACGAGACTCGATCCATTTTGGGGGAAATGCTCGTGAAGCCGATCCTGCTCGCCGCTACCGCTGCCATCGCCATAGGAACCGCCACTGCCGCGCATGCGCAATCGGCTCCGGACGACACGCCGGCGTCACCGAGGACGGGGTCGGAAACCGCATCCGCCGAGACGCCAAATGATATCGTCGTCACCGGACAGCGCGCGCAGCAGATCCGTTCGATCGAGGCCAAGCGCAACGCGATCGGCGTGGTCGACGTCTCGGCGGCCGACGAGATCGGTCGCTTGCCTGATCGCAACGTCGCCGAAGTGGTCGAGCATCTTGCCGGTGTCGGCGTCACCTACGACCAGGGCGAAGGGCGCTATGTCGCGATCCGCGGCGTGCCGTCGAACCTCAACCACTACACGCTGAACGGCCTCGAGGTCGGCAATCCTGACGGCACCACGCGCTCGCTTCCGCTCGACATCCTGTCGGGCCAGTTGCTCAATCGGGTCGAGGTCGCCAAGGTCAAGACCGCCGATATGGACGGGCAGGGGATTGGCGGCACGATCAACCTGGTTCCGCAGACCGCGTTCGACTTCAAGAAGGCGTTCAACGTCGTCGGCAGCTTCAAGGGCGGGTATCAGACGCTCAACAAGAAGGTACCGATTGCCGGCGATCTCTCGGTCGCCGGCCGGTTCGGCGCCGATGGGCAGTTCGGCCTCGCGCTCGGGATCAGCTATTCGGATCGCGACTTCAATTCCGAGGGCTTCTATCCGGACAATTGGAAGCCCAATTCGGCCCTCAACGGCAAGAATTTCGCCCGCGGCGGGGTGCCGGACAATATCAAATATACCGAATATTCGCTCGACCGCCGTCGCACCGGTGCGACCGGATCGTTCGACTGGCGGCCCAGCGAGCATCAAAGCTTCTATATCCGCGGCGTCTATTCCAAGTTCACCGAGAACGAGATCCGTCCGCGCTACCGCCTCGACTTCGCCACCGCCGCGCTGGTCAACAGTCCGGCCTTCACGCTGAACCCCGACGGCGAAACCGGCACGGTCACCGGGTCGGGTGCCGAGCGGCGCGAGGATTTGCGGCTCGACTATAAGGCGAAATGGCTGTTCACCACCATGGCCGGCGGGGCCAGCGAGTTCGGCCGGCTCAAGCTCGATTACGTCGCGGCCTATTCGAAGAACGAGACGCTGGACCAGTTCCCGATCTGGCAGTTTCGCTGCAATCCCGGCACGGTCAATTTCGATTTTTCGGACAAGATCTACACCGCGACGCCTGCGACCGAATGCACGGCGAACCAGATGCAGTTCCGCCAGTACACCTACTCGCATCAGCTCAATACCGAGAAGATCTGGCAGGGCAAGATCGACGGTACCTGGGACCTGGGCGATCGCGGTTTCGTCAAGTTCGGCGCCAAATATCGCAACAGCGATCGCGATTTCGACCAGAACAACCCGACCTATGTCCGCGCGTCGGCCAGCGCCAACCGCTGGACGCTCGGCCAGTATAATCTCGGCGCGCCGGGAATCTGCGTCTATCCGAACAGCGCCGACACCAACCAATGCTTCCGCAACAGCCCGGTGTTCGACATCGCCGCGCTGAACGCCTTCACCAACCAGCATCTTGGCGACGCATTGATGCCGCTCGATGCCACGACCACGCTGATCAACAACACCGCCGCCGATTTCAGCCTGAGCGAAAAAGTGTGGGGCGGCTATGTCATGGCGAGCCTCAAGTTCGGCGCGATCACCGTGACCCCCGGCTTGCGCTACGAACGCACCGACCTCGATATCCTCGGCTTCCAGCTGCAGAACAACGCGACGGTGATTCCGGCGAGCCGCAGCAGTTCGTACGGCGATTGGCTGCCTTCGCTGATCGTACGGATCGATCCGTCGCCCAAGACCGTATTTCGCCTGGCCTATACCAAGAGCATCGGCCGCCCCGAATATTCATTGCTGTCGCCCGGCGGTTCGGTCGACACGATCAATCTGCCGCCGTCGATGTCGCTCGGCAACCCCGACCTGAAGCCGTACGTCGCACACAATTTCGATGCGACCGGCGAATGGTATTTCGCCAAGGGCGGCCTGTTGAGCGTCGGCGTATTCGCCAAGGTCATCAAGGACCCGATCTTCAGCAAGGCGACATTGCTGACCAACTACACGTTCAACGGCGTGACCTATCCGACGTTCGGCGTCAGCCAGCCGTTCAATGCCGACAAAGGCGACATCATCGGCATCGAGGCGCAATATCAGCAGCAACTGACGTTCCTGCCGGGCTTCCTCTCGGGCTTCGGGATCTCGATCAACGGCACGCTGACCGACTCGACGCTGACACTCCCGAGCGGCCGCACCTCGAGCTTCCCGAGCCAGTCCAAATATCTCTACGGTGCCGAACTATTCTATCAGAAGGGCCCGTTCGAGGCGTCGGTGGCGTTCCACAATACCGGCAAAGCGCTGATCGCGGTCGGCGATCCGGCGTATAACGACCAATATAATGACGACCTTCGCCGCCTCGACGCCAAAGCGAGCTTGCAGCTGACAAAATTCGCCCGCCTCTTCTTCGAGGCGCAGAACCTGACCGACGAACCGACCCGCCAATATCAGGGCGGGAATACCGATTGGCTGATCCAGAACGAGCGCTATGGCCGCACCTTCTACGGCGGCGTGTCGGTCAAGTTCTGATGTTGATGCCATTGCTCTTCTGGCTGGGCGCTGCGTCCGATCTCGTCGCCCAGCCGGTGCGCCGGATCGAGGCGGTGGAGGCGACGCAGGGCGCCGCCGCCGACCGCGATGCGGTCTATGCGATCTCCAATGCCGATATCGGCAAATACGACCGCGCGACCGGACGCAAGATCGGCGCCTGGCATGGCGACAAGGCGGTGTTCAAACACATCAATTCGTGCACCGCGATCGGCCGTGAATTGATGTGCGCTGCCTCCAATTACCCTCGCGTCCCGATGTCGAGCCAGATCCACTGGTTCGATACGCGCACGATGACCCTGACGCGATCGAAATCGCTGGGGCATGGTTATGGCTCACTGACCTGGGTCGTCCCGCATGGCAGGCACTATTGGGCATGCTTCGCCAATTACGGCGGCAAGGGCGGCGAGCCCGGACGCGACAGCAGCTTCACCACGTTGGTGCGCTATGACCGGCGATGGCGCGAGACCGGCCATTGGTCGTTCCCGGCAGGGGTGATCGCGCGCATGACTCCCAAGAGCGCCTCGGGAGGCGACTGGGGCAGAGACGGGCTGCTCTACGTGTCGGGGCACGACCGCCCCGAACTCTACGCCTTTCGCGTTCCGCCCAACGGTGGCGTGCTCGAACTCGTCGCGACGATCGCGATGCCGACCGGTGGCCAGGCGATCGGCTGGGACCGTCGCGAGCCGCGCTTGCTATGGTCGATCGGTCGCGGCACCGGACAAGTCGTTGGCAGCCGCGTTCCACCTGTTCGCATCCAGTAGGTCGCGCTAGAACAGCGGGGTGACCCCGCAGGAACAACTCGACGGTTTCATCGACAAGTTCACGCCCGATATCGCGATGACGATCCGGCGCGCGGTGGCGATGGTGTCGGCGCGGCTGCCGGGCGCGACGATCCTGGTCTATGACAATTACAACGCGCTCGCGATCGCGTTTGGGGCGAGCGAGAAGCGCCAGTCGATCATTTGCTCGGTCGCTGGCTATCCGCGTTGGGTCAGCCTGTTCCTGTCCAACGGCCCGACATTGCCCGATCCCGAAGCACTGCTGGAAGGCGAGGGCAATACCGTTCGCCACGTCAAGCTGGTCGGCGACCGCATGAACAGCCCGGCGGTCGCCGCGCTGATCGATGCCGCCCTAGCCAGCGTTGCCACGCCGATCGATCCGGCGGGCGAGGGGCGGCTGGTGATCAAATCGGTCTCGGCCAAGCAACGAGCGCGGCGCCCGTGACGGCGCTGCCGCTCGAGTTCGGCCAGCATTTGTCGCGCGACCGGCGGCGCTCGGCGCATACCGTCCGCGCCTACGAGGCGACCGCTGTCCGCCTGGTTCAGTTTCTTGGCGAACATTGGGGCGAGGAGGCGGATCGCGCGGCGCTCGGCCGCGTGACGGCGGCCGATTTGCGCGCCTATCTCGCGCGGCGGCGTGGACAGGGCCTGGGCAATTCCTCGGCTGCCCGCGAGCTGTCGGCGGTCAAGACCTTCCTCAAATGGGCGGCGGGGGACGAGGCGTCGCCGCGGATGCGCGGGCCGCGCGCCAAGAAAGGCGTGCCGCGTCCGGTCTCGCCCGCCGATGCAATCGCATTGGCCGAAGAAGTCGCCGAGGACGCCGCCGAACCCTGGATTGCCGCGCGCGATTGGGCGGTGCTGCTGCTGCTTTATGGCGCAGGGCTGCGCATCGGCGAGGCGGTCGGGCTGACCGGCGCGATATTGCCGCTGGGCGAGGCGATGGCGGTCACCGGCAAGCGCGACAAGACGCGGATCGTGCCGCTGTTGCCCCAGGTGCGCGAGGCGATCCATGCCTATGTCGCGGCGTCGCCCTGGCCGGTGGTGCGGACCGAAGCGCTGTTTCGAGGGGCAAAGGGCGGGCCGCTATCGGCCGGCGTGGTCAGGAAATCCGTTCAGGCGGCGCGGATCCGGCTCGGGCTGGCCGACCGCACGACGCCACACGCGCTGCGGCACAGCTTCGCGACGCATCTGTTGGGGCGCGGTGCCGACCTCCGCCAGCTTCAGGAATTGCTCGGTCATGCCAGCCTGAGCTCGACCCAGATCTACACCGCAGTCGACGCCGCGCATTTGCTCGACGTGTACCGGAACGCGCATCCGCGGGCTTGAGGGAAGCAGTTTTCCCCTCCCTGCAAGGGAGGGGATCAAGGGGTGGGTGTTGCGCCGGGCGAGGCTCGATGCCTCGTCCGGCGCTTTTTGGTGAGCGATGAGTGAGTCTTTATAGGCGCGCAGACGCGCGCACCCACCCCTAGCCCCTCCCTATCAGGGAGGGGAATTTCAGGCGTCGCGAGTCTAAGCCCGCGGCTTCCACGTCACGACGCGCCACGCATACCAGACCGCAATTGCCGCGCAGATCGCGATCGCCGCCGGCCCGGTCCAGCCTTCGGCTTCGCGGAAATTGGCGCCGAGATACCAGCCCGCCCCGGTCAGAAACGCGTTCCAGATCGTCGTTCCGGCCAATGTCCAGACGATGAACTTCCACCGCGGCATTTTCGAGATGCCGGCCGGCAGCGACACGATCGACCGTCCGAACGGTGCGAAGCGGAGCGCGAACACCAGCCATTGGCCGTGGCGAAAGAAGAAATTGTCGATTCGCTCGACGTCCGACCAACTGACCGTCAGCCAGCGCCCGTTGCGGTCGACGAATGGCTTGAGCTTCTGCAACGGCACGTTGCGGCCGATCCAGTACCAGAAATAATTGCCCATCGTGGAGCCCAGGGTGCCGGCGATCATCACCCCGGCGAAGCTGAGCTTGCCATGCGCGACCGCGATCCCGGCGAAGCCCATGATGACCTCGGACGGGATCGGCGGGATGATATTCTCCAGCGCCATCCACAGGAAGATCGCCGCATAGCCCCATTGTTCGAGGCCATCGAGAAACCACTCGGTCATCCTGTTGCCGCGACCTTCTTCTCGATCGCGTCCCAGATCATTGCCGAGACATCCACGCCGTCGAGCCGCTCGATAGCGACGATGCCGGTGGGGGAGGTGACGTTGATCTCGGTCAGCCATTCGCCGCCGATCACGTCGATTCCGACGAACAGCAGCCCGCGCTTCTGGAGCTCGGGACCGAGCGCCGCGCAAATCTCGCGTTCCTTCGCGGTCAATTCGGTCTTCGCCGCCGACCCGCCGACCGCGAGGTTGGAGCGGAATTCGCCTTCGCCCGGAATGCGGTTGATCGCGCCGGCGATCTCGCCATCGACCAACACGATGCGCTTGTCGCCGCTGGCCACGCCGGGCAGGAACGCCTGGAGCATGTGCGGCTCGCGCCAGGTCATGTTGAACACCTCGATCAGCGCCGACAAATTGGTGCCCTCGCGGTCGACCTTGAACACCGCCTTGCCGCCATTGCCATGGATCGGCTTGACGACGATCTCGCCATGTTCGTGGAGGAATTTGCGCGCTTCCTCCAGGCTGCGCGTGACCAAGGTCGGCGGCATGAAGCGCGCGAAATCGAGTACGAACACCTTTTCCGGCGCGTTGCGGACGTTGGCGGGATCGTTGACCACCAGCGTCTTGTCCGCGATCCGCTCGAGCAGGTGGGTCGCGGTGATATAGCCCAGGTCGAACGGGGGATCCTGGCGCATCAGCACGACATCGGCCTCGTCGCCCAAATCCAGGTTCACCGGCTCGCCAAAGCTGAAATGCTTGCCGGCCACGCGCTCGACGGTGACCGGATGCGCCTTCGCCCAGACACGGCCGTCGCGATAATTGAGCGCATCGGCGGTATAATGGAATAGCCGGTGCCCGCGCGCCTGCGCCGTCAGCATCAGCGCAAAGCTCGAATCGCCGGCGATGTTGATCGACTCCATGGGATCCATCTGGACGGCGACATTCAGCGGCATGCGATTCTCTTTCCTTACTCGTCACCCCAGCGAACGCTGGGGTCTCGTCGGGCTTTTACCGCCAGAGATGCCAGCTTTCGCTGGCATGACGGTTGATGCTTTAGCGTATTAGTCGGCTATGTCACCCGATCCACGCATTCTCGATATGGCGAGGCCTGGTGCCGGGCGCCAGCAGGATAACGTCGACACGGATATCGTCGCCCGGCCCGGCATAACGCGGCATCAATACTTCGGCTGCCGCCGCTACCCGAGCGAGCCGCCGTTCGTCGATCGCGAAATCGAGTTCGGCCGCGGTCGCGCGCATCTTCACTTCGACGAACGCGATCAAATTGCCCTTGCGCGCGACGAGGTCGACTTCGCCCGCCGGCGTGCGGACGCGCTTGTCGAGGATGCGCCAGCCCTTGAGCCGAAGCCACCAGGCAGCGATCCGTTCCCCGCGCCGGCCCGAGGCCTCGGCGGCGCGGCGATCCCTCTTAAAGCCCCTCCCCTTCAGGGGAGGGGTTGGGGGTGGGGTGGGGTCTCCGGCGCTCAGCCAAGCCTCCCCCACCCCGACCCCTCCCCCGAAGGGGAGGGGCTATTGATGAGCTCCACACTCACTTCTTCATCTCCATCGCCCGCGCGTAGAGTTCGCGGCGATCCAGGTTCAGCCGCTTGGCCACTTCCCCCGCCGCCTTGCTCGCGGGCAGCCGCGTCAACGCCTCGGCCAGCGCGCTATCCGCATCCTCCACGCTCGCCGGTGCCGCCTCGCCCGGCGGCGCCACGACCACGACGATCTCCCCCTTGGGCGCCGCTTCGGCATAACGCGCGGCGAGCATCGACAATGTTCCCGTCACCGCTTCCTCGAACTTCTTGGTGATTTCGCGCGTCACCGCCGCTTCGCGGTCGCCGAGCTTCTCCGCCAGCAGCGCCAAAGTCGCCGCCAGCCGCGGGCCTGATTCGTACAGCACCAAAGTCGCGCGAATCGCCGCCACTTCGGCGATCGCTTCCGCCTTGGCCCCTGCTTTGGCCGGCAGGAAGCCGATGAACAGGAACCGGTCGGTCGGCAGCCCGGCCAGGGTCAGCGCTGCGATCGCCGCGCACGGCCCGGGGATCGTCACCACTGCGTGCCCAGCCGCCCGCGCGTCGCGGACCAGTTTATAGCCGGGGTCGGAAATCAGCGGCGTCCCCGCGTCGCTGACCAACGCTACCGCCTCACGCCCCATCCGCTCGATCAGTCCGGGGCGAACGCGGTCGGCATTATGGTCGTGATAGGCGATCATCGGCCGTTTTATGCCGATGTGGCGGAACAGTCCCGCCGTCACGCGCGTATCCTCGACCGCGACCAAGGCGGCATTCGACAGTACGTGCGCCGCGCGCGGCGACAGGTCACCGAGATTGCCGATCGGGGTGGCGACGATATAGAGACCGGGCATAAGAACATCAGACATCAGGGGACCGTCATGGCAGAGGCAGCAACCGCACCGCAACGACTGACGCAATTAAAGCGGGCGGTTTTCCTGTTCGGACTGCTGGTGCTCAGCGCCTGTTCGACCGTCGTGCCGCGCTCCGGACCGCCGGTAGAGCGCGGTCCTGCGGTCGTCGCCCCGCCGGTCGCCCCGCCGGTGATGCCCGGCCTGCCGACCGATAACGAGCATCACATGGTGGCCTTGCTGGTCCCGCTGACCGGCAACAATGCCGGCGTCGGCAAGAGCATCGCCAATGCGACCCAGCTCGCTCTGCTCGATACCAACAACAGCTCGCTGCGCATCACCACTTACGACACCGCGACCGGCGCGGCCGCGGCGGCGCAGCGCGCGATCGATGACGGCGCGCGGGTAATTCTCGGGCCCTTGCTCGCCGAAGACGTTCGCGCGGTCGGTCCGATCGCCAAGCGCGCCGGGGTTCCGGTGATCAGTTTCTCCAACGATTCGAGTCTGGCCGGATCGGGCGCATATCTGATGGGCTATTCGCCGGGCCAGTCGATCGAGCGAGTCGTCGATTATGCCCGCGATCAGGGGATCACTACTTATGGCGGCCTGGTCGCCAACGGCGTCTATGGCCAGCGCGCTTCGACCGCGTTTCTGCGCGCGGTCGAATCCGCCAAGGGCCAGGTGATCTCGCTGCAGAATTACGATCACACCAACCCGTCGATCACCGGCGCGACGTTGCGCCTCGGCAAGGCCGGTTCGGTCGGCGCGGTCCTGGTCGTCGATGACGGGGCGACGGCGGCGGGGATCGTCCCGCTGCTGCGGCGCAACGGAGAGGCCGGCGCGCGCGTGCTCGGCACCGAACGCTGGAACACCGAGGCATCGATCGCCGCCAAGCCGGCGCTCAACGGCGCGTGGTTCGCCAGCGTGCCCGACACTCTCTACCGCCAATATGCGGTCAAATACCGCGCACGGTTCGGCGCCGCTCCCTATCGCCTGTCGAGCATGGGCTATGACGCGGTATTGCTGACCATCCGCATCGCGCGCGACTGGCGGATCGGCGCGTCGTTCCCGGAGGACCGCTTGCGCGACAAGGACGGCTTTTCGGGCATTGACGGCGCGTTCCGGTTCAGCCGCGACGGCATCGCCGAACGTGCGTTGGAGGTGCAGGAAATTCGTGGTGGCACGACGGTGACGATCTCGCCCGCGCCAGCGGGGTTCTAACAGCTAGAAAATCCTCCCCGTTTACGGGGAGGGGGACCGACGCGCAGCGGCGGTGGAGGGGTGGGCCACATATGTCATCGCTCGCGGCCCACCACTCCCTCCACCGCGCTATCGCGCGGTCCCCCTCCCACAAGTGGGGGAGGATTTTTAGTTTGCCAAACGGCTAAGTTTTGCCCATGGTTATCCATATGGATAACCATCAACTCGCGCTCGACTCCGCTTTTCATGCGCTCGCCGATCCGACCAGAAGGGCGGTCGTCGGCCGGCTCGTCAGGGGGCCGGCGGCGGTGACGGAGTTGGCTTCGCCCTTCGCCATGGCGCTGCCGTCGTTCATGAAGCACCTGCGCGTGCTGGAAAAAGACGGGCTGATCCGCTCCGAGAAGATCGGCCGCGTCCGCACCTGCCGGATCAATGCCGAGCGGCTCGCCGCCGCTGAATCCTGGCTTTCCGAGCAACGCGAGATCTGGCGATCCAGAGCCGATCGTCTCGCCGACTTTGTCGAAACCCAACTGCCCGAGGAGCAATGACCATGCCCATCGACTCGTCCGAACTCACGATCGATCGCTTCATCGCGGCACCGCCCGCCCGGGTGTGGAAAGCGTGGAGCACGCCCGATCATCTGGCGAAATGGTGGATACCGGCGCCGATCGAATGCCAGGTGGTCAAGCTAGACTTGCGCCCCGGCGGCGGGTTCGAGACGCTAATGCGCGAAGGCGACGGGGATTTCCAGCCGCATGTCGAAGCCTGTTTCCTGGAGGTCGTTCCCAAATCACGCCTGGTCTTCACCACCGTGCTCAGGGAAGGCTGGCATCCGCTCGAGCCGTGGCTCGCGCTGACCGCGATCATCACCTTCGAAGCGGAAGGCGACGGCACCCGCTACGCTTCCCGGGTGCTGCACAAGACTGCGGGCGATGCGCGCAAGCATGAGGAGATGGGATTCGAGGAAGGCTGGGGAACGGCGATCGGTCAACTCGCGGCTTTCGTCGCGGGCCACGCCTGAGCAGCCCGAGTCGTCGCCTGCGTTAGGCCGTCAGATTCTCCGGCGACCGTACGATCTCGCCCAGGATGGCATTAAGTACCGGCATACCCGCGTCGGTGGCGGCGAGGCGCGATGCATCGCGTGCCAGCAGGCCCTGCGCGACCAGTCGTTCGATCGCGGCCAGGTCGGCAAGCGCGCCGATCGAACGCTCGCCGAGCGCCGAAATGCGCGCCAGGTCGATCCCTTCGGCCAGCCGCAGGCCCATCAGCGTCGCTTCGACCGCACGTTCTCGCGGTGTGAGTGGTTCTTCCTGCTCGATGCCGTGGCCATTGCGCGCGACCGCCTCGATCCAATTCTCCGGTTTGCGCCGCCGCTGCGTCGCGACGCCGGTGCGCCGGCCATGCGCGCCCGGTCCGATCCCGGCATAATCCTGGTAGCGCCAATAGGTCAGGTTGTGGCGGCTTTCCGCGCCTGCCCGCGCATGGTTGGAAATCTCGTACGCGGGCATTCCAGCGCTCGCGGTCAAGGCGCGGGTCAGTTCGAACAGATCGGCGGCGCGGTCATCGTCGGGCAGCACCAGCCGCCCGGCCAGCGCCTCGGTCTGGAACCGTGTGCCCGGCTCGATCGTCAGCTGATAGAGCGACAGATGCTCGGTGCCGAACGACAGCGCGCGCGCGAGTTCGGCGTGCCAGTCGGCCAATCCCTGGTCGGGCCGCGCATAGATCAGGTCGAAGCTGACCCGGTCGAACACGCGCTGTGCGGTGTCGAGCGCGGCCAGCCCTTCTGTCACGTCATGGGCGCGGCCCAGAAAGGCCAAGGTCTTATTGTCGAGCGCCTGCAGCCCCAGGCTCACCCGGTTGACGCCAGCCGCGGCAAGATCGGCGAACCGTGCCGCCTCGACTGACGATGGGTTGGCCTCCAGTGTGATTTCGATCCCCGGCTCGAATCCCCAGGCGCGTTCGGCGGCATCGAGCACTGCCGCCACCGTCGCCGGGGGCATCAGCGACGGCGTGCCGCCGCCAAAGAAGATCGATCCCAGTCGCCGCCCGGGCAACACCGACGCCTCGTGCGCCAGGTCGGCGAGCAACGCGTCGCGCCACCTCTCCTGGTCGACGCTCTCGCGGACATGGCTGTTGAAGTCGCAATAGGGACATTTCGACACGCAGAACGGCCAATGGACGTATAAGGCGAGGGGCTCGGACATCAGACCCGAGCATATGGAGACGCGCGCATGATCAGGAAAGCAGGGATCGCGCTACTGGCGATGGCGCTGACCGCGTGCGGGGCGCAAAGCGGCCCGGAGCGCGTGGTCGAGCCGCGCAACGGTGCCGCGCCCGCGCAGCGCGGCGGCGCCTTGCTTCGCCAGATCATGCTCGCCAGGCACAACGACGCGCGCCGCGCGGTTGGCGCCCCGCCGCTCGCCTGGGACGATGGCCTCGCCGCGCACGCGCTCGATTATGCCCGCGAACTCGCCCGTACCCGCCGCTTTCAGCACGCGCCGCAGCCGATGGGGCCGGGGCGCGAGGGCGAGAACCTCTTCACCGGCACGCGCGACGCTTATTCCTTTGCCGAGATGATCCAGTACTGGATCGACGAGCGGAAGTGGTTCGTGAACGCCCCCGCGCCCGATTTCAGCACCACCGGCAACGGCGAGGCGGTGGCGCATTACACCCAGATCATCTGGCGCACGACGACGCGGGTCGGCTGCGCGGTCGCGAGCAACGATCGCGACGATTACCTCGTCTGCCGCTACGCGCCGCCGGGCAACGTGATAGGGTTGAGGGCGCTTTAAGCCTTCGCGCCGAGCGTTCGTTAACGTCGCGCGCGCGATAGTGCGGCAATGATCCGCTATCGTATCCTCGCCGCGATCGCGCTGCTGCCGCTGACCGCGAACGCGCCGATGCCGCGTCCGGGTGGCGTCGCCTTCATCCGCGCGATGCTCGACAGCCAGAACGAGGCGCGCCGCGCCGCGGGCGTGCCCGAGATCAGTTGGGACGACAATCTCGCCGTCGATGCGCAGCAATGGGCCGACCATCTCGCCGGCACCAGCAGCTTCTATCATTCGGACAATGATCGCGGCAGCGACCCCGACGGAGAGGGTGAGAACCTCTTCATGGGCACGCAGGACGCGTACAGCTATCAGCAGATGGTCGGTATGTGGGTCGATGAGAAGAAGTTCTATCGCGACGGCGTGATGCCCAACCTCTCGACCACCGGGAATTGGGACGATGTCGGGCATTACACCCAGATCATCTGGAGCTCGACCCGCCGCGTCGGCTGCGCGCTCGCGAACAATGGCGAGGACGATTATCTCGTCTGCCGCTATTCCGAACCGGGCAATTTCTACGGCGAGAGCCCGCGCTGACCCCGACTTAGAGAACCGCGTCGACCAACTGCCCGAACGCCGCCGCGCGGTGCGTCAGCGGGGTCTTCTCGTCGTGCGGCATCTCGCCGAACGTACGGTCATGGCCGTTAGGCACGAACATCGGATCGTAGCCAAAGCCATGCTCGCCGCGCGGCGGCCAGACCAGCAAGCCATCGACGCGCCCCTCGAACCATTCGACATGACCATCGGGCCAGGCGAGCGCCAGCGCGCAGACGAAATGGGCATCGCGAACCGCATCGGGTCCGGCCGCCGCGAGCTTGTCTTCGACCAGCTTCATCGCCAGGCCGAAATCCTTGCCCGGCCCCGCCCAGCGTGCCGAGAAGATGCCCGGATCGCCGTTCAGCGCCTCGACGCACAGCCCGCTATCGTCGGCCAGCGCCGGCAAGCCCGACAGATCGGCCGCTTGCAGCGCTTTCAATTCGGCATTGGCGACGAAGGTCGTGCCGGTTTCCTCAGGCTCGGGCAGGTCGAGCGACTTCGCCGAGACGGGCTGGATTCCGTAGGGCCCGAGCAGCGCCTCGATCTCGCGCACCTTGCCTTCATTGTGGCTGGCGATGACCAATTTGCCCGGCGCCAGCTTGCGGATCGCCTGGGGCGCGTCGCCGCCAATTCCCTCGTCCGGTCCGCTCATGCCGATCCAACCGCTTTTGCCTGTGCCGCGAAAATCTCGTTACAGCCGATCCGCGCGAGCCGAAGCAGCCTCAACAACGCTTCCTCGTCATAGGTTGCATGTTCGGCGGTCGCTTGCGCCTCGGCGATATGGCCGTTTTCGAGCAGGACGAAATTGGCGTCGGCATCGGCGTTCGAATCCTCGTCATAATCGAGGTCGAGCACCGGCGTACCCTGAAAGATGCCGCAGCTGACCGCCGCGACTTTCTGGGTCAGCGGATCGCTGGTCAGCTTGCCGTCGCGCATCAGTCCGTTGATCGCCAGCCTGAGCGCCACCCAGGCGCCCGAGATGGAAGCGGTGCGCGTGCCGCCATCAGCCTGGATGACGTCGCAATCGAGCGTGATCTGGTGCTCGCCGAGCAGCGACAGGTCGGTCACCGCGCGCAAGCTGCGCCCGATCAACCGCTGGATTTCCTGCGTCCGTCCCGATTGCTTGCCGCGCGCCGCCTCGCGCGCGCCGCGAGTGTGCGTCGCGCGCGGCAGCATGCCATATTCGGCGGTGACCCAACCCGATCCCTTGCCGCGCAGCCAGGGTGGCAGGCGGTCCTCGACCGAGGCGGTGACCAGCACCTTGGTGTCGCCGAACCCGACCAGCACCGATCCCTCGGCATGCTTGGTGAAATGGGGCTCGATGGTGATCGTACGCATTTGATCGGGGGCGCGGCCGCTGGGGCGCATGAAAGTCTCCTGAAACTGGTGGCGATGGCCCTAGGGCCTCAAACCACGGGCGGCAATCACCTCGATGCGGAGCGTTTGCGGCGAGGGGTGGGATTGAGCCGCGGGCCCACCCCGCCTAGATCAACAGGATGACCGCTCCCGCCGTCACCGAATTGTCCGATCGCGCGCGCGACATCTTTCGCGCGGTGGTGGAAGGCTATCTCGACACCGGCCAGCCGGTGGGGTCGCGCACGCTTGCCGATGCCGGGGCATTCAGCCTGTCGCCGGCGTCGATCCGCAACGTCATGGCCGAGCTCGAAGCGCTTGGGCTGCTCAGCCATCCGCATACCAGCGCCGGGCGCATGCCGACCGATACCGGGCTACGCCTGTTCGTCGACGGGATGATGCGCGTTGCCGAGCCGAGCCTGGAGGAACGCGCGGCGATCGAAGGCAGGGCAGTGCGCTCAGGCCCGGTCGAAGAGGCGCTGGCCGCGACCACGGCGGCGCTCAGTGGCCTGTCGGCTTGCGCTGGATTGGTGCTGGTGCCGCGGAGCGAATTGGTGCTGCGCCAGATCAGCTTCGTGCCGCTGTCGCCGGATCGTGCGCTCGCGGTGATCGTCGGCGATGACGGCCAGGTCGAGAACCGCGTCGTCGATCTCGCGCCCGGCACCAGCCAGGCGGCCTTGGTCGAGGCCGGCAATTACATGTCGGCGACCCTGGCCGGGTTGACCCTGGCCGAGGCGCGCATCCGGCTCGACCGCCAGCTCGCTGCTGACCGCGCCGCGCTCGACAAGGCCGCGGCGACCTTGGTCGAACAGGGCATCGCGGTGTGGAGCGAGGATTCGGATCGCCGGCCGGTGCTGATCGTGCGCGGGCAGGGGCGGCTGATCGATGCCGCCGCGGCCGAGGATCTCGAGCGCATCCGTGACCTGCTCGACGATCTCGAGGGCAAGCAGGAAATCGCCGGGCTGCTCGACAGCGCGCGCACTGCCGAATCGACCCGAATCTTCATTGGCGCGGAGAACAAATTGTTCGCGCTGTCGGGTTCGTCGGTCATCGCGCGACCGTTCCGCGGGATCGACGGGCGGGTGGTCGGCGTGGTGGGGGTTATCGGGCCGACCCGGTTGAACTATGCGCGAGTCGTGCCCATGGTGGATTTCACCGCCGCAACCCTCTCCCGTTTGATCGGTTGAGAGGCAGCAATTTTCCGGGGCCAAGACGAAGAGAATGATGACCGAAGACGAAAAAATCGACACCGCGACCGCCAACAGCGCCGAGGACCTTCGCGCCGAAACCGCGGAGGCCGCACCCGAACTGGCCGAGCACGACCGTGTCGCCCAATTGGAAGCCGAACTCGCCGAGGCCAAGGCCGCGGTAATGTACGCGCATGCCGAGGCACAGAACGTCCGCCGCCGTGCCGAAAAGGAAGCCGCCGACACGCGTGCCTATGCCGTGACCAGTTTCGCGCGCGAAATTTTGTCGGTTGCCGACAATCTGGCGCGCGGCCTGTCGGCGATCCCCGCGGACCTGCGCGACGACGACCGGCTGAAAGGCCTGATCGCCGGGCTCGAAGCGACCCAGCGCGAGCTCGACGCGGTATTCCAGCGCAACGGCGTCACCAAGATCGCCGCGATGGGCCTGCCGCTCGATCCCAACCAGCACCAGGCGATGCTCGAAATCCCGTCGGACCAGTCGCCCGGCACGATCGTCCAGGAAATGCAGGCGGGATACATGCTCCGCGACCGATTGCTGCGTCCGTCGCTGGTGGGCGTCGCGAAGAAGCCGGATTAAAAATCCTCCCCGGTACGGGGAGGGGGACCGCTCGCGTAGCGAGTGGTGGAGGGGGCCCTCCACGCCTACGTCGCTTGGGGCCCGCCCCCTCCACCAAGCCGCTTCGCGTCTTGGTCCCCCTCCCCGTGCCGGGGAGGAATTTACAGGAATTTCCGCCGCTCCCGCTTCAACCCCTCCCGCAAGAGGGATCGGGTTGATATGGCATGAGAATGAACCCAAATCTCACCGCCGAGCGTCCGACCTTCGTCACGCATCTCGAATGCTCGCTGACCGGCGAGCAATATGAGGCGGACCAGTTGCACGGCCTGTCGCGCGCCGGGCGACCGCTGCTGGTGCGCTACGATCTCGGCGCGGTGCGCGGGTTCGTGCCGCGCGCGATGATCGAGGCGCGGCCGACCGATCTGTGGCGTTGGCGTGAGCTGCTGCCCGTCCGCCATACCGAGAACATTGTGAGTTTGGGCGAGATCGAAACACCCCTGGTTTCGATCCCTAAATCGGGCGGCCCTAACGTGCTGGTCAAGGACGAAGGCCGGTTGCCGACCGGATCGTTCAAGGCGCGCGGGCTGGTGATGGCGGTGGCGATGGCTAAGGAATTGGGCGTCACCAGGATCGCGATGCCGACCAATGGCAATGCCGGCGCCGCGCTGGCGGCCTATGCCAGTCGCGTCGGCATCGAGACGATCGTGCTGTGCCCTGACGACACGCCCGAGATCAACGTGCGCGAGATCGCGGCTCAGGGTGCGCGGGTCTATCGCGTCAACGGGCTGATCGACGAATGCGGCGCGATCGTCGGCAAGGGCGCTGCCGAGGGCCTCTGGTTCGATTTCTCGACGCTCAAGGAGCCGTATCGGATCGAGGGCAAGAAGACGATGGGCCTTGAGCTCGCCGCCCAATTGGGCTGGCGGCTGCCCAAGGCGATCTTCTATCCGACCGGCGGCGGCACCGGTTTGATCGGCATGTGGAAAGCGTTCGACGAACTCGAGCAACTCGGCTGGATCGGCCCCGAGCGGCCCAAGATGTTCGCGGTCCAGGCCTCGGGCTGCGCTCCGATCGTGCGCGCGTTCGAAGCGGGCGAAGTGCATGCCGAACGCTGGGAGGATGCGCACACTATCGCCGCCGGTATCCGTGTTCCCAAGGCGATCGGCGATTTCCTGATCCTGCGCGCCGTGCGTCAGAGCGGCGGCAAGGCAGTTGCGGTGGGCGACCCGGCGATCCTGCGCGCGGCCGACGATTGCGCGAAGAAGGACGGCCTGCTGCTCTGCCCCGAAGGCGGCGCGACGCTCGCCGCCTATCGTCAGGCGCTCGCCGACGGGCTGGTCGACGAGGAGGACGAGGTGGTGCTGTTCAATTGCGCGACCGGCCTCAAATATCCGATGCCCGACGCCGCCGAGACGCTCGACAAGAACGGGGCTATCGATCTGGCGGCGTTGTGAGATGACCAGTGCTCCCGCGAAAGCGGGAGCCCAGAGTCCCAAGGGAAATCGCCTGTGGCCCTAGGCTCCTGCTTTCGCAGGAGCACTGAATCTTACGTCGACGCCTATCGACGCTCGCGATCGTCCCGATCCTCAGGATCGTCCTTGAGCGGGTTCACCCAGGTGTGGTTCTCGACGATGATCGAGCGGATCGGCGTCCCGTTCTCGTCGAGCGAGGGCCGGTAGCGGAAGCGTTGCTCGATCAGCCGGCAGGTGGTGGTGTCGAGCAGCGCATAGCCGCTCGATCGCGTTACTCGGCAGTCGCTGACGCTGCCGTCGACATTGACGAAATAGCGCACCGATACCCGGCCTTCGACGCCGGATTCCCAGGCCGATTCGGGGATATCCGACGATTTGAGGCGGCCGCTCTTGTAGCGCGGCGCGATCTCGCGACCGTCGCCATCGCCGCCCCCGTCGCCGTCGCCCGCGCCGCCGCTCCCGGTGCCGTTGCCGATCCCGCCCGCGCCGGTGCCTGGCCCCGCGATCGGTGCTGCGCCCTGGGTCGATTGGTTGCCCTGGAACGGCTTGGTCGCCGCTGGTAGCGGCGGGGGAGGGACGGTGGGCGTCGGCACCGGCGGCGCGGTGACTTCGGTCGCCTTCGACTTGATATTGGGCGGCGCGGCCTTGCCTTCGGTCTTGTGGCTTGGCTTGGGCTGGGTCTCGACCTTGATCTCGGGCGGAGGCGGTGGCGGCACGAACGCAAGCAAGTCGTTTTCGACCGCCCCGATCGTCGGCAGGTTCACGACCAGCCCCGCGACTAACAGATACAGGATCGCCGCCTGCACCAGAGCGGCGCCGATCAGGCCCTTGAGGCGTTCGGGAGTTATCGCTGTCGTCATTATCGAGCGGGCCTATGCACGCGACCAACTGAACGCGCGCTGTCCGCTCCCGGTTGCCTGAATGCGTGCGCCTGTCAGGGCATGGTTGCTTCTTGCACCATGTCGAACTCGCGCACGCCCCGCGCGCGCCGGGCGGCATTGACGAGGTCGCGCAATTTCTCGCGCCGCGGCTGCGCCTGTTCGACATAGCGGATCACGAACGGGCGGCCGGCGGTGGTCTCGTCGCTCGACAGCAAGGTAACGGTACCGATCCCCGCCCATTGGTTGATCAGCGAAAAGTCGATCCGGATATCCTTGATTCGATAGAGCTCGATCTCGTCGATCGATTTTCGGAGGATGCCGCGGTGCAGGATCAGCCGGTCTTCGGTCACTTCGTACGTGGTGGCGAGATTCTGGACCCATTTCGCCGCTGCGATCAGCGCCGCTAGGGCGACGAAGCCGAGCGGAAATGGCGTGCCCGTCACCAGGGTACCCACCACGCCGATCGGCACGAGCAACAGCGTTCCCCAACCAGCCAGCGTGCCGCGCAGCCAGCCCCAGGTCGAAGAACGGAAACGATCAAGCGTCTGTGACATTGGCATCTCCCTGGGCGGAGTAGTTTAGCGCAGCCGAAGGGATAGGCCAGACCCACCGACGTCATGCCGGCCTTGTGCCGGCATCCACCGGGCGTCGAGCCCAGTCTATGGAGTCTCTTGCTTCGGACGTGCCTCCCGGTGGCGTTCGAGCGAGATCGTGTCCCCCGGACACGATCTTGGCTTGCCGGGGGCAAGCCAAAGCTCGAACGGGCACCAGGCCGGGGTGACGGAGTATCAGTGGTGCGCATCCTCATGCACCGCCCGAAACGGCAAGATCGTCTTCAACTGCTGCAACGGCGGCGCGCCCGGGATCAGTGCGTTATGGCCCAACAGAAACGCGTGCCGCACGATCTCGGCTTGTTGCTCGATTCCGTATTTGCGCAGCTCCCAGCCGGGCTTCACGGCGTAGTCGTACCTTGCCCACGGCACGCGGCGGAGTGGCAGGAAGATGCCCGATTGGTGCTGCCAGATATGCACCATTTCGTGCACGAACAGCCCTTGTTCGCCCAATTCGGTATGGCTGAAATCGTCGCGATAGGCCGTGCCGTGCGGATGGAAATGGATCCGGCCGCGCGGGCTCATCACCACGCTCCTGGGCTGGAAGAACGCCCATTTGCCAAGCACCACGCGTACCGGCGTGAAGTCGATCGCGTCGCCAAACACCGACCGTGCCAGATCGATCTCGCCGGTGGTCAGCGGGCGGAGTTCCTGCCTCACGCCAAGTTACTCATTCCGGCGCTGGGTCGCCCGCGCCAACCACCTTTGCGGGTGCGGTCAGGCTATGGCCGTCGGCGAAAGTGAAGGTCAGCGGCACGGTTCCGCCGGCGGTCGCCTTGAGACCATAGAGCATGACGTGCTTGCCGCCGGGTGCGAACGTGACCTCGCCGGCGGCGCGCAGCGCGACGAGCTTGAGCGGGGCCATCGACATCATGCCCCCGGCGTTCATGCTCTCGTGCATCTCGCTGCGGACCGCGGCGGTCGTCGAGACGCCGGTCAGCGTTGCGTCCTTGGGACCGCCTTTCAGCGTGAAATAGGCCGCGGACGGGTTCGATGGCACCGCGGCGAGCCGGATCCAGGCCTTGCCGACGGACACCTCCTTGGGCTGTTGGCAGGCCGACAAAGCGACGATCGCGGGAACCAGCAGCAGCGCGGACTTCATTCCTTCTCCTTCCCACTTTGGGAACACTTGAAATCCCTAGGCACGACGCAATCTTGCGGCAAGCGAATCCCCCCCTATATCGCCGGGGTATTTGGTGCTTGCGTCGCCTCTCGTGAGGGGCGCGGGCTGGGTTTTATTTTGATTGAGGGGCCACAGAGGACCAATGGCAAAAGTAATCGGTATCGACCTGGGTACGACCAACAGCTGCGTTGCCGTAATGGAAGGCGGCAAGCCCAAGGTGATCGAAAATGCGGAAGGCGCGCGTACCACGCCCTCCATCGTCGCCTTCGCCAAGGATGGCGAGCGCCTGATCGGCCAGCCGGCCAAGCGCCAGGCGGTGACCAATCCCGACAATACGGTATTCGCGGTGAAGCGCCTGATCGGCCGCCGCTTCGACGACCCGGTGACCAAGAAGGACACCGAACTGGTCCCGTATCATATCGTCAAGGGCGCCAATGGCGACGCTTGGGTCCAGGCCGGCGGCCAGGATTACAGCCCCTCGCAGATTTCGGCCTTCATCCTGCAGAAGATGAAGGAAACCGCCGAATCGTATCTCGGTGAGACGGTGACCCAGGCGGTCATCACCGTGCCGGCCTATTTCAACGACGCGCAGCGCCAGGCGACCAAGGACGCCGGCCAGATTGCGGGTCTCGAAGTGCTGCGTATCATCAACGAGCCGACCGCGGCCGCCCTGGCCTATGGCCTGGAGAAGCAGGACGGCAAGACGATCGCGGTCTATGACCTTGGCGGCGGCACGTTCGACATTTCGGTCCTCGAGATCGGCGACGGCGTGTTCGAAGTGAAGGCGACCAATGGCGACACTTTCCTGGGCGGTGAGGATTTCGACAACAAGCTGGTCGAATTCCTGGCCAACCAGTTCAAGAAGAAGGAAGGTCTCGACCTCCGCACCGACAAGCTCGCGCTGCAGCGGCTGAAGGAAGCCGCCGAGAAGGCGAAGATCGAGCTGTCGTCGGCCGCGACGACCGAGGTCAACCTGCCCTTCATCACCGCGCGCATGGAAGGCGGTTCGTCGACCCCGCTGCATCTGGTGGAGACGATCACTCGCGCCGATCTCGAAAAGCTGGTCGAGGATTTGATCAAGCGCACGCTCGATCCGTGCAAGAAGGCGCTGGCCGATGCCGGCGTCAAGGCGTCGGACATCAGCGAAGTCGTGCTGGTCGGCGGCATGACCCGCATGCCGCGCGTCCGTGAGGTCGTGAAGGACTTTTTCGGCAAGGAGCCGCACACCGGCGTCAACCCGGACGAGGTTGTCGCGATGGGCGCCGCGATCCAGGCCGGCGTGCTGCAAGGCGACGTCAAGGACGTGCTGCTGCTCGACGTGACTCCGCTGTCGCTTGGCATCGAGACTTTGGGTGGCGTGTTCACCCGGATGATCGACCGCAACACCACGATCCCGACCAAGAAGGCGCAGACCTATTCGACTGCCGACGACAATCAGCAGGCGGTGACGATCCGCGTGTTCCAGGGCGAGCGCGAAATGGCGGCGGACAACAAGCTGCTGGGTCAGTTCGACCTGGTCGGCATTCCGCCGGCGCCGCGCGGCGTGCCGCAGATCGAGGTCACGTTCGACATCGACGCCAACGGCCTGGTCAATGTCAGTGCCAAGGACAAGGGCACCGGCAAGGAGCAGCAGATCCGCATCCAGGCCTCGGGCGGCCTGTCGGACGCCGACATCGAACAGATGGTCAAGGACGCCGAGCGCTTCGCCGACGAGGACAAGAAGCGGCGTGAAGGCGCCGAGGCGAAGAACAATGCCGAGAGCCTGATCCACACCACCGAGCGTCAGCTGGCCGATAATGGCGACAAGGTCGACGAGGCCCTGAAGTCCGAGATCGAGGCGGCGATCGCCGAGGCCAAGACCGCGGTCGAGGGCGGCGATCCCGAGGCAATGAAGGAAAAGGCCAGCGCGCTTGCCCAGGTCGCGATGAAGCTCGGCCAGGCGATCTACGAGAAGCAGGCGGCGTCCGAAGCCTCGCCCGCTGCCGATGGTGCTGCCGCGGGCAGCGAAGCCGGCGGCGAGGATGTGGTCGACGCCGAATTCTCCGAAGTGGACGACCACAAGGCGTAAGTGATGGACTTTACCCGTCATTCCCGCGAAAGCGGGAACCCATCTCCCTCGCTTCGACCGAGGCAGGATCAGGAGATGGGCTCCCGCCTTGGTGGGGGTGGCGGGGAAAGTCGGCGGGGGCCGGGTAAATGACCACCGAAGTTGATTTTTACGAGCTGCTCGAAGTCGAGCGCGACGCCGACGACGCGACGATCAAGTCGGCGTACCGCAAGCTCGCGATGAAATACCACCCCGACAAGAACGGGGGCTGCAAAGACCACGAAGCGAAGTTCAAGGCGGTCAGTCAGGCGTATGAATGCCTGAAGGACCCGCAGAAGCGTGCCGCGTACGATCGCTTCGGCCATGCCGCGTTCCAGCAGGGCGGCGGACCCGGCGGGTTCGGCGGGGGTAACGATTTCTCGGGCTTTTCCGACATTTTCGAAAGTGTGTTCGGCGAGTTCATGGGCGGTGGCCGTGGCGGCCAGCGCCGGCCGCAGCGCGGCGCCGATCTGCGCTACGATATGGAAATCAGCCTGGAGGAAGCCTTTCACGGCAAGTCCGAGCCGATCACCATCGACGTCGCCGCTTTGTGCGAGGCGTGCGACGGTTCGGGCGCCAAGCCCGGTACCTCGGCCAAGACCTGCGGCACGTGCGCCGGCCATGGCAAGGTGCGCGCGCAACAGGGCTTCTTCGTTGTAGAACGCACCTGTCCGTCCTGCCACGGCGCCGGCCAGGTGATCGCCGATCCGTGCTCGTCATGCCGCGGCGAAGGCCGCGTCGAAAAGACGAAGACGCTGACCGTCAACATTCCCGCCGGGGTCGACGAAGGCACGCGCGTGCGCCTGACCGGCGAAGGCGAGGCCGGACCGCGCGGCGCGCCCGCGGGCGACCTCTACATCTTCCTCCATGTGAAACGGCACGCGATCTTCGAGCGCGAGGGGACGACCCTGTTCGCGCACGCGCCGATCAGCTTCACCACCGCGGCGCTCGGCGGATCGATCACCATTCCCGGGCTCGATGGCGAGCAGCACGACGTCAAGGTCGCCGCCGGGACGCAATCGGGCCGCGAAGTCCGCCAGCGCGGCGCCGGCATGCCGGTGCTCCAGGGCAAGGGCCGTGGCGACCTGGTGGTCCGCATCTCGGTCGAGACGCCGACCAGGCTGACCGCCAAGCAGCGCGAACTGCTCGAGGAATTCCGCTGCACCGAGACCGGAGATGAATGTCCCCAGACGCAGGGTTTCTTCCAGAAGGTGAAGAAGGCGGTCGGGGGGTGAGTTCCAATCCCTCTCCCTTAGGGAGAGGGAGGGAGCGCCAAAGGCGCGGAAGGGTGAGGGCAGACGCGCGTTGCTCGCGTCGTCCGCCTCTCAAACTACCCTCATCCAAGCTTCGCTAGGCGGCACGCCGCCAAGCTACGCTATCCTTCTCCCACCGGGAGAAGGGATTAGAGTTGGGGAACGATCGGCCCCCATAGTTCGCTGTGATCCTCATCGAACCCCGGCATCCCCGCCTTGGTCAGATACCCGCGCGCGTCCGGGATATGGCTGTAGATCATCCGTAGCGGCCGCTCGTGCCATTGCAGGTTGAACGCCCAGCGGATGGGGAAGAATTCCATCGTCGAATAAGGCAAATGGTCGTGCACCCACCAGGCGATGCGCTTCCAGTCGTCGGGGCCGGTCCATTCGTTGGCGAAGCGCGGGACGACGATGCACGCGGTGGCGCCCATCTGGCCCTGGGCGTCACGCTGGTCCCAGATATGGCCGGCGGCGCTGCGTTCGTTCGACGCGCAATTATAGCCTTTGACGTTGCCCAGCCGATTGACCTCGGCCGAGCGATAGGCCGATCGGATCGCGATCCGCCCGAATACGTCCTGCAGCGGCTCGAGCAAATCCTCGCATAGCCGCGTTCCTGCCGCGATCGCCAGATCGGGATCGTCGGGAATGTTCGACAGGCCATGGATCTCGGCAATGTCCGAATAGAGGAAATCGCGCATGAAAAAGGTTCGCGACAACTGGACACGGCCCAGTTCGGTCAGCTTGGCGACCGTTTGCGGTTTCTTCACGCGTGCCTCCCACGAAAAGACCGGCATAGCTCGCCGGCGCGTATGCGGAAATATATCCGAATTGGGGATAGTCTCCGGAGGAGTCCGGCTCGTCTTAAACGAAGCCGATATTCCAGCTCGATGGCGCATAATTGCCGATATTGGGGAGCACGGTCGCCATGTCGCCACCGCTGACGCCGAACCAGTTCGCCAAGGTCGCCGCATATTGGTCGACCGCGATCGTCGGGAGCAGGCGGCCCTGGCCGACATCGTCGGGCGTGTTGCTGCCGATAGCGGGCGGCGTGCCGTAGATCGTCCGGCCGCGCACCGCGCCGCCGATCACGAAATGCATCGATCCCCAGCCATGGTCGGCGCCATCGCTGTTCGACGTCAGCGTGCGGCCGAAATCGGACGCGGTGAACGTCGTCACCTTGTCGGCGACGCCCATCGCGCCGGTCGTGTCGTAAAACGCCTTCAGCGCGTCGGCGACCAGCCCGATCTGGCGCGGATGATCGGTCGCGAGATTGTCGTGCATGTCGAACCCGCCGAGCGAGACGAAGAACACCTGCCGCCGCGCCCCGAGCGTGGCCGAGACCGAGATCATCCGCGCCACGATCTTCAACTGGTCGGCCAGGCTGTTGCCGCTGGGGAATAAGGGAAAATTGGCCGCCGGAGCTCCCGCCAGCGCGGCACTCAGCTGGGTATAGGTGTCGAGCGACCGCTGGCTGACCCGGGCATGTTCGTTGGCCAGGATGTTGGCGCTGCCGCCAGTCATCAGCGCCTTGAGCGTCGCCATCGCGGTCGAGGACGAATAGAGCGACGCCGCATTGTTGAGCAACGCGATCGGGCCGCCCGAACCGACCGCATATTGCACCGCGCTGCGCCCGGTGAGGTAGACCGCATTGCCGCTGGCGTTGACGCAGGTCAGTGTCGCCGATCCGTTGCCGCTCTGGAACAGATCGCCGATCCGGCCGCCCCAGCCGCTCGTCGCGCCTTCGGGATTCGACGCCTGGAAATAGCTTTGCTGGTCGTTGTGGCTGAACAATTTGGGCGGCAGCCGCACCGCGTTCGACTGATATTGCGCCTTGGTCGTCGGCATCACCAAGGTGCCGACGTTGAGCACCACCGCCATCCGCCCGGCGTCGAACACCGGCAGCAGCGATGCCATGGCGGGAGCAAGCGCATATTGCCGTCCGCCGAGGCTGTTGGCCGGGTTGAGCGCGGTGGCGGTCAGAGCGTCGCGCGGCAAGGCGATGTTCGACCGCGCCGCCTGATAGAGCGCGTAGCTGGCGGCATCGTAAGGCGGCAGCGTGTTGGCGTAATCGTTGCCGCCGTACAGGAACACGCACACCAGCGCCTTGTAATCGCTCGAGACCGCGGCGGCCGCCTCGCCGATCGCGGCCAGGCTGGTGACGAAGGGCGCCGCGACGCCGGCCATGCCGAGCGCGGCACTCCGCTTCAGGAAGGCGCGGCGCGATTGATCGTGCTCGAAACAGCTCATCACTTCACCGTCAAATAGTCGGGCGACGCCAGCGTCAGCAGGATGGCGATCTTCGCGCGATTGGTGGGGCCGTTGGTCGCCGTCGCCGACACGCTGTCGACGGCGGCGCGGATCGATGACAACGTCGCGGTCGACAGCTGGCCGGCGGCCAGCACGACGTTCACTTCGTCGACCAGAGCGGCGCTGTCCGCTGCCTTGGTCAGGATGTCGGTATAATCGGGCTTTGCATCGCCGCTGCCATTGTTGACCAGGGCGTTGATGAAATTGACATAGCCGACCACCGATTGCTCGTTGGTGATCTGGAATTCGGGGGCGACCAGTCCGGCATTGGAAATCGCAGTGCTTGGCGGCGTGTAGCCGGGCCGGAAGAAATTGAACACCGAGGGAGCGCGGCCCATCGACTGGCCCAGCCGGGTCGACGGGCTGCTGGTGTCGCCGATCGGCCAGGTGTTGGCGGGCGAGGTCATGTTGAACGCGCGCGCCCAGCCGGTCAGCCGCATCACCGGTTCGCGCAATTTGCCGAAGGTCGCATCGGCCATCATGCTGTCGGCGCGCGCTTCGCTGTCGGTTAGGATCGCGCGGATCACCGCCTTCATGTCGCCGCGTATACCCGCGCCGTTATCGGCGAATGCGCTGGCGACGCGGCCGACATAACCGGGGGTCGGGTTGCTGGTGACCATCCGCTGGATCAATTGCTTCGAGACGAAGGGCGGTACGTTGGGGTGCGCGAAGATGGCGTCCAGCGCGGTCTTGATCGCCGCCATGCCGCCCCCGGTCGTGCTCGCGTTGAGAAAGCTCGACGGTCCGGTCTCGTTGATCGCCGCATTGATCACCAGCCGCAGGCGGTAGCGATCGGGCGTCGTGCTCGTATTGTTCGCCAGCACCAGGCCGGTGAACACGCGCGCCAGGCCGGTGACGTCGAGCTGAGTATAGGTTTCGGTCGGGGTCGCGCCGCCGACCAAGGTGCCGTCGGTGTTGAGCCGGTAGAGGCCCAAAGTGAACAGCTGCATCAGCTCGCGCGCGTAATTCTCGTCGGGTTGGGCGCCGGTCGAGGCGTTCGCCTTGCGGTTGCCCAGGAAAGTCAGGAACGACGCCATCGCCGCGTTGGTGGTGATCTTGTCGAGGATGTCGCGGAAATTGCCGAACGCATTGTCGAGCAGCACGTCGACATAGGCGGCCATCGCGAATTGTTTCCAATTGAGGTTGAGCCCGTCGATCCCGACCACCAACATGTCGAGCAGCGCCATGCCGACGCGCTGGCGCAATTGATCGGGCTCGACGATCATCTGACGCCACATCGTCGCGTCGAACCCTGCTTCGTTGTTGATATTGGTCGCGGCCGAATAGCCGTTGGCGACCAGCCAGTCCCAATGCGTGGTCGCACGCGGCATCGCGAACTGATCGTTCAGCCAACCAGTGATGCCACGGGTGACCAGTGCGTTGATCGTGCTGCGCGTCGCGCCCATCGTGGCCTGGCCGAGGAAACGGCTCGCCTGGATGTCGCTCAGCGGAATGACCGGGGGCGGGGCGGGCGGGGGCGGCGAACCGCCGGAGGCGCCGCCGCCATCGCTGCCGCCACCGCAGGCGGCGAGCGCCAGCGCCGAACCGACCACCGTGATGGTCGGCAAAGCGGGGCCGGTCGCGCTCGACCGCTCCGGTTCGGGCGTAGCACGCCCGTCAAAATCGATATTGTCCACTGGTCCCCGCCGTGCCCCTTTAGGGTCACAACGTAGATCGGCGGGATTCCCTTCGCCAATCGTCGCTGCGATCGCCCTGCCGCCAGGAATACCCGGTACGACGTACCGGAGTCGCAACAGACGTCGCTAAAATTTCGGTAGGCTAAAATTTCGGTAGGGATGTGAGGTGGGTCGTCCACCCAACCCGCCCTGACCGCCCCCGACTTTCACGGGGTGCGGTTGGGCCGATGGTTTAGAGGGAAAGGACCCCCGCCACCAGCGCCAGGCTGCCGACACTCACCATCGCGGTGGCCAGCATTTCCATGATACGCATGGTTGCTTCTCCTTAGAGCCGGATCAGTCCGGCTGGGAGGCATATGGAAATAGTTGCGCTAACACGCAATATTGTTTCAATCCTTCGCAGTTGCAGCATTTGCACTTGTGTTGCCATGTTGCATCCGGATGTGCCTAAAAGGGCACAGTCGGCCCATGCTCAGGCGTCCGCGAACACCCGCGCGAAGATCGTGTCGACATGCTTGAGGTGGTAATCGAGGTCGAACTTCTCCTCGATCTCGGCCGGCGACAGCGCCGCGGTCACTTCGGGATCGGCCTTGAGCAATTCGAGCAACGAGAGCTCGCCGTCCGATTCCCACACTTTCATCGCGTTGCGCTGGACCAGCCGGTACGAATCCTCGCGGCTGACCCCAGCCTGGGTCAGCGCCAGCAGCACTCGCTGCGAATGGACCAGGCCACCCATTTTGTTGAGGTTCTTCTCCATCCGCGCCGGATAGATCAGCAATTTGTCGATCACCCCGGTCAGCCGTGCCAGCGCGAAGTCGAGCGTGATCGTGGCGTCGGGGGCGATATAGCGCTCGACCGAGGAATGGCTGATATCGCGCTCGTGCCACAGGGCGACATTCTCCATCGCCGGGATCGCCGCGCTGCGCACCATGCGGGCGAGCCCGGTCAGATTCTCGGTCAGCACCGGGTTGCGCTTGTGCGGCATTGCCGACGAGCCCTTTTGCCCGGGCGAGAAATATTCCTCCGCCTCGAGCACTTCGGTGCGCTGGAGGTGACGGATCTCGACCGCCAGTCGCTCGATCGACGAGGCGATCACGCCCAGGGTCGCGAAGAACATCGCATGGCGGTCGCGCGGGATCACCTGGGTCGAGACCGGCTCGACCGCCAGGCCGAGCTTCTCGGCGACATGCGCTTCGACGCGCGGGTCGATATTGGCGAAGGTGCCGACCGCGCCTGAAATCGCGCAGGTGGCGATATCCTTGCGCGCCGCGACCAGCCGCTCGCGATTGCGCGCGAATTCGGCATAAGCCTCTGCCAGCTTGAGCCCGAACGTCACCGGCTCGGCATGGATGCCGTGGCTGCGCCCGATCGTCGGGGTCAGCTTGTGCTCCTCGGCACGGCGCTTGAGCACCACCAGCAGCGCATCGATATCGGTCAGCAGGATATCCGACGCGCGCGCCAATTGCACCGCCAGGCAGGTGTCGAGCACGTCGGACGAGGTCATGCCCTGGTGCATGAACCGCGCCTCATCGCCGACATTCTCGGCGACCCAGGTCAGGAAGGCGATGACGTCGTGCTTGGTCACTGCTTCGATCGCATCGATCGCTGCGACGTCGATCTTGGGATTGGTTGCCCACCACGCCCATAGAGCGGCGGCGGCTTGCTTGGGTACCACGCCGAGCTCGGCCAGCGCGTCGGTGGCGTGCGCCTCGATCTCGAACCAGATCTTGAAGCGCTCCTCCGGGGCCCAGATCGCGGTCATGTCGGGACGGGAATAGCGCGGGACCATGAAGGGCCTTTCGAAAACGGGATGCCGGGAATGTCCGCGCCGATAGCAAGCGCGGTCCCGACCCTCAATCGCCTTTACGGGCCAACCGGGGAAAGGGGTTCCCGGTTGCCCACTGTGGTGCCGAAGTGACGGTTCCCTAAAATCGTGAGTCAGCTCGTCGCAACCAAAGCACAAGTCCACGACGACCTGCGCCAATCGCGGGACAAATCGGCCTTCCATATTGGAAATTTCGGACCCATATCGAAAGTCGAATGTTCTACTAGAGCAATTCGCATGGGGTGGTGAACAACCGCTTCGCAGAAACAGGTCCAAATTGCAAGGAGATTTGCCATGCTGAAGCATGTATTATTAGCTAGTGCCTTTCTGATTTCTACGCCTGTATTGGCGCAGAACCAGCCGCAGACTGCAACACCGCAGCCGGATACTAACGCTGCACCTGCGCAGCCGCAGACCGCGCCGGTGCCGGAGACACCGACCGCGACCAATCCGGCGCCACAGACCACGTCGGCACCAACCACCGCGGCTCCGACGACGCCGCCGGCGCCGACCACTGCCGATGCTCAGCCGCAAACGGCACCCGCGCCGACTGCGCCCCCAGCCGACGCTCAGGCGGCCAATCCGGCGCCGTCCGGCCAGGGCGCGCAGGTCGCCGATGTCGTCAACGGCGAGTTCGGCACCTACGACAGGAACAAGAACGGCTCGCTGAGCAAGACCGAGTTCGGCGCGTGGATGACCGCGCTGCGCACCAAGGCCGATCCGTCGGTGAAGGACGATGCCGCGAACAAGGGCTGGGTCGCCCAGGCCTTTACCCAGGCCGACACCGACAAGTCCAAGTCGGTATCGAAGGATGAGCTGACCAATTTCCTCTCACAGGCTTCGGGTCAAAAGGCGTCGTAATCTAACTCCCACGACGCCCACGCAGAGGGCCGCCGCGTTTTCCCCTTGGCGCGGCGGCCCTTTTTCGTGCGCATCTATCTCCGCCGCGAGCGGATAAAACATTAGTATTGACTAATTGATTAGTATTGGCTAATCGATTCGCATGCTTCCTGCCTTGCCCGTCGACGCCGTCATGCGCGCCCTGGCCGACCCGACCCGCCGGGCCGTGTTCGAGCAACTCGCGCGCGGCGGAGAGGTCAATGTCGCCGAACTGACCCGCGCGAGCGGCGTCACCCAGGGCGCGATTTCGCAACACCTCAAATCGCTGAAGCTGGCCGGGCTCGTCGCCGAACGCCCGCAAGGGCGGAACGTCTTCTATCGCGCGACGCCCGATGGGCTCGCGCCGCTGTTCGACTGGCTGAGCCATTACGACGCCTTCTGGCGCAACCGCTTCGCCAATCTGCGTGATTTGCTCAAGGAGATCGATTCGTGACCGACGCCATCTTGCACGCCGACACGCGAGACATCGTGATCGACGAAGTGTTCCCGCATGCGCCGGCCACGGTGTGGAAGACGCTGGCCACCAGCGACCTGATGGGGCGCTGGCTCAACATGACGCCCAATGGCTACGAGCCGGTGGTCGGCAATCGTTTCACCTACAAGACCTCGCCCGCGGGCGCCTGGGACGGGACGATCCAGTGTGAAGTGATCGAGGTCGTGCCGGGCGAGCGCCTATCCTATTCGTGGAAGGGCGGCGACGAGGCCAATGTCGGCTACGGATCGCGGCTCGACACGATCGTGACCTTCACGCTGGAGGAAGTCGCTGGCGGCACCCGGCTGCGCGTCGTCCATTCGGGCTTCGTCCTGCCGAAGAACGAGACTGCCTATCGCAACATGAGCGGCGGTTGGACCCAAGTCATTGGCCGGATCGGCGCGGTGACCGAGGAAGAGGCGTCGACCAAGACGCAGTGATCGCAAGCCTTTCTGATCAGGAGGAATGTCATGCAAGACAGCAAACTCGAGAACCGCCCACCGACGGTGCCGGCATCCGACTGGACCGCGGCGTGGGAGCGCATGCTGGTCAAGGAGAAGGTCTTCTCCCGCGCCCGCGACGCGCTCGCCGCCGAGCGTCGGCGGATGCCGTGGATGCTGGTCGACAAGGACTATCGGTTCGAGGGGCCGGATGGCGCAGTGAGCCTGCTCGACCTGTTCGAGGGCCGGCGCCAGCTCATCGTCTATCGCGCCTTTTTCGAACCCGGCGTGTTCGGCTGGCCCGATCATGGTTGTCGCGGCTGCTCGTTCGGTGCCGATCAGGTCGCGCATCTCGCGCATCTCAATGCCCGCGACACCACGCTGGCCTACGCCTCGCGCGCGCCGCAAGCCGATATCGCGCGGCTGAAGGCGCGGATGGGCTGGGACATGCCCTGGTACACGATCACCGACAGCTTCGATGCCGATTTCGGGGTGGACGAATGGCATGGCCATAACGTCTTCATCCGGGAGGACGGGCAGATCTATCGCACCTATTACATCAACAATCGCGGCGACGAGGCGATGGGCTCGACCTGGAACTTTCTCGACATCACCCCGCTCGGTCGCCAGGAAGCGTGGGAGGATTCGCCCGAGGGCTATCCCCAGACGCCGCCCTATAAATGGTGGAACTGGCACGACAATTACGAGGCCGAGCAAGCCGCGCCCGATCCCAAATGGGTCGAAGTGTCCGATTCCGGCGAGGCCGCGCTCCGCAACGGGGATAAGGCATGATCACCGCGGGCGCAGCCGGCAGCGCGGGGCTCGCCAAATGGCTGGGCCTGGCGGCATCGCCGACCTTCGCGGCGATGGCCGTGCTGACGAGCCTGGGCAGCGGCCCGATGGTGTTATGCTCGGGCACGACGGGCTTTCCCCTGGGCGGCATGGTGCCAATGTACCTGCTGATGAGCGTCTTCCATGCGGCGCCCTGGCTGAAGGTGATCGCCGGGCGATCGGTGGCGGGTTAGACCTTACGTCGCGCGGTCACGGGCTTTGGTTGCGAGTCCGAGCGCGGGGCGTTGTCTGTGCTTCGTTGATTGCCCTCTCCCGCTTGCGGGAGAGGGTTGGGTGAGGGTCTTCTTTCTTCTTTTTTTGGCCCTTCCGCTTGGGAGAAGAAAGAAGACCCTCACCTTCCCACCGCCACCGGCGGCGGGCCCCTCCCTCTCCCGCAAGCGGGAGAGGGAAATAGCGATTCATCGGCCTTCGGCTTGCTGCATCGAACCCCGGGGCACGAGCCAGCTTGCGTAATGAAATGTAATGTGATCTCATATCTGCATGAGGCGCGTCCTCCTCCTTGTCGTGCTCGCTGCAACGGCATGTTCGCAGCCCCAGCCCACGGCATCGCTGGGGCCGGAGACTCGAAAGGCGCTGGCGTCGGCCCAATTGTTCGCACGCAAGATCGGGATGGCCGGTGACTGCCTAACGCCCGGACCCCGCGAACATTATTCGATCAAGGATACCGCGGACACCTGGGTGGTCGAAGTCGAACCCCCACCAAGACCAGGACCAGTGCTGCGTCTGACCATCAGCAAGGACAAATTCAACGTCATCCGGGCGCAGAAGATCGCCTAGCCACCCAGCCCGGCGGCAGGATCGGCACGGTGGCGCAGGCGGGACTGCCGTCGCGCGCGGTGCCGTTGAAATGCGCGGTCAGGCGCTCGCCCGGCGCCAGCGCCTCGATCTTTTGCCAGTCGATCGCGCCAAGCGGCACCTTGGCGCGGCGCTGCCAAGGCGAGCCGATCTGGCCGGCGCTTGCACCGATACTGAGATAGACGAACCGCGCGGTCGGCGGCCCCTGGACGAACGGCCCGAGCAAGCGCGGCCCGCCGGTGGCAGTGCTGCCGTCCAGCGTGACGTCGAGCTCGAACACGAGCGCGTCGGCCGAGCGATCAACCGGCCCGATTAGCGTCGCCTTGCCGCTGGCGCCGCGTTGAAGCGCCAGCGCGACACCCGGCACGGGTCGGTCGACCACGATACGCAGCGGCAGCGCCGATCGTTCAGCCGTCATGGCGCCAGCCCTCCATCAAATCCGCCGCTTCGTCGAGATCGCGCCACCGCGCCGCCTCGATCGCGGTCTGGCCGCTCTTGTTGCGCATCCGCGGATCGGCGCCATGGCGCAACAGGATGCGCGCGACGTCGACCGCTTTGTCCTCGTCGTCGGGCAGGAAGAAAAGCGGCGTCGGGGTATCTTTGTTCACCCGCGCTCGATTGGCGAGATCGGGATCGGCGCTCAGCACGGCAGCGAGCTGCTCGGTCAGGCCGAGATGCACCAGCGGCCACATATCGCGGCTCAACGGTGCGAGCAGATCCACCATCTGCGGTTGCCCGAGCACGACTGCCCAACTGAGCGGCGTCCCGTTCCATTTGCGCTCGCGGCGATCGATCTCGGCACCCGCGGCGATCAACGGATTCGCCGCCTCCAGCGATCCCGACTGCACCGCGCGGTGTAGCGGGCTGATCCCCTCATGATCGCCTCCGCCGACATCGGCACCCAACGATAGCAACAAAGCAATGGCGGGCGCATTGCCGAACTCCGCGGCCGCCAGCAGCAGGGCGGGATTGGTCACCAATTGCGGATTGCCCGCGAGCAGTGCCCGCGCGCTCGCTTCGTCGCCGCGCAGGCACGCCGCTCGGAACGCCTGCGCGCCGCTCAGTGCCACCGGCGTGGCGCCGTGGCGCTCGAGCAAGGCGGCCATGTCGACGAACCCGGAAAGCTGCGCCAGCGCATGGACCGGCTGGCCGGTATAGGCATGCGGCGTATCGGCGTTGGCGCCCCGCTCCAGCAGCCATTCGGCGCGCTCCAGATGGTTCTGCCCGACCGCATTGCCTAGCAGATAGTCGAGCGGGTTGAGCGGCCGGTTCCCGCCGATGCGATAGCTGACCGCATCGCGCCAGCGCTCGGTCACCCCTTGCGCCTCGCAATGCCGCCACAGCAGATCGTACCAATAGACGTCGTGGCCGACGATCGAGATGTTGTAGAGCGCCTGGGTATCGAACGGCGACGCGCCGGCGGCGACCAGCAGGTCGACCAACTCGGTCGCCTGGGGATGGCTCGATTTGGCGCCTTCGCCCAGGCCGATCGCGCCGGTCACCAGGGTGAAGGAATTGTCCCAGCCATCGTTGAACGAGAAGTTCGGATTCGCGCCCGCCGCCAGCAACAGCCGCGCAATCGCCATGCCGTTCGTGGGATCGAGCCGGCCGTAAGCGACATAAGCGAGCGCGGTCCAATTCTTCGGGCCGCCCACTGCGAGCGCGGCACCGGGGTCGCGCGCCAATCGCCGCTCGACCTCGCCGATATCGCCGCACGTAGCAGCAGTGAACACGCTGTCGCGCGCGATGACCGGATGGCGATCGACGATCCGCCGAGCGACGGCGGGATCGCCGTCCCAGCCGTGCAGCAACACCTGGTCGAGTCGTTCGGCATAGCTTTGGCGATCGAGCGCGAGATCGGCGATCGCCGCCTTGAGCGCGACCCAGCTTTCGTAGCCATATTCGAGCGCGAGCGCTTGGTGCACGTCGCGCAGTCCGGGATCGCCGGACGGTTTCGCGCCGGCGTCGCGCAGCCGCGCGATCGCGGCGACATCGCCCGCGCGAATGGCTTTCAGCCAGCGTTTGGCGTCCTTGCGCAGGGTATCGAGATTGGTCTTGGGCGTGAGCGTACGACGCATCGGAAACCTTCCTTCCAAATGCCAGACGTCCGCTTACGAAAGGCCGGAAGAAGGGTTCGTAAGTATCGTTTTTAGCTGGATGGGAGAAGCTCCCTTGCCGCGGACAGGTGGCGCTCCAGATGCGCTCTGGGCGGGAGTATCGGGGATACGGTTGGGACTGTCAACGGAGCGATGTGCCGGCCCGGCCGCCGCGGAACATCGAAAACCAGCTCGGGGGATTCCACGTTGCGCGTCCATTGAGCGAGTAGGTGACGAACTCGGCTCTTCCTCCGATATTCTCGATCGGCACGGCGCCGCCCAGACCGTTCAGCTCGGTCGGCACTCGGCTGTCCGCGCTCATGTCCCGGTTGTCGCCCATCAGAAAGACGTGTCCCTCCGGTACTTTATAGGCCGGGAAATCGTCTCCGGCGCTGGGTCCAAAATCGATTGTGTCATAGGATCGGCGATTGGGCAGCGTTTCCCGGATGATATGGAGCCGGCAATAGGGCTGTCCGTCGGCGCCGGTGATCCGCGCCATCGCGAAGCCGGGGAACGCTCGCTCCGGATCCGCATCGTGCGCATCGCAGCGAAAGTTTCCGTCGACGGGCATCAGTAGATAGCCTTCATCGCGAACGGCGACCGGCTGTCCATTGAGCCAAAGGCGACCACCGGTTACCCGGACGACGTCTCCAGGCAGGCCGATCACCCGTTTGATCAAGTCCTCCCCGCGTCGACCAGCGTCCGGCGGCGTCACGATGACGACGTCGCCGCGACCGGGCAGCCCGCCCAGAAGCCGCCCATGCACGAACGGGAGCAGGTGCAGGATCGGAGAGGTGTAGGACCAGCCATATGGCCATTTGCTGACCACGAGCCGATCTCCGACCAGCAGGGTGGGCATCATGGATTCGGAAGGGATATAAAAGGGCTTGGCGATGAGGCTCTGAACGGCCGCAACAAGGAGCACCAGGCCTGCGAGGCTGCGGATTTCCCTGAACCAGTGGATGCGGCGGGACTGTGCGGAGGCGGCTTTTGTCATGCCCCGAGAAGGCCGCAAGATGGCCCTCAGCTCCAGCAATGTCGTGTCCGGACACGCCCGAATTATGGTCCGGACAGAAAGCTCAGTGCCTCAACGGGCGCTGAATTCGCCGTAATTCAACACCCCGTCATGGTTGCGATCAAGCTGATCGAAAGCGGCATGGCTGGTCTGGTTTCCATGCGCCAGGGCAGGGACAGCCACACCCGCGCCAAGCACCATCCCGGCGATGATCGCGGCGATGGTGCGCCGATGCGCCCGGCGTACGACCGTCCTATCGTCGCGATCCGCCATCCTGCCGTCGATCATCGTCCTGATCGCTTCGCTGGCCGAAACCCCATCCTCGTGGCAGCGGCGGACAAAGGCGGATTTGGCGTCGTAAGACAGCCGGATTTCGATCGTCTCGCTCTTTTTCGGCGTCCGCATATCCGTCACCTTGCATGCTCCGTTGCGCGATGGCCCTTGCGGGTCTGCAGCTTCTTACAGCCTAGCATATCGAACACGCCGCTGCGACTGCGCAACGGAATGGTCGCCGCTCCTAAATCAACCCCTGACCCCGCAGACTCACAAATCCCTTCGTCCCGACGATGATATGATCGTGCACTGCGATCCCCATCTTCTTGCCCGCCTCGACCACCGCACGCGTCAGGTCGATATCGGCACGGCTCGGGGATGGATCGCCCGAGGGGTGGTTGTGCACCAGGATGATCGACGCGGACTTGAGGTCGATCGCGCGG
The DNA here is from genome assembly GCF_056401105.1 of Sphingomonas sp. P4_G3. Classification (NCBI taxonomy): domain Bacteria; kingdom Pseudomonadati; phylum Pseudomonadota; class Alphaproteobacteria; order Sphingomonadales; family Sphingomonadaceae; genus Sphingomonas; species Sphingomonas sp. P4_G3. Next base: position 264,816 of record NZ_JBFUJZ010000001.1, read on the forward strand.
CGGATGACTTCGCGGACATAGACCGGGGCCTCGTCGATCGAGCCTTCGTTCATCAGCTCGTCGCGGATCAGCATGTTGCGCGTGTTCAGGTGCAGCACGCGGACCCGCTCGTTGCCGTGATGCGCCATGTCGGCGCGGAGGTAATCGAGCACCGCTTGCCAATTGGACAGTAAGGGCTTCTCCGCCACTTCCGCTCTCAGCAGGCGCAACGCGGTCGCCTGCACGATCTTGAGCGCGGCGACCGACGTCTCGCCCATGCCCTTGACCCGCGCCAGTTCCTCGGGCGCGGCGGTCAGCAGGCCGGCGATCCCGCCGAACTCGCGCAGCAAGGCATAAGCCAGCGGCTTGGTGTCGCGCCGCGGGATGGCGAGCGCGAGCAGATATTCGATCAATTCGTGGTCGAGCAGGCCGTCGGCATCGGCGAGCAGCCGTTGCCGCAACCGCGCGCGGTGACCAAGATGATCCGGTTCCGGAACGTCCCCCATCTGTCACGGGTTAATCGGCGATCCGGGGCGACGCAATTGCCCCGGTGCCGTTGCGGCGTGTAGCGTGGTGGTTAATGACAACAAGCAAGGGCCCGATGACCGAGAGCGAGCCGGATATTGCCCGCCCGTCGCGCGCCCGTCGTATCCGGTTTCGGCTCGGCGTCGCGCTCGGGCTGCTGCTGGTCGTGCTCGCCGGACTGTGGCTGGCGCGCAAGCCGGTCGCCGAGCATTTCATTGACGATGTCTTGTCGCAGGCAAAGGTCCCGGCGCGCTATACGATCGAGGACCTTGCGCTCGGCCATCAGCGCCTCACCAATATCGTCATCGGCGATCCCGCGCATCCCGACCTCATCGCCGATTGGGTGGAAGTGCAGACCTCGGTCGATTTCGGCGGCGCGCATGTCACCGGGGTCCGCGCCGGGCATGTGCGGACGCGCGCGCGGATCGTTGACGGCGCGCTGTCGCTGGGGGCGCTCGACCGGCTGATTCCCAAGGGGGCAGGCGGCGCCTTTCGATTGCCCGCGATCCAGCTCGACCTTCAGGACGGCCGCATGCGATTGGAGGCGCCGCAGGGCGTGGTGGGCCTGAAGGCGTCAGGCAGCGGTCGGCTCGACGGCGGGTTCCAGGGGCAAGTGGCGGCGATCAGCGCGCGGATCGCGAGCGGCGCCTGCGCGGCCGACAAGGCAGTCGCCGCGCTCAGGATCGATATCCGCTCGGACGCGATCCATCTCCGCGGTCCGGTGCGCGCGGGCGAAGCGGGCTGCAATGGCAACGGCGCGACCCGGTTTCGCGCCGATATCGACGCGGCGGTCGCGCAGACGTTCGATCGCTGGAACGGCCATGCCAATCTCGTCGCCGATCGGGTGACCGCGCCGTCGCTGAACGCCGAAGCGATCGCCGGATCGCTCGGCTTTGCCGGCACTGCGCATGGAATCCAGGGCACGGCCCGGCTCACTGCCGACCGGTTGACCGGCGGCGGCATTGCCGGTCAGGCGGCGGCGATCGACGGCGCTTATCGCTATGCCGATGCAAAAAGCGCGTTCACCGGCAAGGCGCAGCTGGGACGTGCCGCCTTGCCCGACGCGATCCGTGCCAACTTCCGGTCATGGGGATCGTCCGGCGCGGGCACGCCGCTCGCGCCGCTGGGCGCCCAGCTTGCCCGCGCGCTGGACGATGCGGCGCGCGAGTTCGCCTTGTCCGCCGAACTGTCGGCGGCAACCGATGGCGGGCGGGGCGCGGTCAAGCTGTCGCGTCTGCTCGCGGTCGCCGATAGCGGCGCGAGCATCACGCTGACCAGCCGCGACGGCGCGCAGATCGTCTGGCCCAACGGTGGCGTCATCCTGCGCGGCGATCTCGTCGCCGGCGGCGGCGGATTGCCCGATCTCAGCGCGCATCTCGATCAGCAGCGCGCCGGCGCGCCGATCACCGGCACCGCGACGATGGAGCCCTACGAGGCCGGCAATGCGCGCCTCGCGCTCGCGCCGGTCCGGTTCAGCGCCGGGCTCGACGGGCGGACGCGGATCGAGAGCGAAGCGACAGTGTCCGGCCCGCTCCCCGGCGGCGCGGTGGACGGGCTGCGGCTGCCGCTGCTCGCGCAATGGGATGGGCGCGGGAGCCTCGCGGTCAACCCGGCCTGCGCGCCGGTGGCGATCGCGCGGCTGCGCCTCTCCGGATTGGATGCGCGCGGGTTCCGGACGCAGCTTTGCCCGGTCGACGGCGCGATGCTGCGGATCGCGGGCGGGCGGATCGGCGGCGGCGCGGTGGCGCGCGACCTTCGGCTCAACGGTGCACTTGGCAGCAGCCCGCTTGCGCTCGCTGTAGCACAGGCGACCTTGCGGCTCGGCGACCGCCATTTCGTCCTCGATCGCCTGGCGGTGCGGCTCGGCGCGCCTGAGCGACTGACCCGGCTCGATATCGCGACGCTCGACGGCAGCTTCGGCCAATCGATCGGCGGCAAGTTCGACGATGCCGGCGGCCAAATCGGCGCGGTGCCGCTGATCCTGTCGCAAGCGGCGGGGACGTGGCGGATGGAGAACGGGCGGTTGCTGGTCGGCGGCGCGCTGACGGTGGCGGATGCCGCGCACGATCGGCGCTTCAGGCAGTTGGCTGGCCGCGACGTGTCGCTGACGCTCGCCGACAATCGCCTCGCCGCGACCGGCAAGCTGACCACGACCAACGGCGCGGTGAAGGTCGCCGACGTCGCGATCGCCCACGATTTGTCGAGCGGCTCGGGCTCGGCCGATATCGACGTCACCGGCCTGACCTTCACCAAAGGATTCCAGCCCGAAGCGCTGACGCCAGTGACAGAAGGCGTAATCGCCGATGTCGCGGGCACGGTGACCGGCCACGGCCATATCGCCTGGATCCCGCAGGCGGTGACCAGCAATGGCGTGTTCCGCACGCAGAACGCCAATCTTGCCGCCGCGTTCGGCCCGGTCGCCGGCTTGTCGGGCGAAATCCGCTTCACCGATTTGCTGGGGATGGTGTCCGCGCCCGATCAGGTCGCGACGGTCAAGACGATCGATACCGGCATCACCGTCAGTGACGGAGTGGTCCATTATCAGTTGCTCGGCCCGCAGCGCATCCAGGTCACCGACGCGCGCTGGCCGTTTGCCGGCGGGCGGCTCGATCTCGCCCCGACCTTGCTCGATTTCGCGGATCCCGGCGGCCGGCATTTGACCTTCCGCCTGACCGCGGTCGATGCCGCGCAATTCCTGCAGCAATTCAACTTCAAGAATCTGAACGCGACCGGCGTGTTCGACGGCACGCTGCCGATGACTTTCGACATCACCGGCGGGCGGATCGAAAAGGGCGAATTGCACGTGCGTCCCGGCGGCGGCACTTTGGCTTATGTCGGTCAGGTCACCAAGGAGGATGTCGGCGTGTGGGGCAATCTGGCGTTCCAGGCCCTGAAGTCGCTGCGCTATCGCAACCTCGATTTGACCTTGAACGGCCCGCTGGCGGGCGAAGTCATCACCGAGGCGCATTTCGCCGGGGTCAGTCAGGGGGAAGGGACCAAGTCCAACTTCCTGATCCGCCGGTTGCAGCGGCTGCCATTCGTGTTCAACGTCAAGATCCGCGCGCCTTTCCGCTCGCTGCTCGATTCGGCGCAGAGCTTCTACGACCCCACGCTGCTGATAAAGCGCAACCTGCCCGCGCTGATCCGCGAGCAGAACAAGATCCAGCCGGGTGTGCGACCCGTTCAGCCTCCCGCAAGCGAGACCAAGCCATGATACGAACAGGATTGACGATGGAGCGATTGAGCCTGACCACCAGGAAGATGCGACGGATGGTATTGATCGGCGCGACCTGCGCCACCGGATTGCTGGGCGGTTGCGTCAACGTGACCGCGCCGGACAAGCCGATCGAGATCAATCTGAACATCAACATCACTCAGCAAGTGGTGTATAAACTGGACGGCCAGGCCAAGGCGCTGATCGACGAGAATCCGGGGATATTCTGACGATGAAACGGACCATGACTGCTTCCGCCCTGCTGCTGGGCACCCTGATCGCGATCGCGCTGCCGGCGACGGCGCAGGAGCGCGACCCCGCTTATGCCGCGGCGCGCGCCGCGGGACAGATCGGCGAACTGCCCGATGGCTATATCGGCGCGGTCGGTGCCCCGACCAAGGACCTGTCCGCGCTGGTCAACAAGATCAACATCCAGCGCAAGGCGGTCTATACCCAGAAGAGCGCGGCGAGCGGCTCGACGGTCGAGGAAATGGCCTTCACCACCGGGTGCAACCTGATCCTCAAGACCGCGCCGGGCGAGAAATATCGCGATCCCGCGGGTAATTGGCAGACGCGCACTGCCGCCGCGCCGAAGCGCGATCCGCGCTGCATCTAGAGTATCGCGCGGAAAAGTGGGTGCCGGTTTTCCGCAAACAGCGATGCGATCACAAATAACTAGAGCGGAGTGCCTGATTCAGAAATCAGGCACTCCGCTTTTGCTTATCCCTTCGGACGGTTGACTCGGTCCGGCCGCTTTCCTAAACGCGCGCTCAGCAAACGGGGGCTGTGGCCTTTCCGCTGCCCCGATCGTCGCCCGCTTGCCAGAGCGTGGCGGCGTTTCTTTATCAGGATGTTTCAGCGCCTTGGCCGACGATCGCCAGAATACTGACCTCGACAGCCGGATCGCCGCAGCGCGCGCCGCTGAAGAGGCGCGTTCGGGCGCCGGGCCGCAACCCTCCAAGGGGTACGGCCAGGGCTCGCGCGTCCTGATGGAACTGATCGGCGCCCCGCTCGGCGGCGGCATCGTCGGCTGGGCGCTCGATTACTGGCTCGGGGCCAGCCCCTGGCTGCTGCTGACCTTCCTCGCGCTCGCGATCATCGTCGCGTTCCGCAACATCTACCGCATTTCTAAGGAGCGAGCCGAATAATGGCCGGCGACATCAACCCGATGGAACAGTTCGAGGTCGGTCACCTGATCGATCTCAAGCTTTTCGGCTACGACGTCTCGTTCACCAACTCGGCGCTGTTCATGGTCGTCGTGTTCGTGCTGCTGGCCGTCTTCATGGCAGGCGGGCTGAAGCGTCAGCTGATCCCCGGCCGTTGGCAAGTCGCGGCCGAAAGCGCGGTGTCGTTCATCGATTCGATGGTCAATGTGAACATCGGCAAGGGCGGCAAGAAGTTCGCGCCGTACGTGTTCTCGCTGTTCTTCTTCATCCTGTTCGCCAATCTGGTCGGCGTGCTGCCGCTGGCGATCATTCCGCACCTCCATACCTTCGCCGTCACCAGCCACATCACGGTGACCGCGGTGCTGGCGTTCTTCTCGTTCGGGATCGTGCTGGCGGTCGGCTTCTGGAAGCATGGCCTGAAATTCTTCTCGCTGTTCGTGCCGCACGGCGCGCCTTTGGTGCTGCTGCCGGTGATCGTCCCGGTCGAGCTGATCTCGTTCCTGGTGCGCCCGTTCTCGCTGGGTCTGCGGCTGTTCGTCGCGATGACCGCGGGGCACATCCTGCTCGAAGTGTTCGGCAGTTTCGCGGTCCAGGGGCTCAATGCCGGCCTCAGCGGCAGCCCGATCGGCTTCGTCGTGTGGATCGGCAGCTTCCTGATGATCCTGGGCGTTTCGGCGCTCGAACTGCTGGTCTGCGCGATCCAGGCCTATGTGTTCGCGCTGCTCACCTCGCTGTATCTCCACGACGCGGTGCACCTGCACTAAGTCCCGTTTTCAATGCTGTAGATTATTCTGGGAGTTTAAAATGACTGATCATGGTTTGATGTACATCGGTGCCGGTCTCGCGGCGATCGGCGTCGGCGCGGCCGCGCTCGGCGTGGGCAACGTGTTCGGCTCGTTCCTCGAAGGCGCGCTGCGCAACCCGTCGGCCGCCGACGGCCAGCAGGGGCGCCTGTTCATCGGCTTCGCGGCCGCCGAGCTTCTGGGTCTGATCGCGTTCGTCGTCGCGATCCTGATCCTGTTCGTCGTCAAGTAAGCAGCAAAACGAGCGCTTCCGATGCCTCAGATATCCCAAGCAGCCTCCATCTACGCGTCGCAGCTGTTCTGGCTCGCGATCGTGTTCGCGGCGGTCTATTTCGGGATCGGCCGGGCGATGGTGCCGAAGATCGAGCGGACGATCGACGATCGTAACGCTCGCGTCTCGGCCGACATCGCCGCGGCGGAGGAAGCGCGCGACACCGCGCGCGCAGCCGAGGAAGGCTATACCGCCAGCCTCGACGGCGCGCGCAGCCAGGCCCTGAAGCTGGTCGGCGAGGCCAAGGCGAAAGCCACCGCATCGACCGAACAGGCGATCAAGGCGGGCAATGCCGACCAGGAAAAGGCGCTGGCCGAGGCCACCGCGCGCATCAATACGGCCAAGGCGACCGCGTTCGCCGGGATCGAGGATGCCACGGTGGATGCGGTCGAGGCGATCGTCGCCAAGCTGTCGGGCGTCACGCCCGACCGCGCGACGGTGGCGGCACGAGTGAAAGCGGAACTGGCCAATGGCTAATCTCCAGGCGACCACGCTGGCCAAGGAAACCGGCACCACCGAGCTTCACCATGAGCCGTCGGCATTGGGCTTGACCCCGCCGGCCTGGGTGGCGCTGGCGATGCTGTGCGTGATCGGCATCATGCTCTGGCAGAAAGTGCCGGCGCTGATCGGCCGCATCCTGGACGGCAAGATCGCGACGATCCGCCAGCAACTCGATGAGGCCGCCGCGTTGCGCGCCGAGGCCGAGGCATTGCTTGTCGAAGCGAAGAAGCGCGATGCGTCGTCGGCGTCCGATGCCGCGGCGATCGTCGCCCATGCCGAACAGGAAGCCGCCGCTCTAGTCGCCAAGGCGCAAACCGACGCGACCGAATTGGTCGCGCGCCGCGGCAAGATGGCCGAGGACAAGATCGGCGCCGCCGAGCGCGCCGCGGTCGCCGAGGTTCGTGCCAAGGCCGCCGATGTCGCGACCCGCGCCGCCACGTCGATCATCGCCGACAGCCATGGCGCCGCCGCCGACGCCAAGCTGGTCGACAAGACCATCGCCGGACTGTCGCGGCTCAACTGAGCTTTCCCGGCCCGTTAAGACGGGCTGCGATACTTCCACCTCCGTCGTCATCCCGGCCTTGTGCCGGGATCCAAGGTGYCGCAAGCCCTGGACGAGAGGCTCCAGCTTCCAGCTCGCGGCCCGTTGGATCCCGGCACAAGGCCGGGATGACGGAGGAAGAGAGGCGCGGTCATCCCGAACCATTGCCGCTGACTGCCTTACCCCTTAGGGGACGCCGTCATGATTTCCCCCGAAGACTGCCAGACGATGACCGACGTCCGTGCCGGCGTCGATGCGGTGGACCGACAGATCGTCGACCTGCTGGCGATCCGGTTCCGCTTCATGACCGCTGCCGCGCGGATCAAGCAAGATCGCGGCACGGTCCGCGACGAAGGCCGCAAGGCGCAAGTCATCGCCAACGCCAAAGCCGCCGCCGAAACCGCGGGCGTGCCGTCCCAGCTCGTCGGCGACTTGTGGGAACGGCTGGTCGAAGGCTCGATCGCCTATGAATTCGATCGCTGGGATCAGCATCGCGCCTGATGGCAGGGTGGCTGCCATAATTCCGACGCCAATCGCCGCCACACCGGCCCAACCTTTAGGGGAGAACGAAAACATGATGTCGCTGATCGCTATCGCTCTGCTCGCCGGTCAGACCGCGCCGGCTCCTACCGCTACGCCCGCGCCCGCGCCGGTCGCGCCCGCGGCCGCTGCTCCGGCCGCCGCCGGCAAGTTCACCCTCGACACTCCGATCGAGACGATCGAAGCCGACGCCAAGGCCAAGGAAGTGCTCACTGCCGATCTCGGCGGCGACGTCTCGCAGCATCCGATGTATGAGAGCTTCAAGTCGATGAGCCTCAACCAGGTCGCGCCGATGTCGGGTGGCAAGATCACCGACGACGTGCTCAAGAAGATCGCCACCGACCTCGCCGCGATCCAGTAACATGGGGTAGCTTCACGCCCGGCGAGTCCCTAGATTCGCCGGGCATGTCCGACCCCAATTCGCCGACCCGATTCAACGAAGACAAAGCCACCTACACCGTCCGCGGCGGTGGTGAGGTGCCCGACCTTGCCGCCGGCGTGGCGGCGATCCGCAATGTGTTGAAGACCCTGCCGGCTCGCCCGGGCGTCTATCGCATGCAGGATGCGCGCGGCGACGTGCTCTATGTCGGCAAGGCGCGCGCGCTCAAGAACCGCGTCACCAATTACACCCAGGTCGACCGGCTGCCCAAGCGCCTGCAGCGGATGGTCGCGCAGACGCGGTCGATGACGATCGTCACGACCAACAACGAGGCCGAGGCGTTGCTGCTCGAAGCGCAGCTGATCAAGCGTTTCCGTCCCGCCTACAATGTGCTGTTGCGCGACGACAAAAGCTTCCCGTTCATCCTGCTGCGCGCCGACCACGACTTTCCGCGCATCCAGAAGCATCGCGGTGCGCGCCGCGCCAAGGGCAATTACTACGGCCCCTTCGCCAGCGCCGGATCGGTCAACAACACGCTCAACGCGCTGCAGAAACTGTTCCTGCTACGCTCGTGCACCGACGGCTTCTTCAAGACGCGCGACCGGCCGTGCCTGCTCTATCAGATCAAGCGTTGCTCGGCGCCGTGCGTCGGGCGGATCGGGGTCGATGACTATGCCGAGCTGGTCGGCGACGCGAAGGACTTCCTCGCGGGCAAGTCGACCAAGGTGCAGACCAAGCTCGGCGCGCAGATGACCGCCGCGGCCGAAGCGATGGACTTCGAGCTCGCCGCGGTGCTGCGCGACCGGTTGAAGGCGCTGACCTTCATCCAAGGGACGCAGGCAATCAACGCTGAAGGGGTCGGAGACGCCGATGTCTTCGCGCTCGCCTGCCGCGACGGGGTGATGGGCATCCAGGCCTTCTTCATCCGCGGCGGGCAGAATTGGGGGCATCGCAGCTTTTTCCCCGCGCATACCAACGAGGTGCCCGAGGACGAGGTGCTGACCAGTTTCCTCACCCAATTCTACGAAGAAGTGCCGCCTGCGCGGAACGTGCTGCTCGACCGCGAACTGGTTGAAGGCGCGCTGCTGAGCGAGGCGCTCGCCGAGCGCGCGGGCTACAAGGTCGCCCTGTCGGTACCGCAACGTGGCGACCGCCGCCGACTGATGGAACAGGCCAAGCGCAACGCGGTGGAAGCGCTCGATCGGCGGCTGGCGGAAAGCACGACCCAGGCGAAATTGCTGCGCGAAGTCGCCGACCTGTTCGAGCTGGCCGAGCCGCCCAACCGCATCGAAATCTACGACAACAGCCATATCCAGGGGACCAACGCGCTCGGCGCGATGGTCGTCGCGGGGCCGGAGGGCTTCCGCAAGGGCCAGTATCGCAAGTTCAATATCAAACATGCTGCGACTGACGACGATTTCGCCATGATGCGCGAGGTGTTCGGCCGCCGCTTCGCGCGTGCCCAGGCCGAGGATCCCGACCGCGACGCAGGCGACTGGCCCGATCTCGTGTTGATCGACGGCGGCCGCGGGCAATTGAACGCGGCCAAGGGCGTGCTCGAGGAAATGGGCATCGAGGACGTCTGCCTGGTCGGCGTCGCCAAGGGGCCGCATCACGGCCGCGATGGGCGCGAGGTGTTCCATCTGATGGACGGCCGCGAGCTGATGCTGCCGGTCAATTCGCCCGTCCTGTTCTACCTCCAGCGGCTACGCGACGAGGTCCACCGCTTCGCGATCGGCGCGCATCGCGCGAAACGCGCCAAGGCGATTGGCGCATCACCGCTCGACGAGGTTCCCGGCATCGGCCCGGCGCGCAAGAAGGCACTCCTGATGCATTTCGGCACTGCGCGATCGGTGCGGGGGGCGAGTCTCGATGACCTCAAGAAGACGCCAGGCGTGTCGGCCGCCGTCGCGCAACAGGTCTACGACTTTTACCATTCGCGGTAGAGGCGGCTCGCCCTACTAAACTCCCCTCCCTGAAAGGGWGGGGATGGGGGTGGGTTGGCGCGCGCAGCGCGCCACGATACGCTTGCCACATGCGCCGCCGTATCGATCCAGAGCTGACGCGAAGAGCGCGCGAATTGCGCAACAATCCCACGCCGGCTGAATTCGCGATCTGGCATCGCGTTTCGCGGCACCGGCCGGCTTTGACCCGGCAACTCGTCGTTGCGCCGTTCATCATCGATCTGGCGTGCCGTGGCGCTCGGTTGGCCGTCGAGTTCGACGGCAGTCAGCACATCGATCGCGTGCCTTATGATGAGAGGCGGTCGGTATATCTCAGGCGCCGAGGCTGGACCGTCATTCGCCTGTGGAATTCCGACGTGCTGGCTAATCCCGACGGAGCCGCCGAGTATATTCTGTTGCAGGCCGCCGAGTGCCTCGGCGGCACCCACCCCCAGCCCCTCCCTTGCAGGGAGGGGAGAATCCGGGTGCCACGTACGCGTAGTGCTGAACGATGAGTGTGAAGCAGTTTGTCCTGTCTCAGCCGGCCGTCGCAACCTTAGAATAATCCATCCGCTTCAGGTCCTCGATCAGTCCGGGCCCGGTCGGCGCCCACCCGAGCAGCTCGCGCGTTTTGGCGCTGGACGCAGGAAGGTCGAGTCCGGCGAACATCGCGAGCCAGCCGAAATGCGTCGGCGCTTCTTCGGGAGTCAGCGAAATGACGGGCAGGTTCAGGCCCGCGCCAACGACCTCGGCGATGTCGCGGACCGGGATGCCTTCTTCGGCCACGGCGTTATAGCGCGCGCCGGGCGCCGACCGCTCGACCGCGAGGACATAGAGCTTTGCCACATCGAGCACATGCGCCGCGGGCCAGCGGTTGGTACCCTCGCCGATATAGGCGACAACACCCTTCGCCTTCGAAAGGTCGATGAAGGGCGAAACCAGACCCTGTTTCACGGTGTCATGGACCTGCGGCAGGCGCATCGAGACGATGTTCACGCCCGCGTCGAGCAATGCCTGACCCGCCAGTTCCGACGCGGCGCGCGGGTTGGGGTGGTTTCTGTTCAGCACATCCTCGGTCGCGGGTCCGCCCGACTCGGGATTGCCGATGCCGGTGCCCGAGGTGATCAATAGCGGTCGGTTCGATCCCTTGAGCGCGGCGCCCATCGCCTCGATGACGCGGCGGTCCTTGTCGCAATTCGCCACGAAATTCGAGAAATCGTGATCGAACGCGGTGTGGATCACGGCATCGGCCTGGTCCGCGCCGGCGCGCAGCGTGTCGGGCTGTTCCAGATCTCCGCGATGGACCTGCGCACCAGCCGCTTCGAGCGCGCGCGCGCCGGCGTCGGACCGCGTCAGGCCGAGCACCTCATGCCCTGCCGCCAGCAGTTCGGGGACGATGCGAGAGCCGATGAAGCCGGTGGCGCCCGTGAGGAAGACACGCATGGAACAGCCTTTCGATATTGTTCGACGGGCTATGTCGGGTTATCCTCCATCCTGTAAAAGTAGTGATCTTATCATGGTATAATCATCAACAGGATCGCCCAGCTCATGCCCGCCGAACCCGCCAATCCGCTCGGCACCTTCCTGCGCGATCGTCGTACCCGGCTCGATCCGGCGGCGTTTGGATTGGGTGGAGGGCGCCGCCGCACTCCGGGTCTGCGCCGTGAGGAAGTCGCGCAGCGCGCCAATATCAGCCCGACCTGGTACACCTGGCTCGAACAGGGCAGGGGCGGCGCGCCGTCCGCCGACGTGCTCAACCGCATCGCTGCCGGATTGATGCTGACCGAGCCCGAGCGCGAGCATCTGTTCATCCTCGGCCTCGGCCGCCCGCCGGAGGCGCGATACCGCGGCGCCGAGGGTGTGACGCCGCGGTTGCAACGCGTGCTCGATGCCTTGTCGCCCAGCCCCACGCTGATCAAGACCGCGACCTGGGACGTCGTGGCATGGAACGACGCGGCGGCCGCGTTGCTGACCGATTATGCCAAGCTACCCCCGGATCGGCGCAATATCCTACGGATGATGTTTTCCGACGAACGGGTGCAGGCGGCGCAGGACGATTGGCTGGCCGTCGCGCGGTTCGTGGTGGCGTCGTTCCGCGCCGACGCGATGCGCGCCGGGGCGGGCGCGGAGATCGCGCAGTTGGTCGACGAGCTGTCGCAGACCAGCCCCCAATTCGCGGCTCTTTGGCGGGCCAACGACGTCGTCGGCCATGCGGAAGGCGTGAAGCGCATCCGGCATCCCAAAATCGGGCTGATCGAACTGGAATTCTCGATCTTCGCGGTGGATGGGCGCCCCGATCTGGGGATGATCGTCTACAATCCCGTCACGTCCGAGAGTGCGGACCGCATCCGATCGCTGATGGCCGCTCGATCGGGTGATGCGTAGCCAGGGTCACAGCCCGGCATAGACCCGATCGCGAAAATCCTTCACGCGCGCGTTCAGGTCGATGATCCCGGCGACCGGTGCACCCGATGCCTCGACCAGCCGTTCGGCCAGACACCCCGCTTCCGATCTGAGTTTTTCGCCCTCGGGCGTGGTCTCGATCAGCACTTCGCGCTCGTTCTTGGGGTTGCGGGTCCGCGTCACCAGCCCGGCCGCCTCCAGCCGCTTGAGCAACGGGGTCAGCGTGCTCGATTCGAGCGCGAGCTTGTCGGCCAATCCGCCGACATTCTGCCGCCCGTCATGCCATAACAGGTTTAGCACCAGGAATTGCGGATAGGTAATCCCCATGCGGTCGAGCAGCGGCTTGTACGCACGCTGCACCGCCATGCTCGCCGAATAGAGCGCGTAGCAGAGCTGGTCGTCGAGCTTCATCACATCCATCGGTCGCGTCCGCCGTTAAATTTCTTTGCAGACGTATATCGCGATAAGTTTTATCTTGACAAGGGCAGACTCGACGCTATTTCGGCCATCGCGACAATAGTTATCGCGATATATGTAAGGAGCCTCAGTCATGGACATTCTCTATCGCACCAGCGCCACTGTCACCGGTGGCCGCACGGGTCATGGCCGCAGCGAAGACGGCTTGCTCGACGTCGAGTTGCAGACCGCCAAGGAACTCGGCGGGGCCGGTGGCGGCACCAATCCGGAGCAATTGTTCGGCGTCGGCTATGCCGCCTGCTTCCTCGGCGCGGTCCGCTTCGTCGCCGGGCAGCGCAAGATCCGTATCGCCGATGACGCCAAGGTCACCGCCAATGTCGGCATCGGCAAGCGCGACGATGGCCGCGGCTTCGGGCTCGACGTGGCGCTCGCGGTCGACCTGCCGGGGATCGATGCCGACACCGCGCGGGAATTGGTCGACGCCGCGCACATCGTCTGCCCCTATTCGGAAGCGACTCGCGGCAATCTCGCGGTCCGGCTTTCGGTCGTCGAGCACGCCTGAGGCTGCGAATGAGGGTGAAGCTCGGTCAGCCCCTCCCCTTCAGGGGAGGGGTTGGGGTGGGGTAGTGCGGCAGGCGACACTCTCTGCGAGGCATCCCCCACCCCCAACCCCTCCCCTGAAGGGGAGGGGCTAGTAACAGCCGCCGCCTGGCGGATTGGCAAAATCTTCACCGTCTGCCGCTAATCCCCGGCGGCGTGACAGCCGTGTTCCTCACCATCGATACCGAGCTGATGTGGCGCCATCACGCCGCTGGCTGCGACCTTGCGACCCAAATCGCGCGCTCGCTCGAACCCGCCGGCGTGGGCATCCGCTATCAGCTCGATATGCTTGGCCGCCACGGCCTCAAGGGCACGTTCTTCGTCGACCCGATGCCGACCATGGTGTTCGGGCTCGACGCGATCCGCCCAGTGGTTGAAACGATCCTCGCGGCGGGGCAGGAGGTGCAACTGCACATGCACCCCAATTGGGCGGGCGCGAGAGCGGACGATGCCGGCAAGAGCTCGGGCCGGTTCGAGCTGATCGATTACAATCTCGACGAACAACGCGCGCTGATCGCGGGCGCGCGCGACTTGCTCAAGGCATGCGGCGCGTCCGATCCGGTCGCCTTCCGCGCCGGCAGCTATGCCGCCAATGACGACACGCTGGTCGCGCTCGCCGAGCTCGGCTTCCGCTACGACAGCAGCCATAATGGCGCCGACGCGCCGTGGCCCAGCCAGATCGGTCTGCCGCAGCGCCAGATCGCCCCCGTCGCGTACAATGGCGTGACCGAGGTCCCGGTGACGGTGATCGAGGACGTGCCGGGCAATCTGCGCCATTTCCAGATCTGCGCGTTGTCGCTGGGCGAGATGCGCGCCGCGCTCGATCATGCGGTGGCTGAGGAGCATGAGGCGGTGACCGTCGTCAGCCACGGCTTCGAGCTCGCCAATCGCGCCGGCACGCGCGCCAACGGCGTCCATGTCGCGCGCTTCGAAGGATTGTGCGCAATGCTCGCCGACGCGCGATCGACGCTGCCGACCACCTGGTTCCGCGACTTGCCCGACTTCGCCAGTGCGAGTCAGGCGACTCCGCTCGCCCCCAACATGCTGCGCACGCGCTGGCGCCAGGCCGAGCAACTCTGGTCGAACCTGGTCGAGGAACGCGCGGCGTGAGCACGGCGCGCCCGCTGCCGCTCAAATTCCAGATCGGCGCGCGCACGCTCGGCGCGATCCGCCGCGACCTCGTTCGCGTGCCGCTCAGCCTCGACGACGCGATCGATGGGGACCTGCCCGATCTGCCGGCGCTCGATCCGACCGCTGACGGCTATCTCGTCACCTCGCTCGCCGAGCACCACCGCCATGCGCTCGCCTATGCGGCCAGCCCGGCGATCGCCTTCACGCGGCAGCGCTACACGCGCCGCTACGCCGACCTGACGATCGGGTTTCAGGCCTATCTCGATTGCCTGTCGTCGAACACGCGCTCGGGCATCAAGCGCAAGGCGAAGAAGGTCGCCGCCGCCTCGGGCGGTACGCTCGACATACGCCGCTTCGCGACTCCCGCCGAATTGCGCGAGTTCCACGAGGTCGCCCGCCGCCTCGCGCTCGCCACCTATCAGGAAAAGCTGATGGGTGCGGGCCTGCCCGACACGCCCGATTTCCTCCAGCGCATGTACGTCATGGCGGCGGAGGGCAATGTCCGCGCCTGGCTATTGTACGTTGGCGGCGAGCCGGCCGCTTATCTCTATTGTCCCGTCCATGACTGCACCGTGATCTACGAGTATGTCGGCCACGATCCGCGGTTCGGAGATCTGTCGGTCGGTGCCGTGCTCCAGGTCGAGGCGTTGCGCGACCTGTTCGCCGACCCCGCCTGCCGCCGCTTCGACTTCACCGAGGGCGACGGCCAGCACAAGCGCCAGTTCGCCACCGGCGGCGTCGATTGCTGCGACCTGCTGCTGCTGCGCCCAACCCTGGCCAATCGCCTCGTATTGGCGGCGCTCGCCGGGTTCGACGGCACGATGGCACTGGCCAAGGCGAGCGTGGAGCGGCTGGGGTTGCAGGATTTGGCGAAGAAGATCCGCCGCGCTTGAGTGGAGATGGACTCCGCTGAGTCACCTATTTCCGTTTACGATCCATCCGGTTTCGTCACAGGTGGCGCTGCCTTTGAGCGGACCAGCTTCATCGGTGGGCCACCTTCGATGAAGGTGAAGCTCGAATAATCGGGAGCGAACTCGGCGGTGACGCCCATGGCGGTGGACAGGAAACGCGTGCTGGACAGTGCGATCAGACGTTCGGGGGAGGGGCCGCCGGTGTACGCAAACAGTCCCTCCGGCCTCGCTTCCAGAACGACCGAGAGCCCGGGGCCCTCGAAATACCCAGCAGCTTTGGTGAGCTCTGCGAGCGATAGCATTTTCTCCTCGGTCGCCGGCGCCGCAATATCCGTCCAGCCATAGTCGGTCGCGACGGCGCGAACGACTTCGTCCATCAGCCGCCGGCCCTGGCCTCCGTTGGTCAGCGCGACGATGCCTTCGCCCTTGCCGACATAGGCAATCATGAAGGATTGGAAGCCTTCGTTCACGCCGTCATGGCCAAATCGCGCGATGCCGGTCGTGTATAGCGCGGTTCCGAGTCCCCAATTGTCCTTGACCGGTGTCAGCATCTCACGGGTCATGGCCGGCGAAAGGCGGTGCCCTTTTTTGCCCGCGGCCGAGGCTTGAATGTCCATCAGCAATCGCGCGAGGTCGCTCGCGCTGGTCCATAATCCTGCCGGCCCCAGTTCGGGGTAGACGTGATAGTTGCCGGGAATCGGTGTGCCATTGGCGTGACCGAATGCCATGTCGGCGCGGATCGCTGCGGAAGGCGGCTGCGCATAGGCGCTGCGCGTCATGCCAAGCGGGCGCAGCAGCTCGCGGTCGGCCAGTTCGGCGAAGGGAATTCCACTCACGTCGGAAAGGGCGAGTTGCGTCAGCACGTAGCCGCCGCCGGAATATTGATATTGTCCGCCGGCCGGCAGCACGCTGCGCACTGGCTCGCTGTTGCTGGGCGACGCGCCGTCCAGGATCTGGACAGGCGTCGGCAGCGGCGCGCCCGGCAAATAGCCGGCGAAACCATGAACCCCGAGTCCGGCTGTGTGACTCAGCAACTCGCGAAGGGTGATGCCGTTGGGCGCCAGCTTGGGATCCTTCGGCAACTGCCATGAACGAAGCGCGTCGTTGATGTTTCGGTCGAGCCCGATCTTGCCCTGCTCGACCAGCCGCAGAGCCAGCATCGCGGTCGCGACCTTGCTGATCGATGCCGCCTGGAACGCGGTGTCCGGTGTGACCGGCGCACAGCTCGCGGCATCGCGAAAACCCCAGCCACGCGCCCAGGCGAGCTTGCCGTTATGGATCACCGCGACGCTGAGTCCCGGCACGTCATACTGGCGCATCCGCTCGGCCAGGCTGAACGGCTTGTCACCCGGTGTGATGACCGGCGGCCGCAGGTTCGCTTCTACGTTGCGGGTATGGACGTTGCTCGGTCCGCCCGCGGCCTCGGCCGGAGCCGGGCATCGGTCCGGTTGCGCGGCTGCGGGACTGGCGAGCACGACAACTACGATCGAGCTTAGCAATATGAGCTTATGGTCCTTGCGCATCCATCTTCTCCCTCATTTCATCGATCGGACCAGGCCAGCGACATCGCGTAACGCGCGTGAGTCACCATCCCCAGCGCAAGGCGCTGTTGTCCACCGCCGGGCGACTAACGACCGGGTTCAGTTCCCACGCTGCAGGGTAAATTTCGGAAAACTAGGCCAGAGACGTTCCGGGCGGAGCCTCGGCGAGGATATGCGTCTGCCATCTGTAAAGAAGCCAGATCGCCAGGAGTTCGATCGCCAGCCCAACTACAGACAGCGACATGAACGTTACATCGAGAAACACGATGCCGGTGAACAGGAACAGCGTGACCGTCGCCGCGCTGTTGACGCGGGCCAATGTGCCCACGCGGGTCCAGTTCCGCTCCAGAATGAACCAGGGCATCAACAGATGTCCGGCGGCAAGTACCCAGATCATCGGTACGAAGACCGGCGCAAAGCCACGGTTCCAGGGCGTCAGCAACAACAACCGGAACGCCTCGCCGCTTCCCGAGAGCCAGCCGGATATCCCGGTATATCCGGCTGGCAGAAAGGGAAAACCGGAGGTCGTGCCCAAAAGCAACAGCGCCGAGAGCGGAAGGAGGCTCAGCGCGACGGCGTGGCTGGTCAGCGTGAACCGCCCCTCCGCCTGCTTCGGCATTTCGCGCCAAGCACCCACCAGGCACCCGAGCGCAAATAGAAGCGGTTTTCCATCGCGAACGGCGATTTCGAACTCCCTATGCATCGCCAGTGCCCATTCGCGGCGGTGATCGCCAAGGCACGCTTCCGCCAACGCCATGGCGGCGCGTGCAAGGTTCGCCGTCATACGCGCGCCTCCTTCAATCCCGACAAGATCCGCTCTTCAGTCGTTGCCCTCGCCAACGCGAGGCCCTGCGTCGTCAATCGATATGCATGCCGCGCGGGCCGACCGGGTTGCGTCGGTTCGCGCCATTCCGCCTCGACCAGCCCCTGCTCCGTCAATCGCATCAGCAAAGGATACAGGGTTCCCGAGAAGAGCCCGGTTTCCTTCATGATATCGTAGCCGTGGCGCCACTTCTGAGGCTGAGTTGACAGCGCATTGAGGAGCTTGAGCATCTGCTTGGAAGGGCGACGACCGGTAGCCATAGACTCAATACAACATATGTAGATTTGTGAGTCAATCGAGCTATTCAAGATCTGTGGCGCTCTCGGCGTGATCGCTGCGCGCATTGATGCCCGCGCGGCCTCCGAAAGCGGAGCTTCCCAAATACAGACCAAGAAGCCCGCATAATATAGCCTTGACTATCATTTTATTATGACCTCCAATCCGCGAAAATAGCGGGAGGAGAGCCCATGAAGAGCGTGATCGAAAGAGGTCTGCTGGCGGGAACTGCGATGTTGTGGTCGATCGCGGCGGGCGCGCAAACCGCCCCGGCACCGCAGCCAGACCCCGCTCAGGCGCAGACGCCCCCGGCCGCAGCGACCGACAATTCGGGGCAACTGGGCGACATCATCATTACTGCTCAGCGCCGCGAACAGTCGCTGCAAACGGTGCCGATCAGCGTTGCCGCGTTCAGTGCCGCCAATATCAAGGCGCTCAGCGCCGAATCGATCGGCGATCTCGACAATTTCACGCCAGGTCTGACGATCAACGATTCGTCGGTGACGCAACCCAGCTTCACCATTCGCGGCGTCTCGACCGACGATTTCGGGATCGGGACCGACCCGTCGGTCGGCATTTTCATCGACGGCATCTATTCCGGCCGCTCGGGATCGTCGCTGATCTTCTTCAACGACATCAACCGGGTCGAGGTGCTGAAGGGGCCGCAGGGGACGCTGTTCGGCCGCAACACCTCCGCCGGCGCGATCTCGATCATCACCAACAAACCGTCACCCGAGCCGGAAATGACTGCCACGGCGCAGTTCGGCAATTATGCCAAGACCAAGCTCGACGTGATGGGCAATGTGCCGATCACCGACACTTTGTATTTGCGCGTCGACGGCGTGATCAATCGCCGCAACGGCTTTATGAAGGACGCGGTCACCCATGACGATCGCGAGCGGGAAGACAGCAGTTCGGGGCGGGTCGCGCTGCGCTGGGCGCCGAGCGCCAATACCGATTTCGTCCTCGCTTATGATCATGACGATACCAACAAGGACGGCCCGGCGGCGGTCGGGATCAGCGCCTTTGCGCTGAGCACGGATCCGTTCGGCCCGTTCGCCAACGACGTGATCGGCAACAAGGAAACCCGTATCCTCAATGGGGTCTCGTTGACCGCGACCCAGCGAATGGGCGCGTTCACCTTGACCAGCATCAGCTCGTTCAAGCATTTCGAGACGCACAATCGCGAGGATGAGGACGGCACCAACGATCCCACCCGCTATCTCGACACTGAGAATGCCGAACGGAATTCCAGCCTCTATCAGGAAGTGCGGCTGGGCTATGAAAGCGACCGGATCAGTGCGATCGCCGGGGTCAGCTATTATCACGAGCGCGGCCGCCAGCAGAGTATCGTGACGGCGCTGACCGATTCGGTGAACCGACTGATCAGCGACGCGACGGCTGGGCAATTCCCGATCTTCTCGATCCTCGACAGCGTCGGCTTGCCGGTCTTCGGCAACACCTTTCAGGAGACGATGAGCAACCGCGCGGCGAATGACAGCTATGCAGTGTTCGGCGATGCGACCTTCAAGGTGACGCCGCGATTGAGCCTGACCGCCGGCATTCGCTATACGCACGATCTGAAGAAATTCAGCTGGTTCAACGGCCCGTTCTCCGCCCCCGGGCTCGATGCGATCAAGGCGCCCGGCGCACTCTACAATGCGATCCTCGGCGTGCCGGCCTTTCCCGATGACGGCCTGTTCAGCGTGTCCGATTTCTTCGGCGCGACGATCGGCCCGAACGGCCTGATCTTCGACGAAGGCGCGCTGGAAGGCGTGCAGTTCACGCGCCGGGCAGCCTTCAACGACGTCTCGCCGCGCTTCGTCGTGCAATTTGATGCGACCCCCGACGTCCACCTCTATGCCTCGGCCTCGCGCGGCTACAAGGCCGGCGGGTTCAACTCGGTCCAGGTCAATTCCTTCTTCGAACCGGAAAAGGTCTGGAATTTCGAAGGCGGCATCAAGTCCGAACTGTTCGACCGCCATGTGCGGTTCAACCTCTCCGGCTATTATTTCAAATACAGCAACCGCCAGGCGCTCAGCCTGGAGAATACTGGCGGCGCGGTTCCGCAATATATCACGCTGTCCGGCGACTCCGAGGCGTACGGCCTCGATCTCGACACGCAATTCGTGGTCTCGCGCGATTTCTCGATCACCGGCACCGCCGGACTGATCGAGTCCAAATGGGTGAAGCGGGTCGAACAGGGCATCGATATTTCGGGCCAGCCGACCGGCGAGCCGGTGTTCCGCGGCATCATCGGGCTGCACTACAAGCACGATACCGGCAACGGCACGATCTTCGGCGACGCCAGCTACAGCTATACCTCGCGCCAACGGCTCAACGATGCGGCGCGCGCGATCAACGCGTTCATCGCGACGCCCGTCGCGGCCGGCGGCGCAGGCGTGGATCTGTCGAAGATCGACAAGCTGTGGGCGCCGCGCAACATCGTCAACGCCAAGATCGGCTGGCGCTCTCCCGGCGAGCGCTATTCGATCGCGCTGTTCGCCGAGAATCTGCTCAACGAGAAATATCTGCGCACCTTGAATACGATAACCGCGGACACGTTCCAGACGCCCTATGTCCGGCGGGACCAGCCCGGCTTTTACGGCATCGAGCTCGGACTCAAATTCTGATCGAACGGGAGAGGATGATGACCAAAGGAATTGCGCTCGCGGGCTGCGTCGCGATGCTTGCGCTGATGAGCGGCTGCGGACCGAAAGTCGACCAACAGGGCTTCACCGTCGATCCCGATTTCGAGAAGAACCTGCAGCAGAAGCTGCTCGACGCCAAACCTGGCAGCGTGATCGATGTGCCCGCAGGCAAATATGCGCTGAGCCGCAGCCTCAGCCTGACGGTGGACGGCGTCACGATCCGCGGCGCGGGCATGGGCAAGACCATCCTGTCCTTCGCCAAACAGAGTTCGGGCGCCGAAGGCATGCTGGTCACCGGCAACGACTTCACGATCGAGGATCTGGCGTTCGAGGACACCAAGGGCGACGCGCTCAAGGTCAACGGCGTCAAGAACACCGTGATCCGCCGGGTTCGCGCCGAATGGACCGGCGGCAGCAAGACCTCGAACGGCGCCTATGGCCTCTATCCGGTGCAGGTCACCAACGTGCTGATCGAAGGCAGCGTGGTGAAGGGGGCATCCGACGCCGGCATCTATGTCGGGCAATCGAACAATATCATCGTCCGCGACAATCGTGCCGAGGGCAATGTCGCCGGAATCGAGATCGAGAATTCGAACAATGCCGACGTCTATGGCAACACCGCCACCGGCAATGCCGGCGGCATATTGGTGTTCAACATGCCCAATCTGCCGGTGCCGGGCAGCAAGACGCGCGTCTTCAAGAACCAGGTTGTCGCCAACAATCACGCCAATTTCGGAGCGAAGGGCAGCGCGGTCAGCTCGGTGCCGGCGGGATCTGGGGTGATCGTCAATTCCAACGACCAGGTCGAGATTTTCGATAACGATATCAAGGACAACAAGACCGCCAACGTCCTGATCTCGAGCTATTATTCGACCGGGTTCGATACCAAGCGCGGCATCGCGGCGGCGTACGATCCGTATCCGGAAAATATCTATGTCACCGGCAATCGTTTTTCGGGCGGGGGCGAAGATCCCGGCAACCCGACGCTCGTCCCGCTCAAGGCGGTGAATGGCGGGCGGCTGCCGGATATCTTGTGGGACGGGTTCACCAATCCGAAGATCAAGGATCCGGGCATCTGTGTCCAGAATGGCGCGGCGAAGACGCTCAACGCCGATGGCCCGTCCAAATTCGCCGGGGCGCGGATCGATACGGGGCGCAATTGCGCGCCGCCGACCCGTCTGCCCGCGATCGTGCTGCCCGACGCGATGACGAAGGACAGCGGCACCAAGTCATGATCGTTCGCCTGGTCGTCTCCCTCTGCGCGACGCTGCTGCTCGCGGCCTGCGGCCATGCGCCGCGGGTCGTGACCTTCCATGCCGACGACAATCCGGAAAAGCTGTCGGCCTGGGGTCTGTTCACCGTGGCCGATGGCCATATCGCCCCGCACGCGGGGATGGTGACCTACGAACTGCAGACGCCTTTGTTCAGCGATTATGCCCAGAAGTGGCGGACGATCTGGATGCCAAAGGGAGTTCATGCCGCCTATCGGCCGGATACCGCCTTCGACTTTCCGGTCGGGACGATCGTCACCAAGACCTTCTATTATACCGCCCCGGCGAGCGCGACGGATCCGCAGACCAGCGACACGGTCGTCAAGATGACGCCGGCGACGTATCAGACTGGCGTCGCGGGCCTCGACCTCCGCCACGTCCGCCTGATCGAGACTCGATTGCTGGTCCGGCGCGCGACCGGCTGGGTCGCCCTGCCGTATATCTGGGATACCGACGGCCGCGACGCGACGTTGGCGCGGACCGGTGCCGATATCGCGCTGACGCTCGATGAGGGCGGGAAGAAGGTGTCGTTCGACTATTCCGTGCCGAACCAGAATCAGTGCGCGGGTTGCCATGTCCAGGATTCTCGCACGCGCGCGGTCGAGCCGATCGGGCTGAAAGCGCGCCATCTCAACCGCGACTTTCCCGGTGAAGGTGGCGAGATCGACCAGCTGAAGCGGCTGGTCGCGATGGGCTATCTGACCGGCGTGCCCGCCGGCGCCGTGCCGCGCAATGCCAACTGGCAGGACCTCAAGATCGACGTGGTCGATCGTGCGCGTGCCTATCTCGATATCAATTGCAGCCATTGTCACAATCCGACCGGCGCGGCGCGCACCTCGGGGCTATGGCTCGACGCGGCGACGATCGACCCGCGCCTGCTCGGCATGTGCAAGCCGCCGGTCGCGGCCGGGCGCGGTACCGGAGACCGGCCGTTCGACGTCGTGCCCGGCCATCCCGAGCGCTCGATCCTGCCCTATCGCCTCGCCAGCACCGATCCCGGCGTGATGATGCCCGAGCTGGGCCGCGACATCGAGCATCAGGAAGGCGTCAAGTTGATCTTCGACTATATCCTGAGCCTGAAAGGCGCGTGCACCGAGGATGACGGAACCGGACAGGCCGCGCGATGAGCTGGTCCATCGCGCCACCGCCATCGATCAAGGCCTGACATGATCGTGCCTCCCAGCGATAGTCCACGCCCGCTCCCCAAACAGGAGCGCGCGCAGCAAACCTATGAGCTGCTGCTCGACGTAGCGGGGGAATTGCTCGCCGAGGTCGGCATCGAGCGCATATCGACCAACCTGATCTGCGCGCGCGCCGGCCTCACGCCCCCCGCCCTGTATCGCTACTTCAAGGACAAATATTCGGTGCTGGAGGCACTGGGGCTGCGATTGATGGAGCGCCAGAACACCGTGCTCGAGGCGTGGATCGCGCGCCACGCCGGCAAGGGGCTCGACGATCTGCAGGATAATATCGAGGAGTTGTTGCGGGAAAATGCGGCGATCACGCGCGCCGAACCGGGAGCGGTCTGGATCCTGCGTGCGCTCCACGGCTCACCCCGGCTTGCCCATGTCCGCATCGACTCGCACCGTTACGTCACCGGCAAGCTGGTCGAGGCCTATGCGCCGCACCTTCCGCACATGAGTCGCGACGATTTGTGGCTGTATATCCGCCTCACCGTCGAACTCGGCTTTGGCGCGGACGAAATGTTGTACGAAGAACCGGGCGTGCTGGCCGACGCCGTGTTCCGTACCGTCGCCAACATGATGCGCGGCGGCCTGGCGACCTGACCTTCGTCATTGACAATCGAACGGCGACATTGCTCAATATGGTCATGGGGTCGGCGATTTCCCCACGAGGCGGCATGCTGAAGTATCGCGTCCCGATTCTTTCGAAGGACGCGCCATGCCTGCCATCAATGCAATCACTCCCGACAAACTTGCGCGGCTGATCGGCACGCCGAACTGCCCGGCCATTATCGACGTCCGGACGGCCGACAACTTTGTCGCCGACCCGCGCCATCTGCCCGGCGCGCTGCGACGGGACCACGCCGCCGTCACCGACTGGGCGCGCGAATTCGCAGGGCGCGGCATCGTGGTCAGCGGCCAGCACGGACGGGAGCTCAGCGAGGGGGTCGCGGCATGGCTGCGGCACGAGGGAATCGCCGCCGAAATCCTCGACGGCGGCATAGCCGGCTGGGCAACCGCCGAGCTGCCGATGATCCCCGATGCGGTGTTGCCGAAGCGCGACGGCCAGGGCCGCACGCTCTGGGTGACACGGGCGCGCCCCAAGGTCGATCGCATCGCGTGCCCGTGGTTGATCCGCCGCTTCGTCGATCCGCAGGCTGTGTTCCTGTTCGTCAGCCCGTCGGAAGTCGCAGGGGTCGCCGAGCGCTTCGGGGCGGCGCCGTTCGATATCGAGGGCGACGGCGTGATCTGGAGCCATGATGGCGAGCGCTGCACGTTCGACGTGATGGTCGAGCGGTTCGATCTGCAAAGCCTGCCTGGCCTCGCTCGACTGGCAGAGATCGTGCGCGGTGCTGATACCGGGCGTCCGGAATTGGTGCCGCAGGCCGCGGGGCTGCTGGCAATCTCGCTCGGCTTATCGCGCATGTATTCCGATGACCTGGCGCAGCTCGAGGCCGGAATGCTGGTCTATGATGCGCTGTTTCGCTGGTGCCGCGACGCCACGCACGAGACTCACGATTGGGTGTCGCACCAGTCCAAGGTCTCGCGCGGCAAGGCCCCGGCATGACCGCGGCCGCACTCGCCGCAGAGACGCCCGTGACCCGCCCGGCGCCGGTGTCGCTCGGCGAGGCCTTCTGGGTCTGGCTGCGCATCGCCGCCTTGTCCTTCGGCGGCCCCGCCGGACAAATCGCGATCATGCACCGCATCCTGGTCGAGGAGAAGCGCTGGATCGGCGAGCACCGGTTCCTGCATGCGCTCAATTATTGCATGCTGCTGCCCGGCCCCGAAGCGCAGCAGCTCGCCACCTATATCGGCTGGCTGATGCACCGGACGAAGGGCGGGATCGTCGCCGGTGGCCTGTTCGTGCTGCCGGGCGTGGTGGCGATCATGGCGCTGAGCTGGATCTACGTGCTTTACGGCCATGTCGGGCTGGTCGCCGGACTGTTCTTCGGCCTCAAATGCGCGGTGCTCGCGGTCGTGCTGCAGGCGGTGGTGCGGATCGGCAGCCGTGCGCTCAAGAACAATGCGATGCGCGCGTTGGCAGGCAGTGCCTTCATCCTCATTTTCTTCCTCAACGTGCCGTTCCCGGTGATCGTGCTCGGCGCCGGACTGATCGGCTATGTTGGCAGCCGCGCCGGCATCGCCGCCTTTCTGGTCGGCGGCGGCCATGGCGCGAGCAAGGGAACAATCGTGCCCGACGCGGAGACGCTGCTGGGCGAGGAATTGCCGGCACACGCCAATCCGACGCTTGGCCAGTCGTTGCGGCAAGCGTCGATCTGGCTGGTGCTGTGGCTGGCGCCGGTCGTCGCCTTGCTGCTGCTGTTCGGACCGGGCGACGTCTTCACCAAGATCGCGACATTCTTTTCGACGATGGCGGTCGTCACTTTCGGCGGCGCCTATGCGGTGCTCGCTTATGTCGCGCAGCAAGCGGTCGACGCCTATCACTGGCTGACCGCGAAGGAGATGCTCGACGGACTCGGCATGGCGGAGACGACGCCGGGTCCGCTGATCATGGTGCTCCAGTTCGTCGGTTTCATCGGCGCCTATCGGCATCCCGGGATGCTCCCGCCGCTGCTCGCCGGCACGCTCGGCGGTCTGCTCGCGACCTGGGTGACGTTCATCCCCTGCTTCCTGTGGATATTCCTCGGCGCGCCGTTCATCGAGCGGCTGCGCGGCAATGTCGCGCTGTCCGGCGCGCTCTCGGCGATCACCGCGGCGGTGGTCGGCGTCATCCTGAACCTCGCGATCTGGTTCGCGATCCACACGATCTTTCGCGGCACCGTGCCGGTTACCGCGGGACCGATCCATTTCGACGCGCCATTGGTCGCGAGCATCGATCCCTGGGCAGCGGCGCTTGCCGCGCTCGCGATCCTCGCGGTGTTCCGGTTCAAGATCGGCATCTTCACCACCCTCGGCGCGGCGTCCGCAATCGGCATCGCGCTGAACCTCGCGGGGATCGTCCGGTGATCGTTGATCGGGCCTCCTTTCGGCCTTTCGTATGTCGACGCCTTCATGGCGACGACGGACTGGTCTTCGGCCGATGCGCGCTTCGCCAAGGCTGCGTGAACGGTCCGGCATGAAAAGCATGGTCAGGCTCGCGGCAGTGATGGCAGCGTTGGCGATGTCGAGCGCTTGCCATGCGTCGCCCCGAACCGTGTCAGCGAATGATCCGTCGTCGCCTTTGCGGCTCGAGCGGACAGTGAAGCTACCGGGCGTCGCCGGACGCATCGACCATCTCGCGATCGACCTGCCGCACATGCAGGTGTTCGTTGCGGAATATGCCAACGGCACGGTTGACGCCGTGGATCTGGAGAACGGCAGGGTCTTGGGCCGGATCACTGGCCTGCACGAGCCGCAGGGCGTTGCCGTCCTCAGCGATGGACAGCTTGTCGTCGCGTGTGGTGATGGATCGGTACATTTCTACAGCGCAGCCGATCGGCGCGAAATGGCCGTGCTGAACTTGGGCGACGATGCCGACAATGTCCGGGTCGATGCCCGCAATGGTCACGTCATCGTCGGTTACGGCGGCGGTGCGCTCGCGGTGATCGACCCCGCGACGCATCGCCTGCTGTCCACGCTCAAGCTCGCCGGACACCCCGAGGGGTTTCGGCTGACCGGTGGGAAGGCGCTCATCAACATCCCCGATCGCGGATCGATCGTCGCCGCCGACATCGACGCCGGGACGGTGACCGCGACCTGGTCGACGGGAATGCGAAATCTGAACTTCCCGCTCGCTATCGCCCCGGACGGCGGCTGGTTCGCGCTCGCCTACCGCCTGCCGGCGGCGCTTCAGGTGCGGTCGATGGCAGGGGAGGTGGTGTCGACCCGACCGGGGTGTGGCGATGCGGACGATCTGTTCGTCGATGGCGACCGGTTCCTCCTCGTCTGCGGCGCGGGCCATGTCGATGTCTCGTCGACGACGCACGCCGATAGCCAGATCGTGCGCGTCGCGACCGCACCCGGCGCACGCACTGGACTGTTCGTGCCCGAACTTCACTCACTGATCGTCGCCATCCCCGCACGCGGAGGCGCGACGGCCGCTTTGTGGGTGCTGAAGACGCACTGACCTCTTCGAATCGCGATGCTTCGTCGGGCCCGAATGAACCGCTATCGAGACTGGCCATATCCTCCCGGGGAGGATATGCCCGCGCGATGTCCCACGCCAACGATCCAAAACTTCTCAACCGGCTGCGCCGCGCCCACGGTCACTTGGCCACGATCATCGATATGGTCGAGACCGGCCGCGAGGGCCTCGACATCGCGCAACAGATGCAGGCAGTGATCAGCGCGCTCGAGGCGGCAAAGAAGGTGCTGGTCATCGACCATATCGAGCATCATCTGGAAACCGCGACCGGACCGCTGACCGACGCCGGCCGAGCGGAATTGGCGCGTATCGCGACCCTGGCCAAATATCTGTGACCAGGCCGTTCGCGCTGGGCGACATACGCAGAGGCGGATTGCTGGCGATCGCCGCCGCCGCCTTGTTCGGCGCCTCCACTCCCGCCGCCAAAGCGGTGGTGTCGGGTATCGATCCCTTGATGCTCGCGGGCTTGCTGTATCTCGGCTCGGGAACCGGCCTCACCATCTTTCGCATCGCAAGCGGACAGACGGGCTGGATATTCAAGCGGACCGACTTGCCTTGGCTCGCCGCGGCAGTGGTGTTCGGCGGCATGGTCGGCCCGGCGCTGCTGATGCTGGGGCTGACGACGGTGACCGGATCGGCGGCATCGTTGCTGTTGACGCTGGAGGGGGTGTTTACCGCGCTGATCGCCTGGGTCGTCTTTCGCGAGCCGTTCAACCTCCGTATCGGCCTCGGCATGATAGCGATCGTCACCGGGGCGGCGTTGCTGTCGCTCGGCGGAGGATCGGGTCGGGCAATGGTCGGCGGCGCGCTTGCGATCGGCGCGGCGTGTCTCTGCTGGGCAATCGACAACAATTGCACGTCGCGGATATCGCACGCTGATGCACCGGCGCTGGCGGCGGTGAAGGGCTTGGTCGCCGGCATCGTGAACGTCAGCCTTGCCCTGATCGCCGGCGCTACCTTGCCGTCCGCGGGTTCGATCGCGCTCTCCGGCCTGATCGGGCTATTGGGTTATGGGATCAGTCTGGTGCTGTTCGTACTGGCATTGCGCCAGGTCGGCGCGGCACGGACCGGCGCCTATTTCTCGACGGCACCGTTCCTCGGCGCGGTGCTCAGCCTTGCCCTTTTGCGCGAAGCCTGGAGCTGGTCGCTTCTCGGCGCCGGACTGCTGATGGCGCTTGGCGTCTGGCTGCATCTGACGGAACAGCGCCCGGAAGAGGCTATCGGCTAGGTCAGCCAAAAATACCTCATTGTGCTGAGGGGTGGATCCAGGGTGCGCCGGGCAGCGTCAGTCGAGGCGTTTGTATCAGGCGTTTTCTTCGCCCGGCCGCGCCCCGAACAGCATCGGGCCATATGTCGCAAGATACAGGACGAACGCGGTTGCCCACGCCACCGCCGCGGCGTCCCTGCCGATTGCATAGTCGATCAGACCAAGTCCGGCGGTAACGCGAAGAACCGCGCCCAGGGTTACCAGGCAATAGAGAAGGATTGTTGGCTTGGTGGCGACAAGCGCGCGGCCCGTGTGGCCCAAAGTTGCCCTGGTCATAACGGCCAAAATCATTGTCGACATTGCGCCGGCAGTAAGGGCATGAATCGCCGCCGATCGCGGAATCGAAACGTCCAGAATGCTGACGCCGAGCAGCAACAGACCCACCGGCACCCAAAGATATCCGACATGAAGGATGAGGACGAGCGGATCGCGCGCGGACCTGAGTCCGCCCCATCGCGAGAGCCTGAGCGTCTGCAACAGTCCCGCGCCGACCAGGAGCCAGCCGGTAGCCGGCGAGTCCGGAAGCGCCACCCACGCCAGAAGCGCGATGCCGCTCACGCCGAGGACGAGCATGTCAAAGCGCGTGGGTTGCGACGGCAGCCGCTCGGTCATCCCCTGTTTGGTCATCCAGTTGCGTGTGAAGGACGGGACGATCCGCCCGCCGACCAACGAGATCATCATGACGATGAGGGCGATCGCGGCGCGGGCGCCGATGTCGGGGTCGGACAGGAGCCCGAGCGCAGTTGCGTGATCGATCGAGTTGGCGACGCCGAGCAGGAGAACAATGCCGACGAGAGGGAGATTGCGGTTTTTCGCCGCAAGGACCTCACGGGCAGCGAACCCGGCGAGCACGAGATAGAATCCGATATCGAGCAACGCCGCGACGGCCGGGCCGGTAACGGCTGAGAACAGCACCGCCAGCCTCGCCGCTGCCCATAGCCCGGCAAGTCCGGCGAGCGGCAACCCGGCGATCGGCAGCCGGCCCGTCCAGTTCGGAATCGCGGTCAGCAGGAAACCTGCGACGACCGCACCGACGAAACCGAACAGCATCTCGTGCCGGTGCCAGGCGAGGGGCGGGAATGCCGTGGGAAGAGCCGGCACGCCCCACAGCACGAGAAGCCAAAGCGCCAGTGCCACGACCGCCCAGAGCGCGCCCAGGAAGAAGAACGGCCGGAAGCCACCGCGCAGGAATGGCGGCGACGCCGCCATCCGCGCGCGCCGAAGCGCAAGCATCCGCTCTCCCCGTGTCGTCGTCACCCCTTATTCCGAAGCGACGGCTGTCTCACGGCCGCCGCGCAAGAACAGGGCCTTCACCATGAAGATCGCGAAAGCGACCACCCCGACCGTGAAGACGAGATCGCCGGGCACACGAGCCCAGACCAAGGCCTGCATGAGGGGGCTATGGATCACCTCGGCGCTTCGGGCGTAGGCATAATATTCGGTGTAGCTGAGGTAAGTCTGGTACAGGCCCTGCGGGAACAGCGACAGGAACACCATCATCGCAAGGCCGATGTTGAGACACCAGAACGAGGTCTTGAGCAGCCGGTTGCTCCAGCGCGACGGATCGGACAGTCCGCGCATGCAGAACAGCATCAGGCCAATTCCGAGCATGCCGTAGACGCCGAACAAGGCAGCATGGGCGTGCGTGGCGGTCGTGTTCAGGCCCTGCATGTAATAGAGCGCGATCGGCGGATTGATGAAGAAGCCGAACATGCCGGCGCCGATCATATTCCACACCAACACGCTCGCGAAGAAGGCGAACGGCCAGTGATAGACGGTCTGCCATTCCTGCTGATGCTCGACCTTGGCACGATTATAGGCCTCGAACCCGACCACGACGAGCGGCACCACTTCGAGCGCGGAGAATACCGCGCCGAGCGCGATCACCGCAGTCGGCGTTCCGCTGAAATATAGGTGGTGGAAGGTGCCGAGCACGCCGCCGCCGAGAAAGATCACCGTTGCGAACAGCACGGAGGTTGCCGCCACCGACATACGGACCAGCCCCATCTTCACGAACAGCGCCGAGACGATCGCAGTCGCGAACACCTCGAAGATGCCCTCGACCCACAGATGGACGACCCACCAGCGCCAATATTCCATGATCGAGATGTGGGTGCGTTCGCCATAGAGCAGCCCTGCGCCGAACAAGAGGCCGATCGAGACGGTGGAGATGACGACAAGAAAGACGAGCGACGTGCCGCCTTTCTCTTTGAGCGCGGGCCAGACACCGCGCAGCACCAGCACGGTCCAGAGCAGCAGTCCGACGAAAAGATAGATCTGCCAGAAGCGGCCGAGATCGAGATACTCATAGCCCTGATGGCCAAACCAGAAATTGGTGGCGCCGGTGTCCATCTGGCGGTTGATTGCCGCCCATTCGCCGGCAAAAGACCCGATCACGATGACGAGCAAGCTGACGAACAGGAAGTTGACGCCAAATCGTTGGAATTTGGGCTCGCGGCCGCCAAGCAGTGGAGCGACGTAGAGGCCGGTGGCGAGCCAAGCCGTCGCGATCCATAATACTGCGAGCTGCGTGTGCCAGGTTCGGGTTAGCGCATAGGGGAAATATTCGGCCATCGGCAGGCCGTAGAGACCCTGACCCTCGACCGCGTAGTGCGCGGTGACAATGCCAAGCAGGACCTGTGTCAGGAGAAGCGCGGTGACGACGAAGAAATATTTGGCGGTCGCGCGCATCGACGGGGTGAGCGTAATCGTCGCCAGCGCGTCGGTTGTGGCGAAGCCTTCGAGCGGTTCGAGGTCGCGCCGCCAGACGTCGAACTCGCGGGCATAGTACCAGACCAACGCACCGATCGAGCCGAGCAGCACGAAGATCGACAGGAAGCTCCACAGGAAGATCGCCCCGGTCGGCGTGTTGCCGACAAGCGGCTCGTGCGGCCAATTGCTGGTGTAGCTGATAGTGTCGCCTGGACGTTCGGCGGCGGTTGCCCATGCCGTCCAGAAGATGAACCCGCTCAGCGCATGCGCTTCGTCCTTGGTGAGGATCGCGTGCTGCGGCATGGCATAAAGCTCGCGCAGATGCTGGTCGGCCGGCGTGCGGTTGGTGAACAGGTCCTCAAAATGCGCCGCGGTCGCCTTGATCGCGGCGGCGCGCTGATCGCTGACAGTGATCGCCGTGGTTTGCGGATCATAGCCATTGGTGCGCATTTCGCGCTTCAGGATCGCGCCGACGCGCGCCTGTTCGGGCTCCGGCATTGCGTTGAAATCGGTTCCTGCGATGCGCTCACGCAACGCGACGGCCTCGCGATGAAGCCAGTCGGCGCTCCAGTCGGGCGCGACGTAGCCGCCGTGGCCCCAGATCGAGCCCTGCTGCATTCCGCCGGTCGATTGCCATACGCTTTGCCCGCGCTGGACTTCCTCGCCGGAGTAGAGAATTTCCCCCGACGCCGAGCGGACCGCGCCGGGCATCGGCGGCTTCGAATGATAGATTTGCGCGCCGAAATAGAGCAGCGCTCCAAACATGATCGCCATGCCGACCGCGAGGATGATCCAGAGACGACGAAGCGAGAATTGTGAAGTGTAGTCGGCCATGGCGGCGTCCCCCTACTCGCGGGATTTGGACAGGCCACCCGTGACACCTTGGTGGGCGCTGGATATCGTCATCCGTCCGCGCCAACAGTTGATCGCGCGACCGGATCAAATGAGAATATTTCTTGCGCCGAGGGCCTACGCTCCAATCCGGCTACAAGCACTACGTAGTAGTACGTAACCGACGCTGCGAAGGCATTAGAGGCCGCCCGTTCGACGGTGCTTCGCAATCAGGCCAGCGAGGTCGATGCGTTGATGAAGCCAATGGAGCTTTCCGGCTGGACCGAACGGAGTGCTGCATCTTTTCGACAGCCCAATGCCCGTTTAACGGGTTCGTGCAACGGCCCAATAGCAGACGCTAGCTACCGCGCCCGGCCCACCCTCAGGCCAGTTCCACCGGCGTCACCTCGTAATCCGCAGCCTTCAGCGCCGCCACCAGCCGGTCGAGATGCGCACGATCCCGCGCTTCGCACTCGATGTCGGTGATCAGCCCCTTGGCGGGCAGGGTGGTGAACACGCGCTGGTGATAGACTTCGATGATGTTGACGCGCTGGTCGCTGAAGATGCGGACGACGTTGAACAGCGCGCCGGGCTGGTCCTGCAATCGGATGCGCAACCGCGCCAGCCGGCCTGACCGCGCGAGGTCGCGCAGCAGCACGTTGGCGAGCAGGCGCGTGTCGATATTGCCGCCGCACAGCACGACGCCGACGGTCTTGCCCTTGAACCGCTCGGGATGTTCGAGCAGCGCCGCGAGCCCCGCCGCGCCGGCACCCTCGACCACCGATTTCTCGATTTGCAGCAACAGGCTGACCGCCTGTTCGAGGCTGCGTTCGCCGACCAGGACGATTTCGTCGACCAGTTCGCGGACCATCGCCGAGGTGATTCCGCCCGGTTCCTTGACCGCGATGCCCTCGGCCAACGTGTCGCCCGCGCACGGATATTGGGTGCCGTTGATGCGGTTGTACATCGACGGATAGAGCTCGGCTTCGACCCCGACCACTTCGATCGGATGGTCCGCCGCGGCGGCGACCACCGCCATGCCGCTGATCAGCCCGCCGCCGCCGATCGGAGTCAAGAAGGTGTCGATCGCCGGCACGTCCTCGAGCATCTCGACCGCGACCGTGCCCTGGCCGGCGATGACGCGCGCATCGTCGAACGGGTGGACGAAGGTGAAGCCGCATTCCTGCTCGAGCTGGCGGGCATGGGCATAGGCCGCGTCGAACGTGTCGCCCTGAAGCACGACCTTGGCACCATGGCCTTCAGTCTGCGTCACCTTCACGATCGGCGTGTTGGTCGGCATCACGATCGT
This sequence comes from Sphingomonas sp. P4_G3, assembly GCF_056401105.1. NCBI lineage: Bacteria > Pseudomonadati > Pseudomonadota > Alphaproteobacteria > Sphingomonadales > Sphingomonadaceae > Sphingomonas > Sphingomonas sp. P4_G3. The sequence goes on from NZ_JBFUJZ010000001.1 coordinate 298,089, forward strand.
CGCCGGAATGCCCAGGCGGTGCGCGTGATAGGCCAGGCCCTGGGCATGATTGCCCGCCGACGCCGCGATCACGCCCTTGGCGCGCGCAGCGTCGTCGAGCTGAAGCAAGGTATTGAGCGCGCCGCGCTCCTTATACGCCGCGGTGAATTGGAGGTTCTCGAACTTGAGATAGACGGTCGCGCCAGTCAGTTCGCTCAGCGTCTTGCTGATGAAGGTGGGCGTGCGGACGATCGAATCGCGAATGCGCGCATGCGCGGCGCGGACGTCTTCGATCGTGACGGGGATGACGGCGGTCGTTTCGGCGAGAGTCATGCCGGCTCGCCTAGACGATCTAGCGCGGCGGGGGAACACGGCTTATGCCCGCCGCAGCGCAGCGTTTTGAGCGCAAGAAACGGGAGTTGGCCGCGAATGATCCGTAAGCTGGTGGGGGCGGCCGTCGCGCTGTCGATGATCGCCACGCCCGCGTTGGCCGACGGGCTGATCGACAATGTCAACGGCATCACGATGGACGCCGATGGCCGGGTGATCCACTTCAGCGGCGTGTTGATCGGCAACGACGGCAAGGTGAAGAAGCTGATTCAGTCGGGCGACAAACGCCCCGACAAGCTCGACTGGCTGTCGAACCAGAAGGGGCGGACCCTGCTCCCCGGGTTCATCGACGCGCATGGCCATGTCATCGACCTCGGCTTCCGCGCGCTCGAACTCGATCTGTCGGACACCAAGACGCTCGACGAGGCCAAGGCCAAGATCGCCGCTTACGCCCAGGCCAATCCCGAGAAGAAATGGATCTTGGGTGGTGGCTGGAACCAGGAGAAATGGGGCCTGGGCCGGTTCCCGACCGCGGCCGATCTCGACACGGCGGTCGGCGATCGCCCGGTCTGGCTTGAGCGCGCCGACGGCCATGCCAGCTGGGCCAATAGCGCGGCGATCAGGGAAGCGGGCGTTACGGCCAAAACCGCGAGCCCGGCAGGCGGCCGGATCGAGAAGATCGGTGTCCAGCCCGCTGGCGTGTTCGTCGATGCCGCGCAGCAATTGATCGAAAAGGTCGTGCCGCAGCCGTTGCCCAAGGAGCGCGACCTCGCGCTGGCGAAAGCGCAGGAGATCCTGCTCGCCTTCGGCATCACCGCGACGTCGGACATGGGCACGTCGATGGACGACTGGCTGGCGATGCGCCGCTCCGGCGACCGCGGCGCGCTGCGCGTGCGGATCATGAGCTATGGCCTCGGTGTCGATACCGCGGTCCGGATTGGCGGCAACGGCCCGACGCCGTGGCTGTATAACGATCGCCTGCGCATGGCCGGGGTCAAGCTGTTCGCGGATGGCGCGCTCGGTTCGCGCGGCGCCTGGCTGCTCAAACCCTATAGCGACGCGCCGGGTCAGTCGGGCGCGGGGTTCATGACCGACGACGTGCTGCAGAATTATATGAGCCGCGCGTCGATGGACGGGTTCCAGGTCGCGGTCCACGCGATCGGCGACCGTGCCAACCGCCAGGTGCTCGACGCGATCGAGGCGATGTCGAACACCTATAAGGGCGACCGCCGCTGGCGGATCGAACATGCCCAGATCGTCGACCCCGCCGATCTGCCGCGCTTTGCCAGCCTGAAGGTGATCGCCTCGATGCAGCCGACCCACGCGACGTCCGACCGGGCGATGGCGGAGGCGCGGCTTGGTCCGGACCGGCTGGTCGGCGCTTATGCGTGGGCGACGATGCTGAAAAACGGCGTTCCGCTCGCGTTCGGGTCGGATTATCCGGTCGAGAGCCCCGATCCCTGGGCAGGCTGGGCGGCGGCGTTCACGCGCCAGGACGCCAATGGCGAGCCGTTCGGCGGCTGGCGGCCCGAGGAAAAGGTGACGCGCGAACAGGCGTGGTGGGCCTTTACCCAGGGGGGCTCATATGCCGGGTTCGCCGAGGAGAAATTCGGCCGCCTCGCGCCCGGCCAACTCGCCGACTTCATCATTGTCGATCGCGATCCGATGCTGGCGAGCCCGAGCGACCTGCGCCAGACCAAGGTCGAGGAAACCTGGATCGGCGGCGCCAAGATCTATGTCCGCAAGACGGGCTGACGCCAGTTGATGGTTAGAGCGTGATGACGTGAGTTTGCCCCGTCGTGATTGCCCGGGCGTGTTCGCTGGCAAGGAGCGGTGTGCAGCGCGTAGCGGCGCTACGCGCAAGGACCGCGACGCAGACCAGCGGGCGCGCCCGGGCAACCGCAAAGCGGCGGGCGCCTTTTGGCGCAGGGCAGCGTCTCTCGTCGGTCACGATGCATTATGCATCGCTCCCTCCTCGTTCCTCGCCCTGCGCCAAAATCCGCTCCGTCACGACGGGGCAAACTCACGCCATCACGCTCTAAGACCGGATCGCTGCTGGCCGGGGTCGGCCGGCCGTGATAAGAGACTATATCAGCGGCAGTTTCCCTTGAGCGCCGCTGACTGAGAGACCGATCGTGCTCCCGCTTGCAGGCTGGAGAACCATCATCGTCTCTCACCAGGCACTCGCTATTGTCTTCATCGTGATTGCCGTCCCGATCCTGGTGACGATGCTGGTGATATTGCTTCGCGCGGCGAGCGAGCGCCGGCGCCTGTTGCGCGGCTTCGACGATCGGCTTCGCGTGCGACTGCCGTCGAGCGCGCGCCGTCCGGCCAGAAACCGCGAGCAATAGCGTCAGGCCAGATCCCAGCGATCGGCGACGTGCATGATCGCCGCCTGGACGACATCGTCATCGTCGGGCGAGCAGCAGACAGTAACGTCCCAATTGCAGCATTGCGCGGTCGCGGCTTGAGCTGGGACCGGCTCATCAAACGCGATACGACCGGTGACGTCGGCGCTGAGCAGCACGGTTAGTGCCCAGTCCAGTTCGCCCTTCAATTCGGCGGCCGACTTGAACTCGCGTTCGATCGTCTGTCCCTCCGGTGAAATGGCATTCGGTCCTATCGGCCGGTGTGCGATGGCAGCCGCGGATCGGGCGGATTGTCGCCTCGATCGCGGCTCCGCATCGGCGTCAATCGACCAGCGCGTCGACCGGTCGGTTCTGGGCGCGGGCGCGTTCGACCCGTTCCTGGCGTTCGGCCATGGCTTCCCATGCCGCCGCAGCCCGCAGGCAGCGATCGCGGACATTGTCCAGCTTCGCCGCATCGGCCTCCGCTTGCGCGACGGCCGCATTTTCACGAAAAGTATTTTGCGCCAAGGCGGTTCTCCGGCTTGGGGAAAGCGGCGGCGCGGGATCGCGCCGCCGTATCAACTTGGCGTCAGTCGACGTTCTGCAGGTTGCAGGCCGCCATCTTGCCATTCTTCGACGCTTCCAGTTCGTACGACACGCGCTGGTTCTGCTCCAGCGTCGCCATGCCGGCGCGCTCGACCGCGCTGATGTGAACGAACGAATCTTCGCCGCCGGCGTCGGGGGAGATGAAGCCAAACCCCTTGGTGGCATTGAAAAACTTGACGGTGCCAGTGATGGCCATGAATATTTCCTTCGATTTCCGTCTTCCGAATGAAGACTTACCGCTTAAGGGGCAGGGAAAGAAGGATTGGTGCCGCAGCGCCGAAAACCGTCGATATGCGACTCTAGCGAGTGCGACCTAGCGTATTCGGGCCGAATTTGAAAGGGTGAGCCCGAGACCGCCCGTGGCGGCTCGGCTTTTCGATCCCGCGCGGTGCGTTTTCGGACGGTGAACTTTGCTCGGACGCCGGCCGTCCTTGCCGACAAGAAGAGGGCCGCGGTGCCTTGCGGCGCCACGACCCCCATCCCCCTTTTAACCTTGATTTTTTGGCTCAGGCGACCTGCGCCGCCTCGACCTCGTCGGTCTCGCGCAGCACATAGCCGCGGCCCCACACGGTCTCGATGTAATTCTCGCCGTCGGTCGCCAGGCTGAGCTTCTTGCGCAGCTTGCAGATGAAGACGTCGATGATCTTGAGTTCGGGCTCGTCCATTCCGCCATAGAGATGGTTGAGGAACATTTCCTTGGTAAGCGTCGTGCCCTTGCGGAGCGACAACAGCTCGAGCATCGCATATTCCTTGCCGGTCAGGTGGACACGGGCACCATCGACCTCAACGGTCTTGGCATCCAGGTTCACCGCCAGCTTGCCGGTCTTGATCACCGACTGCGAATGGCCCTTCGAGCGGCGGACGACGGCATGGATGCGCGCGGTCAGCTCTTCGCGATGGAATGGCTTGGTGACGTAATCGTCGGCGCCGAAACCAAACGAGCGGACCTTCGAGTCCATCTCGCTAATACCCGACAGAATGAGCACCGGGGTCTGGACCCGCGCGGTGCGCAGCTTCTTCAGCACGTCATAACCGTGCATGTCCGGCAGGTTCAGGTCGAGCAGGATGATATCGTAATCATACAGCTTGCCGAGGTCCAAACCTTCTTCGCCAAGGTCGGTCGTATAGACGTTGAACCCTTCGGTCGTCAGCATGAGCTCGATGGCCTTGGCCGTCGTCGGCTCGTCCTCGATCAGCAACACGCGCATCAGCGAAACCCCCTGTCACTTGCGGCAAGCTGCCCCCGTTGGCCGCCCACACTCGACATATTCCATTAACCTAAGCACATCTGAAGGACAAAGGTTAATTCTTCGCTAACCGGCCTGACTCCGCGAGTCGCGGGGTGTCAAAGTGATTCGCAAGCCGATTAATGTCGCGTTTGCGACGCGCATAATTCCTTAAACCGGGCGGCAAGGAACTCAATCAGGAGTTCTACGCGAGCGGGCCGTAACGCACTCGGCGGCGTGACGAGGTGAAGCGCGATCGACGGACCTTTCCAGTCGGTGAGAATTGCTTCCAGCCGTCCTGCCGCAATTTCCTCGTCGACGATGAAATCGGGCAGGCGCGCGATCCCCAGCCCCGCGTGGAGCAGCGGCAAATTGGCGTCGCCATTGTCGCTGGTGAAGCGTCCGTTGGGCCGCACCGCGACTTCCTCGCCCGACGGCCCACGAAAGGTCCAGGTCGTACTGGGGACGTTGGCATAAGCGAAGATGTCGTGCTCGCCGAGTTCGAGCGGATGTTTGGGCCGTCCGCGCCGGTCGAGATAGAGCGGGGAGGCGACGATGCGCGTTTCGACCGGCGCCAGCCGCCGCGCGCGCAAGGAGCTGTCGGGCAGATCGGCGATGCGCAGCGCGATGTCGAACCCTTCGGCGACGATGTCGACCTTCGCGTCGGACAGCCTCAGATCGATATGGACGCCGGGATGCTCGACCATGAAATCGGCGACGACGGGCGCGACATGGCGGATGCCGAACGTCAGCGGCGCGGCGACGCGGATCAGGCCGACCGGCGCCGCGGCGGCATCGTGCGCGCTCTCCTCGGCGGCCTGACCCTCGGCCAGGATGCGCTGGGCATGCTCGCTGAGACTCTCGCCGCTCTGCGTCAGCGTCAGCCGGCGCGAGGTGCGGTGGAACAGCGACGTGCCGAGCGACTGTTCGAGCCGGGTGATCGCCTTGGATATGGTTGCCTTGGACACGCCCAGCGCGTCGGCTGCGCCGCTGAACGAGCGGTGTTCGGCCACCGTCGCGAAGATCGCCCAGGCCTCGAAATCGGGTAGCTTCATCATTCCTCCCGGTGAACCAAGATGGCTTATAATAGGAAACGATCGGTTTCAATCGTTTCCATTTACGCGATGCCGGTGATGCCTATCTTGGCGGCAACGAATGGAGGTTTTCATGACCGACACCAATATTGCCACCCGTATCGAGCGCCGCGCTTTCGACAGTCTGGGCCATGCCGATCACGGCTGGCTCAATGCCCGGCATCATTTCAGTTTTGCCGATTATTACGACCCCAAGCGCATGAGCTGGGGCACCATCCGCGTGTGGAACGACGATGAGATCGGCCCGAATTCGGGCTTTCCGCCGCATCCGCACCGCGACATGGAAATCATCACTTATGTCCGCAAGGGCGCGATCACGCACCAGGACTCGATGGGTAATGTCGGCCGCACCGCTGCGGGCGACGTCCAGGTGATGAGCGCAGGAACCGGCGTTCGGCATGCCGAGTACAATCTCGAGCCTGAATCGACCACGCTCTTCCAGATCTGGATCGAGCCCAAGCGGCTCGGCGGCTCGCCGTCCTGGGGCGCCAAGCCGTTTCCCAAGGACGATCGCTCGGGCAAGTTCGTGACCCTCGCCAGCGGGTTCGCCGACGATGACGGCGCCTTGCCGATCCGCGCCGATGCCCGGGTGATGGGCGCCACCGTCAAGGCGGGCGAGAGCGTCAGCCACACGGTGGGCGAGGGGCGCCACGCCTATCTCGTCCCCGCCACCGGCGCGGTCGAAATCCTTGGCGAGCGCTACGAGGCCCGCGACGGCATCGCGATTTCCGGCGGTCAGACCGTCGAGATCAAGGCGCTCGACGATGCCGAACTCGTCCTGGTCGACGCCGACTAAGACTGCACCCTGTTCCCCCCGAGCCGGCGCGGCGTTCCTCCCAACGCGCCGGCCCAGCCCCCTCTCCGACCCCGGGGAGGGGGCCTCCCATCCCCCAACTGAAGGAGTCCCCCAATGACCAAGGTCCTCGTTCTCTATTATTCGTCCTACGGCCATATGGAGCAGATGGCCGACGCCATCGCCGAAGGCGCGCGCGGCGCCGGTGCCGAGGTCGACATTCGCCGCGTCCCCGAAACCGCGCCGGCCGAAGTCGCCAAGGCCGCCGGGTTCAAGCCGGACATCTCGCATCCGGTGATCGAGGGTATCGACAAGCTCGCCGATTATGACGCGATCATCGTCGGCTCGCCGACCCGCTTCGGCCGCATGTCGAGCCAGATGGCGTCGTTCCTAGACCAGGCCGGCGGCTTGTGGATGCGCGGCGCCTTGAACGGCAAGGTTGGCGCGGCGTTCACTTCGACCGCGACCCAGCATGGCGGCCAGGAAGTGACCCTGTTCTCGATCATCACCAACCTGCTGCATTTCGGGTTGACGATCGTCGGGCTCGATTACGGTTTTGCCGGCCAGATGGGCGTCAAGGAAGTCCATGGCAATTCGCCTTACGGCGCCAGCACGATCGCCGATGGCGATGGCAGCCGTCAGCCGAGCCAGGTCGACCTCGACGGCGCCCGTTACCAGGGCCGCCGCGTCGCCGAAGTCGCGGCGAAACTCGCCGCCTGAGCCGTGGGCCGGTCGCGTGACCGGCCTCGCTCCCTAGCCCGATCGCTTCGCCTCCCTTATGGTCCGTCTGGCCATAGAGGAGGCGGACGATGTTGAGGCTAGCTGTTGCCGCGATTGCCGTCATGGTGACCCTACCGGCAGTCGCCGCGGAGGTGCCCGCCACCGGCGCCAATGTTCGCAGCGTCACTTATCCCCAGGGGACGTACCGCCAGACCGGCCCGCGCGCCTGGGCCGAATTCGACAAAGCGGGCAAGCAGACCAACGCCTTTGTCGAGGATGCGCGCGACGAATGGTCGGTCTTCCTGTTCGATCCCGCGCGCAACGTCCGCGTCCAGATCGACCTCTACCGCAAGAAGATCCGCTACACCGAAAATGGCGGATCCTATGCCGATCTCTACGATGTGACCGGATCGGCGGCGGCTGTCGGCGCCGCGGCCGCCACGCCGCCCGCGCGGACGTCGCCGCCGCTCGCATCGTCCAATGGCTTCTGGAACAACAGCCCCGTCCGCTACGGTGTCGGCGCAGCGGGTGGCAACCTCGCCGGGATATTGCGCGGGGTGGATGGCGGCGCGATCAGCGGGCAGGGCGATGCCAACCTCCGCTGCCCGGAGGCGGCACGCGCGGTCAACGGCACCTGGACCGGCCAATGGCATCAGGGGCAGGGTGGCTTTCCCGGCCTCTGCCTGGTGCGGTTCGAACATTAGATAATGGCCGTGAGTGTCCGGGCAAATGGACGGCATGACACGATGTCAGGCAGCGGAAAGACTGGCCAGGCACTATTGCTCTTCCGCTCGGGTACCGCGTTGCTGCTGCTCGGCATCATTTCCGGTTTGACCACGACCCTGATGGCCAATCCGCGCATGGGTCTCTCAGCGCATGTCGAGGGACTGCTCAACGGCATCCTCTTGATCGCGCTGGGCGCGGCGTGGACAGCGGTCGAATTGCCGCACGGCTTGAAGAGGGTCGCACTCCTCTTGCTCGTCGCGGGAAGCTGGACCAATTGGGCCGCGACCCAATTGGCAGCATTTTGGGGCACGGGGAAACTGACGCCGATCGTTGGCGCCCAAATGACGGGAACCGCGATTCACGAAGCGATCGTGTCGACCATGCTGGTCGTCGTCGTCGCCTTGATGTCGGGTGGGCTCATACTCGTCATGGTCGGCTTCTGCCGGCGCCCGGCTCAATCCGAACGCGACCGCTCCCAACCTTAGCGCCGCTCAAATCGACAATTTCGGATCGCCTTCCAGCACGCGTTGCTCGAGCGTCGGCCGATCGCCGGCGCTCCAGCGCTTGGCGCGATGCGACACGCGATATCGTAGCGGTCCGCCGTCGGGCGTCGTCGCGCGTGCGATCGGGCGGACAATGCAGACGAACTCGGTGTCGATCGTGTCGGGCCCGGCGCTGACGACGCCATAGCCGTGCCCGGCCATGTCGACGAATTCGAGATGCGGTGCGACGTCCGGATTGGTCACCGCGCGGGCCTTCGCGATATCGCCGCTCGCCGCATATTCCAGCGCGCTGCGGACGCCGCGCTTGATCGTCAGATTGATCGTGTGCTCGGGCGCGGCCGCCGTCGTCTTGCGCACGTACAGCGGCAGCACCGGGGAATCCTTGAAAAATTCGGCGGCTTCGCCCAGGCCCGGCGCGGAAATCGACCCGGTGATGAAGCTGATCCCGACCGGCGCGAACCCGGCCGGCGGCAAGGCCGGCGCGGCATAGCCGGCCCAGAAGCTGTGGCGGTCGCCCGAGACGGTGACGAACCCCGACACCTTGTGGTCGCGCACCGTGTCGTAGATTTCCGCGCGCTCGTTGAAGGCCCCGCTGAAATCGGGATTGCCGAAAGTCCCGAAGCCCTTGCCCGGCCATGGCGCCTGGATCAATCCGGCGGGCAGGTTCTGCGGGTCGGTCCGCATGTCGAGCGTGCCGTTGGTCGCGCCCCAGATTTTCCAGGTCGCGGTCGACCGGGTGAGTCGGTCCTTGAGCCACGCTTTCTGCTCGCGGCCGAGCACGGTGTAAGCGGGCTCGTCCTTGCGGAAATTGGGGATGCTCTTGTCGCCGATCGCGATCGTCGCGGGCGGCTTGCCGCCGGCAAAGTCCTTCCCGCCATCGACGATCTCCGTCCACTCTTGCGGGAGGACCGGATATTCTCCCGAGTCGAGCGCCGCCGCCTCGGGCCGGTCGGTCGGGTCGGCCGCTTTGTAGCTGTGGAAGTCGGTCAGGATGAGGTCGATGTGCCGGCCATAACGCAGCGCGCGATAGGCGGTCATGCTGCCGACGGCGACGCGGTTGTTGGGCTCGGTGCCGAAGCCATGATCGTCGAACGTCTCGATCGGCGCTTTCGTCACCGCGGGCGGGCCGAACCGGTCGAGCCCGGCACCCGATACCTTGCGGACGCGCGACGGGATATATTCCCACCACGCCTGGTTGGCGGCGACGCGCAGCGGCTGCGCCGGCTCGACCTTGCCGCCATATTTGATGAAGCTCTGCCAGCCCTGCCACGAAAATTCGTGATTGTCGCCGATGCACACGAAGGGGAAATGCGCGCGGGCGTCCTGGATGTCGGGATCGTCGATATGCGCGCGATAGACGTGGCGATAGCCGGCGAGGTTGGTCGGCACGTGGAAATTGCTCACCTTGCGCGCATCGGGCACCCGACCGAGATCGTAGACGGTGCGCGAATAACGGTGCGGCACCTCGTCGGGATATTCGACGACTTCGTAGATGAAGTCGCCGAGATGGAGCACGAAGCCGAGCTTGCGGTCAGCGGGCGCGCGCTCGTCCTCCCAGATCATCCGGCGAAAGGCGTTCTGTGCCCCTTCATTGACGCTTTGGCACGACACGAACGCGAAGCGCACTGTGCGCGGGTCATCCTGGCGCGGCGCGGTGATTGTCCGCCCCATACGGCTTCCGGCCCCGGTCTCGTCGCTGAAGCGGTACCAATAGACCGTGGCGGGCTTCAGTCCCCCGACCAGCACGCGGCAGGTCCAGTCTGATTCCGCCAGTACGGGCGTGCGGGCGATTGCCACGACCTTCTTGAAATCGGGGTCGAGCGACACCTCGACAGTCAAATCGGCGCGCGCCCTTCCGGTGAACGGGCGCCGCGTCCACAGGATGACGCTCTGCTCGTCGGGGTCGCCCGAGGCGACGCCTTGCGGATAGAGGCTACGATCTTCGCGCCAGGCGAGGTGTGATGTGGCAGGCGAGCGGGTGGCCCACAAAGCGGTCGCGCCCAGCGCCGCGGCGGCGGAAATGAATTCGCGTCTATCCATGCTCATCGTCCCCGCTTCTTTGTGCCAAACCCTTATGTCGCGCGCCGGTCACCCATGCATGATCGGGTGGAGCGCTGTTCTATGACACGAACACACCTGGACCCGGTCGGCGGCGCAGGCAAGAGGGGAGGTGCCGACGGGCAAACTTGCCCTTCCCCTTCATCACGCGTCGTTGGTATCGGGATGGCCGAAAGGAACTGCCATGACTCCCTTCCCCGCCGACGTCTTCACCGAGCCGACCGATGTCGACCCCGACACGCTTGCCAATCTCGGGCCGCTGCGGCGGCTGGCGGGCGGCTGGGAAGCGCGCAAGGGCGTCGACCTCAATCCCAAGGCCGACGGGCCGGAGCGCCGCGAATTCATCGAGCGGATCGACTTCCAGCCGATCGACCCGCAAGCGAACGGCCCGCAGCTCTTCTACGGCTTGCGCTACCATATCCACATCACCACGGCCGAAGAGGACATCACCTTCCACGACCAGGTCGGCTATTGGCTATGGGAACCCGCCACCGGACTGGTGATGCAGACCCTGGCGATCCCGCGCGGCCAGGTCGCGCTGGCGGCCGGTCACGCCACCGCCGATGCCGACACGATCACGGTCGATGCCGAGCGCGGCCAGACCCAATATGGCATCTGCTCGACCGCGTTCCTCGAATACGCCTTCCGCACCGATCATTATCGGATTGAGATAACGTTCAATGCCGACGGCTCGTGGAGCTATGTCACCGATACGACTCTGGCCGTGCACGGCCAGGACAAGCCGTTCGCGCATCGCGACCAGAACACGCTGGTGCGGATCAGCGATCCTGTGCCCAACCCCTGGGCGCAGATCATCGCCGCGCGGAAGGCGAAGGGTGAAGCTTCTGCTGGCAATCCCTAGGTGCTCCCCTCCCTGCTTGCAGGGAGGGGTTGGGGGTGGGTGCGCGCGTCTGCGCGCTCAAAAAGACTCATGAACCGATCGACAAAATAGCATCGGACGAGGCATCGAGCCTCGCCCGATGCTTCACCCACCCCCGTTTACGAGATTGGCAGGTAAATCATGCCCCCGGCATAATTTAGAAATGCCGGGGGGCATTTCGACCTGCCTATCTCGTAAGCGCCCCTCCCTTACCGGGAGGGGAGATACGAAGGTGGATCCGTCCTAATTCGCCGGCGCCTTCGGTCCGTCCTTGGTAGCCTCGACCAATGAATCGCCACCCAAGGCGCGGTACAGCGTGACCAGGTTGCTCGCGCGGATCAGCTGAGTGTTGATCAGCGTCTGCTGCGCCGAATAGAGCGAGCGCTGTGCGACCAGGCTGTCGAGATAGGAATCGATCCCGCCGCGGTACCGCATGTCCGACAGCTTGTAATTGTCCGCCGCGGCGTCGAGCTGGTCGCGCGTCGCGGTCAGCTGATCGGTAATCGTACCGCGCCGCGCGAGTGCGTCGGCGACTTCGCGGAAGGCGGTCTGGATGGTCTTTTCGTAGGTCGCGACCGCGGCGTCGCGCTGCGCCTTGGTGACGTCGACATTGGCCTTGCCGGCGCCGGCGCGGAAGATCGGATAGGTTGCGGCGCCGCCGGCCTGCCAGTTGAAGGCGCCGCCAGTGAACAGCGAGCCCAGCGCGTTGCTGACGAAGCCGACCAGCCCGGTCAGGCTGATCTTGGGAAACAAGGCCGCGCGCGCCGCGCCGATCTCGGCATTGGCGGCGCGCAATTGATATTCGGCCTCGACCACGTCGGGACGGCGAAGCAGGATCGACGAATCGAGCCCCGCCGGGAGTTCCGCCAGCGTCGCGCCGGCTTCATCGATCGAATTGGGCAAATTGGCCGGATCGATCGGCGCGCCGACCAGCAATTGCAGCGCGTTGACGTCCTGCGCCAGCAAGGTCGTCTGGTTGGCGACGTCGGCCCTGGCGGTGTCGAGCGTCAATTGCGCCTGGCGCAGATCGGTGCGCGGCGCGATCCCGCCGTTGAGGCGTTTTTGCGTCAGCTCGACGCTCTTCTGCGCGCTGGCCGCGGTGTCCTGCGCGATCTTGAGCAGGCTCTTGTCCGATGCATAGGCCAGCCAACCGTCGGCGATGTCGCCGATCATCGTCAGCCGCGTCGCGCGCGCCGCCGCTTCGGTCGCGAAATAGCTGTTGAGCGCGCGGTCGCTTTCCGAGCGGATGCGCCCGAACAGGTCGACCTCGAACGCGTTGATGCCGATATTGGTGTCGAAGCTCGATTTCGACCCGGTCGATCCCTGGCCGCCGCGGAAGGTTGCGCCGGCATTGGCGTCCACCTCGGGCAGCAATTCGGCGCGCTGGATGCGGAACTGCCCGCGCGCCGCGGCGATATTGGCGGCAGCGACGCGCAGGTCGCGATTGTTGGCCAGCGCCTGGGTGATCAGCGCCTGCAGCCGCGGATCGCGGAAGATGTCCTGATAGCGCACCGTCGGCAGCGCCGCTTCGCTGCTGCGCAGATAGGCGTCGCCGACCGGCCAGCTCTGCGGCACCGGCGTTGCCGGGCGGACATATTTGGGTGCGAGCGAACAGGCGGTCAGGCTCGCCATCATCGTCACGGCGGTCAGCTTGCGGATCATGCCGTCGCCTCCGGTTCGGCCGGCGGCGGGGCCGGATGCTCGTGGTGGAGGTGCTTCAGCGCATCGCGCGCCGTGCGACGGACCAGCACGAAGAACAACGGGATGTAGAACACCGCCAGGATCGTCGCGGTCAGCATGCCGCCGATCACCGCGGTGCCGATCGCGACGCGGCTGTTGGCGCCGGCACCGGTCGCGATCGCCAGCGGCAGCACGCCGAAGATGAACGCGAAGCTGGTCATCAGGATCGGGCGGAGACGGATGCGCGCGGCTTCCAGCGCGGCCTCGATCACGCGCTTGCCCGATTTCTCCGCCTGTTCGGCGAATTCGATCATCAGGATCGCGTTCTTGGCCGCCAAGCCCATGGTCGTCAGCAGGCCGATCTGCAGATAGACGTCGTTCTGCAGCCCACGCAGCGTCACCGCGAACACCGACCCGACCAGACCGAGCGGAATGATCAGCAGCACCGCGATCGGGATCGTCCAGCTCTCGTACAGCGCGGCCAGGCACAGGAACACGACCAACAACGACAGGCCGTAGAGGATCGGCGCCTGGCCCGAGGACAGACGCTCCTGATACGACGCGCCGCTCCACTCGATCGAGGTACCCGGGATCTTGGCGGCCATTTCCTCGATCCGCTTCATCGCATCGCCCGAGCTCTTGCCCGGCGCCGACTGGCCGGAGATTTCGTACGAGGAAATGCCGTTGAAGCGGCTCAACGAAGTCGGCGCGTTCGACCAGGAGATGGTTGCGAAAGAGGAGAAGGGGACCATCTGCCCGTTTGTCCCGCGGACATACCATTTGGCGATATCCTCGGGCGACGAGCGGTACGGCGCATCACCCTGGACATAGACGCGTTTGACGCGGCCGCGGTCGTTGAAGTCGTTGACATAGCTGCCGCCCCAGGCGGTCGAAAGGGTCGCATTGACACTGGCCTGGGTCAGCCCGAGCACCGACAGTTTCTGGGCGTCGGTGTCGACCTTGAGCGTGGGCTGGTCGGGCAAGTCGCTCGGGCGCACCGCAGCGAGTGTCGGATCGGCGCGGGCATCGGCCAGCAACTTGTCGCGCGCCGCCCGGAACTGGTCACGAGTCAGGCCGCCGCTATTCTCCAGCTCGACGGTGAAGCCCGACGATTGGCCGAGGCCGCGCACAGCCGCCGGCACGGTCGCGTAGAATTCGACGTCACGTAAGGCACCCAGCGCCTTGGTCGCGCGGTTGGTGATCGCATCGGCGCCGTTCTCGCTGCCCTTGCGCTCGCTCCAATCCTTGAGCGCGACGAAGCCGCGGCCGGCGTTCTGCCCGCCACCGCCGCCGCCGCCACCACCGGCACCCGCGACGCTCAAGATGGCAGCGGTATTCTTCCCTTCGGTCTTGAGGAAATAATCCTCGATCGTCTTCTGCGCGGCCTGGGTGCGGTTGATCGTCGCGCCGGCGGGCAGGTTGAACTGAATCTGTGCGAAGCCCTGGTCCTCGGTCGGCAGGAAGCCGGTCGGCAGTCGCACGAACAGGATCACCAGGATCGCGATGACGCAGGCATAGATCGCCAGGAACAGCCATTTGCGGTCGACCACCCTGGCCACGCGGGCGGTGTACCAATTCACCATCCGCTCAAAATTGGTGTTGAACCAGTCGCGCGCTTTTTCGGTGTGGCGATAGACCCAGCCGTCGTGGCGCTCCTCTTCCTTGCGCTTGAGCAAGGTCGTGGTCAGCGCCGGCGTCAGGATCAGCGCGACGACCACCGACAGCACCATCGCCGACACGATCGTCAGCGAGAATTGGCGATAGATCACGCCGGTCGATCCGCCGAAGAACGCCATCGGCAGGAACACCGCCGACAGGACCAGCGCGATCGCGACCAGTGCGATCTGGATCTCACTCATCGACTGGATAGTGGCATCGCGGGGGGACATCCCCGGATTCTCCTCCATCACGCGCTCGACATTCTCGACCACGACGATGGCGTCGTCGACCAGCAGGCCGATCGCGAGGACCAGGCCGAACAGGGTCAGCGTGTTGATCGAGAAGCCGGCGATGGCGAACACGCCGAACGTGCCGAGCAACACGACCGGCACGGCGATCGTCGGGATCAGCGTCGCGCGCCAACTCTGCAGGAAGACGAACATGACGATGACGACCAGCACGATCGCCTCGAACAACGTCTTCACCACGTCGTTGATCGACAGCTTGATGAAGGTCGTCGAATCGTTGGGGAAATCGTAGGCAAAGCCCTGCGGGAAGTTCTTCGACTGGTTCTCGATCTCTTTCTTGACCAGCTCGGCGGTGGTCAGGGCGTCGGCGCCCGGCGCCAGGCTGACCGCGATGCCCGCGCCGGGATGGCCGTTGACGCGGCTGATCGAGGCATAGCTTTCCGCGCCCAATTCGATCCGTGCGACATCGGCCAGCCGCACGGTCGATCCGTCGGGCTGAGTCTTGACGACGATGTTGGCGAATTGCGCGGGCGTCGACAGGCGCGACTGCGCGGTGACGGTCGCATCGAGCATCTGGTCCGGGCCGCTCGGCACCGCGCCGACCTCGCCCGCCGCGACCTCGGCATTCTGCGCGGTGATCGCGGTGGTGATGTCGGCGGGGACCAGGCTGTAGCTTTGCAGTTTGTCGGGGTTGAGCCAGATGCGCATGCCATATTGCGCGCCGAACACGTTGGTGTCGCCGACGCCCGGGATGCGCCCGATCGAGTCCTGCAGATTCGACACAAGATAGTCGGAGACGTCGATATTCGTCTTCTGGTCGGTGGTGTCGTAGATCGCCGCGATCAGCAGGAAGTCGGGGTTGGACTTGGTCACCGTCAGGCCCTGTTGTTGGACCTGCTGGGGCAAGCGGCTCAGCGCCTGCTGCACCTTGTTCTGGACCTGGACCTGCGCGATGTCGGGGTTGGTGCCCTTCTGGAAGGTCGCGCTGATCGTCACCTGGCCTCGCGACGACGAATTCGAGCTGAAATAGAGCAGCCCGTCGATCCCCGTCAGCTGCTGTTCGATCACCTGGGTGACGCTGTTCTCCAGCGTGACCGCCGACGCGCCCGGATAGGTCGCGCGGATGTTGACCTGCGGCGGCGCCACGTCGGGGAATTGCTCGACCGGCAGCGTGAAGATGCTGCCCAGGCCGACCAGCATGATGATGATCGCGATGACCCAGGCGAAGATCGGCCGGTCGATGAAGATGCGCGACATGGGCTCAGCCGCCCTTGCCGGTGCGCTTGCCCCCTTGCGGCACCCCGATCTTCTGCGGCGAGCCGGCGGGTACCGCCTTGACCGGCTGGTTAGGTTTCAGCTTGCCGATCCCCTCGGTGATCACCTTGTCGCCCTGTTTCAGGCCGCCGGTCACCACCCAATTGATACCGACGGTACGCGACGTCGTCACAGTACGCGGGATCGCTTTATTGTCGGCGCTCAGCACATAGACTTGAGCGTTGCCCTGGGGATCGCGCGTCACCGCGGTCTGCGGGATCAGGAACGCATTGGGGTCGCTCGCCTGGGCGAAGTTGGCGCGGACGAACATGCCGGGCAGCAACAGTCCCTGCGGATTGGGGAAGCGCGCGCGCAAATTCACCGTACCGGTCGTCGGATCGACCGTGACTTCGGAGAATTCGACGCTGCCGACATAGCCGTAATCGCTGCCATCCTCGAGCTTCAGATGGACTTCGGCCTTGCTCGGCACCGCCCCACCGCCGGCGAGCGCGCGGCGCAGGCGCAATAGGTCGGCGGAGCTTTGCTGGATATCGACATAGATCGGGTCGAGCGCCGAGATCACCGCCAGCGGATCGGTCTGGTTGTTGGCGACCAAGGCGCCTTCGGTGAACAGCGATCGGCCGATTTTGCCGCTGATCGGCGCGGGCACGGTGGTGAAACGCAGGTTGATCTTCGCGGTGTCCAGCGCGGCGCGGTTCTGGGCGACCGCGGCGCTGGCCTGGCGCGCCGCGGCGGCGGCGTCGGTGTAATCCTGCGCCGCGACTGCTTGCTCCTTGGCCAAGGGGGCGTAGCGATCGGCCTTGATCTTGGCTGCCTCGGCGCTCGCCTGCGCGCTGGCTAGATTGGCGGCGGCCTGGTTGGTCGCCGCGCGATAGAGGCTGGGGTCGATCTGATAGAGCGGTTGGCCCTTCCTGACGAACGACCCTTCGGTGAAGAAGCGCTTGCGAATGATGCCCGATACCTGCGGCCGGACCTCGGACGTCTGATAGGCATTGGTCCGCGCGGCGAGTTCGGTCACCATTGGGACGCTGGCCGGCTGGATGACGATATAGCCGACCTCGGGAGTGCCTTGCTGGCCACGCCGGCCACCCTTCGCTTCATTGTCGCGCGCGCCGCACGCGCTCAGCGCGAACAAGCCGATCGATAGGGCGGCAAGGGCGGACCGCGCCACCCGACGATGGGGAAGTAGAGGCATGGGCGGCTGATGGTTTCCCGATCGGTGCGTGTCAAACACCGCTTTGTCGCAAATTTTATCAGTCGCGAACCCGCAACACGCTATTTCGTTGCGATCAGGATCCGCGTTTGCGCGGTCTTCGCGCCCGACAATTGCACAATATAGGTGCCCGGTTGCAGCGCGAAGTCGACGATCTTGCGGATCCCCGAACAGGGCGCGCCTTCCATATGCGCGACCGAAGTCAACGACTTGCCGTCGCGCACCAGGTCAATCCACGCGCCATTCTGCAACGCCACGCGATAGGTGCCCGCGGTCGCGATGGTGACGTGATAGACGCCGCCGAAGGTGCCCGCGGCGGGCTTGCGTTCGAGCGGTAGCGGGAAGGTGACGCTGTCGATCGGTTCGAGCGTCAGCGCGATATTCTTGCCCGGTGCGATCACATCGCCGGTCATGCCGGGCGCCACGCTCCATGCTTCGAGTCCCGCCGGCGGCGCGATGGTGGCGGTGCAGACGGGCGCGGCGGTGGCGGGTGCCGCCTGCAGCAACAGGACGGCGAACAGGCTGGCTATCATCGCGCGACTCCAGATCGTGGAGCGAGTTGCCCTAGATCGCTGCCGAATAGCGCGCAAACAAATCGGCGATCGACGTATCGAAATGCGTGTTCATTTCGGCCACTGCGGCGGCGGTGTCGCGGTTGGCGATCGCTTCCGCCAGACGGTGATGCTGGTCGAGCACCATCGCCCGCTGCTCGGCGGTGGTGCGGGTGTGCCAGGCGGTGGGCACGGCGATGGTCATCAGCGATTCGAACGAACGGATGATGTTGTAGAGCAGCACGTTGCCGCTCGCTTTGGCGATCGCCTGGTGGAAGGCGATGTCGTGGCGGGTCAGTTCGTCGAGGTCATCGCCATGCGCCGCCATCGCCTGGGCATGGCCGATGATCGCGCGCGCTTCCCCGTCGCTGCGCCGGATCGCGGCGAGTTCTGCGGTGCGCAATTCCAGCGTGCGGCGGACATCCCAGATCTCGTTGACGGTGACTTGCGCGGTGGCGACGGCATGGTCGAGCAAGGTCGACAACACCCACCCGTCGATCGCCGCGACGCGGGCCTTGCGGCCATTGCCGACATCGATCTGGTGTAAGGCGGCCAGGGTCGAAAAGGCTTCGCGCATCACCGCGCGGCTGACGCCCAATTGCTCCGCGAACGCGCCCTCTCCGGGCAACGTGTCGCCGACCTTCAGGTCGTTGTCGCGGATATGGTCGCGCACGCAGCGGACCGCGCGATCGACCAGAGACCCGCCTTCGATGGCGCGTACCCTCTCGCTCATGCGGCAAGACGATGCGCATGATGACGCCTCGGCGCAACCCCGTGGCGGCACGGAGACCCTCGAAAGCCGATGACGATCAACAAGGCGGACAGCGGCAACGGCCCGTGCGCGCTGGCGAGGTTGCGCGGGGACTGGCGCCATCCGGCGAGCGCCTGCTTGGGCGCCGCGAGACGCGCCGCTATAGGATACCTCGTGCGCTCGGGGTGCAAAAGGGAAATAGATGACGCGATCCAGAGGTCTCGGCGCCATTCTTGCGATCACAGGCAGCGCGTTCCTCGCGGGATGCGCGACGCCGATGATCGCGCCGCGATCGGCGATGGTCCTGCCGCCGCCGCCGGTCCATACCAATGGTCAGGTGCTGTGGGGCATCGTCAACGGCAAATGCGTCCCCGATCAGCAGACGAGCGGCAAGCCCGATCCCTGTACCGAGGTGTCGATCGGTAACGGCGTCGACACAGGCTATGTCGTGCTCAAGGACCGCGTCGGCGTCAGCCAATATCTCGTCATGCCGACGCGGCTGATCACCGGGATCGAGGATGCGCAATTGCTCGCCCCCGACGCGACCAATTATTTCGATCCC
The DNA here is from genome assembly GCF_056401105.1 of Sphingomonas sp. P4_G3. Lineage (NCBI taxonomy): Bacteria > Pseudomonadati > Pseudomonadota > Alphaproteobacteria > Sphingomonadales > Sphingomonadaceae > Sphingomonas > Sphingomonas sp. P4_G3. Next base: position 317,291 of record NZ_JBFUJZ010000001.1, read on the forward strand.
GCCTGGCGCGTGCGTCGGCTGGTCGACCAGCGGCTCGGCACGACGCTGACTCGCGACGATATCGGGATCGCGGTCAACTCGATCTACGGGCGGTCGCAGGACCTGCTCCACCTGCACGTCGATTGCCTGCGCGTCGACGTCCGCGACGACCTCCATCGCCGGCTCGCATCGCTAGGCCGCGGTTGGTCGGCGCCGATCACGCTCGCCGGCCATGGCTATTACGCGTTGCGCATCCATGGCGCCGATAGCGTGCCCACCGACCCGTTCACCGCCTTGGCCAAGGGATTGAAGGTGCCGCCAGCCGAGATGGGCGCCTGGACGCTGGTGCTGGCGGGCGCGACCTTCTCCGATGGACCGGGATTCGTGCTGCTCGCGGCGCGCGCCGACCCGGCTTCCGGCTATGACGGGTCGGGCGAAAGCCTGCAGGACCATCAATGTGCCGGGCACGTCGCGCGAGGCTGATCGCTCGCCGGCGCTCGCGTTGACCCTCCGTACCTATTATGGCACGCATAGTGCCAATAAATAGAGCGAGAGGGTGCCATGGAAGTGCTGAGAACGCCGGACGAGCGCTTCATCGATCTGGCCGATTATCCGTTCGCGCCGCATTACCTCATGGTGACCGATGCCGACGGCACCGACCTGCGCATCCATTATGTCGATGAGGGGCCGCGCGACGCCGCGCCGATCCTGCTGATGCATGGCGAACCGAGTTGGTCGTATCTCTACCGTAAGTTCGTCCCCGATCTGGTCGCGCGCGGACATCGCGTGATCGCGCCCGACCTGATCGGCTTCGGCAAGTCGGACAAACCGGCGGCACGGACCGACTATACCTATGAGCGTCACGTCGCCTGGATGAGCGAGTGGCTGACCGCGCTCGACCTGACCGACATCACCCTGTTCTGCCAGGATTGGGGCGGGCTGATCGGGCTGCGGCTGGTCGCGGCCTTTCCCGATCGTTTCGCGCGGCTGGTCGTGTCCAATACAGGGCTGCCGGTCGGGACTGGATCGTCCGAGGGGTTCGATGCCTGGCTCGCATTCAGCCAGAACGTGCCGCAATTCCCGGTCGGCTTCATCGTCAATGGCGGCACCAGCCGCGACCTCACCGCCGCCGAGATCGCCGCTTATGACGCGCCGTTCCCCGACGAAAGCTACAAGGAAGGCGCGCGCCAGTTTCCGGTTTTGGTGCCGATCACGCCCGACCACGCCTCGGTCGCGGAGAACCGCGCTGCCTGGGCCGTGCTCGAGCGGTTCGAACGGCCGGTGTTGACCGCATTCGGCGACAAGGATGCCGTGACCAAAGGCGGGGAACGCGCCTTCATCGAGCGCGTGCCCGGCGCGCGCGGTCAGCCGCACCAGATCATCGCCGGGGGCGGTCACTTCATCCAGGAGGATGCGCCCGCGGAATTGTGCGCCCTGATCGACGATCTCATCCGCGTCGATACGGGCGTCGCGGCGTGAAGGTCGTCAACGAGCTGTTCCCGCCTGCGGAAATTTAACCGATCGGCAGCCGCGTGAACTCCACCCCGCGCGATCCGGGGAGCAGGCTGAACATCATCCCGTCTTCGCCGACCAGGATCGGCCCGTCATAGAGAAGCCGCGCGTCGCCCAGGAACGCCGGATACATCATCCGCGATGGTAGTTGCGGGATGACGTGACTGAACACCACGAAGCGCACCCCCGCCGCTTGCGCCTCGCGCGCGACCGCTTCAGGCGAGGCGTGATAGCTCAAGATGTCGCGTGTGATCTGCGCGGTGCCCTTGATCCCACGCCGGGTCAGCGCCGCGGTCGTGAGCTTGACGAGCTCGGGCTGCAGTCCTTCATGGACCAGCAGATCGGCGCCGCGCGCTGCCGCGACCAACGCCGTGCTCGTGGTGGTATCGCCGCTCACCACCACCGACCGGCCCTTATAGTCGAAGCGATAGCCGATCGCCGGATCGACCGGCCCGTGATCGACGCGGAAGGCGGAGACGCGCAGGCCGTCGCGCTCGAACACGACCACGCTGTCGTTCGATCCGCGCGGCGGGATGGCGAAGGGCCGGGCGACCCCGCCGGCGCCCGACGGCGGCGCGATCGCCGGGCCGTGATGCGCGGTGCGATAGCCCGAATCGAGCGCATAAGCGGTGTCGAACCCGGCGACCACGCGCTCGATGCCGGGCGGCCCATAGATCGGCAGCGGGCTGGTCGCGGCGTTGCCGGTCCAGCGCAGCAGCATCATCGGTCCCAGGCCGTCGATATGGTCCGAATGGAAATGCGTCAGGAAGACGCCGTCGATCCGCCCGTTGGGGATGCCCATCAGAGCGACGTTGCGCGCGCCGCCTTCGCCCGAATCGACCACGAAGATGTGCTTGCCCGCAATGATCACCGTGCAGGCGCCGGCACGCGTCGGGTCGGGCAGCGGGGATCCGGTCCCGCACAAGCCGACATGCAGCCCATCGCTCAGCGCGGCCGTCCGGTCCAGCCCGGCGCGCTCGTCGAGCGCCGCGCCCAGCATCATCGCGCCCGCTTGCCGCTGGAACGATGCCATGCCGATGACTGCCGCCAAAGCCACCGCGATTGCGGCGACGATCCGTTTCCGCATCCCCTTCTCCCTATGCCGGAAGGATGCGCGCATCTTTTGGCATTATCAATGCCGAAACATTGCGCTGCACGTTGCGGGTGTTACAATGCGCAAAACAGGGGAGGGGTCGGATGCGCACTATCGTTCGCGTTGTCGTGGGTCTGGTCGGGCTGTTCAACATCGTGCTGGGGCTCGGCTTCCTGCTCGACCCGGCGCAAGCGGGATTGCGCTTTTTCCTGACCTCGTTGGGGACGCAGGGAATGGCGACGATGCGCGCCGATTTCACCGCCTTCTTCGTCACCGGCGGCGTCTTCGCGCTGGTCGCTGCGTGGCGGGCATGGCGCTCGCCGCTGCTCGTCCCGCTGTCCTTGTTGTCGATCGCCATCGTCGGCCGCATGATCAGCCTGGTCGCCGACGGGGCGCCGACGATCGCGTTCACGCCGATGGCGGCTGAAGCGATCATGATTGCACTGCTGGCCTGGGGCTGGCGCACGTTCGACGCGGAGCCGCGGCAATGAAGACATGGGCCAAGTGGACGCTCGGCACGGTCGGCGTGATCGGCTTGGCGGGGTTCGCTGCCAAGGATTACGTCTTTCTCCATTTGCCGGGATGGATCGCGCCGCGCGTCGCCGACAACCGTCCGGTCAAATGGCAGCCCGGTCCCGCGACCGCCGCGGTGCCGGCGGACAAACGGCCGCCCAATATCGTGCTGATCGTCGCCGACGATCTCGGCTATAACGATATCAGCTTCAATGGCGGCGGGGTCGCCGGGGGCTTGCTCAAGACGCCCAATATCGATGCCCTGGGCCGCGGCGGCGTGAGCTTCGCCGATGGCTATGCCGGCAATGCGACCTGCGCGCCCAGCCGCGCGGCGCTGATGACCGGGCGCTATCCCACGCGCTTCGGCTACGAATTCACGCCCGCGGAAGTTCACCCGCCGGCCTGGTTCCCCTCCGGCCTGATCCGCACCGACGCCGCGTTTTCGCGCAATATCGCCAACTTCAAGACCGATTGGGAACACAAGACGATCTTCGACGAGGATGCCGCGCGCGCGCCGGCGACCACCGCCGACAAGGGCGTGCCGGGCAGCGAGATCACCATCGCCGAATTGCTCCGGACACGCGGCTATCACACCATGCATCTCGGCAAATGGCATCTCGGCGACGGCAAGGGCATGCGGCCCGAGGAACAGGGATTCGACGAAAGCCTGGGCTTCATGATCGGCGGGCAGATGTATTTGCCCGAGAACAGCCCCGACATCGAAAACTCGAAACAGGATTTCGACCCGATCGACAAATTCCTTTGGGCCAACCTTCCGTTCAGCGTCCAGTACAATGGCGGCGAGCGGTTCCGGCCGGCGCGCTACATGACCGATTATCTGACCGATCAGGCGATCGCGGCGATCGGCGCCAACCGCAACCGGCCGTTCTTCCTCTATCTGGCGTATAACGCGCCGCACACGCCGCTTCAGGCGCTCAAGGCCGATTACGACGCGCTGCCGCAGATCGCCGATCACCGTTTGAGGGTGTATGCCGCGATGATCCGCGCGCTCGACCGCGGCGTCGGGCGGGTGATGGCGACGCTCAAGGCGCAGGGGCTCGACCAGAATACGTTGGTCATCTTCACCAGCGACAATGGCGGCGCGCATTATATCGGGTTGCCCGACATCAATCGTCCCTATCGCGGCTGGAAAGCGACCTTCTTCGAAGGCGGCGTCAAGGTGCCGTTCTTCATGCGCTGGCCGGCGAAAATCCGTCCGGGCACCAGTATTGCGGGGCCGGTCAGCCATTTCGATATCTTCTCGACCGCCGGCGACGTCGCGGGCGCGGCGCTCCCCAAGGACCGCGTGATCGACGGCGTCGACCTGATGCCGTTCGTCGAGGGCAAGCGCACCGGTGCGCCGCACAACACGTTGTTCTGGCGCAGCGGGCCGTATCGCGTGGTGCGCGACGGCGACTGGAAGTTGCAACTGCTCGATTTGCCGCACGTTGCGCTGCTCTACGACATGAAGGCCGACCCGACCGAGCGGCGCGACGTCGCCTCGCTCCATCCCGACGTCGTGGCGCGGCTCAAGGGGCTGATTGCCCTGCACGATCGCGACAGCGTAAAGCCGGCCTGGCCGTCGCTGATCCGTACGCCGATCGCGATCGATCGGCCGCTCGGTACCAAGCCGCGCGCTGGCGAAACCTATATTTACTGGTCGAACTGATGAACCCACCCGACGTCATGGCCCCAGACGGCCGCCGCCGCCGCTCCCAGAACAGCCGCAATGCTATCGTCGCGGCGATGCTCGAACTGGTCGCCGAGGGGCGGATCACGCCGAGCGCCGAGGAGGTGGCGTCGCGCGCCAAAGTCGGCCTGCGCACGGTGTTCCGGCACTTCACCGACATGGAAAGCCTCTACGCCGCGATGACCGGGCGGCTGGCCGAACATTATGAGATGTGGCTGATCCCGTTCGATTCGACCGAGTGGCAAGGCCAGCTGATCGAGGCGATCGAGCGACGGACGGCGACCTACGAACGCCTGTTGCCGTTCAAGCGCGCGGGCGACGCGCATCGCCACATGTCGCCGGCGATCCAGGCCGAACATGCCCGCATGCTGGGGATGATGCGGCAGCGGCTGCGCTCGTTTCTGCCGCGCGCGATCACCGAGGACGAGGTGCGGTTCGAGACGATCGACCTGATGTTGAGCTTTGAGGCGTGGCAGCGGCTGCGCGACGAGCAGGGTCTGTCGATCGACCTGGCGCGCCGGATCGTCCTGCGCGAAGTGCTGCGGCTAGCGGGGGTGGAGGGCTCCGGCCCTGCGGCTTAAAGCGGGAGCCTCTAGGTTGGGTCGTATTCGTCATCCCCGCGGAATCCTCCCGTCACCCCAGCGCCCCTCCCGTCACCCCAGCGAAAGCTGGGGTCTCTGGCGATGACGCGATGCCGCTTGAGATCCCAGCTTTCGCTGGGATGACGAGTTTGGAAACTGGAACGCTTCAAGAACAACGGCTTATTCGGGTTTCTTACCTAGCCCTCGCCGTCCAGCGCGCGCTGCATGTATATTGTATCCAATATCCGACCGAACTTGCGGCCGACGCCGATCATCCTGCCGGCATGGACGAAGCCGCATTTGGCGTGCAGCGCGACCGAGGCGGGCTCGCTGCCGCCGATGACCGCGACCATCTGGCGAAATCCCGCCCGGTGCGCCGCCGCCACCAGCGCGGCCAGCAAGCGCGATCCGATCCCCCGGCCGAGCTGGTCGGGCGCGAGATAGATGCTGTTCTCGCAAGTCTCGGCATAAGCCGGGCGGTCGCGGAATTGGGTGGCATAGGCATAGCCGACCACGGCGCCGTCCCGCTCGGCGACCACGAACGGCCATCCGCGCGCGGTGATCGACGCGATCTTCTCGCGCCATGCCGCGACCTCAGGGGGCTCGGTATCGAACGTCGCGGTGCCGCGCAGCACATGATGCGCATAGATCGCCGCGATCGACGCGGCGTCGTCGGGCCGAATGGGACGGATGCAAAGCTCGGTCATGGCCGCAACCTCGCAAGCCATCGCGACCGACGCAACCGGGTGGCGCCGCGCTTTTCGAATTTTTGCGATCATCGCCCTGCCGAAGAATAAGCTCTCAACACCGTATTCTGCTGGATGCGATTCCGTATCGCTGCGATACATGCCTCGGATGCGATGAACTGCTTGCCTGGCGTATTGAGTTCCGATCCGGACCTACCTAAGCAATTACTCTGACGTATTATCAGGGGGTTGTGGTGAAATTGGTATTTCCTTTCCAAGGTATATCTCTCAACCATTTGATCCGCTTAGATTTTTTACCAGATTTCCGGCGACTGATTTCGCAGCCGAATTCGGTAGCATAATGCGCATCATCCTTATCGAAGGGGATGCGCGATCTCGTGCGGTGCTGCACGAGTGCCTGCAGCGTGAGGGATTCGACGTCGAAGCGATCGCATCGCCGCTGGAATTCTATCGCTCCATGGCAACGAGCGGCTGCGATATCGCCGTCGTCGACGCCGATCTTGCCGAAGGGGCAGGGCTGGATATTCTGTCCTGGCTGCGCGGGATGGGAAATATCGGCATCATCGCCCTGAGCACCGGAAACGAGGCGCGCAATCGCATCGCGTGCTTCGAGAGCGGGGCGGACCTCCATTTCACCAAGCCGGTCGATGGCGAAGAGCTGATCCACGGCTTGCGCAACCTGCTCCGCCGCCTCGCCCTTAACGGGGTCGCGCGTGCGGCACCCGCCGCGTCGTCCGATTGGTTCTTCGATACCAACCACTGGAGGCTGCAGGCGCCGAACGGGCCGTCGGTGAAGCTCAGCGCGGTCGAAGCGAAATTCGTCCGGCGCCTGCTGAGCCAGACGGGAACGGTCGTCTCGCGCGCGGAATTGCGGGCCGAACTCGGTTATGGGGACGACGCGGTCGGCGACAAGAATCTCGACGCCGTGATCCGCCGATTGCGGCGCAAGATCGAAAGCGCCACCGGATCTCCCGCGCCGATCCAGACGGTGCACGGGCAAGGCTATCTCTTCTCGGCCCAACTCCGATTGGACAGGCGCCGCGCGCTCGAGCGTTAGCCTGGGCTGCGAATAGCACGCGACCGCGGCCACTTTGGAGCGAACTGTCGGAGCGAGCTGTCGTAGTCGGGCATCACATTTAACCGTCATGCCGGGCTTGTCCCGGCATCCACCGTGCAGGTTGGCGCATAGCAAGAGCTTCTTTTCCCGGGCTTGCCGCCTGGTGGCGTTCGAGCGAGATCGTGTCCCCCGGACACGATCTTGGCTTGCCGGGGGCAAGCCAAAGCTCGAACGGGCACAAGGCCGGCATGACGAAAAAGCGGATCGCGCACGACTCCAGACTTTGCATTTCCGCCGACTCGCTTGCCGCGCCGGCCGCGAACATGTCCCCGAACGACAATTGAAACAGTTTCGTTACAACTGTTTACAATCGAAAGTCAGTCGGAATTAGTATCATTCAGTATATTTTCCCATCTAGACGTCGATATCATACTAAATCCGACCAGATTAACTCACTGTTAACTAAGAAAAATCCGTTTGATACCTATTGCATAGCCCAATTTGTCTGCTTAGTCTGGCAGTGCTGACAAAAGGGGTCAGATGGGGTCAAACGTCTAATCCATCTATTGGTGAGGGTGTCGAAGCAACTTCTTGGATGATTATCCAAGTGGGGCGCTTGTGTAACGAAAAGGGGTATTGGTGTGATCAAGCAATTCAGGGCAGTTTCTGCCCTTTCCCGCCGCGCGACTGTTTCCGGACGGGGCGTGCGGCGCCTGATGCTCGCCACGTTGGGCACGGCCTTTCTGGCGGGTAACGTCGCCGCCACGCCGCAGGCAGCGGCACCGGCCCAACCCGCCAATCCATTCCAGGCCCAGGTCGGCCAGCTCGGCGTGCGCAAATGCGCCAATCTCTTCTCGGCGCTCGGCCAGACGGTCGCGCTCGGCTCCGATTATTCGGGGCAAGTGCAGACCGAGAAGGCAGCGCCGGACGCGCATGGCGTGGTGGGTGTGCTCGGCATGACGTATAAGACCGCCGCCTACAATTCTCAGGCTGCCGGGGTCGTCGTGGCGACGCCGGTCGGCACGAAGTGCGAGGGGCAGCTGGTCCGCGTCGCGCCGTTCCAGCGTGCGTGCAAGGACGTCGTTGCCCTGCTGCCGGCGGGCAGTGTCATCGCGGGCTCGCTGTCCGGTGTGCCGCTCTACAATCTCGGCGGCAATCAGGGTCAGGCGATGCTGATCGCCAGCGGCAACGCCTGTGTGGTGGTGACCGTTGCGCGAGGCGCCGACATCGGGTGATGCCGGGAGGGCCGGGATGAGCCAAGGCGCGTCGCTCGGCCCTCTCCAATAGCCGTAATTTGAAGTTCGGAAGTCGTGAAAGCGTCCCCGCGCGTCGGGGCGGTGGGGACGCTGTGTGTTCGCTCCGGGCCATCGGTCGAGGTGCCGCGGCCAGTTCAACAAGGGGAAGTGCCATGTCCGGGTATGAGTCGCAGAATGTTCGTCGCACTCGCTTTGCCGCAAACTGGGTCGTTGGCGCGGAAGGCGCGAGCTGGTCACAGCGGCGGCGGCTGATGGCGGTGCTGCGCCGCGCGCATCGCGTGCTGGGCGTCGACCACAAGGACATGGGCGTCGGATCGCTCGGCTTCGGCGGCGGTGCCCGCTCGGTGCTGCTGGCGTCTGCGAGCCCGGCGAGCGTGATCGGCGGCCTGGCCGCGATCGCCGCGCTCGGCTTGCCCGCGCCGGCATTTGCCCAGACCTCCGTCGGAAACGGCACGGCGTCGGGGCCCCGGAGCATTGCGATCGGCACGACCACCCAGACTGCGACCGCGAGCGGGGCGGATAGTGTCGCGATCGGCAATACGGCAACGGCATCTGGACAGGATTCCGTGGCGGAAGGTCATAATACCAACGCTGCCGCCCAGAACGCCGTCGCCATCGGCTTCCAGGCCGCCGCGACCCAGATCAACTCTGTCTATCTCGGCGCGCGTAGCCTCGCGGGAACCGGAGCGCTTGCGCAGGGGGCCATCGGCATCGGCACCGATGTGACGGCTTCCCAGCTCAATGCGATTGGGATCGGAACTCGCGCGATTTCATCGACACAATATTCGGTGGCAATCGGCCAAGACGCGTCGGCCACAGGCGCCGGCGGGGCCGTGGCGATCGGCGGCGGCGCGACTTCAAGCAACATCAACACTGTCGCGATTGGCGTTGCAGCAAATGCCGCCGCGGCCGGTGCCAGCGCGCTGGGCACCAACGCCCAGGCAACGGGAGGAAATTCCACCGCCGTTGGCGTCGGCTCCACCGCCAGCAATAACTGGGCGTTGGCTGGGGGCTACGGATCGGTAGCTAGCGGCGATTCTTCCCTTTCCCTCGGCCGGGTGTCCGCCGCCACAGGCACTGCCTCCACCGCCGTCGGTAACGGTGCTCAGGCGGCTGGTAACAGTGCGACCGCGCTCGGAGCGCAGGCGACAGCCGTCGGCGGCAGCACGGTTGCGGTCGGTCAGGGCGCTGGCGCGGGATCCACCACCGGCAACGCGAGCTCGGTTGCGGTGGGCATTGCGGCGGGCACGCTCGTCAGCGGCGGACAGAACACCGCTGTCGGCGGGGGTGTCCCCAACGTCTTGAGAGGCGCCGGTTCCGGCGTCACGGGCCAGCGCAACGTCGCCCTCGGCACCGGCGACGGCACGGTCGCTTATGACGCTACGCTTTCCGCCTCCGCGGGCAGTCTGGTCACGGGCACCGACAACGTCGCGATCGGCACCAATGCCGGTATCGGCGTTACCGTCAATAACACTACGTCGATCGGCCATAACGCTCAAGCCAGCCAGGCCAACGCCGCGGCCATTGGCCTTGGAGCGACTGCCAGCGGTGTGAACTCCATCTATCTGGGCGCCCGCACCGGCGCCGGAACAGGCGCCCTAGCCGGGAGCGCGATCGCCATCGGCACGGACGTGACCGCATCCCAGACCGACTCCATGGCAATCGGTCGCCAGAGTACGGCGTCCGGCAACGCCGCCGCCGCGGTCGGGACCGCCGCACAGGCAACGGCGACAAGCGCGGCAGCATTCGGTCCCTCCGCCAATGCCTCGGCCAATTTCGCGTTAGCCTTGGGCAATGGGGCAGTGTCGAGTGGAATCGGCTCCGTTGCCGCAGGTTCGGGAGCGCAGGGCACGGGCACGGCCGCGGTCGCGGTCGGCAACAATTCCAGTGCGACGGCCGCGAACGCTGTGGCGGTCGGCCTCGGCGCAGTGGCGAACTCGACCGATGCTGTGGCGGTCGGCAGGGGCTCGACCGCGACGGGCGGCAAGGCCACCGCCATCGGCGCCGGCAACACCGCGTTCGGCGACGGCGCAGTGGCGATCGGCGATCCGAGCTATGCCAGCGGCACCGGCGCCTTCACTGGCGGCGCCAACAACATCGCCAACAGCGATGGAACGGCGACGGCGACGGCCGCGAACCAGGCCAATGGCGCGGTCGCGATCGGCAATGGCAACAAGGCGGTCGGCCAGGGCAGTGTGGCGCTAGGCAACACCAGCAGTGCGCTTGCGGCGGGCGCGGTGGCGTTCGGCGACTCCGCGATCGCGAACAATGCGCGCGACGTAGCGCTGGGTTCGGGCTCGGTCACGGCGGCAGCGGTCGGTACGGCGAGCGCGGTGATCGGCGGCACGACCTATAATTTCGCCGGCACGACGCCGACCAGCACCGTTAGCGTCGGCAGCGGGACCGATCAGCGCACCATCACCAATGTCGCCGCGGGTCGCATCAGCGGCAGCTCGACCGATGCGATCAACGGATCGCAGCTGTTCGCCACCAACCAGGCAGTAGGCGCGCTGGGCCAGGGCTGGACGGTGAGCGCCCAGGGCGCCAACGCGACCAATGTCGGCGCGACCAGCGCGACCGGCAACAGCATCGACCTGAAGAACGGCGACGGCAACATCGTCGTGACCAAGGGCACGGCCAGCAACGACGTCACCTTCGATCTGGCCAACGATGTGACGGTCAACAGCGTGACCGCGGGCGGCACGGTGCTGGGTACCACCGGCCTGACCATCGCCGGCGGCCCGAGTGTGACCACCACCGGGATCAACGCGGCCGGCACGAAGATCACCAATGTCGCGGCGGGCGTGAATCCGACCGATGCCGTCAACGTCAGCCAGCTGACCTCGTCGACCGGTGCGGTGGTGACCACCGGTCAGAACTTCACCGGCAATGACGCGACCGCCGGCATCGTTCACCGCGACCTTGGCACGGCCTTGACGATCAAGGGCACGGCGACCACGGCGGGCAGCTATTCGGGCGCCAATCTGAAAACGGTGACCGACCCGGCCACGGGGTCGATCAATCTGCAGATGGCGGACGCCCCGGTGTTCACCAGCGTCACCACCGGCAACAGCCTGCTCAACACCAACGGCCTGACCATCGCCGGCGGCCCCAGCGTGACTACCACCGGCATCAACGCGGCCGGCACGACCATCACCAATGTCGCGGCCGGGGTGAACCCGACCGACGCCGTCAATGTCAGCCAGCTGACCACCGCCACCGCTGCGGTGCAGGGGCATTATTACAGCGTGAATGACGGTGGCACCGTGCGCGGCAACTACACGAATAATGGCGCGACCGGCCTGAACTCCGTCGCCTCGGGGCCGAACGCGGTTTCGGCGGCTTCGAACAGCGTCGCGATCGGCAATGGCGCCCTCAATCAAAGTTCGGGCGCCGATTTTGGGGCGGTCGCGGTCGGCGGTTCGGCGCGTACCGGCCAGAGCAACGCGACGGCGATCGGTTCCCAAGCCGCAGCGCTCGGCACGAATTCGATTGCGCTCGGGGCGGCGGCGTCCGGAAGCAGCGCCTATGCGATCGCCATCGGCGCGGGCCCAACGACCGGGGCCGGCGCGACCGCCTCAGGAGCCATCGCGATCGGCAGTGGCGGCGGCACCCCGCTCCTAGGGACTGCAGCCTCGGCATCGGGGCAACGCGCCGTCGCCATCGGGCAGAACACGGTTGCCGGTTTCACGAATTCGGTCGCGTTGGGATATAAGGCAACATCCGGCAGCGCCTCCTCGGTCGCGGTCGGCGATTCCGCCACGACCGGCGCGACCGGCACGAACGTCGCGATCGGCAATCTGAGCACGGCCACTGCCGGCACCGCCGCCGGCGGCGCGGTGGCGATCGGACGCTCCAACACCGCGTTCGGCGACGGCGCGGTGGCGATCGGCGATCCGAGCTTCGCCAGCGGCACCGGTGCGTTCACCGGCGGCGCCAACAACATCGCCAATAGCGATGGGACCGCGACGGCGACGGCCGCGAACCAGGCCAATGGCGCGGTCGCGATCGGCAACAACAACAAGGCGATCGGCCAGGGCAGCGTCGCGCTCGGCAATGGCTCGACCGCGGGCGCGGCCGGCCTTGCCGGCAATGTCGCGCTGGGCAACGGCGCCATCGCCGCGGCAAGCGCGGGCGATGTGGCGCTGGGCTCGGGCTCGGTCACCGCGACGGCGGTGGGGACGGCGGGCGTGACGATCAACGGCACCAATTATGCCTTTGTCGGCACCACGCCCACCAGCACGGTAAGCGTCGGGGCACCCGGCGCCGAACGGACCATCACCAATGTCGCCGCGGGCCGCATCAGCGGCAGCTCGACCGATGCGATCAACGGGTCGCAGCTGTTCGCCACCAACCAGGCGATCGGGGCGGTCGGAACGGGCCTCGACAATCTGGGCCAGAGCGTCGCGACCTCGCTGGGCGGGACGTCGGTCTATAATCCGACGACGGATACGGTGACGGCCGGCCTGTCGGTCGGCGGTAACACCTACAACAATGTGCAGTCGGCGCTGACCGCGGTGAACACCACCGCGTCGGCCGGATGGAATGCGACCACGGCGGCAACCGGCACCGGCACGGTGACCGGCACCAGCGTGCAGAACGTCGCACCGGGCGGGACCGTGACCTATACGGCGGGCAACAATATCGCGATCACCCAGAACGGCGCGGAAGTGCAGATCGCGACCTCGGCGACGCCGGCCTTCACCAGCGTCACCACCGGCAACAGCCTGCTCAACACCAACGGCCTGACCATCACCGGCGGCCCGAGCGTGACCACCGCCGGGATCAACGCGGGCGGGGCGACCATCACCAATGTCGCGCCGGGTGTGAACCCGACCGATGCGGTGAACGTCAGCCAGCTGACCTCGTCGACCGGCGGCGTGGTGACCACGGGTCTGAACTTCACCGCCAACGACGCGACCGCGGGCATTGTCCATCGCGACCTGGGCACGGCTTTGACGATCAAGGGCACGGCGACCACGGCGGGTAGCTATTCGGGTTCCAATCTGAAGACGGTGACCGACCCGGCGACGGGGGCGATCAACCTGCAGATGGCGGATGCGCCGGTGTTCACCAGCGTCACCACCGGCAACAGCCTGCTCAACACCAATGGCCTGACCATCACTGGCGGTCCGAGTGTGACCATCACTGGGATCAACGCGGCCAACAAGGTCATCACCAATGTCGCGCCGGGCGCGGTCAACGCGACCTCGACCGACGCGGTCAACGGCTCGCAATTGTTCGCGACCAGCCAGGCGGCCACTGCCGGCTGGAACGTGACGGCGCAGGGCGCCAACGCGACCAATGTCGGCGTGGCCAGCGCCACCGGCACCACTGTCGACCTGAACAATAGCGACGGCAACATCGTGGTCAGCAAGACCGCCGCCAGCAACAATGTCGGGTTCAACCTCGCCCCGGTCCTGGCGATCGGCACCGCGGTGAATGTCGGCGGCGCGGGCGGTGCCAGCATCACCAGCACCGGCTTCACCACCAATGGCGGCACCGGTCCGAGCCTGACCAATATCGGGATCAACGCGGCCGGCACGACCATCACCAATGTCGCGGCGGGCGTGAACCCGACCGATGCGGTCAATGTCAGCCAGCTGACCGCGTCGACCGGCGGCGTGGTGACCACGGGTCTGAACTTCACCGCCAATGATGCGACCGCGGGCATCGTCCATCGCGACCTCGGCACGGCCTTGACGATCAAGGGCACGGCGACCACGGCAGGCAGCTATTCGGGCGCCAATCTGAAGACGGTGACCGACCCGGCGACGGGCGCGATCAATCTGCAAATGGCGGACGCCCCGGTGTTCACCAGCGTCACCACCGGCAATAGCCTGCTCAACACCAACGGCCTGACCATCACTGGCGGTCCGAGCGTGACCACCGCCGGGATCAACGCGGCCAACAAGGTCATCACCAACGTCGCACCGGGCGTGATCAGTGCGACCTCGACCGACGCGGTCAACGGCTCGCAGCTGTTCGCGACCAGCCAGGCGGCGAATGCGGGTTGGAACGTCCGCACCAATGGCGATGCGGCGAGCAATGTCGCGCCAGGCGGCACGGTCCAGTTCCTCGACGGACAGAATATCAAGGTCACGCGCACCGGCACCGACATAACGGTCGCCACCAACCCCGACCTGACGGTCAACAGCGTGACGGCCGGCGGGACGCTGCTGAACACTGGCGGCCTGACCATCGCCGGCGGGCCCAGCGTCACTACCACCGGCATCAATGCCGGCAATAAGGTCATCACCAACGTTGCGCCGGGCGCGATCAATGCGACGTCGACCGATGGGGTCAACGGCTCGCAATTGTACGCGACCAACCAGCAGGTGGCGACGAATACGACCGACATCACCAATCTCGGCAACACGGTCAACAACATCACCAATGGCGGCGGCATCAAATATTTCCACGCCACCTCGACCTTGGCCGACAGCCAGGCGCTGGGCACGGATTCGGTCGCGATCGGGCCGAACGCGGTGGCCAACAATGCCGGCGACATCGCGCTCGGCAATGGCTCGACCACCACGGCGGCGGTGGCGACCGGCGGTATCACGATCAACGGCAGCAACTACGCCTTCGCCGGCACCTCGCCGACCAGCACGCTGAGCATCGGTGCGGTAGGCGCCGAGCGGACGATCACCAATGTCGCGGCGGGACAGGTCAACGGCGGGTCGACCGACGCGGTCAACGGATCGCAGCTGTTCGCGACCAACCAGGCGGTCGATAGCCTCGGCACGAACGTGACCAACCTCGGCAGCACGGTCACCAACCTGGGCAACACCGTCACCACGCTCGGTAACACCGTGACCAGCATCGGGGCGACCGTCACCAACATCACCAATGGCGGCGGCATCAAATATTTCCATGCCACCTCGACCCTGGCCGACAGCCAGGCGCTGGGCACGGACTCGGTCGCAATCGGCCCCAATGCGGTGGCCAACAATGCCGGCGACATCGCGCTCGGCAACGGTTCGACCACGACGGCGGCAGTGGCGACCGGCGGCATCACGATCAACGGTACCAATTATGCCTTCGCCGGAACCTCGCCGACCAGCACGCTGAGCATCGGTGCCGTCGGTGCCGAGCGGACGATCACCAATGTCGCGGCGGGACAGGTCAATGGCGGGTCGACCGATGCGGTCAACGGATCGCAGCTGTTCGCCACCAACCAGGCGGTCGACAGCCTCGGCACGAACGTGACCAATCTCGGCAATACGGTCACCAACCTCGGCAACACCGTCACCACGCTCGGCAATACGGTGACCAGCATCGGGGCGACCGTCACCAACATCACCAATGGCGGTGGCATCAAATATTTCCACTCCACCTCGACGCTCGCCGACAGCCAGGCGGTAGGCACCAACAGCGTCGCGGTCGGGCCGCAGGCTGTGGCCAACAACACCGACAGTATCGCGATGGGCAACAATGCGGTGGCGAGCGTCGATGGCTCGCTCGCGCTGGGCAGCGGGTCGCTCTCCGATCGCGCGCTCGCCCCTTCGATCGGCGCCATTCCGGCGGGGCTGGGCTTCGTGCCCTATAATACCAGCGATGCCACGCTGCTCGGGGCGGTGTCGGTCGGCAATTCGACGACCGGCGAATATCGCCAGATCATCAACGTCGCCGACGGTACCGCGGCGAATGACGCGGTGACGCTCCGCCAGCTTCAGGGCGCGATCGGATCGGTGTCGGTCACCTCGACCAAATATTTCCACGCCAATTCGGTGGCTTTGGACTCGCTGGCTGTCGGGGTCGACTCCGTTGCGGTTGGACCGACTACGGTGGTCAATGGCGACAATGGCGTCGGCATCGGCAATGGCGCGGTAGTCGATCAGACCGCGCCCGGCGGCACCGCGATCGGCCAGAATGCCCGGGTCTCGCGAGCCGACGGTATCGCGCTCGGCACCAACTCGGTCGCCACCGGAATCCAGTCGATCGCGATCGGACCCGGCGCCAATGCAAGCTTCGCGGGCAGCGTCGCGCTCGGTGCGGGCGCGGTGACGACGGTGGGATCGCGGATCGGCTATTCCGC
The DNA here is from genome assembly GCF_056401105.1 of Sphingomonas sp. P4_G3. Taxonomy (NCBI): domain Bacteria; kingdom Pseudomonadati; phylum Pseudomonadota; class Alphaproteobacteria; order Sphingomonadales; family Sphingomonadaceae; genus Sphingomonas; species Sphingomonas sp. P4_G3. Next base: position 333,720 of record NZ_JBFUJZ010000001.1, read on the forward strand.
TTATGGCCTAGGCACGCCGCAAAGCTCGGCCGGCGAAGTCTCGGTCGGCGCGGCGGGCGCCGAGCGCCAGGTCACCAACGTCGCGGCGGGTTCGGCGCCGACCGATGCGGTCAATGTCAGCCAGCTCAACCAGGTCGCGCAGAACACCGCCACTTCGCTGGGCGGCGGCGCGTCCTACAATCCCACCACCGGCGCCTATACCGCGCCGAGCTACGCGGTCGGCGGGAACACCTACAACAATGTCGGCGATGCGCTGGGCGCGCAGAACACCCAGATCACCAACCTCGACAACCGCGTGACCAATATCGCCGGCAGTGTCACCACGGTCGCCAATAACGTCACCAACCTGGGCAACAGCACGGCGGCGGGGCTGGGCGGCAATTCGAGCTACGATTCGAGCACCGGCACCGTCACGACCAACCTGAACGTCGGCGGGAACAATTATACCAACGTCAACGACGCGTTGCAGGCGATCAATCAGACCGCCGGCGCCGGCTGGAATATCCAGGCCAATGGCGGCCCGACGACCAACATCGGGTCGAACGGCACGCTCAACGTGACGGCGGGCTCCAACACCGTCGTGACGCTGAACGGCAACCAGCTCCAGGTCGCGGTGGCCGACAATCCGACCTTCGCCGGCACGGTGACCGCCAATGGCGGCCTATCCGTGGGACAGAACACGGTGGTCAACATGGGCGGCAATGTCGTCCGGAACGTTGGCGCCGGTGCCGTGAACGCGGGATCGTCCGATGCCGTCAACGGCTCGCAACTCTATGCGGTGCAGCAGGTCGCGGGCAATTCGGTGCAATATGACGCCGGCGGCAAGTCGGTGACGTTCAACCCCGGCGGCCCGGCGACGGTGCTGAGCAACGTCGCGGCCGGCGTCGCGCCGACCGATGCGGTCAACGTCCAGCAGCTCAACAGCGGTATGGCCAGCACGCTGGCTTCGGCCAATGCCTATACCGACATCAAGCTGGCCGGGATCCAGTACGACCTTGGGAGGGTCCAGCGGAATGCCAATGCAGGAACCGCCGGCGCCCTGGCGGCGGCGGGTCTTCCCCAGGCGTTCGAACCCGGGCGCGGCATGCTCGCCTTCGGTGCCGGCACCTATCAGGGTCAGTCGGCCTTCTCGCTCGGTCTCTCCCGCGTGATGGATGATGGTCGCACCATCTTCAAGGCCGGGGTGACCTACGACACCCAGCAGCGGGTCGGTGCCAATGCCGGCTTCGGCATCCAGTTCTGATCCAAAGGAGGACGCAATGAGACTCAAGTTCCTCGCGCTTACTTTTCTCGTCGGTTGCGGTCTTTCGGGCTCCGCGGCGACCGCCAAGGATGCCGCCTCGGCCCCCGTTCCGGTCTATGTGGCAAAGGTCGATCCGGATGCTTTCCCTCACCGGCCGCTGGAGGAAAAGAAGCTGGGCGCGACGGTCAGCCCGGCGGCGGTGCGGATGATCACGCCGGGTGTCGACAAGTTCAGCATCTACCGGCTGATCGGCCCGCCCCATTTCGGCGAGGGCATCACCCGGCGGTGGAATTATGTGCTGTTTTTTCCGGTCGCGCCGGGAAGCCTCGAACGGGTTCGCTGCCGGATGGAAATCCGCTTCGAGCGGCCGCCTGGCCATTATAGCGTGACCGTGTCCGAAGTGATCTGGCAGGACCAGGCCTGTGCGGACCGGGTTGCGGCCGCGCGCTGATTGAGCGAGAGACGGCGGCATGCGATTGTTCGGACCGTTTGCCGCCTTCCTGCTGATCGGTATTGGGGCACCCGTTTCGGCCCAGACCTTTGGGCCGCCGATCCAGGGCCTGTGCCTGTTGTCGCGCACCGGCGCGATCGGCGCGTCGCGGGCGGGCCAGTCGATGCAGGCGCAGCTCAAGCAGATGCAGGCGTCGCTGTCGGGCGATCTAGCGCAGCGGCGGAACGGCATCGAGCAGCAGCGGCGGCAGCTCGAGGCGCGCCAGAACGCCACCGCGCCGATCGAATATCAGCGGCAAATGGCCGCGCTCGATCAGCAGGCGCGCGAAATCGAGCAGCAGCAGAATGTCCGCTTCATCGCTGCCCAGGAACGCGGCCAGCAGCAGATCGATCGCGCGTTGAACGAGGCGCTTGGCCGCATCGTCACCCGCAACGTCTGCAGTTTGGTGGTCGAACGCAACAACACCTATGGCTGGAACAACGCCATGGATATCACCCCCGCCGTCACGCGCGAAATGGACAGCCTGGTGCAGACGGTCACGCTCCAATAGGGTGATGCGGCCGCCAAAGGCGTCCGGGTGCGACCCCGTGGCGCAGGACGTTCGGGTGCCGGGTTAGTCCGATTTTTCGCAGCTCAATATCAGCACGCCTTTGCCCTTGCCTTGAAGCGCAATAATTCGCTATTTCGCAAATATGCTAAATAGCGAACCTGCGATCGATCTCGCCGCGCTAAAGGCGATCGCCAGCCCGGTGCGGTTGAAAATCCTTGAATTGTTGAAGGACCCCGTCGCCAATTTCCCGCCTCAGGTCGATGGCGATCTCGTGACCGACGGGGTCTGTGCCGACTTCATCAGGGAACGACTCGGATTTGCTCCGGCGACTGCATCGCGGCATCTCGGCCTGCTCGCCGATTGCGGGCTGCTCGTGCCAACCCGCAAGAAAGGCTGGACCTTCTATCGCCGTGACGAGTCGGCAATCGCGGCGTTGGCCGCCGGCCTCGCCGCCGGATTGTGACCCCTCTTATGAATGCTCTCCGCTATCTCCACGTCGACGTATTCGCCGCCCGCCCCTATGCCGGCAACAGCCTGCCCGTTTTCATGGATGCACCCGATCTGACCATGGAGCAGATGCTGGCGATCACGCGCGAGCTCCGGCATTTCGAAGCCATTTTCCTTGCGGAAACGCCGACCCCGGGCACCTATCGCGCGCGCATTTTCGATCTGTTCGCGGAACTGCCTTTCGCCGGCCACCCCATTATTGGCGCGGCATGCGCGCTGCACTGCCATGGCCACCCTGAAGAGGAGCGTCATTGGACCTTCGAACTAGCGGAGCGGACGGTGAGCGTGGTGACGCAGCGCGCGATAACCGGCTTCGCGGCGATGCTGGATCAGGGAGAGGCGGTCTTCCTGGGGGAATGCGATGACCGCGACGACGTGGCGGCTGCCTTCGACCTTGACCCGTCCGATCTCCACCCGCAGTTGCCGATGGTCGTCGTGAGCACGGGCTTGCGGTACCTGATCGTGCCGGTTTCGCCCGGAGCGCTGGAGAAGGCGCGGATCAGAACCGACATTTCCGCGCTGGTGAAGCGGGCGGGCGCGCAATTTGCGGTGCTGTTGGACGAGGCGGCGCTGGAAATCCGCCACTGGAACAATGACGGCATCGTCGAAGACGTCGCCACGGGCAGCGCCGCCGGAACGGTCGGCGCCTATCGCATGCGCTACTGCGATGCCCGATCCGGCGAGATCTTCACGCTGAATCAAGGCAGGTTCTCGGGGCGGCCGAGCGTGATCGACGTCAAGCCGCGCGGAACGGCGGATGCGGTCCATTCCGTTCTCGTCGGCGGCAAGGTCGCCATTGTCGGCCATGGCACGCTGGAAGTGCTGCCGTGATCGTGCGGCGCCGGAGCGGCCGCGTGCCACGCGACAAGGCGGATGCCTTCCGCGATCATATCGGCACGCATCACGAGCTGAGTAGCAAGGCAAGCCAATAGCCGACGACCAATGGCGGTCATGGCCAAATCACTAAGTCAGCAACACCAGCCGAACAATCTTGCGAGGCCGGCACTTCAACCACCATAATGTCGCAATGGCGATTGGCAGACTTGACATGTCGCCCTTCCCGGTAAAGGTAGCGTTACCAAAGCAACGAGGGGATGGCTGGACATGGCCGGCTGGGAAACGTTTTCCGCCGAATTTCTGCCTGCGGACTGGCAGCAAGGTCGCTTTGTCGGCCGCGTGGCGCGTGCCGATGGGCCGAGTCCGGTGCTCGTCGTCGGCGGCATTGCGTATGACATGGCACGCGTGGCGCCGACCGTCTCCGACCTTTTGGCGCGGCGCCTGTTCGATCCCGCGGGCGGCGAGCGGCTCGGCGCGATCGAGACGCTCGATTGGCTGAGCCCGATCGACTTGCAGTGCGTCAAGGCAGCCGGCGTGACCTTCGCGGTGTCGACGCTCGAGCGCGTGATCGAAGAGCGGGCGCGTGGCGATGCCGGGGCAGCGGCGGCGATCCGCGATCGTCTTTCCGCGCATGTCGGCGGCGATCTGCGCGCGGTAGTGCCGGGATCGCCCGAGGCCGCCACGCTCAAGGATAAATTGATTGCCGACGGCATGTGGTCGCAATATCTCGAAGTCGCGATCGGTCCCGATGCGGAGATCTTCACCAAGGCGCCGGTGCTGTCGGCGGTTGGCTTCGGCGCGATGATCGGCGTGCGCTCTGATTCGACCTGGAACAATCCCGAGCCTGAAATCGTGCTGGTGGTCGATGCCGGTGGCGAGGTAGTCGGCGCGACGTTGGGCAACGATGTCAATTTGCGCGATTTCGAAGGTCGCTCGGCGCTGCTGCTGGGCAAGGCCAAGGACAATAATGCAGCGTGCGCGATCGGCCCGCTAATCCGCCTGTTCGATGGTGATTTCACGCTCGACGACGTGCGCGCCGCGGCCGTCGACCTGACGATCGAGGGCATGGACGGCTATCGCCTGACCGGGTCGAGCAGCATGGCACAGATCAGCCGTGACCCCGCCGACTTGGTGCGCCAGGCAATGAGCGAGCACCATTATCCCGACGGTTTCGCCCTGTTTCTGGGCACGATGTTCGCGCCGACCCAGGATCGCGATGCGCCAGGCCGCGGCTTCACCCACAAGGAGGGCGACATCGTCACGATTTCGAGCGAAAGGCTGGGGACGTTGGTCAACAAGGTCACCAGCGCAAAGGCGGCGCCGGCATGGTCGTTCGGGATCGGCGATCTGATGCGCAACCTCGCCGCGCGCGGGCTATTGACGCCGCAACCGGTGCTCGCGGAGGCCGCGAACTGATGCTGCAGGCCGCTATCAATAGCGCCCGCGCGAGCTATCCCAGTCTCGCCGACAAGCGCGTGCTGATCACCGGCGGCGCGAGCGGGATCGGCGAAGGCCTGGTCGAGGCGTTTGCCGCCCAGGGTTCGCGGGTCGCCTTTGTCGACGTGCAAGACGATGCGGCGCACGCGCTGGTCGAGCGGCTCGGTGGTTCCGATGCCGTGCTCTACAGCCGCTGCGACCTGACCGATGTCGATGGGCTCAAGGCGTGCTTCGCGGCGATCGAGGAACAGCTCGGCGGCGTCGACGTCCTGATCAACAACGCCGCCAATGACGACCGCCACAAGATCGACGAGATCACCCCGGCGTATTGGGACGACCGGATGGCGGTGAACCTGCGCCACCAATTCTTCGCCAGCCAAGCGGTCATCCCGGCGATGCGCCGTGCGGGCGGCGGGGCGATCGTCAATTTCGGGTCGATCAGCTGGCATCTCGCTTTGCCCGATCTGCTGCTCTACCAGACCGCCAAGGCGGCGATCGAAGGGCTGACGCGGTCGATGGCGCGTGACCTTGGCCGCGACGGCATCCGCGTCAACGCGGTCATCCCGGGCAATGTGCAGACGCCGCGCCAGGAACGCTGGTATACGCCCGAGGCCGAGGCCGAACTGGTCGCCGCGCAATGCCTCGACGGACGCATCCAGCCGGCCGATGTCGCGGCGCTGGTGCTGTTCCTCGCTTCCGACGATGCCCGGATGTGCACGGGCCACGAATATTTTGTCGACGCGGGCTGGCGGTGACCGGAACGCCCGAGGTCGTCGCCCCGGTCGGGGCAATGCTGGGCGAGGGGCCGGTATGGATCGGGGACGCGCTCTGGTTCGTCGATATCAAGGCGCCGTGCATCTACCGCCTCGGCGGTAATGGCGACGTCACGCGCTGGGCCGCGCCGGCGCCGATCGGCTGGGTGATGCCGGCCGCCAGTGGAGGGCTGGTCGCGGGACTCAAGACCGGCATCCATCGCTTCGATCCGACCGATGGCAGCTTCTCGGCGCGGATCGAAGTCGAACCCGGGTTGCCGGACAATCGGCTCAACGACGCGGTGGTCGGTCCCGACGGTTCCTTATGGTTCGGGTCGATGGACGATAGCGAGGCGCAAGCATCCGGCCGCTTCTACCGCCTGTCGGGCGGACAGGTCTCGGATACCGGGCTGCCGGCCGCGATCGTGACCAATGGCCCGGCCATTTCGCCCGACGGCGCCACGCTCTACGTTACCGACACGTTCGCGGGAACGATCGGGCAGGCGGATATCAACGACGACGGTTCATTGGGCCCGCTGCGCCCGTTCGTCACCATCGACAAGAGCCACGGCTATCCCGACGGCCCGACCGTCGATGCGGACGGGTGCGTGTGGACCGGCTTGTTCGGCGGCTGGAGCGCGCGGCGTTACGACCCCGCGGGCGCGCTGATCGACACCGTGCGCTTTCCGGTCGCCAATGTGACCAAGATCGCGTTCGGCGGTGCCGACCTGCGGACTGCCTATGCGACCACCGCGAAGCTCGCGCTCGACGCCGCCGCGCTCGACGCGCAGCCGCTGGCGGGGCACCTCTTCGCGTTCGACGCCGGAGTCGCCGGCGTGCCGGTCAACGCCATATCATCATGACAAAAAACGATAACGGGAGAGCAGAATGAACGGGGGAGCGACGCGGGCCAATAGCGGCCTCATCGCCATGATCGTCGCGGTGGCGACGATCGGCGGATTGTTGTTCGGCTATGACAGTGGCGCGGTGAACGGCACTCAGCCGGGGCTCAAGGCGGCATTCGGCCTGAGCGAGAGCGGGCTCGGCTTCACCGTCGGGTCGCTGCTGATCGGCTGCTTCATCGGCGCGTTCTTCGCCGGTACGCTCGCCGACCGGATGGGCCGCCGCAACGTGATGCGGATCGCGGCATTGCTGTTCCTGGGCGGAGCGCTGGTCCAGGGCTTTGCCCATCTCCAGCCGATCTTCGTGACCGCGCGGATCATCGGCGGCATGGCGGTGGGCGCGGCGAGCGTCCTCTCGCCCGCCTACATCTCCGAAGTCGCGCCGGCCAATATCCGCGGGCGGATGACGACGGTGCAGCAGATCATGATCATCTCGGGCCTGACCGCGGCGTTCGTGGTCAATTACTATCTCGCCGCCGCCGCCGGCGCGTCGACCGAAAAGCTCGGCGGGCTCGAGGCGTGGCGCTGGATGTACCTGATGCAGGCCATCCCGGCGGCGGTCTTTCTGGCCGCCTTGTTCCTGATCCCGGAGAGCCCGCGCTATCTGGTGTCGAAGGGCCGCGAGGGCGAGGCGGAAGTCGTTCTCACCAGGCTGTTCGGTGCCGATACCGCCGCGACCAAGCTCGCCGAGATCCGCGGCAGCTTCAGCGCCGATCACCGGCCGCAGCTGCGCGACATACTGGATCCTGTGAAGGGCGGCATTCGTCCGGTGGTCTGGGCCGGATTGCTGCTCGCGGTGTTCCAGCAACTCGTCGGGATCAACGTGATCTTCTATTACGGCTCGACCCTGTGGCAACTCGCCGGCTTCACCGAGAATGACTCGCTGCTGATCAATATCGTGTCGGGCGTGGTGTCGATCGGCGCGTGCCTGGTCACCGTCGCCTTGGTCGACCGGATCGGGCGCAAGCCGCTGTTGCTGATCGGCTCGGCGGGAATGGCGGTGACGTTGTTCGGCCTCGTCTATGCATTCAGCCAGGGCTCACTCGACGCCGCCGGCAAACTCCAGCTGTCGCCGGAACTGGGCACCATCGCGGTCGTCGCCGCCAACCTCTACGTGATCTTCTTCAACCTGAGTTGGGGTCCGGTCATGTGGGTGATGCTGGGCGAGATGTTCCCCAACCAGATCCGCGGCTCGGCGCTGGCGGTGTGCGGCTTCGCGCAATGGTTCGCGAACTATCTCGTCGCGCAGAGCTTCCCGGTCATGGCCGCCAAGCTGGGCCTCGCGACCAGCTACGCCTTCTACGCGGTGTGCGCGGTGATCAGCTTCTTCCTGGTCCAGAAGTTCATTCACGAGACCAAGGGCAAGGAACTCGAGGAAATGACCGGCTGACCTCGGGCGCCAGGCAAAAAGAAGGGCGTGGGAAGCAACTGCTTCCCACGCCCTTTTCGTTTCAGCGAGTGATCAGCGGCGGATCGTTACCGACCGGCCGTCATAGACCACGCTGCGCGCCGGGTTGGCACTGAAGTCGGGCGCCGCGGCTGCGCGCGGCCCATAGAAGCGCACCGAGATCGACCGCTTCGCCGCCATCCCGTCATAGCCGCCGGTCCGCGCGCCGATCGTCAGCGTGCCGCTCTTGTCGTCCCAACGGATCGGGATGCGGGCATATTTGCCCTTGGCATAGCCGTCGCTGAGGCCGTCATCCTCGTAGAGCGAATAGGTCCCGTTCGCGCCGGTGAAGACCTGGAGCACGATCGGCCCGCCGGGCTGTTCGCTGGTCGTCTGTACGTCGGGACCGGTCGGGACGATCGCGCCCGCCCGGACGAACAGCGGCATGCGCTCGTACGGCGCCGCCGCGGTGATCGACTGGCCGCCGGCATAATAGGTACCGCGGTTGAAGTCGTACCAGCCGGTCCCGGCGGGCAGATAGACTTGGCGGCTGCGTGCCTTGAATTCGGAGACCGGGGCGACGAGGAACGACGGACCGAACATATATTCGTCGTTGATCCCCCAGGTGCGCCGGTCGCTGCCGAAATCCATCACCAGTCCGCGCATGATGCTGCCGTCGGCGAACCAGGTGTCCGCCGCGCTGGTGTAGATATACGGCATCAGGCGGTAGCGGAGCTTGTCGTACCAGATCATCGACGCCTGCATCGCCGGATCCTTGGCCGAGATCTCGTAGATTTCGCGATACGGGAATTCGCCGTGACTGCGGAACAGCGGCGAGAAGGCGCCGAACTGGAACCAGCGCAGGTTGAGCTCGCGCCATTCGGGCTGATCGGCGGGACGCTGCTGCGTATAGCGGTCTTCGACCGCGAAGCCGCCGATATCCTGGCTCCAATTGGGCAGCCCCGACATCGACAGATTGACCCCGGCCGAGATCTGGTCGCGCAGATTGTCCCAGCGCGCCGCGACGTCGCCCGACCATACCGCCGCGCTCGACCGCTGGATGCCGCCGAACGCCGAGCGCGTCAGGATGAACGGCCGCCGTCCCGGCTCGACGCGGCGCAGATTGTCGGCGACGCCCTCGACATGGACGAGCGGATAAGTGTTGAACTCCGCGGCGCCCGGCCCGCGCACGGTCGGGCCCATCTGGAACGCGCGTTCCTCGATCGACAAATTGGAATGCCAGTCGGGCTCGTCCGAATCGAGCCACCAGCCGTCAAACCCCTTCGACACCAGTTTCTCGTTGACCTGGTTGAAGAACAGGTCGCGGGCACCCTTGGTGTAGGGATTGTAGAAGGTGTTGGCATAGCCCGGGCCGACCCAGTCCTTCTGCCCCGCCTCGAGCGGGCGGCGGTAGAGATAGCCCTTGGCGTCGAGCGCCTTGCCGTTGGCGGTGGTCGGATAGAATTTCCCCCACACCGAGATCATGATGTGCGCGTCGAGGCCGTGGACGTCATCGACCATTTTCTTGGCATCGGGGAAGCGGCTCGTATCGAAATCGTGGCTGCCCCATTGGTCGTCGACCCAATAGCGCCAGTCGAGCACGATATTGTCGAGCGGGATGCCGCGCTTGCGATATTCGCGCACCACGCCGACCAACTGGTCCTGTGTCTCGTAGCGTTGGCGGCTCTGCCAGAAGCCATAGGCCCATTTGGGCATCAGCGTGGCCTTGCCGGTGAGCGCGCGATAGCCCGCGATCGCGCCATCGACGCTGCCGCGGCCGCCGATGAAATAGTAATCCACGTCCTTGGCGACGTCCGACGTCATCCACAGCGAATGGCGATCGGCGGCGGGCAAGGGATCGTTGTGGACCAATCCGATATAGCCGGCGTTCGGATCCCACTCGACCCGGATCGCGACGGATTTGCCGGCGGTCATCGGCAGGTCGAAATTGTGGAACCACGGATTCCAGTTCTGCCGCCAGTGCGACATCACCAATTTCCCGTCGGCATAGACCTTCATGTAGCTCGACGCGTAGAGCCGGAACTTGTGCATGCCGCTCTTGTCGGCCGTGACGTTGCCGGTCCAGACGACCCGCTGCTCCTGGGTGTTGACCCCGGCGGTGTTCTGCCCACTCTCGCCCGAGGCCTTGGTCGCCGCCTTGGCCGCGGCCGGCCATTTCTTCTGGTCGCGAATGAATTGATAGTCGATCGTCGCTTCCTGGCGGCTGACCGCCAGCTTGCCGCCGAGATAATAATCGGCCTTCCAGCCCGGCTTGCCGCCGCTCGTCACCTTGAGCTCGTCGTCGCCGACCAGAGCATAAGGGCGTGGATTGCCGAACCGGGTGATCCCGTCATTGTCCCAGAGCAGGCCGTAGCCGCGCGTCGAGACGACGAACGGGATCGCGATGTCCATATTGTGCTGGGCGAGTTCGACGTCCTCGCCATTGTAGTTCATCTGCCGGTTCTGGTGCTGGCCGAGCCCGTAAAAGCCCTCATCGGTGCCGCGGTTGAATTGCTGGCTGGCCGAAAAATAGGGCTTGCCCTCGACCGACACCGGGCGGAACGCCGTACGCGGCGCCTCGGCGAGTAGCGGCTTACCCGTGGCGTCGAGAAAGCTGACTGAGCCATCGGCCAGGCGGATGCGCGCGCTGGCCTTGGGCAACTTGAGCGAGACATAGCCGTTGGCCTTGGTGACGATCGGATCGCCGTCGGCCTTGGCGATCACCATCAAGCTGTCGGGTACGTCGTCGAAATCGGTTCCGGGCACCGCAGTCACCCGGAAGCTCGCGTCGCCATAAGCGAGCACGCGAACGCGCTTTGCCGGGCCGGACAGCGGCGTGACCACGACGCCGTGGTCGATCTTCGCTACCGATCCATCCGCCGCGGATGCCTCCGCGGCCGTGTCAGCCGCTAGCGCCGCTACGCCCCCGGCACCCGCCAGCGCGATCGCCGCAGAGCCCAGCATCAACCATCGCATCGCCGTCATTTCCACGTCCCCATTGTCACTTTGAGCCACACCGGTGTGGCGGTGAAGTTAAGCCCGTAATCGGTCTGATCGCCGTTCCAGACGCGCTCGAACACCCAATTGCCCTGCGCATCGAAATGACCTTCCTCGACCCGCAGCATCATGCCGTTGCCGCCGCTGGCATCATCGACGCGCAGTCGGACATCGGATCCGGTCAATAGGAATTGATCGGGGCCGAGCTGGGCAACCAGCGCGCCGCCCACCGGCTTGCCTTTGGTTGGCCTAGGGTCGATCTTGATCCAGGTCGCGTCGCGTTCGGCGAACTGCCACTGATCATATTGAACGGTGATTTTCCATCGGCCGAAGGTCATCGTCTGGTCGGCGGCGTCGTCCATCTTGGCCGCGCCCCAGACCGGATGCTCGAACGCGATGCGCGCCCAGCTGCGGGCCGCGGGCGCGAGCAGTCGATATTTGGCCGCAAAGGCATCGATCGTCGCGTCGTCGAGTTCCTTGGCGCCAAGCGGATAATTGACATAGCCGGTGTCGTCGAAGCCGAACGGCGAGAAGCCGATCGCGCCCTTGCCCAGCACCGGCCACAGGAAGCGTGCATATTCGGCGGCGTTGCCGGTTTCGGGCACCATCAGCGGATTGTCGGGCCGCGCATAGAGATCGAGATACTTGGCATAGGCCTTGGGGTCGCGATTGTAGATATCGGGCGCGACCAGGGCGATGTGCGGGGCGGCGGCGCGCCACACGTCGATCACCGGCCAGTCCGGGCCGCCGCTGGCGCCGCCCGACACGGCCGGTCCGAACGGATCGCTCAGCGCCGCGTTGCAATACATCGGCAGGTTCTTGATCGCCTGGCCGGCGGCGGCGACTTCGTCGATATAGCGCGCGACGTACCAGGCGTTGAACGCGGTATCGGCGAGCTTGCCGAACGCCTGGATCCAGGTCCCCGACTTGCCGGTCTTGGCGGCGAGCGGCTGCGGGATCGGCTGCGCGAACAGTTTCTGCGCCTCGGGCGAGAAATCGCGCGCCGAGCGATAACTGCCGCTCTCATTCTCGACCTGGACCATGATCACGCTGTTCTGCGGATCGTCCGCCTTCAGTCGCTGCATCAGCGCGGTGAACGCGCGTTTGTCGGCATCGAGTGTGGTGCGGGCATGCGGGCTCAGCACATAATGCGCTTTGCCGTCGCTGGTCCGCATCCGGGGAAAGCGCGCATTGTCGCTCTTCACCCAAGCCGGAGCATAGCTCGGACCCGTGTTCTTCCACGCGCCGAACCATAGCAACACGACGCGGATATTGTGCTCGCGCGCGCCTTTCAGCAACGCATCGAGATAGGAGAAGTCGAACTTGCCCTCGACCGGCTCGATCTGTTCCCAGGCAATCGGGATTTCGAGCGTATTGGCGTGCAGCCGCTCGAGCATCGGCCACACTTTGGGCAATTGGCTGGGGTAATTGCTCGAATTGTTCGCTTGCGCGCCCAGCATCAGATAGGGTGCGCCGTCGACGAACAGCGCCGAGCGCCCGTCCTTGGTAACGACGCGCGGCAATTCGCCCGCGGCGTGCGCCGGCAGCCCGAGCCCCGCCAGCAGCAATGGCAGGATGGAAATCAGGCGCCGGCTCATCGTGCCGCCGCCGGGCACACCGCGCCGCTGGGATCGGTGGCGAGGTGGATATCGGCAACCGACAGCGCGAACGGAGCGCTCGCCGTCAGCGACCACGGGGTCGTCACGCCGGTCATGTCGGCGCCCCGCTCGCGCAGGCATTTGAGGCCGATGCGCACCGTCCGCCATTGCGGCCCGGCGGCGAACAAAGTGGTCGCGTCGATCTTCGCGGCGCCGAAGCCGAGCGTTACCGGCCCCGACGGCGCGGCATCGACGCGATAGGTCATTTCGAGCACCAGCTCGGCATTGGTCTCGCGCGTCAGGTTAAGCGGCACGCCATTTATCGCGATCGTCGCGTCACGTCCGGCCGGCCAGGTCAATCGCGCAGCACCTTCCTGGATATGCGGCCCGTCGACGGCCGCGCGCGTCACGCCCGAGTCCGGCGCCCAGGCATACGGCGCCGGGACCTTGCCCTTGGCGAAGAACAGGTTGGTATTGGCCAGCCCGGGATCGACCCCGGCCACTTCGCCAAGCACGCCGACCTTGCCCGGTTTGGCGTAGCTCAGCCCATAACCGAACGCGAATAGCGGATCGTAGCCCGGTTGTCCGGTGTTGAGAGTGAACTGGCCCGCGGTCTTCGGCCAACTGTAGGACAGTCGGCCGGTGAAATCCTTGCGCGGCTTGCCGGCGCGCGTGCCGACGATGACGTCGGCGATCCCCGCGCCCTCGCTTCCGGGTAGCCAGGCGGCGACGAACGCGTCCGACTGGTTGAGTTCGGGATTCACCCAGAGCGGCCGGCCCGACAGGAACACCGACACGGTCGGGACGCCGGCCGCGCGGAGCTTCTTGAGCAAGGCCAGCGCCTCCTTGTCGCCCGGCTGGAACTCGAGCGTCCTGACGTCGCCGCGCATCTCGGCATAGGGCGTCTCGCCGAACACGACGATCGCGGCATCGGGCTTGTTGGCGAAGCTACCGTCCGCCGACAGCGTCGCCGAACCGCCGCCCGCCTTCATCGCCGCGGCGATGCCCGAATAGATTGACTGTGCATTGGGGAAATCGGCGTTACTGTTGCCGTCGCCTTGCCAGCTCAAGGTCCAACCGCCCGACTGCATCGAGATCGAATCCGCGCCCGGGCCCGTAACGAGCACATTGGCGCTCGCCTTGAGCGGCAGCACGCCGTCATTCTTGAGCAGCACCAGGGTCTTGGCCACGGCTTCGCGGGCAAGCGCGCGATGCGCGGGCGAGCCAAGCACGTCGGCGCGCCCTTCCCATGGCCGCGCGGCGTCGAACAGGCCGAGCGCGAATTTGACGCGCAGGATACGGCGCACCGCATCGTCGATCCGGGTCATCGGGATCACGCCCGATTTCGCTTCCTTCAGCGTGTTGTCGAACAAGTCGCGCCAGCTGTCCGGCGCCATCGCCATGTCGAGCCCGGCGTTGAACGCGATCGCGCAGTCGGTGTTGCTGCAGCCGGGGACCTGGCCATGGCCGTTCCAGTCGCCAACGACGAATCCGGCAAAGCCCATCCGTCCTTTCAGGACATCGGTCAGCAACGATTTGTTGCCGTGCATCTTCTGCCCGTTCCAGCTCGAATAGGATGCCATCACGGTCATCGTGCCGGCGTTGATCGCGGGCGGATAGCCTTGCGCGTGGAGGCGGATCAGCGTCGCCTCGTCGATCTGGTCGTCGCCCTGGTCGACCCCGTCCTTGGTGCCGCCGTCGCCCAGGAAATGCTTGGCGCTCGCCGCGACATTGCCTAGCTGGATGCGGCCCTTGCCGGGGTTGCCCTGCAGTCCGCGGATCATCGCGCCGGCGTAACGCGCGGTGATCGAGGGGTTTTCCGAATAGCCTTCATAGGTGCGGCCCCAACGGTCGTCCTGCGGTACCGCCAGCGTCGGCCCGAACGCCCAGTCGATCCCCGTCGCGGCGGTCTCCTCGGCGGTCGCGCGACCGATCCGGGTCATCAGCGCGGGGTCGTTAGCAGCACCGAGACCGATATTGTGCGGAAACAGCGTCGCGCCGACCACGTTCGAATTGCCGTGAACCGCGTCGATGCCGAACATCAGCGGGATCGCGACATGGTCAGGCCGCGCTTCGTTCGCGACCGCGGCGAACGCCCTGGAGGTCGCGACCCACGGCGCCTGTGGCGAGCGATCGGGGCTGCCGAGGGGTGGCGAACTGCCGCCGGCGAGGATGCTGCCAAGCGGATATTTCCGGAGATCCTCGGGCTTGATCGAGCCGATATCGGCCTGGATCATCTGCCCGACCTTCTCCTCGATCGTCATCTTCGCCATCAGCGCGGTGATCTTCGCCTCGGTCGCGGGATTCACCAGGCCGCGGCTCTTCGCGGCCGGCCATAATGCCGGGTTGGCAATGCCTGGCGCGGCCGGCGTGCCAGCCACCGCGGTCGCGCCGATCATCGTCGCGGATAACAATGCCACCAACCCGATCCTTGCTCTCATCGTGATTTTCCCCACCGACTTTTCTTTCCTTGAAATCATCTGCTGGTCGCGATCGCCCGGAACGAATGCGGCGGCAGATCGAGTACGAAGCGCGTCCAGCCAGGCTGGACGTCCTTGCCGCCGGGCACCGGTGCGGCGGCGGCGATCGGCGTGTTGTCGGACAGCCCGACCGCTTTGACGCCCTCGCCCTTGATCACCAGCGCCGCCGTCGCCGGCTGGTCGTGGAAATTCTCCACGACATAGGATCCGTTGTCATAGGCAAAGAGTGCGACGTTAGCTGGCGCCGCGAGATGGGCGGGAAAGTCCTGCATCGTCATCGCGCGGATATGGTCGAGCGCCGCGGTCGGCAAATTGTAGAGGTCGCTGGGATTTTCGGGCGTCGCCAGCATCATCAGCGTGCCTTGCGAATATCTGTTCATCAGCAGGATCGGGAAGCCCTTCTGCCCCGACACGCCGCGCACGACCGCCCAGCTGTCATTGGTGTAGAAGCGCAGATCGGGGAACAGGATCGGCCGTGCCGAACCGCCCGGATCGTCGAGCAGGCGGCCATTGCCCGCGCCGAATCCCTCGACGAAATGATCGACCGCGACGGTCCGCCCGGTCGGCGTCCATTCCGCGAGATCGGCGAAGCGCGTGCCGAGCGCGGACACGAAGCCCGAGGTGACGATCACCGTCGCGCCGCCTTTCAGGCTCGCTTGTACTTTCGCGACGATTCCCGGATCGGCGGCGGCGGCCTCGGTCAGCAGGATCGTCCGGGCGTCGGCGGGATAGGTCGGCGCCAGTTCGATCGGGATGCCGATATTGCCGAGATAATTATGCAGGAAGTCGTCGCCGCTCGACTGATATGGCTTGTAGCTCGCCACGCCGATCGGCTTGCCGAGCGACCCGAGCACCGAATCGACCGCATCGAGCGACAGCCCCGCGGCGCGCGCCCAGCCGGCCGGCGTACGCGATCCCGATTGTCGCCAGGCGCGCATGGCCGCCGACCAGTCGAAGCTGGTCCCCATCGTCGCCCAGGGGCGCTCGCCCTCATCGGCGCCCGCGTCGGACGCCATCGGGCTCCAGTTGAACAACGTGATCTCCGGCGCCTTGGCGAGCATCGTATCCCACAATTGCTCGGCATAGCGATCGAGATAGCGCGTGCTGAACGTATCGACCCAGCCGCCGCCATTCGCGCCCGGACGGATGTTCGCGTAATAGCGATAGACCGAATAGCTCTCATATTGCTGGAGCAATTGGTCAGTGATCACCGGGTCGCGCGTCTCGGTTCCGGTATAGATGCCGTCGAACGCCTTGGCTTCCTGGTCGAGGTCGTAGCCCAATCCCTGAAAATGCTCGTACCAGTTCGGATATTTGATGATCATCCGGACCTTGGGATTCTCCGCCTTGGCCGGGCGCAGTACGAGATCGCGCGCGACGCCGCGCATCGTGTCGAGCCGGTATTGCGTCCAGCTGCGTTTGCCCTTGGCGGCGATGTTGGCGTCGCTCTTCGAGGTGAAGAAGAAGAAGTCGTCCAGGATGACCTGATCGAAATGCCGCGCCGCGAGCCGCACCGCGCGCTCGCATTCGGCGCGGTCGTCACGATCCTCGTAATCGAACGTACCGAATTGTCCGTTCTTGCCGCCCGCCGCGAGCGTGATGCCGCCGGCCACCGCCACGCCCTTCTCGCGGAAATAGGACGACACCTTGGCCAGTTCGTCATCGGTCGCGAATTGGTGGTCGCGATAGGCCTCGATATAGACCTTGTCGAAATGGAGCTGGCCGGCGACGCGGGCATATTCGCGGTCGAACGTCGCGCGGTCGGCGAGCGCGCGAACATTGCCGACGACGACATAGATCGCGACCTTGAAGTTGCGATACGGAGCAGGGGAGGAGGCAGCGGCCGCCTGCAACAGCGGAGGTGCCGCGGCGGCCGGCGTCGTGGTCAGTCCTGCGATCGCGGCGAGCAAGACGGCACGCGCAATCGATCCAGAACGTCGCCGGCGGGCAATTTCAGGCACGCATGTCTCCCCTCGATGCCGGGTTGTTCCCGAGTCATTGTGAGCGCTACCATAAGAGTTGCGCCGATGGCAATCGGGTCGTGTCGGAATGTGGCGAAAGGATTTTGGCTGGGCTTGACGCGCAATGCTGCGCTACACGCACGCGGATGAACGGGGGAACACCACAGAAGCGCAAAGGCCGTGGCGGCGATGCGCCGAGAATCGAAGACGTCGCCAAGCGGGCCGGCGTCTCACCGATGACGGTGTCGCGCGTGATCAACGGCGCGAGCCATGTCCGCCAGGCTGCCCGCGACGCGGTCAACGAGGCGATCGCCGCCCTCAATTACGCCCCCAATCGCGCGGCGCGGAGCCTCGCCGGCGGCGGTCAGGTGCGTCTCGGGCTGCTCTACAGTAATCCCAGCGCTGCCTATCTCAGCGAGTTTCTGGTCGGCAGCCTGGATCAGGCGAGCCGCTCCGACGTCCAGCTGGTGGTCGAGAAATGTGACCGGGGAGAGGGCGAGGAGACCAGTGCGCGCCACCTGATCAGGAGCGGGATCGACGGCATCCTGCTGCCCCCGCCCTTGTGCGATTCGCAGCCGCTGATCGACCTGCTCGCGGCGGAGAACGTGACCGCGGTCGCCGTCGCCACCGCCCGGCTGGCGGACGGGGTCTCGACCGTGTCGATCGACGATTTCGCCGCGGCCGAGGCGATGACGCGGCACATCGTCGCGCAGGGCCACCGGCGGATCGGCTTCATCATCGGCAATCCCGACCAGACAGCGAGCGCGCGGCGGCTCGAAGGCTATAAGTCGGCGCTGGCCGAGGCGGGGATCGCGATCGACGAAGCGCTGATCAAGCAGGGGCTGTTCACTTACCGCTCGGGGCTCGAGGCGAGCGAGGCGTTGCTCGATCTGCCCCAACCCCCGACCGCCATCTTCGCCAGCAACGACGACATGGCGGCCGCCGCGGTCGCCGTCGCGCATCGCCGCGGGCTGGACGTACCGGGAGACGTCAGCGTGTGCGGGTTCGACGACACCGCGCTGGCCACCGCGATCTGGCCCGAGCTCACCACCGTGCGCCAGCCGATCGCGGCGATGTCGCGCGCCGCGATCGAGATGCTCGTCGCCGAGGTCAATGCGCGGCGCCAGGGCAAGACGCCGGACCCGCGCCGGCTGGTGCTCGATTTCACATTGGTCGAGCGCGAGTCGGACGGACACCTTGGGGCGTAGACTGTCGGCGCTATCGCCCGATCGGTAAACGGAACCCGGTCGCCGGCAGCCCGTCCGGATTGTAGAGGTTCACGATCGGGCTGGCCTGCCACAGATAGCGGACTTCGCTCGCCTTGCCGTCGTCGGGTACCAGCACCGTATCGCCGCTCGCGACGGCGTCGGCATAATGGCATTGCCCGCCTGCGTCGCACAGTTCGAATCCGATGACCTGGCCGCCACCGACCGTCACCAGCGGGCCATGCGCGAAGCGGATCGCGATCTTGCCATCGCGCCGGACGGCCGCGGCAGGGGCAGGTCCCCGCGCCTCGACCTTTTCCGCCAAGGCGATAGCGCGCGCGCCGAGCGCTAGGCGATAGCCCACGCCCTGCTTGTTGGTCGGGTGGATGTCGGCGACCTGGCCGATATCGATCGCGCTGGCCATGCCGACCTTCGGGTCGGCATCGGCGACGCGGCGCTGGACGTCGCGCAATTGCGCCCAGACGTCATCAACCGGCCGCGAGGTCAGCGGTCCGAATCCGGCGAGTTGGACCATCAGGAACGGCTGGGCGCCGAAGCGCTTGCGCCAGTCGGCGATCAGCAGCGGCATCAGCTCGGCATAACCAGTGGCATCGGCGACATTCGCCTCGCCCTGATACCAGGCGAACCCTTTGACCGGATAACCATCCAGCGGCGCGATCATGCCATTGTAGAGCGTGGTCCGCCCACTGCCGCCGAGCCAGGGCAGGCCGGGCGGCACGCCGATGGCCGCGAGCGCGTCGCCGCGCGTGAACTGCCAGTCCTTCGGCGCAAGGACCGTGCCGTCGGCCAAAGTGAGCGTGCGCGGCGCGGTGCCCCACAGACCGCCACCACCACCGGTATCGATCGCGGCGACCTCGATCACATTGTCTCCCGCATGGAGCAGGCCGGGCGCGACGGGATAGCGGCGTTGCGCGTCCCATCCCTGGAGCGCGCCGACCGTGGTTCCGTTGACGCGTGTCAGGTCGATATCATCGACCGCGCCGATCGCC
Source organism: Sphingomonas sp. P4_G3 (assembly GCF_056401105.1). Lineage (NCBI taxonomy): Bacteria > Pseudomonadati > Pseudomonadota > Alphaproteobacteria > Sphingomonadales > Sphingomonadaceae > Sphingomonas > Sphingomonas sp. P4_G3. Next base: position 353,037 of record NZ_JBFUJZ010000001.1, read on the forward strand.
AGTTCGGCCCTGCCCGCCTGCGCGGCGGTGAGCGTCACATGCGCGCGATAATAGCCGATGCCGTCGAAACTCGCGAGCGCGGGGTCGCCCCAATTCTCCCAGGCCGCGGTAGAGGGTACTGGACGCCAGGCGGCATTGGCCGGTGCCGACGCGCGCGCGCCGAGCCACTTTTCCACCATATTGCGCCATTGCAGCGATGCCGCCGCCGGATCGCGCCCGTAGAGACCCAGCAAGTCGAGCGCCGGGCGATAGCGCGGCAGCGTCGCCAGTGATTCGCGGCTGATCCAGTCCTCGATCACCGACCCGCCCCAGGCCGAGGAGATCAGTCCGACCGCGATTCCCTGCCGCTGCTGGAGGTCGCGACCCATGAAATAGCAGGCCGCCGAGAAGTCAGCTGCGCTGGCCGGCGCCGAGACCTGCCAGCCGACCGGGGCGCCGAAGCCCGCTTGCGGCGTCGCGCTCGACTGGCGCGGCACGTTGAACAGGCGCAGCAAGGGATGTCCCGACTGCTGCACCTCGGTATCGGCATTGGTCACATGGCGCAGCGTGAATTCCATGTTCGACTGGCCCGAGCACAGCCAGACGTCGCCGACCATGACATCGCCGAGCGTCGCGTTTGCGCCGCCGCTCGCTGCGACGAGCGAATAGGGGCCGCCGGCGGGCCTGGCCGGCAGGATCGCGCGCCACGCGCCCTTGGCGTCGGCCGCCGCACGGACAGTCGCGCCTGCGAAGCTCAGCACGATTTCCGCCTTGGGCGCGGCATGGCCGTGCACCGCAATCGCACGATCACGCTGCAGCACCGCATGGTCGGTGAACGGCGCGTCGAACGTCACCTGTGCCGCGGCCGGCGCGGACGCCAACATGCCGAATGCCACGATCATCCACCGCATCATCTTCCCTCTCCTGATTATTTCGATTGCAGCACCGCGGCGATCACGCGGTGCAACTCACGCCGCATCTCGGGCGAGATCGGGCCCATTACCCCGCGTGCATGCTCGGGCAAGTGCGCCGCTTGTCCGGCATCGTCGGCGAAAACGAGATGGTCGAGCAGCGCGCGCCACGCCGCCCGCCGTGCCGGCGGCAGATCGCGGAACGCGAGCAAGGCATGCAGCATCGCCTGGACCGGCGCGGTCGGCACAGCGTGATCGCTCCACCAGTAATTGATCAGGATGCTGACCGGATCGAGCGACCGGACCGCATGCCACCACAGATAGGGAATAAAGATCGCGTCGCCCGGGCCGAGCTCGGCCGTCCGCGCCTGCTTTTCCGCTTCGGCGTAGAGCGGATAAAGATCGCGATCGGGCGCATCGACATCGACCATGCTGACCGGAGTGCCTGCCGGAGTCAGTTCGAATGGCCCGAGATAGAGATTCGCCGCCTGATCCGGCGGAAACAAGGTGAACCGCCGGCGGCCGGCGACGACGCAGGCGATATTGTCGTTCGAATCGTAATGCGTGGCGACCGAGATGGCGTTGCCGATCCAGATCCGCGCCGCCACCGACGGGTCGAGCAGCGCCATCGGATGCCGTTCGGCGAATCCGGGCAGCACCTCGCGTACCGGCGCCGATTGCATCGCGATCGCGAGCGGATGGGCTTGGTCCGCCTGGTGCACCAACTGGTCGAGCAGATCGGCGACGGTCGCGTCACGGCGCCCGAAGTTGAGGCCGGTCATGTCGCGCGTATAGAAGAAGCGGCCATTGATCGACGGGTGGCCGGCGATGCAGCTGGCAAGGCCGCCGCGATCGAACGCCTTCAGGAAAGCGGCCAGCGCCGCCATACCGTCGCCGGCCGCCGCCACGACCGGCCAATCGCGCACCAGCCCGCGCAACACCACCGGCTCGGCCGTCGCGATCAGGTCGGCGAACCGTTCAGGCGCGCCGCTGTCGTCGCGGTCCAGCACGATCTCTCGAATGGCGGCCGTCACCCGTTCCGCCCGCCGCGACGCCGTTCGATGCTGCCGTCCATGGCCGACTTCTCCCCATCGCGTTGTTTAAAAAGGAAATGCCGATTCTGCTGTGCCGGCGCCAGAAACGCCTAGCAGCAAGGGTGGATAAAAAAAATTGGTAGCGCAAACATTTTTGGTTGAGGTAGCGTTATCACGGTGGTATTCACACAATCAGCCGAGGCACCAGACCACGGCGGCAGAAAGCACCCTGGGAGGTGCTCGTGGAGGGGAAACCGGATACTATCCGGCCTGTCGTTCACGCGCTTCCCTGGCCTGCGTTCAGGAAGGGAAGTTTAATGTTCCAGTCGAATATGCTCGAAGGCGCGACGCAGCCGACCGCCGATCGCCGCACCTTGCGCGGGGGCAGCTCGGTCCTCGCTTTGGCGTTCGCGGCGATGCTCGCCGTTCCGGCACACGCGCAAACTACTGCCAATGCCAGCGCGCCGGCGGATACGCCTGCGGCCGACAAGCCCGCCGACGGGCAGGCGACCAACGACCAATCGACGATCAACACCCAGAGCAAGGGCGATATCATCGTCACCGGCATTCGCGCGTCGGTGCAGAGCGCGACTCAGCGCAAGAAGAATTCGGAACAGATCATCGACTCGATCACCGCGACCGATATCGGCGCGCTGCCCGATCGCTCGGTGTCCGAGGCGCTGCAGCGTATCGCCGGCGTCACCCTCCAGCGCACCAACGAGAATCGCGACCCGGCGCGCCTGTCGTCCGAAGGCGGCGGCGTGTTCATTCGCGGACTTTCCTTCGTTCGTTCGGAACTCAACGGCCGTGACGTCTTCTCGGCGAATAACGGCCGCGGCCTGTCGTTCGAGGACGTCTCCTCCGACCTGCTCGCCGGCGTCGACGTCTACAAGAACCCCTCGGCCGAATTGGTCGAAGGCGGGATCGGCGGCATCATCAATCTGCGCACGCGCAAGCCGTTCGACGCGAAGGGCCTGGTCATCGCCTTTTCGGGCGACGCCAATTATGCCGATTTGCGCAAGAAGACCTTCTTCTCGGGCAATATCCTTGCCAGCGACCGCTGGCAGTCGCCGCTTGGCGAAATGGGCCTGCTGGTTTCCTACAGCCTCGGCAATGTCGGCAACCGCACCGACAGCATCAGCGGCGGGCGCTATGACCCCGAAAAGCTGACCTCTTCCCAAGGTGGGTTCGCCGCGGGCACCAATGTGTATGTTCCCGCCGGAATGGGGTTCCGCCGGGTCGATTGGCAGCAGCGCCGCACCGCTATCGACGCGGCGTTCCAGTGGAAACCGAGCGACACATTGCTCATCACTCTCGAGGGATTGATCGCCAAGGCGACGCCACAGGACATCGAAAATGCGGTCGGCGATTATGATACGCCTGATGTCAATAACACAGGCAATAACACCAACCTGAGCTATGGCCCGCAAGGCCAGTTGCAATCCGGTACGCTCGCTAACCGCAATCTCAACTTCGATACGCGCGCCGGCAAGCAGACCAAGAAGACGCAGGATTATTCGCTCAACCTGCGTTGGACTCCCAATGCCAATTGGGCGGTCAGCGCCGATGTCCAATATGTGAAGTCGACGGCCCAGGTTTACAGCATGACCGCCTTCACCCAGGTCGGCATCCCCTCGACGATCAAGTTCGACTTCAGCGGCGACGATCCCTCGATGACCATCGCGCCGACCGCGGGCGGCAGTTACAGCAACAAGAGCGCCTATTGGTGGGCGGCCGCAATGGATCACATCGAGGACAATGAGGCGCATGAATGGGCTGAGCGCGCCGACGTCGAATATACCTTTACCGACTCGCCGTTCCTCAAGTCGTTTCGGCTTGGCGGCCGGGTCACCGACCGCAACGCGATCACGCGCCAGACCGGCTACAATTGGGCCTTGCTGTCGGCGCAATATTGGGGCGGCGGTACGCCGGTCACGCTGAACCAGACCGGCTTCGACGCGACGCATCAGAACGCTTTGCTGCCGCAGCAATCGAACCTCTTCAATTACAACAACTTCTTCCGTGGCAAGGTGCCGTCGGTCGGCGGATATTGGTTCCCCACCGCGGCGTTGGTCCAGAACGGCACCGCCAATGCCTATAATTATCTCAGCAATACCGAATCCGCCGGCTGGGGCTGGGTGCCGCTGACCGATAATTATGCGGCGGCGGCTCCCGGTGCCGACAATGTCAGCGGCGGCATCAACAACCAGACCGAGCGCACTTATGCCGGCTATGCTTTGCTGCGGTTCGGGCAGGACCAGGGCAGCGGCTTCCACTTCGACGGTAATGTCGGCGTGCGCATCGTCCGCACCGAAACCGGTGCGACGGGATCGGCGGTTCGCGTCGCCGGACCGACGCTCGCTTGCGATCCGAACGACCCTCAGGGCGTCAGCCCGGCGAATTGCGCCCTGATCAACCAGGCTCGGGCGTTTGCGGCGGGAAATATCGGAGGACTGACGCAAGCGTCGAGCGGGTCTTACACGGACGTGCTGCCCAGCCTCAACCTGCGCTTCTTCCTGACCGACCAGGTCCAGTTGCGCCTCGCCGCGGCCAAGGCGATTGTGCGGCCGACCTTCGCGCAACTCAATCCCTTCACGTCGCTCGGTTTCAGCTTCAATTCGGCCACCGGTGCTCCGAATGGCGTCGGAGTCGGCGGCAGGGTGACGCCGTTCACCGGCACGGCGGGCAACCCGGATCTCAAACCGACCCGGGCGAACCAGTTCGACGCCAGCCTCGAATGGTATTTTGGGAAATCGAACAGCCTGACCTTGGCGGCGTTCTACAAGGATATCAGCAACTACATCTTCGCCGGCGTCGCCTCGCAAACCTATACCAGCGGCGGTCAGACGCTCACGTTCGACGTGACGCGGCAGACCAACGGCGCACATGGCAAGATCAAGGGTTTCGAGCTCGCTTACACGCAGTTCTTCGACGGACTGCCCGGCGCGCTCGGCGGCCTTGGCTTCCAGGGCAATTTGACCTTTGTCGACTCGAGCGGCGGCGCCAACACCGCGGTCAACGTGTTCGACGCCAACCAGACCACCAACGCCAAAATCTCCAACCTGCCGCTCGAGGGCCTGTCGAAATGGTCCTACAACGTCGCGGCGATCTACGAGAAATACGGCGTCTCGGCGCGACTCGCCTATAACTGGCGCTCGCATTACCTGCTGACCACCTCGGCGGCGAACATCAATTATCCGGTCTGGTCGGAAGCCTACGGCCAGCTCGACGGATCGGTGCTCGTATCGTTGAACAAGCACATCAAGGTTGGTGTGCAGGGCACCAACCTGCTCAATTCGCGGACGTTCCTGGATGTCGGCGATACCAACCTCAGGCCGCGCTACAGCTGGACCGATACCGACCGGCGGTTCGCGTTCATCGTCCGCGGCTCGTTCTGAGCTTCCTTGCGAAGAAGCAACTAGAGGTCTCCGCATCCTTGCGGGGACCTCTTTCTTCGCCCATCAAGGGTAACCAGCCGGCGACAAGATGAAATGAACCAAGCGGCGCTCAGGAAGATCGTCATCGTCGGCGGGGGCTCCGCGGGATGGATGGCGGCCGCGACGTTCGCCCGGTTTCTTCCCCCGCCTGCCTGTGAGATCGTGCTGATCGAATCCGACGAGATCGGGATCATCGGCGTCGGCGAGGGCACGGTGCCCTTGATGACCCATTTCAACGGGCTGCTCGGGATCGACGAGCGCGATTTCGTCGCGGCCACCAACGGCTCGTTCAAGCTCGGCGTGGAGTTTCGCGACTGGGGCGAGGTCGGCAATTCGCATTTCAACGGCTTCGGCGATTATGGCGACACGATCGAGGGGATCTCGCCGCACCATCATTGGCTCAAGCTCCATCGCATGGGCGACCCGCGACCGATCGAAGATTGGTCGATGCCTTATGCCGCCGCCCGGCGGGGCCGCTTCGCTCCGGCCGAAACGCTGCCGGCCGAGGACGCGTTCTTCAAGCACGCCTATCATTTCGACGCAGGCCTCTATGCCCGCTTCCTGCGCACCCATTCGGAAGCGCGCGGCGTGCGCCGCCGTGAGGGCCGTATCACGGCAGTCAATCTCGATCCCGAGACCGGCTTCGTGCAAAGCGTGACGATGGCCGACGGCGAGGCGATCGACGGCGATTTCTTCATCGATTGCTCGGGTTTCGTCGGGCTGCTGATCGACAAGGCGCTCGGCATCGGCTTTCGCGACTGGTCGAGCTTGTTGCCCTGCGACCGCGCGGTCGCGGTGGGATCCGAACCTGTCGAGCACCTCACGCCGTTCACGCGCTCGACCGCCAAGACGGCGGGCTGGCAGTGGCGCATCCCGCTGCAGCATCGCACCGGCAACGGCCACGTCTATTGCAGCGATTTCATCTCCGATGACGAGGCGGTGGCGACGCTGCTCGACGGGCTCGACGCGCCGGCCCTGGGTGAGCCGCGCCTGCTCAGGTTCAAGACCGGGCATCGCCAGCGTTTCTGGGAAAAGAACGTGGTCGCGGTCGGGCTTGCGGCCGGGTTCATGGAACCGCTCGAATCGACCAGTATCCAGCTGATCCAGACGGCGCTCGCGCGCGTGATCGAGTTGCTTCCGGACCGCCGGTTCGACCCGGTGATGATCGAGGAATATAACCGCGTCACGCAAGCCGAATGGGAGCGGATCCGCGACTTCCTGATCCTGCATTACTGTCCGACCCGGCGGCCCGAGCCGTTCTGGCGGCATTGCGCGCAGCTGCCGATCCCCGACACGCTCGCTTACAAGATCGCAGTGTTCGAAAGTTGTGGTCGGGTCGCGTTGTTCTCCGAGGAATCGTACCAGGAGCCCAGCTGGGTGGCGATCTTCCTGGGCAACAACATGCTCCCGCGTCGCTACGATCCGCTGGTCGACCGGCTGCCACTCGAGCACCTCCAGGGCGGCATGAACCAACGCGCGAACGCGATCGCACGCGCCGCCGAGCGGATGCCCGAGCAGCGGGCGTTCATCGCCAGCTGCTGCGCGGCGCAGGCAGCATGAGCGGCGCGCCCGGTCCGATCCGCTCGATCGTCATCGCTGGTGGCGGCACGGCCGGCTGGATGGCAGCCTCCGCTCTGTCGCTGGCGATGGGCGCGAGCGGCTGCACGATCACGCTGGTCGAATCCGAGGAGATCGGCACGGTGGGTGTCGGCGAGGCGACGATCCCACCGATCCGCCTGTTCAACGCCATGCTCGGGATCGACGAGAACGAGTTTGTCCGCGCGACCGGCGGCACGTTCAAGCTCGCGATCGAGTTCGTCGACTGGACGCGGCTTGGGCATCGGTATTTCCACCCGTTCGGGCGTTATGGCGACGATTTCGGCATGACCCCGTTCCACCAGCAATGGCTGCGCTGCCGCGCCGCGGGGAACGAGATACCGCTCTCGGCTTTCTCGCTGACCGAGCAGGCGGCCTTGGCGGGCAAGTTCGACCGGCCGCCGGGATCGCCCGGGGTCTTTTCGACCTTTTCGCACGCTTATCATTTCGACGCCTCGCTCTACGCGCGCTTCCTGCGGCGCTATGCGGAAGCGCGGGGAGTCGCGCGGATCGAAGGCAAGATCGCCGACGTCGCGATCGGAGCCGAAAGCGGACTGATCGAACGATTGACGCTCGACGACGGGCGTGAGGTCGTAGGCGAACTGTTCATCGACTGCACCGGATTTCGCGGACTGCTGATCGGCCAGACGCTGGGCGAACCTTATGAGGATTGGAGCCGCTGGCTGCCGTGCAACCGCGCGCTGGCCCTGCCGAGCGAGCGGCTCGCCGATCTGCCACCCTTTACCCGGTCGACCGCGCGCAGCGCCGGCTGGCAATGGCGCATTCCGCTCCAGCACCGCACCGGCAACGGCCATGTCTATTGCAGCGATTTCATCTCCGACGACGAGGCCGCGCGCGTTCTGACCGAGGATATCGGCGCCGCCGCCACCGGCGATCCGCGTCCGTTGCGCTTCACCACTGGCCGCCGGCGCAACACCTGGGTCGGCAATTGCGTATCGCTCGGGCTCGCGTCGGGCTTTCTCGAGCCGCTCGAATCGACCAGCATTCACATGATCCAGACCGGCATCACCAAATTGCTCGCCTGGTTTCCCGATCGCGGGTTCGACCCCGTCAGTCGCGCCGAATATAACCGCCAGGTCGGCGCCGAATATGAGAGCGTGCGCGACTTCCTGGTGCTCCACTACAATCGCGTCGAGCGCGACGATTCGGAGTTCTGGCGGATGTGCCGCGCGATGGAGGTCCCCGACACGCTCGCCGCCAAGATCGACGCGTTCGAGCGGAACGGGCGGCTGCTCGAACGCGGCAAGGATTTGTTCGAGGCGCCGAGCTGGCTTGCCGTGCTGCTTGGGCAGGGCGTCACGCCGCGCGGTTATGATCCGATGACGCTCGCGGTGCCCGAGAACCAGGCGCGGCGCGTCCTTGAAGCGATGCGCAAGGTGATTGGCGACACCGTGACGCAAATGCCGACACATGCCGCGCATATCGATCGCCATTGCCGGATGCCGGCGGATCACGCGTGAAAGGAGACTGGAGATGAGGATCGCACTTCCACTTGCGGCGTTGCTCGCAATCTCTGCCCCCGCTCTTGCGCAGGATGCCGCGCCGGTCGACGGCAAGCCCGGCACCGACATCGTCTCCGCCGGCAAGGTCGGCGACGTCCATGTGGTCGCCGAGACCACCCTGGCGAAAGGCCGGCTCGTGCTCCATGTCGTCGCGGTCAATCGCGGCAAGGCAGGCGCGCCGTTCGGGCCGGAAAACATCTCGCTCGCTGCCGCCGACGGCAGCGCGATCGTGCTCCTTCCGCGCGAGAGACTGCTCGCGGAGGCCGGCGCGCCCGGACCGGTGGCCGGCAGCAGCACCGCCTCGTCCGGCTATGCCGCGCCGACCCTGTCTACCAACGGCGCCGGTCAGCTCGACACAACCGGCTATACCGGCGGGATGGGTGGGATATCGTCGAGCGGCGTGCCCCAGGATACGCTCGATCGGACCCGGGCAGCGCCGTCCAAGGTCAACGTCGCCAAGCTCGATGAAGTATTGCTCAAGCCGGTCGAGGTGAAGCCGGGCGCGGTCGAGGGCGGACAGGTCGTCAGCGACAAGCTCAAACTGCGCGGCGACCGGGTCGTGGTGGTGACCGTGACTTTCGCCGGCGAAAATCACATCGTCCGCTTGCCCGCACCGAAGAATTAGGAAGAACTAGGAAGAATCGGCATGCGGGAACCGGCATTGCTTCGCGCGGGCCGTTGGGAAACGGGGCTGCTGCCCGAGCTGGGCGGCGCGATCGCCTATCTGACGCACAATGGCCGTGACGTGCTGCGGCGTGCGCCGGAGGGTGTCGATGATCCGCTCGCGACCGGGTGCTTCCCGCTCGTCCCCTATGCCAACCGCATCGCGCACGGGCGCTTCTTCTTCGCCGGCGAGGCGCATCGGCTGCCGCTCAATTTCGGCGACCACCCGCACAGCCTGCACGGCATCGGCTGGCAGTCGCCCTGGACGATGAGCATGGCTGGGGAGGCCGAGGCGGTGATGGAATTGCGGCATGCCGGCGGTGGCGGCTGGCCCTGGGCGTTCCGCGCCGAGCAGCGCCTGACACTGCACGATGACGGGCTGACCATCAGCTTGCTGCTCGCGAATGAGAGCGACCTGACGATGCCCGGCGGTCTTGGCCTTCATCCCTATTTCCCGCGCGACGCATCGACGCGGCTGACGATGGCCACGCAGCGGATGTGGGAGGGCGACGAGACGATGATCCCGACCCGGCCTGTCGCGGCCGACGCGTTCGGCGACTGGAGCGCGGGCGCGGGCTTTCCCGATCGCCTGATCGACAACAGTTTCGATGGCTGGACGGGTCAGGCGAGGATCGACGGCGCGGACGGCGTCACCCGGGTCAGCGCGATCGGCGCGCGGACCGTCCATCTCTACGCGCCGCCTGGTGAAACCTTCCTGTGCGTCGAACCGGTGTCGCATCTGCCCGATGCGCTCAACCAGGACTTCGCGATCGACACGCTGGATCCCGGCGAGACGCTCGCGCTGAAGATGCGTATCACGAGCTGAGCCATGGCGTTGCGACCGATCGTTCTCGGCGCCGCGCTGGCGCTTGCCTCGCTGGCGCCCGCTGCGGCGCGAGGGCCCGCTGCTCCCTATCGCTGGACCAACGTGACGGTGGGGGGAGGGGGCTTCGCGCCGGGGATCGTGTTCAGCCCGGTCGAGCGCGGGCTTGCCTATCTACGCACCGACATGGGCGGCGCGTATCGCTGGGAGGATCGCGCTGGCCACTGGTTGCCGCTGATGGACGGCTTCGCGCAAGGTAGCTTTTTCGGTGTCGAGAGCATCGCCCCGGACCCGGTCGACGCCAACCGCGTCTATGCCGCGGTCGGCATGTCCGCGCGTGACCCCGCGGCGATCCTGCGCTCTGACGATCGCGGCGGGCATTGGACGATCGTGCCGGTGCCGTTCCGCATGGGCGGCAATGAGCCGGGGCGCGGTCTCGGCGAGCGGCTCGCGATCGATCCGCGTCACCCGAGCCGCCTGTTGTTCGGCTCGCGCCACGACGGATTGTGGCGGAGCGAGGATGCCGGCGCGCACTGGCGGCGAGACTCCGCCTTCCCCTATGCCGGTGCCGGCCCCGCCGCGCCCAGGGCGACGCATCCCGGCATCGCGTTCGTGCTGTTCGACCCCAAATCGCCGCGCATATTCGCCGGAATCGCCGATCCTGGTGAGGCCGGATTGCTCCAATCGGATGACGACGGCGCGCATTGGACGCGGCTCGCGGGTGGCCCCCCCGGACTGGCGCCGGTCAAGGCGGCACTCGACGGCGTCGGCCGGCTCTACGTCACCTGGGCCGACGGCATCGGCCCGAGCGGGGTGACGCGCGGCGAGATATGGGCCTTGGAGCGATCGGGCGCGTTCCACGACATCTCGCCCGATCGCGCCGCTGCCGCGCCGCCGGGCGGCTATATCGGCATCGCCGCCGATCGCGCGCGCGACGGTGTGGCCTATGCCTCGACCTTCAACCACTGGAAGCCGGGCGATACCTTATGGCGTACGGCCGATGGCGGCCGGCATTGGACCGATCTCGGTCCGCTCAGCCGTCGCGACACGCGCGCCACGCCGTTCCTCAACTGGGGCCGCCCGGAAGCCGCTCTCGGCCATTGGATGGCCGGGCTGGCGCTCGACCCGTTCGATCCCCGGCGGCTGGCCTATACGACGGGCGACACCGTCTATGTCACCAACGATGCCCCCAAGTCTGCCTTGCTCTGGGCGCCCTGGACCAAAGGCGTCGAGCAGACCGCGATCATTACGCTGACCAGCCCGACCGCCGGTGCATCGTTGGTCTCGGGCTTCGGCGATCTTGGCGGGTTCGTGCACCGCGATCTCGAGCGCTCGCCGCCGGGCATGTTCCTGTCGCCGCGCAACACCAATACCAATACGCTCGATTATGCCGGTCGCGCTGGGTTCGTGCTGGTGCGCAGCGGCAATGTCCACGAGGGACAGGAGATCGAGGCTGGCCTCGGCTGGAGCGACGATGGCGGCGCCAACTGGCATCCGCTGCGGACGCCATTGTGGAACGATGGGCATGGCCTGGAGGCGCAAGGCAAGGCGCCGATCACCGTCTCGGCCGACGGCCAGCGTTTCTTCGTCGCCGCCGAACGTCCGCTGCTGACGCGCGATCGCGGCAAGAGCTGGGTCGGGATCGCCGGGCTGCCCGGCAACCTCCGGATCGTTGCCGACAAGGTCGATGCCCGGCTCGCCTGGGCGGTCGACCCCGATACGCGCCGGATCTTCGCCAGCGTCGATGGCGGCGAGCATTTCGCGTCGATGGCGACGCGCGGCCTGTGCACGGATTTGTCGCTGGCTCGTCCCCGCAACCGCGAAAGCCAGCCCGCCTTGGTCGCTTCGCCCTTTGCGCCGGGCGACCTGTTCCTGCTGTGCGGCACAGAGCTTTACCGCAGTCGCGACGGCGGCCCGACCTTCCAGCGGCTCGCGCCCGACCTCGACATCGCCTTGTTCGGCTTGGGGCTCGGCAGCTCGCCGGCGGATCCTGCTGTCTATGCCGTCGCCAGGCGAGCCGGAGAGACCGGCATCTGGCGATCGTCGGGTGGCGGCGCTCGCTGGGTTCGCATCGACGATGCCGGGCATCGCTGGGGCGGCCGCTTCCGCGTGATTTCGGGCGATCCCCGCCGCCGCGGCCGAGTCTATATCGGGACCGACGGACGGGGCATTCTTTATGGCGACCCCGCCGGCTGATCAGCCTGCTGCTTCAGCCTTGCGAAAGGTAAAGGCGGCGAGTGTCGCGGGCTGCATCTCGATCGAATAGCCGGGCGCCTCGGGCACGCGATAGGCGCCGCCCGCCACCACGCACGGCTCCACGAAATGCTCGTGGAGGTGATCGACATATTCGGCGACGCGCCCCTCTTTCGTCCCCGAGAAGCAGAGATAATCGATCATCGCCAGATGCTGGACATATTCGCACAAGCCCACGCCGCCGGCATGCGGACAGACCGGCAGGTCGTATTTCGCCGCCATCAACAGCACTGCCAGCACTTCGTTGACGCCGCCCAGCCGGCACGCGTCGAGCTGTACCACATCGATCGCGCCGCGCATGATGAATTGCTTGAACAGGATACGGTTCTGGCACATCTCCCCGGTCGCGACCTTGACCGGCGCGATCCCTTCGCGAATGCGCCGGTGCCCCTCGATATCGTCGGGGCTGGTCGGTTCCTCGATGAACCAGGGGTTGGCGAAAGCAAGCTCGCGGACATGCGCGATCGCCTCCCCGACTTCCCACACCTGATTGGCGTCGATCATCAATTGGCGATCCGGTCCGATCGCCTCACGTGCCAGAGTCACGCGGCGGATGTCCTCCTCCAGCGAGCGCCCGACCTTGAGCTTGACGTGATTGAACCCCTCGGCGACCGCTTCGTGGCAGAGCCGGACCAATTTGTCGTCCGAATAGCCCAGCCAGCCTGCCGACGTCGTGTAGCAGGGATAGCCGTTCGCCTCGAGATCGGCGACCCGCATCGCCTTTCCCGCCGCGCGCTCGGTCAGCAGCGCCACCGCTTCCTCGGGCGTGATGCAGTCAGTGATATAGCGGAAATCGATCAGCCCGACGATCTCCTCGGCGCTCATCTCGCCGATCAGCCGCCACAGGGGCTTGCCGGCCTGCTTCGCCAGCAGATCCCATACCGCATTGACCACGGCGCCGGTCGCGAGATGGATCACGCCCTTTTCCGGTCCGATCCAGCGGAGCTGGCTGTCGCCCGTCACGTGCCGCCAGAAGCGCGCGCCGTCTGCCCGGATCCAGTCGAGGTCCAGTCCTTCGATCAGCGGCGCCAGTGCCTCGATCGCGGCGCAGCAGATATCGTTGCCGCGGCCGATCGTGAAGGTCAGGCCGTGCCCGGTGAGGCCGGGCTGGTCGGTCTCGAGGATGCAATAAGCGGCCGAATAATCGGGATCCGGGTTCATCGCATCCGAGCCGTCGAGCCGCGCCGAGGTCGGGAAGCGGATGTCGAGCACACGAAGCTTGACGATGCTGGTCATGGCGTTCGCGTTATGCCCCCGGTACCGGTCGAATGGTATTTCGCTGGTGTAGTGTATTTTCATATGTGCTGATTGCCGCCGGTGCAAGCGCGCTTTAGGGTGCAGGCCGTCGCCGGACCTGCCGACAGGAGGGAAATGTGGGAAATGCCGATCCATCCGAAGCGTCTGCGGCGGCTATCCGGCGCTTTTGCTACGCGCTCGACCTGATCGACGACGCGGCGCTGATCGCCGAATATGAGGCACGCCATGCGCCCGGATCGGCCTGGCCGGAAGTCGTCGCGCATATCCGCGCGCAAGGCGCCGAGCATATGGAGATCTGGCGTGCGGGCGACCGTCTGATGATGATCGTCGAAGCGGCGAACGACTATCCGCGGCCGGTTCCGGCTCCGCCCGAGATCGACCGCTGGGAAGAGTTGATGTGGCGTTTCCAGCGACCTTTGCCATTCGCGCCGGCCGGAGAAAAATGGGTGCAGATGACGCAGATTTTCGACCTCGACGCGCAATGATCGGCCTGAATTTGCCCCCGATCGGCTTCGGCACCGCTCCGCTCGGCAATCTCTATCGGGCGGTTGACGACCAGACTGCCGAGGCGACGATCACTGCCGCACTCGAGGCTGGGCTGCTTTATGCCGATACCGCCCCTTATTACGGCTTCGGACTGGCGGAGACGCGATTGGGCCGGGCGATCGCCGGTAATCGCGACGTCGTCGTCTCGACCAAAGTAGGTCGGGTGCTGGAGCCGTTTGCGACCGCCGAGCGCGACCGCCACGGTTTTGTCGACGCGCCGGCCTTCGCGCCGGTCTTTGACTATTCGCGCGACGGGATAATGCGATCGCACGAGGCCAGCCTGAAACGGCTGGGCCGTGATCGCGTCGATATCCTCTATGTCCATGACATCGGGCGCCGCGTCCATGAGGCGGCACATCACGCCCGGATGAGCGAATTGCTGGACAAGGGCGGTTTTGCCGCGCTCGAGGAGCTCCGCGACCAAGGAGCGGTGTCGGCGATCGGCGTCGGCGTCAACGAGACCGAAGTGTGCCTCGAGCTGATGGAGCGCGTGTCGCTCGACATCATCCTGCTCGCCGGCCGCTACACCTTGCTCGAGCAAAGCCCGGTCGACGACCTCTTTCCCCGCTGCGCCACCACGGGAACCGCGCTGGTTCTGGCCGGTGTCTACAATTCGGGAATCCTGGCGCTGGGGGCGGACGCGGCTGCCGCGCATTACGATTATGCCGACGTGCCCGAGGCGATCCGCCAGCGGACGCGTGCGATCGAACGGATATGCGCGGCGCACGATGTGGCCTTGCCGGTCGCCGCGTTGCAATTCGTCCTCGCGCACCCCCAGGCAGCGAGCGTGATCGTCGGTCTCGCCAGTCCCGACGAGGTGCGGGCGACGATGGCCAATATCGCCGCGCCCGTCCCGGACAGTCTGTGGAGTGATCTGAAGACGGCGGGTTTGCTGCGGGCCGATGTGCCCGTTCCGGCCAGGACGGAATAGGAGTGGGAGCGGGCAGGCACCGCCAAAACAAACTCTAGGCACGGCTGTCGCCCTCGACGAGTTGATCGGAAATCGCCTCCGCCGCCTTGCGTACCAACGCCGCTGTGTCGCGCGCGGACACCGATGGCTGGATCTTCTTCAGATAGGGGACGGTCAGCGCCGCGGCCGCGCTGCCGCCCCGCATCACCGGTGCGGAAATGTCGGTGATCCCGGCGACGAATTGGCTGGGCGTGTGTTCGACATGGCGTTCGGCAATCTCGTCGGCGCGTGCGCGCAGCGCCGCCATCTCGGCTTCGGGGATCGGCGGATCGAACATCTTTTCCCACCGGCGGCGAACCTCCTCGGGCTGATGCGCGTAGAGGATCACGCCCGACGCGGTCTGCATCAGCGGGCGGCGATAGCCGACCCGTACCGAGAAACCGAGTTGCTCGGCCGATTCCATCCGCGCCACCACCACCATTTGCCCGCGCGTATGCAGCGCGAGATGGCATGACTGGCCGAGGTCGAGCGCGAGCTGACGCATCACCGGCAAGGCGATTTCGATCAGATTGGCGGTGCGTGGCTGCTGCATGCCGAGCGAGAACAGCCGATCGGTCAGGCGATAGCCGTCATCGGACGGATCCTGTTCGATATAGCCGCGCTGTTCGAGTACCTGGACCATGCGGAACAGCTCGCCGTGCGACCGGCCGAGCGCGTGGACGATTTCCGTCAGCGTCATCGGCTCAGCCTGCGCCGCGAGCAATTCCAGCACGTCCAGCCCCTTTTCGAGCGCCGGTGCGCGATACCGCGAATCCCCGCCGCGATCCTCATCGTCAGCCATCGATAACGTCCTCGCCTTCATCCTGTCTTTGGCATGATGGCCCTCCCGCGTCGATCCATCTAACTTTGTTCACTGGTAAAAAACAGCTTTGCCAGGAGAAAAATTGCTCTAGGCTCGCCAGCATAATCGGAGAGAGGTCGTGCCGGTGCTCCGGATCGACGGGAGGGATTGATATGACCGAGGAACCGCCGGTGCCGAAGACGCGGCTGTTGCCGTTTGTGCTGATTGTCGCACTGTTCTTCCTGTGGGGAATCGCGAACAATCTCAACGATATCCTGATCGCACACTTCAAGAAGCTGTTCGTTCTCGGCGACCTGCAGGCCGGGCTCGTCCAATCGGCTTTCTATCTCGGCTATTTCTGCCTCGCCATTCCGGCCGCCTTGTTCATGCGTGCTTACGGCTATCGCGCCGCGGTATTGCTCGGCCTCTGCTTCTACGGCGCCGGTGCGTTGCTGTTCTGGCCGGCAGCGAGCCAGCAAAGCTATCCGTTCTTCCTCGCCGCCTTGTTCATCATCGCCAGCGGGCTTTCGTTCCTCGAGACGTCGGCCAACCCGCTCATCGCGCGGCTCGGACCGCCGGAGAGCGCGTCGCGGCGGCTCAATCTCGCTCAGGCGTTCAACCCGCTCGGCTCGATCACCGGGATCGTGATCGGCAGCCAGTTCATCCTGTCGGGCGTGGCGCACGGCCCCGCCGAGATCGCCGCAATGTCTCCGGAGGTATTGGCGCAATGGCGCGCGAGCGAAGCCGCCGCGGTGCAGTTACCCTATCTGCTGATCGGCCTCGGCGTGCTCGCTTGGGCGGTGCTGATCCGGTTGACCGCCTTTCCCGCGATCGCGACGCAGCGCGACGTCGAGGAAGATGTCGGCGCGCTCGACGATTTTCGCGCGCTGCTCCGCGATCGCCGGGTCCTGCTCGGCGTCCTGGCGCAATTCTTCTATGTCGGTGCGCAGGTCGGCGTGTGGAGTTTCCTCATCCGCTACGCCGAGGTCGCCGTGCCCGGCACGCCCGAGCGCGTCGCGGCGGGCTATCTCACCATCTCGCTCGTCACCTTCATGGCGGGGCGGTTCGTCGGCTCGGCGCTGATGGGCGTGGTGCGCGCGCCATCACTGCTCGCTATTTTCGCGGTCGCCGGCGCCTTGCTGTGCCTCGTCGCTACGATCGCGGGAGGCATGACCGGCATCATCGCGCTGATCGCCTCGAGCTTCTTCATGTCGATCATGTACCCGACGATCTTCGCCGAGACGGTCGATGGCCTCGGAGCGCGGACGAAGTCGGCCGCCGCCCTACTGGTGATGGCGATCGTCGGCGGCGCCGTCTTTCCAGCGGCGATGGGTCTGGTATCGGACCGCACCGGGTCGATGGTCAATGCGATGGCCGTACCCGCTTGCTGCTTCCTCGTCGTGCTCGTCTTTGCATTGACGGTGCGGAAGCCGGCGTGATCGATGCCCATGTCCATCTCTGGCGGATCGGCGAGCATGGCTGCACCTGGCCGCCTCCCGATCTCGATGCGATCCATCGCGATGTCGAACTGCCCGAGCTGCGCGCGCTGGCGGCGGCCAACGGGATTGACGGCGTGGTGCTGGTCCAGAGCCAGGACAATGCCGCCGATACCGACTGGCTGCTGTCGCTAGCCGACGATCCGCTGGTGCTGGGAATAGTCGGCTGGAGCGATCTGCGCGGCACGTTGCCGTTGCACCCGATCCTCAAGGGGCTGCGCCCGATGGTGCAGGATCGCCCCGCCGACTGGTATGACGATCCCGCGATCGACGCTGGCCTCGCCGCGATGGCCGACAGCGGGCTGGTGCTCGACGCGCTGATCCGCCCGCGACACCTGGCCGCATTGCATCGCCTCGCCGCACGGCATCCGGCGCTCTCGATCGTCATCGACCATGCCGCCAAACCCGATGCCGGCGACCTTCCCGGCTGGGAAGCGGAGATGCGCGCGATCGCCGATCGGCCCAATGTCGCGTGCAAGCTGTCGGGGCTGCTCACCGAACCCGGACTGACGCCGCGTATCGCCAAGGTCGCGGCGATACTGCTCGACGCATTCGGCACCGACCGCTTGATCTGGGGGAGCGATTGGCCCGTCCTCACCCTGGCCGGCGATTATGCGTCCTGGCTCGCGCAGGCGCAGGACCAGATCGCCCCCAGCGTGCGGGACGCGGTGTTCGGCGGGAATGCACGGCGCATCTACGCTCTTTCCGGCGGTGACGATTCTGCGGGACGTAGAGTCCGGCTCGTCTAAGTCACTCGGCGCCGGACCCCGCCAATAAAGCGGGCAATATCAGCTTCCCGAGCGTTGGCGACGGATGGCTGGTGTCCAACCACAACGAAGGGTCGGACCATTTTGCGCGGTCAGCCGCGGAACCGGGAGGACGCTCGACAAAGTCCGCAAAGCGGATCTTACAGGCGGCGCCGCGCCGTCGTGGCGTGATCACCGACTGAATATCAGCTGCCGACCGTCGATTCACCGCCAACATGTCAGCCGTCACGTACCAGGTCGGCGGCATACGATAGAATATGATCGAGTGCTGGATCCCGCTCCGTCTGCATTCTTCGTCCGCGCCCTCGACGGTTCGCCTTAAGCCGGCCAGGTTGCGCGCATAGGCGACCGGGTCGGGATGCGCGTAGGCCGACCGCTCGGTCGCAGGATCCGCGGAGGTCGGCGCGACCGGCCCAGCTATTTTGTCGGCGGCGCAGTTCGCCGCCACGCTAGTCCGAGACTGGCCGCGATACGGCAGGTTCGCGAGTACGGTCTCGATCGATGCCCGGGTGACGCGGGGGGCGAGCGCGGCGTATATCAGATCGTCGAGCCCGGCGCGCGGCTCTGCGAAGGCGGAGCTTTCGACCAGTGGCAACTCCAGCAGAATGGTGGCCTTGCGTTTGCGTCGCGTCAGCGCCTGGCGGATCAGCGGGGAAAATTCGGCAAAGCCCCAACCCGCGCCGGTGACCCGAGCGACGGGATGGCCGCACGTATCCAGGCCGTGAGCGGCGCGTGAATTACCGAAGAGGAAGACGTCGGTCGCCTGATCGGCGACCGTATCATCATAAAAGGAGGGACGCGCAAATTCGCTGACGATACCGCTGGCGTAAAGCGGCGTGAAACGGTTGATGGCACGATGGCGAGGCGAGCCGAACAACCCGACCGGATTGACATAGTAATTGAGCGATACGACCGGCAAAATGCAGACGATCGCCAGCAGCAGTCCGGCCCAATGCCGTCGCCACTCCGCTCTATCAGATATCGGCATAGATGAACGTGCGCGGGACGACGGGAGCGGCGATGCCGGCCAAAGCCGCTACTAACAACATTCCACTTGCGAACCCCCAGCGCAGCGATGGGCGCCATCGTATCCAATGGGGGCATCCCGGAACGTCGCCAATTCCGAAGATCTGCATGGTGTTGGGCGATAGCAGTGCGACCAGAGTGGCGACCAGCAGTGCTCGGTTGCCGGCAGTTGCATGGCGCAATGCCCCCGGATCAAATCCGATCTGGGCCGCTTGCCGTAGGAGTGAGCCGAAATCGAGCATGCTGCCTATCACACGCATGGACGTTGCGCCGCCATTCGTGCGCAACAATAACGCGAAGATCGCCGCGGCGAATAATATTCCGACCCGGGTGACCAGGTGCACCGCGATCTTGCCGGCGGGGCGCAGCATCCGCGGTCGTGTCCGCCAACGCAGGCGAAGTGTTTGTATGACAACGAGCAGCAGGCCCAACACGACCGCCTCCAGAACATTCGTGAGTGCCAGCGTGTGCCAAAGCCCGACCGCGACGAACGCCGTCACCATCGCCAGCGACCAAGCGACCGCATAGCGGCGCGCGGTAGGTCGCACCGGCAACCGTCGTGCAAGCTTGAACACTGGCTCGAAGACATAAAAGCGTACGAACATCATCAGGCTGACATGCCAGCGCATGACATAGTCACCGGGCGAAGATGCCTTTAGCGGCGAATTGAAATTGATCGGCAGTTTAATGCCGACACACAGCGCCAGCCCGATCGCGATGTCCGAGTAAGCCGAAAAATCGAAATACAATTGCAGGAGGAAGCCCCAGCTCAACGTCCAGGCATCGGTCGCTTGAAAGTGTCCCGACTGGACCGCGTTCGATGCGGCTTCTACCGCATTCCCGAGCGGATCGGCGATCCATGCCTTCTTGACGAGGCCGGCCAGAAATAACGTCGCTCCGCGAAATACCATCTCGCGTGACGGCACCGAACACCCCAGCCTGGCATATTGCTCTGCCATTGTCCGGTAGGGCGCGATTGGTCCGGCCGGGAGTTGGGCGAATAACGAACCCCAGGCCGCATACCGCGCGAAGCCAAGCGGCTGGCGTGCCCGATTTCCTGCGTCAATCAGAAAAGTGATCTGCTGCAAGGTGAAGAACGCCATTCCCAACGGAACGACCGCCGACTGAATGACCAAGAGTTGATCCGGCCCCACCGCTACCGATGCGCCAATTCGATCCGGGTGCGCCGCCAGCCATTTGTACGCGGCGAGCGGTGCGAGGTTCGTCACGATGCCGAGCGCAGTCAGCCAGCGGCGCTCCCGCTCGCCTGGTCTCGCCCGGATCAGCGTCATCAGCATGTAATTCGCTACCAGCGATATGCTCAACCAGACCAGCGTCCGGAGGTCGGTGATCCAGCAGTATAGCGCGGCGGCGATCAGCAGCGCCGCAACGGCGAGCGGAGGACACCGCCTGCACAGGAGCAGGAACGTGCCGATCGTAATCGGCACGAACAGCAAGACGAAAGCAGGCGCGACAAAAGCTATGGTGCGCCCCTATTGCAAGGGCGCGGCGGGAGAGGTGCTCTTTTCGATCAAGACGTCGTCCAGCAGCACGCCGTCCAAGCCGGTCGTCGCCAGGACCGCCATCGCATCCTGTACGGTGTGAACGATCGGCTTGCCCATGACGTTGAAGCTGGTGTTGAGCACGATCGGCACCCCGGTCTCGCGTTCAAACGCTGAAAGCAGCTCGGCCATCCACGGATTGCTTTCCTGGTCGACCGTCTGCAGGCGCCCGGTTCCGTCGTGATGCACGACCGCTGGCACCCGATCGCGCTTTTCCGCCTGCCAAGGGAGCGTAAAACCCATATAGGGCGACGGCTGTGCGCGATCGAACCATTCATGGGTCTGGGTGGCGGCGATCACGGGGGCAAACGGGCGATAGGTTTCGCGGCCCTTCACGCGATTATTGATGCGCTCCTTCATATCCCGCGGGCGCGGATCGGCCAAGATCGAGCGGTGGCCCAGCGCACGTGGCCCGAATTCAGCGGCGCCTCGCATAACGCCGATGATCGATCCCGCGGCCAACCGCTTGGCGAGCAATGCCGCGGGCTGTGCGCTTTGCGTCACGCTCGCTAGACCTTGGGCCTGGGCCGCCAGATCGATTGCTCGCCGCGGGATCGCCGTGCCCAGGAAGGGCGACGTCCGAGCGACGGGTATTGCCGCAGCGGGATGGTCCTGCCGCCAAGCGAGCAACGCGGCTCCGATAGCGTTGCCGTCGTCGGCGGGCGCGGGCGGCACGTGCACGCGCTCGAACCCGAAACGCCCACTTATGGTGCCGTTATAGGATGAATTGAGCGCACATCCGCCGGTCAGGATCAAGTTTGTCTCGCCGAGCGGCACACACGCCGCAAGCATCTGATCGACCAACATCGCATAGGCCAACTGGCCGCTGGCGGCGAGGTCCGCGCCTTTCTCTGCGGGATCGCCGGCGTCGCGCCGATAAGCGCCGGCGGCGCGCACCGCGCGAGCAATCGCGTCCGCCGATCCGAGCTGCGGCCGGCCCTTGTCGATCGTCAGCATGGCTTGGAGCGCCTCGACCAGCATGGGGTCGGGCGTTCCGAAAGCAGCCAGGCCCATGACCTTCCATTCCTCGCCCGCGCGCCAGTCGAAGCCGCATTGTCCGGTGAGCCAGGCATAGAAAGTGCCGAGACTCCCCGGACCCCAGGATCGCCAGAGGCGCTCCGCTCGCCCTGTCCGTACTCTGTACAGGCTTGCAGCGCCGACTTCTCCCTCACCGTCGATCACCAAGCACAATCCGTCGGCGAAAGGCGCGCTGTAGCATGCAGCGGCGGCATGACATTCGTGGTGGTCGAAACGCAGCACCTCGGGCTGCTCCGCAGCGAGGCCCAGTCGAAGCAATGAAGCACCGGCCGCCTCCACGGCATGCGCTTGCAACCCGCGCAGCCACAAGCCGTCGCTGGCGGGAAGCAGCGCATTGGATACGCGGACTGGCAAATTTGCCTTCACTCGCGCCCAACTCGACGCCACCACCAGTTCGTCCGCAGCCGGATCGAAGCCGATGGCCGCCAGCGCACTCTCGAGGTGACCGACATGGTCCGGCGCAGCCCCCCAAGCGCGCTTGTCCTGGAGGTATCGCTCAGTCGCCTCGGCGAACGCGACTCGCCCGCTTTCGTCGACCAGGGCCAGGGCTGGATCGTGTCCGGAGGTGGACAGCCCCAAATACCATTTGCTCATACGGTGGCCAGAAGCTCCCCGACCGCCTGCAGGACTTCGCCAAAGGTGCGGTACTCGAACATCATCGTCGGTTCGACCTCGATCGCGTATTTGTCCTCGATCTCACCGCAGATCATGACTGCATCGAGCGATTGCAGCCCAATATCCACCAGGACGGTCGATGGGCCGAGCGCCGACTGAGGTACGCCGGTGCGGCGGCTGATTTCGGATGCCAGGAAGTCGCTGACCTCCGCAATGTCGACTTGGCTCATAATGCTTTCTGCAGTTGGACAGGAGTGGGTGCGGTCGTCAGGTTCGCCGCAAGGCCCCCGAGCACACGCGTTTGAGAATTGGGGATCCATGACGGCTTGCTGGTCAGCGTAAAATTGGGAAATCGGCCGACGAAAGCGGGCAGCGCACGCCGCATGAGCAACCGCGCGAGCGATGCACCCAAGCAGCGATGCAAGCCGTGCCCGAGCGCGAGATGGCCCGCTCCGCGGCCGGCGTTAACCTGATCGAGGTGAAGCTGCATCGTATCGCCGCTTGCGAACCTAACGCCGCCGATTTCGCCGTCGATGCGAGCGGTACGGTAGATGAAGCGGGGCGAAGCGGCGTTTGGAAGCACGTCGCGATCCAGCCAACCCGCGTTGCTCGGCTCAAGAAATTCGACGCGCCGATCCGGCGCAATGTCCGCCATCCGCCACAACGCATTTCCCAGGGTGTAGGCGATATTGAAGCTCGCTCCGTAAAGTACGAGCGCCAGAGCATGGCAGTCGTCCTGGTCGAAACCTTCGGGCGCTTGCGCGATCAGCTTGGCCAGCAGTGGGGGCGGCAGGTCCGGACGCGGTTGGCCCTGTCCCGCTGCCGTTAAATCAAGCAGTTCCGTGCACACGCCCTGTAGCCGAACGATGTTTCGCAGCGACAGCAAGGGTTCGAGCAATTCCTGCAATTTTGGTGCGATGGCGTCGAACCGCGCCGGATCGGTGGGATGAAGACCCAGCACCTTTTGCGTTACCGCGCGGAACAACGGCTCGCAAAAGTCTCGGATCAGATCGGCTTGTCCGCCCGACGGAAGCGCATCAAGCAGCCGCTCGACGGTTTCGTCGATGAACGGCGTCCACGCCGGCAATCGATTGTTGCCGAGGACGTCCAGGGTCAGCAGCCGAATGGCCTGGTGCCTTTCGCCGGATAGAAAGAACGGCGCATTGCGCGCGATTCGGATCGCAACCGACAAGTCCTTTCCACTTGCCGCCTGCAGTGACCGAAGATGCTCGGTCATGTCCGGTGGTCCGAACAACGTGTCGTCGGCGGCGATGCGACGCGCAAGATCGTGGCCGCCGATCTCCCACATCTTGGCACTGCGTCGACGCAACCCGGTGCCAGTACAGGGCAGTGCGACGGGAGACCGGACCATCGTAGTGCGTTCGACCCGGACTCCCGACTCATCGAGCTGTAATGCGGGAAATCGCCCGGCGAGCGCGGGCACGGCAATTCGGTAAATAAGCCGCGCAAGCTCCGCTCCGGGGCAGCGGTGGGCGCCTTCACCGAATGACAATTGCCGCTGCGGCTGCAGCGCGGTGGCGGCGTTGATCGAGCGAACGTCGATCGCTGCGATATCGCCGCTGTGCACTGGACAGCCCATCACCTGAGCGTCGCGATCAGCAACACGATACAGCATGAGCGTGGAAGAATGCTCCCGAAAGAGGCTGTCGAGTTCCAGATCCGACCATCCCAAGTCGGCAGCCGCGCGCCACGCGGTCGAACCACGGCGCAAAATCCCGGCTAGGGCAAGCCCCAGGCTTTCCGCTGCGGTGTGCGCGGCGACAATGAGCGAAATTGTGAGTGCTTCCGCGGAGACGCCGTCGGGCAGGGCACTGCCGGCAAGAACGTCGCGCAACGGCGCCGGCCCGTCGTCGAAAGCGAATGCGCCCGCCGGCTGCAGCAAGTCCGACAGAAATTGGAAGCCCGCCTGCGCGGCGCGCAGTCTGCGGATCGGCAATAAAGGCTCTGTCAATTCTCGGGTGGCCGCGATGCTGTCGAGCACCCCGCGTTCGTCGCCGGCCCGCAACCCCGCTATCCTGCCGATACAGGCGACGAACACCGGATCGACGAAATCGCGAACAAGGTCCGGCGCTCCGCTCGACGCCAACCGGTCCATAGCTCGGCGAACTTCTTCTTCTATGACGCCGCGCCATTGCTCGACACCGGAGATACCGAAGAATTTTGCGATGGCGCGCCGGGTGCGGAGATGATCCTTGCCGGATTGATAGATCAACGAGCTACGGGCGATCGCGATCAGCAAGGAGAAATCTTCTCCTGTTTCCGCCTGTAGCCGCGCGATGTGGCTGCCGAGGTCGATTACGGTCCACGAGCGGTCACGCAGCACTGCACTCGCCGCGGCGCCGTCATCGATGCGCCACAGAGCAGGCGATCGGCCCGGTCGCGGGGCCGATTGTTCGTTGGTCTGCCTCATCAGGCGCACGCCGCGTTCGCCGCACCCTGGCGATACAGCGCAGCGGCTTCGCGGCGGCGGATCTTTCCGCTACTCGTCCGGGGCAGCGTCCCACGATCGACCAGTTCGACGTCGAGCAGTTTGATCCCAAAGGTGCCGGCAACAGCCTGCGCGATTTGCTGGCGGACCTTGTCCGGGTCGGGGAGCACGGTTCGCGCGGCACGCATCTCTATCAGCAATGCCGCTTCGCCGGACCGCATTTCGTCCGGCATGAACGCCGCCGCTGCCATCGGGTTGAGCGCGGGTTCCATTTGCGCTGCCAACCACTCGATTTCGGATGCCGCGACTTTGCGGCCATTTACTGTCAAGACGTCCTTCAGACGCCCGACGACGTAGAGATTGCGATCGCTGATTACGCCTATGTCGCCGGTGCGAAGCCAAGTCTCGTCCTGCCCCGGGATGACGTGGCGGAACGTCTCCTCGCTTTCGGCTGATTGGCCGACATAACCACCGGCGACCGATGGTCCGTGCAAGCAGATTTCGCCCATCTCGCCATCGCGCAGAACTGCGCCTTGGGCCGGGTCAATGATACGGATGGTGCGAGCCACGGCCTCGGTCAGGCGGCAGGGCGCCACGCCAGCGCAGATCGGTGGTGGCACCGGCTCGATCGCGGCCTCCAGGGCGTGCGCGCCAGCAGCCATCAGGCTGTACTCGGCGAGGCCGTAACAAGCGAAGACAGCTCTTGTCTGTAACCCAAAGCGCGCAAATCGAGAGCGAAATGCGGCGATCAGCGCTGCCGGCACCGGCTCGGCGCCGCAATATGCGGCCGACCACCGCGAAAGGTCGAGGCCCTCACACTCGTCGTCGCGAATGTTTTGCACGCATTGCGCAAAGGCAAAGGCGGGTCCGCCGCTGAATGTGCCGCCATGATCGGATATCGCCCTCAGCCAACGCGAGGGTCGCTGGATGACCCGAAAAGGATCAAGTTGAACGCTGCTGGCGCCGACCAAGATCGGATAGATATTCCCACCGAGCAGTCCCATGTCATGGAAATGCGGCAGCCAATTCACCACAACTTGCTGCTCATCGAAGCCCCAGGCGGCAAAGCAATGCGCAGCGTTGGCGAGGATAGCGGCTCCGCCCACCTTCACGCCGCGCGGAAAACGGCTGGTGCCGGAGGTGTATTGAATTACGGCCGGACCGCCTGCGCAAGAGCGCGCCACCGCCAATGGCGCCATGGCGGGTAAGTCATCGACTTCCATGATGCCGAAGCGAGGAGCTGACGATTCCGCCAGGGCAGCATCGATCGCCGCGCGGACCGAAGCTGTGCAGATTATTCCTTCTGCCGCGCAGTCGGCGACGATAGCCGCGAAACGCTCCCGTTGGGTCGAGTTGCGGGGAATCGCGAGGGGAACGACCGTCAGACCGGCATAGACCGCGCCGAGCAAGGCAGTGGTGAATTCGCTGCCCTGCGGCATCGCCAGAACGACAGGCCCTGAACCGACCGGGAATATTTCACTAAAGACCGCAGCCCATCGAGCCGCGGCGTCATGCAAATCGCGACCGGTAAAGATTTGACTCTCGTCCGCTTCGCGCCGGCCGCAGACCGTCAACATTGTCTTGTCGTTGGTAGCTAGACGGCGCCAGATGGCGTCAGCGAGGTCGTTCATCGGGCCACGGCACCAGAATTGTTGCGCGCCACCAAGGTCCGGGCGTTCTGGAGCACGGGCTGTGGCAAGCCGACGGGGTTCGGCGTTCTCAGGGCGGTGTCAAACGGCGGTGACGGCAGTCGTGCCCACTCGTCATCATATGCTCGTTTCTGCACGAAACTATAATAGTTCAGGGCCCATGATCCGAGCGCGCGCCCGATACCGTCGGCGATGTCGGGGCGGAGCCGCATGAGCCCGGTGGCTTCGTCGATTACCCGCGCCGCGTCCGGCCCGCTCTTGGCGACCGCGATCATCAATCGCGCATACAGACGGTTACTTCGGTTCCGACCTGGCGGGTTGTGGAGCTTGCCTGATCCGCGATGCCGCAGCGGGTTAGGTGGGATTAAGCGCGCAATATGCCGCAGCCGGTGGCTGAAAGCGGCGGGGCTGTGGAGCCGGCTCACGAGCCAGCGTGCCCCGATCTGCAATTGCTCGCGCGACATCTGTGCCGGCAGGATGTTCGACATGCTGTCGGTCCCGGGGAACATGTCGAGCGGCGATCCCGCGGCCAGACGCCCGGTGGCGCGCATCTGCTCATAAAGTGGTGTTGCGACGGGGGCGACCAGCACCGAAACCTTCAGGGTTGCCACTGGCAATTGCATCGCAAATTCGAATTGCTGCTCGAAGATGCGAAGCGTGTCCGCATCGAAGCCGACCATCAAGCCGGGATCGACCTGGACGCCGTGCGACACGACGTGGCTGACCTGGGCGGCGAGATCAACGTTCAGATTCTGCCGCTTGTTGCTTGCCCGCAGGCTCTCCTGGTTGATCGTCTCCACGCCGATAAACACCGAGTTCAGCCCTGCTTCGGCGCAAAGCTGCAGCATCTCATCGTCCCGAGCGATGTCGATCGACACTTGCGTGCTGAACGAGACATGGTCGCGGCCGTCCCCACCGTTCCAATCCCGAATCGACGTCAACAGCGACGTCGCGCGCTTGCGGTATACAGTGAGATTATCGTCGGCGAGCTGGATCTGGTTGAAGCCAAGATCATAGAGGGTTTGCAACTCCGCCACGACTTGCGCATCGTTCTTATGACGCTGTCGGCGACCCAAATACTGGATCACGTCGCAAAAATTGCACTCGAAGGGGCAGCCGCGGCTGGTCTGGGCGATGCCGATCAGCGCGCGGTCGGGGTCGATCAACTGCCAGGCCGGAATCGGCGAGTTCGACATTTCGGCCCTGTCGCCTCGGTAGACGGGCTTGAGCGTCCCTTTCAGCATATCCCGATAGAATTCATCTGCGACAGGCTCGAACTCGCCGATCACCATCACATCGCATTCTTCCGCGAAGGCGCTTGGATCGAGCGACACGTGCGGTCCGCCAATCACAACGGTGCGGCCGCGCGCCCGAAAGCCACGCGCGATCGCGATTGCGCGCTCCGCCTGCGAGATATTGGCGGTGATGCCAACGAAGTCGGCCGCCAGGCCGAAGTCTACCGGTTCGACTGCTTCATCGACGATCTTGGGAACGATCCCCACCGGTGCGAGTGCGGCGACGGTTGCGGCCGCCAGTGACGGCACTCGTGTCATCCCCATCCCGGCACTGCCCAAACCGCGGAAGTCCACCTCCCATGGCGGTTTGGGAGCGATGAGGAGAAATCGTGTCATGTGCCCGCCAGCTTGGGGGGTGCGGGCAGATTTTGCAAAATATTTCCGTCAGTACCGACGCTCCCGATACTCGACTCGAACGGACCAAATTCTGGTTGGTCGAACAGTAGCTCGGCGATCAACAAAATGGCGTTCGATATTGAAGTAATTGTGGGCGCCGGCGTGTTGGCAGCTCCGGTCGGCGAGATTCAAATATGGCAATCGCGCTGGCGGTAACGGCAACTTTCCAACAATAACGATCGTCTGACACATTCCGAACGGCAATAGCTGTCGGGATCGTACCGATCGCGTCCGAACGTCCGGAAGTTGGATGCGCGGTAGCCATACGGTCGAAAGGCTTGTCAGTGCTCGGAGGAGCCCATCAAGGCCGCCACAAAGTGTGGGCCGAATTGGGAGTATAATTGCGTAGACCTGCCGGAATTCGCGGGAAAACGGGCACGCCCGGCCTGCTGGTGACCCCTACGGGAATCGAACCCGTGTTTTCGCCGTGAGAGGGCGACGTCCTAGACCGCTAGACGAAGGGGCCGGCGGTAACGCGAAGCGGGGCCTCTAGGGGCGTTGTCCGGATGCGTCAAGGTGATTGAGCGGACTGAGCGAGGGCGGTTGCGGGTTCGATCAAATCCCGCCCGAGTCAGGCGCGATCACGCCCCGATCTCGTTTGCCCGGCGCGGGCTCGACGGAACCCGAAGCCGTAACGAACGTCTTTCACCCTGCGGGGCAGGATGGTCGGGTACGAGCCTTTCCGCCCGGCCAAAACAGGAAGGATAAAAAATGCTCTGGACAATCGTCGTCATCCTGCTGGTGCTGTGGCTGCTCGGTTTCACCGTGCTCCACGTCGGCAGCCTCATTCACCTGTTGCTGGTGATCGCGCTGGTCGTGGTGGTGGTTCGCCTGATCCAGGGGCGTCGCGCCATCTAGGCTGAGGGCACCCTCACCTGGCGACGTCGATCTCGGACGTCGTGCGTGCACGACAGTGCCAAGATGAGAGTGCACGAAAAGCCCGGCGGACGAACGCCGCCGGGCAACATTGCGGGGTTCGCATCGCATGACAGGCGGTCGGCGCTCACCGGCAACGGGTTCTCGCGTGGATCGGCCCTCTCCAAGAGAGTTTCCGCAACGCGCTTCGTTTCCGAAAAATGATGTTCTCATGAAACAACCGGGCGACATGGGTGTTTCGACCCCGATCGGTGATGGTCATTGTTCCGACGGAACAGTGCGCCGGGCCGATACTCGAACCGTTCCTAGAAGGGGATGCGCATGATCAAGAAGTTCCTCGCCGCCGCTGCGGCCCTCACGCTGTTGCCGCTCGGCGCCTGCGGTCACAAGACTGACGCCGCCGACAACGTCCAGGCCGCCGCCGACAACACCGCCGATGCGATGGATGCCAATGCCTCCGCGATTCGCGACGAGGGCAGCAACATCGCCGCCGACGACAAGGCAGCTGCGGACAATGCGGCGGACGCGTTGAACAACAAGGCCGATGCCGTCCGCGACGCGGGGGAGAACAAGGCCGACGCGATCGACGCGAAGAAGAAGTAAGATCGGTTCGGGCGGTGGAGGGCGCTTCCTCCTTCGCCGCCCATCCCGACGTCAGGCGGCCGCGCGCTCGGTTCGAGCTAGCGCGGTCGTGCTGGCAACGGCTTTCCGTACCAAAGCGGTGAACCGACTTCCCTGGCGCAACAGCAGCGCCTTGTCGAAGCAGGCAAAGGCGCCGCGTTCGACCGCTTCCGCCTCGCTCGCCGACCCCGCGACGGTATGCGACGACACGACCAGCACCGGTGCATGCGGATGGCCCGCAAGCTCGTCCAGAAAGGCGAACCCGTCGATCCCGGGCATCGCCAGATCGAGGATGATGATGCTGGGCACGAACTGGCCTATCAAGTCGCGCGCCGCTTGCACGCTCCCCGCCGAACCGACGATCTGCATATCCTTCTGCGTCGCCAGCAATTCCTCGATGATCGCCCTGACTGTCAGCGAATCATCGACGACCAGAATGTTGAACGCCATGGCGTCAGCTCCTCAGGTGGTCCGACAAGGAGTGGGCGGGACGAGAAGACACGGAAATCGATCACCTTTTCCTCCTTGCCGGTTCCCGTTCTATGCGGACGCCGTTATTGCATGGAGGTTCAGGACGCCCTCCGTAGATATACAACTTGGGGTGTTGGAGAGGCGAGCAGAGGGCGCTCGGGTCACCACGCGCGATAGCGGTTGCCCCGTGGGCAGGGACGGGCGATCAGGCGATTGATCATCGGGCTGGTTGTCGCGATTAAGACCCGGACTCAATATTGATCGTCAGGGAGCGCAGAATCACGATGGGCGGCAGAACACGGGGACGGCGTCGGTCGCATTCGGCAAAGATCAGGCGGCGCAAGATCGTCATCGCGTCGGCCGCTTTGGTCGTCGTCATCAGCCTGGCCGTGTTCGCCGCGAACGGCGGGGTGACGGGATTGTTCACCGTCCAGGGATCGGACATCCCGCCGGTCGACACGCATTGACCCGAATGCCCATACGGGCGCTCCGGCTCGGCATTCAGCAGATCGGGCATCGATAGGCGCGCATATGTCCGACATCTCCCTTGCCCAGGCGCGACGTATCGTCCTCGCCGCTCAGGGCTTCGGTGCGCGCCGTGGGTCTTCGGTCGGCCGCGCGCAGCTGGGGCGCCTGATCGATCGGCTGAACCTCCACCAGATCGACAGCGTCAACGTGGTCGCCCGGGCGCATTATCTGCCCGCCTTCTCGCGGCTGGGATGCTATGATCGCGACCTGCTCGACAGAGCGGCGTGGGGTGGCAGGCGCGACCGCCGATTGTTCGAATATTGGGCGCACGAAGCCTCGCTGCTTCCGCTGGACCTGTTTCCGCTGATGCGCTGGCGCATGGCGCGCGCCGATCGCGGGGAGGTGGGTTATGGTGCGCTGCGCCGCTTCGCGACCGAACAGCGCCCGCAAGCCGACGCCATCCTCGCCAGGATCGCGGCGGAGGGGCCGCTCGCCGCGTCCGACTTCCCGCACGGCAAAAGCCGGTCAGGATGGTGGGAATGGGGCGACACCAAGCGTGCGCTCGAATGGCTGTTCTATGCCGGCCACCTGACCACCGCGACCCGGCGGCGGAGCTTCGAGCGCGTCTATGATTTGACCGATCGGGTCATCCCTGCGGCGATCCTCGCACTGCCGGCGCCAGAGGAACGCGACGCCCGGCGCCAGCTGATCGATCGCGCGGCGCGCGCGCTGGGTGTCGCCACCGCGGCCGAACTGCGCGATTACTTCCGGCTCAAGCCGGTGGAGAAGGACAACGCGATCGCCGACCTGATCGATGCGGGCGTCTTGCAGCCGGTCCGGGTAGAGGGATGGAGCCAGCCCGCTTTCCTGCATCGCGATGCACGATCGCCGCGCCGCATCGCTGCCAGCGCGCTCCTGGCGCCGTTCGATCCGCTGATCTGGCACCGCGACCGCACCGAGCGATTGTTCGGCCTGCGCTATCGCATCGAGATTTACACCCCGGCGGCGAGCCGGGTGCATGGCTATTACGTGCTGCCGTTTTTGATGGACGAGCAATTGGTCGCGCGCGTCGATCTGAAGGCGGATCGACAGCACGGGACGTTGCTGGCGAAGGCGCATTTCGAACCGGACGCACTGCCGGATAGCAGGGAAAGATTGCGGGCCGCGCTCGACGAAATGGCAACATGGTTGCAGCTCGACCGAGTCACGATGCGCTGACGCCTCCGAGAGTCCCCGCACAAAAGGGATGGCCCATCACGAGCCATCCCCTCGTTACATTCAGCGCCGATGGCAGACGCGCACCCAACGATGGTGCCGTTTCACATTGTGGCAGTGGCGAGCCCCCCAACCCCTGTGCCGAACGCTACGGCTGGTCACGCGTCTCGTCTCGACATGGCGCTCGATGCGTCCGCCGTCGCGAACCCTTTCGGTCGTCGTGGTCGTACGCGTCACGCCCTCACGCCTGTCCTGCGCAGCGGCCGGGGCAGTCAAGCCGATCAGCGCCGTCGCCAAGCCGGCGGCAATCAATAGAGATTTCATGTGGAATCCTTTCGGCCCGGAATCGGACCTCGATCGATAGACGGTCGACAGAGGTTGAAAGTTCCAGGTCCGCAATGGAACGACGTCACGGCCGCGATGCCTCCTCATCGCCGCCGTGACGCCGAACGGATCAGGGGTGCATATCGCACTGCCTATGTCCTCGACCGGACGAATCGGGCCGCGTCGGCATTGCAGATGCCCAACCGCTGGCACGCACGCTGACCGCGTTTGCGCGCATGTACGAACCGCACGCGGCGCGCGAGGACACGATCTTGTTCCCCGCGTTCAAAAAGGCAGTCGGTCCCAAAGGCTATGATGAACTCGGCGACCAGTTCGAGGATATCGAGCGGCGCACCTTCGGCGGCGACGGTTTCGACATCGCGATCGACAAAGTCGCCGATATCGAACGCCGGCTCGGTCTCGCCGATTTGAACGCCTTCACTGCGCCCGCCCTGACCTAACGGGGCGACATCACCCTCGCATTATCCACTCATCGCGCCCGACGCACAGCCGGGCAGAATCGGGATTGTTGGGGCAACAATGCTCGGCTTGGGTCGTTCGGCTCGTTAACCATTGGGAAGAGTGTGTGATGTCGGCGTCTGTAACGAAAATGGTCCCTGCGGCCGTGATTTTGCTTGGTGCGATGGGGTTGGGCGGCTGCGCCACCAAGAGCTATGTACGGGAGCAGATCGCTCCGGTGAGCCAGCGGGTGGATGCGCTCGAGGCGAAGTTGAACGAGACCGACGGCACCGCGAAATCGGCATTGTCGCAGGCGCAGGCCGCGTCCGGCCAGGCGCAGAACAACGGTCAGCGTCTCGACCAGCTCAATGCCCGGGTCGATGGCATCGAACAGCGAATGGCGGAGAGCCAGAAGAAGAAACCGCGCAATTGATGCCGCACGGCCGCATATGCCGATCGGCCCGGTGCTGATCGGCCGAATTCCGATCGGATCGCAATGTCGAGCGTCGCCCCTTTCTTCGGGGCGGCGCCCGTTTCGTGTTGAGCGCCTCCAGCGATGATCGGTATCCTGCTGGCGCTCGCTGGTCTTGCGCTCACCGTTCCCGCGTCCGCCCCGGCGGCGAAGCACGCTCGACCGCCGGCAACCAAACCGGCGCCGCGGGCGGGCGATACGGCCAAAATCGAGGTGACCCAGTCGGCGGCGGCGACACGCGTTTTCGACTGGATCGCCGCGTCGGGAGACAATGGCGCGCTGCCCTATATCGTCATCGACAAGAACAATGCCGCCTTGTTCCTGTTCGACGCGAAGGGGCAACTGCTCGGCAAGGCGCCCGTTCTGATCGGGGTGGCCGTCGGCGACGAGGCGACGCCGGGCATCGGCAGCAAAAAGCTGGCCGAGATCGGCCCCGCCGAGAAAACCACACCGGCAGGGCGTTTCCTCGCCAGATACGGACTGGCCGCGGGCAGGCAAAAGGTGCTGTGGGTGGATTACGCCACGTCGGTCGCGCTCCATCCGATCCCGACAGGATACAATCCCAAGGAACGCCGTCGCCAGCGCATGGCGTCGCCGACGTCCGACGACAACCGCATTACGTTCGGGTGCATCAACGTGCCCTCGACCTTCTACACTAAGAGCGTGCAGCCCTTGTTCCGCAAGAAGGGCGGCTATGTTTATATCCTGCCCGACACCAAGTCGCTCGAGGCGGTCTTTCCGCTCTTGCTGGGGCAGGCGGTCGCGAGCGGCGGTTCGCACTGATCGTCGCTCTGGCGGGCGTCGTCGTTACGTCGGCCAGGAGGAAGGCTGGGCCGTCAGTCGCTCGAGATAGGCACATAGCATGTCGGCCAGCGCCTCCGACCAGTCGACAATCTCGGTCTCCGTCCGCTGCGTCTCGGAAAAGCTGCTGCCTACGCCGCTGAGTGTCATCTTGATGAGATCCCCGGCAAGCATCCGTTTATGGTCGGGCACGTCCGGCAGCGCCTCTTGCAAGAACGTGCGGAAGATCTTGGCGTTTTCCTTCTTCGCTTCGATCGCTTCCGGCGCATCGCGGTAGAGCGGTGCCGCGTCGCTCAAGGCGGTACGGATCGCCGCTTCCTCGCATTCGGACCGGATGAAGGCGTGGACCAGACGGCGAACGCGGACGTGCGGTGGGGTGGTCCGGTCTTCGAGGATGCCCCGCAGCAGCGCCGAGGTTCGCTGCCACTCGTCGCTCTGCAGGCGGAACAATATCGCAGCCTTGTTCGGGAAATATTGGTACAGCGAGCCGACGCTCACGCCGGCGCGCTCGGCGACTCGCGCGGTGGTGAAACGCCGGGCGCCTTCCCTCATCAAAACCTGAACAGCCGCATCGAGCACGGCCTCGACCAACTGGTTCGAGCGTGTCTGCTGGGGCTGTTTGCGCGAGGTAATGAAGGTGCTGCGAGCGGCGGTCATGCGGGCTTTCTGCCAATGCGAATAGTCAAAGATGACGAACTAGTCGTATTTTCCAGCCCGGCAGGCAAGCTCTGCTCGCATAGTCAAGTTCGCACCTGGAGAAAACCCAAATGACCACGCTTTCGAGCGCCCCTGTGGCGCCTCTTCTCGCGCGCCTGTTCGCCGACGCCGATGCCAATCCGCCGGCACGAAGCCCGGCCTTTGCCGGCGTGACCAGCGAAGACCGCGGCCGAATGATGCGCAGCAAGACCGATTATCGCGATTTCTACGCCCAACTCAGCGACTTCGCGCTGCCGGTGTCGCGTGAAGTCGGCGGCCTGCTCTACATGCTGGCCCGCGCCACTAATGCCCGTTCGATCGTCGAGTTCGGTACCTCGTTCGGCCTGTCGACGCTCCATCTGGCGGCGGCGCTGCGCGACAATGGCGGCGGGCGGCTGATCACCAGCGAGTTCGAGCCCGGCAAGCTGGCGACGGCCAAGGCTAATCTGGCCGAGGGCGGGCTGGTCGACTTGGTCGAGTTTCGCGAAGGCGATGCGCTGGAGACGCTGGCGGTCGACCTGCCCGAGACGATCGACCTCGTGCTGCTGGACGGCGCCAAGGCGCTGTACTCGGATATTCTCGACCGGGTGGAGAGCCGGTTGCGGCCGGGCGCGATCCTGATCGCCGACAATGCCGATTATTGCCCCGAATATCTCGAGCGGGTCGGCAATATCGCCAATGGCTATATGTCGATGCCGTTCAGCGACGAGGTGGAGTTTACAATCCGGCTCGGCTGATCCGCGGCTACGTTATCGACGCGATTGGCGGCCCGGTTGCCGTGAGGAACCGGGCCGCCATGCGCTTCATGCTTATTTCGCGGTGCTGACCCCGCACTGCTTCTGTTCCATCGGAATCTGCTTGGTGATGCGGGTGGCGTTCTCGGCATAGGCCTCGGTCACCGAACCACTGTTGACGGTCTTGCCACGCAGCGGACTCACGCCTTGGCAGAGGTGGAAGACGTGCGGTGTCGAGGACTTCTTGGCGCCGTTCTCCGGAGCGATCCAATAGACGAGGTCCTGGCCGGCCGGGTGGGCGGCATCCTTGGTCGCCTCGGCCACCGCATTGGAGTCCCTGGCGATATCCTTCGCCTGATCGGCAACCTCGGGCGAACAGGCCGTGGTCGGCTCGCCGGCTTTGATCTGGGCCGCGCATTTGTTCATGTCCTGGGTATATTGCTCGGTCGACGGCGGCTTGAAGTCCACGCCGATCACGGTGGCGACCAGCGCCAGAACGACCCCGATGCCGCCGGCGATCTTCTTGTTCTTCGGATCCATGTCCTTGTCCAGGAAGATCAGGGCAATCAGCGGGAGAAAGGCGATCACCGTAATGATCGCGCCGAGCTGGTTCTGGACGAAGAACCGGAATGCGTCCGCTCTGGTGGCCGGATCCTGCCTGTTGGCCGCTTTCCACATCAGGCTGCCGGCAATCGCGAACACTGCGATCACCACCAGAAGGCCGATCAGCAACGCAAGGTTGCCATGGTCAAACTTGTGCTGCTTGAGCATGACGATACCGGCGATCTCGGTGCCGATGGCAACAACCCAGGCGAGCGCGGCGAACAGGCGAAGTCGCTTGGCGGCAGATTGCTGGCCCTGTGACGCTTGCCAGTCTTTGGTGACGTCGACGTCTGCGCCAGGATTGGTGTCAGGCATGTTCAGAACCCCCCTTATCGACCTTCGACACGGCGGGCAGCGGTCGGGAAACCTGGGCCACCTCGCGCAGCGTCTTCAAGACCTTGTTCGCGAACAGCCTAACCGACGTCGCCGGTTGGAACCAGCAATAATCGCCGGCAGCATTCACCGGTAACAATCGCTTGCCGACTCTGCCGGCGCCGCCATCGCGATTTCGCCAGTCACCGTAATTCTAAAGGCAACGTCCCGTCGTCGTTCAGTTTTGCTGCCGCAAACGAGCGACTTCCTTTGGCGTGATGTTCGACTTTGCGGCGCCGAAACGAGCCGTCACATAGTTGGCGGCGGACGCGATTTCCGTGTCGGAATAGGATGCGGCAAAGCTCGGCATATAGGGGCGGCTGGAACCGGGCTTCCCGGCGCCGTTGAGGATCATCGCCGCCACGTTCGCCGCCGTCGGATCGTTGACCGCGCGCACGCCGGTCAGCCGGGCCTCCTCGACGATGGCCCCGGCGCCCGTCCAGGCATGGCAACTGGCGCAACTGCCCTCGAACACCCGTTTGCCGACCGGGTTGTCGATCGATGCAAGCTTGGGCGAGGCCGGAGCCGGGCCGGCGGGTTGCGGCGAGCGATCGCTGCGAATGGCAGGCACCGTCTTCAGATAGGTGATGATCGCGGCGAGATCGGAAGGGGTCAGTTTCGACAGGCTCAACGCTACCGCTTCGCCCATCGGGCCGGATGCGCCTCCGCGTCCCTGTGCGTGACCGGTCGACAGATAGGATGCAAGCTCGGCATCGCTCCAGCCGCCAATGCCGCTGACGCGGTCGCCGGTGATGTTATAGGCATTCCAGCCTTCGGCCACGCCGCCCGCGAATTTGTTGCGCTGGTCGAGCGCCTGCATCAGGTTTCGCGGCGTATGGCATTCGCCGCAATGACCGGCGGCTTCGACGAGATAGGCGCCGCGATTCCACGCCGCGCTGCGCTCGCTGACCGGACGGAAGCGCCGGTCACTGTTGAAGAAGGCCGACCAGATTCCCATCAGCCAGCGCTGATTGAACGGGAAGCCGAACGTGTTGGGTTTGTTCGCCTGCTTCACCGGCGGAAGCGAGAACAGATAGGCCTTGATCGCCAGCACGTCGGCGTCGGTCAGCATCGTGTAGGACGCGTAGGGAAAGGCTGGATAGAAACGTGATCCATCGGGCGCGACACCCTTGTGCACGGCATCGAGGAATTGCGCGTCGGTCCATTTGCCGATCCCGGTTTCCGGATCCGGCGTGATATTCGGGGTATAGATCGTCCCGAACGGGAGGACGAACGGCCGCCCGCCCGCGAACGGCCTCCCGCCTTTGGCCGTATGGCACGCCTCGCAATCGGCCATCCGGGTGACATAGTCCGCGCGCGTCCGTGGGTCGGCGGTCGCGAGCTCCGCCGGCACCCCGGTCACCGTCTTGTCCGGATAGCTGGCGAGCTCCACCTGCGTGCCCCCCGCAAAGCTGTAGGGACCGGGTTGAAAGATCATGCGGCCGACGATCGCCGCCACGAGCACGACGATCGCGCCCGCCAGAAGCAACAGGTTCCGCCGCATCCTCAAGCCCCCTTCGCGATGAGCGCGCGGTCGATCGGCATGCGCGTGAGCTGCACCCCGGTTGCCGCATAGACGGCGTTCGCGACGGCGGGTTGTGTGACCACGGTTCCCGGCTCGCCAATCCCGCCCGAATTCTCGCTGCTCGGCACGACATGCACTTCGATCGCCGGCATCTCGTCGATGCGGATGATGCGATAGTCGTTGAAATTGCCCTGCTCGACCGCGCCCCCCGCAAAACTGATCTTGCCGAACAGCACCGCCGACAAGCCAAAGGTTGCGCCGCCCTGGATCTGCGCTTCGAGGATATCGGGGTTGATGACCTTGCCGACATCGGCGGCGATCACCAGGCGGGTGACGCTCACATCTCCTTCGTCGCTCACCGCCACGTCGGCGATCGCGGCGAGATAGCTGCCAAAGGCGTTCATCAGCGCAATCCCGCGTCCGCGCCGCCCCCCGGATGGCAGGGATGGCGCCGGCGTACCCCAACCGGCCTTGTCCGCCGCCAGGTTCAACACGCCCAGCGCGCGCGCGTTCTTTTCGAGCAGATTTCGTCGAAAGGCGAGCGGATCGACGCCGGTCTTGCGCGCGATCAGATCCATGAAGCATTCGATCGCGAAGATGCTGCCATTCGGTCCGACGCCGCGCCAGAAAGCGACCGGCACCGCGCTTTCGTGGCGGATAAATTCGACCAGTCGGTCCCCGACCGCATAGGGCACCTCGGCCGCCCCATCGACCGCATCGACATCGATGCCGTCCTTGAACGCCGGCGGCAGCCAGTGCGCCATGACCGATCCGCCAGTGACGCGGTGATGCCAGGCCGTGATCCGCCCGTTTTCCAGCCGGGCCTTCAGATGTTCGTGATAGAGCGGGCGATAGAGTTGCTGGCGGATATCCTCTTCACGCGACCAGATCACCTTGACCGGTCCGTCGACCTTGGCGGCGATCCGCACTGCCTTGACAACGCCGTCGACCTCGAGCCGACGGCCGAAGCCGCCGCCGATCAGGTGGTTGTTGACCGTCACCTTGTCGGGCGTGATGCCCAATGCCGTGGCGGCACCGGCCTGAGCGAAACCGGGCACTTGCGTCCCGGTCCACAATTCGCAGGCGCCGCCCCGCACGTGCACGGTGCAATTGGTCATCTCCATCGGCGCATGAGCGAGATAGGGGAGCTCGTAGCTCGCATCGAACAAGGTACCGTCCTTGAGCTTGGCGAGCGCGTCGCCTTCCTTCTTGGCGACGGCCCCGGAGCCCTGCGATGCCTTTTCCAGGTCGGACCACAATTTCGCCTGGTCGAGCCCGGCATTGGCTCCAGGCGCCCAGTCGATCGCGAGCGCGTCCAGCCCCTGCATCGCCGACCAGGTGCTGTCCGCGACGACCGCGACGAGATCGTCGAGCACGACCACCTGCCTGACGCCGGGGACGGCGAGCGCCGGCGCCTGATCGACCTTGCCGACCTTGCCGCCGAGCACGGGCGGCGATCGCAACGTCGCGAATTTCATGCCCGGCAGCATCACGTCGATGCCGTAGACCGTCTTGCCGATCGCCTTGTCCGGCGTATCGATGCGATGCACTGGCTTGCCGATCAGACGGAACCGGGCCGGATCCTTGAGCGCGACCTCGGCCGGCGGCTTCAATCGCGAGGCGGCGTCGGCCACCTCGCCATAGCGCAACGAGCGGCTGCTCGCGGTATGCGTGATCACGCCGTTTTCGGTGGTGAGGCTGGCGGCGTCGACCCGTAACCGCGCAGCGGCGGCCGCCACCAGGAGCGCACGCGCGGTCGCGCCTGCCTTACGCAGTGGTCCGCTCCACGCCATGGTCGTGGTCGATCCGCCGGTGGCCTGCACGACGAACACCGGGCTGCCGTAATTGGCCTGATCGGGCGGTGCGTGCGCGGCGACCACCTTGTCGAGCGCGACGTCGAGTTCCTCGGCGATGCACTGGCTCTGCGAGGTATAGACTCCCTGGCCCATTTCCACTGCCGGCAGCGTGAAGGTCACCCGGTCGTCGGGCGCGATGTGAATGAAGGCGTTGAAGCGCTGGCCGGTCGGCACCGGCTCGGGCGCACTCGTCATGGCGGCGCGCGCGGCGCTCCATGGCAGCTCGATCGCGACAAGCAGCCCGGCGACAAGCGCGCCGCCCTGGAGCACCGCGCGGCGCGACAGGCCGTTGGCGGCCTCAGGAGCGGGCGGCATGCTTGATCCCCTCGCGAATGCGCACATAGGTACCGCAGCGGCAGAGATTGCCGGCCATCGCCGCATCGATATCGGCATCGTCGGGAGCGGGATTGCCGGCCAGCAGCGCGGCAGCCGACATAATCTGTCCCGGCTGGCAATAACCGCACTGGATGACCTCCAGATCAATCCATGCTTTCTGGATCTTCGCCCCTGCGGGGGTGTTGCCGACGCCTTCGATCGTCGTGATCGCACGGTTGCCGACGCGCCCCACCGGGAGCTGGCAAGACCGGACGGCGACACCGTCGAGATGAACCGTGCACGCGCCGCATTGGGCGATCCCGCAGCCGAACTTCGTGCCGGTCATTCCCAGCAGGTCGCGCAACATCCACAATAATGGCATATCTGGCGGAGCATCGACGTCGCGCTTTTCGCCGTTGATCGTGAACTCTGGCATCGACCTGCCTTTCGCTTATCCTGGTGGATGCGAAATACCCAGATCAGGAGCCGCCCTGGTTCCGGGCACGCACACAACTCCAGCACGAACACTATGCAGGGGATTCATTACCCCTGGCCGGGTGTAGCGATAGGCCATTCCGCCGCTCGACGCACGAGAAGATTCGCCATTTCGACGACCAGACCTGCACGGCACGCCGCTCAATTGCCTGGATGAGCGGCGGTCGATCCTTGTCTGACCTTGGCCAGGGGCGACGTCCAATATGCTTGTGTCGACAGACTCCGTGGAGTTCTGGCGGCTCAATCCAGCCAGTCAGAACGTCCGATCCCGATGACGGCTTTCCCAAAAGCCGCCATGCGGAATCGATCTCATAGCGGTCCTCTTTTAAGCCGCCTCGGCCCGCCGCTGTCTGAGTTCGTCATTCAGCATCTCGGCCAGCAGGAATGCCAGCTCCAGGCTCTGCCCCGCATTCAACCGCGGGTCGCAATGCGTGTGGTAGCGATCGGCCAGGCTCTGCTCGGTCACGTCGACGGCGCCGCCGGTGCATTCGGTGACGTTCTGCCCGGTCATCTCGGCATGGATGCCGCCGGCGAAGGTGCCCTCGGCGCGGTGGACGGCGAAGAAGCCGCGAACCTCAGCCAGGATGCGCTCGAACGGGCGGGTCTTGTAGCCATTGGCGGCCTTGATGACGTTGCCGTGCATCGGGTCGCAGCTCCAGATCACCGGATGGCCTTCGCGCTTCACCGCGCGGACCAATTTGGGCAGGCCGGCCTCGATCTTGTCATGGCCATAGCGCGTGATGAGGGTCATGCGGCCGGGCACGCGGCCCGGATTGAGCGTGTCGAGCAAGCGCAGCAGCACGTCGGGTTCCAGGCTCGGTCCGCATTTCAGGCCGATCGGGTTGCCGATGCCGCGCAGGAATTCGACATGCGCCGATCCGTCGAACCGCGTGCGGTCGCCGATCCACAGGAAATGCGCGCTGGTGTCGTACCAGTCGCCGGTCAGGCTGTCCTGCCGCGTCATCGCCTGCTCGTACTGCAGCAGCAGCGCTTCGTGGCTGGTGTAGAATTGCGTCTGGCCCAGCTGGGGCACGGTGTCGGGGTTGATCCCGCACGCTTCCATGAACTCCAGCGCCTCGCCGATCCGGTCGGCGGTCTCGGCGTACTTCTTGGCCCAGGGGCTCGAGCCGAGGAAATCGTGCGTCCAGCGATGTACCTGGTGCAGGTTCGCGTACCCGCCCTGCGCGAAAGCACGCAACAGGTTGAGCGTCGCCGCCGATTGCGAATAGCCCTGGATCATCCGCTGCGGATCGGGGATCCGGCTTTCGGGCGTGAAGGCGATGTCGTTGACATTGTCGCCGCGATAGCTTGGCAGCTCGACGCCATCGATGATCTCGGTATCGGCCGAACGCGGCTTGGCGAATTGGCCCGCCATGCGGCCGAGCTTCACCACCGGCAGCTTCGACGCGAAGGTCAGTACCACCGCCATCTGCAGGATCACGCGGAACGTGTCGCGGATGTTGTTGGGGTGGAATTCGGCGAAGCTCTCGGCGCAATCGCCGCCCTGAAGCAGGAACGCCTTGCCCTCGACCACGCGCGCGAGATCGGTCGTCAGGTTGCGCGCCTCTCCGGCAAAGACCAACGGCGGATAGCTGGTCAGCTGCTTCGTCGCGGCGGCGAGCGCTGCGGCGTCGGGATAATTGGGCAACTGGCGCGCCTCATGCGAGGTCCAGCTATCGGGGGCCCATTTGGCGGCCATGATCGTCACTTTGCTAACGGTAAAAGGGGCAAGTCCCATGCGCCGAAACGCCCAGTGCCGCAACAAAGGAAAAGTCGATCACGCTGATCGCACGGCTTTGCGTCCGACCGGATCCCTTCGTGAGAGCGTCGGCGAAATAGCGTCCGGTGCTATTCAGGTGATCGGTAAAGGCGCGGAAGGTTGGGGGGAGAGCCACGCGCCTTGACGCCAACTTGCCTTGCATGTTCCCTGATTGTTCACATATCGCACCCGTGACCCGAGATCTGTTCGACATGCCGCCGGTCCCCGGCCTTCACAGCCGCTCCGACTTCTTCACCCGGGCGGAGGAAGGCGCGCTGATTGCCGCGATCGACGCTGTCGAGCTCGCCCCGTTCCGCTTCCAGCAATGGACCGGCAAGCGCCTCACCCACAGTTTCGGTTGGCAATATGATTTCCAGTCGGGCGAGCTCGGCCGGGGCGAACCGATGCCCGACTGGCTTCTGCCGATCCGCGATCGCGCCGCTACTGCCGCCGGACTGGCACCCGACGCGCTCGTCCAGGCGCTGCTGCTGCGCTACGATCCCGGCGCGGGGATCGGCTGGCACCGCGACCGTCCGATCTACGACCAGGTCGTCGGCCTCTCGCTCGGCGCGCCGGCGACGATGCGCTTCCGCCGCAAGCAAGACGAGCGTTGGCGTCGCGTCAACGTGCCCCTCGAGCCGCGCGGACTCTACCATTTGTCGGGAGAGGTTCGGCATGATTGGGAGCACAGCATCGCTCCGATCGACCAGTCTCGTTGGTCGATCACGTTCCGATCCTTCTCGGCTCAAGGCTTGAGGGTAGCCGCAGCGGCC
Organism: Sphingomonas sp. P4_G3; assembly: GCF_056401105.1. NCBI lineage: Bacteria > Pseudomonadati > Pseudomonadota > Alphaproteobacteria > Sphingomonadales > Sphingomonadaceae > Sphingomonas > Sphingomonas sp. P4_G3. Next base: position 395,938 of record NZ_JBFUJZ010000001.1, read on the forward strand.
TGATTTCGCTGACTCGAATACGAGGGATGCACGCGGCTTCCACTTCTGCCATGACACAAAAATGTCATGGAAATGTCATGTGACGATCGGCGCCTTCTTGCTCGCGGTGCTTCCCTCATCCGCCGAGGCCGATGACGGCCAGGTCTGGCTGAGCGCCAATGCCCGTGGTCCGGTTGCCGGCCGAGTTGAACTAGGCGTCGAGACGAACGAGCGGTTCGGCCGCGACGGGGAAGGCGGCCTGTACGAAAGCGAGAACATCGCCATGCTCGGGCTTCGTTTCGACCGGGCGACCCTGGCCGCGGGGTATGTTCGCGACATTGTCTATCATGGCGGTAGTGCGACGATCGAACAGCGCGCGCGTCAGGATTTCAGCGTCGATCATCTCGCCAGGATCGGGCCGCTGGTCATTGGGGCGCGGTTGCGCGCCGAAGAGCGCTGGCGCGAGGGATCGAGCGGCACGGGCGTTCGGATCAGGCCGTTCGTCCGGCTGACCTTGCCGGTCACCGGCAAATTGAACCTGCTCGCCAGCCATGAGAGTTTCGTCAATCTGGGCGCCGGCGCCGGCCAGCGTGGCGGTTACGACCGCACGCGCAACTTCCTCGGCATCGGCGTGCCGCTGGCCAAGCGAGTCGGCGTCGAGATCGGCTATCTCAATCAATGGACCCGGGGCGCGCGTACCGTCGGCGCTGCGGCGTTCACCCTGGGGTGGCGCTGGTAGGGCGAATTCGTCGTCGGAACTGGCGCATCACGCGCGCTGCTGCTCGTCCCACGTTGCGCGCTCGGCAAAAATCTGCGCGACCGTGTCCATGTTTTCGCTGCCCCAGTTGCAGAGCGGCGTCAGTGCTTCGGCCAGGCTGTGGCCAAGCGGGGTAAGCGTATAGTCGACCCGCGGCGGCACTTCCCGGTAATCGTTGCGCGTGACGATGCCGTCGGCTTCCAACTCCTTCAGTTGCTGGATCAGCATCTTGTCGCTGACGCCGCGGACTGCGCGCTTGAGCTCGCCATAGCGGTTTGGGCCCTGGATCAGGAAATAGATGATCAGCGGCTTCCACTTGCCCGCGATCACACGAAGCGTGGCGTCGAGACCGCAGGAGAAGCCGGGGACGCAGGATGGAATGGTAGACATAATCGATACTTACCAAAAGGTGCATACTTGTCGATAGGTGGGTGCTTCGCCAGCTACGTGCCAGCGCTAAGATGAAAGGCACGAGACATGAAAAGACTGAATGGCAAGACGGCAGTCGTGACGGGTGGCGGCACGGGTATCGGTCTGGGCAGCGCACGACGCTTCATCGAGGAAGGCGCCTTCGTCTATATCTTTGGACGCCGGCAGGAGGCACTCGACAAGGCTGCTGCGGAACTGGGTCCGAATGCCCGCGCGGTGCAGGGGTCGGTCACCGATCAGGCGGATCTCGACGGGTTGTTCGAGACGGTGAAGGCCGAGCGCGGCGGCCTCGACATCCTGATGGCCAATGCCGGCTTCGGCGAACTGGTACCGCTCGGGCAGATCACCCGAGACCAATATGATGCGGCGTTCGACATCAACGTCAAAGGCGTGCTGTTCACGGTTCAGACCGGGCTACCCCTGATGGGTCCGGGCGGTTCGATCATTCTGACCGGTTCGACCGCCGGTGTAATGGGCACGCCGGCGTTCAGCGTTTACAGTGCGACTAAGGCAGCCGTGCGCAACTTCGCCCGCAGCTGGGCGCAGGATCTGCGCGGCACCGGCATTCGCGTGAACGTATTGTCGCCCGGACCGACCCTGACCGAGCTTGCCGAAGAGGCGGTCGGTCGCGACGCGATGATCGAGATGGGATCGGGCACGCCGATCGGCCATGTCGGCGATCCATCGGAGATCGGTGCGGTAGCGGCCTTCCTGGCGTCCTCGGACAGCAGCTTCATGACCGGCGGCGAAGTGTTCGCCGATGGTGGATTCGCGCAGATCTGACGCGCCCTGGCGGTGGCTACTCGGCCGGCGCCCTGGAAAGGGGCGCCGGCCTTCGGCATGTGTGAGCGGCAGCGGGCTGGGCGTGCACGCAAGTTTCAGTGCGCCGGTCGGCCAGGTGGCGGGAAGGCGGGTATTTCGAACCTGGGCGCAGCCAGCGACACCTCTGTCGGCAACCCCTGCGTGTCTCCGGTACGCAGGAAATCGTAGATCGCCTGCTTGGCGTCGGGGCTCTCGCGCAACTGGTAAAAGGTGCCGTCATGTCCGGCGCGGTGCACGAGGATGGCATGGCCATTGGGGAAATAGGGCAAGAGACCCAGCGTGTTCTCGACCGGCGTCGAAGTGTCCCAGTCGCCGTGCACGAAGACGACCGGGATTGGCGTCACGCGCGGACGCCGCACCGCGTCGCCCATGTCGGGCGTCGGCCAGTCGGGCGCCGACACCAGGTTCGCCTCGAAATTCCAGGTGCCCAGCAGGTCCAGCGCGGGATCGGAGCGCATCTGGTGCTCGCGATCCGCCGTGACGCCCAGGCTGCTGTCCGCGAGCGGACCGATCAATGTGACGGGTCCCGCGCGCCGGTCTTCCATCGTCTGGCGCGCCCATGCGTCATAATGGCCGTAATAAAGCGACAGGATGAAGGCCGGCCAATGCTCCGCCTCGTCGGTATGGGCCATGAGCGCGAGCTGCAAATCTTCTGCGCCGAGCATGATCGTTTGCGATTTGCCGGCATTGTCGCGGATATCCATCCGGATCGGCGCCGTGGCGAAGCGCTGGTGCAGCGCGCGTACCACGGCCATCATCCCGCCAGTGGGAAGATAGGGCGCAAGACCAGGGTCGCGGTCGGCGTCATAGGCGATGCGCTGGAGCGCGGCGAAGACGTGCGACGGCATGTCGAATCCGTTATTCAGCGGCTCGACCGACGAGAGCACGGCGCGGGCGACGATCTCGGGATGGAAGCGCATCACGGCGAGCGACCATTGCGAGCCGAAACTGCCGCCGAACAAGCTGATCTTGTCATAGCCGAGCGCCCGCCGCAGATCGTCGACATCCGCCGCGAATGCGTCGATCGTATAGCCGGACAGGTCCTTGTCGGGATTTTGCGCGACCGCGCGCCGGGCGAGCGCCTGCATCGCACGGCTGTCGGCCTGGACCGAGGCCGGCTTGTCGAGCGGGGAGGCGGCGGAGGTTTCGACGAGCATCTCGCCGCGGCTGGTATAGCCGCGCTGCTCGATCACGACGAGGTCGCCCGCCGCGCCGAAGGTCAACCACGACCGCAAGCGGCTTTGCGCGGCCTCGTTTTTGCCCGTGAAAGCACCGAGCACGCTCAGGCCGGGGCCGCCGGGAAGCCAGAAAATCGGCGGCGCGCCGGTCGGATGGGGTGCCTTGATCCGCGCGAAGCCGATGCCAATGCGGCGGCTCGCCGGCTTGCTGCGATTCTCCGGCACGTACAGTGTGCCGATCTCATAGGAGACGGTTTCGCCGGTCGGGAGCGTCACGTTCCGCTGCTCGATCACGATCCGATCGTTCGTCGCCAGCTGCGCCCAAGCGGGCATCGCCTGAAAGAGCAGCGACAACGGTAGGATGGCGAACATTCGAATCGATCGCATGACAATTCCCCGCAGGACGGCTTGCGGTCGATTGCACCCGAATATATATCTTCATGTCAAGATACTTGATATAAAGATTATTACACATGACTGAGCACGCGCGCGCTCTTGCGGAAGAGGATATTGTCGACCAGTTGCTCCGCGATTGGGCGCGCGAGAGGCCCGATCTGGACGTGTCGGCGATGGCGGTGGTCGGCCGCCTGCTACATCTCGGCGGGCTGCTACAGGCACGGGCCGGCGAACGGCTACGCGACTTTGGCATCGGCTATACGGAACTTGACGTTCTCGCCACGCTGCGACGATCGGGTGCGCCCTACCGGTTGAGTCCCACGGCGCTCAGGAAATCCGTGCTGCTGACGTCCGGCGCGATGACGGCGTGCCTCAACAGATTGGAACAGCGCGGATTGATTTCCCGAACCCCGGACGAGACCGACCGCCGATCGCTCGTGGCAATGCTCACCGACCAGGGCGTGCAGTTGATCGACGAAGCGATCGTTTCCCATTTCAGCGCGGCCGAGCGGACGGTGAACGGGCTCGATCAAAGCGAACGCGCGGAGCTCGCGCGGTTGCTGCGGAAATTCAGGCTTCAGCTTGAGTGATCGCCTGCGGGACCCGTGTCGTTCTTTGAAGGGGGCGGATCAGTAGACCCGCCCCACTTCCAAACGGGTCGGAAACACAGCCTAAGCTACCTCACCCGTTCGCCACCCAATTGCCGTGGAAGCCCGGCGGCACGCGGTGCGGGATGCGAATGGTGGCGACCGGCGGTTCCGCGAAGCGCGTCGCGTCGAGGATCACGAGATCAGTGGTCTCGTGCGGCAGGTCGATCACCAGCCCGACCATCCAGCCGTCGCCTTCAGGCGCATCCTGGCTGCGCGGCACGAACACGAATTCGCCCGGATAGCGGCCCTCGCCGAACTCGTGGACTTCACGTGTCCCGGCTTCCAGGTCTTGCTTGTACAGCCTGGTCGCACCGACCGCCCATTCACCTTCGGGCAGCGCCATCGTATAGGCGTAGCGATAGGGCTGACCGAAGAAGCGCTCGTCGGGGCGGGGGAATTCCTGCGGGCTGGCATCGATCGTGCGGCGATCGATCGTCTTTGCAGCCGGGTCGATCGTCCAGCGTTCCAGCCCCAGCGACGTGCCCGACGGCCCGCCGGTCGCCTCGGCAAACATCGTGTCATAGACGCAAGCGTCGAGCACGACCTTTCCGTCGGCGGAGTCATAGGCATTGGCGACGTGGAAGATATAGGTTTGCGGGCAATCGACCCAGACGATCTCATCCTCGCCGCCATTGCGCGGCAACAGGCCAACCCGGGCCTGGTGCTCGACGTTCCAGCGATAGGGGAAACCGTGCCCGCCGATCAGCGCCTTCATCGAGAAGGTGACCGGCAGATCGAGGATCAGCGCATAGCGGTCGGTGATCGCGCAATCGTGGATCGATGGGCCATGCTGGACCTTGATCGGCAGTTCGCGGACGACCCTGCCGTCGCGATCGATCACGACGTGGCGGACGATGTCGGGCTGGGTCGCTTCATAGCAGATGGCATGGTTCTCGCCCGTCCTGGGATCGAGATGCGGGTGCGCGGTGAAGCTGCCGAGCAAGGTGTCGTCGAACGGATTATAGGTTTGCTCGTCGAGCGTGTCGGACAGTTCGACCGGATAGCTGCCCGCCTCGACCAAAGCCCAGGTGCGGCCTGCGATGCCCAGGACGTTGGTGTTGACGGTGTCGAAGCTCGCGTGGCGCGGACCGGGTGCCGCCGGCATGCCCGTTTCCGCCGCGACCTGCTTCGACCGGATCCAGCGATTGCGATACCACAAGGCCTTGCCCTGTTTGAGCGCGATGCCGTGGATCATGCCGTCGCCGACAAACCAGTGATAACCCTTGGCCTCGGGCTTGGCGGGGTTCGGACCGATCCGCAGATAGCGGCCATCGAGCTCCGTCGGGATCGTGCCGGAGACCGGCAGATCCTCCAGCGTGACTTCGCGATCCATCGGCTTGTGGATGCCGGTCAGAAACGGATGGTCCTGGTCGGGCATGCGCTTACGGTTGAATTCGGCGACCACGCCGATGCCCTTGGTGACGGTGCCCCGGATTGCATTTTCGATCACGCTCGCCATGACTGGTCTCCGACTCGATGTTTATGGCGTCAACATATCGATCATGGTAACAGTGTCAACATGGATTTGGTCTTGAACAGAAGAAGCACGGGTTAGTGGCGAAAACCTCCTATCATCATGGCGACCTGCGCGCGGCGCTGATCGCCGAGGGGTTGCGCCTGCTCGCGGCACGCGACGCAGAGGATCTGTCGCTGCGCGAGGTCGCGCGCGGCGTCGGGGTCAGCGCTACCGCGGTCTATCGCCATTTCCCCGACAAGGCGGCGTTGATGGCCGCGCTCGCCGCCCAGGGGCTCGACATGCTGAGTCAAGTGCAGCACGCCGCCTATGACGCGGCGGGCGGTGGGGTTGCCGGATTCAACGCGACCGGCGCGGCCTATGTCCGTTTCGCGCTGCTCCACACTGCCTTGTTCCGTCTGATCTTCGCCAACCCGCCGACCGGCAAAAGGGTCGAGCTCGCCGACTCCCCCGACAATGCGATGCGCTTTCTGATGGAGAATGCCGCGAGGCTCGCCCCGCCGGGGATGGAGGCGCGCATCTTCGCGCTGCAATCCTGGTCGGTGGCACACGGTCTCGCCATGCTGATCATCGATGGGCAATTGCATGTCGACGACAAGACCATCGACGCGGTGATCGATGCGCATATGATGGCAGTGAGCGACGAGAGGAAATCCGGATGAAGGCCCAGGCGAACGGTATCGAGATCGAATACGAGACCTTCGGCGAACCGACTGATCCGGCGGTGCTGCTGATCATGGGTCTGGGGGCGCAGCTGACGCGCTGGCCGTTACCGTTCGTCGAGGACCTGGTCGCGCGCGGCTATTTCGCGATCCGCTATGATAATCGCGATATCGGCCTGTCGACTAAGTTCGACGGCGCCCCGGTGCCCGAACTGCCGGCGCTGATCGGCGCGATGATCGCCGGACGAAAGCCCGACGTGCCCTATTCGCTCAACGACATGGCCGCCGATGCGGTCGGTCTGCTCGACGCGCTCGACATCCGGCGCGCGCACATCATGGGCGCGTCGATGGGCGGGATGATCGCGCAATTGGTTGCGGCGGAATATCCCGACCGGGTGTTGTCACTGACCTCGATCATGTCGTCGACCGGCAATCCCGGCCTGCCGCCGTCCAAGCCCGAGGCGATGGCGGTGCTGACCTCACGCCCGACCGGCAACGACCGCGAGACGATGATCGCGCACGGCCTGCGCGCCGAAAAGATCATTGGCAGCCCGGGCTATCCGGTCTCGGAGGACGTGATGCGGGCACGCGTCGAACGCGATTTCGATCGCATGCACTATCCCGCCGGGCCTGGTCGGCAACTCGCCGCGGTGGTCGCGAATGGCGACCGCCGTGCGGCGATCGCGACGATCAAGGTGCCGACGATGGTGATCCACGGCGCCGACGACCCGCTCGTACCGGTCGAGGCCGGGCGCGACACCGCCACGACGATCGCGGGCGCGCAGATCACCGAAGTGCCGGGGATGGGCCACAATCTGCCCGAGGCGCTGATCCCGACCGTGCTCGACGCGTTCGAGAAGGTAGCCAAGCAGACCGCTCCGGCCTGAGCCGGGGAAGCGGAGTCAGGCTCGCCCGAGCCGCTCGCCGGCATAGCGGCCGCTGCGGATCGGCTCCCACCACCAGCGATTGGCGAGATACCAGTCGATCGTCTGCGCCAGCCCGTCCTTGAAGTCGTGCTGGACGCGCCAGCCTAGCTCGCGCTCGGCCTTGTCGGGGTCGATTGCGTAGCGGCGGTCGTGTCCGGGACGGTCGGCGACGAAGCTGATCAGCGAGCGCCGCGGCGGCTGTCCGTGGGTGCCCAGGCGCTCGTCGACCAGATCGCAGATCGCCTCGACCACTTGCAGGTTGGTGCGCTCCTCACGCCCGCCGATATTGTAGCTTTCGCCGATGCGCCCCTTGGTCAGCACCAGGTCGAGCGCGCGGGCGTGATCCTCGACATGCAGCCAGTCGCGGACATTCTCGCCGCGGCCATAGACCGGCAGCGGCTTGCGATCGATCGCGTTGAGGATCGTCAGCGGGACCAGTTTCTCGGGAAAATGGAACGGCCCGTAATTGTTCGAGCAGTTCGACAGCACGACGGGCAGCCCATAGGTTTCGTGCCAGGCGCGAACGAAATGGTCCGACGCGGCCTTCGACGCCGAATAAGGCGAGGAGGGCGCATAGGGTGTGGTCTCGGTGAACACGCCGCTGTCGAACGGAAGGTCGCCGAACACTTCGTCGGTAGAAATATGGTGGAACCGGAAGTGGGCGCGGCGATCGGCGGGCAGAACTTGCCAATAATCCGTCACCGTCGCCAACAGCCGGACCGTGCCAAGCACGTTGGTCGTGACGAATATCTCGGGCCCGTCGATCGAGCGGTCGACATGGCTCTCGGCGGCGAGATGCATGACGCTGTCGACATTCTCCTCGCGCAGCAGCACGCCAACCAGCTCGCGATCGGCGATATCGCCGTGGACGAAGCGGTAATTGGGCGCCTGCTCTACCGAGGACAGCGAAGCGAGGTTGCCGGCATAGGTCAGCTTGTCGAGATTGACGACGCGCGTGCCGGAGCCGACCAACAGCCGCACCACCGCGGATCCGATAAATCCGGCACCGCCGGTGACCAGGACGGTTCTCACCAATCGGTGCTCGCGCGGCGGCGAAGATAGGTCGCGTAGTCGGTCTTGCCGAGCAGGTCGGCGCGCTTCAGCATCGCTTCGGCATCGATCCAGCCCATGTCGAACGCGATCTCCTCGGGGCAGGCGATCTTGATTCCCTGGCGATGCTCGATCGTCCTGACGAACGACCCGGCGTCGTGCAGGCTGTCATGCGTCCCGGTGTCGAGCCAGGCGTAGCCACGGCCCAGTTGGACAACCGACAGGTCGCCACGCTCGAGATAGATCGTGTTCACATCGGTGATCTCGAGTTCGCCGCGAGGCGACGGGCGGATCGACCGCGCGATCTCGGTAATGTCACTGTCGTAATAATAGAGCCCGGTCACTGCCCAGCGCGATTGCGGCTTGGCCGGCTTTTCCTCGATGCTGGTGGCGCGCCTGGTCGCCGGATCGAAGGTGACCACGCCATAACGTTCGGGATCCTCGACCTGATAGGCGAACACGGTCGCGCCGCGCTCGCGCTCGCTGGCGGACTTGCACAAGGCGCCCAGGCCCGAGCCATGGAAGATATTGTCGCCCAGGATCAACGCCGCCGGGCCACCGCCGACAAAATCGGCCCCGATGATGAAGGCTTCGGCCAGGCCGTTCGGCTCAGGCTGTTCGGCATAATCGAGATTGATGCCGAACGCCGAACCGTCGCCGAGCAACTGCCGGAACAACGGCAGATCTCGCGGTGTCGAGATGATCAGGATGTCGCGGATGCCACCGATCATCAGCGTCGAGATCGGATGATAGATCATCGGCTTGTCGAACACCGGCAGCATCTGTTTCGAGACGGCCAATGTGGCGGGATACAGCCGGGAGCCCGAACCCCCCGCGAGAATGATTCCCTTCATATGCCGGGCGATATCGGGCGGGGGAGGGAGATACAAGCTGATCGGCGGTTCGGCTCGAGGAGCTGCGCAAAGCCGCCGCGCCACGCGGCCACGCGACCGTTGCGCGGCGCTCGGATTGGCTTTACCCGCCGTCGCAAGTACCATCGGTGCCGAGCAGGCCCGCGAGACGAGGGGACGAAAATCATCATGCTATTTTCGGGCTCGCCGTTCGCGCTGTTCGTCCGGCACGGCGGCCACCTAGGTGGCGCCGTGAAGATCGATTTTTAGCCTACCACCTTTCGTGGGCCCGTCCACGCTGCACCATTCCTAGAGCCGGATAGCATGTCACAGGATAAAGGCGATGTCGGCGCGCCCGGCCTGCAGTTGCGAAAGGCCGATATCTGGCAGATCGTCCGCTTCCTGGCGGTCGGCGTGCTCAATACGGCGTTCGGATACGTAGTCTTCGCGGCCGGAATCCTCGCGGGCCTGTCGAGCGGGATCGCGCTGGCGATCGCGATGGTGATCGGCGTGATCTTCAATTTTTTCACCTTGGGCCGCCTGGTATTCGATAGCCGCGATCCGACGCGCTTGCCGCGTTTCGTGGGGGTATATGCGCTGACCTATATCGTGAACCTGATGCTGCTGAGGCTGTGGGAAGGGGCAGGCGTCGGCCCGTTGGTGGCGCAGCTCGCATGCTTGCCGGTGACGGTCAGCCTGACCTTCGTGCTGATGCGTTTCCTGGTGTTCCGGTGAGCGGGGTTATCCGCGACACCGCGCCGGCGTCCACGCGGCAGACGTGGCTTGCGGGCGGCTGGCTGATGGTGGCGCTGCTCGCGTTGCGCGCGGCTATCCTGCTACTCGGTCCCGGCGTCCTGAACGGTGACGGTTTCCTGTATGTAAGCGCTGCCCAGCACCTCCTGCAACACGGCCAGATGCCACCGGCCACCGCGCAGTCGCGATCCTTTTCCGTCGTCCTGGCGCCGGTGATCGCGTTCCTGGGGCACGACGCGATCTGGAATCCGGTGCCGTTCAGACGGTTGGGACAGCCCATCGCCGACGCGATGCACGTCGTGCAAATTGCGTTTGACGTGGCGCTCGTGGCATTGCTGATGCACTTCTATCGCCAGGTCGGCCCGCGCAATCGCTGGGCCTATCTCATCGGTATGGGGGTGATCGCGCTTCAGCCGATTACCGCATCCTGGACCAATTTCGTCGTTCCCGACTCGCTGGCGACGTTCGGACTGTTCATCGGGTTGTATCTGCTGGCGGCGGCGGCGATCGACGGGGCGGTGTGGCGTCTTGCCCTTGGCGGGCTGCTGGCGGGAGTAGCCGCTTTCTTGCGGATCGACCTTCTGCCGTTACTCGTCCTGTTGCTCGTGCCGTGGTGCTTGCTGCTGGTGCGCCGTGGAGGGCGCAAGGTGATCGCCGGGACCGCGCTCGCGCTCGCGTTATTTGCCGCTCCAATCCTGGGCATGATGGCGCTGCAATATGCCAGCCAAGGCGAACCCCGGTATGTGAATTCGGGCGCCAAGGATAATCCGAATAACGCCCGGCCCGGCTATTTCACCTGGACCCGCGCCTGGCTGCTTACACCAGGTGAATTTCACGATTTCGCCTTTGCCGAGGGCAATACGGGCTGGCATGGGTTCGCCGTGGAGAATTATCCAGCGCGCGCCTTTGCCGACACTGCCGGTCGCGCCGACATCGCTGCGGCGCTCCAGGCATGGCAGACGGGCGGCTACACGCCGGCGGTGGACGCGCGTTTTGCGGCGGCCGCCGAGCAGCTGCGTGCGGCGCGGCCGCTCCAGGCGTTCGTCACCGCACCGGCCGCGCGGACGGTGCAATTGTGGGGCAGTGCGGATGGCGGCGCCGCGCTCACTACTATCTTCGGCCTGTCACCCCCGCCTCTCGTGTCGCGATTGGTGGCGGCCACCGTCGTGCTCCTCAAGATCGTCTTGATCCTTTTTACGCTGATCGGGTCGTGGGCACTCGCTCGGCAGGTCGTCGCGTCGCGCTTCGCCCTCAGCGCCGTTCTCGATTGGCCGCAGGCCCTTGGCATTCTGTCGCTGGCGGCGTTGCTCGGCCGGGCGGCCGAAATGTTGGTCCTTAACCTAATCTATGCCAGCGCGGTGATGGAATCGCGCTATGTGATCGAGACATGGCCGTGCCTGATCGTGCTGGCTGCGCTGGGCTATCGCGCGACAATCGCGCGGTTCTCGCGCGACGCCGCGACGCCCGCCGTCGTGGTGCCGCCGAGTAGCGAAGCGAACGGTTCCTTCGGAGTTGCCCGATGACGTCGATTCCGATGAACGATCTGCGCCGGCGCTATGCGCGTCACGAGGCGGAGCTGTCGTCGGTCGCGCTCGACGTGCTGGCGTCGGGCTATTGGATCAACGGGCCCCGCACCGCCGCCTTCTGCCGCGACTTCGCCGCAGCGACCGGTGTCGCGCATTGCGTCGGCGTGGCGAATGGCAGCGATGCGTTGGAGATCGCGTTGCGCTGCCTGGTCACCAATCCGGCGCGGCGCGAGGTAGTGACCGTTGCCAATGCCGGTGGTTACACGACAACGGCCTGCCGGCTGATCGGGTTGACGCCGGTCTATGTCGATATCGAGGAGCGGTCCCAGCTGATCGATATCGACCATGCCGTGGCAGGGGTCGGGCCGGCGACGGGCGCGGTCGTCGTCACACATCTTTACGGCGGCCTGGTCGATGTCCCCGCCTTGCGCGCCGCGTTGGATACCGCCGGGCATGCCGATGTGCCGGTCATCGAGGATTGCGCCCAAGCGCACGGCCTGCGCGGCTGCGGGGCTGGAGCGGGCGCATTCGGCGAGCTGGCGACGTTCAGCTTCTACCCGACCAAGAATCTCGGCGCGCTTGGCGATGGCGGGGCGATCGTAACCGGCGATGCCGAGCTGGCCGCCCGGGTCGCGCAATTGCGCATGTACGGCTGGGGCGGCAAATACGACGTGGTGACCGCCGGCGGTCGCAACTCGCGGCTCGACGAGCTGCAGGCGGCGTTGCTGTCGGCGCTGCTCCCTCATGTCGACGCCGACAATGAGCGGCGGCGGGAGATCATCGCTCGCTACGCGGCGGCGGTCGTCGCCGGCACCGCGATCGTGTCGAGCCAGCACGGAACCGTCGGTCACCTTGCCGTAATGCTCACCGACGATCGCGATCGCCTGGAAACGCATCTCAGGGAACGGGGCGTGTCGACCGACATCCATTTCCCAATTCTCGACTGCGACCAAGCCGGTTGGGCGACCGGCGACCAGCGGATCGGTCCAGGAGGGCTCGATATCAGCCGTAGGTCCGTCAAGCGCATCCTGAGCGTGCCGTGCTTCCCGGAAATGACCGACGACGAAGTCGCACAGGTGTGCGACGCCCTAAGGTCCTATTCGGCATGAGCTCGGTTCGCGCTGCTGACGACGCCTCGGGGATCGCGGCACCGTCGCGCTCGCTGATTATCCCCGTCTATCTCAATGAGCTCAACATCCCGCCGCTGCTGGTGGCGCTGACCGAATTGCATCGCACGCTCGACGGCGATCTCGAGGTTGTCTTCGTCATCGACGGTTCGCCCGACGCTTCGGGCGAGGTGCTGGCCCGCGCTCAAGCGGGCCTGTCTTTCCCCTCGCGCATCGTCTTCCACAGCCGCAATTTTGGGTCGTTCACCGCGATCCGGACTGGGCTCGAACACGCGTCGGGACGGCTGTTCGCCGTGATGGCGGCCGATCTTCAGGAACCCCCCGAACTGATCGCGCGATTCTTCGCGACGCTGGAAGCCGACGAATGCGATATCGTGTTCGGCCAGCGCGTCAAACGCAACGATGCGCCGCTGCGCGACGCATTGTCGCGCACCTTCTGGTGGCTGTATCGCAAGCTGGTGATCTCGGGCGTGCCGCGCGGCGGCGTAGACATTTTCGCGTGCAACCTTGCCGCACGCGAAGAACTGCTCGCCATCGAGGAGCCTAACAGTTCGCTGATCGCGCAATTGTTCTGGATCGGCTTTCGTCGGTCATTCGTCACCTATGAGCGCCGCCCGCGCGAGATCGGCACTAGCGCGTGGGGGGTTGGTCGCCGGCTGCGCTACATGATGGACAGCATCTTCTCGTTTACCGACTTGCCGCTCATCCTGGTCCTGTGGGTCGGCGTTGTCGGAGTGCTGATCAGTCTGGTATTCGGCATCGGCGTGGCGATCGCGCGATTGACGGGAGAAATCACCGAACCGGGCTACACGACGCTGGCCTTGCTGATAACGTTCTTCGGATCGGCGATCCTGGCCGTGCAGGGGATCATCGGGTCCTATCTGTGGCGGACGTTCGAGAACACCAAGCGCCGGCCGCTGCGCATCGTTGCGCGAATCGTCGATGGCGGCGGGAAAGAACTATGACCAGCGATACGCCTCTTTTCGTCCATTCTGCCGGCCTGTGCGAGAGCAGGAATGTGGGCAGCGGCACGCGCGTCTGGGCGTTCGCGCATATATTGCCCGGGGCCAAGATCGGCCGTGACTGTAACGTCTGCGACCATGTTTTCATCGAGAATGACGTCGTCGTCGGCGATGCCGTGACGATAAAGTGCGGCGTTCAACTGTGGGACGGGCTGAGGGTCGGCGACAATGTTTTCATCGGCCCCAACGCGACTTTCACCAACGACCTTCACCCAAGATCGAAGCAATATCCCGAGGCATTCGTGGAGACGGTAATCGAGGACGGCGCGTCAATCGGTGCCAATGCGACGATCCTTCCCGGTATCCGAATTGGCCGCGGCGCGATGGTCGGGGCAGGGGCCGTGGTGACGCGGGACGTTCCGGCGCATGCGACGGTGGTCGGCAATCCCGCGAGAGTGATCAAACGGGGCGAGGTACGGCCCGCTTCCGATACGATAATGCCCGGCGACGCGGTGGGTCAGGCGATCGGGTCGCGGCTCAATCTTCCGGTGAAGGGTTGCTTCATCGAACGGCTGCCGCATTTCGTCGATCCGCGCGGTAGTCTGGTGCCGTTCGAGGCGGGCAAAGGCGTGCCGTTCGCTCCGCAGCGGGTATTCTTGGTCCAGAACGTCCCCGGGGACAGCGTGCGCGGCGAGCATGCGCACCGCGCCTGCGAGCAATTCCTGATCGCCGCGCACGGCGCGCTGTCGGTGTCGATCGACGATGGCGCGACCCGTGCCCAGATCCGTCTCGAGGACCCGACCATCGGCCTGTACCTCGCGCCGATGACATGGGGGACGCAATACGATTTCAGCGCTGACGGCGTGCTGCTGGTCGCGGCGTCACACAGCTATGACGCCGAAGATTACATCCGCGACTACGACCTTTTCAGGAGCGAAGTGGCGGAACGCTGAACGCTCAATACCCCAGCACCAGATCGACCACATTCTCCATCGGCCGATCGTTCACGAACGCGTCGAGGTTGCGCAGGAACAAAGCGGCGGCGCGCGGGAACATCTTGGTCTGGCTGCGGCCCGACAGATGCATCGTGACCATGCAATTGGGCGCCGACCACAAGGGATGATCGGCGGGCAGCGGCTCGGGATGCGTGGGATCAAGGAACGCGCCGGCGATTTTGCGTCCGTGAAGTGCGGCGAGCAGTGCCTCCTCGTCGATCATGTCGCCGCGCGCGATATTGATCAGCCAGGCCGACGGCTTCATTCGCGCGAGTTCGGCGGCGCCGACCATCGCCTTGGTTTCGTCGGTCGATGGCGCGGCGAGGATCACCCAGTCGAAGTCGCCGAGCCTCTCCTGCCATTGGTCGGGCGTCAGCGTGCCGTCGCGGCCGGATCGGGTGACGCCGGTGACCTCGACGCCAAACGCCTCCAGCCGCATCGCGATCAATTTGCCGATCGCGCCCATGCCGACGATCAGCGCGCGGGTATCAAACAACTCGACCTTGCCCGGGGCGTCCTTCGGCCATTCGTGGCGATCATGTGCACGGACCACCTCGTCGAAGCGCTTGGCGGCGACGAGCACGCCCATTACGGCATATTCGGCGACCGTGATGGCGTTGATCCCGACGCCGTTGGTCAGCATCGTGCCGCGCTCTCGCATCAGGTCGAGCGGGAAAGCGTCGAGCCCGGCATAGATGGTCGATACCCATTTGAGCCGCTCGCCTTTGCGGATCGCTTCCGCGGTCAGGCTGGTCGGCTGCATGTCGGCCCAGGCGATGTCAGCATCGGCGATCATCGCATTGGCCTCGGCCGGTGTTGCGAACCACGCAACGTCTAGCCCGGCCGGCAAGTGCGGCTCGAGCAGCGGGCGCGCCAGCGCGGGCAAAAGGGCCTTCACGCCATCAGAACCAAGACTGATTGCCCTGGACGTACTTGCGTTGAAACTCGGCATCGTCAGTCACGAGATAGATGATGAATTCGATGAACGCGATCAGCCCCATGATCATCGGCGGGATGAACAGCAAGATGCAGCCGACGGTCGACAGCAGGAGCATCGTCACCCCGGCGCCGGTCTTGTTGAGATAGAATTTGTGGGCGCCGAATGCGCCGAGGAAGAAAGCGAGCAAGGCGGCGGCGATCTTGTCCTTGTGCCCTGGCGTACCGGCCGCGCCGGCCGCGGCGCCCTGCAGCACATAGATATTCCCGGCATTGCCCATATTGGCTTCGAAATCGACCAATTGCCCGCGCGCGGGCCAATAGGTTTCGCGCCAATCTGGCCGGGTAAAGGTGTAGCGCTGACCGTCGTCGCCGGAGATCTGTCCCTGGCTGGCCGTATTATCCCATCCCAATACGCGTCCGTGCATTTCACTCCCCCTATTCTATCCTTCGGCGCCGGAGCTTAGCCACCTGGCGCGGGCTTTCAAGCGAGCGTCGGTCGCCAGTCCCAGCCGAGCGGGTCGCCGTCCATCACCTCGACCCCGCGAGCGGCGAGCTCGTCGCGGATCGTGTCGGAGCGGGCGAAGTCCTTGGCCGCGCGCGCGTCGCGGCGTTCGGCGAGCCGCGCGGCGATGTCGGCCTCGGTCACGGTTGCGGCCGCCGGGCGTACGCGCAGGTCTTCGCGGCTGAGGCCGGCAAGATCGAGCCCCAGTACCGCATCGAAATCGGCGAGCGCGGCGAGGCGATCGGCCGGTGCGACTTTCTTGTCGCCGAGCAATTCGTCGAGCACGACCAAAGCCTTGGGCGTGTTGAGGTCGTCCGACACCGCCTCGTCGAGCCGCTCGCGATAAGCCAATGCCGACCCCGCCGAGGGCGCGGGCGGGCGGTCGCGAAGCTGGCCTACGGTGATCGCCAGCCGCTTGAGCCGGGTGAGTGCCGCGGCGAGATTCTCCTCGCTGAACTCGAGCTCCGAGCGGTAATGTGCCGACAGGCACATCAGCCGATAGGCGAGCGGATGGACGCCGGCGTCGATCAGCTTTTGCAAGGTGCGGAAGTCGCCCGACGATTTCGACATCTTACCGGCACGCTCGACCAGAAAATTGTTGTGCATCCACCAGCGCGCGCCGGTGTCGTCACAATCGCAATAGGCCTGGTTCTGCGCGATCTCATTGGGATGGTGGATCTCGCGATGGTCGATCCCGCCGGTATGAATGTCGAATGGCGAGCCCAGATATTTCTCGCTCATCACCGAACATTCGAGATGCCAGCCCGGTGCGCCGCGGCCCCAGGGCGAATCCCATTCCATCTGGCGATTCTCACCCGGCGCCGACGCGCGCCAGATCGCGAAATCCTGCGGGTGGCGCTTGCCTTCGACCGTTTCGATCCGGCCCTCTCGGACATCGTCCTGCGCGCCGGCAAGTCGGCCATAATCGGGCACCGTCGAGACGTCGAAATAGAGGCCGCTATCGAGCTGATAGCAATGTTTGGGGGCGATCTTCTCGCCGTACGCGATCATCTCCTGGATGTGGTCGGTGGCGACCGACCAGCGCGACGGCTCGCGGATGTTGAGGTCCTTGAGGTTCTGCTTGAACGCCGCGGTGTAATGCGCGGCGATATCCCAGATGCTCGTCGCGTTCTTGCGTGCCGCGGCTTCCATCTTGTCGTCGCCGGCATCGGCATCACTGGTCAGATGCCCGACATCGGTGATGTTGATGACGTGCGTCAGGGGGAAACCCTTCCACGTCAGCACGCGGCTTAGTGTGTCGGTGAACACATAAGCGCGCAGATTGCCGATATGGGCGTAGTTATAGACCGTCGGCCCGCACGAATAGACGCGCACGTTCGCGGGATCGATCGGCTCGAAACGCTCGAGCGAGCGCGACAGGCTGTTGTAGAGCGTGAGCGGGGCGCCATGCGACATGCGCGGGGCTTAGCGGCGCGGGCAGAGGGCCGCAACCGGAGGGGCGTGGCACTGAGGGAAGTCCAACGGCCGCCGAGACCTCCCTCTCCAGAAACCGGTTGGCCATGGGGTGCTCAAACCGCGCGCCATGGCCAACCGACTGCCTAGCATGCCAACAGCGTCCGTCGAGGCGCCTACATCGGGTGCGTCGGCGCTGGCGTGCCATCGGACCAGGTGCAGGCTCCCAGCAGGAGGACCGACAAAGGCGGGAGAGCATCGGTTTCGGCCGCGTGATCCGGCGTCGCGAACCAATAATTGCCGCCGAAGATCGGCGATCCAGCCGCGTTGGCGCCCCAATTGTTGCCATCCTTGAACGGGATGAAGAACATGACGTGCGGCATGTCGTGATCTCCCTCATCGGACAGGTAAGAGGATTTCGACATCATGTACGACATCGCGCCCGGCGCCAGCGGCGGAATCTCCTTGGTGCGTAGCGCGGTCTTGATGCGCTCCATGATCTCCGCATCGGTCCGGCCGGCAAGCGTCATGGCGGTGCGCAGTTTGGCGAGCGGCGCCATCGACTGCGCCGCCTGCGGGTTCTGGCATTCGGCGGCGCGGATCTTCGGGTTCCACCGTTCGGGCCAATCCGGCGCGCCGCTGAAACCGCGGGACACCATGCAGACAAAGCCGTTGC
Source organism: Sphingomonas sp. P4_G3 (assembly GCF_056401105.1). NCBI lineage: Bacteria > Pseudomonadati > Pseudomonadota > Alphaproteobacteria > Sphingomonadales > Sphingomonadaceae > Sphingomonas > Sphingomonas sp. P4_G3. The sequence goes on from NZ_JBFUJZ010000001.1 coordinate 414,005, forward strand.
TGCCCGCGACGGCGGTTTCATAACCGGTGCGGGTCAGGACCAGAATGGTCGCATCCTTGGAAATCGGCTCAGGCGCGGCGCTTCTCGCCAGCGCGATTTCCTGGCCGCGGTCCATCAGATAGGCGCCGACAGGGGCCATGCGCGGATAGGATGCGGTCTGGTCCGCGGCGGTGCCGGCCGATACGGCGAACAAGGCCGGCGCGGTGACTATCAGCCTGGCCGCGAGCCTGGCCAGCGATCTCGTCGTCCTTTTCCAGGCCGCACTGAAGGAGCCGCTTGCATTGTCGCCGGCGCTTTTCGGGAACCTCATTGCACGCATCGTCCTGCCTCCTCGTTGACGCCGTCTCTTGAGGAGCGGCATTCGAACGACGAGCGAAGGAGTCGAAAATCGACATCTGCGTTGAAATTTTTTTCGCGGACGAAGCGTGCACAGGAATCTTGATATTACTCCGCCGACCGGACGGGGAGGTTGCTAAACCGACGGGTGCGGCCAGCTTTCCGATTCGCGGATCAGCTCGAGTTCGCGGCTGACGATCGATTGCAGCCGTTCGCACAGCGGAAGATAGTCGCGCCCGCGCAGCGCCTCCATTACGATCGACTGGCACAGCCCGCCGCCCAACGTCAGGATCAGATCGGCCAGTTCCGCGCGCGCGGCCTCACGGTCGGCGCCCGGTGCCCATGCCGTCAACGCCGCCACCAGCGCGCTCTTCACGCTCGCGCTGATGTCTTCCTGCAGCCGCGCGACGCGGGGATTGCGCGACGATTCGGCCATGATTTCGGGCATCAGCCGATAGCCTTCGACGTCCTCGTCATAAGTCACGAAGGCCAGAATCCACTGGCGGATCGCCGCCATGTCGCCGGCATCGATCGCGCGTTGCAGCGTGGCTTCGTCGAGGAATTGCGAGAGGTCGCGAAAGGCGATCGCGGCGATGATATCCTCTTTCGAGGAGAAATCGCGATAGATCTGGCCGACCTTGATTCCCGAGGCGACGGCGATCTGGGCCACGCCCGTTCCGTGGAATCCATTCTGGATGAAGAGGCGGCGCGACGTGTCGAGAATGTGCTGTCGGCGCTCCGCCGCCCGTCCGGCGGGGAGGGTTGGCAACAGCCCCCAACAGTCTAACATCGTCGACATTCCTCAATCCTTGGCTTGACTTGTATCAGTTGTTCGCAGTAGCAGCATTTCTGTGAGTGAGCGTTCACTCACATATCATAGCCCGGCGAGATTAGCATGTCATTTCTTCGTAACGCGCTTCCCGCGCTTGCTCTCGTGTCGCTTGCCGCCTGCGGGCAGGGCGGGCAACAGCCGCCGGGCCCAGGCGCGCCGCCGGTCGGATATGTGATCGTGAAAGAGCAGCCGGTGACGCTGACCACCGAGCTCCCCGGCCGTACCACGGCCTATGAAACCTCGGACGTACGGCCGCAGGTCAACGGAATCATCCTCGCCCGGTTGTTCCAGGAAGGCGACATGGTCGCCAAGGGCCAGGCGCTCTACCGGATCGATCCCGCGCCCTATCAGGCGCAAGTGGCGAATGCGCGGGCAGCGCTGGCCAAGGCGCAGGCGGCGATCGCGTCGAGCGCGGCGCTCGCGCGTCGTTATGGCGAGCTCGTCAAGATCAATGCGATTTCACGCCAGGATTACGAGAATGCGCTGACCAGTGCCGAACAGGCGCGCGCCGATGTCGCCGCCCAGCAGGCCGCGCTGCGCAGCGCCACGATCGATCTTGGCCGCACCACCATTCGCGCGCCGATCAGCGGGCGGATCGGCCGATCGGTCTACACCATTGGTGCGCTGGTCACCGCGTCGCAGGCGAATGCGCTGACCACGATCCAGCGGCTCGATCCAATGTATGTCGACATCCAGCAATCGAGCTCCGACCTGCTCAAGCTCAGGCAGCAGATCCTGTCGGGCCAGGTGGCGAGCGAAGGACTGGCGCGCGTCAAATTGAAGCTGGAGGACGGGTCGACCTACGGACCCGAAGGCACGCTGCGGTTCGCCGACGTGACGGTCGATCCCAATACGGGGTCGCAGACGATCCGCGCGCAATTCGCCAATCCCAACGGGCTGTTGCAGCCGGGCATGTATGCCCGCGCGCAACTGGCGCAGGGAACGCAGCTTCAGGGCATGCTGGTGCCGCAGCGCGGGGTCGGCCGTGACGAGCGCGGCAACGCGACCGCGCTGGTCGTTGGTCAGGGCAACAAGGTCGAGCCGCGCGTGATCAAGACTGAACGCGTCGTCGGCGATGCCTGGCTGGTCACCAGCGGACTCAAACCCGGCGACAAGGTGATCGTCGAAGGCGCGATGATGCTGCGCCCCGGCATGCCGGTCACGCCGCAGCCATGGAATCCAAACGCCAAGCCCGCTGCGCCGCAGCAGCCGGGCCAGGCTCAGGCGAAGTAACCGTCCATGTCACGTTTCTTCATCGACCGGCCGATCTTCGCCTGGGTGATCGCGATCGTCCTGATGCTGGCCGGCGTCATCGCGATCCGCTCATTGCCGATCGCGCAATTTCCGAGCATCGCGCCGCCCTCGATCTCGATCACCGCGACCTATCCGGGTGCGGACGCGCAGACGCTCGAGAATACGACGACCCAGATCATCGAGCAGCAGATGAAGGGGTTGGACCACCTTCGCTACTTCTCGTCCTCGTCCTCGTCGGCCGGCACCGTGACCATCACGCTGACCTTCGAACAGGGTACCAACCCGGACATCGCGCAGGTCCAGGTCCAGAACAAGCTGCAGGCGGCAACGCCGCTCCTTCCGCAGGAAGTTCAGCAGCAGGGCATCCAGGTCGCTAAGGCGACCCAGAATTTCCTGATGTTCATCGGTCTCTATTCGGAAAATGGCGCGCATGACGGCAAGGACCTTGCCGATATCGTCGCCTCGAAGGTGCAGGATCCGCTCAGCCGGGTTAACGGCGTCGGCGATACGCAATTGTTCGGCTCGCAATATGCGATGCGCATCTGGGTCGATCCGCTCAAGCTCAACAATTACGCGCTGACGATGACCGACGTGATGACCGCGGTCCGCGCGCAGAACGCGCAGGTCTCGGCCGGTCAGGTCGGCGGGTTGCCGGCGCCCAAGGAGCAGATGCTCAACGCGACCGTTTCGGTGCAGTCGCGCCTGAACACGCCCGAGCAATTCGCGCAGATCCGGCTGAAGAGCGGCGCCGATGGCTCGGTGGTGCGGCTGGGCGACGTCGCGCGGGTCGAACTGGGCGCGGAGAATTACGGCTTCAACGCGGAATATAACGGCAAGCCGGCGACCGGTATCGGCATCAAGCTGGCGCCGGGCGCCAATGCGCTGAGCACGGTGACCGCCGTCAAAGAGCAGGTCGATGCCGTCGCCAAGCAATTCCCGTCCGACGTAAAGGTCATCTACCCCTATGACACCACGCCGTTCGTGCGTCTGTCGGTGGAGCATGTCGTCGAGACGCTGATCGAGGCGGTCGTCCTCGTCTTCCTGGTGATGTTCCTGTTCCTCCAGAACTTCCGTGCCACATTGATCCCGACGATCGCCGTTCCGGTGGTGCTGCTGGGTACGTTCGGGGTGATGGCGCTGACCGGGTTCAGCATCAACACGCTGACCCTGTTTGGCATGGTGCTGGCGATCGGCCTGTTGGTCGACGACGCGATCGTCGTGGTCGAGAATGTCGAACGCCTGATCACCACCGAGGGATTGAGTCCCAAGGACGCCGCGCGCAAGTCGATGGATGAGATCAGCAGCGCGCTGGTCGGGATCGGCCTGGTCCTGTCGGCGGTGTTCCTGCCGATGGCGTTCTTTGGCGGATCGACCGGCGTGATCTATCGCCAATTCTCGCTCACGATCGTGTCGGCGATGGCGCTGTCAGTGATGGTCGCGTTGATCCTGACGCCCGCTTTGTGCGCCACCATTTTGAAGCCGCATGATCCGAACAAGGAAAAGGGCAATGGCCTGCTGGCGCGCTTCTTCCGTTGGTTCAACGACAAGTTCGAACGTGGCCAGGTCCGATACGAAAAAGGTGTGCGGTCGACCGCGCGCAGCTGGAAGCGCTCGATCCTGATCTACGCCTTGGTCGTAATCGGCATGGGGCTGCTGTTCTGGCGCTTGCCGACCGGCTTCCTGCCCGATGAAGATCAGGGTTATGTCATTGCCATTGTCCAGGGGCCGTCGGGTGCCACCGCCAGCCGCACCGCCAAGGGGCTGGATCTTGTCCGGGATCATTTCCTGCAGGAGGAGAAGGCGAACGTCGACGGCGTCTTCACTGTCAATGGATTCAGCTTCGCGGGCGCCGGCCAGAATAGCGGCATCGCCTGGATTCCGCTCAAGCCCTGGTCGGAACGCAAGGGCGGTCAGAACAGCGCGGCGGCTATCTCCGGCCGGGCGATGGGGACCTTTTCTCAGTATAACGACGGTCTGATCTTCGCGGTCGTGCCGCCCGCGGTCTCCGAACTCGGCAATGCGACCGGCTTTGATCTGCAATTGGTCGATACCGGCGCGATTGGACATGATCGGCTGATCCAGGCCCGCAACATGATGCTGGGCATGGCGTCTCAGGACAAAAGTCTGGTCGGCGTGCGGCCAAACTCGCTGGAGGACGCACCGCAGCTCAAGGTCGATATCGATCAGGACAAGGCGCGCGCGCTCGGGCTCGATCTCGGCGACGTGAACTCCACCATGGCCGCGGCGTGGGGCGGCTCTTATATCAACGACTTCATCGACCGCGGCCGCGTCAAGCGCGTCTACATTCAGGCCGACGAACCGTATCGGCTCAAACCCGATGATATCGGCAGCTTCTACGTGCGCTCGAGCAATGGTCAGATGGCGCCCTATACCGCTTTCTCGACGCTGAGCTGGGCGCAGGCCCCGGTGCAGCTGACTCGCTATAACGGCCAGCCGGCGATCGAAATCCAGGGGGCGCCCGCGCCAGGCGTGGCGTCCGGAGCCGCGATGAAGGCGATGGAGGATATCCACGCCAAACTCCCACCCGGCACCGCGCTCGAATGGACAGGCCTGTCCTATGAGGAGCGGTTGTCCGGCGGACAGGCGCCCGCGCTCTATGGGCTGTCGCTGCTGATCGTGTTCCTGTGCCTCGCCGCGCTCTACGAAAGCTGGTCGGTGCCGATCTCGGTCCTGCTGGTCGTCCCGCTCGGCGTTGTCGGCGCCTTGCTTGCTGCGACCATCACCGGGCTCAACAACGACATCTATCTTCAGGTCGGGCTGATCACGACGATCGGCGTGTCGGCGAAGAACGCGATCCTGATCGTCGAGTTCGCCGAGGAGAAGATGCGCGACGGGCTCAATGCGTTCGAGGCAGCGGTCGCGGCGGCCAAGCTGCGCCTGCGTCCGATCCTGATGACCAGCTTCGCCTTCATCTTCGGCGTGTTCCCGCTGGCGATCGCGGCGGGCGCGGGGGCGGGCGGGCAGCACGCCATCGGCCGCGCGGTCGTGGGCGGCATGCTGTCGGCCACCATCCTCGCCATCTTCTTCGTGCCGATGTTCTTCGTCGTGGTGCTGCGCCTGTTCGGCCGGCACGGCGAGCGCGATGCATCGACCGACCGTGATACCGATGCGGCCGCGCCGCAGGGAGCCTGATCCGTGACCGTTCGTCCCATCCTCGTCCTCCTGCTTGCCGGCAGTGCGCTGTCGGCCTGCAACCTCGCTCCTAAATATGTCCGGCCTTCGGGAGCTGTCCCGACCGCGCTGCCCGAAGGCGGTGTCTATCCGCGGGCCGCGACCGACGCGCCGGATGTGACCGCGATCGGCTGGCGCGACTTCTTCACCGACGACCGCCTGCGCCAGGTGATCCAGCTCGGCCTCGACAACAATCGTGACTTGCGGGTGGCCGCGGCCAACGTGCTCCAGGCGCGCGCGCAATATCGCGTCCAGCGTGCCGACATCCTGCCGAGCATCAGCGCCAACGGCTCGGCCACTTATACCAACAGCCTGGGCGCCGGGGCTGGCGGAGCAGGCGCGGGCGGCGGCGGTTCGTCGACCGACATCCAGTATTTCCAGGCCAATGTCGGCTTCTCCTCGTTCGAACTCGACCTGTTTGGGCGGCTGCGCAATCTGTCCAAGGCCGCGCTCGAACAATATTTCGCGACCGAGGAAGCGCAGCGCACGACGCGGATCAGCCTGATCTCGGAAATCGCCACGGCATGGCTGACGCTGGCGTCCGATCAGGAGCAATTGCGGCTGTCGCAGAGCACGCTCAAGACTTTCGAACAGACGCTCGAGCTGACGCGCGCGCAATTCCGCATCGGCGTCGCGTCCGAACTCGAATCGCGGCAGGCCGAGACCAATTACCAGGCGGCGCGCAATGATATCGCCACGCTCCAGACCAGGATCGCGCAGGATCAGAACGCGCTCAACCTGCTCGCCGGGACGACCGTCTCGGCCGATCTGTTGCCGGTGGCGCTCGGCGAAGGCCGCGTGACTCGCGACGCCTTGCCCGCCAACCTGTCGTCGGAGGTGCTGCTGCGGCGTCCGGACGTGCTCCAGGCCGAGCATCAGTTGATCGCGCAGAATGCCAATATCGGTGCGGCACGGGCGGCCTTTTTCCCGCGCATTTCGCTGACCGCGGCGCTGGGCACGATCAGCAGCGGGTTGACCGGACTGTTCGGGGCGGGGACCGGCACCTATAATGTTGCTCCATCGGTCGCGCTGCCGCTGTTCGACGCCGGCCGCAACAAGGGCAATCTCGATTATGCCAAGGCGTCGCAAAAGGCGGCCGTGGCGACGTACGAAAAGACCATTCAGACCGCTTTCCGCGAAGTCGCCGACGCGCTGGCGCAGCGTGGCACGATCGACGAGCAGGTTTCTGCCCAGACCGCGCGCGCCAATGCCGCGCAAGTGGCCGCCAAATTGTCCGACGCACGCTATCGCGCCGGCGTCGACAGCTTCCTGGTCGCGCTCGACGCGCAACGCACCGCTTACGCCGCGGAACAGCAATTGGTTACCACTCGCACGACCCGGTCGAGCAACCTGATCGAGTTATATCGGGCACTCGGCGGCGGCCTTCAGTGATCGATTAGATCGTCCGCTTGCCTTTTGACGCAATAAGCATAACCTCTTTCCAAAGATAAGGAGAGAGTGACGATGAAAGACGTCGAGTTTGTTGCTGGCGACAGCAGCGACAAGACCATGCTGATTCTGCAGAGTCTGCTGTGCGTATTGCGTGAAAAGAACCTGCTGACGCGCGCGGATATCGAGAATTTGTGCGACAAGGTGCAGGCAAGTGCCGCGGATCACGCGCAAAATCCGCTGCCATGCTGCGACGCGAGCGCGCTGGCAGCCGCGAACGAGATGGGCAAGATCGGCGATTATATCGGCCGGCGCTATGGCGGGAAGCACCGCCGGAATTGATTCGCGCCCCTAGCGCGCAATCACGGTAGCGGGGCACAGCGCCCTCCCGCGCCGTGCCCCGCCTCGCGCGGTGCGCCCCGGAGGCGTTGGGCGGTCTTCTACCGCGCGAGTCCGATGAGCGCCGTCGCGACATAGCCTGAGCTGGGCCCGCCGGTCAGCGCCGGAGTCTGCTGCGCGATCTGGCTGCTGCTATTGTCGCCGAAAACATTGTCCGACGACAGGCTGATACTGGCGAAGTTAGTCGCGCTCGACGGATAGGTCGTGGTGTCGGCATAGACCGAAGTGCACGCCGCCGTCGGCATCGCGAGCTGCGAGACGAGCGAGGCGTAATTGCCACCGATCGCATTCGACAGCGACGAGAAGATCTCGAAATGGATGTGCGGCCAGCGCCCCGAATAACAGCCGGGGAAGATCAGCGTGAAGGTGACCTGACCGCTGCTGTCGGTAACCTGGACGCCGCGCTGATAGCTCTCCGCCGGTGCTGTGTAGAGCGAGTAATTGCCCTGGCGGTCGCAACACCAGATGTAGACGGCATAGCCGGCGAGCGCCGCGCACGCCGCGTTGACGTTGACCACGGTGAGCGTGAGCGTGAGTTGGACGCCGGTCGCGGTGGTGGTGCTCGAGCCGAGGAAGCTCGAGCGGATGTCGCTCCTGACGATGCCGCTCGAGGTCAGGACGTTGCTGGTCGACCCTGACGAAGTGTTGGTGCCGTCGGCCGGGTAGGGGCCGTTGGTTTCGGTCGGGTCGACGATGCAGCTGCCGCTGGCGGTCGCCGTCGCGGTCGGCGTCGGCGTGGGTGTCGCGGTGGCGGTCGCGGTTGGTGTCGGTGTGGGAGTGGACGTCGTGGTCGTCGTGCTCGACGATCCGCTGCCTTCTCCACAGGCGGCGACGATCCCCGCCATGCTGGCACCGGCGAACCATTTGAGCGCACGGCGGCGCGCGACCAGTGCCTCCATCGCCTTCAGGTCTTCGGCCAGGCTGTGGCCATGATCGTCGTGATGGTCGTCGTGAGCGGGCATCGGTGAACTCCCCGTAAGATTGGGTCCGGATGCGCTGTCCGCCTCGCCGCGATATGTCGCCGCGTCGCGGAATTGTTTCGGCGTGTTTCAGCGGTCGACGGGAAGCGTCACCGTGGCACGCGCGCCGCCCTCGGCGCGGTTGGCGAGCGTAGCGTCGCCGCCATGCCGCCGTGCGATCGAGCGCACGATGGCGAGGCCGAGCCCGCTGCCTCCGGTGGCGCGGTTGCGCGACGGGTCGCCGCGGACGAACGGCTCGAACAGCCATTCGGCCTGGCTCGGGTCGATGCCCGGCCCGCGATCGTCGATATGGATGATCGCCATATCGCCGGTGATGCTCCAGTCGAGCGCAGCGCTGGTACCGTAGCGGGCGGCATTGTCGATCAGATTGGCGAACAACCGCCGCAACGCGGCCGGGTCCCCGCGGACGACCGCGCGCGGGCCGGGGGCGATCGTCACCGGAACGCCGGCGACAGTCATGTCCTCGACCAGGCTGTCGAGCAGACTGCCGAGATCGACTCGCGCATCGGCGCGCATATGCATTTCGTCACGGGCATAGCCGATTGCGGCGGCGATCATCGCGCGCATTTCGTCGACGTCGCTTTCAGCGCGGGCACGCGCATCGTCGGGCAATTGCTCGACCCAGAAAGCGAGTCGCGACAAGGGCGTGCCGAGGTCGTGGGCGATCGCCGCGAGCATCGCGGTGCGCCCTTCGGCGTGGCCGGCAAGCCGTGCGTGCATCGCCGTCAGCGCCTCGCCAAGCTGGGCCACTTCGCGTGGCGCCCGAGCGGGAAGTGCCGCCAGCGGAGCACCGGCGTGCGCTCGGGATGCCGCGGTGGCGAGCTCGCGCAGGGGCCGCGAGATGGCGCGCGCGATCAGCCAGCCCAACACCGACAGGCCGGCGAGCAGCCCCGCCATCGTCGCCAGCGTGACCCAATGCCAGCGGCTGAGGAATGACGGCGGCGGGGTGAGCGCAATCCGCCAGACGCCGTTCAGCCGCGCGCCCGCGACGAAGGGAGCGGATATGCCGTCGGGTGGGGCGTCGTGACCAGGATCACGATAGATCACTGCGTCGCTCTCCGGCACGCCGAGTTCCCGTGCGAGCTGATGCGAGAAGATCGGATCGCGCTGCTCGCGCGCATGCGGGCGCGGCGGTTCCTGGCTGGTCACGACGTTGAGCTGCCATTCGGCCATCGCGGCGGGCGCATTGCCGCCGCGCAGCAAGGCGGCGATCGAGGCAACGGGCTGAGGCGCCGGCCTGGCGGGCGGGCCGGAAAAAGTGACCGCGAACAGCGCGATCGTCGCGACCGCAACCGACGCCACGACCAGAGCGAGGATGGGGACGACGATCGATTGGCGCCTGGCGGACTCGAGGCTAACGGCGGTCGACATCGGCGCCGAACAGATAGCCTTCGTTGCGGACGGTGCGGATCAACTCGTCCTCGTTCGCGCGCGACAGCTTGCGGCGCAGACGGCTGATCTGGACGTCGATCGCCCGGTCGAAATGCTCGGCATTCACTCCGCGCGACAGATCGAGCAGCTGATCGCGGGTCAGCACGCGACGCGGGCGCTCGACAAAGGTCAGTAGCAGGCGGAACTCGCCATCGGACAGGTTGATCAACACATTCTCGGGATCGACCAGTTCGCGCGCCACTGGATCGAGCTGCCATCCTGCGAATCGGTAAAGCGTGCGCCCGTCGCGCGGCCGTATTTCGCCTCCTTGCGCCTTCCGCCGGAGCACCGAGCGCACGCGCGCCAGCAATTCACGCGGATTGGCTGGCTTGGCGAGATAGTCGTCCGCGCCCATTTCGAGACCGACGACGCGGTCGATGTCGGTGCCGACCACCGAGACGATGATCACCGGCGGCGCGGTCGCGGGGTCGAGGCTGCGCAGGATGGTAAGCCCGTCCTCTCCCGGCATCATCACGTCGAGCACGACCAGGCCATAATCGCCGACGGCCATCGCCGCGCGCATTTCCGCGCCATTGCCCGCAGTGTCGACGACATAGCCGTGCCCCGACAGGAACGCGGCGGTCAGCTCGCGAATGCCGGGATCGTCGTCGACGATGAGAAGGCGGGTCTGCAAATCCACTCTGGGCGCGGTCAAAAGCATTCGTCTCGGGTGCGGGCGAAGCGTATCCGCCACATTGCATCGCTGCAACATTGGCGGATTGGCGGCGACCTGTGACGCAGATGCAACAGCGCGATTGGCTTGCGTTTTGCCCGACCCGCTGTTAGGAGCCGCGCCTTCACGCCCGGACTTTGTCTGGGGCGGCCATAATCATTTGATCTGGAGTTGACGGGTTTTATGCAAATCATCGTGCGCGATAACAATGTCGATCAGGCGCTTCGGGCTCTCAAGAAGAAGCTCCAGCGCGAAGGCGTGTATCGCGAGATGAAGCTGCGCCGCCATTACGAGAAGCCCAGCGAGAAGCGTGCGCGCGAGCGTGCCGCCGCCGTCCGCCGCGCGCGTAAGCTCGAGCGTAAGCGGATGGAGCGCGACGGGGCCAAGTAAGGCCTTTATCGTCGTGTTGCATGGGGGCTTGCGAGCCGCGGCCCCCGGACCTACCGAGAACAGCGTGTCCCGGCCGCGGTCGTACGCGGCCTTCCCGTCGAGGCTTGCTCCCATGTCCGTGACCGCCGTTCCCCTGCAGCCCGTCAAGCGCAGCTATATCTGGCTGCTGTGGATCGGCATTGCCGTCGCCGTAATCGGCGCGTTCCTGCTCGCGCGACAGGGCGATGATTTCCTGGCGCGCAACGCGCGGGCTTCCGGTGTGATCACGACAGCGTCCGGGTTGCAGTACAAAGTGATCACGCCCGGCAAGGGTGCGCACCCGACCGATGCCGACGTGGCGCTAGTCAATTACGAAGGCAAGCTGCTCGACGGGAAGACGTTCGACAAATCCCAGCAGCCTACTCCGATGCCGATCAAGGGCGTCGTGCCTGGCTTCAGCGAAGCGTTGAAGCTGATGAGCAAGGGCGCGAAATATCACGTCTGGATTCCTGCCAAGCTCGGCTATGGCGAGAAGGGTGCTGGACCGATCCCGGCCAACGCGACCCTGGCGTTCGACATCGAGCTGATCGATTTCTTGCCGCAATCGGTGGTCGAACAATATCAGCGGCAGATGCAGATGATGAACGGCGGCGGCGCCGGCGGCATGGGCGGGCCCGGCGGTGCGCCTGGCGGTGCCGGTGGTCCGCCCCCGGGCGGCGGCGAGAGCCTCGTCCCTCCTCCAGGACAGTGAAAAGATAAAACATGGCTGACACGATTGCTCCCAAGGCGCCCGCAAAGGCGCCGCTCGATCCGCGCGCGAAGCGCGTCCTGTGGCTGGGCATCGTGCTCGCTGTGCTGGGCGCCGGCGCGTTGCTGTTCAGCATGTTCATGTGGTGGGGCGGCAGCGCGCGCGACTCGCTGTCGATGACGTTCAATTCGTGGTCACCGGGGGTGAAGACCACCGCGTCGGGGCTGCAGTACAAGGTGCTGACCCCGGGCAAGGGCAAGAACCCGACCGACACGGACGTCGCGCTGGTCAATTACGAAGGCAAATTGCTCGACGGCACGACCTTCGACAAGTCGCAGCAGCCGACCCCGATGCCGATCAAGGGCGTCGTCCCGGGCTTCAGCGAAGCGCTCAAGCTGATGAGCAAGGGCGCGAAGTTCCGCGTCTGGATCCCGGCCAAGCTCGGTTATGGCGACAAGGGCGCGGGGCCGATCCCGGCCAATGCGACTTTGGTGTTCGACATCGAACTGATCGATTTCATCCCGCTTGCACAATATCAGCAGATCATGATGCAGCAGCAGCAGATGATGCAGAGCATGGGCGGTGCTGGCGGCGCGGGCGGCCCTTCGGGAGCCGGTGGTCCTCCGGGAGCTGGTGGCACGGTTCCGGGCGGCGAGCCCGCCCCGGCGCCTGCCGCGCCGACGGGCAAGTAGGCGACAGCGCCATGGGCCTGAAGGTTGCGGCGGCTTGCCTGATCGGCGCGACGGCGATCACTATCGGCGCCATGCCCGTGCTCGCAAAGAAGGTGCCGGTTGCCAAACGGGCGACAGCCGCCAAGCGGGCTGCTGCCGCCAAGGCGCCGGTGGCCCCGCTCTCGCCCGAGGACGCCTTTCTCGCCAAGAACCGCAAGCTGCGCGGCGTGATCCAGACTGCGTCGGGCGTGCAATATCGCGTGATCAAGCCGGCGACCGGCGCGCACCCGACCGATACGGATGTCGCTTTGGTCAATTACGAGGGCAAGCTGGTCGACGGCACGAGTTTCGACAAATCGACCCAGCCGACGCCGATGCCGGTTTCGGGGGTGGTGCCGGGCTTCAGCGAAGCGCTGAAGCTGATGGCCAAGGGCGAGACGCTGCGCGTGTGGATCCCGTCGCGCCTGGCTTATGGCCCTGAGGATCAGCGCGACGAGCAGGGGAAGGTGGTAATTCCCGGCAAGTCGACCCTGGTGTTCGACATCGAACTGATCGACTTCCAGCCGCAATCCTGATCGCGGCAGCAGCCCGAGCCAAGGCTCGGTGAGTGCGCGTTGTTTCCCGGTTTCTTTCCGCAAGACGTGGCGGTCAAGCCTCCACAGGCGCGATGCGCCGAGCCAACACTCGCTGGCCGACAAGCGCGATCGACAAAGCGGCAGTCGCTGCGCCTGCCGACACCAGAAAGCCGCTGCGGGCGCCGAACGCATCGACCACCCAGCCCGACAGGAAAGCGCCGAGCGCCATCCCGATGCCGATGCCCGTCGTCACCCAGGTCACGCCTTCGGTCAGAACTCCCGGTGGAACGCGCCGCTCGACCAGACCGAACGCCGTGATGAAGGTCGGCGAAACCGCAACACCACTCAATAGGATCGCCGCGGCCAGCGTCGGTACGGAATTCGCCAGCAGCAACGGCAATGTCGTGACCAATAGTGCGACCAGCACCACGAGCAGCTGCCTGTGCAGCGGCAGCGTGCGCTTCAATGCGCCGATGACGACCCCGACGACGAATGACCCCGCCGCATACAGGCCGATGACCAGGCTGGCGGCGCCGGGTTGGCCGAGGTCGCGGGTAAGCGCGACGGTGCTAACCTCCGCGGTCGCGAAGATCGCGCCGACGAAGACCAGGATCAGGGTGATGATCTGCACGGGCGGCAAGAAGATCGCGGAAACGTTTCGACCGGAATCGGCGGAGCGCGCCGGCGGTTCGGTGCGCCGTTGCAGGACGAATGCCGTCGTCCCGACAGCGAGAAGCAGGGTCGAGACCAGGATGCCGGCTTCGGGAAACAGCGCGACGCTCAACCCCACCGACAGCGATGCTCCGGCGATATAAACCAGTTCGTCGGCCGCCGACTCGAACGCGAAGGCGGTGTTGAGCTCAGGGCGGTCGCGGAACAATTCGGTCCATCGGGCGCGGACCATCGCCGACATGCTGGGCATGACGGCGGCTGGCAATGCAGCGGCGAACAGGGTCCAGGCCGGCCAGTTCCGATGCGCGGCGATCATCAGCACGACGAAGGCCAGGACCGATATCGTCGTGGTCGGGACGATCAGGCGGAATTGCCCGAGCCGGTCGACCAGTCGCGAAATTTGCGGTGCGATGGCGGCGTTGGTGAGCGTTACCGTCGCCGCGACTGCGCCGGCCAGCCAATATTCGCCGCGCAGTTCGGACAGCATCGTGACGATGCCGATCGGAACCATGGCCACCGGGAGCCGGGCGATGAACGCGGCCGCGGCGAAGCCCTTCGTTCCGCGAACGCGAAAGATCGCTCCGTAGGGATTGGTCATGGTTGAAATCTTCCCATCGGCGGCATCGCTTCCCGAGTCGTTCGAAACCTTCAAGGAGCAGGGAAGAGGCTCGCGTCGTGCGGCGCGAGCCTCCTTTTTCCCCTTCGACTTGATCGGGTTCTTACTATCCCGCGCAGTCGCACCTGCATATCGCGCACTTGCATTGCGATCGATCCGGGAGCATCGGCGGCGGGCAAGGAGGTGGCGATGACTGCCGCTGAGACTGCCTTGCTGCTTGCCCGGATCCAGTTCGGGTTCACCGTCAGCTTTCATTTCATTTTCCCCAGTTTCTCGATCGGTCTGGCGAGTTACCTGATGGTGCTCGAAGGGCTGTGGCTGCGCACGGGAAAGCCGGTCTATCTCGACCTGTTCCGGTTCTGGGTGAAGATCTTCGCCGTCGCGTTCGCCATGGGCGTCGTGTCGGGAATCGTCATGTCCTACCAGTTCGGGACCAACTGGTCGGTCTTCTCGGACAGAGCAGGGCCGGTGATCGGACCGCTGATGGCTTATGAAGTGCTGACCGCCTTCTTCCTCGAAGCCGGCTTCCTGGGTGTGATGCTGTTCGGGATGAAGCGCGTGGGCAAGACGCTGCACTTCGCCGCGACCTGCATGGTCGCGCTCGGTACCTTCATCTCCGCCTTCTGGATCCTCAGCGTCAACAGCTGGATGCAGACGCCGACCGGGTTCGCGATGAACGCGCAAGGGCAGTTCGTCGTTGCCGGATCCTGGGCGGCGGTGATCTTCAACCCGAGCTTTCCGTACCGGTTGGTGCATACGGTGATCGCGGCGTATCTGACGACGTCGTTGGTGGTGGGGGCGTGCGGGGCCTGGCATTTGCTGCGGGACGCTGCCGGACGCCGCGGCAAAGCCGCGCCGTCGGACGAGCCTGGCGGCTCGCCGGCCGCCGCAGCGAGTCCTGGAGCGACTTCGTCGCTCCAGGCTGCTCGCACCATGTTTAGTATGGCGATGTGGATGGCTGCGCTCGTCGCGCCGGTACAGATTTTGGCCGGCGACCAACAGGGTCTCAACACGCTCGAGCACCAGCCGGCCAAGGTGCTGGCGATGGAAGGCGATTTCGATCCGAGCCCGAACGGCGCGCCATTGGTGCTGTTCGGCCTACCCTCCAACGCCGATGGCAAGGTCCATTACAAGGTCGAGATCCCCTATGCGGGCTCGCTGATCCTGAAGCATGATCCCCATGCGCCGCTGCAGGGGCTGAAGGATTTCCCGCGCGATCAATGGGCGCCGGTGGCGGTGGTGTTCTGGTCGTTCCGGGTGATGGTCGGGCTGGGCCTCGCCATGCTCGGGTTGGGGCTGTGGAGCCTGGTCGCGCGGATGCGGCGCAAGCTGTACGATTGGACGTGGCTCCACCGGGCGGCGCTGGTGATGGGGCCTTCCGGCTTCGTCGCGGTGATAGCGGGCTGGATCACGACCGAGGTCGGGCGCCAGCCCTGGACGATCTATGGCCTGCTCAGGACCAGCCAGTCGGCATCGCCGCTGGCGACTCCCGCCGTCGCGACGTCGCTGGCGGCGTTCGTCATCGTCTATTTCGCGGTGTTCGGGATCGGCGTCTGGTACATCCTGAAGCTGATGCAGAAGGGCCCCGAGGCGCACGAACCCGAATTGCCCGACGCGCCGATCAGGACCGCCGGGATCACCCCCGCCGCGCAGATGGGAGGCGAATCATGACCGTCGATCCCACGCTCGCTTATATCTGGGCGTTCGTCATCGCGTTCGCGGTGTTCATGTACGTCGTGATGGACGGATTCGACCTGGGCATTGGCATCCTGTTCCCGGCGTTCGGCGTCGGCGAGGAGCGCGATCAGGCAATGAACGCGATCGCGCCGGTATGGGACGGTAACGAAACCTGGCTGGTGCTGGGCGGCGGCGGGCTGATGGCGGCGTTCCCGCTCGCCTTCGCGATCCTGATGCCGGCAATGTATCCGCCGATCATCGCGATGCTGCTCGGCCTGGTATTTCGCGGTGTCGCGTTCGAGTTCCGCTGGCGCGATCCGCGGCACCGCGCCTTTTGGGATTTCGCGTTTACCGCGGGATCGGTCACCGCGGCGATGGCGCAGGGGATCGTGCTCGGTGCGCTGCTCCAGGGCGTGCAGGTAACTGGCCGCGCTTATGGCGGCGGCTGGCTCGACTGGCTGTCGCCCTTCTCGCTGCTGACCGGCGTCGGGACGGTCGCGGCTTATGCGCTGCTCGGCAGTTGCTGGCTGATCTTCAAGACCGAGGGCGGGACGCAAGCGCATGCCTATCGGCTGGCGAAAATCGCCGGAGTCGCGGCGGCGCTGGCGGTGATCGCGGTGAGCGCGGCCACGCCGTTCCTAGAGCATCGCTATTACCAGCGCTGGTTCACCTTTCCGAACGTGCTGGTCGCAGCACAAGTGCCGTTGGTGGTAGCCGTCCTGTCGCTTGCTTTCTGGTGGGCATTGCTCAGGAGGAAGGAATTGCTGCCGTTCCTGCTGACACTCGGTCTCTATCTGCTCTGCTTCATCGGGTTGGGGATCAGCATGTTTCCCGACATCGTGCCCGGATCGGTGTCGATCGTGCAGGCGGCGTCGCCAGCGATCAGCCAGACCTTCATGCTGATCGGCACCGCGATCATGGTGCCGCTGATCCTGACCTACACCGCCTGGTCCTATTGGGTGTTCCGCGGCAAGGTTGGCGACTCGGCGGGTTATCATTGATGCCTGACGAAGCCGGTCCATTATGGAAACGTCTCGGCTGGATGGCGGCGATCTGGGCGGCTAGCGTCGCGGCGTTGGCCGTGGTGGCGATGGCGATTCGTAGTGTTCTGCACGCTTGATCGCCAGTCGCGCTTGGGCCAGTGAAAGCCGGGTAGCGGAGAGGTGACAATGCCGGACGGAATACTGGTTCTCGAGGATTTCGCGCCGCATGTCGGCACAGCCTTCACGCTCCCGGGGAGCGAGGAATCGGCACCGATCGACTTCACGCTGACCGGGGCGACGGCGCTCAGCAACCGCGCTTATCCGGGACAAGTCCGCGCACCGTTCCAGCTGTTTTTCCGGGTCGCGGCGCAGGACGTCTATCCGCAAGGCACGTATCGCCTGACCCATCCAACGATGGGTGAGCACGACATTTTCCTGGTGCCTGCAGCCAGCACCGATGCGGGGGTCGATTATTGCGCGACCTTCAACTGACGCCGTCGGGCGCCCAGTCCATTTCCAGATAGACATCCTCTTCGCGGACCACCGTGAAGCCCAGCCGGTCGTAGAGCGATTTGGCCGGATTGATGCGTTCGACGAAGATATCGACGCCCTTGCCCCGCGCGCGGGCATAATCCTGGATCGCGGTGAGCAACGCGGTGCCGATACCGCCGTCGCGGCTGCCAGGCATCAACGCGATGTCGATGATGTGAACGCGGGTCTCGCGTTCGTCGAGATAGAGGCGCCCGATCGGCTTGCCGTCGAGTTCAATGATGTCGAACGCGGTGTCGGGGAAATGGCTGTAATAATGTTTACGCTGCGCGCCGAACTGGTGGATCAGGAAGCCGCGCTTCTGATCCTCGGTCCATGGCACGAGGGCCAGTTCATCGGCACGACTGGCGGCAAAGACTTGCATCAGAAAGGGGAGGTCAGCATCGGTTTCCGGACGCAGCGCGAGGCCTCGGGACAGCAAAGCCTCCGGCAGCACGAATGCCGGAGGCCCTTGGATATCGGTCATGGAAGGCTCGGTCAGTTGCGTGCCGGGAAAACGCCCTGCAGCGCGATGATGAAGCTTACCGCGAGATAGGGCTGCATGTTGTTGTGCGGCAGCGACCCGCCGGCCATCGTGATCGTTTGCGGCGCGAGGTTGAGCCCGCCGGTACCCAGCGCGGCGGCATAAAGCTTGTTGGGCCCCGAATTAGTGAACAATGTGTTGCTCGCCGGCGTTTCGCCGGGGTTCGAGTTGAGGATTACTGCCCCCGAAATAGGATGGGTATGAGCCGGCAAGTTGCCCGTGGTCAGCGTGACGTTGGGCTCGCCCGCCATCTCCCCCAGGGAGACGGGGTCGATACCGGCTCCATTGCCCTGATGCACCGGCGCGCGCCCTTGCATGTTGGGAAGCGCGAAAGTCGTTGTACCATTGCCGCCATAGGTCGTGCCGAGCAGCGAGAACAACGCCGTGTTCTGCGAGATCGCCACGATCTGGCCGTTGCACAGGGCGTAGCCCTTGGGGGCGAAGTTGCCGCCGAACATCTTGATTTCGGCGATGTAGGGTGACGCCATCTCTCATCCTTCCTGAATCAAATTGAGCATCAATTCCGGGAGGGGAAGATCCCCTGCAGCGAGATGATGAACGTTATAACCAGATAGGGCATCATATTGTCGTGCGGCAGGTTGTTGCCCACGTTGCCGATGATACCCGCGAGCATCGGCTTCAGATCGCCTGCGACCGGAGTCTTGGTCGGATCGGTATAAAGCTGTGCTGAATTGCCGCCAACGGCCTGTTTCGGCCGGCACGGCATCAAGTTCGCCGCCGGCGCATCGTTGGTCGGATCGACATTGTTGGCGACCGGCAGGTGCTGGTGCTGCGGCATCGTGTTGGTCGTCAGCGTCACGCTGTTGGTGCCCGACGACTCTCCGATCACGCGGTTGGTCAATCCCGGCCCCTGGCCCTGATTGATCGGAACGCGTCCCTGCAGATTGGGGAGGGCGAACGTGTTGACGCCGTCGCCGCCATAAGTGGTGCCAAGCAGCGAGAACAGCGCGCTGTTCTGCGCGATTGACACGAGCTGGCCGTTGCACATCGCAAAGTTAAGTGGCGCGAAGTTGCCGCCGAACATCTTGATTTCGCCGAGGAAGGGAGTCGACATAATAGCCTCTCAATAGCGACGGTCCGTGGAGCCGATCAGTTGCGCGACGGGTAGATACCGGACATGGCAATGCAGATATTGAGCGCCAGATAGGGCTGCATATTGTTGTGCGGCTGCGAGCCGCCCGCCGGCGGCATGCTGAGCGGGTTGAGATTGACGTAGGACGAATTGGGCGCGTTGAACGCCGCGAAATAATCGACCGCCTGCGCATCGACGTCGTCCGCGAAGACGCCGAGATTGACCGGTATCTTGGTCGCGGCGGCCGTGGTTGCAGCGAACGTGTGATTGTGGGTAGGCATTTCAGTCTGGAGCAGGAGGTGGTTTTCCTCGCCGCCAGACTGTCCCTGGCTCACGGGAGGAAGACCTGCACCCGTTCCCCAATGAATCGGCGTGCGTCCCCGCAAGTCGGGGAGGGCGAAGGTCGTCTGCCCGTTGCCGCCATAAGTTGTGCCGAGGAGCGAGAACAGCGCGGTGTTCTGCGCAATCGACACGATCTGACCGCTACACGTCGCCCAGCCCTTCGGCGCGAAGTTGAATCCGAAGATCCGGATTTCCGCAAGGTATTGGTCCGACATGTTCCGGCCTCTCGCTTTTATTCGGTACGCGGGGGGCAAGCGAGTCGATGCTCTTTCCCCCCGGCGGCATCTGTTACGATCATTAGGGGGCTTTTTCGGGGATTTCTAGCTGACCAAGCAAAAAAATTAGCTCAGGAACGGCAGCGACCTATAAAATTGGTTCAAAATGGTGTGTAATTTCTTTGCCGAAATGTCGTCCGACTTGACCGAACGTCCAGACTCAGCGAAATAAGGATCGATTGATTGCGGCGCGGCCGCATACTGTCATTCGGGGGATTTTCGCGATGTCATCTGTCCACCAAATCTCGTTCCAGCCCGGCGAGGCAACCGAGCGCAAGCGTTGGGAAACGCCGACCGTGATCGTTGGATCGGCCCGGCGCGAGACGCTTTCGAATGCGAATACCGGTGTTCCCGACGGCACCTATGGGGGAACGTCGAGCTACGGCTCGTAACGCCATTCGCCATCATCGATTGCTGCGGTCGAGCCAGGCGAGAAACCGCGCAGTCGTCAGCGCCTTCATTGCGAAGACCAGCCGGATGCGGTCGCTCATCCTTTCTTCGGATGCTCCACGGCGAATCATGGCGGCGACCGCCGGCACGTCGACATATCGCGTTACCGTCTCGTCATCCCGCAATTCGTCCAACGCAGCGAGCATCGCCGGCGTGGCTTGAATGTCCATCGCGATCAGATCGGGCTGCTCTCGGTCGTTGCCCGGCATTCGTGCGATCAGCGCTTTGGGCAGGACATCGGCGAATGCCCTACGCGCGAGCCAACGCTCGCGGCCCTCGCGGAACAACAGCCGGTCTGGCAGTGCGCATCCCAGTTCGACTACGCGCATGTCGTGAAAAGGGCGCGAAAGATCGAGGTCCGCCGTCATCGCGCCATAATTGCTGCCCGCACCATTAACCGATGCGCGACGGCAGGCCTCTAGCCAACGTTCCCGTCCAGTCGGCCCGGGGCGAAAGCCATCGCGCAGCTGGCGGGAATCGACCGCGCCATCGGCAAAGGCGCGCAACGCGAAATCACGCCGCACCCCGCGGCGGCGCCAGGCCGGCACGAAACCGTTGATCCCGCGACGCCACAACATGCGGACCGATTGCGGAACCAGCGCGCCCAATACGTCGCGCCCGATCACCCGGATCGGCGACCAGCCGGTGAAGCGCATCCGCGCGCGGAACTCGCGGGCGAATCGGCCAAGCTCGCCGCCGCGCAGAATAGCGCCGAGCATCGCTTGGTCATAAGCGTTGACCGTATAGTCGCCGCCATGGCCGTCGAGGATGAGCCGCGATCCTGCGCTACGCGCCATTTCGCCGATACGGCGACGGACGATGCTGGGCGGGTGCAAGCGAAAGGTGCGGTCGAAACTGGCCTCGAGATCGTCATAGGCTGTTTCGTTCCCGCGCACGTAGAAATGCAGGTCGAGTCCGGGTCGGCCGCGAAACGCCTCTACCGCCGGGCGAGCGCTGCGCCGTGGGTCGCCTTCCGGCAATACCGAGGCAAGGCAGGTGAGCGTCCAGCCGCGCGCCGCGACTAGAGGGCCCGCGATTGCCGCAATGGTGCCGCTGTCGAAGCCGCCGCTGAACAGCAGCGAGGGCGAGTCGATCAGCCGGCGTAGCCGGCATGCCACGGCTTCTTCGATCGTCGCGCGATAGGCAGCGAGATAGTAAGCGTCGTCACGATCGAGATGTTGGGGCGCTGCCTGGGGCTGCCAATAACGGTTGACCTGCACCGCACCGTCGGGCGCGAGACGCAGTGTGGTGCCGCCGGGCAAAACGTGAATACCGGTGAAGATCAGGTCGCCCTCTATCCGTTCGGTCGACTTCAACAGACGGCGGGCGAGTTCGTCCTCATTGAGTTGACGCGGCACGCCGTCGGCGGCGAACAGCCCAACGAGTTCGGTCGCGAACGCCAGGAAGCCGTCACCGAGGTGATAATGGATGACCCGTTGGCCCATATGATCGCGGCCGAGCAGCAAGGTACGGTTGATCCGGTCCCAGATCGCGAAGGCGAAGTCGCCGAGCAGATGCGCCGCGCAATCATTGCCCCAGCGCCGCCAGGCGGCGAGCAGCATCTCGCTGTCGGGCAAGGCCGAGAGATCACCATCGGCGATGCCCAACTTGGCGGCGAGTTCCTCGCGATTATCGAGCCGGAGGTCGGCTACCAGTATCGCGTCGCGCGCGACGATCGGTTGCGCTTCATGCACGTCCTCACGATTGACGCGCATCAGGCAGTGACCGAGCGCGAGGCGGCCGAACTCGACCGTCTCGACGCCATCGGCGCCACGGTGTCGCATCGCGTTCGCCATGCGTTCGATGCTGCGCGGCGCGACGTCGGCGCCGTCGAACCGGATGATGCCGCAGATTGCGCTCATATGTTGGCCGCCGTCATCGCGACTTCGGTGCGGTCGAAGACGGCGGGCTCATGCGCTTTCGTCGATGCGGACCGCATTGTGTTGGCCGAGCGTGGCGAGGAAGGAGTCAACCTCCGCGCGGCACGTAGCGGCGTCGACGTCATATTCACCGACCAGCGCGTCGCACAGCGATTCGATTGTCTGGGGGGTCTCGATCAATTCCCAGATACGCGCGCCGACCGCCGACAGGCCGATATAATTGCCCTTGGCCGCGCTCATCATCACCAGTTCGTCGCCTACTTTCGCGGCCAGCCAGTCGCCGTCCCGATGGATCATCATTGTCACTCTTTCTCCGCGGTCGACCGGCTATAACCCAGTCGGTTCATCATGATGCCATGATCGCGTTCGATTCGGGCGATTTGATCGTGCGTCAGGTCGTCGCGCCACCCGCCGGCGATGCCGCGGCGGAAGAAACTCTGCGCCTTGCGCGGAGCCTCGCGAAAGCCGCTTTCGGCCTCTTGGCGCTGCAATTCGTCGATCGAGGCAAACGCGATCGCGCGCTCGAGTCGTACCGGATCGGGTTCGACACCGGCGAAACGCAATGCGGCGAGCGCGGTCGCCGCGGTATCGGCGAGCATGTCTTCGTACCGGACCAGGTGGACCGGGATGTCGTGCTGGTCGAGCCAGCTTTCGGCGAACCCGCTCCAGCCGAGCAGGCGCTGGCGGAACTGGCGGTCGAGCCGGTCGGTGGCCGAGGCGAAGCAGAAATCGCGGTCGCCCATGCGGTCGATAGCGACGTCCACCGAACAATGCATGTGATTGGCGAACGACGTCGCGACGTCGCGCGGATCACGGACGAACAGGATCGTGCCGGCCGCGCCGCGCGCACCGGCCATGATCGGCTCGCCCCGATCGGTCAGCGTATAGGCGTCATGCGTCTTGACGAAGCGGACCGGGAAACACGGACTATCGGGATCCGCCAGCGTTTCGCCCGCGGCGGCATAGGCATAAGCGGTGGGGCGCAGCCGGTCGATCTCCTCGCTGGTCAGCAGCGCCGAATCGATCAGCGTCTGCTGGTCGAATGGGTTGCGCCCGCTGGCGATCGAATCGGTGCTGTCGATCACGTTGATGTCGACCGGCGTGTCGCGTTTCGACCACAAATTCGCGACCAGAATGCGGAACCAGGTGTTGCCCGACTTCGGATAGGAAGCCAGCCAGATCGTCGGGATCACGGTGCCGCATCCCCCAGTCCGATATCGGCCCAGTGCGTCCGCAGCATCGCGATCGTCGCCGGCATCTCATCGAACCCGAATTGCCGCTTCAGCCGGAAAATGCCCGAGGTCGCGGCGAGGGCGGCGGCGGCACGGAAATAGATTTCCCGCTGATCCAGCCGATGGACGAGCAACGGCCGATAGGCGTTGGCGACGAGCAACCTGGTCGCATCGACGATGTTGGGCCGTTCGATATCCGGCTCTTGCTGCCCGCGTATCTCCAGCAGCGCATAGACCGCGCCGATCGGCACCGCGGCATCGCTGGCGGTCACGGGTTCGACATAGAATTTGCGCAGTCGATTGCGCATCGGATCGCCGCGCCGATCGCCGAGGCCAAGCTCGTTGATGCTCTTTTCCCAAAGCCGAAGTTGACGGCCATCGGCCTGGATTCGGGGAATGCCGTCATTGCCGATCTCGATCGCGCATTGGTCGTCGGCGACGAGTGAATAGCCCTGTTCGCCGAGCGCCGCAGCCAAGGTCGACTTGCCCGCGCCGGACTGTCCGCAAAACAGCACTGCCTTGCCGCCGACCAGCACCGCACTGGCATGGAGCACGATATGATTGCGCTGGTGGAGGAGTACGCCGAACACGCTGCCCGAAAGGAATACCGCGACGTCTTGCAGTTCGGCGTCACCCTCCACTTCGAAGGCGATCGAATGCCCCCCTTCGAGTAGAAAACGCGCGACATGCGGGATATGCATCAGGAACTGCTCGTCGGCACGCTGCCAGGTCGGACCGATCGCGCTCGCGCCATCGAGTGACTTGGGTACGGCTGCGCGGCGAATCGTCACGTCAGGGGTGCCGTCCGGGTCGCCCGGAATCAGACCGGGAAGGTCCACTTCACTGGCGACTTCAAGCCCCGATACGCGATACGAATACATCGCATCCCCCCGCGATTGCGGACCGGGCATACGAAGGACGGGGAAGCGGTTCAAGGCGTTAAAGTCGTCCTCAGCTTTGCTGAAAGCGAGACCGAGCGGCGGGCCGCCAATGCCGTCAGTTCCCGATGCACGCCGCCGAGATGGGTCGTGACCGCAGCGCGAACTGCGTCACCGGCGCTGCGGCGTTTGTCATCGGCATCGGGCTCGAAAGCGAAACTCGGCGTCTTGGCATCCCACGTCGCTGCCGCGCGTATGGCGGCGAGAGTATCGGCATCGGGCGCGATCCCGAAATGGGGCAGGATTCGCCGTTCGACGGCATGGGGCAGGTCGGCATAATCGACGAACAGTCCCCCACCGATTTCGGCGTGGTCGACCGCCGCCTGGGTCACCCGATTGAGCACGCGGGCGATATACTCCTCTCTCGAGTGGCTGAGCGGATCGGGAATCGCGAAAACCGGATCGAGCTCTGTGCCAGGCACCGTCTGCGATCCGCGGATGCGCATTTGCGATACCATCACCTCGGTGGGATCGCGGAACAGGAAGACCCACGGCGTGTCGGGAAAGGCGGCGCGGAACAGCGGCAGCGCCAGGCTGTGCCAGCTGTCGGTCTTGATGACGTAGTGACGGCGATTGCCGAAGCGATCGCGGCCGAGCGCGGCGGCCATGCCGCGCAACAGCGCGACGCGTTGTTCGAGCGGAGCCTCGGGATGGCTGTGCGTCATTTGCACGATCGCATCGAGCGGCGGGGCCTCCGACACTACGATGCCGTCCGCCATCGCCGCGAGCATCTGCGACACCAGGGTGGAGCCGCAACGCGACATGTGGAAGATCAGGCCATCGGGTGCCGTCGCGGTGTCCGCCGGAGCCAGTTTGCCGAGAATGCCAAGGGGGGTGCAGACCTTGAGCAGCGCGTTGATCGGCCGGCGCTTGGCGCGGCGGAGCGAGTCCTCGAAGAACGACTCGTGGAGCGGGGCGTCCCCGAAATGGATCCAGTCAATTGCCAACTGGCCGGCCGCGGGGACCAATGCAGAAGGTAACCAGTTGCGGCCGGGCCAATCAGCCGTCGTTATTTGCTGCCCGGTAAAGCGCTCGATCCCCAACGGATCGCGCTTGCTGCCGGCAAGGATCGCCTCGGGCGTGATCGTGATGCCTGCGCCTGCCGCGACGCTGGCAGCCGCCACCGCAAAGGCATCGGCGCCGAGTATCAATGCCAGTCGGTCGGCGAGCGCTTCGTCGGCCAGAATCATCGCTCGGAGGCGGGCTAGGGCGTCGGGATCGGACATCGGGCGCTTGGCAATCGGATGGGAGGAGGAATAGGATCGATACCGGCCGCGCAGGAACA
This sequence comes from Sphingomonas sp. P4_G3, assembly GCF_056401105.1. Lineage (NCBI taxonomy): Bacteria > Pseudomonadati > Pseudomonadota > Alphaproteobacteria > Sphingomonadales > Sphingomonadaceae > Sphingomonas > Sphingomonas sp. P4_G3. Next base: position 439,369 of record NZ_JBFUJZ010000001.1, read on the forward strand.
CGCGGCCGAGGGGAGCCTTATCCTGACCGAATGGACGCAACAACCGGCCTTGACGCTGCCCGACCGCGCCCGGTTGGCACTGGCGTTCGATCCGGCGCGGTTGCAGGCCGATCTGGCGGCGGTCGAGGCGATGACCTGGACCGACCATTTCGTCCGGCAGAATTACGAGGGCCAATGGGACGTCCTGCCGCTCAGGCATCAGGCAGGGGCAACGCATCCCATCATGCAGGCTTATACCCCGCCCGAGGTGACCGACTTCGTCGATGCCGCCATCCTGGACCGGACGCCCTATTTCCGTGACGTACTGGCAACGATTCCCTGCCCGCTGAAAGCGGTCCGGCTGATGCGCCTCACACCGGGATCGAGGATCAAGGAGCATGCGGACCACGACCTTGCCGCCGATTGGGGCCAGGCACGGTTGCATATCCCGATCACGACCAATGCCGGCGTCACATTCCTGCTCAACCGCGTGCCCGTTGCGATGGCGCCCGGCGAGGCCTGGTATCTGCGTTTGTCCGATCCGCACGCGGTGGCCAATGACGGCGAGACCGACCGCGTCCATCTGGTGATCGATTGCGCAGCGAACGATTGGCTGATCGAGCAGATCGCGGCGTGACGCGGCACCGCTTCGACCGGCTGCGGCTGATCCAGACACAGATCAACGAGCGGCCGCGGCTGCGCGAATGGCTGACGTGGCTGCGCCACGGCGCGCGCGACCTGGACGTCGTGCTGTTCAAGCGCAAGCTCAGGATCAACGCGTTGCGCGAGAATGGCTATTACCGCGCCGCGCGATTGGCGCATGCCAACAGCCTGTTGCGCGACGAGACATTGGTGATGCAGCGGGTCAGCATGATGCTGGGCGACGGCGTCACCTTTGTCGATGTCGGCGCCAACATCGGCATTTTCTCCGCGGTCATTGCCGATGCGCAGCGACTGTTCCGCGATTTTCGCGTGGTCGCCTTCGAGGCCGACCCTGCAACGTTCGCGCGGCTCGCGGTCAATGCCGAACGCTTCGGGTTCGACGCGGTCAACGTCGCGCTGGCGGCGGAAACGGGCGAGCTCGACTTCGCGACCGGCGCGGTGTCGGGGATCGCGACGCGCCGCGACCGTGCGGGCCGCGCGCATATCGCCGGGCGCGGCTTCGCCGTCGCGGCGCGGCGGCTGGACAGTTTCGATCTGCCGGGCAAGCTGGTGATCAAGATCGACGTCGAACAAATGGAGTTGGAGGTGCTCGAAGGCGCCCGCGGACTGTTCGTGGCGGGGCGAGTCGCGGCCGTCTATCTCGACGAGTTCGACGACAAAGAGGCGGTGCTCGATTTCCTCTCCGGATATGGATTCGACCTGATGGCACCATCGCGCCTTAACGCGTTCGCCCCCCGCTGCCGCGCGCTGTTCGCCATCCGCCGCGAGGGCTGATCGTCAGACCCCGTGATATTCGCGGTACCATGACACGAAATTGGGTACGCCAACCTCGATCGGCGTCGCCGGGCTGAACCCCAAATCGCGTTCGATCGCGCTGATATCGGCATAGGTGGCGGGGACGTCGCCGGGCTGCATCGGCTGATAGTCGCGGATCGCCTTCACCCCGCAGGCATTCTCGATCAGGTCGATCATCTTGCCGAGCTCTTCGGAGCGATGGTTGCCGATATTGTAGATGGCGTGCGGGGTGCGGCTGCCACCGGCCTTTTCCTCGCCATCGTCCTTGGGCGCCGAATCGAGGCACGACACCACGCCGGTGACGATGTCGTCGATATAGGTGAAGTCGCGGCGCATATCGCCATTGTTGAACACCGGAATCGGGCGGCCTTCGAGGATCGCCTTGGTGAAGATCCACATCGCCATGTCGGGGCGGCCCCAGGGGCCATAGACGGTGAAGAAGCGCAGGCCGGTCTGCGGCAACCGGTAGAGGCTGGCATAGGTCTCGCTCATCAGCTCGTCGGCCTTCTTGGTCGCGGCATAGAGCGACAGCGGATGGTCGACGCGGTCCTCGACCCGGAAGGGGAGTTGGTCGTTGCCGCCATAGACTGACGAGGACGAGGCGTAGACGAGGTGCTGGAGCTTTCGATGCCGCGCGATCTCCATCACGTTGAGATGCCCGACCAGGTTCGACTGGACATAGGCGCGGGGGTTGTCGATTGAATAACGGACGCCCGCTTGTGCGCCCAGGTGGACGATGCGGTCGAACTCCTTGCTCGCCAGCGACGCCTCGAGCGCTTCGTGATCGGCGAAGTCCACCTGGATGAACTCGAATCGGTTGGTATTGAGCCCGTGGATCAGCGCGATGCGGTCACGCTTGAGGTCGACCGAATAATAATCGTTGAGGTTGTCGATGCCGATCACGATGTCGCCGCGGTCGAGCAATCGCCGGATCACCCAACTGCCGATGAATCCGGCCGCGCCGGTCACGAGTACGCGCATCAAATTACTCCTAAAGCGTCCAGCGCGCTGTGCCGGTCATTTCGGGAACGCCATTCTTGATATCGGCGAACAGACCGCCTGGGGCGACCAGTCGAGCCAATCCGCCGTCCATGTCGAGATAGGCCTGGTGCGGCACCGCGAGCACGACGAGGTCATAGCTGCGACTCAGCGCGTCGCCGTCGAGCGTGATGCCATATTCGTGCGTCGCCTCGGCGGGGTCGGCCATCGGGTCGTGGACGGTGACGTCATGACCGTGCGCATCGAGCGCAGTCACCAGTTCGGCGACCTTGGAGTTGCGCAGATCGGGGACATTTTCCTTGAAGGTCAGGCCAAGCACCAAGGCCGAACCCGTCTTGCCGGCGCGAGCGTGAATTTGCCCGGCGATCCAGCTCGACATGCCGTCATTGGTGCCGCGCCCCGCCAGGATGACGCGCGGATCGTGGCCGACCTCTTCCGCCAGGTGGCTGAGATAATAGGGGTCGACGCCGATACAGTGACCGCCGACCAGCCCGGGCTGAAAGGGCAGGAAATTCCACTTGGTTTGTGCCGCGGCCAGCACGTCCCATACCGACAGATCGATCGCGCCGAAGATTCGCGCGATCTCGTTCATGAAGGCGATGTTGATGTCGCGCTGCGCGTTCTCGATCGCCTTGGCGGCCTCGGCGGCCTTGATCGACGCGGCGCGGAACACGCCGGCCGAGGTGACCTTGCCGTAGATCGCCTCAAGCCGGTCGGTAGTCGCCTCGTCCTCGCCGGCGATGACCTTGACGATACGGTCGACGGTATGTTCGCGGTCGCCGGGATTGATCCGCTCGGGCGAATAACCGAGCGTGAAGTCGCGGCCGCGCGCGAGGCCGGAGACCTTTTCAATCTCCGGTCCGCAAATCTGTTCGGTGACACCGGGATAAACAGTGCTCTCGTAAATGATCGTCGGGCGTTCGGCGGCGTCGATCATCCTGGCGACCATCCGCGTCGCGCCCATCACCGCGCCGAGATCGGGACGTTTGTTGGCGTCGATCGGGGTGGGGACGGTGACGATATAGGCGCTCGCCGCGGGGCAGGCCGATGGGTCGGACGTGTAATTGAGGGTTGAGGCGCCGAGCGTGGCCTGGTCGATTTCGCCGGTCCGGTCATGGCCTTGAGTCAGCTCGGCGATGCGGCCGGCGTCGATGTCGACGCCCCAGACTTCGAAATGGCGGGCGAGCGCGATGGCCAAAGGCAGGCCGACATACCCCAGGCCGACGACGACAAGCTTCACACGCGCTCCTTCGTAACGCCGGATCGGATGGGCGCGCCCGGCACCCGCCTCCCCCGGACCACCGGCCCTTAGCGGCGAAGCCGACAACGGCCAAGCTGGCTTGACTCCCGCGTCTCGGCTAGCGACCCGAGGATGATCAAGTCGTTAAGGCCATTGCTTGCTTTTGCCCTGATCGCCGCCGGGCCGTCCGCCGACGACCAGGCGACCCTTGTCGTCCGTGCCTTACTGCAGCAGGACGTAGCGGTGGCGACGATCGGCTATCGGTTGGCGACCGCCAATGTCGATCTGTGCGTCGAGCACATGGTCGAGAGCGGCATGCTGATCGAGACGTTGGGTCAGTATGGCGCGACGTTCCGGCCCGCCGCACGACAGGTGCTGGGGCTGAGCGATGGCCCGACCGTCGCGCTGGTCGTGGCGGGATCACCCGCCGAGCGCGCTGGGCTCAAGCCGGGAGACGTGCTCGTCGATGCCGACGGCGTGCCGTTCGCGGCGGCACCGCCTAGCTCGGCCGACGGGCGATTCGCTGGCGTCGAGGCGGCGATGACCGCGCTCGATACGGCGCTGGCCGACGGCAAAGCGCGGCTGACGATCGTGCGCAATGGGCAGCGGATGACGGTCGACCCGATCGGCGTCGCGGCCTGCAAGGCACGGTTTCAATTGGTGCCGGGCGACTATGCCGATGCCGTGGCGAACGGCACATGGGTGCAATTGTCGACGCGGATGGCGGGGTTCGCAAAGACACCCGACGAACTGGCTGCCATCCTCGCGCATGAACTCGCACACAACGCCCTCGGACATCGCAAGGCCAAGGCGAAAGTCCAGCGTTTGCAAGAGCTTCAGGCCGACCGGCTGATGCCCTATCTAATGGCGCGGGCGGGGTTCGATCCCGGTGCGGCTGTCGTGCTGTGGCGACGATTTCAGGCGCAGCGGCTGGGCGGCTTGTTTCCGAGTGTGACGCACCCTTCATGGTCGGACCGCGTGCGCGCAGTCGAAATCGAACGCGCGCGGATCACCGGCCTGGTGTCCCGAGGCGATACGATCGTTCCACCGGACGATTTGAAGTCGCGATGAATGTTGCGCCAGATCAATAGACTCGGGCCGCTGTCTGGGTGTAACGCGCTGTAACAACCGTGCCGCAGCGACTTTAAGGGGAATTTGGTCACATGCTGATGAGCCGGGCCAAGGCAGCGACGCGCCCGCGATCGAGCATCTTCGAGTCCTTCCGCGTCGAAGCTTTCGCGGTGCTGGTGCTCGCCGTGCTCGTGCCCAGCATGCTGATCAGCCGTCCGATCCTGCTCGACAATCCCAATGCGGCAACGCTGGTGGGGGGAGTCGACAATGTCATTCTCGGCGCGGCGATCGGCGCCATCCTCGGGCTGTTCCTGTTGCGTCGGGTGACCGCGTTCCCCGGGTCACGCGTGTTCAGCTATATCATTCCGACTTATGCGACGTCGTATGGGCTGGTGTTCGCGGCCTTCTTCTTTCTCCGACTCGACTATAGCCGCGCCTACCTAGGTACTTCCGCCGCGCTGGCGGCGGTAACCTCCTACACGATCCATTTCTATCTGCTGCGCGCCACGACCAAACCCTTTTACATCGTCCCGTTCGGCAAGACCTCGGCGCTGACCGAATTGCCCAATGTCGAATGGATTCCGCTGACCGAGCCGGTCATGCCGCCGGGGCGCGAGACGGTGATCGTCGCCGATCTGCGGTACGACCATGACGACGATTGGGAACGCATGCTCGCCGAGGCCGCGGTCAACGGCCATCCTGTCTATCACGTCAAGCAGATCCGCGAATCACTGACCGGGCGCGTATCGATCGAGCATCTGTCGGAAAACAGCTTCGGGTCGCTGCTCCCCAATCTCGCCTATCGCAAGATGAAGCGGGGTTTCGATCTGTTGCTGACGCTCGTCGCCCTCCCGGTCCTGATCGTGCCGATGCTGTTGATCGCGTTGCTGGTGAAGATCGACTCGAAGGGGCCGGTGCTCTTCAAACAGGAACGAATGGGCTATCGTGGCCGGCCGTTCATGGTGTGGAAGTTCCGCACGATGCGTGAATGCACGCCCGAGGAAGCGGCGCGCGACGGCTTCATCACCACCGATGACGATCAGCGCGTGACCCGCCTGGGTCGCTTCCTGCGCCGGACGCGGATCGACGAGCTGCCGCAGATGTGGAACATCATCAAGGGCGAGATGAGCTGGATCGGCCCGCGCCCCGAAGCCGTAGCGCTATCGACCTGGTACGAGCAGGAAATCCCGTTCTATTCATATCGCCACATCGTGCGGCCGGGGATCAGCGGCTGGGCGCAGGTCAACCAGGGGCATGTCGCCGACCTTGCCTCGGTCCATTACAAGCTCAATTACGACTTCTTCTACATCAAGCATTTTTCGGGCTGGCTCGACCTGCTGATCCTGTTGAAGACGGTCGGGACCGTGGTCAGCGGGTTCGGGGCGAAATAGCCGCCGCTAGCGAGTACAGACCCTAGGCCGGCCAGAGCCCGCGCGTGTCGTAGATCGCCTTGCCTGCCCGCCGGCTGGCGGCGACCCCACGGAATTCATGATGATCGACCAGCACGACGAGCACCTCGCAGTCGTCGAGTGCCTGGTCGAGCGTCACCTTGGTCGCACCGGTGCCGTCGAACGCCGGCGGCAGTGCGTCGACATGCGGCTCGACGACGCGGACGCGGTCGCCATATTTCTTTGCCAGTTCGATCGCGATTTCGAGCGCGGGGCTTTCGCGCAGATCGTCGATATTGGCTTTGAACGACAGGCCTAGACACGCGATCGCGGCGTCCGGGTGCGCGTCCGCGAGTGCCGCCGTGCGCGCGAAGACGTAATGCGCCTTGCCGTCATTGACCTCGCGCGCGGTGCGGATCAGCCGAGCATTCTCAGGGTCGCTATCGACGATGAACCAGGGATCGACCGCGATGCAATGCCCGCCGACACCGGGGCCGGGCTGGAGGATGTTGACGCGGGGATGGCGATTGGCCAGCCGGATGACTTCCCAGACGTCGAGGTCGAGCGTGTCGCAGACGATCGACAATTCGTTGGCGAACGCGATGTTGACGTCGCGGAACGAGTTTTCGACCAATTTGCACATTTCCGCGGCGCGCGCGGTGGTCGCGATACACTCGCCGGCGACGAAGCCCTTGTAGAAGTCCACCGCGCGTTCGGCACAAATGGCGCTGAGGCCGCCGATCGACCGGTCGTTGCTGACCAGTTCCTCGAGGATCTTTCCGGGCAGCACGCGTTCAGGGCAATAAGCGACGCAGACGTCGGTCGCTGCATCGCTACCGTCGGGGAAGCTGAGGTCGGGGCGCGCTTCCTTGAGCACGTCGCGCACCGCCTCGGTGGTGCCGACCGGGCACGTCGATTCGACGATCACCAGGCTGCCCTTGCGCACTGCCGGGGCGATCGAGCGGGTCGCCGCGAGGACATATTTGATGTCGGGCGCATGATTGTCGGTGAACGGCGTCGGCACCGCGATCACGAACACGTCGCTGGGTTCTGGCGCGAGCGCCGCGCGCAGCGAGCCGCTGGCAACCATCTCGTGCACCAAAGATTCGAGATTGGCTTCCTCGATATGGATGCGGCCGGCATTGATCGTCTCGACGACATGCGGGCTGATATCGATGCCGAGCACCGACGCGCCGCTGCGCGCGATCACCGCGGCAGTGGGCAGGCCGATATAGCCGAGACCGACGACGCAGACTGTCGCCACGTCAGGCGGCCGAATCGAGGATGATGCGGGCGATCCGCTCGCTGCTTTTGCCATCCCCGAACGGGTTGTGGGCGCGGGCCATTGCTTCATAGGCGGCCTTATCGTCCAAAAGGCGTGAAGCTTCGGTAACGATGACTTCCTCATCATTGCCGACCAATTTGGCGGTGCCGGCGGCGACACCTTCCGGCCGCTCAGTCGTCTCGCGCATCACCAGCACCGGCTTCGCGAGCGCCGGCGCTTCTTCCTGTACGCCCCCGCTGTCGGTCATCACGAAATGGCACAGCGACAGCAGGCGGACGAAATTGGGATAATCGAGCGGGTCGATCATCGCCACGTTGTCGATGCCTCCAAGCACCTCGGCCATCGGTGCGCGGACATTAGGATTGGGATGGACCGGGAAGATCACCGCGACGTCCGGGCGATCGGCGATTCGGCGGACCGCCTGGGCCACCGATTTCAGCCCATCGCCGAAATTTTCCCGTCGGTGTGTCGTTACGGCAACTATGCGTTTGCCGGCAAAGCGCGCGGCGATCGGCGCGATCGTCGAAGCAAGCGCGGGATCCGAATCGACTCGCGCGCGCGTCTCGATCAATGCGTCGATCACGGTGTTGCCGGTGACATGGATCCGCTCGGCCGGAACATTTTCGGCGAGCAAGGCGTCGCGTGAGGTTTCGGTGGGCGCAAAATGCAGGTCGGCGATCGCGCCTACGACCTTGCGATTCACCTCTTCGGGCCAGGGGTGATAGATGTTGCCGCTGCGCAAGCCGGCCTCGACATGGCCGACCGGGATCTTGCGATAATAAGCGGTCAGCGCGCCGATCATTGCTGTCGCGGTGTCGCCCTGGACGATGACGCGGTCGGGCCGGTCGGCGTCCATGACCTTGCCCAGCTCGGTCAGCAGTCGCGCGCTGAGCGTGTCGAGCGACTGGTTGGGCAGCATCAGGTCGAGATCGTGTTCGGGCGTAATGCGCGCTATCTCAAGGACCTGGTCGAGCATCTCGCGGTGCTGTCCGGTGACGCACACGCGCACCTCGGCATCGGTGCGGCGAAGCGCATGGACCAAGGGAAAGAGCTTGATCGCTTCGGGGCGCGTCCCGAAGACCACGAGGATACGGGGACGAGCGGCAGAAGGCATGAACGCCCTTTCCCGGATTGGGTGACGCCAGACAAGCCCCATTCGTTTGGTGTGCCTATGGCGCCACAGTGATACGGATCATCAAGAGGAAGCGGCGATCCGTCCCGATTGCGCCAAAAAATCCTGGCCTATCGTCATCAAAATTTAACCGTTCGGGGTGAAGGCGGTGCATAGAAGCCACAGTCGGATAAAAAGGCTTTCGCAACGCAACGAATCCCGCCTATCGACGTTTGCGGAGTGTTGGCGGTGAGGCCGAATTGGGGCTGGGAACGATCCCGGAACGATCGGCACTATGGTTGACAGTTGGCGCGTTTGTGTGGCAAGCGCGTTGAGAAATTGGAACAGATAACCAAGGGAGTTTGCTAATGGTGCTGTTTAAGTCCGCTGTTGCGGCGCTCGCGTCGGTGGCGCTCGCGGCGACCCCGGCGCTGGCTCAGGCTGCGCCCGCCAAGGGTACGGTCATGGCCAAGGTCAGCACCGTGCGCGCTGGCGCCGATGCCAAGGATGCCAATCACCTCAATGGCAGCGGCACCATCGTTGCGGTCCTCGCGGTGATTGCCATCATCGGCGGCATCGTTGCCGCCACCTCGGGTAGCTCGAAGCCGAAGAGCCCGTGATCGGTTTCTAACCGGATATTGCGGGGCGCGGAGTTTTTCGGACTTCGCGCCCTTCTTATTTGTGCTGAACTTCCCGGACGGCGGTGCGCCGAGCCGGGTTTTTTAGTGCGCTGAGCCGACCATCGCGTGGTGCATCCAGGGTCCTGCCACGCTAGGCCCATACCGACACGTGCCCGAAGGACCCGGGCGATTGCCAAGGAAGCGACAGTGGCCGACGGATCCGAAACCGCCATCAGCTGGCACGATTCGATCGCGCCTGCATTTCGCGACGGGTATGTCCGGTCGCGCGGCTTTCGCGATCGCCTGCGCGCCTGGGGCACGCTCATTGAACGTTATGCCCGGCCAGGCGACCAAGTGGTCGATGCGGGGTGCGGGGCCGGCACCTTGTCGTTCGAGGCGGCTAGGATCGCCGCTTATGTCGACGGCATCGATGGCGCGGAACGGATGATCGACTTGGCGCGCGCTGGTGCCGACGAGCGGGGGATCACGAATGTGTCGTTCCAGGTGGCGTTGTTCGAAACATTGTCCGATCGCGCGGGGCGATATGATTTGGCATTGTGTTCCAGCGTGCTCGAATATCTCCCCGACCTCGCGACCGAGATAGCTCGACTGGCGGCCTTGCTCCGCCCGGGCGGTCGACTGATCTTGTCGCTGCCCAACGGACGGTCGCACTATCGCCGATTCGAAGCGCTTGCCTGGCGACTGACCGGGCGGCCGCGTTACTATCGGCATGTCCGCCATGTTCCGGCCTCGACCGAGGTCCGCGAGATCCTGCGAGGCCTCGGCCTTAATGTGCTGGAGACGGTCTATTACGCCGATCCGCCATTGCCGCGTTTCGTCAACCGTCTGGCCGGCGGTCCACGCTATCGCAAGACCATGTTCGCGATGGTCGCAGCGCGCGATTGATCGACCGGGTTAAACCTCGGGACGAACGGATATTCAGCGCAGCCGCGTGATGTCGAGCCCGTCGATATAAAGCGCGAGCGTGTCGAACGTCGTGTCGCGTGCGGTCCCCGTCAACGCCAGCTGTTGCTGGTCGCATTTCGACGGCACATCGAATTCGACCGCATAACGGCCGAGTTGGCCGGGCACTGGATTGACCGGCGCGGTAGCGAGCACCCCTGTTGCGCCCTTGGTCATGCAGACGATCGACCAGCGAAAGACCCCCGCGTCGATCGCGTCCTCGGCATAGGCACGCCCCACGAATCGATAGCGACCGGCCGGGAGCACCAGTTCCTGGTTGGCGAAGACCGTCTCGCGCTCGCCCGAATAGGAGACATACAGCGCGCTGCCCATACCCGCCGGGCCGGTGCTCCGCTCCGCGTAGACGCCGTCGGCGGGGTAAAGCCGCCATCCGAACGGCGGCGACGCATCGAGCCCGGTAAAGTCCCCTTCGCGCAGCAAGCCCTTACCCGCCGATTGCGCGCTGGGTGGCAGCAAAGCGACCCATTGCGCGAACAGCTGGGTCGGCGACAGGCGATCGGCCATCTTGATGAAATAGGGATCGAGCTCTTCCTTGGCGGCCGGCGAGCCGATCGCCTTCAGTCGGGTCAACAGCGCCAAGGTCGCATCGGGATAGGGATTGTCGCTGCCGAGCCGGGTGAGGAACGTACTCCTCCAATAGGGCCGCGTGGCGAGCACCCTTGCCAGCGGATCGATGATCCTGGGGTCGCGGGTCAGCGCGATCAGCGCGGGAAGGATGACCGGCCAGTTCTGGTCGTCCTGGCGGAGTAGGATGTCCGCTTCGGTCACGGCCGGCGCGACCTGGTTCGTGCGGAACCGATAGTCAAGCAGCCAGGCATGAGTCAGGTAATCGCGCAACGACAGCCGCGCGGCGATGTCGAGCAGCTTGGCCGCGCCTTTCTCATCGTCGTTCGACGCGGCGATGATGCCGATGTTGCGGAGTGCCACGACCTCATAGGGCGAATGTTCGAGGAGCCTCTTGCTGTCGGCGGCGAGCTTTGCTGCCGGCGCACCGAGTTCGACCGTCTTCAGCCGTTCATTGGCATCCGTGCTGAGCGCGTTGGTATTGGTCGGATCGATGCGGAGCGCGAGTCGGGCGGTAGTCGGCGTGGCGAGCAGGAACGCCAGCCCCGACCGCAGCGTGAAGACGCCGGCGACGAGCGCGAGCGTCAGCACGACGACCCGAACGGTCACCGTGCCACGGCGCAGGGCGATCATTGCCATTACGCGCCCGCCTCGGGGCTCAGCCCGTCACGCGTTTCATGAAGCCGATCCGCTTGTCGCCATAATCGTAATTATAGCCGTAATCGTAGCCGATCTTCTTGGCGTCGAACTTGGTCAGCACCGCGCCGAGGATATTGGCATGGACGTCGGCAAGGCGGCGCAGCGACACGCGTGCGGTCCGAGTATGGGTGTTGCGCGCGGCGATCACGAACATTGTCGCTTCGGCATAGCTCGCGATCAGCGGCGCGTCGGCGAGGCCGAGCACCGGCGGGCCGTCGACGACGATATGGTCATAGCCTTCTTTGAGCAGTCGATCGAAGGTCTGCGACAGGTTGGAGCCCGCCAGCAATTCGGCCGGGTTGGGCGGGATCGGCCCCGAGCTCATGATCCACAGGCGATCGACTGGGCCCTTGCGGATATAAGTGTCGATGTCGGTCGCACCGGCAAGGATGTTGGTGAGCCCGCCCGTATTGGCGAAGCCCATCATCTTGTGCACCGACGGGTTGCGCAAATCGGCGTCGATCAGGATCGTCTTCTTGCCGAGCGACGCGAAGTTGCGCGCCACCGCCATCGCCGTGGTCGACTTGCCTTCGGACGGCCGCGAACTCGTCACGAACAGGACGCGCGGCGCACCCTTGCTGGTGGTGAGCCGGAGCGCTGTCTGGAGTGAAAGATAGGCTTCGGCGAGTGGCGTCTTGCTATCCTCGAGCAGGTCGATTGAGACGTCGGAATCGGGCACGCGTGGTACGCTGCCCAACAGCGGCACGCCCAGCTTCCGTTCGAGATCGTGCGGCGCGATGATCGACTCGTCGAGCTGTTCGAGGATGAACGCGACCGCGCCACCGACCAGCGTGCCGAGCAACAGCCCGAGCAGGAGATTCATCGAGGTGCGCGGCGTTACCGGGCTGCCCGACGGGAGCGCGGTGTCGACCACCGAAACGTTGTTGGTCCCGACGCCGCCGGCGATGCCGATCTCCTTGTAGCGCTGGAGCAGCGCGTCATAGAGCGCGCGGTTGGTGTCGGCGTCGCGCTGCAGCGTGTTGTACTGGACGGTACGGCCGCGCAGGTCGATCACATTGGTCTTGAGCTTGTCGACTTGTCCTTGAAGTTCGCCCTGGCGCTGGGCCGCCGCCTGATAAGCGGCGCGGAGTGAATCGAGCACCACCGCACCCTGCTTGCCGAGCTGCCTGTCGAGTTCGCTGATCTGCTGGCGAAGCGCGACCATCTGCGGATAGTCCGAGCGGAATTGCGCCGACAGGCGCTGATATTCGGCCTGCAACTGCGAGCGCTGGCTGCGCAGTGCGGCGACGGTGCCGTCTTGCAAGCTCTCGGGCGCGTTCAACCCCTGGCTGCGCGCGGCTTGCTGATAGTGCGATTCGGCTTGAGCGCGATCGATCTTGGCGGCGTTGAGCGCGTCGTTAAGCGCGCGCAGGTCGGTCGATTCGACCGACGCACCGTTCGATGCGTCCTGATCCTTGCCCGACGTGCCGTTCTCGTAGTTGATGATCCGCTGCTGGCCGGCATAAGCGACCAGCGCGCGTTCGGACGCCTCGAGCTTCTGGCGGGTGTTTTCGATCTGCTGCTGCAGGAACTGGCGCGCATAAGCGGTCGCCTGGAACCGGCGATTGAGATTGGATGCGATGAAGTTCTTGGCGATCGAATTGACGATCGTGGCCGACAACGCCGGATCCGGACTATCGAAGCTAAGTTGGACCAGGCTCGAGCCGCGGACCGGTTCGACCGTCAAATGTCCCATCAGCAGTCGAGCGGCAGTCAATTCGCGACGTTTGCGATCGCCACCAAGTGCATCGGCCGGCGCTTTCTTGCCGGTATAGCCGTAGAGGAAGGTCGGGTTGTCGGCGAGGCGCAGCGACGCAACCGTCTGTTCGGCCAGAGCGCGGCTGCGCAGCAGGCCATATTGCGTCTGGTAGAATTCCTGGGCAGCCGCCGCTTGGCGAGGTTGGGCATCGTCGGTATTGACTACCCGTGCCGCCTCGCGCGCAATCTCCATCGACCCAGTCGAGCGATACAGTTTTACCGTCGTCGCGTTGACGAACACCGCCGCCAGCACGCCCGCGGCGATGATCGCCAGGACGATCCAGCGCTGCCGAATCAGTATCTGAAGATACTGGGTCAGCGGGCTTTCCGCGTCCTGCTGCTGCAGGAAATGTTCGAGCGCCAGCCGCGAATCGGGGCCGCGGTCCGCCGCGGGGCCGCCGAGATCGAGCGGAAGGGTATTGGTTGCCAAGGGAAAGCCTTATCTTGTGATCTGATAGAAGATGCCGAGGACCGGCGCGACGGAGATGATGTCCTTGAACAGCGCACGCCCAGCGTTGTTGCCGATCACGATCACGTCGTTGCCGTAGATTTCTGGATCGACCGTGCGTGCGCCACGGATATCCTTGATATTGAACCGGGCGACCATCTTCTGCCCGTTGATTGTGCGGAATACTACCGCCTCGCTCAGCCGCGCATAGTCGGACGGGCCACCAGCGGCTGCGAGCATGCGCAGCAGGGTGGTGCGGCCGACGACCGCATATTGGCCGGGCTTCATCACACTGCCTTCGACCGTGACCATCGCGCTCACCGCTTCGGTCACGCTGACCGATACCTGCGGATTGCGGACGTAGCGCTGGTCGAGCGCGGCCGCGATCTTGGACGACAGTGAATTGGGCGTCTCGCCAATCGCCTTGACCTGGCCGATCAGCGGCATGGCGAGATTGCCCGCGCCGTCGACCTGGCCGTTCGTCGTCAAATCCGGCACGCCGAACACCGTGACGGTCAGCTTGTCGAGCGGGCCGATGCGGTAATCGGCCTGGTCGCGCGTCATATCCTCGACCGACGGGACGGGCAGCGTCGTCTGGGGAGTAGCCGCGGTTGCCACGTCGGGCTTGTAATTGGGGCCTGCGCATGCGCCCAGGCCAGCCGCGAGCGCGCACGCTACGATAAGCTTACGAGTAATGTTCGCCTCCCTGCGCCGCGAGTCCGCGGTCGATTGCCCTGACGGGTACCACATCCTGATTTTGCCCATATACCCCAAAAGCGTCCTCGCCCAAATCGCTGCGCGATCTTGAGCGGCTCGCACCGGCTTCCTCCGGGACGGTCAGGAACGCGGCGAGAAAACCGAATATGCAGGCGATCGTTCCCGTCCGCATCGGATAATCGCCCATGCCGTGCGCCATAATCATCGTCATGAACAGCGCCGCCGTCGCTTGTTGCCGCCGCATGCGCGAGGAATCGTCGCCACGATACCAGATGCGCACGACGCGGATCACGAACCAGACGAGGAACGCCAGGATCAACAGCATGCCGACCAGGCCGCCTTCGATCGCGACCTGCAAGTAATCCTGATGCGCCTGGTTCCAATAGCCGAAGCTCAGCTCGCTGGCCCGTTCATAGCTCTTGTACACCGGCTCGAAGCTGCCCAGGCCGGAACCGAATGGAAAGAAATCGTGCGCGACATGGGCAAACTTCGGCAAAAGCCCGATCCGTTCGTGCGTGCCGTCGTCGATCTGAAAACGATCCGACAAGACGCGGCCGCTGAGCACCAGGCCCAGGCCGCCGGCGAGCGCCAACGTCACGACGGCGGAGCCACCCAGCACGTAGCTGCGCTTCAGGCCGATCCGTTCGAGCGGGAGCATCGCCAGCCCGCCGAGCAGGCCGGCCACGGAAAAGATCGCTCCCGCGCGCGAACTGGTTCCGGCGATGCCGAACAGCAATACGCCGATCGCCAGTCCGCAGACGACCGCCGCCGGGGCCGGGATGCGACCGCTTACCGTCATCGCGTCGGCCAGCCAGGCAAGCGCGATGACGATAGCGCCCGCCAGAAACAGCGCCAGATGGTTGGCGTTGGAAAAGAAGCCGACGCTCGAATCGTCGTTGGTCACATGATAGAAATAGGCCGGGCTGCCGGCCCCCATCGTCAGCTGGATGAGCCCGAGGGTCGCGCTGGCGAGCGCCAGCAGCAGCATCGCTCGCAACACCACGACACGGCCCGCATAATCGAGATGCTTGCCGAGCAGCCAGGCGGCCAGCGGCACGACCAGTGCGAGCAGGAAGTCGAGCGTCCGGCTGGGCGACAGGCTGATCGGTAGCCACGGTTTGTCGCCCAGCGCGGTATAGACCTGCTGCGCAAGGCCGCGGCCGGGCAGTGCGGTCCAGACCGACCAAGGGAGCGGGATGAGCTGGACCAGCGGCAATGCGAACAGCGCCGCCCAGAAGAACAACGCGCCGCGTTCGACGCGAAGCGGCGAGCGGTTGCGCGGCCAGAACAGATAGACGATCGCTGCCAGTGCCGCGAGGCGGGGCAGGATCGTCGTCCCGACTTCGTAGCGCGTCGCTCCGCCAAACAGGACAGCGACGCCAAGCAGCGCGAGTGCCGCGTAGAGCGTCTGCGGCCGGTTGGTGCTGAACGGATTGGGCAAACTTCCTCCGGCTCGGTCGGTCTGTCGTTGCCGCGGCGATGCCCGCGAAGCCGAGGCCCTAGCGACTGCTATGCGCGCTGCCAAGCTTGATGCCGCGCCTGGCTGGGGGTTGCTTTTGATCGTGCGCCGGTTACCCGGGCTCCCGACCCGTCGATCGGCGGCGTCGACGTAGAAGAGGAACTAGGAGTTGAACGGCAAAAAGGCGGTCATCACCGGGATCACCGGCCAGGACGGCGCGTATCTGGCGGAGCTCCTGCTCGCCAAGGGATATGAGGTGCACGGCCTGCGCCGCCGCGCCTCGTCGTTCAACACGTCGCGGATCGACCATCTTTATGACGACCCGCATGTCGAGGGTGTGCGGCTGTTCCTGCATTATTCGGACATGACCGACGCGACCAATATCGGCCGCGTCATTGCCGAGATCCAGCCCGACGAGGTCTACAACCTGGCCGCGCAAAGCCATGTCGCGGTGAGCTTCGAGACACCCGAATATACCGCCAATGCCGATGGCGTCGGCGTGGCGCGCGTGCTCGAGGCGATCAGGGTGGCCGGGCTGACCGACAAGACGCGCTTCTACCAGGCGTCCACCTCGGAACTGTTCGGCAAGGTGGGCGAAGTGCCGCAGACCGAAAACACGCCTTTCTATCCGCGCAGTCCATATGCGGTGGCCAAGCTCTACGGCTATTGGATCACGGTCAATTATCGCGAGGCGTACGGGATGCACGCCTCGAACGGCATTCTGTTCAACCATGAGAGTCCGCTGCGCGGCGAGACCTTCGTCACGCGCAAGATCACGCGAGCGGTCGCGGCGATCCGTCACGGGCACCAGGACACGCTGTATTTGGGCAACCTCGATGCCCAGCGCGATTGGGGCCATGCCCGAGACTATGTCGAGGGGATGTGGCGCATCCTACAGCAACCCCAAGGCGATGACTATGTGCTCGCCACCGGGGAAACCCACAGCGTGCGCAGCTTTGTCGAACGCTCCTTCGCGGTGGCCGGCATCACTATCGCCTGGGAAGGCGAAGGGATCGACGAGATCGGCCGTTGTACCGAAAGTGGCCGTATATTGGTGCGGATCGACCCGCGCTATTTCAGGCCGACGGAGGTGGATCTGTTGATCGGCGATGCATCGAAGGCCAAGCGCGTGCTCGGCTGGACGCCGACTACCTCGATCGATGCGCTGATCACCGAAATGGTCGAGGCGGACCTGCGTCAGGCCGCGGGGCAGAGCAACCGAGGCGGCGCCTGATGACGGCCACGCCGCGCGGGCGGCGGGTGCTGATGCTCCTGACCGACGCGTGGGGCGGGCATGGCGGCATTGCGCTCTACAATCGCGATGTGATCGAGGCGATGTGTCTCGACCCGACGATCGATCAGGTGGTGGCGTTGCCGCGCGTCGCGACATTGCCGCTGGCTGGCGATCTGCCCGCCAAGCTCGATTTCGACCTGTCCGCGCTGGGCGGGTTCGGGGCCTATGTTCGGGCAGTGATGCGGGCAATGCGGCGCGGGCGCTATGACCTAGTCTATTGCGCGCACCTCAACCTGTTGCCGCTGGCGCGCGCGGTCGCGACGTTGCTCGGAAAGCCGCTCGTTCTCGCGATCTACGGCATCGACGCGTGGGAACCGAGTACGCGCGCCTTGTCGCGGCGGCTGGCGCGATCGGCCGATCACGTCATGTCGATCAGCCAGGTGACGCTCGACCGGTTCCACTCCTGGGCGCCGTATCCCGACGCAACGACCACGTTGATGCCCAACGCGATTCACCTCGACGAGTTCGCGCTGGGACCGAAGAACCCCGATCTTGAGGCGCGCTATGGCCTCCAGGGCCGCAAGGTGCTGATGACCTTCGGGCGGTTGGCGGGCAGCGAGCGTTACAAGGGGTTCGACGCCGTGCTCGACGCGCTTCCCGCGATCATCGAACAACGGCCGGACGTCAGCTATGTGATCGCCGGCGACGGCAACGATCGTGCGCGGCTGGAGGACAGGGTGCGCGACATGGGTCTGACCGACCATGTCGTCTTCACCGGCATGGTGCCCGAAGCGGAGAAGGCCGATCATTACCGGCTTGCCGACGTCTATGTCATGCCGAGCCGCGGCGAAGGGTTTGGCTTCGTCCTGCTCGAAGCCATGGCGTGCGGAATCCCGTCGATCGGCAGCACGCGCGACGGCACGCGCGAGGCGATGCGCGAGGGACTGCTCGGGCCGATCGTCGACCCGCTCGACCAGCAGGCGGTGGTCGATGCGGTGATCGCCAGCCTGGAGCGGCCGCGCGCCATTCCCGAAGGGCTCGATTATTTCGCCTTCCCGGCCTTCGCGCGGCGGCTCGCGGCGATGACCGGCACGCTGATGGCGCGAGCATGACGGCGCGGTCGGCGCTGATCTGGGGCGTCGGGGGGCAGGACGGCGCCTATCTGGCGCGGTTGCTGCTCGACAAGGATTATCGCGTGCACGGGACCAGTCGCGGCGGCGCGATACCGGACAATCTTGCGCGGCTGGGAATCGCCGACAAGATCAGGCTTCATCGGGCCGATCCGTCCGACAGCGCCACGGTCACCGAGGTCATCGCCGCGGCGGCGCCTGACGAGATCTATTATCTTGCTGGACAAAGCTCGGTCGGACGGTCGTTCGCCGAGCCGGAGGCGACGTTCGCGGGGGCGGCGTCCGGATTGCTCAATGTCCTGGAAGCGGCGCGGCGCGAGGCGCCGGATGCCGCGTTGCTCAACGCCGCGTCGGGCGATTGCTTCGGCGAAACCGTCGAGCCGGCGACCGAGGGATCGCGCTTTCGCCCGCGCAGCCCCTATGCCGTTGCCAAGTGCAGCGCGCATCTGCTGATCGGGGCCAATCGCATCGCCTATCGGCAGCGCGCCTGCTCGGCTTTCCTTTTCTCGCACGAATCGCCGCTCCGGCCCGACAGCTTCGTCATCGGCAAGTTGATGGCGGCGATCCGCCGCTTCGCCGCGGGCAATCGCACGCCGCTCGAATTGGGCGATCTCAGCGTGGTGCGCGACTGGGGCTGGGCGCCCGACTATGCCGCGGCGATGTGGGCGATGCTCCAGCGCGAAACGCCCGAGGATCTTATCATCGCCACCGGTAGCAGCATGCGGTTGGAGGATTTCGTTGCCGCCGCCTTCACCGCGATCGGCCTCGATTGGCGCGACCATGTGACGAGCGTACCCGGTCTGCGTCGTCCCGCCGACATCGCCGAGCAGTACGCCGACCCGTCACGCGCCGCCGAACTGATCGGCTGGCGCGCGAGCGTTGTCGGCGAGGAGCTGGTGAAGCGCCTGGTAGCCGAAGCTATTTCGCCATCCGCGTGAGCATGTCGGCGGTGTAGATACCGCCCTTGGTCGAGGCCATTTCGACCAGCAGCCGGAATTTGATGCTCAGCCGGATCATCTGCCACAGGACAAAGCGGATCATGCTGACGACGCCGTGTGGGCGGGGTCCGCATTCGCGGAAATCGAAGCGCTTGAACCCGCACAATAAGCCGATCTGGCGGAAAGCCGAGGGGGTGTAGGCGATCTCGTGGGTGATATCCCAATAGCGCGTCATCGACCCGAACGGCGATCCGGCATTGGGCGTCATCGCGACGAGATAGCCGCTCGGCTTGAGCACCCGCGCCGCTTCTTCAAGCACGGTGGCCAGCGTCTGCTTGTCGATATGTTCGAGGATATTGAGCGCCATGATGCGGTCGACGCTATTGTCGGCCAGCCCCTTGAGGCCCGAGACGAGATCGGTGTCGAGAAAGGTCGCATCCGGCACGCGCTCGCGCGCCAGCGCATTCTCGCTGCCCGACAGATTGATGCCGGTCGCGCTCGCCGCCCCGCGGGACAGCGCGAAAAGACAACCTTCGCCCA
The DNA here is from genome assembly GCF_056401105.1 of Sphingomonas sp. P4_G3. Taxonomy (NCBI): domain Bacteria; kingdom Pseudomonadati; phylum Pseudomonadota; class Alphaproteobacteria; order Sphingomonadales; family Sphingomonadaceae; genus Sphingomonas; species Sphingomonas sp. P4_G3. The sequence goes on from NZ_JBFUJZ010000001.1 coordinate 458,991, forward strand.
TACCTGAGCCGAGATCGACCATCACCTCGCCCGGTTGCGCGCCCCAATCGCCCAGCAGGCGGCCGAGCGTCGCCACGGCATTGGCCTTCATTTCCTCGGTGAAGGCAGTGCGCGACGAAGTCGTCTCGAAATATTGGTCGATCACGCGTTCCTGCGTGGTCGGCACGGCGGCGTCGGTCATCCAATCAATCTCCTCATCGCGGCCTCGACCATGGCAGCCTGTTCGGGCCAGGTGAAGAAGCGTTCGGGCATCCGGGGGTCGGGGGTGAAGCGTTCGGCCGCGGTCAGCGCCGCGACGAGCGCGGCAGGATCGGTCGGCACGGCAAGCGGGGCGTGAAGCCGTTCCGCCTCGGCGACGCTTTCCGGCAACTCGCCGCCATAAGCGATCACCGGGCGGCGGCAGGCGAGCAGTTCGAAGAGCTTGTGATGAAAGGTGCGGCCGAGGAACACATAGATATTGGCGAGCGCGTGCTGGCATAGCCGGGCCATCTCGTCGGGCGAGACGTAGCCGGGAATCTCGATCGGCACGCCGCGGTCGTTCGCCAGCCAGTCGCCCTGCTTGCCGAGATGGACGATGCTGACCGGTGGTCGCCCGCTCGCGGCGTTGAAATCCCCGACCGCCCTGACGATCGCGTCGACCAGGTCGCGATGATAAAGGCTGCCGACCAGGGTCACATATCGCCGTGCGGGCTCGGGTGAGGGATGGGGCTCGAAGAAGCAGCTATCGACGCCGCTATAGATCACTTCGGCGGTGTCCCCGAGCCAGCGCCGCGCGGCATCGGCATGGAGCATCGAATTGGCCTGGAGCGCAGCATAGCCGCGCAGCCGCCAGGCGAGCGGCAAGCGCACGGCGCCGGGCACATAGATTTCGGGATTGTCCTTGTCGTCGAAAATCCACGGGAAATGCTGCTCGCGCGCCAGCGTCCGCAGCGCGGTCACCGTTTCGAGCGAGCCGAACGTCGCCCAACCGACCTGCGGCTGGAACTTGGCGACAAGCGCGCGACCACGGGCGACAAGGTTGCGCTGGAAACCGGTGCGGCGGCCGCCATAGCGCAGTAAATTGGCGAACGTGGCGATCGCGTTGCCGCCCGCAGGCGGCGGATCGTCCGCCTCGACGATCAGCGGACGCGACCAGTCATGCGAGGCGATCGGGGCAGGGTCTTTCGCCGCCAGGCCCGGCAGCGGCGGGCAGATCAGGACGCAGCGATGCCCCTTCCGCGCCAACTCGGCGGCGAACCGTCCTGCACGCACGCCCGAAATGTGCGGCGCCGCGGGGTGCGTCCCGTTGATCAGCAGGATGTCCATCGCGCGCGTCGTCAGGCGGCGAGGCGCTTCGGCTCGATGCCCTGCGTCGCGGGTTTGAGGAAATGCTGTTTCCACATTTCGTGGATGAACGGCTGCCACAAATTCCAGCCGAGCCCGAGGTCACCGGCGCGGATGCGGTCGAGCACCTTGAGCCACCATTTTTGGTCCCAGATCTCGGACTGGCGGAACGAGGTCGAGGTCAGCGTATCCTGCATCAGCTCGAGGAAGCCGGGCGAGGTGAACCACAGATCCTGCGGCGGACGGAAACCCTGCTTGTTCCAGCGCGTCGCGATCGCCTCGGGCAGAAACTCGCGCAGGCCCTCGCGGATCGGGCGCTTGGTCTGGACGTCGCCCATGATCAGCTCGGGCGGCAGGGACAGGACGAATTCGGACAGGCGATGGTCGCAGAACGGCAGGCGCACCTCGCGCGAATGCGCCATCGAGTTGCGATCGCCGTAGCGCAGCAAAGTAGTCAGGAAACGCTCGAAACTGTCCTCGTAGAGCGCGTCGCGCAGCGGATCGCCGCTGCCATGGTCGTTACGCCCTCTTTGTTCGGACACCGCCTCGCTATAGCCGGGCTTCAACCCGAAGCGGATGTCCGAGCCGCGATTGAGCATGTGTGCGAGCGCGTGGCGCAGTCGCTGCGGCACCGCGGACTTCATCCGCATCGCGCGGTCCATCTGCGCGGCAGGATAGCGGCGTTCGATCTCGGGCAGTTCGCGCGCCAGCCGCGCGGTCTCGCCGCGCGCCTTGAGCGAGCGGATGTAAAAGGCGAAATATTGCTCATAGCCGCCCATCAGCTCGTCGGCGCCCTGGCCGTCGAGCAGCACGGTGATGTTATGCTCCTTGGCGAGGTGAAACACGCACCATTGCGCGAACTGGCTCGACGATCCGACCGGCAGCTCGTTGTGCCACATGAAGTTGGGCAGATCGGCGATGAAGCGGTCGACGGTCGGCTCGACGATATGGCTGACCACGCCCGAGGCATTCACCACCTGCTCGGCGAAATGCCATTCGTCGGCGGGCGTGCCGGGGAAGCGGCCGGTGAAGGTATGATAGACCGCGTCCGGCCCAAGCAGATGCCGTACCGCGCCGACGATCGCAGACGAATCGAGCCCGCCCGAGAGGCACGACCCGACTTCGACGTCCGAGCGCATGCGGATGCGCACCGAATCGACGAACAGGTCACGGAATTCGGCCATCGCGTCCTTCGGGTCCGCGAATTTGCGCTCGCGTGTCAGGTCGATGTCGAAATAGCGCCAGGTCTTGCTCTCCAGCGTGGCGCAATTGACCACCATCGCCTCGCCCGGGAGCAATTGTTCGATCGCGGTGAAGACGGTCTGGCGCTGGCGATCGGCGCTCGATCCCGGCTGGCAGGTCTCGGTGACGACGCGCAATTCGTCATGGTCGTGCGGCACGCCCGGCAAGGCGAGCAGCGCCTTATACTCCGACCCGAAGGCGAAGAAGCGGTCGCGCATCGTATAGAGGAACGGCTTTTCGCCATAGCGGTCGCGCGCGCACAGCATCATCCGCTGGCCACGGTCATAGAGCGCGAGCGCGAACATGCCGTTGAGCTTCGACAGCACGCCGACGCCCCAGGCGCGATACCCCTCGATGATGACTTCGCTGTCGCTTGCCGATTGGAAGGTCGCGCCAGCGGCGATCAGCTCATTGCGCAACTCGACATAATTGTAGATCTCGCCATTGAAGATCAGCACGAAGCGGCCATCGGCCGAGTGCATCGGCTGGTCGCCGGCGTGGCTGAGGTCGATGATCGACAAGCGGCGATGGCCGAACCAGACGTGGTCGGCCGAATCGTGCCAGCTATTGTCGCCGTCGGGGCCGCGATGGGCGATCAGGTCGAGCGCGGCGTGCGCGCGCCCGCGGTCGATCGGGTCCTTCGACACCAGCCCCAGGATACCGCACATGCTTTGTCTCCTATCGCGCCGGCAGCCCGCCGAGCAGCGAGCGGCCGAGCGGCACGAGGTCGCGCAGATTGGCGCGGATCGCCTCGGCAGGCGCGGCGCCGCCAAGCGATCCCGACAATGACCTGAGATCAGCCGTCAGGTCCAGCCCCAGCGCGGCGATCGCCGCCTGGTGATGGCGCAGGATGGTTGCGGCGAAATCGACATAGCCGAGCGCGGCAGTGAGGATCACCAGCTTGGCGGCTTGGGTCGCATCGCTCACCCGGCGGAAGTCGCGCACCGCGATCAGGTCGCCCTGCGCCAGCACCGGCTTGGAATAAGGAAGGTCCGCCTTGGTCCGATAGGGATGGCCGGCAAGTCGCTTGGCGCGCCAGCGCTGCACCGCGATCAGGTCGAGGATGAGGAAACCGCTATCGGTCAGCAGCTTGGCGACGTCCCAGCCGAGCGGCTGCCCCACGCGCTGTTCGAGGAACGACACCTCGACACGTAGCGCCAAGGTGGTTTCGAGATAGCGCGTGGCATGTTCGAGGATCGCGCCTTCGGCACCCTCGACGTCGATCTTGATATAGTCGGCGGTCGGCAGCGTGCCTTCAGCGAGCAGGCCGTCAAGCGTGCGCGTCTCGACCGAAATCGAGCGGTCGATGCTGTGCTGTTCGGACACGCCGAACCATTCGACCATTTCCTCATTGTGCGGCAGCAGCGAGGCGCTTTCGGGCGAGGGCGGGATGTGCAGCGTCGCGGTGCCGTCGACCCCGCCGACCGCGGCGGCGATCACGCGCCGGACTTTCCACGGCTTGGGATCGCCGCCCTGCAGCGCGGCAGCCTCGGCCGGCTCGGGCTCGAAGCCGATCATCTCGGTCGCCCAGGCGAGCGGCAGCATCGCCGCGTCGAGTCCGCCGCGCGCGCCGATATCGACCGCGGCGAAGCCTGTGCTTTCGCAAAAGCGCGCGGCGTTCAACGATCGGAACTGGTCCTGGGCACTCATGACTGGGTCGATTCCTGGCTCTTGCGATCGGCCGCCGCCTGGATCGAGACGACGACGGTGATGAGGATCGCCGTTACCACCCAGGCGAGTAGCTGAATATAGCCCAGAGCAACCCCACGCAGTCCAGGCGCGAACCACATCGTCCCGCCGACGATGATCAACGTATAGGGCACGAACAGCAGGAACTGCGCCCACATCCGCCCGGTCGCGACGAGATATTGCTGGTGGACGTTGCAATAGACGGTCGGCACCAGCACGATCAGGAACAGCCCGAACAGGAACGTCTGGCCGTGAAAGTCGCGGCCGTACAGCTTCAGGATGAAGCTCGAAAACAGGATGACCAGGATCGAGAAGATCAAAGCGATGCCGACGTTCAGGATCATGTTGTAGCGTTGCAGCCGCTGCGTCTGGCTATGGTCGTCCTGACCGATATAGCGGCCGAGCATCGGCAGCAGCGCGCTGGCCAGCGACGCCATCACCACTAGGATCGGCGAGCGCCATTGCAGCCCGGTATTGATCACCGCCAGGTCGCGCAGACCATAGGGGCTGCGGGTGAGATAATAATTGCCGATCCACATGGCGATGCCTTGCGCGAACGCGAGCATACCGCTCGGCAGCGAGAATTGCAGGATCACCGACCCCTGGCGAATGGCTTCGCGGAAATTGCTGTGCGCGACGAGCCGGTTGCTGACCGATCGCGCGGGGATCGCCACCGCCAGCCAGCGCAGCACGGCACTGCCGGCGAGCACGATCATCACCGGCGTGAGACCGGGTGTCAGCTTCGCGACGACGACCAATATCAGCACGCCGACGATGGCGGTCGAGAGCCGCGCGATCGCCAAGGTGCGGAAGCGCTCGCTCGCCTGGAGCAGGGTGTCGTTGAGCCCCGCCTGGATCGAGGCCAACAACAGGATCGCGCCCAGGATCAGCGGCCAGGCATAGCCAGGCGCGGCAAACAGCCAGGCGGCAAGCGGGCTCGCGAACAGCAGGGCGATCGCCAGCATCAGGCCGGTCGTCGCCGCGGTCAGCCGGCGGCCCAGCAAGACGACGGCGCCTGCTCGTTCGGGCTCGCGCAACTGGTAGCGCGAGACGAAATAGATGATCGCATAGGGCAATTGCAGGCTGATCAGCGGGGTCAGCAGGCTGATCGTCGAGAACAGCAGCGCGTAGCGTCCGTAATTGTCGATCCCAATCGCGCGCGCGATCATCACCGTCTGGACGAGCGCGGCGCCGCGTTCGATCAGCGACGAGGTGAACAGCCAGCCAGCGCCGCGCAGCCAGGCCGCGATCGGGCTGTCGCTCAGCCAATAGCTCGGACTGAGCAGCTTGCGAACGGCGTTCATCGCGGTCGCGCCAACGCGGTATCGATCCCGCGATGGACGCCGGCGACACTCGCCTTGATGTCGAGTTCGTCGAAAATCTCGACCGAGCGCGCACCCATCGCCGCGCGGCGGGCGTCGTCGCTGGCCAATTCGTCGATCAGGCCGGCCAAGGCAGCAGTGTCGGCGCAGGGAAAGATCAACGCATTCTCACCCGGCCGCGCGACGTCGGTCGGGCCGGCGGCACCTACCCGATCGCTGAGCAGCATCGGCAACCCGATGCACGCGCTTTCCGAACAGATCAGCGGATGCGGGTCGGCTTGCGACGGGTGCACCAGCATGTCGGCGGCGGCGTAGAGCGCGGGGAGTTTGTCGACATTGACGAACCCGGCGAAACGGGCGTCGACCCCGGCTTCGGCGGCACGCGCTTTGGCCGGCTCCATCTGCTCGCCATTGCCGGCGAACAGAGCCGTGACCTTGCGACCCTTGGTCTGCGCCAGTGCCTCGATCAGGTCGATCGGGCGTTTGCGGCCGGAGAGCTTGCCGACGAACAGGGCGACGATCGCATCGTCGGCGATGTCGTAGGTGCGGCGCGCCTCGGCCCGTAGCATTGCGCGGTTGGCTTTCGCCGCGCGATAGGTCGTCTCGTCGATGGTGAACGGGCAGCGGAAGATGCGATCGCGCGGGGCGCCATAATAGGCATAGAAGTCGGCGTTGCGGTCGCCGACCGACAGGAACGCCGAATAACGACGGAAGATCTGGCGGACGACGATTTCCTTGGCCATCCGCGTGGTGGTGGTGCGCTCGCGCAGCAATTCGCTGTCGCCGATCGTCATCAACGGCACCTTGTTGCGACGGCACCACCAGATCGCGCGATAGACGTTAGCCTGGGCATGGCCATAGACTAATACCACATCCGGCCCGAACGCCTCCAATCGCTTGCCGATTTCAGGCGAGCTGGGTTCGCGGACGCTCGACTGGCCGTTGGCCGGGACTTCGCCCAGGAACTCGTGGCCGTAGCCGCCGAGCATGTCCATGTTCCAGCTGATCTCGGACTGCATCTCCTTGTCGAAATACGACTTTACCCCGATCGGCGCACCGTAGAGGACGTGGAGATCGATCCCCGGATCGGCGGCAAGGGCGCGATAGAAGGGGACGAAATGCTGGATCGGGTGGGTGACGACGATGGCGAGCCGTACGGGCGCGGGGCGCGTGGGCATGAGCGGGCTCAGGCCGCTTTGGGCTTGAGCACCACGACGGGGCCGTGGCGGTCGATCAGATCGAAGCGGCCGGTCGCCTGGAGCGCGGCGATCAGATCCTCGTAGCTGCCGTTGCCCGGACTGTCGTGCGTCTCCATGACGATCATTCGCGCGCTTGCCAGCGCCTCCAGATCGTTCTTGAGGATACGCCATTCGACGCCCTCGATATCGCTGACCAGCGCGAAGTCGGTGAGGTTATGGCGCGCGATCAGCTGGCTGAGCGTGCAGGCGGGGACCTCGATCGTCGGCAGCGACCCGGCGTCGGTGGCGACGCGGCCGCTGACCGAGCTTTCCCCCAACGCGAACGACACGGTATCGCCCGGATCGTAGCTGATCGCCGCCTCGATCACCTCGACATTGGCGTCGCACTGGTTGATCGCCAGGTTGCGACGAAGCGCCTTGGCAAGGCGCGGATCGGCCTCGACGATGAATTGGCGGCGGGCGGGATCGATGCGGCGGCGGATCGTGCAGCTGATCACGCCGAGGCTGCCGCCAAGTTCGATCACGTCGCAATCGGTCGGCACGTAGCGGCGGACGAAGCGATATTCGCCGGACTCATAACCCTGGAGCAGCAAGGCAGCCTTGATCTTGGGCGTGACCACCGGGCTCGACGTGTCGATGATCAGTCCGCGATGCGGGATGCGGTTGCCGAGTACGCGCGCAGCGACGATCCCGGTCCAGCGATTGGCCAGCAAAGGCCCGATAAAGCGCTTGGCGTGGGTGGCGAGGCTGGTCATGCGTGCTCGGCCATGGGTGAAGCACCCTTACCGGTCAAGTTGAGGAACAGCCGCGTCATATCGGCGCGCGCGGTCGAGCCGACGACGAAGCGCTCGGCCATTGCCCGCGCGCCCGCGCGCCATTGGGCGTATTCGGCCGAGGTCATCGCCGCGAGGCGGTCGATCGCGGCGGCGAGCGCGGCGGGGTTGGGCAGGGGTATATCGAACCCGGCTTTGACGGTTTCGAGGTCCTGCCACGGCGTGCGGTCGCCGATCAGGACGGGAGTGCCGGCGCACAAAGCCTCGAAGATCGCGTGCCCGAAATTCTCCGAGCGCGAGGGCATGAACATCAGGTCCTGCCTGGCCATCGCGGCGGGGACGGCGTCGTTGGTCAACTCGCCGTCGCGATGCGCGGTGACGTTGGCTGGAAGGGCGGCGATCAATTCCTCGCAGCGGGCCCAATGCGCGGGGTCGCTGACGGGGCCGAAGATGGTGAAATCGACGCGCTCGGTAACCAGCGCCAGTGCCTCGAGCGCGACGTCGAGGCCCTTGACGGGCGAGATGCGGCCGAGAAAGGCGAGGCGGAAGAGGTTGCCGGGCTGATAGGGCGGCAGCGGGAAGAGCGGGCGGACGTTGGTGATCCGCTCGATCCGGTTGGTCGGGAAGAGCTTGCGGGTATCGGCTTCCTCTTCCTCGCTGGTGACGTGGAACGTGACCTGTTTTGCCAGGCCGAGCAGTCGGGCCAGCGCCACGTACAAGCCCTTGCGCGCATTCTTCAGGCCGAGCGCGCCCGACGAGAACTCGCCACGCGGCGAGATCACCACCGGCGTTCGCGGCGCCTTGCCGAAGCGGCGCGCGAGCATCGCGGGGATGGTGAATTCGCGGTCGAAGAAGCCGTTGACGAACAATAGGTCGTGCGGCGTCTCGCGCAGCAGTGGCGCGAGGCCTTCGGCGCCCTTCGAACCGACCGTCAGATAACGGATCTTCGCCCAGCCAAGGTCGCGCCATTCTCCGTTGGCCACCATCGGCTCGGCCGCACCAAACGGGCGGTCGCGGGCGACCAGAAAGAACTCGACCTTGTCCGAGAGGCTCTCGCACATCGCCTTGACGCTGAGGTTGGGGCCGGCGGATTCGTGTCCCGGCCAGAACGCTCCGATCAGGATGATGACCTTCGGCCTTACCGCCGCCATGCGATCCCCGTCTCGGCGATGCGATAGCGTTCGGCGAGGTAGCGCGGGAATTCCTCGATCGAATTGGCTGCGATCCAGGTCCGCGCCTCGTCGATCTTGGCGTCCATCAGTACGAAAAACCAGAAGCCGTGGAGGAAATGCCAGACGAAGCCGAGCCGGCCGTCGAGAAAGCCGAGCAGCAGGAAATAGCGCCGGATGAAATAGAGCACCGCGCGGAGATAGAGCGGGGCACCGCCATAGAATTTGCGCAAGCCCCGGCGCTTCCTGGCCGAGGCGGTGAGCTGGCCATCCTCCTCGTCGATCAGCCCGTGCTCGCGCGCGATGAAGTCGATCATCTGGCGCGTGGCGTAGCCGTTATGCTTGTCGGTCCACCAGCCGATGTCCTTGAGACTGGCATCGACCAGATCGCCGCCGGTCAGCCGCTCGGCATCGCCGCGCGTGATCAGCAAGCGCTCGTCCATCCAGCGCTGTTCCATCCGCCCGGCATCGGGGCGCCACAGCCGCGTCAGCCAGGTGCGGTAATAGCCGCCCCAGCGGATGAACTTGCCCTTGAACAGCACCTTCAGTTTGACGTCGAGCGCGGTGACGTCGCCGGGGAGGGAAGGGAGCTTGGTCCGAATCTCGTCGATCAGCGCGGGTTCGAGATATTCGTCGCAATCGACGCGGATGATCCAGTCGCTGGCGATCGGAATCGTGTCGAGCGCCCATTGCAGCTGCGCCGCCTGGTTGGAGAAGGCGTGCTGGTGGACTTCGGCGCCCTTTTCGCGCGCGATCTCCACTGTGCGGTCGGTCGAGAAGCTGTCGATCACGATCATCCGCTCGACCAGCGGCGCGATGCGGTCGAGGCAGCGGCCGATATGGATCTCTTCATTATACGAGAGGATCACTGCGGTGAGCGAGGGCGCGGTCACGCGGGGTCTCAGTCCGACCTGGCCATGTCCAGCGTGGCGGCGCTGACCGCGATCAGCTCGTCGAGCGGGATCGGAGGCGGGGCGCCATCGCGGGCGGCGGCATAGAAGGCCTTGACCAGCCCGGTCTGGCCCTTGTCCTGCGCCGATGCCGACTTGGTAACGGTCTTGCCGCCGCGGGTGATGTGGACCTTGCGAAAATCGTCGAGCCGGATGACGAGCCCGCTGGCGAACACTTCGAGATATTCCTTGGGCAGCGAAGAGTCACCGAGCGAGGAATAGAGGATCGTGCCGGTCGAGCCATCGGCGAAGCGCAGCACCGCGGAGACGGTGTCGCTCACCCCGTCAGGGCTGAACGACTCGATTGCGACCGGCGGGCCGCCGGCGAGGAAAGTCAGCGCGTCGACGAAATGGCAAGCCTCGCCGGCGATGCGGCCGCCACCTTCGCTGCCGTGCAGCCAGCTGTCGCCCGGCACATGCCCGGCATTGATGCGGTAATGCATCGCAATCGGCCCGCCGCGATTGGCGAGCGCGGCCTTGGCCTCGACCATCATCGGCGCGAAACGACGGTTGAAGCCGACCGTCAGCACGCCGGGGGCGGTGGTGGCCGCCGCCTGCACCTCGGCGAGTTGATCGAGGGTCAGCGCCAGCGGCTTTTCGACGAAGACATGCTTGCCTGCCTTGAGCGCCTCGACCGTCAGTTGGGCGTGGCTGTCGTGACGCGTGGCGACGAACACGCAATCGGTGTCGGCGTCGCCCAGCACCGCCCGCGGGTCGGTCGCTGCATGGGCGAAACCCTGGCGCTCGGCGGCGTCGTGTGCGGACAGGCCGGTCGAGGTGACGACCGTCGTCAGCCGCTCGTTACCTACCTTCTTGAGCGCGGGGAGGAGCACCGCCTTGGCATAATTGCCGAACCCGATAAAGCCGGTGCCGCGACCGGCGGCGGTCGACGCCTTCTTGCTCGCCACGGGGATCGATCGTTCGATCGGGGTAGGCGTGTCCGAATAGGTCAGCAGGATGGCGAGATACGGCTCGTCGCCATCCATCAATTTGTAGGCTGCCTCGGCCTGCTCGATCGGGAAGCGATGGGTGACGAGCTTGAGCGGCGTGACGCGACCTTCGGCGACCAGTTCGAGGAACGCCTGCATGTTGCGCTGTTCGGTCCAGCGGACATAGGCGAGCGGGTAATCATGCCCCTCCAGCTCATAGGCCGGGTCGTGGCGCCCGGGGCCGTAGGACATCGACAGCCTGAGATCGAGCTCGCGCTTGTAATAAGGCTCGCGGTCGATCTCCATGCCGGTCAGCCCGACCATCACGACGCGGCCCTTCATCCGGCTGATCTCGGCGGCCTGGTTGGGCGGCGCGGAGGATTTGCTCGACGCGGTGACGATCACTGCGTCGGCGCCATAACCGTCGGTGAAGCCGCGCACGGCATCGTCGAGGGCCTCGCTAACCGCGACATCAGCGCCCATGTCGAGCGCGAGTCTGGCGCGCGCCGGATTGGGATCGAAGCCTAGCACGCGGCAACCATTGGCCTTGAGCAATTGCACGGTGAGCTGGCCGATCAGCCCGAGCCCCATGACGACGACACGCTCGCCCAAGGTTGGGTTGGCCACCCGCACGCCCTGCAGCGCGATCGCACCGATCGTGACGAAGCTCGCCGCTTCGTCATCGACGCCCGCCGGGATGCGCACCGACAGATTCTTGGGCACGGCATTATATTCGGCGTGGTTGGCGACGGCCGCGCCCGCACAGGCGATGCGATCACCGACGGCATAACCGCCGGCATCGCTGCCCGCCTCGGCGACAATGCCGGCGAGCGAATAGCCGAGCGGGATCGGCGTATCGAGCTTGGCGAAGACCTTCTGCACCGTCGGCAACAGACCTTCGTTGCGGACCTTCTGCAGCGTCTTGCGGACGAGGTCGGGGCGCGCCATCGCTTTGCCCGCCAGGCTCGACCGCGCAAGATCGATGATCTGCTTCTCGGTCCCAGCGCTGATCAGCGACACCCGCGTCGCGACCAGGTTGCGCCCGCCGCCCGCGCGCGGCACGGGCGCGTCGATCAGGCGGAGCACGCCGCTGCGGTAATTTTGTTCGACCTGTTTCACGCAAACTCCGATCCGGCCGGCACCACAGCGCCGAATTCTAATGTGGCTTCAAAGCAACCGGGCGGGAGTGTCAAGCAGAGCCGCCGCGTGGCGATCTCTACCCCCATGTCGGGCCACCAGACCGCGGGCTCGACAGAGAGCGGCGCCGAGCCACGGACCGCGATCGACACTTCGCCGCGATGCAGGATGGCGAGATCGCCATGCAGTTCGGCGCGGCACTCGGGGTGAAGCAACAATCGCGACGTCGCCTCGTGCCAAGTCTTGCCGTCGATCCGGTCGTGGATCGTGATACCATCGGCGCTGGCCTCGATACGGCGAACGACGATCGGCTTGCCCTTGAGGCGACGATAGCCGTCATGATGGCCGCGAAGCAGCATGCCGCCATCGCCGCCGACGAACTGCGCGACGCCGACCTGCGGGCGGCGGCCGCAGCGGAACGCGCCGTAGAAGTCGGCGGGCTCGGCGCCAAGGATCGCCAGGCAATTGTGGTGATGCGCGCTCCGCGAGGCCTGGCGGCGATCACCGGCGACATATTCGTAGACGCCCTGGTCGACCACCAGCCGTTCGCCGCCGATCGACAGTTCGATCGAGCCGATATCGCCATGTGCATGCGCTGGCAGGCTGTCGGGACCGATCCGCCCCATGTCCGCGATCAGCGCGAAGCCTGGCGCGTGGAGCCCGAAATAGCCGGCATCGCGAAAGCCGAACGCGCCGTCGCGCTGCGGAATGGTTCGGCCGGTGACGCGCGAGAACGCGGCGAGGCAATCGTCGGGGGCATAGGCCATATTCAGCCCTGCATCGTTGAACACCGCCGGGCCGGCATCGGGATGGGTGAGCGTCGCGACGACCTGCGCCATGCGATCCAGCACCGGGTCGAGCGCCTGGTCACCGAGCGCCACGCGCGTCTCGATCAAATCGGCGAAGACCTGGGCGTGATAGGAGGAGGACCGCTCGTAATGCATCCCGTCTGGCAGGATCTGGCGCGGGATTTCGCGCGCCAGCAGCCGGAGCGCGCGATCACGCAGCCTTTGGCCGAACGGACCGGCGAAGAACGCCCCGCCCCAGGCGAGCGCCTTGATATTCTTGACCAGGTGGTTGCCGCCAAGATCGCGCTCGAGATTTTTCAGCAGGAAGTCGAGTTGCGCAGCCAGGCTGGCGACGATGCGGCGGATATCGGGATCGGCGAGATCGACCTCCCAGGCAGTCAGCCGCTGCATCCACACCACGACGCGCAACGACAGTGCATAGCTGTTCCAGCTGTCGCGCCAATAGCCCGGGCGCCAGGGGGGATTTGCCGCGATCCACTGACGGATCAGCGCGATGCCGGTGTCGCGGTCGAGCTCCTCCAGATACTCCATGTAATGGAGGTTCATGCACCACAATTGGTCGGGATCGGCTTGCCAGTCGATCGCCTCGCCGGTGTCGACGGAGCGGCCGACAAAGGTGAAGCACCAGCCAGCGGGGAGGCGCTCGATCATGCCGGTGCGTGGGGRGAAGATCGGCTGTGGCGCGTCGGCGGCGGGATAAGCGAGCGTTTGGAGGCGTGGCGGCGCCCGCAGCGACCAGCGACGCTTCGCCTCGAGCCACAAGCGCGCGGCGATCTGGCGCGGCGGAATGTGGCGGGCAAAGGCAAGACTGCGGGCGATCTTCATCGCCGGAGCGCTTCGAATTCGGCGAGATAGGCGTGCGCGAGGCTCTCGCGGTCGAACTGCGCGCGGACGAAGGCCCGGGCCGAAGCGCCGATCTGGCGGCCGAGCGCGCGGTCGTCGGCGAGGCGCAGGATCGCCGTGGCGAGTTCGGCATCGTCCTCGGGCGTGATCGCGATGCCGGCACCGCCCGCTTCCATCAGCGCCTTCGCCTCGCCCTCGACGCCGAGGATCATCGGCACGCCGAGCGCCATCGCCTCGAACATCTTGGACGGGATCACGGTCTTGAACGTGTCGACGCGCTTGAGCAGCACGAGCGCTGCATCACTCGCTCCCCACACCGCGGGCATCGCCGCCTTGGGCAGTTGGTCGAGCATGACGATGTTGGTCAGGCCCTTCGCGTCTCGTATCGTCTTGATCGTGTCGCGCTGGGCGCCGCCGCCGACCATCAGGAACGCTATGTCGTCGCGATCGCGAAGTCGTTCGGCGGCCGCGATCACCGCCTGTAGCCCATGCGCCAGGCCGTGCGTGCCGACATAAGAAGCGACGAACTTGCCGGTCAGGCCGTGCTCGGCGCGGAACGCGTCGGCGGCGGCGGGATCGCTGGCGAAGCGCGACAGGTCGACACCGTTCTTGATCACCGCGATTGGGCCCTTGGCGCGGTGCGCGCGGATGTGCGGGACGAAGCCGTCGGTCACCGACACGACGAGGTCGGCCTTGCGATAGGCGAACGCCTCCACCTTCTCGATCGCGCGGATCACGGCGCCGCGCTTCATCGCGCCGACGGTGACGATGCTCTCGGGCCACAGGTCGCGGATCTCGAGCACCCAGGGTCGCTTGTCGCGCTTGAGGAACCAGCCGGCGAGGCCGCAGAAGAATTGCGGGCTGGTCGACATCACTATGTCGGCGCGCGGCAGGCGCCACATCCAGACCAGCACCGAAAACAGATAAGTGAGGTAATTGGCGATCCGCGGTAGGAAACCTTCGTTCGCGGCAAGGTAGGTCCACAGCCGGATGACGCGGATGCCATCGACCGTCTCTTCCTGCCACAACCGGTTGCGGTAGCCCGGATAGAGTTGCCCGGCGGGGTGGTTGGGCGCGCAGGTGACGACAGTCACCTCATGCCCCGCCTCGCGCCAGATGCGCGCATGTTCGGACAGGCGCGACGCGGGCGCGTTCACCTCGGGCGGGTAATAATGGGAGAGCGCGAGTATCCTCACAGACTGATCGCCTAGCCGTTCGCGGACGTCAGCGCCACCGTTCAGGCCGTCGGCAGCGCGTCGACCGATCCCGCGTAGCGCGCTTCGACCACGTGCGCCCAGCGGCGCGAGGTGCGGCGGTCCTCGCGATGCTCGACATCGCCGCGCAGCCAGTCGCCCACCGGAATGCCGAAGCCGGTCTTCGGACGCGCGACGACCTCGGCCGGGACCGGAATGACGGGTGCATTGGCGAGCAGGATCTTGCCTTCGCCCGGCCTGAGCGAAGCGATGCGCGGGGCGATCGCCTCGAGCAGCGTGAAATCTACCAGCGGCACGCGGATTTCGACCGAATGCGCCATGCTCGCCCAATCGCTGTCGCGCAGCAATTGGTTGCGCATGTAATTGCACGTTTCGAGCGCGCCGACCCGGCCATTGTCGGAGCCAGGATCGGGCTGGAGGCTGTCGGCGAACAGACCGAGCAGATCGAGTTCGGCCAGACCCTCGCGCGCCATGTCCGGGTCCATCGCGTCGTCGAGTTCGAAGGGAAGTAGCACCGCGCGGCGTAACAGATAGGCGCCGGCCCAGGTCCCTGCATGATCGAGCACACCCAGCGCCTTCGGGTTGCGGCGAGCAAGCCGCGGCGCGAAGGTTCGGATCAGCATTCTGGCGGCCTTTGCCGCTCCGGGTATCCTGGTTAGCGGCCCGGCGCGGTGGAACATTCGAGGGACCGACCGGAACGTCGAGTAGCCCGCCAGCAACTCGTCGCCGCCCAGTCCTGACAACGCGACTTTCAACCCCATTTCGCGGCAGGCCTTGCTGACGAACCAGGTGTTGATGCCGTCGATGCTCGGCTGGTCCATCGCATTGAAGATCGTATCCAGATCCTCGGCGAATTCGGCGGCGGTGACGGATCGGACATGGTGGTCGACGCCATAACGTCGCGCCATATCGACCGCGCCGGGCATTTCGTCGTCGGCAGTCCCGGCGAACTCGCGATAAGTGAGCGTGCAGGCACGGATCCGTTGCTGGCCGCAATCGCGCATCAGCCCGATCAACGCGCCTGAATCGACCCCGCCGGACAGGAAGGCGCCGACTTCCACATCGGCGACGAGATGATGGCGAACGCTGTCGCGCAACGCCGCGCGAATATCGTTATCGCTGATCACTCGCCCACGCGCGTCGGCGAGGGTGGCAGCGACATTGGCGTAACGCGCTGGGGCGCCCGGTCCCTCCTCGGTGCAGGTCAGCCAGTGTCCGGCAGGCAGTGCGCGGATCGCGCGATAGGACGTGAACGGTTCAGGCACCGACCCGGTAAGGTGGAAACCCGCCAGGCCTGCGGGGGAAGGATCGCGGGAGATGGCGGGATCGACCAGCAGTCCTTTGACTTGCGATGCGAATCGCAACGTCCCGGCGCTGTCGGCGTAATAAAGCGGTTTGATGCCGAGCGGATCGCGCGCCAGAAACATCGTCCGGGCATGGGCATCCCAGATTGCCAGCGCGAACATCCCGCGCAGCTTTTCCAGCATGCCCGCACCATATCGGGCGTAGAGGTGGAGCACGACCTCGGTGTCGGAGTCGCCGGCAAAAGTGGCGCCCTGCTCGATCAACTCGGCGCGGAGCGCGCGGTAATTATAGATCTCGCCATTATAGGCGATCGTATACCGGCCATCCGGAGTCGGCATTGGTTGTGCGCCGGTTTCGCTGAGATCGATGATCGACAGCCGACGATGACCGAAGCCGGCGCGGCCATCGGGCGCGATCCAAAGGCCGACACCATCGGGGCCGCGGGCCGCCATCCTGTCGCGCATCGCGATCAGCGTAGCGCGACCGATGGGCGCGCCGTGTGCGGCATGTGCAAAGAAACCGGCCAAGCCGCACATGATGGAAGCTTAGGGCTGTGCGGAAGGTCGACGCATCACGCCAGCCAGCGCCTGCGGAAGGAATCGGTTCATCAACTCCAGGGCGATGTGCGCCAGGATCACCAGCGCTATGGGGCCCAAAATGTCGGATACGAAAGCGCCATCGACGCGGAGGGCCATTCTCATCCCGATCAAAACGATAAAGAACAGGTGCCAGGCTTTGCGTTGGATGACCTCATAAGAATAGATCGTCCAAAGACCAAAGACCAGCGCCAAGAATATCGCGATGCCCATCGACAATACCCAGCCACCATTCCAATATGCCTCCGCCGCAATGCCCGCGCTGGAGGACGAATTATAGTTGCCGTTGGCGGCATAGGATAATTCTCTGCCGACATCGGTGATGATTGGTTTTGTCGGATAGATTATTCGCGGGATCCAGACGATAGACCAGTAGCGGTAAGAGTTTCCGGGCATGCCGTGATCGTACTGATTGATCACGAAAGTGCCGGCATTGACGAAACTCAGTCGCATCCAGCCCGTTTCGACCTCGGCAAATTGATCGCTCTCACGACCCGTAGTGAAATAGGAGAGATATAGACCCGGAATATCTTTAGCCTGGACGGCGCTATCGTAATATTTACCGTTCATATCTCTTACGTGAGTGATGATCGGAGAAAGAAACATGAACAAAGTCACAAAGGATCCGGCTAGAAGTGAGATACGGAGCAGGCTGCGACGATGATAGATGAACGCAATGCTGACCATGACCAGCGGCATGAGCATGACTGACTTGCTCATCGCGAAGAATCCGATCACGCACTCTCCGAGTGCAAGAGCGATCGGCCAGATGATGAATTCGCGCCGCTTATTCTCAAGCCCCCAGAAAATCACCATGAAATATCCGAGCCACGAAAGGACAGATAAGTTCGCTAGGGTACTGAAAAGACTAAGATTAATCCATCCAACGATCTGCGGGAAAATGATCAGATAGTTAACAGCGGAACCAACAATCAGGCACATCGACCCGAATGCAATCATACTGAAATTGGATGTGCTAATAAACTTTCTGTTGTGGAAGATATTAGTTATAGATCTATTGTTAATAGCTATGAATAATATCTTGGTCGCGGCGATAAATACGAAATTGAATAACGTAATGACTAAGTTTAGTTTAACAATTTCGTAGGAAAAGTAGCTGTAGAACCCCTTCATCAACTCCTGTGTATCGGCGTTGGTCCAGATCGGCACTAGCGAGCCGATGCCGTAATAGCTCAATAGCGCCACTCTGTACCACAGCAAAGGCGTCCAGAGCGAGGCGACGTTGAGCTTCATTTGGCGATAGCCGGCCCAGGCTAGCATGATCGAAAAGCCGATCAGCCCGATCGTATTGATCCAATCTTCCGAACCGGCGAGCGCGCCTGAGCCGATCGCGAACCACAAGGCGATAAGCGCGGAAAACAGAACTTCGCGATAGGTCGGCTCCAGATCGGCGATCATCGACGACCTGGGTTGGCGCCGCTCGGCCTTGGGCGCATATCGTGAGATGGCGAGGGTCGCCATGATCAGGCTGCCATTCGCAGTGACGCCGCGCGCGCGGCGCGTGCGATGCATTCGCGGCCATACCAATCGACCTGCAGGTCGGCAAAGCCTTTTGCCTTGAGCGTGTCGAGGAAATGCTGCGGATCGCCGCCGAAATCGTGAAGCTCAATCGCGACGCGATCGGTGATGTCGAGCAAGCGACTGCCGCGTTCTGTCATGAAGAACTCGCTGCCTTCGATATCGCATTTGAGGAAGTCGATATGATCGATCGCGTATCGCCGCAGGAATTCGTCTTCGTTGATCGTCGGCGCATCGCCATAAGCGGGATCATTTTCGAAATCGCGCTGCTGTTTATCGGTGAAGATGCCAATGAAGGCCCGGCACAATTGCGCGCGATCCTGGAAGCCGTTGGCCGCCATCGTCGCCGCCCATTTGGCGCCGAGCGGCGCGCTGGGTTCGATCGCGATCAACCGCGCTGTGGGATTGGCGGCAAGCGCCTGGGCGGAGAAATTGCCCATATTGGCGCCAAGATCAACGACGGTGCCGCGGTCAGGCACGCGCAGGAAGTCGCCGCCGGCATAAACGTCGCGGACCCATATTTCGCGCAACCCGCTGAACGCGCTGTCGCCGGTCAGGAGCGCGTCGCCGATGGCGTGGTGCACGCGAAATGGCCCGGTGCCCATCAAGCGATCGGCCGCCAGCAGGTTGCGGGTCTTCAGCGCGCTCGGCAGCGTCACGACGACGCAGGCCAGCCAGCGCAGCGCGGTGCCAATGCCGGCAACGCGGGCGATGCCCCTGAAATCTCCGAACAGCTTTGCCAACATGGATAGAGTCGTTTCCGCCAAWGCGTTTTTGTCCACGCCGTCCTAGGCGGGTCGATCCGAGGGGGTCAATGCGGTAACGCCGGCGCGCAATCGCCCGAAGGTGCCGTCGATTTGAAGTCCTGTAGAATTAGGTCGAATGCGGGCGGTATCGCTCAGCGAACTTCGTCGAGCAATCCCCGTTCCCTCAGCAGCGCTGCAATCTCTTCCGCCCGCGTTTCCAGCGAATAAGCGGGTACGCAACGGGCATGACCGGCTTCCGCAATGGTCGCGCGCTCGGCTTCGTTCGCGAGGTAGTGCCCAATCCGCTCGATCAACTGCTCCTCGCCGGTGAACACATCGATCTCCCGTCCGGGTTCGTAGAGCGCCCGCACCTCGTCGTTATCGACATGGAGCATGAACCCGCCGGCGGCGGGGATCTCGAATGTCCTGGTTGACGTGAGGTCCTGCCATTTGTCCGGCCCGACCTCGCCATGGTGGATCGCGAGGTTGATCCGCGTTTCCTCGATCGCGCGGGCGAAATAATCGCCGGTGAGCGGAGCGCCCATGACAAAGCGAGCCAGCGGCGTTCCCTTGGCAAGATCGGTCCAGCCGTTGCCGACGACGACGAAACGCTGATCAGGGAAGGCGTGCGCGACCGCGGACAGATGTGCGGCCTTGTGCGGCGAGGCATTGCCGATGAAGCCGATATCCCAGCGATAGGGAATCGCGCCCGGCGCGTGGCGGCGCGAATGCGCGCTGGGGCAATAGCCGTGATGGACGAACGCATGCCGTGCCGGCCCGACCAGTTGATCGAGATACGGCGCATGGTAACTCTTGGAGGTGACGATGAGGTCGGTCGCGGCCAGCACCGCCTCGTCGACGCCGGCGTGATCGAACAGCACATCGGGATAGAAGACGACGACGCGCGTGCCGTTCGCGCGCAAGCGCTCGACCGTCGATCGCGCGATGTTGACGCCCTTGATGGTCAGCAGGAGCTCGACCTTGTTGAGCTCGGCGACCCGCAGGATCTCGGCGTTATATTCGGCGATCGAGTTCTTCCACAACAGCCGCGCGGCGCCGCGTGCCAGCCGGCCACGGCCGCGCACCACGAAATGGAGCAGGTCGACCTCGGCAACGTCCCAGCCCAGCGCACGGAACCCCCCGACCAGGCCGCGTGCGGTCGAGCCGTGAATGAACTCGCTGGCGATCATCATCCGGACGGGCCGGACGGCAGCGGGCAGGGTCATTCGCGAGCCTGTTGCGGGCCGCCAAGGCATAACCTGTAGAATTGCCGCACTATCGCCCCTTCGATGATTTGGCCGTCTCGCCCGGTCGCACCGCTATAGGGGGATAAGCGCGCGGTAAACAGCCGACATGCCCGCTTGGCGATGCTGCCTCGCCAATGCTTGCTTGATCGCAGGCGAGCGCGGTGCCTATCTGCAAGAATGGATATCCGGGTTATCTGTTTTGCCGGGCGATACGCGTCATGATCGCCCGGCGGTTGAAGTCTTTGTTCGGCGGCGGGGGTGCTGGTGGCGAGGCGGCCTCGTCCAACGGCGCGCACGTGCCACCGGGCGAGCGGCTCTATGCAATCGGCGACGTGCACGGTCGACTCGATTTGTTGACGCACTTGCTCGACGCGATCGATCGCGACGATGCGGCACGCGGCGCGGCGGAGACGCGGATCATCCTGCTCGGCGACCTGGTCGATCGCGGACCGCAATCGAAACAAGTGATCGACCATGTGTTGACGCGCGACTGGGGCACGCGGCGGCCGGTATTCCTGAAGGGCAATCATGAGGAAGTGTTCCTGCTGACGCTCGGCGGCAATCTGGAGGCGGCGCGGTTCTGGACGCGGATCGGCGGTGCCGAGACGATGGCGAGCTATGGGGTTTCCCAGTCGCTGATCGACTCGGGCGATACATTGTCCTTGTGTGAGGACTTCGCCAGGCGCGTGCCGGACGCGCATGCCATGTTCCTCAACCGCATGACTGATACTTTGGTGGTCGGCGGCTATTGCTTCGTCCATGCCGGCCTCCGCCCGGGCGTGCCGCTCGATCGCCAGAAGGTCGAGGATCTGCGCTGGATCCGCGAACGCTTCCTCGATTTCGAGGGCAGTCATGGGACAATCGTCGTCCACGGCCATTCGATCAGCCCGGCGGTCGAGGAAAGGCACAACCGCATCGGCATCGATACCGGCGCCTATGCCAGCGGAACGCTGACCGCGATCGGGATCGAAGCGGGGCACCGCTGGTTCCTCGCGACGTGAGCGGCGGCGGGGCCTCCGCCGAATTCCTGCTGCTTGCGGCATGCTGCCGCTGGCCGACTGACACGATTGCTATCCGCAAGGCTGCCCAGATCGCGATCGATTGGCCCCGTTTCGCGGCGCTGGCGCGGCGCCATCGCGTGCGGGGGTTCGCGCGGATCGGGCTGGAGGCGGCGGCGATCGATGTTCCGTCCGGGCTTGTCGCGGCGCACCGCCGCCAGACCGCGCGCAACCTGTTGCTGCTCGACGAGGCCGCGCGGATCGCCGCGATGCTGGCGGAGGCCGACATCCCCGCAGCGTTTCTCAAAGGCGCGACGCTGGCCCAACTGGCTTATGGCGACCAGGCGGTGAAGCAGACGCTCGACAACGATTTGCTGGTCGGCCCCGACCAGGTCGCGGCGACGATCAAGCTGCTCGAGCCTATGGGTTATCGTGTTGTCGATCCGGCAGTGCCGCTCGATGGGAAGCGGCTGTCAGTGCTGATCGACCTGGTCAAGGAGTGCACCTTGGTACGACCAGGCAACAAGGCGATGCTTGACCTCCATTGGCGCATGACCTCGATCGAGGGGCTGCTGGCCGAGCCCGATCTGATACGAGACTTGCGGATCGTTACGGTCGGCAACCATCGACTGCCAACGCTCGGCGATGAGCCGTTAATGGTCTATCTCGCGGTCCACGGTGCGCGGCACGGCTGGTCGCGGCTCAAATGGCTGGCGGATTTCAACGCGCTGCTGGCGGTAAGGGATGAAGCGGCGGTAGCGGCCTTGCGCGCCCGGGCGAAGCGCGACGGCGTGATGAGGGCGATGGATCTTGCGCTATTACAGGCGAACCGCCTGTTCGGGACGGCCGTGCCCGACGATGTCGGCCGATCGCGCCGCGTCCGCTGGCTCGCTGCTTTATCCGACGCGCTGATGCGCGGTGCCGACGAGTTGGCCGAACAGCATAGGGTACCGCGGCGCTACATGGCGGTCGGGCATGTATCGGCATTATTGCTCAAATCGAGCCCCGCCTACCTCGCCAACGCTGCCTGGAGCAGCTGGGTGTCGACGGCCGACGCCTTGGCGCTACCGCTGCCGCGTGCCGCGCGGCCGCTCTATCTGTTGATCAGCCCAGCCGCCCGGATTGGCCGAGCCGCGCGCCGGATGGTCGAACGGGGCTTTCCGCGGACGGCGCGGAGCCCTATGCGCGCCCGCCAGGAGAATTGAATGTCGATCAAGCCGCTGCGCAAGGCCGTGTTCCCCGTAGGGGGGCTCGGTACCCGATTCCTGCCCGCGACCAAGGCACTCCCCAAGGAGATGCTGCCGATCGTCGACCGCCCGCTGATCCAATATGCGGTCGACGAAGCGCTGGAGGCGGGGATCGAGCAGATGATCTTCGTCACCGGCCGCGGCAAATCGGCGATCGAGGACCATTTCGACATCGCCTACGAACTCGAAACGACGATGTCGAACCGCGGCAAGTCCCTGGAAATACTGCATCAAACGCGTCTTAAGCCCGGCGCGGTCGCCTATGTCCGCCAGCAGGAGCCAATGGGCCTCGGCCATGCCGTGTGGTGCGCGCGCGACATCGTCGGTGACGAGCCGTTCGCGATCTTCCTTGCCGACGAGCTGATGGTCGGCCAGCCCGGCTGCATGAAGCAGATGGTCGACGCCTATAATCGGGTCGGCGGCAATCTGGTCTGCGGCTATGAAGTCCCGCCGGAAGAGACCGATCGCTACGGCATCATCTCGCCGGGGCGGCACGACGGCAATCTGGTCGAAGTGACCGCGTTGGTCGAAAAGCCCACGCTCGGGACCGCGCCATCGAACCTGATGATCCCGGGCCGTTATATCCTGCAGCCCGAAGTGATGCGGGTGCTGGAGACGCAGGGGAAAGGTGCGGGCGGCGAGATCCAGCTGACCGACGCGATGGCGCAGATGATCGGCGGCCAGCCCTTTCATGCCTATAAGTTCGGCGGGCGCCGCTTCGATTGCGGCGACAAGGCCGGCTATATCCAGGCGAATATCGCACTGGCGCTCGATCGCCCGGAAATCGGTCCGGCGATCCGAAAATTCATCGACGAACTCTAAGCCGCGCAGCCCGGGCAGCCCGGATCCTTGGGCAGGCGGATCGTGCGGAAGCGTAGCGATAGGCCGTCGGCGAGCAGCAAGGTGCCGGCAGTGTCATCGCCGAACGGTACGATCGCGCGGATGACTTCGAGCGCGGCCAGGCTGCCCATCACGCCCGCCATTGCGCCGAGCACGCCGACATCGGCGCAGCTGACGCCCTCGCGCTCGGGGTCGTGCCCGACGAAACATCGATAGCAGGGCTTGTCGCTTTCCCAGCCGCGATAGACACCGAGTTGACCCTCGAACTGGCTGACTGCCGCCGAGACCAGCGGTATCCGCAGCGCCTGCGCGGCGTCGGCGACCGTCAGGCGTGTCGCGAAATTGTCGGTGCCGTCGAGCACGACATCGGCCCCGGCCAGGATCTCGCGCACATTGGCCGAATCGATCCGCACGCGGTGGCGGTCGATCGTCACATCGGGATCCAGCCTGGCGAGCGCGGCGGCTGCGGCATCCGCTTTGGCAGCGTCGATATCGGCGGTCCCGAACAGGGTCTGGCGCTGGAGATTGGAGAGGTCGACCGCATCGTCATCGACGATCGTGATCCGCCCGATCCCGGCCCCGACGAGATATTGCAGCGCTGGGGACCCGATCCCGCCCGCACCGACCACTACGGCATGGGCGCGGCGCAAGGCCAGCTGTCCGCCGCCGCCGATTTCCTTCAAGACGATATGCCGGGCGAACCGTGAGAGGTCGGTATCGGAAAGGGTGGTCGTGGAGAGGCTCACGGCCCCCATGTAAGGGTGACGCCGGTATGGTACCAGCTGTCGGCAGCGGGCGGCGGGCCGGCGATGTTGCCGCGCGCTGCCTTTTGGATGACGCCCGCGGCGAATTGCTCGACGGTCGGGCAATTGATCGCCCTGGGCACGATCTTCACCGCCTCGCCACTGACCGACGAGACGAGCACGACCATATCGACCTTGATGCTGGTCTTGCCATCGATCGGGGCGGGCGCGGCACAGCGGCCCGCTGCGATCTCGTCATGGACGAACTTGGTCATGATCGCCGCATAATCGGGCGTGGTCGTCAGCCGGAGGTCGGGCAGTTTCGACCAGTCGCTGGGGACAGCCGTCGGGACGACCGTGGCAACGGCCGCCTGGAAGAGCAGAAAGAATCCGAACATCATTCGCCGATTATCGACCAGTAGAGCCGAAACCGCCACTACCTCGATCAGTGTCGTCGAGATCGGCCACTTCGTCGAGCGTCGCGCGCTGAACCGGGGCGGGGACGAGCTGGGCAATCCGGTCGCCGCGGCCAATATCGAACGGCTGATCGCCCAGGTTGGCGAGGATGACTTTCACTTCGCCGCGATAGTCATGATCGATCGTACCAGGGGTGTTGAGGCAAGTGACACCGTGTTTGAGGGCGAGACCCGACCGCGGGCGGACCTGAACCTCATAGCCTTCCGGGATGGCGATCGCGAAGCCGGTCGCGACCGCGTGGCGGGCGCCGGGTGCGAGCGTCAGGGATTCGGCCGCGACCACGTCCATCCCGGCGGCGCCGGTGGTGGCATAAGCGGGAAGAGGCAGATCGTCGCCATGGGGCAAGCGCTTGACGGCGATACGAATGGGGGCGGTCATCTGGTCTTGGTCACCTTTGCGACGGGTCTCGATCCGGTGCGGCCGAATCAAGATCATGGTCGCGTTGTAGGAGCCTCGACCGCGATGGGGAAAGGGGAGTTGCAAGCATTGCGCAGGTGACGCCACAATGAGCCCATGACCGAACGTTTCCAGATAGATGTCGCCATTACCGCGGCGGACGTGCAGTCCGTTTCGGACTTGTTTCAGGGCTATGCCGCCTCGCTACCGGTCGATCTCGGCTATCAGGATTTCGCCACCGAGCTGGCGGGGTTGCCGGGCAAATATGCGGAGCCACGAGGCGCGCTGCTGCTCGCGCGCGACCAGGCCGGGGCATCGCTCGGCTGTATTGCTTTGCGCCCGCTCGACGAGCGCGTTTGCGAGATGAAGCGGCTGTTTCTGGTCCCCGCAGCGCGCGGCATGGGGCTGGGCCGGGCTCTGGCCGAGGCGATCATCGCGGCGGCGCGCGATCGCGGCTATCGCGAGCTCCGCCTCGACACCTTACCATCGATGACTAGCGCGATCGCGTTGTACGAAGGGCTCGGGTTCGAGCGGATCGAGCCTTATTACGCGCCGACGCCGCCGGGCACGGTATTCATGGCGATGACGCTCTAATCGAGCGCGGCGGCGATTCGGCCCGCGAGCCGCGTGGCGACATCGCCCTTGGGCAGCTTGTCCCAGCTCTCGACGCCGTCGGTCGAGACGATGTGCACGGTGTTGGCGTCGCCGCCCATCACGTCGCCCGACACGTCGTTGGCGACGATCCAATCAGCGCCTTTCCTGGCCAGCTTGGCGCGGGCGTGCTCGACCACATGCTCGGTCTCGGCGGCAAAGCCGATGACCAGGCGAGGGCGGCGTGGGCTGCAGGCAAGCGTCGCGAGGATGTCGGGGTTTTCGACCAAGTGGAGGACGGGCGGGCCGCTCGCGCCTTTCTTGATCTTCTGGGGCGAGGCCACGACTCGCCAATCGGCGACCGCCGCGACCATCACCGCGGCATCGGCGGGGAGGGCGGCATCGACCGCTTCACTCATCTCGAGCGCGGTTTTGACGTCGATACGGTCGACGTCCGGAGGTGTGGGCAACGTCACTGGCCCGGCAACCAACGTCACTCGGGCGCCGAGCGCCGCCAGCGCGCCGGCGATCGCGAAGCCCTGTTTCCCCGACGAGCGATTGGCGATGTAGCGCACCGGGTCGATCGGCTCGTGGGTCGGGCCGGCGGTGACGATGATGTGCTTGCCATTCAGCACCTAACTGCCCTCACCCTTCCGCGCCTTCGGCGCTCCCTCCCTCTCCCGACGGGAGAGGGAAGGGGCCCGCCCGGCGCAGCCGGGTGGGAAGGGTGAGGGCAGGGCAGGACTCACCGCCCCAATTTGTCTTGAATCGCCGCCAAAATAGCCGGCGGTTCGGGCAGGCGGCCGGGGCCGAATTCGCCGCACGCCATCGGGCCCTCGTCGGGCTCCATCACCGTCACCCCGTCGCCGCGCAGGGTCGCAACGTTGCGTTTCGTCGCCGGGTGCGTCCACATCCGCCAGTTCATCGCCGGCGCGGCGAGCACCGGCTTGTCGGTTGCCAGCAGCAAGGTAGTGGCGAGATCGTCGGCAATCCCCGCGGCCATCTTGGCCATCAGATCGGCAGTAGCGGGCGCGACGACGATCAGATCGGCCTCGCGGCTGAGCTGGATATGCCCCATCTCGGTCTCGTCCTTGAGGTCCCACAGGGTGGTATAGACCTGTTCCTCGGACAAAGCGGCGAGTGTCATCGGGGTGACGAAATGCGCGCCGCCCGCGGTCAGCACGCATTTGACGCCGATCCCGGCCTTCTTGGCTAGCCGGATCAGCTCGCAAGCCTTGTAGGCCGCGATGCCGCCGCCGACGATCAACAGGATGCGCTTCATGGAGTGAGCCTCGTGACCGTGATCTTGCGACGCTTGGGGAAGGCAGCGACGACCAAGTCCTTCAGCCCGTCAGGCGCGAAGGCCAGGCCGATCAGGATCGCGGGCGCCACCATCAGTCCCCAATAGAAGGTGTCGACCCGCCCGAACAGGCCGATCAGCGCGGCATAGGCAGTGAAGGTCGCCAAAGCGCGAATCCCGGTGAGGTCGCGCCATGCTGCCCAGCCGAACAAGGTGAATCCCATCAGCAATGCCGCCAGCCACATCGGCGCGAGGCGAAGCGCGGTCGACAAGGTCAGTGCCTCGACGAAGAAACCGAACCCGAGCATGCCCGCCCAGCCGGGCGAGGCGGGGTCGATCGGCGTCACCACTTGCGCGACGGCATGAGCGTGCGCGGCGACTGCGATCGCCAGCAATCCGAGCCCACCGGCCCATCCCAACGCCTCGCGCCGGTCACCTTCGAGCCAGGCGAGCACGACCATGATCCCGACATAGAGCGCGCTGGTTTCGCGGATCAGCAGCGCGATCGCGCCGATCCCGACCGCCGCGACCCAATGGCCAGGTCGGCGCAGCGCAAGACTGAGCGCAATCAGCAGGCCGGCCCAGACCTCATGGAACGCGGCAAGGTCGGCCTGGATGAATGCACCCATCCCGCCCGCGAGCAGCACCATCGCAATGAACAAGGGTGGTGGCCGTGCGAAGGCGGGCCGCAGGCGGTTGAACCACGCCACCATGACGCCCGCGGCGAGCGCCCAAAGCAGACCGACCACCGCCCAATGCGGCATCTGCGCCTGAACCATCGCCAGCGTTGGCAGGCGAAAGGTGATGAACGGGCGCAAGGGATAATCGCCGCGCCGCAGCTCCTGCGCCGCGACCGCGTAATAATTGCCGCCATGGCGGACGCCGTCGACGATCGCTTCGTAGAGGACGATGTCGGCCTGATCGTCGCCGCGCTTGGCTGAATCGCCGCTGACTGGCGGCGGGCCGGGCACGGTGAGCGCGGTCAGCGTCGCGAGCAGCAGCAGGACGAGCCCGGCGAGCGCGAGCCGGGCCTTGCCTTTCGACAGGCCGGCGAAGCGCGACGGTTCGGCCAGCCAGAGCGTCATCCGTGGAGGAACCACCACGTCGCCGCTACCGAGACTGCGGCGCTCAGCACCGCGACCGCGACATAGCGCCAGCCGCCGCCGAGCCGGACGACCTCGATCTCGCGCAACGGCGGGGCAGGCGGCGCGCCGCCGGGCGAGGGGAAGCGCGCCTCGATATTGCGGATCAACTCGGGCAGCCGCATCAGCGTGCGCAGATCGGTGATCAGCCGGTCGCCGATCGCTGCTTCGGGGCCCAATTCGGTCCGGATCCATTCGCGGATGAACGGTGCGGCGGTGTCCCACATGTTGATCTCGGGATCGAGGCTGGTGGCGACGCCCTCGACCATCACCATCGTCTTCTGCAGCAGCAGCAGATGCGGCTGGGTCTGCATGTCGAAATCGCGGGTGATGCGGAACAGGCCGTCGAGCATCATCCCGACCGACATGTCCTTGACCGGCAGTCCGCGCATCGGTTCGCCGACCGCGCGCAGGGCAGTGGCGAATTCGCCGACATTGTGATGCGGCGGGACGTATCCGGCTTCGAAATGGATTTCCGCGACGCGTTGATAATTGCCGGTGATCAGTCCGTAGAGGATTTCCGCCAGCCAGACCCGCGCGCGCCGGTCGATCCGCCCCATGATGCCGAAATCGATCGCGGCGATATGGCCCTGGGGAGTCGCGAACAGATTTCCCTGGTGCATGTCGGCGTGGAAGAATCCTTCCGAAATCGCCTGGCGCAGAAAGGCATTGACCAGGATGCCGGCGAGTTTGCTCGGATCGTGCCCGGCGGCGATCAGCGCCTCGCGGTTGGTCAGCTTGATCCCGTCGATCCATTCGAGCGTCAGCACGCTGCCCGTCGTGCGCTGCCAGTCGATCGCCGGGACCTGATAATCGGGCTCGGCGCGCATCGACTCGGCGAGTTCGGATGCGGAGGCGGCTTCGCGCCGCAAGTCGAGTTCGCGCAAGGTCCAGCGCTTGAATGTTTCGATGACGAGGCGCGGGCGCAGGCGAGCGAGTTCACCGCCCAACCCCTCGGCCTGCGCGGCTGCCCATTGATAGGTGTCGATCGCCCGCGCGAACTCGTCCTCGACGCCCGGACGCAGCACCTTGACCGCGACCTGGCGACCATCGGGCGTGACCGCGCGATGCACCTGCGCGATTGAGGCGGCACCGACCGGAGTCTCGTCGATCGAGGCGAACACCTCGTCGACCGGACGGCCCAGCCCGCGTTCGATCGCCGCCTTGATCGTCGCATAAGGGAGCGGCGGCAGCGCGTCCTGCAAGCGCATTAGGTCGTGCGCGGCTTCCTCGCCGACCAGATCGGGGCGAGTCGCCAGCGTCTGGCCGAGCTTGATCGCGGCGGGGCCGATCGCCTGGAAAGCATCGGCATAGCGCGGCACCGCGGGCACCCGCGCGCCAAACCGCGCGACGCGAACCAACCGGCGGACGCTGGCGGGCGTTTTGGGGTCGCGTTCGATGCCCTTGAGCGCTCCGTGGCGCGCGAGGATCCGGCCCCATTTGAGCAGGCGCCAGAGATGGATAGCGGGGGCGGTCACCTACTTCCCCTCCCGTTTACGGGAGGGGCTAGGGGAGGGCGTGTTTCGATAATATCGAGTAGGCGACATGCCCTCCCCCGACCCCTCCCGCTTGCGGGAGGGGAGTTTATCTTCCGCCCCATCAAATCTTCCAGCCGCTATGGATCGCGACCAGTCCGCCGAGCATCGGTTCGACCTTGGTCTGGACGAAACCGGCCTCGCCGATCATTTCCTTGAACCGCTCCATGGTGGGAAAGCGGCGGATCGACTCGACCAGATAGCGATAGCTTTCGGCGTCGCCGGCGATCGCCTGGCCGACCTTGGGCACGACATGGTGCGAGTAAGCGTCATAGATATCGCCGAAACCCGGCCACAAGGTGGTCGAGAATTCGAGGCAGAAGAAGCGGCCGCCGCGCTTGAGCACGCGATGCGCCTCGCGCAGCGCCTTCGGAATGTCGGTGACGTTGCGGATGCCGAACGCGATCGTATAGGCGTCGAAGAAGCGGTCCGGCCATTGCAGCGTCTCGGCATTGGCCTCGCTCCACACCAGGCCGTCGATGCCGCGTTTGGCCGCGCGCTCGATCCCGACCTCGAGCATCGCCGGATTGATATCGGCGACGGTGATCGCGGCGCCCGATTTCTCCATGCGGAAGGCGATGTCGCCGGTGCCGCCGGCCATATCGAGGATCGCTTCGCCCGCCCGGGGTTTCACGCGGCGGACGAACACGTCTTTCCAGACGCGGTGCAGCCCGCCCGACATGGCGTCGTTCATCACGTCATATTTGCTGGCGACGCTGGCGAAGACGCCGCCGACGCGGCGGGTCTTTTCCTCGGGGCTGACATCTTCGTAGCCGAAGGAGACTTTATCGGTCATGCGCGGGGCTGTAGCGGGGCAATCCTTCGCCGTCATCCCCGCCCTTATCTTCGTCATTCCCGCTTTCGCTGGAATGGCGATATGAGGATCCGATGCCTGAACTTCCCGAAGTCGAAACCACCGTCCGCGGGCTGGAGCCCGTGCTCAAGGACCAGCGGCTGGCGCATGTCGTGACGCGGCGCGGCGATTTGCGCCGGCCGTTTCCGCCCGATCTCGCGCAGCGGATGACCGGGGCGACGGTGACGGGGCTGGGGCGCCGCGCCAAATACGGGCTGATCGAGACCGATCGCGGCGACACGATGATCTTCCATCTCGGCATGTCGGGGCGCTGGCGAGTCGATCCGCACGAATTGCTGCCGCACGATCACCTGGTGATCGATACCCAGGAAGGACGCCGCGTCGTGCTCAACGACCCGCGGCGATTCGGGTCGGTCGACCTGGTGCCGAGCGAAGAGCTGGCCGACTTCCCCGCGTTCAAGACGCTCGGCCCCGAGCCGCTCGGCCCGGACTTCACCGCGCCTTATATGAAAGCCGCGCTCAAGAGCCGGTTCGCCTCGATCAAGCAGATGCTGCTCGACCAGCGGATCGTAGCGGGCCTGGGCAACATCTATGTCTGCGAGGCGCTCTATGCGGCGCGCATTTCGCCCAGGCGAGAAGCCGGAAGGATCAGCCTGGCGCGGCTCGAACGGCTGGTGCGCGAGATCCATGCCGTGCTCGAATCGGCAATCGCGGCGGGCGGGTCGAGCCTGCGCGATTTCGCCCGGCCGGACGGCGAGCTCGGCTATTTCTCCAAGCAGTTCGCCGTTTATGGCCGCGAGGGCGAACCATGCGGCTGCGGCGGGACGGTGCATCGTTATGTCGAGGGCGGACGATCGACGTTCTGGTGTCCGGCGTGCCAGACTTAGGTCTGGGCGGCAGCATGAACCACATCAACCCGGTTGACCGAATCTCCCCACCTCGCTAAGGGCCACCGCTTCCGGGCACGGCTATACGTCTTGCCTGTCCCATTTTTTGCGAAATTCAGAGGACTTTCATGGCGAACACGCCGCAAGCGAAAAAGCGTATCCGTCGCAACGACCGTCGCGCGGAAATCAACGGCAACCGCGTCGGTCGCATCCGTACGTTCGTCAAGAAGGTCGAATCGGCGCTGGCCGCCGGCGACAAGGAAGCCGCCACCGTCGCGCTTGCCGCCGTACAGCCCGAGCTGCAGCGTGGCGTCGCCAAGGGCGTGCTCCACAAGAACACCGCGAGCCGCAAATTCTCGCGTCTGACCAAGCGACTCGCTTCGCTGTAAGATACCCGATTTGGTAGCAGGGATGGCGCCCGCCGGTGTGAAATTCACCGGCGGGCTTTTTGCTGTCTGGTGCTCCCGCCATGCTGCTCCGCAGCGATAACCATACCCGATCTTCTAACGAATTCCCTAACCATGGGAAAACCTAGCGATTCGCAAATAGTTCACAGAAGCGTAATGTGAAATCTACCTAAATTCAGAGGCTTATTTAGAGAAGCCCGGATTTCTGCGGGTCAGGGCGAGTCAACTTTTTTATTTTAATATTTCTGTCATCGACGGGGTTGATCGATGGGCTTCGAGCTTCATAATCAGCCCTCGCAGCGCCCATCAGGTGCTCGCCGAATCATAGCAGTACTCGCGTTCAGGCGGATGGCAATTCCGGCTGGGGGGAGGCGTCTGCCTAAAGAATCGGGCCCGTCGCGGGGGCGTGGGCAGGCTTGGAAGGGGTTGTTGCGGGTGGCGGTTTCGTTAGCAAAGGACGGTGTTGTGCCCGGGGAAGTTCTCAATGCCTGGGCGAGAATCCGTAAGAATCTGAGGGAGTCGGCTGGCGCGCGGTTGTTCGAGCAATGGCTCAAGCCGATCGAGCTCGACGATAGCGACGACGAGACCACCGTTCGCCTGACGCTGCCGTCGGCGTTCACCGCCAATTGGGTCCGCAACCATTATCAGGACCGGCTGGTCCAGGAATTCCGCGCCGCGATCCCGGCGATTCGCACCGTGTCGATCGATGTACGTCAGGCGTCCGCGCCGGCGGTGCTGCGTATCGCCACCGACCAGCCGGCCGAATCGCCTGCCACGCCCGTCGAAGCCGCCGAGCGACCCACGCTCGATCCGCGCCTGACGTTCGACCGCTTCGTGGTCGACCCGTCGAACCGCGTCGCCTTCAACGCTGCCAGGGCATTGGCCGAACCCGGCGTGCCGCGGTTCAGCCCGTTATTCCTCCATTCGGGCACTGGGCTCGGCAAGACCCATCTGATGCACGCGATCGGCCATGCCTATCTGGCGGCGGTTCCCGAGGCGCGCGTGTTCCTGATGTCGGCCGAGCGGTTCATGTTCGAATTCGTCGCGGCGATTCGCGCCAATGATACGCATGCCTTCAAGACCCGGCTGCGCGGCGCCGATCTGCTGATGATCGACGATCTCCACTTCATCTCGGGCAAGAAGCCGACCCAGGACGAATTCTTCCACACGATCAACGAGCTGACCGCGGCGGGCAAGCGCCTGGTTATCACCGCCGACCGTCATCCCCAGGGACTCGACGATGTCGAGGCGCGGATCGTGTCGCGGCTGGCGATGGGCCTGGTCGCCGACATCAAGATGCCCGACGCGACCTTGCGCCGCGCATTGCTCGATCATCGCCTCGGCGAGCTGCCCGAGGTCAAGGTACCCGAAGAGGTGCTCGAACTGCTCGCGCACAAGGTTACCGGCAGCCTGCGCGAAGTCGAAGGCGCGCTCAACCGGCTGGTCGCTTATGCCCAGTTGACCGGCGAGGAAATCAACTTGGAGTTCGCCCAGGCGACGCTCGGCGACGTGCTGCGCGGCGGCACCAAGCGGATCACGATCGACGAGATCCAGCGTGCGGTGTCGGCGCATTACGACCTCAAGCCGGTCGATCTGGTTTCCGCGCGGCGCGCCGTGGTGGTTGCCCGCCCGCGCCAGATCGCCATGTATCTCGCCAAGCGCCTGACCACGCGCTCGCTGCCCGAGATCGGCCGCAAGTTCGGCGGGCGCGACCATTCGACCGTGATCCACGCGGTGCGCCGTATCGAGGAACTGCGTGGCAGCGATCACGAGATCGACGGCGCGGTGCGCAGCCTGATCCGCCAGCTTGAGGGCTGACACCGTCTGAAGAACTACCGGCGCCTGCGAAAGCAGGAGCATCGTATTTCAGCGCGGCTTGCCCAATCCCGCCACGGCGCGCTCATGCAGGCGCGCGATCGCGGCGAGATGAATGCCCGGAGCGGTCGCGAGCACGCCGAACGCCTCGGCGCGCGGGGTGTTGAAGCGCAGCTTGCGCCCGACCGCATCGCTGACCGCACATCCCGCTTCGCGCGCGATCAACACGGCGGCGGCGATGTCCCATTCATTGCCCCAGCGGATCGTCGCGAGCAGATCCGCCTGACCCGACGCGACCATCGCGATTCGCAGCGCAATCGAATTGGGTTTGGTGACCGCGATCAGATCGGCGTCGACGTCGGGCAGCGTGTCGGTTGGCGTGCGCGCGCCGATGAAGACCGCGCGTCCGCTATGCGCGATCGGATCGCCGTTGAGCGTCGCGCCCTTGCCCGTTTCGGCACGCCAGACCTCGGCCAGGGCAGGGGCATCGAGCACCGCCGCCACCGGCTGCTCGCCATCGACCAGCGCGATCGATACCGCCCACCCCTCGCGCCCGCGGATATAGTCGCGAGTGCCGTCGATCGGATCGACCACCCAGCAGCGGCGATGGTTGAGCCGCACCGCGTCGTCGACCGTCTCTTCCGACAGCCAGCCGGCATCGGGGGCGAGCGCGGTCAATCGCTCGCGGAGCAGATTGTTGACGTCGATATCGACCTGGCAGACCGGGTTGCCAGGCGCCTTTTCCCAGCGCGCGAAATCGGTCCGCCAGCGCGCCAGCGCATAGGCGCTCGCCTCTGCTGCGACCTCGGCGATGTCGTCGATCAGCTCAGCCACCCGCGACCGTCATTCCATCGATCCGGAGCGTGGGGACATTGGTCGCGTAGCGGAATTCGAGATCGTCGGCAGCAGTTAGCTGGAGGAACATGTCCTTCAAATTGCCGGCAATCGTAAATTCGTCGACCGGTGTGGTGAGCACGCCATCCTCGATCAGGAAACCGGCCGCGCCGCGGCTGTAATCGCCGGTGACGCCATTGACTCCCTGGCCGATCAACTCGGTGACGTAGACGCCGCGCTTCACTCCGGCGATCAGGCCGTCGCGGCTGGTCTTGCCCGCGGCGAGATAAGTGTTGGTGGTGCTGACTCCCGGCGCCCCCGCGCCGCCGCGCGCGGCATGGCCAGTCGGCTCGAGTCCGAGTTGCCGCGCCGACGCCGAATCGAGCAGCCAGGTCGTGAGCACGCCGTCGCGGACCAGGCTGGTTGCCGATACCGCCAGTCCTTCGCCATCGAAGGGACGCGAACGCAGGCCGTGCGGGCGGAGCGGATCATCGACGATGTCGATCCCGCTCGCGAAGATTTGCTCGCCCAATTTGCCGAGCAGGAAGCTGGTGCCGCGCGCGATCGCCGCGCCGGAAATGGCGCCGGTCAGATGACCGATCAGCGACGCGCCGACGCGCGGATCGAACAGCACCGGCATCGGACCGCTGGCGACCTTGCCGGGGTTGAGCCGGGCGACGGCGCGTTCGCCTGCCTCGCGGCCGATCGCCTCGGGCGACGGGAGGTGCGCGCGGTGGCGCGCCGTGCGGTGTCCGTAATCGCGCTGCATCGCGCCACCGCTGCCCGCCAGCACGCTGGCAGAGACCGAGTGGCTGGTCGTGGCATAGGCGCCGGAGAAACCGTGGCTGGTGGCGAGCGCCCAGGCGACGCGCGCGGCCGAAGCCCCGCCGCCTTCGCTGTTGGTGACGCCGGGCACCGCGCGTGCCGCATCCTCGGCGGCGAGCGCGGTTTGCTTGAGCGTGGCGGGGGCGGGATCGTCCGCATCCTGCAGGTCGAGATCGGGGATCGGCCCGGTCATCAGCCGATCCTCGGGCGCGAGACCGGCCCATTTGTCCTCGGGCGCCTCGCGCGCCATCGCCACCGCGCGCTCGACCAGCGCGTCCATCGCGGCCGACGACAGATCGGAGGTCGAGACCGAGGCTGAACGCTGGCCGACGAATACGCGCAGACCCAATTGCTCCTCTTCGGAACGGCCGACATCTTCGAGCTCGCCCAGCCGCACCGACACCTCGACACTGGCCGAGGCGCCGAGCATTGCGTCAGCGGCATCGGCGCCGGCTTTGCGCGCGCGTGTAACGATATCGAGAGCGCGGTCGCGCGCGGCGTCGGGAGTCAACATGACCGGCACTTAGGAAGCGCAGGCGCGCCGGTCAAAGGGCGTCGGCAAAACTGACCGAGATCGGGTGGCGGTAGTCGCTCAAAAACTCGTTTGTCCGACGACGAAGCAGGCGAGGAACACCAGCAGTCCGGCGAATCGGTTCGAGCGGAAGCGGCGGAGCGCGTTGGCGCCATCGGCGGGCTTGAGCGTCGCGACCTGCCAGGCGAAATGCAGCGCGGCCGGGGCGAGCGCGACGAGCACCAGCGGGTCGGGCCGCAATTCCCACAAGGCCAGCGCCCAGCAGGCGATCGCGAGGGCATAGAAAGTCCCGACGCCCGATCTGACCCGGCTACCCAGCGCGCGCGCCGAGGAGCGGACGCCTACAAGCGTATCGTCCTCGATATCCTGGAGCGCGTAGATCGTGTCATAGCCGATCACCCAGAAGATCGACCCCAGATAGAGCAAGGGTCCCGGCATCATCAGCGACCCGGCGATCTCGCTCCACCCGACCAACGCCGCCCAGGAAAAGACGATGCCCAGCCACGCCTGCGGCCACCAGGTGATCCGCTTCATGAACGGATAGGCGGCGACGGGCGCCAGGCTGACCAGCGCCACGATCACGGCATAACGGTGCAGCTGGAGCAGCACGACCAGCCCGATCAGGCACAGGAACACCAGCCAGATCCACGCCGCCTTCAGCGACACCGCGCCCGAGGCGAGCGGGCGGCTCCGCGTGCGTTCGACCTGGCGATCGAGGTCGCGGTCGACAATATCGTTATAGACGCAGCCGGCGCCGCGCATGGCGATGGCGCCGAGCGCGATCCACAGGATCAGATCCCAGCGGTCGATCGCGCCATGCGCCAGCGCGATCGCCCAGGCGCCGGGCCAGAACAGCAATTGCCAGCCGATCGGCCGATCGAATCGCGCCAGCAAGGCGAATGCGCGCGGATAAGGTGGCAATCGCCCGACCAACCCGCGATGTTGGGTGTCTGGGACGATCTCGGACTCGGGTTCGACAGTCATCACCTATTCACTAGCCGCGTGCGAATTGCCGCACCAGCGCCACGCCTTGCCCCAAGACGGACAATTTCTATTTCTAGGCGGAAGGGGTGGGGGAGTGTGTTTTTGGAGTTTGCGATGTCGACGATCATGCCCCGACTTCTGGCCTGCGCCGCGCTGACGCTGACCGTCGTTGCGGCGTCTGCCCAGGCTGGTCCCGAACCCGATCCGGCGCGTGCCGGCGCGGCCTGGGTGGGCACCTGGACCAATATGAACAACACGATGCACGTCCGCGCCGGCCGCTGCGGCGATGCGATGTGCGGCACCGTGATCTGGGCGGACGACAAGACCAAGGCGGACATCGCCTCGCGCGGCCGGACCTTGATCGGAACGCAAGTGTTCCGCGAATTTCGTCAGACCGGTCCCAATGAATGGAAGGGCAAGGTCTATGTGCCGGCGCTCGACCAGACGATTTCGGGGCGAATCGAACTGACCGATTCCGACAGCATCACCGCCAGCGGTTGTACCTTATTCGGTTTCGGCTGCCAGGTCCGGCACTGGAAACGGATACGCTAGGCGGGTTGGCGTGTTAAGGGCCCGTACCCGATTACCACGAGGATCGTGATTGCCCGCCGGAGCCCGCCGACTAGGAGCGCAGCGCAGACGCGTAGCTGAAGCTACGCGCCAGCAAGTGACGACGCTGGGCGGGCTCCTGCGGGCAACCGCGAAGCGGCGGGCCGATTTTGGCGTCCGGACGTCGTCGCGCGTCGGTCACGATGCTATCAGCATCGCTCCCTCCTTGCTCCTCGCCGGACACCAAAATCGGCTCCGTCACGACCTCGCGGTAATCGGGTACGGGCCCTAAGGCCAGTCCATGGTCCATCTGTCCGTCGCCATTGCCCGGTTCGCAGAGACGCTGTTCTGGGGCATCGCCCAGGCGGCGGGGCTGGCGCTAGTCGGCGGCGCGTTCGGGATCGCGGCGCTGGTGGTCGGCTGGCGGATGATGCGGCGCAAGCCGAAGCCGTGACCGACGTTCCCCTCCCGCAAGCGGGAGGGGAGGTGACGCTGGCCCGACCGAGACGAACTCGCTAAGTCGCCAGCCATGGCAGCAACTCCCGCCTGGCCGCCGCGATCGACGCCGCGTCTGTTCATCGACGTCCCGCTGGCCGAAGGCGCCGATGTCCGCGTCGAGGGCGGGCAGGCGCATTATCTGCTGTCGGTGCTGCGGCTGAAGGCGGGCGATCCGGTAAAGTTGTTCGATGACGCTACCGGCGAATGGCTCGGCATCGCCAGCGCGATCGGCAAGCGCGACCTGATTCTGACCGTCTCGGCGCATCTGCGCGGCCGCGAGCCGGTCCCGGACCTGTGGCTGTGCGCGGCGCCGATCAAGAAAGGCCGGATCGACTGGGTCGCGGAAAAAGCCTGCGAGCTGGGCGTCGCGCGGCTGATGCCGGTGCTGACTCGCCGCGCGATAATCGACCGACTCAACCTCGACCGCCTGCGCAGCCACATGATCGAGGCGGCGGAGCAATGCGACCGCACCGCGTTGCCGGAACTGTCCGAGGCGGTGAAGCTGGACGCCTTGCTCCGCGACTGGCCCGAGGATCGCGCGCTCTTCTTCGCCGACGAGATGGGCGGCGCGCCCGCCGCCGAGGCGATGGCGGCGCATCGCGGGCCGGCGGCGATCCTGATCGGACCCGAAGGCGGGTTCGACGACGCCGAACGCGAGGCGATCCGTGCGTTGCCCCAAGCGGTAGGAATCGGCCTCGGTCCGCGTATTCTTCGTGCCGAGACTGCGGCGGCAGCAGCGGTGACAATCTGGATGTCAGCGGCGGGCGATTGGCGGGGTTAACCGGGGCCTTTCGAACGACGGCTAGCGCAACCGTTTCGTCGTCGCTACATGCGCGCCATGACGACGAAGACCGTTACGGACACGAACGCAGCGGTCATCGAAGACCGTCAGCAGCTGATCGATTTTTTCGCCGGTGGGGAAAAGCCCGCCGAGCGTTGGCGGATCGGCACCGAGCATGAGAAATTTGTCTATCGCACCGTCGATCATCGCGCGCCGTCGTGGGACGAGCCCGGCGGCATCCGCGACCTACTCAATGGCCTGACCGAGTTCGGCTGGCGGCCGGTCGAGGAGAATGGCAAGATCATCGCGCTGACCGGCGCCGATGGATCGGTCAGCCTCGAGCCCGCCGGGCAATTCGAGCTGTCGGGCGCGCCGCTCGAAAATCTGCACGAGACTTGCGCCGAAACCGGCCGTCACTTGCAACAGGTCAAGACGATCGGCGACCGGCTCGGGCTCGGCTTCCTCGGCATGGGGATGTGGCCCGACAAGGCGCGGCAGGATCTGCCGATCATGCCCAAGGGCCGCTATGCGATCATGCTGCGCCACATGCCGCGGGTCGGCAGCCTGGGGCTCGACATGATGCTCCGGACCTGCACGATCCAGGTCAATCTGGACTATGCGTCCGAAGCCGACATGGTGAAGAAGTTCCGTGTCGGACTCGCGCTGCAGCCGCTGGCGACCGCTCTGTTCGCCAATTCGCCGTTCACCGAGAGCAAGCCGAACGGCATGCTGTCGTTCCGCAGCCATATCTGGTCGGACACCGATCCCGCGCGCACCGGCATGCTGCCGTTCGTGTTCGAGGACGGGTTCGGCTACGAGCGCTATGCCGATTACGCGCTCGATGTGCCGATGTACTTCGTCTATCGCGACGGCCAGTATCTCGACGCCGCGGGGCTAAGCTTCCGCGACTTCCTCGACGGCAAGCTCGAC
Organism: Sphingomonas sp. P4_G3; assembly: GCF_056401105.1. Taxonomy (NCBI): domain Bacteria; kingdom Pseudomonadati; phylum Pseudomonadota; class Alphaproteobacteria; order Sphingomonadales; family Sphingomonadaceae; genus Sphingomonas; species Sphingomonas sp. P4_G3. The sequence continues at coordinate 498,148 of NZ_JBFUJZ010000001.1, forward strand.
ATCCTGCCGGGTGAGAAGCCGACGATCGAGGATTGGTCGGATCACCTCTCGACCGCTTTCCCCGAAGTGCGGCTCAAGACGTTCCTCGAAATGCGCGGCGCCGATGGCGGGCCTTGGGGGCGGATCTGCGCCTTGCCGGCATTCTGGGTCGGACTGCTCTACGATCAGGGCGCGCTCGACGCGGCATGGGATCTGGTGCGGCACTGGACCATGGCTGAGCGCGAGGAATTGCGGAATTCGGTGCCCGCGCTGGCGCTCGACGCGCCGTTGCCGGGTGGCGGCAAGCTTCGTGACATCGGTGGGGAAGTGCTCGACATCGCGCATGCCGGATTGACCGCGCGCGCGCGGACCGATGCCGGCGGGACCAACGAGACCGGGTTCCTCGATCCGCTGCGCGAAGTGGTGCGGTCGGGCAAGGTGCCCGCACAGGTCCTGCTCGACCGCTATAACGGTGAGTGGAACGGCGACATTTCGAAAATCTATGACGAGATGAGCTTCTGATGGCCGGACCGCGGTCGGTCGCCGCGGTCATCTGTCTTGTCGCGGTGATCACCGGGCTGGTGGTTGCGACCCTGGAAAACGGGCGGATGGCGATCACCGTCCGGGCGACCGAGCAACGCTCGCGATCGCTCTGGCGTCCGGCGATCCTGGTCTGGCGCGATTATGCCCGGCTTTGTCCGGACGGTCCCCATCTGCACCGTGCGCTGGCCGCGAGTGCGGTGGCGATGGCCGGCGCGATCGGGTTCATGCTGTGTCTGGCGTGACCGCTGCCGACTTGCCGCTGATCCATCGGAAAAAGCGCGGCACCAGGCCGTTGCGCTCCATCCACTGATAATATTCCTCGTACGCCGGATCGGCGCGCAGATGGCGCTCCTCGGTCCGCGCGCGCCAATAATAGATCCCGGCGACGATGGCCATGATCGCGGTCGATCGCACCGCGTCGAGCCAGCTGCCGGTGGTCAGCAGCGGTAAGGTGGCGATCAGCCAGAACAGGTTCTTGGAGAGGTAGGCGGGGTGCCGCGAAAAGGCATAGGGCCCGTTGGTCAGGATGCCGCGATGCGTGAGGTTGGAGAAACGGATGCCGAACGTGACCGTAGCCCAGGCGTAGATCGCGGTCAGCAGCACCAGCAAGGTGCCGATGCCGACCAGCAGCACCGGATAATCCGCGAACCAGGTCGACCAGCCGGCCTCGCCATAGGTGCCGGGATGGTAATCGAGCGGGCCGTTATCGCCCATCAGGACGAAGGGAGGGTAGCAGATCAGCGCCGCCATCCAGCCTGCTGCATAGGGATTAGCGGTGCGGATGTGCGAATCGAGCGGGCGCAAGGCGAGCAGATAGCCCGCGGTGGCGAACGCCACGTCGACCAGGAACATGAAAGTGATCAGCCAATTGGCCAGCGCCACGGGACTGGCGAGCACCCGGCTGAAATCGCCGCGGACGAAATCGCCGAACCCCGGCGGGACGATTGCCAGCATGAAGGCGGTGAAGAACATCTTCACGCCCCAGCTCTTCAGGTGGTTCCAGATCGCTTCCTTGTCGATCGGTTCCTTGAGTCCCATCATCCAGGCGCCCAAGGCCCAGCAGCCGTCCTTGGGCTCGACCATGCGGCGGTCGAGCCACAATGTGTAGGGGATCGACAGCACGAACAGCGCCGGCGCCGCCCACATGAAGCACCACATCGAGAACTGGAAATTGCCTTCCCAATAGAAGCGTCCGACCGCGTAGAGGCAGGCGATCCCGGCCCAGGTCAGCCATAGCCCGGCGAGCTTGGTGATCGAGATGTCGAGCGTCTCGCGCCACGGTTTCGGATTGGCCCAGTCGATCCCGGTCGAGGGGTTACGGTGGACCTTGTCGACGAACACCGACCACAGCACCATCGGCAGTGCGGTCGCGGCGACGTTGATCAGGGCGGCATAGGGACCGTCCATCCCGAGCCAGCGCGCGATTGCTATCCAGGTGAATAGCCCAGCTAGCCCGGATATGCCGGTCCCGGTCGACACGGCGGACTTGGGGCGCGGATCGGCCTTGGCGGCCGTGCCCAATGCAGGGTCGTGATACATGCGCGCGGGGATACGCGCGGAATGGTAAGCAAGCCGTGAAGGATGTCGGACGCGCGCGCCGCTAAGGCGCACACATCATTTGTAAAGCAGGGCGCTTTCTCGGGCTTAGAGCATCGCGCGGAAGAGCGGGTACCGGTTTTCCGCAAAAAGCGATGCGACAGCTCTAAGTGACAGGTTTTGGCCAGGGTCCGTCCCAGCATTGCTCGGGATCGCGAGGCCGAACCATTGCCGGCTCGCTCGGCCTAATCCAGGCGGGTAGTCTCGAGAGAGACGCTACATAGTCGGTAGCGCCACCGGGTACGACGCCGAGATAGCTGCAAAGCGGGGAAGGCGACCGAGGAAAGAGGAGTGCGCGGCCAATCTCCGTGGCCGGCGTTGCCAGGCCAATCAGGAAAGCACCAAACACGATCTGGCGGCCACGCCGCGCGGAAGGCTCCGCCGGCGTGCTGAACAGGTCGGCGATCAGCATCGAAAGGATCGCCAGCGCCGGTATGGAGACGCGCATCACGAAGTCGATCCCTCTGCCCACCTTCCCGAGCGGCGCGAACAACAGGATGAGCGCGACGATTACGAACGTCGTCCGGCCAAATCGATCGCTTCTCGTCGCGAGTTTGAGTCCGACCAGGAAGGGCACGATCTCGAGAAGTTCGATAAGGAGATATTGGAGAATCCTGGGCGCCTCGAAATGTCCGCCGACCGTATCGGCGGCGGACGTGAGGTACACTAGCGACGGCAGCGAGATCAGCACGCCGAGCACCGGTAGAACGAGTTGGCGGACACGCACTTCGTGCCGAACGACGACGGTGACCGCGGCGTGCGCGGCAAACGGCAACAGGCCCATAAAGGCTAGCGGCGACATCAATGCCGACAGAGGGACGACGCAGAACAGCAATGCCGCGGGTGCCTTGTCGTCGCGCCACAACAGATAACACAAGGCCCCGATCCAGCCCGCCAAAGCATGCTGCGGAACCCAGAATGCCTGGGTAATGTGGGACGAGAATTGGTAGACATTCCATTGCTCGATATGGCCGTGGGGCGGCTGGCCGGTGAGTAGCGCGCCGATAACGTCCATGCCGCTAAAGCCGAGGAAGACGCCCAGCGCGATCAGGCGCGCGCGCGTACCGGTGAATAGGGTCGAACCGAGCGCCAGCACGGCCGTCAGCAGCAAGCTGTTTTGCAGCAGCTCCGTCAGTTCGGCAGCCGCGAAGCCATAGGATTTGCCGATCCAGGCCGGGATCAAATACATGCCCAACGGCAGACGCAATATCTTCGGATCGGTGCCGTCATAGATAACCGGCCAGGGATAGTTGACGAGATCGCGCAGCACCGCGCCGCGCACCTGCCAATCCCTATTGGCGTAAAACAGTCGCCCTTCGCCGCCCAGGATATAGACGACCAGCGAAACGGCGAAGCAGATGCCCAAAAGCTTCCATGGCAATCTCGCGCTTCCCGCGTCCGTGTGCCGCGTCAGCGGCCAGAACGCGACGGGCAACAGGACCAACGCCGATACGACAGCTATCGGTGGTACAAGGCAGAGGAAATGCCAGAGCAGGACTTGGTCGACCAACAGGAACGAGACCAGCACACCTGCCAGCGTGGCAGGCCGGATCCCGCGCCCGATGGTCGCGAGATCATCGCGCGCATGAAGCGCCACCCTGGTGGCAAAGGCCGAACGTCCTTCGTAATCCATGCCGCTTAGTGCGAGGGTTTGGTGAATGATCGGTTAAGCTTGAACGCAGGCACTCGCCCAGCCCGATCAAAGCGCCTGACCCTTGCGCCTTGCCGATCGGCGCGCTAACCGGTGCGCCGCGCGGCCGATCGGACCTTCGTTGGATTTCCAGCGGGACGCCGGTTGGATCGTCAAGCGCCGGAAATCACTTTAGCGAGTGAATTCAACCGGATGCGGGTATAGCACAATGGTAGTGCAGCAGCCTTCCAAGCTGAATACACGGGTTCGATTCCCGTTACCCGCTCCAACTTTCACAGCGATGCCGCAGAAACTGGATCACGGATCAAGCGGAGGGTCAGCCGGCTTCAGCTCTTCTCTGCCGCTGCCCTAAGCCCATCCAGTGTCGCGGTCGGGGTGATCGCCTGGCTGTCAAGATGGCAATGCAGGATCGCCGGCTTGCCTGAAGCTAGCGCGCGCTCGAAGGCGGGCGCGAATTCCGCCGTGGTGGTGACCGTCTCGCCATGGCCGCCATAGGCACGCGCGAGCGCGGCGAAGTCGGGATTGGTGAGACTGGTCGCGGAGATGCGCCCCGGAAAGGTCTTTTCCTGGTGCATGCGGATAGTGCCGTAAATGCCGTTGTCGATCAGCACGACGATCAGCGGGATGCCGTGATGGACGGCGGTGGCGAATTCCTGGCCGTTCATCAGGAAGTCGCCGTCACCCGCGATGGTCAGCGCGATGCTGTCGGGCTTTTGCCGCTTGGCCATCACGCCCGCGGGCAGGCCGTATCCCATCGACCCGCTGGTCGGCGCAAGCTGGGTGCCGAAATCGCGGAAGCGGTAATAACGATGGATCCAGCTCGCGAAATTGCCCGCGCCGTTGCAGATCGTCGCGTCGGGCGGCAGCCGGTCGCGCAGCCACGCCATGACGTCGCCATATTGGAAATCGCCCGGCACCGGCGGCGGCGTGTCGGACCAGGCGAGGTAATCGGCGCGTGCCGCCTCACGGTTGGCGGACCAGGTCGGGCTCGCCTCGATACCGTCGAGCGCGGCGAAGAAGGCCGGCGGCGTGGCGTTGATCGCCAGCACCGGCTGGTAAACGCGGCCGAGTTCAAGCGGGTCGGGATGGATATGGACGAGCTGCTGCGCCGAGGCAGGGATGCCGAGCAATGTATAGGATTGCGAAGCGATTTCCGACATCCGTCCGCCGATCAGCAGGACCAGGTCGGCGGTCTTGATGCGCTCGATCAGCTTGGGATTGGGCGCGAGCCCGAGATCGCCGATGAAATGGTCGTCGGTCGCGGGGAACAGCGGGGCGCGGCGGAATTGCGCGGCGACGGGCAAATCAAAGCGGTGTGCGAAGTCGATCATCGCGTCGCGCGCTTGCGGTGTCCAGCGCGAGCCGCCGACGATCGCGACGGGGTTTTTGGCCGCCGCGAGCAATTCGCCGAGCCGGTCGATATCGGCGGGCGCGGGCGCGGTTTCGACGGGGTCCACGCGTGGCGCATCGGCAACCTCCGCAACCTCGTCGAGCATGTCCTCCGGTAACGCGATCACCACCGGGCCCGGTCGTCCCTGCATCGCGACGCGGAAGGCACGGGCGATGATCTCGGGAATGCGGGCGGCGTCATCGATCTCGACCACCCATTTCGCCAACGCGCCGAACGTGGCGCGGTAATCGAGCTCTTGAAACGCCTCGCGATCGCGCATGCCGCGCTCGATCTGCCCGACGAACAGGATCATCGGGGTCGAATCCTGCATCGCGATGTGCAGGCCCGGGCTGGCGTTGGTCGCTCCCGGTCCGCGCGTTACGAAGCAGATGCCGGGACGACCGGTCAGCTTGCCATGGGCCTCCGCCATCATCGCCGCGCCACCCTCGGCGCGGCACGTGAGGAGGTCGATCCCGCTGCCGATCAGCGCGTCGAGCACCGACAGATAGCTTTCGCCAGGCACGCAGGTGGCGCGGTCGACGCCCTGCGCGATCAGCTGGTCGACGAGGATGCGGGCGGCCGTACGTGAACCGGCTCCGTTGGTTGCAGTCATCATACTCCCCGGATCGTCATTCTTGCCGCCGCGCCTAGCAGTTTATCCCACCCTGGCGAARGCCGGGGCCCAGTCGCGACCAAATCGGCGGCGGCACGACTCGCTTCCCAACCATCGTCTCGAAACTGGGCCCCGGCTTTCGCCGGGGTGGGAACAAATATCGACAACAGAACTATGCGATATGGACCGCCTTGGTGGTCAGATGCGCCATGATCCCCTCGGGACCATCCTCGGAGCCGAAGCCCGATTCCTTCATCCCGCCGAACGGCGCGTCGGGCCAGGTCATGCGAACCTGATTGATCGCGACCATCCCCGCCTCCACCGTTTCGGCGAGCAGATTCTGGCGGCGACCGCTCTCGGTGAAGCAATAGGCTGCAAGGCCGAAGGGCAGGCGGTTGGCTTCGGCGATCGCGTCCTCGACCGTGCCGAACGGGCGGATCAAGGCAAGCGGCCCGAACGGCTCGTCGTTCATCGCCTTGGCTCCCAGCGGCACATCGGCGATCACCGTCGGCTGGAAGAAGAAGCCGCCGTCCTTTTCCTCGCGCTCGCCGCCGGCCAGCACACGCGCGCCGATCGAGCGCGCATCCTCGACCAGCGCTGAGATCGTGTCCGGGCGGCGCGGATTGGCGAGCGGACCCATCTGGTTGGCGGCGTCGAGGCCGCTGCCGATCTGCAGCTTCTTCGTGCGCTCGGCGAACCCCTGGACAAACTTCTCGTAGATGCCGTCCTGGACGTGGAAGCGGGTCGGCGCGACGCAAACCTGGCCGGCATTCCTGAACTTGTGCGTGACCAAGATATCGAGCGTCTTTTCGAGATCGCAATCGTCGAACACCAGCACCGGCGCGTGGCCGCCCAATTCCATCGTCATCCGCATGACGCTATCCGACGCCAGCTTCATCAGATGCTTACCGACCGGCACCGATCCGGTGAAACTCAGTTTGCGCGTGACCGGCGAAGCGAGCAGGTGGCGCGAGATCATGTCGGGCACGCCGAACACGATCTGCGCGACATTGCCGGGGAGCCCGGCATCCTGGAAGCAGCGCATGATCTCAACCGCCGAGCCCGGGGTTTCCTCGCTCGGCTTGAGGATGATCGAGCAGCCGGCCGCGACCGCGGGCGCGATTTTGCGGACGACGTTCAAGGCCGGGAAGTTCCAGGCGCAGAACGCCGCGACCGGACCGACCGGATGATGCAGCACCATCGAGCGCATGCCCGGCGTGCGCATCAGCACGCGGCCATAAACGCGCACCGCTTCGCCGGCGTGGAATTCGAGCATCGCAGCAGCGGCCATGACCTCGCCCTTGGCCTCGGCGACCGGCTTGCCTTCCTCCATCGTCGCGATGCGGGCGATCGCGTCGGCGCGTTCGCGGACCAAAGCGGCGGTCTTGTTAAGCACAGCGGCGCGTTGCTCGTGCGCAACCGCGCGCCACGCCTCGAACCCCTGCTGCGCCGCGGCAAGTGCGCGATCGAGGTCGGCGGTGGTGGCCAGCGGCAAGTCGGCCTGGCCCGCGCCGGTCGCCGGGTTGAGCACCGAATGCACGTCCCGGTCATCGCCGGTCAGCCACTCGCCGTCGATATAGAGGCCGAGCTTGGCGGAATAGGTCATAGGGACTCCTGAGGGCGGGGGATTTGCCGCCCATCTAAGGTTCCGATCCGTTCGGGGCAATCGTAACGCCGACGGTCAGCTATAGACGTCAGGCAACGGGGGTCGCATCGCCCTCGACGAGTTCGCGCCACAGCATCACCAATACCGCCATCGTCGCCGGCCCGACAAAAAGCCCGAGTAACCCCAGCGTCTCGACGCCGCCGAGGATACCGACCAACGCCCAGAAGAACGGCAGTTTGGTCGCGCTGCCGATCAAGACGGGGCGGACGAAATGGCCCGCGACGAATTCGGCGGCAAAGCCGATCACGACGACCGCGATCGCGGCACCGGGTGATCCTTGTCCGAGCAGCAGCAAGGCGGCGAGCCCGAACGCGACCGGCGCACCAAACGGGATCATCGCGGCGATCGCGGTGACGGCGCCGAGCAGGATAGGATGCGGCACGCCGAGGAAGAAATAGACGACGGTCATGACCGCGCCGAAGCCAAGTCCGACCAGCACCAGCCCGTCGATCGTCCCGCGGACCGAGGCGAGCGCCTGTTGCCCGATCCGTTCGCCCTGCGGCCCGAGCAGCTTCGCGCTGGCGGTGCGGAACTGCACCGCCAAGGCATCGCGGTCGCGGATCAGGAAAAAGAGCGCGATCAAGGTGAAGCCGAACACCACCGCGCGATGGACCAGCCCGAAGCCGAGCAACCGCGCTTGCGCGCCGAGCAGGCTGTGGCTCAGCACCTCGAAATGATGATGGGCCGCCGCCGGATCGGACAGATTGGTGCGCCACCAATCAGTCGCCTCGGCGCTGTACGGCAAATTGGCGAGCCAGCCGGGCGGCGGCACCCCGTATTGCTGCGCCTCCTTCACCCAGGTCGCGACATCGTGCGCCTCGCGTGCGGCCTGAGCGATGCCGATCGCGATCGGCGCCAGCACGATCAGGGCGAAACCCACGGTGAAAGCCGCGGCAACGAGATTGGGGCGCGGAAACTGGCGCTCGGCGCGCTGGACGAGCGGATCGACCGCGACGGCGATGACTACCGCCCAGATGAGAACGGGCAGGAATGCGTGGATGACCCACAGGCCGAGCAGCCCGAGCAGGAGGATCAAGACAAGGCGTGCCGTCGATTGGCGCTTCGGGGGTAATTGCGTGCCGGTCATTGGTCGGTGGCCTCCAGGCTGAAGCCGCGGGCGAAGCGGCGTTGCTCGACCCGCCCGGCGTCGAGCATCCCGGCCAGCGCCGCCAGCGCGGCGTCGAGATCGTGGCGCCGTCCGCACAGGAACATGTCGACCGCGGCGTAACCACGCTCCGGCCAGGAATGGATCGAGATGTGCGATTCGGCGAGCAACGCGACGCCGGTCACGCCCTGACCGGCGCCGAAGCCATGGACCTTGAGCTCGATCAGCGTCGCATCGGCGGCGGCGACGGCCGCGAGCAACGCCGCCTCGATCCGCGCTTCATCGTCGAGATGATCGCAGTCGAACAGGTCGGCAAGAAGGTGGGTCCCACTGAAGTCCACGCCGCTAGGGTCCGTACTCAATTATCGCGAGGTCGTGACGGAGCCGATTTTGGTGTCCGGCTAGGAGCAAGGAGGGAGCGATGCTGGTAGCATCGTGACCGACGCGCGACGACGTCCGGACGCCAAAATCGGCCCGCCGCTTCGCGGTTGCCCGGAGGAGCCCGCCGAGCATCGTCGCTTGCTTGCGCGTAGCTTCGGCTACGCGACTGCGCTGCGCTCCTTGTCGGCGGGCTCCTCTGGGCAATCACGATCCTCGCGATAATTGAGTACGGACCCTAATCCTACGCCAGCACCGAGCGATAGGAAATGGCGAGATGCGTCATCGCATCCTCCGCCGCGCGGATGCCGCGATATTGCGCTTCCTCGAACAGCGAGAGCCCGCTCAGGTCGGAATGCGCGAAGAACAACGGCGGGCGCGGCGCGGCGGCGGCCTCGCGGCGGCCGTCCCAGAAATAGCCCGGCACCGGGCGGATCATGGCATGGCCCCAGCGCCACACATCGATCCGCCGGATCGCGCCCTTGAGGTCGGGATTGGTGCGGAGCAGATCGTCGCGGACCATGTCCTGCCAATAGGTGAGTGGGCGTTCGAGCAAGTCGCGCCGCGCGTCGGCGGGTGCCATGTCGGACAGCGGCAGATACCAGCTCAGCACCGTCGCGCGCGGCACGCGGTCGAGCGATTGATGCGTGTCGACGACATAGCCGAGCGAGCGGCTGGTCCACGACACATTGTCCCAGGCGACCTCGAACCCCGGTCCGGCGGGCAGGCGGTCGACGGTGACCGCGGCGACCACCCAGGGCGCATAGTCGAACCCGCTGGCCGACGGCGCATCGGCGGTCAGGCGTGCGCTCACGAAGTGCGGAGTAGCGAGCACCACCGCATCGGCATCGACGCGGACGCCACGACCGCTCGCGACTTCGAGGGCATCGATTTGCGCGCCCTTGTCGGTGCGGGTGACGCGATGGATGATCCTGCCGCAATCGAGGTGATCCTTGAGCCGCGCCGCCATCCGCCCGACCAGATGGCCATTGCCCTCGGGCCAGGTCAGCATCGTGTCGGGATCGGCATTGGCGGCGAGCCCGCGGCGGCTGGCGAAATAATGGATCCCGGCCCAGGCCGAGACCTGGTCGGGCTCGGTGCCGTAATCGTCTCGGCAGGCATAGCGGACGTACACGCGCAGCACCGATGAGTGCCAGCCCTGCTGGTCGAGCCATTGGGCGAAGCTCAATTTGTCCAGCGCGAGCAGATCGGGATCGCGCGAACTCAGCTCCATCGGGATCGCGAAAGCGGGGCGTCCTTGGGCGTCGCGGCGCTCTTGATAGGCCTTCATCGCGGCGAAGAAGGCCTTGAGGTCATGGACGTCGGCCTCGCTCAGCCCCTTTTGCGGGACCAGTCCTTCCTGCCATTTGCCGAGATAGAGCAGGCGCTCCTCGGGGTCGGAGACGAGCTGATAGGGATCGTAGACCGGCTTGCCATCCTGCCAGCCGGTGATGATGCCGAGCTGTTCGAGCAAATGGATGACGCCCTTCGCCTCGGCATTGGGCAGCGGCAGATAGTGCGCGCCTAGCGGGTAAGCGGAGACAGTGTTGCGTCCGCTGCGCGCATTGCCGCCGGTACGATCCTCGAGTTCGAGCAGGCGAAAATCCTGCACGCCGGCGTCTGCCAGCGTCCATGCCGCCGCGAGCCCAGCGACGCCGCCGCCGACGATCGCGATCCTGGTCCGCACCGTCTCACTCGGCTCGGGGAATTTGCCGCTGCGTAAGCGATGCCCGCGGCGGAAATCGGCGCCGCTCAGCGTACCGGGGATCGTCTCGTCATGTGGGGCGAGCGCGATCGCACCCGCACCGAGCGCCGCGGCCCCGGCGATCGATCCTGCGATGACGGTGCGGCGTGTTGGCACCCTAGCCCTCGAACACCGACCATTCGGCGTCGAACTCGCGAACCAGCGCCTGGTTGTCGAGTCGATTCACCGGGGTCGGGCGTCGCGCCATGTCGGGCGGGAAGAAGAAAGCGAGCGTGTCGACCCGCGGCGTCAGGAACCGCAGCCCCGACGGCAAGGCGCCAAGTGCGCCAATCGGCCGGTTCGAGGCGAGGACGAAGCCCCATTCGCCGAAGCTTGGCACATAGACGTGATAGCCGCGCGTGGTCAGCCCGGCCGCCTCAAGCGTGGTCGCGACAGTCCAATAGGCCTTGGGCGCGACCAGCGGCGAGGTGCTCTGGACGCTGATCATCGCACCGGGATTGAGCGCTCGGGCGAGCTCGCGATAGAAACTGATCGTGTAGAGCTTGCCGATCGCGAAATTGGTCGGGTCGGGAAAGTCGACCAGCACCGCGTCGAACTTGCGCTGGTTGGCGCGCAGCCAGCTGAACGCATCGGCGGTGATGACATGGACCTTGGGCGACAGCAAAGACCCATGGTTGAGCGCGACGAGCATCGAGCTTTTGCGGAAGAGCGTTGTCATCGCCGGATCGAGATCGACCAGGGTGACCGACTGAACGCCGGGATATTTGAGGATCTCGCGCACCGCGAGCCCGTCGCCGCCGCCCAGCACGAGCACGTCGCGCGGGTTCGCCACCCGGCTCAGCACCGGATGCACCAGCGCCTCGTGATAGCGATATTCGTCGCGCGACGAGAATTGCAGATTGCCGTTGAGGAACAGCCGCAAGTCGTTGGCTCGCTTGGTGATGACGATGCGCTGGTAGGGTGTGGCGTCGGCATAGATGATCGGGTCGCCATAGGCCGCGACCTCGGCGGTGCGCTCGATCTTCTCCGACGCGACGAAGCCGGCGGCCAGCACGATCGCGACCAGGATCGCGACGAGCAATTCGATCGTCATCCGGCGCCGCTGCGGCAGCATCAGGATCACCGCGATCGCGACGCCGACATTGAACAGGCCGAACAGGAAACCGGTGCGGATCAGTCCGAGATGCGGGACGAGCAGCAGCGGGAACAGCAGCGAGGCGGCAAGCGCGCCGACATAATCGAAGGTCAGCACTTTCGAGACCAGGTCGCTGAACTCGAGCCGGTCCTTGAGGATGCGCATGAGGAGCGGGATTTCGAGCCCTACCAGGAAGCCGATCGCAAGCACCAGTCCATAGAGCGGCAAGCGGAAATCCTGGACGCGATCGAACAGCAGGAACAGCAATGCCGCCGAACAACCGCCGATCGCGGCGATCAGCACCTCGACCCGGACGAAGATCACGAGCTCGTTCTTGCGCACGTAACGCGAGCACCATGAGCCCATGCCCATGGCGAACAGATAGATGCCGATGATGATCGAGAACTGGGTGACGCTGTCGCCGAGCAGATAGCTCGCCAAGGTGCCGGCGAGCAGTTCGTAGATCAGCCCGCACGTCGCGACGACGAATGCCGACGCCAGCAGCAACGCGCCGGAGCGGGAAGGAATGGCGCGACCGCCCTGCTGCTCAGTCATGCAGCTCAGCCGTCATGCCGGACTTGTTCCGGCATCCAACGTGCAACAACGGCTGGATTCCCTTGTGGAGGCTTGGACCCCGGAACAAGTCCGGGTGACGACGAGCTTGGCACAATCGATTTCGACTCAAACTTGGCCGTTCACCCATGGATGGCGGCGGCGATGATCATCGCGACGGCGATCGCGATCGATCCGGTGAAGATCGCCAGCGCGACATTCTTCTCGCGGCAGATCTCGCCCCACATGTCGACCGGACTGATCTTGTCCCACAGCCAGAAGCCGCCGATGAAGATGACGAGGCCGATGCCGGTATAGAGCAGCGTCGAGACGAGAACGGGGATGGAGATCATGGTCCGATCCTTTCGTTATTTGTGGGTGGGGCCGTAGGAGCCGAACATCATCGGCCCGCGCGCGCCGCCAGTGGCAAAGGGCGAATAACCGTCGCGGACGGCGAACATCGACAGGAAGACGATGCCGAGACAGTAGAGCCCGTAGATCACGATGTGCCTCATCAGTCGTCGTCTCCCCCGCTGTCGTCGTCATCGCTGCCGCCGCTGCCGCTGACCGGCGCCATGCGGCGCTTTTCGAACCCGAAATGCTTGAACAATACGATCAACGGCCAGGCCCCGATCAACAGGAAGGCAAGCAGGAGATTGCCACCGAACACGCCGCCGCGCTTGATCGTGACCGTGACCGGGATGGTCTGGCCGCTATCCTGTCCGAACATGCTGCCGCCGGCGAAACCGGTCGGCATGGAGTAACTGCTGCTGCTCGAACCGCCGTTCCAGCGATGCGCGGAAAGCGTGACGACCAGATCGTATTTGCCGCCGGGGATGCTCGACAGGCTGACTTCGGGGCGCGGATCGCCCTCGGTCCACGATCCGTCGCTGTCGCTGCCCGAATAATGTTCGGCCAGGCCATAAGTATCGACGCTGTCCTGGGTCTTTTCGTCGGTCAGCGAATAATCCAGGTCGACCCAGGCATTGTCGATCGCGCCGGCATCGGCATCGACCACCACGCGCGACCGCGCCGAGGGGAGGTCGAGCCCGCGGATGACGACGGTCTTTTCGGGCCCGTCGAGCACCGCATCGGTGGTGGTCTGCCCGATCTGTTGCTCGCCGCCGGCGAAGGTCGAGATGACCATCAGGGTGAACAAGGCGACGATCCCGATGATCATCGCCTCGCCCAGCTGGCGTTTGTAGGGCGACGGCTCGTGCGGCGCGGGATGGCTGTACTCGCGGCGGCGCGCGGGAATGCCGAACGCCGTTTCGGCGACTCCCCAGTCGAGCAGGTCGAGCCGGGTCCAGGTGCGCTCGGTCTGATAGACCTCGCACGACAGCATCGTGCCGGGGCGGACGAAATCGGTCTCGTCGACCGTTTCGCCAACCGCGACACGCCAATAGAATTCGCCGACGACGAAGGTGACGCGGACCGGATAGGTATCGCCGAACCGCGCATAGCTCTGGTGATCGAGCTGCATCGAATTGCCCCAGCCCATCGTCGGCAGGCGATCGAGCATGATGCCCAGGCTGAAGCGGCGGCCGTCATCGACCAGGAAGGCATAGCCTTCATATGGATTGAACAGCAGATATTCGGCCCAGCCGATCTCCTCGTCGGTGCGCTCCATATAGCCGACGACTTCCCACACCCGGCCATTGAGCGTACCGCGCGTGCCGAGCGGGATCTCCGGTGTCCTGAGCGCCTCATTGGCGCGCGCGATGACCTGGAGGTCGGGCCTGGTCGCATCGAGCGTCGAGCCGCAATGTTCGCACAACACGCTGACCGTCAGACCCTGCGCGCGGACGTTGACGATGCCGCCGCAATTGGGACAGCTCAGCGGGCGGACGGTAGATGCCGGCGTGACCGGCGCTGTCGGCGGTGGCGCGGGTGCCGGCGGCGCGGCGTCGACCGGGAGCGCGTCGTCGCTCATGCGGCAGATGCCGGCATCGGCCAGCCCTCGAACGATCGCAAGCCGGTCGCGTTGAGGTCGGCGAGCGACATGTAGCGGCCGACATAGGCCTCCACCTCACCGCCCTGATCCTTCTGGATGCTCGCGCACTCGCCGTCGGGAGTCATCAGATCGATGCTGGTGGCGGTGAGCCCGAGCGGCGCGTTGAACGGTAGCTCGCCCTCGCTCGCGACGCAGGTGACCTGCTTGTTGTCGGTGACGGCATAATCGACCCCGCCGATCGTGATCAACGTATCGATTGCGATCGGCTGACCCGATTTGATGTGATCGACGACGACCGGCGCAAGCGCGTCGTCGTCGACCTGACGCAGCATCATATAGCGCCCCGAGGATTCGCCGACCCAGCCGGTTGAACCGTCGTCGAACAAAGCCAACCATTCGTTCCACGCGCCGTCGGCATAGCGCCAGCGAACGCGGCCGATCAGCTCGAACGTGTGCGTCCCATCGCGCCCGCGCACGCCCAATTGCAGCGGACTGACATCGTCGGGCACCTCGGCGATCTTGCCGATCGCCTGGAGATTGCCGCCGGTCCGCAGTACCGATGTGCGGCAATAGTCGCACACCTTCACCGGCAGGTCGTTCGACCTGAACCGGATCGGGGCGCCGCAATTGGGGCAATTGGCGTCGAGCACTGGCGCGCGTCAGATCTTGGCGAGCAAAGCAGTCTTCTTGGCGTCGAACTCCTCTTGCGTGATCGCGCCGGCGACCATCAATTTGTGCAGCTTCTCGATTTGTTCATAGGGATCGACCTCGGGCTGTGGTGCGGCCGCGGGGATGCTGGTCGCGCCGCCACTGCCGACGCCGCCGAGCCCCGCTGCCATTTGCTGCCCGATCGCCATCCCTGCCGCGGCACTCGCGCCGATCCCGGCGAGGCCGCCCGGATTGGCCGCCGCGGTCTGGATCGAGTCGGCCGCCTGGAACTTGGCATATTGGTCGAGATTGCCGAGCACCCGCATCGAGCTGCCCTTGTCGAGATATTCCTGGACATTCTCGGGCAACGACACGCTCTCGACGAAGAAGGTGCGGCACGACAGGCCCCATTCCTTGAACCCGGCCTCGACCGCGCCCTTGAGCTTTTCCGACATCGCCTGCTGGTTGGCGGCAAGGTCGATGAACGCGATCTCGCCGCCGCCCAAAGCCGTTGCGATCGCGGTGTTGATCACCGCGCGCAATTGCTGGTCGAGATCGGTCACGGTCAGCCGGTCGAGCGAGCCCATCATCTTGACCGCGAAGGTCGCGACGTCTTCGATGCGGAACGAATAGCTGCCGAACGCGCGGATACGTAGCGGCCCGAATTCCTTGTCGCGCACCGTGATCGGCTGCGGCGTGCCCCATTTGAGCCCGGTCTGCTCGCGCTGGGTGAAGAAATAGACGTCGGCCTTGAACGGGGATTTGAAGCCCTTGTCCCAGTTCATGATCGCCGTCAGCAGCGGCAGATTCTGCGTGACCAGCGTGTGCTGGCCGGGCCCGAACGCGTCGGCCAGTCTGCCTTCGTTATGGAACATCGCGACCTGGCCTTCGCGCACGGTCAGCTGGCCGCCATTCTGGATCTCGCGATCCTGCATCGGATAGCGGATCGCCAGCACGCCCGGCTCGTCGACCCAGTCGATGACATCGACCAGCTGCTTCTTCAGGAAATCACCCAGACCCATCACGCATCCTCCAAAGATGCGCGCAATCTATCAGGCTTTGGCGGCTTCGCGAGAGCCGAATTTTTTTGCGACCCGCGGCGGCGGGCACGGAGCGCCGCCTCCGCCGGCGTCAACCGGCAGAACGCGGCATCGATCGTCGAGTAGCCGGCGGCCGAATACTCGGCCGCGCGCCGCGATCAGAGCTTGGCGAGCTTGGCGGCCAGATCGTTGCGCTCGCTCTGGAGCTTGGTCGCCTCGGCGGTGGCGGTCTTGTCGCCGACCATGGTCTCGTCGATCAACATCGTCCCGTCGGCGCCGGCCGCGTTGATCAGCGTCAAATCGAGATGGAGATCGGTGCGGTGGGCAAAGCTGTCCTGCGGCTTCCAGTCGCCGAACATGTTCGGTTCCAGGGTCAGCGATTGCGATTCGCCTGGTTCCAGGCCGCCCGGAAACTCGTAATTGAAGTCCGAAGAGATCCACGGCACCGCACGACCGGGCGAGGTCAGCGTGCCCTTCACATAGATCGTCTTGATCGGGCGCTTCGATCCGTTGGTGACGTGCAGCATGATCTGCGGCCGATCGATGTCGATAGCGCCCTTGTCGACGCGATATTGCGCATTGCCGATCTTTACGCCCTGAAACACGTCGGCGACCTTGGCGCGCGCCGCCTGATAGCGTTGCGCGCTCGCCGCGTCGTCGGCGATCTTCTGATCGAGCAGCTTGATCCGGGTCTGATAGCCGAGCTTGATGATCTGGTCCGCGGTCAGTCCGTTGATCTTGTCCTTGGCGCCGAGAAAGACCGGCGCGGTCGGCTCGGCCTGCGACCAGATGCCTGTCTCGGGCTCGGGGGTGTTGAAAGTGATCGCGATCAGCGAATCCTTGAGCGCGGCCTGCTTGTCGGCGGACATGTCCTTGACCATCGCTTCGATGCTCTTGCTGTACGCATCCGGGCTCGACGTATTCACTCGCTGTCCGCAGCCAGCAACCAGCATCGTCGCGAGCAGCATCAATCCAACCTTCTTCATCCGATTTTCCCCCATATATCAGTATAGATGAGGACCTCGTCGAGCGTTGGCCAGAACACAACCCGATCCATCCGAAATGGAGCAAGTAGTCCAACCGGCCTCGGATCTGAGCCCTTCGAGGCCCCGCCGAGTTGAGGCTAAGCCGTTGTTTCGTCTATGGGCCGGACGCGGGGTCACGGAGAAGGTAATGCGTACAGCACGGTTGATCGCAGCGGCCGCGCTGTCCCTCGTCGGCGCGTGCACTTCCCCGCTGAGCCGGCAAGGTGCGCTACCGCCCGCGGGAGCGCGGCTGACAGATGCCAGCTATACATTCGCGCCAGCGCCGGGGGATGCCGGCAGCACTGTGATGGAGGCGTCCGAGCTGGTGCGCGCGGCTCTGGCCGGCAAAGGATACCGCGAAAGTCCGAACGGTCGTTATCGGCTCGAGATCGGTCTCGCGAGCGCGCCGCCCGATGTCGAGGTCCAGCGGCCAGAAAGTAGCGCGGAAAGCGTGAAGGGCACGATGCACCCCATCGTCTTCTGCCGGCCGCAACGCTATGTCTTGACGGTCGGAATGATCGACCGGACCAATGGCGCGTTATTGTTCCGAAACGCCGCGGCGGCGCGTCACTGCGGCGGCTCGCCGGCGAAGATATTACCCGAACTCGTGCGGACCGCCGTCAACGGATGAGGGACATCACGCTCTAAGCGCCGGGATCGTGAAAATGAAGCGCGATCCATGGGGTGACACCGCCTCGTATCGCACGCTGCCGCCATGGCGTTCGGCAACGGTCCGGACATAAGCGAGGCCGAGACCGACGCTGAGACCCGGCCCGGTCGCCGCCAGCGGGCCGAACCGGCTGGTCAGATCCGTCAACCGCTCCTCCGATATGCCCGGACCCTGGTCCTCGATCCAAAGCTCGAACAGCGATGCGCCTGTGGTTTCCACGAGGTCGATCCCGCATCTGATCTTCGCGCCGGGAGGGCTGAACCTGACGGCGTTGTCGAGCAGGTTCAGCAAGGCGCGGGTGAGGGCGTGGCGCTCTCCTGCCACGTAGCAGGGATCGGCTGGTGGCGCGACGATCCAGACGCTTTTCTTCGACGCCAGCGGCCATAATGCGTCGCTTGCCTCCGCGAGGCAGTCATGAAGGTCGGTTTCTTCCGGGGTGAAGGGCGTCTCGCGCAGCCGGGCAAGCTGCACGAAATTCTCGGCAAGGTTGAGAGTACGCCTGGCATGATAAGCGATCTTGTCTGCCGCATCCGCGCCGATGCCCTTTTTTTCCGATCCCTCCAGCAATGTGAGGATCGACGCTTGCGGCGAGCGCATATCGTGGCTCAGGAATTCGAGTGCTTGCTCGCGATCCCGCTCGACCGCCCTGATACCCGTGATTTCCGCCAGCAAGTGAATCCAGCCGCGTCGTGCGCCGTCGGCACCGGTAAGCGGCGTGCGGCGGTGCGAGAAATGTCGTCCATCCGCCGATATCAGATCGTTGGTAGCGGGCAGGCCGTACAGCGCATCGCGAACGCTGGCATTCTGCGAGAGAAGCGCCTCCGCGTGCCGATTGGCGACCAGGACATCGCCCTCCATCGTGGTGACGATCAGAGGATCGGCAACTCCCTCCACAGTGTCCGCAACGAGCCTTTTCAGGTCGCGAAGCGCAGTGATCGAGCCGCTCAACGCGAGTGCGTTGCGTCCCGGATGGTCCAGCCGGTCTATCGTCGGCGCCACCCAGCCGCCGAGGTCGTCCGACAATTGGGACAATTCGCGAGCGACCGCCTTGTCGATCGTGTGCAATCGCCGCCACCCCCATAACGGATACACGAACAGCACGCCGACCAGGCCCGTCGCGGGCGGGATCCACAGGCCCGCGATGGCGACCAGCAGGACCGGCACGGCAGCGACGAGCCCGAACATCACGAGCGATGCCACCAATGCTGCAGAGGGTCGCAGGCGCCAGAACAGGAGCAATAGGATGAAAGCGGGCAACGCTCCGATCGCGAGACGCAGTGGAAGCGGCGCCTCCCGCACGAACCGGTCGGCCAGCATCGCGTTCAGCAGGTTCGCCTGGATCTCGATCCCTGCCAGCGTACCGGCCCCGGCGACGTCATGACGGTCCCCAAGGCCCCCAGCGGTCGCGCCGACGAGCACGATGCGATCGCGGATAAAGGCTGGCGGAAGCCGACCCGCGAGTACATCGCTGAAGGACACGGTGCGGTAGGCGCCCGCTTCGCGGTACGGCACCAGCACCGACATGTCGCCTCGCCGGACGCTGCGCCGCCATGCCGGTGACGACCGTCCGTACGCCAGCCGGAACGTCTGTTCGGCCAGATGCGGCCAGGCGCGCGATCCGTCGTTCACCTGGAGCAATGCAGCTCGCGCCTTGCCGTCCGCCTCATGAGGGAGCGCCACATGCCCGAGCGCCGCCGCCGCATGAGCGATCGGCGGGATGGGAAGCACCGTGTCGAACGGACGACCATTCGCACCCGGCGCCTCGAAAAGAATGGGCAGCGTGACCTTCTTCGCATCGCTGAAGGCCGCGGCAAGCGCCGCATCTTCTTTTGGCGCGCGTGCGGGCTCGGTGAAGAGCACGTCATAAGCGATTGCCGCCGGTCGAGCCGCCGAGATGGCCTGGATCGCCTTTGCATGAACGGTTCTCGGCCAAGGCCAATGCCCGAGCGCCGCGAGGCTCGCATCGTCGATCGTGACCAGAAGAATCCGCTCCGAGGCGGGCGGCGCGCGCAATTGCACGATCTGATCATAGATCGCGTCATCCGCCTTGGACGTGGCTCCGATCAGGGTAAGGCCGAGCGTGAGGCCCAGCACCAGCAAGGCGACGGCGCACCATTCGACTAACAGCCGCCGGAACACCTCGTCAGCCTCGCGGCGATCGAGAAGGATCGGTGACCGTGAGCTTTTCCGGTTCCGTCCAGGACTCGGTGAGTTCGCCGTCTTCGAGCTGGGCGAGGCCAACCCGCCAGTAATAGACGCCCGCCTTCAGCCGCCGCAGCGTGAGCGCATCGCGTGCGAGCGCCACCTCGTCGACGACGAGTGCGCCCTGCGGCGTATCCCGCCTGAGCTGAAAGCGGTATCGGCGCACGCCGGCGCCGGCCCCGGCCCAGCGGAACCGATAGCCGTCGTCCTGGGGTTCCACGCTGCCGCGTATCGAGGCGAGCCGACGCTGGAAGCTGTAGGATTGCGCCATTCCTTCGAGGCCGCTCGGGGCGATCGCGGAAACGCGGACGAAGAGGTTGCCATTGGGTATGTCCGCCAGCGCGAACGCGCCATCGTTGGAGAATTGCTCGGCAATGTTGTCGATGAAGCCCGCGTCGGAGGCTATCACGGCCCTGTAGCGTAGTGAGCCTTCCATCTTGCGCACTCGAAACTCGACTGCGTCCTTCGTCTGCAATGCCGGCGGCTCCTCGAGGTCGGGAGCGGCGAGCAGCTTTTCGACGCGAGATCCGCCCTCCCGATCGAGTGTGGCGCCGAAACTGCGTTCCAGCCTCAACCCCGTCTCGCTCTGGGATGGCGAAAACGTCACCGTTCCCGCCAGGACTTCGGTGGCTGCCGCGCGGCGTTGGTCCTCGAAGGAGACGCGAAACTCCGTTCCCCGGACCGCGGTCATACTGATCGGCGTATGAATTTGGTATCTGCCGGATGGTTGCTCCAGCGGCGTGACCTTGGTCTCGAGCCGGCCCTGTTCGACGTCGATGCGATAGTCGATCGCCCCGGTCAGCAGGATTCGTCGCAGTTCCCGAACAAGCACGCGGCTTTGCGACGGGATCACCACTTTTGAGCGGTCCGCCAGCATGAGCGTCGCGAAGCTGTTGCCCGCAGTGATGATTTCGGCACCTTCGCCGATGGCGATGCCAACGGAGGGCGCTATCGTCCGGCCGCTCATCGACAGACTCACGGTGCCACGGTAGCCGGCCAGCCGTGCCGGCTCGACTTTGAAGCGCAGCCAGGTCCGCGGGATACGCAGCTTGCGGCCCACGGGCAGTCGCTTCGGATCGCGGATCGCCGCCAGCCGGAGCAGCGCCTCCCAGCGGCGCTCGGGCACGAGAAAGCTCTGGCTCAGCCTGTAGAGCGTGTCACCTCGCCGGATGACATACCAGATATCGTCATTCTGCGGTTGGGCGGGCGCGATGGCGGCGGCGTGCGCGGCGACCGCGAGTAAGATGCTCAATTTTCTGCCCCGAAACGCTCCAAGCGATAACCATAGCCAGATATGGCCACGATTCGGTAGCCGTTCTCTGGGGTTAGCTTGAGCTTCGTTCGTATCCGGGAGACGTGCATGTCGAGCGTTCGCGTCGAGAGGTCGGCGGCGCTCTGCCAGATCGTCTCCAGCAGATAGCTCCTCGACAGTGCGCGGTGCATGTTCTCGAAAAGGACCAGCGCGAGCTGGAACTCCTTCGCGCTCAGCGCGACTTCCTCGTCGCCGATGCTCACCCGTTCTGTCAGGCGGTCGAAGGCATAGATTCCGAATTGCAGAACGCGGTTTTGCGCGGCCGCGGGCATCGCGCGGCGAAGCACCGCCTGTACCCGCGCCACGATGACCGTGCCGGTTTCCGGTTTCACGACATAGTCGTCTGCTCCGGCATGAAGCGCCGCGGCGACATCGTCCTTGTCCGACCGGCTCGTGAGCATGATGATCGCCGTTGCGCGCGAAACCGCATCGCGGATTGATCGCAGCAGTTCGATCCCGGAGCTGTCGGGCAGATTCCAGTCGAGCAGGATCAGGTCGAAAGTCTGCCTTCGCAATGCGGCGAGAAGAGAGGCGCCGTTGCGAAACCCCGTGCACGAATGCCCCGCGCCGGCGAGTGCTGCCGAAGCATATTCGATCACGCTTTCATCGTCGTCGACTACCGCGATTCGCATGCCAGGCCCTTGCGCGAACTCAATAGGGCTCAGCCATAAGCGCCCCTGCCATCCGCCTGAAATCGGACAAGCCATTGTCGTGTTGCCCTGCACGGAACGCTCCGAGCGATGGCGTCACGCTTGGCGGCCGGTGGTTCACTCTCCTGGAAGGGGTGCTGTTCCGCGACATGCGCCGCTGCTAGCAACGGGGCCGAAGTGCGACAATCGCGGGCTTGTAAACAGTTGTAACGCCCAGGCGAGTTTCCGCTACGTCTTGGGGGCTTTGATCCATTCGCAAAGCTGCCGTGGCGAGATTCACTGGCATCGTGATTTGCGCCCCAACGCGTCAACAGTATTTGGTCAAGTCCGACTGGCCCGAAGGGGCAGGCATCGATCCATGTCGCGGCCCCTCGAACAAGGCGTGTATGCACGCCTTCAATCGCGCCGCTCCAAATGGCTTGGCAAGAAAGAGCGCCCCAGGAGGCAGCCGCTCCGCTGCGAAAGACCTGTTACCGGAAACGACCAGAATGCGCGTTAGCGGCCACCGTTCGTGAATTTCCCAGGCGAGACCCAGGCCATGGCGTTCGCCCGGCATCTCGACGTCGGTGACCAATAACGAAAGGGGTCGGGTCATCGCCTCGATGATCGAGAGGGCTTCGGTCACGCTGGCCGCGTCTCTCGCCTCGAATCCCAACTCCTCGACCGCCTCACGCGTCTGAATCCGGAGAAGCGGCATGTCCTCGACGATCGCGGCGATCGGAGTGTCGGGCGAACGGCTCGTGAGCATCGGCGACCTTTCCAACCGTACATCGCCGCGCAACGAAGGTCCGAACCCGGAGGAGCGCACCGCCACCCCGATAGTTCGATCCGTGCCAGGCAAGTACTTATCAACAGAGCTGGAAAGCGGCCTACAACGACGCGGTCGTCATGTTAGCCCCGCGTTACAACTGTTTACTGGGCGCGGGAGTGTTCGTGTCTGGCGGCGTTGCTCGATCGCGTATCGTTACTTTGGATCTGCTTGCCCGCGAGACCGGTCGGACCGGCAATGGGTCCATCGACAAACGCGTGGCAGCGATCCCTACACTCCAGGATGACGACGCTGGGTTTGGTCGATTTGAAAATGGTGGACAGGGCTGGATTCGAACCAGCGTACGCTTGCACGGGCAGATTTACAGTCTGCTGCCTTTAACCACTCGGCCACCTGTCCCCAGGTCTTCGCCCTTCGCGGGAAGGGCGGTCGCTTCGAAAAGCGAGGGCGCCCCATGCCCAAGGCGGGCGGTCATGTCAACGCGGTTGGGGCACGTTTTCGGCGTTGCCGAAACCAGGCGTACGATATGTGTGGCACACCCTTGCGCGGGTCGCGCGGCGGCAATAGCGTGCGCGCCATAACAATCCCCGGGGAGCATAATCGTTCATGCGCAAGATGATCGCCGCCTTTGCCGCGGCTGCCGCCGTCGCCATTCCCGCGTCGTTGCATTCCAACGACCTGTCGATGGTCAACCGGATCATGGATGAGGGCTTCAACCGCTCTCAGGTGATGACCACCGCCGAATATCTCTCCGACCAGATCGGCCCGCGGCTGACCAATTCGCCCAATATGCGCAAGGCGGAAGCGTGGACCTCGTCCAAGTTCAGCGAATGGGGCCTGACCAACGTTCACAAGGAAGGGTTCGAGTTCGGCCGCGGCTGGTGGATCGAAAGCTCGTCGGTGCGGATGACCAGCCCGCGCCCGATCCAACTGACCGCGATCCCGATCGCCTGGACGCCCTCGACCAATGGTGTGGTGTCGGGCGAGGTGATCGTCGCGCCGATCGCGACCCCGGCCGACTTCGCCAAGTGGAAAGGCAAGCTCAAGGGCAAGATCGTGCTGGTGACCAAGCCCGATGACGGCTCGGAACCGGGCGATGCGCCGTTCAAGCGCTACACCGCGGACGATCTCGCCAAGCTCGATCAGTTCGTCCAGCCCAAATACGATCCTGCCGCCGCCGATCGTGGCATGAAGCGGCTGGAATTCGCCAAGAAGCTTGACGCCTTTCTGCAAGAGGAAGGCGCGGTCGCTTATGCCACCAAGTCACGGCTCGACGGCAAATTGGTCCATGGCGAAGGCTATCTGTTCGGCGCCGGCGATACCGTAAAGACTCCGGGCGTCGAGATCGCGGCGGAGGATTATCGCCGCCTCGTTCGGCTCTCGATCGTCGGCGCGGCGCCGACTGTGTCGATCAACAACGACGTCCGCTTCGACGACAGCGACGTCAATGCCTATGACATCATCGCCGACATCCCCGGCAGCGCCAAGGACGGCAGCTATGTGATGGCCGGCGCGCATCTCGATTCCTGGGTGGCGGGCGACGGCGCCGCCGATAACGGCGCTGGCAGCGCGATGATCATGGAAGCCGCGCGCATCCTGTCGACCTTGAAGGTCAAGCCGAAGCGGACGATCCGCTTCGCGCTCTGGGCAGGTGAGGAGCAGGGGCTGCTCGGCAGCCTGGCCTATGTCGAGAACCATTTCGCGACCCGCGGCAGCGGCAGCGATCCCAAGCTGACCGGCCTGGCGCGTTATCAGGGCTGGGCCAATCGCTGGCCGATCGCGACCAAGGCCGACTGGTCGAAAATGGCCGCCTATTTCAATATCGACAACGGTTCAGGCAAATTGCGCGGCATCTACGCCGAGAACAATCCGGCGGTAGTGCCGATCTTCAAGCAATGGCTGGAGCCGTTCAATGCGATGGGTGCATCATCGGTGGTGATCCGCAAGACCGGCGGCACCGACCATGTCTTCATGCAAGCGGTTGGGTTGCCCGGTTTCCAGTTCATCCAGGATCCGCTCGATTATGGCAGCCGCATCCACCACACCTCGGTCGATACCTTCGATCACCTGAAGGGCGACGACATGCGTCAGGCGGCGGTTGTGCTGGCGGCGTTCCTGTGGAATGCGGCGAATGGCGACGCGCTACCGCGTCCGCCGCTGCCGACCCAACCGACGAAAAGCGATCCATTTGCTTATCCTGACGAATAATTCTCGACCGTCATCCCAGCGAAAGCTGGGATCTCTAGCGATGGCGCAACGGCCTGAGACCCCAGCTTTCGCTGGGGTGACGGCGTAGTCGTGGCGCGTAGAGGTCACCGTCCGAGCCAGGCGCCCGCGTCGCGGCCCCGTTTCTGGGGACGCCATGCGGTGCTGGCGGCGCTCGCCAATCCCGAGCGGACGGTCAGGAAGATGTGGGCGACGCGCGAGGCGCTGGCCGGGCTCGACATCCCGCCTGTGATCCCGATTACCTATGCCGATGTCGCCGATCTCGGCCGGCTGGTACCGGGCGACGCGCCGCATCAGGGGCTGGTGATCGAGGTCGAGCCGCTCGAGGATATCTGGCTTGGCGACCTGCTCGAGCAGGGCCAGGGAGAGGATGATCGCCGCCCGCTGGTGGTGCTCGATCAGGTCACCGATCCGCACAATGTCGGCGCGATCCTGCGCTCGGCCGCGGCGTTCGACGCGCTCGGCATCGTCACCCAGGATCGCCATTCTCCGCCCGAATCGGGCGCCGTGGCGCGGACCGCGTCGGGCGCGCTCGAGATCGTACCCTGGGTCCGCGTGGTGAATCTGTCGCGCGCGCTGGGAGAGATCGCCGAGGCCGGTTTCTGGCGCGTCGGCCTGGCGGGGGAAGCGACCGAAACGCTTGGCAACGTGATCGGCGCGGCGCGGATCGCTTTGGTGCTGGGGGCGGAAGGCGAGGGCATGCGGCACAACACAATGCAGCATTGCGATCAGCTTGCGCGCCTGCCGATATCTCCTAGAATTGAAAGCTTGAACGTATCCAATGCCGCCGCGATCGCGCTCTACGCGGTGGCCGCGCGCGACTGATGGGGGAATCGGAAATGACGGCACGGATGACGCGTCTCGCGCTGGTGTTGCTTGTTCCTCTGATGTTGGTCGGCTGCCTGCTTGCACCGGGCAAGTTCACCTCGACGCTGACGATCAATGCCGACCGCACCTTCACCTATAGCTACCAGGGCGAGGTCTATGCCTTCGACCTCAACGAGGCGATGAAGGACATGCCGTCGGGCGGTGACGACGACACCAAGAAGACCGACGGCGTCTCGTTGCAGCAGATCGGCTTCGACAAAAGCGGCCAGAAGAGCGGCAAGGGCGACAAGAATGGCAAGAGCGGCGCGAAGGACGATGTCAAGTCCCAGGCCGCGGCGGACGCCAAGAACCGCGAAATGGCCGCGACCTTGTCCAAGGAAGCCGGGTTCCGCAAGGTCACCTATGTCGGCGATAACAAGTTTGTGATCGACTATCAGATCAGCGGGAAGCTCGATCACACCTATCTGTTCCCCTACAACATCGATGCCGGGATCATCATCCCGTTCGTCGCGGTCGAAATCCGCGCCAACGGCACCGCGCGCGTCAAGGCACCGGGCTTCGCCAACGATTCGAAGGATTCGGCGGGCATGCCCGGATCGGATACGAGCAAGGCCTCGGCCAAGCTCGACGGCACCTTCATCCTCGACACCGACGCCGAGATCGTCAGCCAGAATAACGAGGAGGGTGCGAAGACCGTCAACGGCCGCAAGACCGTGACGTGGAAAGCGACCCCGCTATCGACCACTGCGCCGATGGCGGTGGTGCGGTTTGCAGGGGCCGCGAAGTAGGCGGCTGGCCGCGCTACCCATATTTCGTCATCCCGGCCTTGTGCCGGGATCCACTGGGAGGCGAGCGCGGAACTCGAGGTTCCACTTCCTCAGTCTGGGGCGCGGTGGATGCCGGGACGAGCCCGGCATGACGATCGAGAGCAAGGAGAACCTAGTCCTCCTCGGCGATCCGCACCTTCAACCCGTCGAGGTGATCGCCAAACTCGATCTGGCACGACAGGCGGCTATTCTCGTCGCGGTCGGCGGAGGAATCGAGCAGGTCGTTCTCGTCCTCGCTCATCGGTTTCAGTTTGGCCGCAAATTCCGGGTCGACATGGACGTGGCAGGTAGCGCAGCTGCAGCAGCCGCCGCACAGCGCCAAAACCTCGTCGATCCCGGCGTCGCGGATCACTTCCATCACCGAAAGCCCGGACTCGCCCGTGATTTCCTGTTCTTCCCCGTCGCGCGTCACGACGATAAGCTTGGGCATGTCTTTCCTCCGTCCGGTTGCAGGGGCCCATGCCGTGCCCGGGCGCATCGATCAAGGTTTCGTACAAGGTTTCATATGGTCCAGACTGCCCAGTCGTTAAAGGCCGCGCTCGACACGCTCGCCGCGATCGAACCCGCTTTCGCCGTCGCGCTGCAGCGGGCGGGCTATCCCCCGCCGCGCGTGCGCGACCGCGGCTATGCCACCTTGCTGCGCACGATCATCGGGCAACAGGTGTCGGTGGCGGCGGCGCAATCGATCTGGAACAAGCTGGAGGCGCAAGTCGGTGACCTGACCGACCCCGCCACCGTCGCCGCGGCGAGCGATGAGCAACTCCGCGCTGCCGGCCTGTCGCGGCAAAAGGTGAGCTATGCGCGCAGCCTGGCCGAGGAAGTGACGAGCGGGCGGCTCGATTTCGCGCAATTGCCCGAGGATGACGAGGACGCGATCGCGCAGCTGGTCAAGATCAAGGGCATCGGCCGCTGGTCGGCGGAAATCTATCTGCTGTTCGCGGAAGGACGCCCGGATATCTGGCCGGCCGGCGATTTGGCGGTGCAGATCGAGATCGGCCGCATCCTGCAGCATGACGAGCGGCCGGCGGAAAAGCTGATGCGCGAGTTGGCGGAGAGCTGGCGCCCGCATCGCGGGGCGGCAGCGATCCTGGCCTGGCATCATTACAAGGTGGACATGGACGTGATCTAAACGTCTACTAGCGGCCGCGATTGCGGTCATTCGTCGGGGCCGTCATGTAACCGCGGATAAGTTATATGTTGGGGGTGAGAATGGCGGGTGAGGTAGGATTGGCGAGCATTAAAGGTTGGCTAGCAGTGCTCGTTGGAGTGGTCGGAGTTTTGGTTCCGTTGGGTCAGGTCGGCAGCTTCCTTACTCTTACAAACGCAGCACCGATCCTGGAACCGCGTTTCGGTTCCAACTGGTCAACTTACTTTGCGCTTGCTTCCTCGGTGATGGCGGCTCGCACCATCATCTGTTTGTTCGTGGCAAAGTCGTTGATATGGGATAGGCGACGCTCGACGCCAAAAATCGCGGCCATAGGAATTTGGGTGGCCTTGTTCCTGTTGGGCGTAGTCAGCGTGGCTATTGCGGTGGCCTTCAATCCTGGACCCGTATCCTACGGTCGCGCAGCGCCAAACCTGATCTGGCTGATACTGATTAGCGCGGCGGCGACCGCTTATCTGCTTCGTTCCAAGAGAGTCGCCGCGACGTATAGCGCTCCTTAGGCATCTTTGCAGGCTGCAAAACGGACGGCCGCTTTCCACAACGGCTGCCGTAGCCTACCCCGCCCGCGTCCAGATCATTGTCTGGCAGAAGATCGCGATGCAACCCTGGACCTTCAGATTGGCGCCGTCGCGGCCGACCAATGCGCGATAGGTCTTGCCGCTCTTGGGGTCGTAGATCTTGCCTTTCCAACCCTCGCCGGACGCTGCCATCTCGGTCAGGATCGGCAGGCCGACCAGCGGGCGGGTCTTGAGCTTGGGGTCTGGATTGAGCGAATCGACCCAGGGCTTGCCGGCTGGTGGACCCTTGATCACCTTGACGACGCGGCCGCAAATCGCGCCACCGCAATCGCCGATCGCAACCACCGCGCCGCCATCGGCGGTCAGCCAGCGGCCGGCGATCGGCGCCGCGGCGAACAGCGGGGCGGGGAGCGCGGCGGTGACGGCGGCGAGGGCGAGAAGGAGCGGGCGAATCATCGGCGATGGCATAAACGGGGGCATGGCAGGCCTTTGTGCCGCCGGACGAACCAACCGTTCATCGCGGCGGATGGATGCCGATCGGGCGCTGCGCCCTGCGTCCCGATCGCCTAAGGAGGCAGCGAATCGGCACCCACAGGAGACGATATGAGCGACGGCTGGACGATCGGGATCATCGGCGGATCGGGACTCTACGCGATCGACGGGCTGGAGGATGCCGAATGGCGCCGGGTCGATACGCCCTGGGGCTCACCGTCGGACGAATTGCTGTTCGGGCGGATCGGCAAGGTCAATCTGGTGTTCCTGCCGCGCCACGGCCGTGGCCATGTCATCCCGCCGTCCGAACTCAATTTCCGCGCCAATGTGGATGCGCTCAAACGTTCGGGGGTGACCGACATCTTGGCGATCTCGTCGATCGGGTCGCTTGAGGAGGATTTGCCGCCCGGCCATTTCGTCGTGGTCGACCAGTTCATCGACCGCACCGTGCACCGCGCGTCGAGCTTCTTCGGTACCGGCATGGTCGCCCATGTCAGTATGGCCTATCCGGTGTGCGAGCGCCTGTCGGGCTTTGCTGCCGCGGCGGTCGAGGCGGCGGGCGGCAAGGTCGCGACCGGCGCCACCTATCTGGCGATGGAGGGGCCGCAATTCTCGACCCGCGCCGAAAGCCTGCTCTATCGCGACTGGGGCGCCGACGTGATCGGCATGACCGCGATGCCCGAAGCCAAGCTCGCGCGCGAAGCCGAGCTGCCCTACGCGCTGATCGGCATGGTGACCGATTACGATTGCTGGCGCGAGAGCGAGGCGCCGGTCGAGGTCGCCGAGGTGATCGCGCAGATGCACAAGAATGGCGAAGTCGCGCGGCGCACGGTCGAGGCGTTCGTCGAGGCGCTGCCCAGAGAGCGCACGCCGTCGCCGATCGACACCTGCCTGGACGTCGCGCTGATCACCGATCCGGCCAAGCGTGATCCTGTGTTAATGGCGAAGCTCGACGCGGTGGCGGGGCGGGCATTGCGGCGCTAGGAACGATCGGCGGCTGCGCGGTTTTGAATGAGCGGCTTTGACTGTGCGGACGCGAACAGGGACCCGAATGACGCCACCGCCGAACAGCGACGCGATCAGCACTACCGCGCCTTTCGCGCGAGGGCGGCCGTCGCTTGCCGAAAGCCATGCCAGCATCGCGGTGCCGGCGACGGGTGCCTGGCGCCGGTTCTTCGCCTTCATCGGGCCAGGCTATCTGGTCGCGGTCGGCTATATGGATCCGGGCAATTGGGCGACCGACCTCGCCGGTGGATCGGCGTTCGGCTACACCTTGCTCGCGGTCGTTCTGCTGTCGAGCCTGATGGCGATCCTGCTCCAGACCTTGTCGGCGCGGCTCGGCATCGCGGCGAAGCTCGACCTCGCCCAGGCGTGCCGCGCGCGATACGGGCGCAAGACCACGATCGTGCTGTGGTTGCTGTGCGAGGTGGCGATCATCGCCTGCGATCTGGCGGAAGTACTGGGCACCGCGGTCGCGCTCAAATTGCTGTTCGGGCTGCCGCTGCTGGCGGGCGTGGCGATCACTTCGTTCGACGTGCTGTTGTTGCTCTCGCTGCAACGGTTTGGTTTCCGCAAGCTGGAGGCGTTCATCGCCACGCTGCTGGTGGTGATCGCGGGGTGCTTTGCCTACGAATTGTGGCTGGCGCGGCCCGATTGGGGGGCGGTCGCCGGCGGGCTGGTGCCGCGGCCCGAGATCGTCACCAACCCGGCGATGCTCTACATTGCGATCGGCATCCTGGGCGCGACGGTAATGCCGCACAATCTCTATCTCCATTCCTCGGTGGTGCAGACGCGCCGGGTCGCGGCGGGCGACGAGCGCGGGGCGATCCGGCTGGCCACGGTCGACACGATTGTCTCGCTCGGGCTGGCGTTCCTGATCAACGCGGCGATCCTGATCCTGGCGGCTTCGGTGTTTCACGCGGCGGGCCGCGCCGACGTCGCGGATATCGAGCAGGCGCACCGCTTGCTGTCGCCGATGCTGGGCGCGGGGGCGGCGAGCGTTGTGTTCGCGCTAGCACTGCTCGCCTCGGGGCAGAATTCGACCATCACCGGCACGCTGGCGGGGCAGATCGTGATGGAGGGGTTCCTCGATTTGCGGCTACCGGTCTGGTTGCGCCGCATCGTCACGCGCCTGCTGGCGATCGTACCGGCGGCATTGGTGATCGGGATCGCTGGCGAAGGCTCGACCACCAGCCTGCTGGTGCTGAGCCAGGTCGTGCTCAGCCTGCAGCTGCCATTCGCGGTGGTTCCGCTGGTGATGTTTACCGGCGACCGACGGATGATGGGCGAGTTCGCCAGCCCTTGGGCGCTGCGCGTCGCGGCTTGGGCGGTCACGGCGGCGATCGTCGTGCTGAACGTGAAGCTGTTGGTCGGGGTTCTGGCGGGCTGATACATAAAAAGCCCTCCCCTTCACGGGCCTATATATCTGTGTGACTCACAGTCGGCGGATGCCGAAACCACGCCCAGATGACCAACGGCACTCCAACGGCAGTGGGGATAATCCAAAAGGCGAATTGGGGAAGCTCCTTCCACAGCGGCAACGCCTTGCCGTTGTCGACGTAGAAGGCGGTCAACATCAAGATGTATGACGCGCTCATCGCAGTGAGATGTAGTCGCGGATGGAGGCGCAATCGGCGTCCCGAGTAAGCGCTCGCAAGCGCCATCGCACCTAAAATGAACAAAGGATAATCCTCTGCCCATCGGATGGCCGAAAGGGCAGTCATCGTGACAGACAGGCCCGCGAGGCACCAGAAATAGACCTTCCCCCAACTAGCGTGTCTGCCAAGGCCCTTTCTACTCATCATTGCTAAAAAGCCCGCGACAACAGCGCCGACCCCGAACCCGATGTGGATGACGACGACCGATAGAAACGCCGGGTCAGTGGAGGGCACCGGAATGCCGAGAATGGCGGCTGTGCCCGTCATGGGTGGGGACCTTACACGAAAAAGCCCGGCTTGCCCTGAAGGGGAGGAGCCAGGAAATTTCAGGTATCCCGCCCCCAATTGAGCGTGACCTTGGTCGCGTCGCGGACGGTCTCGACCATCGCCATCATCGACCGTTTGCCGCCGTCACGTGCGGAGAACAGGGTGGGGGTCGCCAGAGCAGGGACGAGGCCGTCGAGCACGGCCTTGTCCTTGTACCAGGCGATGATCGCGTCGGGCGTGGCGCCGGTCGTATAGACCACCGTTCCGCTCTCGCGACGCGGTTCGCCGGCGAGGCCCGAAACGCAGGTTTCGACGCGGGCATCGGCATAGAGCGGGACGAAATCGGGCAGCTTGCTGCAATCGGCCGGGGCGCTGCCTGCCCCCGCAACCGCGGTGGTGGTGGTCGGCCCGCGATCGTCGGCGGATTGATTATCGTTGCCGGCTTCGCAGCCACCGATGGAGAGCATGGCGCCGGCCAGAATGATGCGGAGCCTCATCGGGCTCGCCTGCAGGATCGAGTGATGCGGACGCGCGCCCGGCTGCTCACTTCGCCATCGACTGCAATTGGCCGAGATTGACCGAGGCAACCGCGGATTTCAGCGTGTCGATGCTGGGGGCCGAGCCGCTCGCCTCGACGGCGAAGCGGCTGGCGACGAGCACCGAATAGCTGCCCGACTTCGATTGGTTGTCCCACTTCTCTTCGACCCTGTTGCCGCCCTGCATTTCTGACTTCTCATAGCCGGTTGTAGTCTGTTTGTTGGACGTCGCGCTGATCGCGCCGCCCAGGGTTGCGATATTGCCGAGCACGCCGGTGTCGGTGACCGAGAGGCTGAAATTCTGGTCACCCGACTGGAATTCGGCGCGCGCGTTGCTGCCGCCGATCCCGCCGGCGGCGCCGCCCTGATTCTCGACGCTGGTGCGGTTCCAGCCCGAGATCGAGGCCGGCAACAGGTTCTGCAGCGCGCCCGGATCGACCATCTTGACCGCGCCATCGCCGCCCTTGAGCGACGCCTCCATCGACTTGCTGGCGGCCTCCATCTTGGTCGCGGCATCGGTCAGCTTGCCGGTATCGAGAGTCGTTCCGCCGACGGTGATTGAGCCACCGCCTGGTGCGCCGAAGCCGCCGGCCGCCGGCGACATCGCGAACATCGCGCCGGCGATCGCGACCGCGACGAGGCCGGCTACAACCATGGCGACCGCGCCGACGATGATCGAGACGACGACGAAGCCTACAGCCTTATCCTGTGGCACCTTCATCAGCATCGGCCCGCCGACCCAGAACAGATAGATGTTGTAGAGCCCGATCAGGCTGCCAATGATACCGAGCGCCGGCAGGATGCCGAGAACAGCCGCGATCCAACCAGCCGTCGCCGAAAAAGCCGCGACCTTAAGTGCCGAGACCGGGTTCTTGGTACCGCCGAAGCTGGGCGCGAGCGCGTCGATGATCAGCGCCCACACATAGGTCAGGCCGATAGTCAGCGCCCAGGTCAGAACCGCGGTCACGATCGCGCCGATCAGCGACGGGCGCCAGGCCACGCCGAAAAAGCTCATGGGGAAAACCATGACCTGGATGAGATGCGCGATCGGCCCGATCGCCGCGAGCGGCGCTACCCAGCCCATCAGGATTCCCTGGACGGTCATCGGTTCGGCATCGATCGCCGCCCATTCGTCCTTGGGTTTCAATATCAGCCGCTGAATGCGCCCGATCATGCCGCCTCCGCCGACCGGAGGCTGTCCGATATCCTTGGGAAATTCGCTCGCCATGATGCTGAAACCCCTTTCTTTTCCGCGCCAAAGCGCGCCGCTACCGTCACCTTCTGCCGCGTTGGGCGGCCTATTTATTGGATCGACCCGACATCGCCTGCCGTAACGGCAGCACGTCCCGGCGATGATACCATCGTTTTGCCGCCGCTGGGAGCGTGATGTTGCGCGCGCGCAACCGATGACTACATCCGCAGGTATGAGCGACAAGATGACGTGGCACGGCACGACAATTCTCTCCGTGCGCAAGAACGGCAAGGTGATCGTCATTGGCGACGGCCAGGTGAGCGCCGGCCAGACGGTGATGAAACCCAATGCCAAGAAAGTGCGCCGCCTGGGCGACGGCAGCGTGATCGGCGGGTTCGCCGGCGCGACCGCCGACGCCTTCACCCTGTTCGAGCGGCTCGAAGCCAAGCTCGAACGCGCCAACGGCCAGCTGATGCGGGCCGCGGTCGAGCTCGCCAAGGACTGGCGAACCGACAAATATCTGCGCAACCTGGAAGCGATGATGATCGTCGCCGACAAGGACGTGACCTTGATCCTGACCGGTAATGGCGACGTGCTCGAACCCGAAGCGGGGATCGCCGCGATCGGATCGGGCGGCAATTACGCGCTCGCCGCCGCGCGCGCGCTGGTCGAATATGAGGACGATGCCGAGACGATCTGCCGCAAGGCGATGAAGATCGCCGCGGAAGTCTGCGTTTACACCAACGACCGGCTGACGCTGGAGAGCCTCGACAGCGCTACCTGACCTAAGCCCCTCCCCTTCAGGGGAGGGGTTGGGGTGGGGCAGTCGCAAGCGACCCACTCTACGAGATATCCCCCACCCCCTTACCCCTCCCCTGGAGGGGAGGGGCTGAAGAAGAAGAACATGAACGACAAACTGACTCCCAAGGCGATCGTTGCCGCACTCGACGCGCATATCATCGGCCAGACAGACGCCAAGAAAGCGGTCGCCGTCGCGCTGCGCAACCGCTGGCGCCGCCAGCGGCTGTCGGCCGATCTGCGCGACGAGGTGACGCCGAAGAACATTCTGATGATCGGCCCGACCGGGTGCGGCAAG
Source organism: Sphingomonas sp. P4_G3 (assembly GCF_056401105.1). NCBI lineage: Bacteria > Pseudomonadati > Pseudomonadota > Alphaproteobacteria > Sphingomonadales > Sphingomonadaceae > Sphingomonas > Sphingomonas sp. P4_G3. The sequence continues at coordinate 532,535 of NZ_JBFUJZ010000001.1, forward strand.
ACCGAGATTTCGCGCCGCCTGGCCAAGCTTGCCGATGCGCCGTTCGTCAAGGTCGAGGCGACCAAGTTCACCGAGGTCGGCTATGTCGGCCGCGACGTCGAACAGATTGCCCGCGACCTGGTCGAAGAAGCGATCCGGCTCGAGAAGGAGCGCCGCCGTGTCGCGGTCAAGGACAAGGCCGAGGAGGCGGCGATGAACCGCCTGCTCGACGCGCTGACCGGGCGCGACAGCTCGACCGCGACGCGCGAGGCGTTCCGCCAGCGCTTCAAGGACGGCCATCTGAACGAGACCGAGATCGAGGTCGAACTGGAGGCAGCACCCCAGATGCCGTTCGAGATTCCCGGTGGCGGCCAGGTCGGGATGATCAATCTGGGCGAGATGATGGGCAAGGCATTCGGCCAGGGCCAGATGAAGCGCCGCAAGCTGACCGTGCCCTCGGCCTGGGACAAGCTCGTCGAGGAGGAAGCCGACAAGCGCCTCGATCAGGAAGACGTTGCGCGGGTCGCGCTGATCGATGCCGAATCCAACGGGATCGTGTTCCTCGACGAGATCGATAAGATCGCGGTCAGTGACGTGCGCGGCGGCTCGGTCAGCCGCGAAGGCGTGCAGCGCGACTTGCTGCCATTGATCGAGGGCACCACGGTCGCGACCAAATACGGCCCGATGAAGACCGACCACATCCTGTTCATCGCGAGCGGGGCGTTCCACGTCGCCAAGCCGTCCGACCTGCTGCCCGAGCTTCAAGGGCGCCTGCCGATCCGGGTCGAACTGAAGGGCCTGACCGAGGACGATTTCGTCGCCATCCTCAACGATACCAAGGCGTCGCTGCCCGAACAGTATAAGGCGCTGATTGCGACGGAAGGCGTGACGATCGACTTTACCGACGACGGCATCCGCGCGGTGGCGAAGATCGCCGCCGAAGTGAACGCCGCGGTCGAGAATATCGGCGCGCGGCGGCTGCAGACGGTGATGGAAAAGCTGATCGAGGAAGTGAGCTTCGACGCCGAGGACCGATCGGGCACCAGCCTGACGATCGACGCCGCCTATGTCGACAAGCAACTCGCCTCGATCGCGCGCGACACCGACCTCAGCCGCTTCGTGCTTTGACGAGGGGCGGGGTGCGGGGCAAGGTTGCAACACCTGAACGGATCGACATTCAACGCCAATTCGTCATCCCGGCCTATTCGTCATCCCAGCGAAAGCTGGGATCTCGAGCAGCATCGCGCGACCGCCTGAGGCCAACGTCGGATTGACGAGGGTGTCCGCCGGGATGACGGCTGGGAGGGAATCGACTCTACTTCGCCTTGGCCGGCTTGTCGTAGGGCGTGAACTTGCCCAACCGGCAGATCGCGCCGGGGATCGTCGTGCCGGGCGTCAGCGCGCGGAAATGGTCGTTGCGGCACAGTTGGGTGCCGAAGACGTCGACGATCAACGTGTCCATCGGCTTGAGGCCACGGCACTCCCCGATCAGGTCGTTACGCCAGATACGACGGCCCGATTCATGATAGATCAGCGTCTTTTCGTCGATGACTTGTGGGCCGTCGAGCCGCGAATGGTCGACGCAATCGACGGGCTTGCCCGCAATTCGTCCGGCAAGCGCGCTCTCTATGGTTTCCTGGCGCGGGGCGGCGGGTGCGGCGGCGCCGAGCAGGCCAAGCGCCGCGAGGGGGATCAACACGATACGCATGGCGTCACTTCGCGCGATACGTGGTGAACGAACTGAGCGCGCAGCTGCCCGACGGCATGCGCGATCCCGGCATCACCGTGCGTGCGATATCGCCGCGGCACACCCGCCCACTCGGCGACGTGGTGACCAGGATGTCGCCGCGTTCGACCGCCTCGCAGCCACCGCCGGTGTCGTTGACATATTTGAGCGACTTGCTGACGCTATAGACCAGGGTCCCGCCATAGGCCTTGAGCGACGAGGACTGGTAATTGTCCATACAGTCCCGGGTCTCGGTCGGCGTCAGCCCGGCGAGTTCTTTGCCCAGTGCCGCCTGGGTCGCGGCCTTGGCATCGGCGGCGCGCGCGGTCTCGGCGGGCGTCATCGCGCAGGACGACAGCGCGATTGGCGCTACGGCCAGCGACGCGAGCGGAAAGATACGGTTACGCATAAGCGGCTCCTTCGCATCCCCTCGGCCCGATCCTACACCGGTTCAGCCGCGGAATACATCCTTAGAGGCACGCCTTTCGGCAAATTGTTCAATCGATTGTGCGCGCATGAACGGATTGGTGGCGCGTTCCAGCGCGATCGTCGTCGGCACCGTCGCCTCGCCACGCTCGCGCATCTTTTCCACCTCGCGCAGACGGTCGGCGATCGCGTCATTGTCGGGCTCGGCAACCTGCGCATAGCGGGCGTTCGACAGCGTATATTCGTGCGCGCAATAGACCGATGTTTCGGGCGGCAGATCGGCCAGCCGTCGCATATTGGCGTACATCTGCGCCGCGGTGCCTTCGAACAGGCGGCCGCATCCCATTGCGAACAGAGTGTCGCCGGTAAACGCGACGGCGTCGTCGGCGAAATGATAGGTGATGTGGCCGGCGGTATGCGCTGGCGTCTCAAGCACGGTCGCAATGTGCTTGCCGAGTTGCACGATATCGCCTTCGACCACCAGCAGGTCGGCGGTGGGGATCTTCGCGGCCTCGGCGGCGGGGGCGATCACCGGAGCGCCGGTCGCCTGTTTGATCGCAGCATTGCCGCCGGTGTGGTCGGGATGCCAATGCGTGTTCCAGATCGCGCTGATCGTCCAGCCGCGGCGGTCGGCCTCGGCCAGCACCGGATCGGCCTCGGCGGGATCGACCACCATCGTCTCGCCGCTGTCGGGATCGTGCACCAGCCAGATGTAATTGTCGCTGAGCGCGGCAATGCGGACGATGTCGACCTTGCTCATCTGTTTCCTTCCAGCGCCGCGGCGCCGAGCCGGGCGGTCAGTTCTTCGGCGGGACCGTCGCCGGCGAGCCGTACGCCTTGCCCCGCCCATAACGGCGAATAGTCCCCGCGGCCGTCGGCTTCCGCCTTGGCGCGCAATTGCGCCAGCGCCGCGCTGGCATAGGGAAAGGGCGGCGCGACATCGCTGACGGGGCCTAGCGCTTCGATCAGCCGATTGCGCAATCCGCGTGCGAGCCCGCCGGAGAACAGGTTGGTGAAGACGCTATCCTCGGGCCCCGCCTCGGCCAGCCGCCGGCGGTGCACCCCGCTGGTCGTCGCTTCGGGAGTGCGGAGATAGGCAGTGCCGACCTGTACCGCCGCTGCACCCGCCGCGATGGCGCCACGGACGGCGCCAGTATCGGCGATCCCGCCCGCCGCGATCACCGGCAGGTCGATGTCCTTCAGGATTTGCCGCACCAAGGCGAGCACGCCGATCGGACGATGGCCGATCAGGAAATGGCCGGCATGGCCACCCGCCTCGAACCCCTGGGCGACGATCGCGTCGACCTTGGCGCCGGCGAGAAACTGCGCCTCCATCACATTGGTCGCATTGCCGAAGATCCTGGCGCCGGTCGCCCGGACGCGATCGAGCAGGTCGCGCTCGGGCAGGCCGAAATGGAAGCTGACGATCTCCGGCCGCACCGCCTCGATCACCTCGGCCATCGCCGCGTCGAACGGCTTGCGCAACACCGGTGGCTGGGCGGGCGGGGCGACTCCTTCCTCTTGGTAAAAGGGGGCGAGCGCTGCGTGCCAGGCGCTCTCGTCGGGTTGCGGCCTGAGCGTGTGGCAGAAGAAGTTGAGGTTGATCGGCCCCGCAGCCGCCGTCCGGATCGCCGCGACCTCGTCCGCGACCTGCTCGGGCGAGAGCACCGCGCAGGCAAGCGATCCGACCGCGCCTGCCTTGAGCGCGGCGATCGCGAGCGCGCTACCGGCGAAATTGGCCATCGGCGCCTGGACTAGCGGCAGGCGCGCGCCGGTCAGCGCCAGGAAGCGATCGGCCGCAGCGGTCACTGCGTTACCATTCCCCGGTGTTCGGCATCGACGCCCAGGGTTCGGCCGGCTCGAGCACGCCGTTCTGGAGCAATTCGATCGAGATGTTGTCGGGGGTGCGGACGAAGGCCATGTGGCCATCGCGCGGCGGGCGGTTGATCGTCACGCCAGCGTCCATCAGCCGCTGGCAGGTCTCGTAGATATTGTCGACGCGGTAGGCGAGGTGGCCGAAATTGCGCCCACCCGAATATCGCTCTGGCTCGCCGTCTTCGGACGGCCAGTTATAGGTCAATTCGACCTCGGCCTCGGCGCGCTTGCCCGGTTCGTTGAGATTCTCGGGCGCGGCGAGGAAGATCAAGGTGAAGCGGCCCATTTCATTGTCGAACCGGCGCACTTCCTTCAGTCCCAGCAGCTCGAAGAATCTCACCGTCGCTTCCGGGTCGCTGACCCGGATCATGGTGTGGAGATATTTCATCCTTCTTCTCCCTGCTGGTAGTGCAGGCGGGAGATAGGGGTGCGGGCGCGGCGGCGCCAGTCAGAGATGAGTACCGGGCCGATCGACCTTTAGATCTCCCCTCCCTGCAAGGGAGGGGTCGGGGGTGGGTTGAGTGACGGGCGAGGCTCGATGCCTCGTTCGTCACTGTTTTTGGCGGTCGGCATATGAGTCTTTGAAGGCGCGCAGACGCGCGCACCCACCCCCAGCCCCTCCCTAGAAGGGAGGGGAGACAGTGGTCAGGGTTTCTTGGCCGGCGCCGGGCCTGGAGCTACCGGCGTTGCCGCCGCTGCGGCAGGCGTATCGAACTGCGCCAGCGCGGCGCGGGCATTGTCCGCGGTCGCTGTGCCCGGCGCCAGCTTGGCCGCGGCCTGCCACGCCGTCCTCGCGCCATCGGCATCGCCCGACAAGGCGGCGATATTGCCGGCCTCGAGCTGGACCGAAGCATCGTCCGACGACAATTTCAGTGCCTCGGTGATGTCGGTCTGCGCGCGCGGCAAGTCGTTCATCCGGCGTGCCAGCGTCGCCGACAACAGCCAGGCGAGCGGATCCTTGGGCGTCGCTTCCTGCGCGGCATCGATGTCGCCGCGCGCCGAGGCGAGGCGCCCGGCCGCGACCTGGGCACGGGCGCGATCGAGCAAAGCCTCACCGCGGCCGAAATTGTCCAGCGTCCCGGCAGTGATCGCGGTCGTCAGCGCGGTCTGCGCCTTGACCGCGTCGCCCGCCGCCAGCCAGGCATTGCCGGCTTGCGCCCAATAACGCGCCGCCTGCCGATCGCGAGCCGCATCGGCATCGCGTGCGGCACCCTCGAACGCGGTCGCGGCATCGCTCCAGCGCGATTCCTGCGCATAGGCCATGCCCTGGCATTGCCGCGCCTTGGCGCCGCCGCCGGCGATGCGGAAGCGATCGGCCTCGGCTTCGGCCGCCTTGGGATCGCTCGTCGCCAGAGAGACGCAGGCAGCGTAACGCTGGTCGTTCGGCGACAGCGGCGACGGGGTGGACCCGACCTGGAACATCAGCGGGAGCAGGATCATGAGCGCGGCGACAGTCCTTCGATCGTCCGGATCAACAGCGCGATATCCTGATCGCGCGACAGCCGGTGGTCGCCGTCCTTGATCAAGGTCAGCTGCACATCGGCTGAACGGAGAATCCGCGCGAGATGGAGCGAGCGTTCGTGGGGCACGTCGCGATCGCCCTGGCCATGGAGAATGCGCACCGGGCAATCCACCGCCAGCATCGACGCGGTCAGGCGCGATGCTTCGCCCGATTGCCAGAAGCGGCTGGTATAGACAGTCGGCTGGTCCGAATATGGCGACGACCGCTCGAGCTGGCCGTCTTGGAGCAGCTTCATCTTCTCGTCCATCGAGAAGCCCCAGTCGGTGAAATCGGGCGCCGGCGCGACGCCGACCAACGCCGCGATCAGCTCGGGATGGTCGCGCGCGATCATCAGCATGAGCCAGCCGCCCATCGACGATCCGACCAGGATCGCGGGCTCGGCCAGCATGTCGAGCATCGCCAGCACGTCGTCGCGCCAGCCGGTCAGCGTCTGGTCGGCGAAGTCACCCTCGCTCTCGCCGCAGCCGGCATAATCGAAGCGCAGATAGGTGCGGCCGACCGTCTTCGCCCAGTCCTCCAGCGCAACTGCCTTCGATCCGCTCATGTCGCTGGCATAACCGGGCAGGAAGACCACCGGCGGCCCCTTGCCGACGGTCAGGTGATAAGCGAGCGCGGGGCGGGCAGGGGTGTCGGTCATGGGGAGGGCTGTAGGGGGAGGGCGGGCAAACAAAAAGCCCCTCCCACGAAGTAGGAGGGGTGAATTAGGGCTCCCCTCCCTGCTCGCAGGGAGGGGATTAAGGGGTGGGTTTAGCGTCGGGCGAGGCTCGATGCCTCGTCCGACGCTGTTTTGGTGGTCGATCAATGCGTCTTTTTAGGCGCGCAGACGCGCGCACCCAACCCCAGCCCCTCCCTGCAAGCAGGGAGGGGAGATAGAGGTCACCCAACAAACGCCATCAGCGTCTTCAAAAACACCGCCGGCTGGTCGAGCATGATGAAATGCGCGCTGTCGGGCACCTCGACCAACGTCGCGTGCGGCGCATCCTTATAGGCGGCGGTGTAAAGCGGCTCGGCCACCGCCTTGGGCAACGCCGCCGAGGTCGGATAGAGCATCGTGATCGGGGTCGCGATCTTGCCCATGTCGCCGCGCAGGTCGGTGATCATGTCCTCGTACATCGCCTCGGCCGAGACGCGCGCATCGGTCTGGCCCATCCAGCCGGCGACCTTGGCCTGGGCATCGGGGCGAAGCGCGAACCGCGCCGCCATCGCCTGATTCGCCGCCGGGCTGGGCTTGCCATAGCTCGCGGTAAAGCGGTCGCGCATCGCTGCCGCCTGCGGCTTCACCGTATCGACCGTCGCGCCGGGGCCGAACAGCATGCCGTACCAGGGCAGCGAGTCGACGATCATCAGCTTGCCGACATCGCCGGGCTGCGCCTTGGCCAGCATCAGCCCGACCAGCCCGCCCATCGAATGGCCGACCACCGCCGCGCCCTGCAGCTTGTGCTTGCCGATATAGGTGTGGAGATCGCCGACGATCCCGTCGAGCACGCCGGGCTTCAGATTGGCGCCGGCATCGTCGCCGGCAAAACCGTTGACCTGGACCAGGATGACGCGGTGCGACTTGGCGAGATCGGGCGCCATGCCATCCCACACCGCGCGCGGCGAGGACAAACCGGGGATCAGGATGACCGGCGACCCCTTGCCGGTCTCGGTGACGGAGATGTGGTCCATTCGAACCTCGGCGGCGGCGGCAGGGGCGCAATGGCCGATATTGGGCTGGAGGATCGCGAGCGGCGCGAGGACGGCAACCGCGAAACGGAGAGTGAAGTGGTTCATGACTTCAGGCTTCCTTGGACGGAGAAACGAAGATGTCTTCGATGGCGAGCTCGAACAGCTCGGCGATCTTGAAGGCGAGGGGGAGTGAGGGGTCGTAGCGCCCGGTCTCGATCGCGTTGACGCTCTGCCGGCTGACCTCGAGCTTGTCGGCAAGGTCGCCCTGGCTCCAGTTGCGCTCGGCGCGCAGCACCTTGAGGCGGTTGTTCATTGACCTCTTCCCATCGTCAGCCGGTTGGCAAAGTTGCCGAGGCCGAGCCCGCCGAACCATAGGACCGAGACCCAATAGACCTCGATATGGCTGACCAGTTCGAAGCTTTCGAGAAAGCCCCACACGGTCGCGATCGAGAGCGAGAAGCCCGACGCCCAGAGCGTCTGGCGGACCATCAGCATGCGGACATATTCGTCCTGCTCCTCGACCAGATATAGCCCGATCGCCGCGAAGATGCCGATGATCGGAAGCGCGGGCAGGATCGCCACGATCCAGGCGAAGGCGCCGCTCACCAGATGATGTTTGAACCCATAGACCGCGCCGATCAGGAACGCGGAATAGATCAGGCTGAGGACGATGACCCTCTTGTTGTAGCGCCAACCGGCGGGGCTCATGATCATGTAAAGTCTCCTTTCGAATCGGTAAAGTGAGCTTTACAGTAAAGCGTGCTTGTCAGTCAAGGGTGCTTTACAAAACAGGCGACCGCTGTGGTGGCTAGGGTGTCCCGCTCTGCGACGGCATGACGGTGGAGTGGCTATATCGAAAGTGATATGAAGCCGATTGGATCGCCTTGGGGGGAGAACGGGCGTGGAGTCGGTATTGCTGTTCATATTGGCGATCGGCGCAATAGCGGGGGCGGCGATCTTGGTTATGCGGGCTATCCAGCAACCGCAGCGCCGCAAACGCCGCCGCGAACGCGCCGCGCGTCATGCCGCCAATGTGCGGCTGTGGAACAGATTGTTCGCGCGTCACGATCGGCGCTTGCTGACGGACCAACGCGACGCCGGGAACGGGTAAAATTGTAGTTCGGCCGCCGCGCATTTCTTTCTGAGCGTTGTAGATGACCCTCGGCGCAGGGACGACGACAAAAAGCTAGTCGAACGTTGTCGTACGGTCGGTTTCTGCGTCGATCGGCCACTTCATGAACGCGAAGACCCAATACGCGACCATCCCGACAATTGGGACGATCAGCAGCAGCGACCAAGCGCCACCGATTCCCACCCGCGCTGCGATTTTCCAAGCTGGAACAATCCAAAACGCAACAACTATGGCTAGTATAAGCCAGTGAATTAAACTGAATGCGCCCATTCAACCTCCCCTTAGGCACTCCCATTCAGGGCTGATGCCATGGCTTCTTCAAGTATGTAGTTTGGCCGGGAAAAGGGGCCGCCCGTGAGCACGGTGCGGCCCGATTATTCTGCGTTACGACTTTGTTGGTGCAGCCGCTGGAGCCGGCGTCGAAGTCGAAACAGGAGTAGTGACCGGCGCCGGGTTCGCCGACGGAGCAGGAGCCGCGATCGAGAGTGCGACCTCTTCGTCGATAAAGCCCTTGACGCCGGCGCCGAGCGGGATCGTCGCGCTCGTGCCGGTGGTGAAAAAGCCGGCGATCGGCACGAAAGCGATCGCGGCAACCACGCCTGCCGTGCCCGTCACGCCCTTGTCGTCGAAGACGCCGCTCAGGCGAATCTGCCGACTGCCGACGGTGACATAGAGCAGCCGCGCGTTGATCCGTCCCGACTTGCCCCACATGCCCTTGTTGCGGACATCGGTGACTTCACCGATTGCCGGGCTGCCGGCGGGAATCGCGACGACGCCATTCACCATGACCGGTTCCATCACTTCCAGGTGGACGCGATAGCCCGACTCCAGCTTCTTGCCTTTGGTCGTGATGGTCTCGGCCATCTTGAACGAAATCGGCGTCCCCACGCGCAGGACATTGGGGTCCTGTGCAGTTCCGGTGGCTACGGCAATGGGAGCCGTTTTGGGTGCGGGCGCAAGCGTCGCTGTGGACGCCGCAGGCGCGGTTTGAGCGCCGGCCGGCAACGCAACGACCAGCAGCGCGCTCGCGAGCGCGCTGGAATAGACAGTCTTCATGGAACCCCCTCAATATCGATCGACTCGCCCCCGAGTCGCTGACGTAATGAAGCCAGATTCAACGGTTGTCGTCAAATTTCATCACCAGAACTGATGAAATGTGCATGTAATTGTCGATGCTTAAAATAAGCCGGGTTGCGATCTCGAGTTCGGACGCTTCTAAAGCCGAGCACGATTTCAGTCTCACGTGCCGAAATAAGCTGACCCGGCGCTGCGGGCTCTAACTGGGATCGCCCAGCCTCAGTTACCCGCGATCTTCGCCAATATATCCCCGGCGAGCAGGCTCAGCGTGTCGTCGCGCGCGCCCATCACCACCACGCGGTCGCCGGGTCGGGCCAGCCCCGCGATCCTGTCCGCCGCTTCGGCGCGATCGGCGATGTGGCTAGCGTTGCGGCCGGCCGCCTGGATATCGGCGACGATGTCGGCGCTGGTCACCTCGCGCGTGACGGTGCCGCCATAATAAGCCGGGTCGGGGAGGATCAGCACGTCGTCCTGCTTCAAGCCGTCGGCGAAGGCGGCGACGAGTTCGCGGCGCATCGTCTTGAGCGGACCGTAACCGTGCGGCTGGAACAATATGATCAGCCGGCCGGGAAAGGCGTGGAGCGTGGTCAAGGTCGCGGCGATCTTGTCGGGATTATGCCCGAAATCGTCGAGCACCGCGATGCCGTTGGTCTCGCCAACCAGTTCGAAGCGGCGGCGCAGGCCGGTGAAGCCGCCGATCGCGACCGCGGCATCCTCGAACGAAATGCCGGCCGCATGGCACGCGGCGATCGCGGCGAGCGCGTTGGCGATATTATGGCGGCCGGGCACCTGGAGCTCGACCGCGACCGGATCGTGCCCGCGCGCGACGAGCTGAAACTGCGCGCCATAAGGCTCTTCGACGATATCGGTCGCCATGATCTCGGCATCGGCCTGGAGTGCGACCCCGACCACGCGATTGGCGGGCAAGGTTCCAGCCAGCCGTGCGCCATCCTCGTTATCGAGATTGACGACGGCGATCTCGGACTTGGCGATGAAGTCGCCGAACAATTGGTTGAGCTCGTCGAGGCTCTTGTGATCGAGGCTGACATTGTTGAGCACCGCGATGCGCGGCGCGAACAAGGCGATCGATCCGTCGCTTTCGTCGACTTCGCTGACGAACGCATCGCCGCCGCCGACCAGGGCACTGGCGAAGGGCGCGTTGGGCGAGGCGAAATTCTTCATCACCGCGCCGTTCATCACCGAGGGATCGCGGCGCAGCGCATGGAGGATCCAGCCGATCATGCCGGTCACGGTCGACTTGCCGCTGGTGCCGGCGACGCCGATCGGCATCGTGCTGGCATTGAACAGATCCGCGAGCATTTCCGCGCGGGTGCGGCGCGGGCAATCGAGCCGTTCCGCGGCGATCATATCGGGCACGGTCGGCTCGATCGCCGCCGAGGCGATGACGATCTGATCGGGCGAGGTGATGCCGCTGCCGTCCTGCGGGAACAGGGTGACGCCCAGATCGCGCAGATAGTCGAACTTGGCGGGCAGCCGCGCCTGGTCGAGGCTGCGGTCCGATCCCGCGACGGTCGCTCCGCGCGCGGCCAGGATCATCGCCAGCGGCATCATGCCCGATCCGCCGATCCCGACGAAGAAACAGGGTTTGCTCATATCCATCGCGCCGGGCTATCCCCGCTTTCACGGACGACGGCAAGAACGGGACGGCAGGGTAAATGAAAATTGCGGTGATGGCGCCTGCCAACCGGGTCGACGAACATTCGCTCGACGCGCTGCCGGCAATCGCCGCCGAATACGATGTCGAATTGGTGATCGATCCGCAAAGCTGGGCCTCGGGTGGCGGCCATACCTGGGCGGGCCCGGATCAGCTGCGCGCCGACACCTTTCTCAAATATGCCAACGATCCCAGCGTCCATGCGGTCTGGTTCGCGCGCGGCGGCTATGGCTCGAACCGGCTGTTCCCGCTGATCTTCCCGCATCTGGAGGACGCCGCGAAGCGCAAGGCCTATATCGGCTATTCGGACATGGGGTTCATGCTCGGCGCGCTCTACGCGCACAAGATCGGCAAGCCGATCCACGGCCCGATGCCGATCGACGTCACGCGCAAGGACAATGGCGCCTCGGTCCGGCGGACATTGGGCTGGCTGGTCCATGGCGACAAAGCGGGACTCGAGCCCGGGATCATCGGATCGGGGCGCCCGGCGGCGGCGTTCAACCTGTCGATCCTCGACGCAATGATCGGCACGCCGTGGCTGCCCGATCTAACCGATCACGATTTGCTGGTCGAGGAAGTCAGCGAGCATCTCTATCGCGTCGACCGGATGATGTTCCACGTCGCCAATTCGACCCAGCTGTCGGGAATCGCCACGCTCCGCGTCGGCTCGATCACCTTGCCGCCCGCCGACGGTCAGGCCGATTTCGGGCACAATCCCGACCAGATCGCCTGGGACTGGAGCAAGATCCTGAAGGTCCCGTATGAGGGTCGCGCGCTGATCGGGCATGACAGCAACAACCATGTCGTGCCGTTCGGCCAGGTCATATCCCGGGGATAATCGTACCCATAATGGGCACATCCGTCGAACTACGTAGGTCTCCAAAGCCTTTGCTAACCAATTCCCATTAGCCATCGGCGATCGAGAGGTCCCCRATGCCGCAGACGCTTGAAGAATATCACGCCAAGATCGAACGCATGATGGCCGAAGGCGATGCCTGGCTGATCGCACGTGACGCGGGGAGCGAAGAGTTGATCAAGCGGCGCATCGCCGAATCCGTTTTAGTCCTCGCCTCCTACCAATTGTTCGTCCACCGCGAGGTGTTCGCACCGATGCTGGAGCGTGTCGACGCCGGGACGCGTGCGCGGGTCAACGAGCTCAAGGTCGAGTGCATCGCGCTGACCGAGGATCTGCGCTTCAACGTCCGCGAACTCATGGCGCGCGCCGCCGACGCGCCGCTCGACTGGGACGGGGTTGCCGCCGGAGTGGCCTGGTTCAACGGCAGGGTCCGCGCGCACATCGCCCAAGTGCGGCAGATGATGGCGCCCGATTTGAGCGACGATGACCATGCGCGCCTGCGCGCGCATCGTAACGACATTGTCGGTGCTCAGGCCGCCTGATCGGCCTGCCGGCCGTCATCATCATGCGCTGGCGCCGGGACGTATTTCGGCACCGCCGACCACGCGGTGATGCTCGACATGATCGGGTCGCGTGAGCAGAAAGCGGTCGTCCTCCGGATAATAACGCGCGCGGTCGATATCCTCGCCGGCGAACGCCGCGATCGCCTCGATCGACTCCCACCAACTGAGCGTGGTGACCTCGCTTTCGCCGTTGCCGAGCGTGCGGACGAGCATCTGCGCGCCGAGATTACCGGGCGTCGCGCGGTAATCGTCGAGCCCGGTGCCGGCGATATAGGCGACATAGTCCGCCTCATCGGCGGTACGGATGCGCGCCGACCAGCGGCGCAGGATGACGGTCTTGTCCATCGGGCGATCCTCCTGCGCATGCTTTAGCGGCGATCCGCCGTCTGCATGAATCGAAGCTCGGAAGGCGATGATAAGGGGTGTTTATCGAGGGGGTGGCGATGTTTACGAACTCGCCCTATATCCCCGGCCATGAACCGCGCGTTCCCTACGACTACCACCACTACCCCGGGTTTCCGGGGGGTGTTCGGCGCGCGCGACTGACGTTCACGCCGATTACCTCGCCCGGGAACGGGTGAGGTCGGCGTCCGCTCCCCGTTCCAGTCTTTCCCTCGGACGCTGCCCGGTGCATAGGCGCGCCAACTGACAGGAACGACCATGGAAATGCTCTCGATCACGCTCCCCGACGGCTCGGTTCGCGAGGTCGCGCCCGGCACGACCCCGGCCGATATCGCCGCCGCGATCGGCCCCGGTTTGGCCAAGGCGGCGATCGCCGCGCGCGTCGACGGCGAATTGCGCGACATTATGCGGCCCTTCGAGGGCAATGCCCAACTCGCGCTTGTGACATCCAGGGACGAGAAGGACGCGCTCGAACTCGCGCGGCATGATTTCGCGCATGTCCTGGCCGAGGCGGTGCAGAATCTGTTCCCGGGCACGCAGATCACGTTCGGCCCGGCGACCGATGACGGCTTCTATTACGACTTCGCGCCGACCCCCGAGCATGGACCCTTCACCGAGGAAGAGCTTCCCGCGATCGAGGCCGAAATGCGCGCCATTATCGCGCGCGACGAGCCGCTGATCCGCGAAGTGTGGAGCCGCGCCGATCTGATCGCGCGCTGGAAGGCGCAGGGCGAGACGTTCAAGGCCGAATGGGCCGCCGAACTGCCCGAGGGCGAGGAACTGACGGTCTACAAGGCCGGCAATCGCCCCGATGCCTGGCTCGACATGTGCCGCGGTCCGCATCTCGCCTCGACCGGCAAGCTCGATCCCCAGGCGTTCAAGCTGACGCGCGTGTCGGGCGCCTATTGGCGCGGCGACCAGAATAACGCGATGCTCTCGCGCATCTACGGCACGGGCTGGCTCAACAAGAAGCAGCTCGACGCGCACATGGTGATGCTCGAGGAAGCGGCCAAGCGCGACCACCGCAAGATCGGGCAGGAGATGGACCTGTTCCACCTCCAGGCCGAAGCGCATGGATCGGTGTTCTGGCACCCCAAGGGCTATATGATCTGGCGCGAGCTCGAAGCCTATATGCGCCGCCGGCTCGACGCCGCGGGCTATGAGGAAGTGAAGACGCCGCAGGTGATGGACGCCCGCCAATGGGAAAAGTCCGGCCATTGGGGCAAATATCGCGAAAATATGTTCGTCATCCCCGATGAGGTGCCGAACATCGACGACGAAGGGCCTTTGGTCTCGGACGACGCGCAATGGATGGCGCTCAAGCCGATGAACTGCCCGGCGCACATCCTGATCTTCCGCCAGGGGATCAAATCGTATCGCGACCTGCCGATCCGCATGGCCGAGTTCGGCTGCTGTCATCGCAATGAGCCGCACGGCGCGCTGCACGGCATCATGCGCGTGCGCCAGTTCACCCAGGACGATGCACATATCTTCGTCCGCGCCGACCAGTTGGTGGGCGAGGTCGCGGCGTTCATCGACTTGCTCGATATCGTCTACAAGGACCTGGGCTTCGACAAATATGCGATCAAGCTCGCATTGCGTCCTGACAAGCGCTTCGGCAGCGAAGAGATGTGGGACTGGTCCGAACAATCGCTACGTGACGCGGTGGCGGCGACGGGCCGCAACACCGAGGAATTCGGCTGGGAGGAATTGCCGGGCGAGGGGGCCTTCTACGCGCCCAAGCTCGAATTCCATCTGACCGATGCTATCGGGCGCACATGGCAGGTCGGCACGATCCAGACCGACACGGTGCTGCCCGAGCGGCTCGACGCGAGCTATGTCGGCGACGATGGCGAACGTCATCGCCCGATCATGCTTCATCGCGCGATCCTGGGCAGTTTCGAGCGCTTCATCGGCATCCTGATCGAGCATCACGCCGGGCGTTTCCCGCTCTGGCTGGCGCCGACCCAGGTGGTGGTGGCGACGATCGTGTCCGACGCCGACGATTACGCCCACCAGGTCGCCGCCGAACTGCGCGCGGCTGGGTTGCGGGTCGAGACCGATCTTCGCAACGAGAAGATCAACTACAAGGTGCGCGAGCACAGCCTGGCCAAGGTCCCGAACCTGCTCGTCGTCGGCAAGCGCGAAGCCGACGAAGGCACGGTGGCGCTGCGCCAGCTGGGCAGCGATCGCCAGCAGGTGCTGACCCTGGCCGCGGTGATCGAACAATTGCAGCGCGCCGCGATGCCGCCCGACCTCGCCATCGCGGCGGAGGCCGAGGCACAGGCCTGATGCGAACAGCGGGCGGCGGCTTTTCGCCGCCCGTTTGTTTTCAGAAGGCGGCGCTGACCGAAAACACCGCGGTGGCATCGGCGATCGACGACCCGTTCTTGGTCGAGGCGAAATTGGGCAGCAGATAAGCCGACCTCGCCTTGCTGATATCGGTATCGACGTACGACACGCCCAGCGTGACCGGGCCGATCACGTAGTCGACCCCGAGCGACCAGTCGAAATATTCGCCGGTCGGGGCGACGCTGGTGCCGTTGGGCCCGAGTCCGGGATTGCCGTTGGAATGGCCGAGATGCGCCTTGGCGGTCAGCGGGGTCTTGGGAATACCGACGCTGGCATCGCCCCAGAGGTAGAGATTGTCCTGCGCCTGGCCCCGGCTCTCAGGCGTGTTGGAGAAATTGCCCAGCGCCTTCTGCTTCGGCGCATAAGCGATACCGGCGAGCAGATTGGCCGGTCCGATCGTGGTGCTAAGCTTGACATAAGGTTCGGCGAAATCGGTCGTGTCGGCGCCACCGGGGTACATGTACCAGGTCAGGCCGACGTCGATATTGGTGCCGCTGGCGATCGGCTTCTTGATCCCGGCAAACAGGTCGAGTTCCAGGTTGGCGCCGCCGAACGTGCCCCAGCCGGAAAGGTTCGAGGCCCAGGCGCCGGCATAGACGCCGCTTTCATGCGTGACGGTCACGCCGCCCTGCAACGCCGCATGCTTGTCGGTCTGCGACACGCCGCGGAAACGATAGTCGGACACCAGGGCGACATTGGCCGACACGGTGACCGGCTTGGGCGGCTCTTCCTGCGCGGCGGCAGGCATGGCGGCCAGCAACGGCGCCGCCGCGATGGCGGCGAGGCGATAGATCATGGAACATTCCCCTGTGCGATGAGGTGAACGTTCCTCCTGCGGCCGCCCGGCAGGGTCTTCTATGGCGAGACCGAGTCCCGGCGGCGGCTTCTGACTATCGCCCCCGCATTGCCGTAATCGTGCGCAATCGTGAGGAAATGTTGCCGCCGGCGTGGATTGCGCCGATCGCGAACCGCTATTCCCGATCATAAATGCCTAGTTTTGCTGTCGCGGCTTTTAAATCCGTCGGCAAAATTCTATATCAGGCACCTCACAACCCAAAGGAGCAGTACCTATCCGTCCTCCCACGATGCGCCGACCAAACCAGGCGCCGCCGATGAACGGCCCCCGATTCAACGAATGGATCCAGTCGCCCAAGGTTCGAGTGATCGACCATGAAGGCGAGAATCTGGGTGTTATGTACACCAAAGAGGCGATGGAGCAGGCCCAAGGGCTTGGTCTCGACCTCGTCGAAGTGTCGCCCAACGCAGATCCGCCCGTGGCCAAGTTCCTCGATGTCGGCAAGTTCAAGTACGAGGCGCAGAAGAAGGCCAACCTCGCTCGCAAGAGCCAGAAGACGCAGGAGATCAAGGAGATCAAGATGCGTCCGAACATCGACGATCATGATTATGAGACGAAGATGAAGGCCATCCACAAATTCATCGGTGAGGGCGACAAGGTCAAGGTGACGCTCCGCTTCCGCGGCCGCGAGTTGAGCCACGGCCAGCTCGGCATGAACCTGTTGAAGCGCGTGCAGGACGACACCGCCGAGGACGCGAAGGTCGAAAGCTATCCGCGCATGGAAGGCCGTCAGATGCTGATGGTGCTTTCGCCGAAGTAAGGCTCGCCGACGCGGAATAGCGGAACGCTATTCCGCGAAAGCTCGGCGAGCTCGGCCGGCGGCGCTTAAGCGCCGACCGACGGCGCGGATTTACTCCGCGCCGGCTCCGCTGCCCCAAATAGCATCGTCACCCCGGCCTTGTGCCGGGGTCCACCGGGCGGCAAGCGTGAAATTAGTGCCTCTAGCCTTGGCCAAGCTGCACGGTGGATGCCGGGACAAGCCCGGCATGACGACGATGGCTAGAGCGCCGTCGCAATCGCCTCGTAAACCGTATCCAATTCCGCATCGTCGATGCAGTAAGGCGGCATTACGTACACCGTGTTGCCGAGCGGTCGCAGCAGCACGTCGCGCTCGCGAAAATGCTTCAGCAAGCGCGGCCCGATCGCGGCGAGATAGCCGCCGTCGCCCACCGGCACTTCCATCGCTGCGATGGACCCGATCCGCCGCTTTCCCGTGACGCCGCTCAGCGCATCGAGTCGCGCCTGCTGCCGCGCGCCCAGATCGGCGATCCGCTGTAGCACCGGCTCGTCGCGCCAGATCTCCAGATTGGCGACCGCCGCAGCGCAGGCGATGGGGTTGGCGGTGTAGCTCGATGAGTGGAAGAACATCTTGGCGCGATCGTCGGACAGATGCGCGTCAAAGATCGGCCGCGTCGCCATCGTCACCGCGAGCGGGACCGCGCCGCCGGTCAACCCCTTCGACAAGCACAAAATGTCCGGCACGACATCGGCTTGTTCGCAGGCCAGCAGAGTGCCGGTGCGACCCCAGGCGGTCATCACCTCGTCGGCGATGAACAGCACGTCGTGCCGCGCACAGATTGCGCGCATCTCGGCCAGGACGTGCGCCGGATAGATCAGCATCCCGCCGGCGCCGAGGATCAGCGGCTCGACAATGAACGCCGCGGGATGCTCGCGGCATGCCGTCTCCAGCGCGTCGAGCGTCACCTGTTCATGACCTTCGGCGGGAAAGGGGATCGTGCCGACATCGAACAGCAATGGCGCATAGGCCCGGTTGAATACCCCGCGCGCGCCGACCGACATCGCGCCGATCGTGTCGCCGTGATAGCTATGCTCCAACACCAGAATGCGGTGCCGCGCCTCGCCGCGATTGGTCCAGAACCCGAGCGCCATCTTGAGCGCGACCTCGACGCTGGTCGATCCGCTGTCCGAATAGAAGACGCGGGTGAGCGCGGGGGGCATGATCGCGGTCAGCCCGCGCGCCAGCGTCTCGGCCGGCTCGTGCGTCCAGCCGGCATAGATGATCTGGTCGAGCTTTTGCGTCTGCGCGGCGATCGCGGCCATGATGCGCGGATGGCAATGGCCGTGCGTCGTCACCCACCAGGACGAGATGGCATCGATCACGCGTCGGCCGTCGGCGGTGTGGAGCACCGCACCTTCGGCATGCGTCACCAGCGGGATCGGCTCGCCTAGGCCATGCTGGGTGAAGGGGTGCCAGACTGGCGAACCGCTCATCGGAAATCGGCCAGATCGAAATTGGCGGCGAAGGCTGCGGCCAGCGCACCGGGGTCGAGCGGGTCGAGCATCGGCAGGCGGCCAAGCCGTTTGACCCCGCCCATATCCGCGATCGTCGCTTCGCTATCCTCGACGGCATCGCCGACAAAGGCCACCCCGCGAATATCGACCTTGCGTGCGCGCAACGCTTCAATCGCGGCCAGGCTGTGGCTGATCGTGCCGAGCGACGTCGCGGCGACGAGCACCACCGGCAGCTGCCAGCGCGCCATCACGTCCGCGAACGTCGCCTGTCGCGTGAAAGGCACCAGCACGCCGCCGGCGCCTTCGATCACTAAGGGCCGGTCGCACCGCGGTGGTTCGAGCGCGTCCACATCGATCGTCACACCATCGATCTCCGCCGCGCGGTGTGGCGAGCAGGGGGTGGTCAGACGATAGGCTTCGGGCAGCAGACGCGCGGCCGGCAGGCCCGACAATCGTCCGACTCGCTCCAGGTCGCTGCCATCGTCGAGCCCGGCCTGGACCGGCTTCCAATAGCAGCCGTCGAGCGCGGCGGTGAGCGCGGCGGCGAACACTGTCTTGCCGATATCGGTGCCGGTGGCAGTGACGACGATCGCAGTCACAATGCCTCTTTCAGCGCCTGGGCGAGCGCATCGATCGTCGCGGCATCGACGTTGAGCGTGATCGACAGTCGTAGCCGCGCAGTGCCGACAGGGACGGTCGGCGGGCGGATGCCACGTACGTCGAAACCCTGTGCCTGGAGATGCCCGGCAATCTCCATCGTCCGCGCGTCATCGCCGATGATCACCGGCATGATCGGCGACCCGCTGGCAAGCGCGCCGAGCGGGACGAGGCGATCGTGCGCGTGGCGCACCAGGCCATCGAGCGTGGCGATCCGTTCCGGTTCGCGCTCGAGCAAAGCGAGGGCACCGCGCACCGCCGCGGCCATCAGTGGGGAGGGCGCGGTCGAGAAGATGAAGCCGCGGGCGCGGTTAATCAGGGTATCGCATACTGCGCGAGAGGCGCAGACCAACGCGCCCTCAGCCCCCAGCGCCTTGCCGCAGGTGCGCAAGGTAATGAGGTTGCCGCGGCCTTCCCATTCGGCGGCGAGCCCGCGCCCGACCGGTCCGAACACGCCGGTCGCATGCGCCTCGTCGACAATCAGCACGGCATCCTCGCGGTCGGCGATCGCCACCAGATCGCCGAGCGGGGCGCGGTCGCCATCCATCGAATAGAGGCTCTCGACCGCGATCCATGGCCGGCCGCGGCCGCCCTCGCGCCGCCATTGCGCGATTGCATCGGCGACGGCGTCGGCATCGTTGTGCCTGGCCGATACGCGCGCGGCGCGGCCGAGCCGCATGCCATCATGCGCGCTGGCATGGATCAATTCGTCATGGACGACGAGGTCGTCGGCGCCGGGCAAAGCCGCGAACAATCCGCCATTGGCGGCGAAGCCGGTGCTGAAATAGAGCGCGGCCTCGCTACCGAACCAGCGCGCTGCCTCCGCTTCGAGCGCTTCATGCTCCTCGTGATTGCCGCGCAACAGACGCGATCCGCCCGCGCCGATCGGTACGCCCCGCGCCAGCGCGTCGGCGACGATCGCCCGCATTTCGGGCGACCCGGCGAGGCCGAGATAGTCGTTCGAGGCGAAATCGTGGCCGGTCCGGGCGGCCAGCGCACGCCGGCGATGGCGGCGGGTCAGCGCATCGAGATCGTCTTTAAGCCTTGCTTGGAACGCGGCGCCGGGCGGTTGGGGATCGGATAGACTCAAGCCGGCGCTTCCCACAATTCGATCGGATTGCCCTCGGGATCATGGATACGCGCGAAACGCCCGGTTTCGGGCGAGTCCCATTCCGGTTTCACGATCACGTCGATCCCACTGGCGTTCAATTGCTCGAGCAGGCCGTCGAGGTCGTTGACGCGGAAATTGAGCATGAACTGATGGTCGGTCGCCCAATAATCGGTATCCGCCTTGAACGGCGCGAATACCATCGGACCGCCCTGTACTTTCCAGGTCCATTCTTCCGGCGGCCCGGTATCCTCCGCCGCGCAACCCGCGCCAATGCCGAGATGCTCGCGATACCATGCGTTGAGCGCGTCGGGATCCTTTGCGCGGAAGAATATTCCACCAACTCCGAGTACCGGCATTGTGTTCTCCTCTGTCAGGCCGCCTCGGCGGCCATCTCTCCCATCGCGGCATCGACCAGCCGGCGTTCGAGTGTCTTGACCCGTGCCGGCGCCTCGATCTTGTCGCCGGTCAGGTCGGTTACATAGAAAGTATCGACCGCGCGCTCGCCATAGGTCGCGACATGCGCCGAGTGGATTGTCACTTTCGACTGGAACAGCGCCTGGGCGAGTTGGTGCAGCAAGGCAGGGCGATCGCGCGCATTGACCTCGATCACGGTGAAGCGGTTCGAGGCATGGTTGTCGACGAAGGCCGCGGGATTGATGTCGAACGCCTCGGCGCGCGGACGCGGTAGTGGCTTCGCCTTGAGGCGGTCGCTGAGCTTGTTGCGATTGGCCAGCGCATCCTCGATCGCGCGTCGCAATCGGGTCAGCTGGGCGGAATCATCGAACGGGCGGCCGAGCGGATCCTGGACCAGGAAATTATCGATCGCCATGCCGTCGCGGGTCGTATGGATCCGCGCGTCGATGATGTTGCCGCCCGCCACGCTGATCGCACCGGCGATGCGGTAGAATAACCCCGGATGGTCGGCGGCGTAGATGGTGACCAGCGTCGCGCCGCGATCCGCATCGACCTGGCTGGCGATCGATAACGGCTCGTCGCCGGCCTCGGCCATCAGCTTCAGATTGGCGATCAGCGCATGGTCGGGTTCCGCCACCCAATAGGATTCGGGCAGGCGCTTGACGACCGACGCGAAGGTCTTGTCGTCCCAGCCGAGCGCGGCGGCGACCGCGTACTGCTTGGCCGCGACGCGTTCGCTCCGTCCCTTCTGCTTGTGGCCCAGCCTGAGCACTTCTTCCGCCGCTTCATAGAGGTCAGTGAGGAGCTGGCGTTTCCAGCCATTCCAAACGCCGGGACCGACCGCGCGGATATCGACCACCGTCAGCGTCAACAGCAAGCGCAGCCGCTCCGGGCTCTGCACTGCCTCGCAGAAATCGAGGATCGTCTTGAAGTCGGACAGGTCGCGCTTGAACGCGGTCGCCGACATCAGCAGATGATAGCGGACCAGCCAGGCGACCGTCTCGGTCTCGGCCGCGGTCATCCCGAAGCGCGGGCACAGCCGCTGCGCGACTTCGGCGCCGAGCACCGAATGATCGCCGCCGCGCCCTTTGGCGATATCGTGCAGCAGCACCGCGACATAGAGGACGCGGCGCGACGCGATCTGCTTCATGATCGCGTGGCTGAGTGGATGATCTTCGGTCAGGTCGCCGCGTTCGATCCGGCTCAACAGCCCGATCGCGTGGATGGTATGCTCGTCGACCGTATAATGATGGTACATGTCGAACTGCATTTGCGCGACGACGCGGCCGAAATCGGGTACGAAACGGCCGAACACCCCGGCCTCGTTCATCCAGCGCAACGTGGTCTCGGGATTGTGGCGGCTGGTCAGCACCTCGAGGAACAAGGCGTTCGCTTCGGGGTCGCGGCGAATGTCGTCGGCCAGCTTCGCGTCGCGCGCGGCGGCGCGCATCGCCAGCGGATGGATTTCGAGACCGTGACGGTCGGCCAGCACGAACATCTCGATCAATCGGCTGGGTTTCTGGGCGAGGAAATCCTCGTCGGGTAGCGCCAGCCGACCACGGTCGAGCACGAAGCCGTTGAGTTTGCTCGGGCGGCGGCGCAGCACCGGCAGGCCGAAGCGTCGCCCGCGCGCCGCGAATTTATCGTCGAGATGCGCCAGAAAGACCCCGGTCAGGTCGCCGACCGCCTTCGCCTGCAGGAAATAATAATGCATGAAGCGCTCGACCTTGGACTTGCCCGGCCGGTCGGCGAAGCGCATCCGCTCGGCGATCTCGCGCTGCATGTCGAAGGTCAGACGGTCTTCGGCCCGCCGCGACAGCGAATGGAGGTGGCAGCGCACCGCCCATAGGAAATTGTCGGCGCGGTGGAACTGGGCATATTCGGCGCGGGTGAACAGCCCGACATCGACCAGTTGCGCGGCGTTCTGGACGTTATAGGCATATTTGCCGATCCAGAAGAGCGCGTGCAGATCGCGCAATCCGCCTTTGCCTTCTTTGACATTGGGTTCGACCACGTACCGCGTGTCGCCCATGCGTTTATGGCGCAAGTCGCGCTCGGCGAGCTTCTCGGTGATGAACACGCGCGCGGTATCCGACTGGACCTCCGCCTTGAAGCGGCGCGCGGCCTCGTCGTAAAGGTCCTGGTCGCCCCAGACATAGCGCGCCTCGAGCAAAGCAGTGCGGACCGTGACGTCGCCCTTTGCCTGGCGGACCATATCGTCGAGGCTGCGGGTCGACTGGCCGACCTTCAGCCCCAGATCCCACAAGGCATAGAGCATCGATTCGACGACTTGCTCGTGCCAGGGCGTTTCCTTCCACGGCGTCAGGAAACCGATATCGACGTCCGAATGCGGTGCCATCTCGCCGCGGCCATAGCCGCCGACCGCTATCAGGGTCAGGCGCTCGGCGGCGGTCGGGTTGCTCAGCCGATAGAGCCGCTCGACGGTGAAATCGTAGAGCAGGCGCAGAATCTGGTCGATCAGGAACGCCTGGCTGGCCGCGATCTCCAGCCCGCGCGACGGGTGTTCGAGCAGCCGGCGCTCGATCTCGGCGCGGCCCGATTGCAGCGCCTGTTTGAGCAGAGCGGTCGCCGCGTGGCGGAGCTTGGTACGGTCGTCGCCCTCCAGCGCCTTGAGCGCATCGGCCAATATGCGGCGATCGATGATCGCGCGGCGGTGGGGCAGGCTGTCGAAGCGTGCGGGCATGACCCGGCGATAGTCGCGAACGCACGCGGCGTCACGCGTGGTTATGGCCTAGAATTTGTTTCAGCAAAGCTGAAACGGTAACGGTGCCGGGCCACTCCCTCTAGCGGCCGTGCTGCAGCCCCTCGGCGGTCCAGCCGAGATCGAAGCGTTCGCGATCGGCGAAGAACGCGGAGATCTCGCCGCGCAGGCAATCGGTGATCCAAGGCAGCGGTAGGCCGACGGCACGAGCGTAGTTGCGGGCGAATCCAAGCGCATAGACCGGGGCGGAGAAACCGTCGAAGCGCGCCTGCTCGATCGCTTCGAGATGGCGCACCGCCATCCGGGTCACGTCGGCGACCTCGGCCAGCGACAATCCCAATTGCTCACGCGCCGACCGCAACGCCCGACCGACCGCATCCGCGGACAGGACCGGCATGTTGCGGTCGAGTTCCTCTCCAAACAAATCCATCAGAAGCCCCCCGACTCGATCGGAGGATCGCACCATTGTGCCGCTACCGCAACGACGCTGATTGGCCAGGACTGCTTTGCGGCTGACAAAGCGTCCGAATTTGGGTCGCTCAGATGGTTTGCGGCGCGGTAATCTTACTGTAATGGCTTGGCAGGGCGCCTCTTTTGGTGCGGGGTGGGAATTATGAACCTTGAGCCGCCGGTAACGCCGGAACGGACACAATCGCGGCTGGCTTCGCGCCTGCTGGTGGAAACGCAGCTAACCAGCCTGGTCAGGGCGATCGCTATCGTACGCAAACTTGCCGGCGGGTCGTTCGTGTTCGATCGCGGCATCTTCTTCCTGGCGATATTGCGTGCCAGCGGCGACGTGCTGGCCGATTGGCCCAATGCGCCGCGTAGCCAGGCCGATAGTGGCGGCATCAGCATCAACGCGCTGTCGCAGTCGCTGCACCGCCCGTTCGAAACCGTCCGCCGCCATGTCAACGCGCTAATCGAAGCTGGATTGTGTGCGCGCACGAATAATGGCGTGGTGATCCCGATTGCATTGCGCGACGATCCCGATGTCGCGGCATTGCTGGTCCATCTGCACGATTCGCTGGTCTGGCTGGCCGACGAATTCCACGCCTTCGACATGCCGCTCCCGCGTACCGCGACAGTCGATCAGCCCTATCGCGCCGACATCACGCTGGCGGCGTCGATCGACCTGGCACTGGGCGCGTTCGACAATGTCGGCTTGTTCGTGTCGGACTGGCTGGAACTCGCCATCGTCGGAGCGGTGCTGGTCGCGAGCGTGCGGCGGATCACGCTCGATAGCGAATTGGCGCGTCGTTATTCGGAAACCGCTACCTTCGTGCCGATCGAGCAGCGCGATCCGGTTTCCGCGGCGGCGATCTCGCGTGCGCTGACGATCCCCTATTCGACGGTGCGGCGCCAGATCCTGGCGACGGTCGCGGCTGGCAAGCTGGTCGAGCGCGGACGCGGCGTGCTGCTGTCCGACGATTTGTTGGCCGGGCCTGGCGCCGCGATCATGGGGGCCACGGCGACGATGCGGACCGCGGCGCTGTTCGGACGACTGGTGCCCGGCGGCTTCCCGTTCAACGACCCCAAAAGCGCTTATATTGCGGGACGGCCGGCGCTGGTCGATTTCAGCTGAGGCAGATCGGAATCACGTGATCGGTAACGAGGAGACGGCGATCCGTGCCAGTTCGGCGGCAAGGGTCAGCGCCACCCACCGTTCAGGCAGTTTCACGACCCGGGCATAAGCACGTGCCGCCGCAATCGTCGCGCCGGCGCCAGGCAGTCGGCCGAAATCCGAATTCTCGATCGCACTGACGATCTGCAAGTCGGTGCCGGCCCGGCGCGCCACGTCATCCAGCGACAAACCCATCCTCAACCGGCCGCGCCACAAGGCTTCGCCGATCTGGCTGGGTGCGGAAATGGCCCTTCCCTCCATTTTCGCGGTCAGATGATCTGGTGCCGGACCGCGTTTATCGCGGTCCATCGAATCCCCTCCTGTCCCCGAGGTGATCTCTGCCATAGTTCGGAAATGGCCGCAACGGACCAAATTGCCGTGGGCAAGATTTATCGAACCAATCTGGGGCTAGTCGTCGTGCGCGAGCCGCTTCAGACGATAGAGCACGTCCAGCGCTTCGCGCGGGCTGAGCGCGTCGACATCGAGGCTGTCGAGTTCGGCACGGACGGCGTCGCATTCCTCTTCCTCCGCCTCGATCGCGGCGGCGAATAGCGGCAGGTCGTCGAGTCCCGCAGCAAGCCCCCCAGTCTTGGCGCGGCCCGCCTCGAGCTTGGCCAGCACCGCCTTGGCACGCGCGATCGTGGCCGGCGGCAGCCCGGCGAGGCGCGCCACCGCGAGGCCGTAGGAACGGTCGGCGGGTCCCTCGGAGACTTCGTGGAGCAGGACCAGATCGCCTTTCCATTCGCGCGCGCGGACATGGTGAAGGCTCAGTGCATCACAGCGTTCGGCAAGCCGCGTCAGCTCGTGATAATGCGTCGCGAACAGGCAGCGGCAGCGATTGTCCTCATGGATCGCCTCGACCACTGCCCAGGCAATGGCGAGGCCGTCATAGGTTGAGGTACCGCGTCCGACTTCGTCGAGGATGACGAAGCTGCGCGGCGTGGCTTGCGCCAGGATCGCCGCGGTCTCGACCATTTCGACCATGAAGGTCGACCGCCCGCGCGCGAGATTGTCCGACGCGCCGACGCGGCTGAACAATTTGTCGACCAGCCCGAGTTCGGCGCGTGCCGCCGGGACATAGCTGCCCGCCTGGGCGAGTACCGCGATCAGCGCGTTCTGGCGGAGGAAAGTCGACTTGCCGCCCATGTTCGGGCCGGTGACCAGCCACAGCCGCGAGGTTTCGGAAAGCACGCAATCATTGGCGACGAAGCGTTCGCCGCTGCGCTGGACGGCGGCCTCGACCACCGGATGGCGCCCGCCTTCGACCTCGAAACAGGCATGATCGACCAAGCTGGGCCGAGCCCAGCCGTCCTCGGCGGCGCGCTCGGCCAGCCCGGCGGCGACGTCGAGCCGGGCCAGCGCATCGGCGGTCGCGGCGATCGCCTCGCGACCGGCGAGCGCGGTCTGGGTCAGTTCCTCGAGATGCGCCGCCTCGGCGGCAAGCGCATGGCTGCCGGCCTGGGTGACCTTCATCGCCAGTTCGTGGAGTTCGGGCGCGTTGAAGCGGACGACGCCGGCCAGCGTCTGGCGATGGGTGAACCCGCTGTCGGGCGCCATCAGCGGATCGGCGGCTCTGGCCGGAACCTCGACATGATAGCCGAGCACGCCGTTATGACGGATCTTGAGCGCGCTCGTGCCGGTGCGGTTGCGATATTCCGCCTCGAGCGCAGCGATCGCGCGGCGGCCGCCGGCGCCGATATCGCGCAGATCGTCGAGCTCGGCGTCATACCCTTCGGCGATATAGCCGCCGTCGGACGCGTCGATCGGCGGGGAGGGGACGAGCGCGCGCTTGAGCAGGTCGACCAGCGACCCGTGGCCGCGCAGCCGAGGCACGATGTCCTGGAGCAATGGCGGTGGCGCATCGAGCGCGTCGATCCGCTCACCGAGCAACCAGGCGCCATCGAGCCCGTCGCGCAACTGCCCAAGATCGCGCGGGCCGCCGCGGCCGGCGACCAGGCGTCCCAGCGCGCGGCCGATATCGGGCAGGCTGCGCAAGGTCGCGCGCAGGCTTTCGCGCAAGGCGCCATCGTCGTGCAACCGCTGGACGAGGTCGAGCCGCGCCTCGATCGCCGAGCGGTCCATCAGTGGCGCGCCGATATCCCCGGCAAGCAACCGCGCGCCGGCGCCGGTCACGGTGCGGTCGACCGCGTCGAGCAGGCTGCCCTTACGCTGGCCGGTCTGGGTCTGGGTGAGTTCCAGGCTGTCGCGCGTTGCGGCGTCGATCGCCATCGCTTCGCCGGCATTGCCGATCCGGGGCGGCTGCAGGAACGGCAGCGAGCCTTTCGCGGTATGGTCGAGATAGGCGACCAACCCGCCGGCCGCGGCCATGCCGGCGCGGCTCAATTGTCCGAATCCATCGAGCGTGGCGACACCGTAAACGCGCTTCAACCGCGTTTCGGCGGCGGTCGAATCGAACTCGCCGCGCGGGCGCAGCACGGTTGCATAATGTTCAAACGCGCTGCCTTCGCTCGCCAGCACTTCGGCCGCGTTCAGGCGCGCAAGTTCGGCGGACAGGCCGCCTGCATCGGTTTCGACCAATTCGAACCGCCCGGTCGAAACGTCGGCGGCGGCGACAGCGATGCCGCCCGCCGCTTCGCCGATCGCGACGCACCAATTGGCGGTGCGGGAATCGAGCAGAGCTTCCTCGGTCAAGGTACCGGCAGTCACCACGCGGATGATCGCCCGCGCGACCAAGGCCTTGGACCCGCCGCGCTTCTTGGCCTCGGCCGGGGTCTCGGTCTGGTCGGCGATGGCGACGCGATGGCCGGCCTTGATCAGTCGTTGCAGATATCCGACCGCGGCATGCGCCGGCACGCCGCACATCGGGATCTTCTCCCCGTCATGCTCGCCGCGCGCGGTCAGCGCGATGTCGAGCACGGCGCTGGCGATTTTCGCGTCTTCGAAGAACAATTCGAAGAAATCGCCCATCCGGTAGAAGAGCAGGCAATCTCCAGCCTCCGCCTTCAAGGCGAGATACTGGGCCATCATCGGGGTCGGGGCGGCGTCAGCCATTGGCGTCGGTTAGCCCAGCCGATCTGCGGCGCAAATCCCGCTTTCGCCCTTTGCTGTGGGTAAAGTGTGCGGATTCCCGCCTGGCGGGCAGCGCATCCCTGTCGGCAAAAGTACATCAAGGGCCCGGAAGCCGGTTTCCTTCTCCCCAAGGCGCACCTAAAGACGGGCGCAACAGAGAGGACCAGGATGGCCGACGAATCTTCCGTGCAGTTTTCCGACCGCGAAGCATTGCTGTTCCATTCGGAGGGGCGGCCCGGCAAGATCGAGATCATCGCGTCGAAACCGCTGACGACGCAGCGCGACCTGGCGCTGGCCTACTCGCCCGGTGTCGCCATTCCGGTGCAAGCGATCGC
Organism: Sphingomonas sp. P4_G3; assembly: GCF_056401105.1. Lineage (NCBI taxonomy): Bacteria > Pseudomonadati > Pseudomonadota > Alphaproteobacteria > Sphingomonadales > Sphingomonadaceae > Sphingomonas > Sphingomonas sp. P4_G3. The sequence goes on from NZ_JBFUJZ010000001.1 coordinate 560,787, forward strand.
CGACGATCCCGCGACCGCCTATGATTATACTGCCAAGGGCAATCTCGTCGCGGTCATCTCGAATGGCACCGCGATCCTGGGCATGGGCAATCTCGGCGCATTGGCGTCCAAGCCGGTGATGGAAGGCAAGGCGGTCCTCTTCAAGCGTTTCGCCGATGTCGACGCGATCGATATCGAACTCAAGACTGAGGATGTGGACCGCATCATCGACGCGGTCGAGCTGATGGAGCCGAGCTTCGGCGGCATCAACCTCGAGGACATCAAGGCGCCCGAATGCTTCATCATCGAGCAGACGCTGCGCGAGCGGATGAACATCCCGGTCTTCCATGACGACCAGCATGGCACCGCGATCATCACCGCGGCCGGCCTGATCAACGCCTGCCTGCTGACCGGCCGGCACCTTTCGGACATCAAGGTCGCGGTCAACGGCGCGGGCGCGGCCGCGATCGCTTGCACCGAGCTGATCAAGGCAATGGGCGTGCGGCATGAAAACGTCATCATGTGCGACCGTTCGGGTGTGATCTATCAGGGGCGTGACAAGATCAATCAATGGCAGTCGGCGCATGCCGTCGTGACCGAAAAGCGAACGCTCAAGGAAGCGATGCACGGTGCCGACGTCTTTCTTGGCCTGTCGGCAGCGGGTGCGGTCACCCCCGACATGGTGCGCGACATGGCCAACGCGCCGATCATCTTCGCGATGGCCAATCCCGAGCCCGAAATCCGTCCCGAGCTGGCCAAGGAAGCACGCCCCGACGCGATCATCGCGACCGGGCGCTCGGACTATCCCAACCAGGTCAACAACGTGATCGGCTTCCCGTTCATCTTCCGCGGCGCGCTCGACGTGCGCGCAACCGGGATCAACGAGGAAATGAAGATCGCCGCCGCGCACGCGATCGCCGAACTGGCGCGCGAGGCGGTGCCCGAGGAAGTCGCCGTCGCTTATGGTGTGCGCCATACTTTCGGTCCCGAATATATCATCCCGGCGCCGTTCGATCCGCGGCTGATGGAATTGGTGCCCGCCGCGGTCGCCAAGGCGGCGATGGATTCGGGAGTCGCGACCAAGCCGATCCTCGACATGGCGGCCTATCGCCAGCAGCTGCGCGGTCGGCTCAACCCGACCACCGGCGTGCTCGCCCAGGCCTATGAAGGCGCGCGCGCGCAGCCCAAGCGCGTACTGTTCGCCGAAGGCGAGGAGGAAGTCGTGCTGCGCGCCGCGGCGGCATTCCGCGAGGGCGGTTACGGCACGCCGGTGCTGGTCGGACGCGACGACGTCCATGACCGGCTGCGGGCGCTCGGCGTCAAGGAGGTCGAGAGTTACGAGGTCCATAACAGCCGCACCTCGGCCCTGGTGCCGCGGATGGTCGATTTCCTTTATCAGCGGCTCCAGCGCCGCGGCTATCTGCGCCGCGATTGCGAGCGGATGATCAACCAGGACCGCAACATCTTCGGCGCCGTCCTGCTCCAGCTCGGCGAGGCCGATGCGATGATCACCGGGGTCACGCGGACCTATGCCCAGACGATGCGCGAAGTGCGCAAGGTGATCGACATCGAGGCCGGGCGGACCGCATTCGGCATCCATGTCATGGTCGGCCAGACGCACACCGTGTTCATGGCCGACACCACGATCAATGAGCGTCCGACCGCCGAGGAATTGGCCGATATCGCCGAGCAGACCGCCGCTGTCGCACGCCGCATGGGTCACGAACCGCGCGTCGCGTTCCTCAGCTATTCGACCTTCGGCAATCCCGAGGGGCGCTGGCTCGAGAATTTGCGTGCCGCCGTGGGCGTGCTCGACCAGCGCCAGGTCAGCTTCGAATATGAAGGCGAAATGGCGCCCGATGTCGCGCTCAACCCGCGCCAGTTGGCCAATTATCCGTTCGCCCGTCTGTCGGGTCCGGCCAATGTGCTGATCATGCCCGGGCTGCAGTCGGCCAACATTTCGGCCAAATTGCTGCGCGAATTGGGTGGCGACGCGGTGATCGGGCCCATGCTGGTCGGACTGGAAAAACCGGTCCAGATCGCGCCGATGACCTCGACCGCGAGCGAGCTGGTGACGCTGGCGGTGCTCGCCGCAGGTGGGGTCGCGCGCTGATCTAATCGCCTCTCCGGATCGAGCATCTCTTGCTGCTACGTTTGTAGCATGCTACAAACGTAGCAGGAGGTCGTGATGATCGATTCGTTGCCGCGCCGCGAGCGTGAGATTTTCGAGATCCTGTGCGGCCTGGGGGAGGGCACCGCTTCGGCCGTCCGTGGCGCGATGACAGAGCCACCCAGCGATTCGGCGGTACGCGCGTTGCTCGCGCGGCTCGTGGCCAAGGGGCTGATCGCGCACCGCACCGAGAACCAAGCCTATGTCTATGCGCCCGTGCCGCAGACCGATGCGGTCGCGGAGGGCGCGCTGCAGCGGCTAGTGCAGACTTTCTTTCACGGCTCGGCGGCAAGCGCCGCGACTGCGTTGCTGGGGATGGAGCCCAAGCTTGCGTCCGACGAAATCGATGCGCTTCAGCGTATGATCGACCAAGCCCGGCGGGATGCGAAATGATGCTGGGCTTGCTGGTCGACCTCGGCTGCAAATCGGCGCTGATCGCCGGCGCGGCGTTGCTCGTCAGCACAGCGATGCGTGCCCGGCCGGCGGCGGAACGCGCCGCTTTGCTGCAGGCGGCGCTGGTTGCTTCGCTCGCGCTGTTCGTGCTCGCGCCGCTGCTGCCGCCGCTCGAACTCGCCCTGCTGCCGGCATCCGAGACCGTATCGAGCGCGGTCAATACGAGGAGCGCCCCGGGGGCCGTGGCCGAAATGCCGAGCGCGCCTGCTACGGCGCTCGACGGCGCGGCCTTGGTGGCGATGCTCTACGCTGCCGGGGTCGTGCTGCTCCTGGTTCGTTTTCTGACGGGGCTGTGGACGCTGCGGCGCTGGACGGGCGCTGCTCGGCCGGCGATCGATCCGCACTGGCTGCGCGTGATGGATCGGGAGACCGTCGGTTTCCGCCGACCGCTCCGCCTGCTGGTTTCGCCACATGCCGTGACGCCGCTCAGCTGGGGAATCATGCCCGCCTGGATCCTGATCGGACCGGCGACGCATGCCCACCCCGATCAGGCGGAGGCGGTCATCGCGCATGAAATGGCGCATATTCGCCGCTTCGACTGGCTGGGGCTGGTCGTCGCCCGCGTGGCCATTGCGTTGTTCTGGTTCAACCCATTGATGTGGCTGGTCGCTCGCCAATTGATGCGCGAGGTCGAGCTCGCGGCCGACGCCGATGCGCTAGGCCGGGTCGACCGTTACGATTATGCCCAAGCATTGCTCGCGGTCGCCGGCGGACGCCCGATCCATTCCGAAGCCAACGGCATGGCGTTCTCGCGGACCGCGCTGGCGCGCCGGATCAATACCGTGCTCGATGGTGACGCTGGACGGCGCATGCGGCCGCTGGTGCCGGCGTTGTTGCTCGTGGTGGCGCTGGGCACCGCCGTGCCGCTCGCGGCTGCGCATATCGTGCGCATTGCCCCCGCGCCGCCGGCACCGCAGCCGCCGATTCCCGAACCGCCGGCGCCGCCTGTCCCGCCTTCAGCAGCGGCAGCAGCTCCGTCGGCTTGGCCCGATGCCGTGCGCAGCACCGGCCACGCTGGGGGCCGAATGTTGAAGCGCCTCGGTAGCGGGATCAGGGGGAGCTCGACCGCACGGTTCGCATTGGCGGCCACGGGCGGTACGGATCGCCAGGGGGCTAGCGTACCGGATGCGCGGGCAGTGATCGATGGCTCGCCGCAGGACGCAGACGCCGCCGCGGCGAAGCGCGAGGAAGAGGGGGGCGCTGCTGCCGCCAAACGCGGCGCGGAGGAACAGCGTCGTGGCCTTGGCGAAGGGATGCGCGGCACCGCCGTGGGATTTCGCGCGCGCGCCGAAGAGCTTGAACGCGTCGCCAATCTGCCAGGGCAATCCAGTGCTGTGCGAACGAGCAATCTAGCTATCGCAAAGGGATTCCGCGCAAGCGCCGACGATCTCGACAACAAGGCCGACACGCTGAACGGCACCTAGCCGCCGCCATCCATCGACGTCACTCAGGCAAGCGCGATTCCGCGCCACGGGACCGGCTTGCCCAATTTCAGGAGATACGAATGCGGGTCATCATTTGTGCTGTCGCAATCCTGCTTGGCGCCTGCGCCGATCATTCGGCATTGGCGAGCGAGCCTCGGCTGAGCATCAGGATCGCGGATGTTTCGACCGACACGCCATCGGGACGGGCCGAATTGCGGCGACGTGTGGTCGATGCGACGCGGCGTTTCTGCGCCGATCATGGCGCCGAGATCACGCCCTACGAATCGCGGGAGGATCCGCGCTATTGCCCCGACATGGCACGATCCTGGGCGATGAGCGGCATGACGCGCGACATGCGCCGTGCCTATAGCCTGGCGCGGCACGAGGCGAAGGTGGTCGGCAGCGCGCCGTGATCTCGGGTCGCCGGCTGCGGACCTGCTCGGCCGCGCCCCGCCGCCACGAGGCTGGACATAACGCTCAGCCGCCATACATCTAGTCCATGGCAGGTGGCGTGCATGGCTGACGCTCTGGGTGGCTCGTTGCCGCTATATCTCCTGATCGGCATCGTCATCGCGCTGATGCTGCTCGCCCGGCGGTTTCGGGTGGTCGGGCGCCTGTTGTCGATGACGGCGCTGGTCGTCTCACTCGGGCTGATCGTGATGCTAGTCGGCGAGCGCGGACGGTTCGATCCGATGTTCGCGCACGTCGCCAAGATCCTGCATCTGGAGGACGGGCAACAGGTCGTCGGCAAGGAAATGCGCGTGCCGATGGCCGATGACGGTCATTTCTGGGTGACCGTCCGGTTCGGCAATGTCGAACGCAAGATGCTGGTCGACAGCGGCGCGACGGTGACCGCTCTGTCGACCGATACCGTCGAGGCGGCGGGGCTGCGGCTCAGCCCGAGCCCGTTCCCGATGATCATCCAGACCGCCAACGGATCGGTCCGCGCCGACACCGCGACCGTGCCCGAGTTGCGCATCGGCAACATCGTCGCGCGCGACCTGCCCGTCGTCAGCTCGCCGGCGTTCGGCGATATGGACGTGATCGGGATGAACTTCCTGTCGCGGCTCAAGAGCTGGCGGGTCGAGGGGCGGACGTTGATCCTCACGCCGAACCATCCGCAGAATGCGGGTGGGGCGGTTTCCTAACCCTCTCCCTTTGGGCGCGTCGGGTCGGTCATGCCCCCGGCATGACCTGAATGGCGCGGGGCGCCATTCACCCGACGCGGGTCGAGCTCCGAAGCAGCGAGGGGTGAGGGCAGGAGTAGTCACTGCCCTCACCCTTCCGCGCCTGCGGCGAGTTCGAGCGAGGTCCGGTCCCCCGGACCGGACCTTGACCTGCCGGGGGCAGGTCAAAGCTCGAACTCTCCCTCTCCCACAGGGAGAGGGAAACTCGCCTCAGGCGTCGATCGACGTGCCGAGCTGCGCGTTGACCAGGCCGCCGTCGACCACCAAAGTATCGCCGACGACATAATCCGACGCGCGGCTGGCGAGGAAGATCGCGGCGCCGGCCATGTCCTCGTCGGTGCCGATGCGGCGCATCGGAATGCCCTTGGCGACCTCATCGCCGTGATCGCGCGCGGCGCGGTTCATCTCGCTGGCGAAGGCGCCGGGAGCCAGGCTGGTGACGATGATCGCATCCTTGATTAGCCGCGCTGCCATCCGCTTGGTGAGGTAGATCAGCGCAGCCTTGGAGGCGTGATAGCTGTACGTCTCCCACGGATTGAGCCGCAGGCCGTCGATCGAGGTGATGTTGATGACCTTGCTCGGCTTGTCGTAGCTCGCCTGCGCCTTGAGCAGGCCATGCAGTGCCTGGGTCAGGAAGAAGGGCGACTTGACGTTCAGGTCCATCACCTTGTCCCAGCCGCTTTCCGGGAAGTCCTCGAACGGCACCCCCCAGGCGGCGCCGGCATTGTTGACCAGGATGTCGAGGTGATCCTCATGTTCGGCCAGCTTAGCGGCGAGAGCCTTGCAACCGTCGACAGTCGAGACGTCCATCGGCAGCGGAATGCAGTTCGGGCCGAGTTCGGCGGCGGTTTCCTCGCAGGCCGGCGCCTTGCGCGACGAGATGTACACCTTGGCCCCCTGCGCGATGTATCCCGCGGCGATCATCTTGCCGATGCCGCGCGACCCCCCGGTGATCAGCGCGACGCGCCCTTCGAGGCTGAAGAACTTGCTGGTGTCCATGTCTGTCTCCTTATTTCCCCTCCCGCTTGCGGGAGGGGAGTTTTGATCACCCCCCGCGCTTCAGCGTCTCGCGCGCGATGATGAGTTGCTGGATCTGGCTGGTGCCTTCGTAAATGCGGAACAGGCGGACGTCGCGGTACAGCCGCTCGATGCCGTAATCGGCGATATAACCGGCGCCGCCATAGATCTGCACCGCGCGATCGGCGACGCGGCCGACCATCTCGCTGGCGAAATATTTGGCCGCGGCGGACTCCATGACGACATCCTTGCCTTCGTCCTTGGCCGCTGCCGTCTCGAGCACCAAAGCGCGGGCGGCGAGCGCCTCGGTCTTCGAATCGGCGATCATCGCCTGGATCAATTGGTGTTCGGCGATCGGCTTGCCGAACTGCTTGCGCTCGCTGGCATAAGCGACGCAATCGGCGATCAGCCGCTCGGCGACGCCGACGCACACCGCCGAGATGTGCAGCCGCCCGCGGTCGAGCACGCGCATCGCGATCTTGAAGCCTTCGCCCTCGGCGCCGAGCCGGTTCTCGACTGGCACCACGACATCATCGAAGATCACGTCGGCAACCTTGGCGCCCTTTTGCCCCATCTTCTTCTCGGGTTCGCCGATCGATACGCCGGCAAGATCGCGCGGGACCAGGAAGGCGGACACGCCGCGCCCGCCCGGCGCGTCGCCGGTCCGCGCCATCACGGTGAACAGGTCGGCCTTGTCGGCATTGGTGATGAAGCGCTTGGTACCCGACAGGCGATAAGCCTGGCCGTCCCATACGGCTTTGGTCTTCACCGCGCCCGAATCGGAGCCGACATCGGGTTCGGTCAACGCGAAGCTGGTGATGATCTCGCCGCTCGCGATCCTGGGCAGCCACTCCGCTTTCTGTTCGGGACTGCCGGCCATGACGAGCCCCTGGCTGCCGATGCCGACATTGGTGCCGAAGCTCGAGCGGAACGCCGGGGTGGTGCGGCCGAGCTCGATCGCGACCTTCACTTCTTCGAGCATGGTCAGGCCGAGGCCGCCATATTCCTCGGCGATCGACAGGCCGAACAGGCCCATCGCCTTCATCTCCGCGGTGACGTCGTCTGGGATGGCGTCCTGCGCTTCCACATCGGCTTCCAGGGGGCGAAGCCGCTCGGTCACGAAGCGGTGGACGGTGTCGATCAATGCGTCGAAGGTTTCGGCGTCGAGCGCCATGACGTTCCTCTCCCCATGTCCAACTCGTCATGCCGGGCTTGTCCCGGCATCCAACGTGCAGCAACGGCCGGATTCCGTTGTGGCGGGTTGGACCCCGGAACAAGTCCGGGGTGACGGTTGGTAGTTTGGCGCAAAGCTCGCTGCAACATCAAACAAACCCGAAATTCGAAAAGCCGGATTGACCGGCCTCAGGCCCCCTCTATGCTGCAGGAAAAATACATGCAGGAGAATGGAATGCGGTTTCAGGGCAAGCGCGCCGTGGTCACTGGCGGCGCCTCCGGTATCGGCCGTGCGACGGCGCTGCGATTGGTCGAGGAAGGCGCCGATGTCCTGATCGGCGATGTCGATGTCGCGGGCGGCCAGGAGCTTGCCGAAACCTCGAACGGCCGTATCCGCTTCCAGAAAACCGACGTGACGCAAGTCGCCGATATCGAGGCGTTGCTGGCCGCCGCCGATGCCGCGGGTGGGCTCGATATTCTGTTCAACAATGCCGGCGCGGCGGGCGCGCGTGACAAGATCGACGAGATTTCGCCCGATGATTGGGATCGCACGATGAGTCTGTTGCTGCGATCGGTGGCGATGGGCATCCGCTACGGCGCGCCGCTGATGGCGAAGCGCGGCGGCGGGGCGATCGTCAACACGTCGAGTGTCTCCGCGCTGGGCAGCGGTTATGCGCCGACCGCTTATTCGACCGCCAAAGCGGGGGTGCTGCATCTGACCAAGGTGGCCGCCGCCGACCTCGCCAAGCACAATATCCGCGTCAACGCGGTGGTGCCAGGGTTCATCACCACCAACATCTTCACCTCGGCGCTGGGGCTCGAAGGCGAGGTGCGCGATCATGTCAACGGCGTGATCGCCCAGACCGCCGCGCACGCTCAACCGGTGCAGCGCGCCGGACGGCCTGAAGACATTGCCGCAGCCGTCGCTTATCTGGCGAGCGATGACGCCAGCTTCGTCACCGGCACGCATATCCTGGTCGATGGCGGCATGCTGATCGGCACGCGCGCGAGCTGGGACGACAGCGTGCCCGGCCTGTTCTCATCACTGGAGGCGGCGGCCTCGTGAGCAAGCTGGCGACGCCGGCACCGCGCCGGCTTTCGAACTGGACTACGGCAAGCTACGGCTTCGGATCGGTTGCGTACGGCGTCAAGGATGCCGGGTTCGGGACGTTCCTGCTGATCTTCTACAACCAGGTAGTCGGGCTCGATGCCTCGACGGTCGGGTTGATCATTTTCATCGCGCTCGTCTGCGACGCGTTCGTCGATCCGCTCATTGGCGTGTTGTCGGACCGCACGCGCGGACGCTGGGGGCGGCGTCATCCATGGATGTATTCGGCGGCGCTGCCGATCGCGATCGGATGGCTGTTGTTGTGGAACCCACCGCATCTGAGCGGCGGCGCCACGCTCGCCTGGCTGTTCGTGACTGCGGTCGTCGTGCGCAGCGCGGTTAGTTGCTATGAAGTGCCGTCCCAAGCACTGACGCCGGAGCTGACGTCGGATTACGACGAGCGCACGCGGATCACCTCCTATCGCTATCTGTTCGGATGGGCGGGCGGCCTGTCGATCCTGTTGCTCGCTTACGGCGTGTTCCTGACGCCGTCGGCCGCCTATCCCAACGGCCTGCTCAATCGCGTCGGTTATGGTCACCTGGCAATCGCCAGTACCGTCATCATGGTTGTCGCCATCCTGGCATCGGCGCTGGGCACGCATCACGAGATCGCGCGGTTGCCCAAGACGGTCGTACGCAGCCAGTCTCTCGGCGAGCATTTCCGCGAGCTGTGGGAAACGGTCAAGAATCGCGGGTTCCTGATCCTGATGCTGGCGGGCGTTTGCGCCTATACCAACCAGGGGATCAGCTACGCGCTGTCCAACTACACCTATAGTTTCGTCTGGCAGTTCAAGTCCTGGACGCTGCAACTGCTACCGTTCGCGCTGATGCTGGGTGCGGCGCTCGCCTTCGTCATCGCGCCTGCGGTCGGCAAGCGCACCAGCAAGCCGCATGCGGCGATGGCGTTCGTGCTGGCGGCGACGGTGTTCCACACCATGCCCTATTGGCTGCGCTTCGCCGGCGTCTTGCCGCCACCGGGATCGAGCGCGCTGGTGTTCCTGCTCCTCCCGATCTTCGTCACCGCGACCGCGCTCAGCGTATCGTCCTTCATCCTGGGCGCATCGATGATGGCCGACGTGGTCGAGGATTCGGAAGCGCGGACCGGCCGCCGGTCGGAAGGCGTCTATTTCGCCGGATCCTTCTTCGTCCAGAAATGCACCTCGGGCCTGGGCATCATGATCGTCGGCCAGCTGCTCGATCTCGTATCCTTCCCCAAGGGTGCGAAGCCCGGCATGGTGCCGGTGGCGGTGATCGACCACCTGACGCTGGCCTTCATCCTGATCTACGGCTCGTTGGCGATCGTGGCGGCCATTCTGTTCTCCAAATTCCCGTTCGGCCGCACCGAACACGAAGCGCGGCTGGCTCGGATGATCGCGGCGGCGGAGGCCGAGGGCGCGCCGCACTCGCCGTGACACCGGTAGCGATTCGGCGGATTTCGGCCACAAAATATGGCTGCCTCAGGCGTGAATTGGGTCCAGGCGGCACCGCATTTGGGCATTCACCGGCGACGAAACACAGTTCGTCGTGAAAGGTTCCATTCATCGTGCCGACAGGGTTCCCATGTCGGTTTTGTCCACCTAACCCACCATCAACAGTTCAACGGACCTTTTGGGGGGTCGCATGAAATTTGGTGGTTTGGCAGCGCGATTCGCGCTGGTGGCGCTCTGCGCCCTGGCGACGACGGTGCCGGCTCAGGCTCGGTTCTGGCAGTGCGCTCCTTATGCGCGCGAGATTTCGGGTATCCAGATTTTCGGCAACGCCAACACCTGGTGGTCGCAGGCCGCCGGCAAATATGAGCGCGGCAACACCCCGAAAGTTGGTTCGGTCCTCGCCTTCGCTTCGTTCAGCCGCATGCCGCTCGGCCATGTCGCGATGGTGTCGGGCATCGTCAACGACCATGAGATCCTGTTGACCCACGCCAATTGGTCGCGCCGCGGCGGCGTCGAGTATAATGTCCGCGCGATCGACGTCTCGCCCGAAGGCGACTGGAGCCAGGTCAAGGTCTGGTACGGCCCGATGGGCGGCCTGGGCACGACGACTTATCCGACCAAGGGTTTCATCTATGGCGCCGGTGCGCCCAAGATGGACAATGGCGATGACGACCAGGTCGACACGTCGCGCAGCCAGACGGTCGCCACGATCGCTCCGGTCGGCGCCCGCGGAGTGGTCGGCGTTCGCGACTGAGCTGGACCTGCCGGTCGAATTGCAGCGATAGCATTGAGTTTATGCCTCCCCGGCGAAGGCCGGGGCCCAGCTTCGCTGACGTGGAGATGGAGTGTTGCCGCCGCGAGCGCACTGCCACTGGGCCCCGGCCTTCGCTGGGGAGGTGTTGGTTCGCTTCGGCTGAAGCAAATTCTCGTCGGTCGCCGCGCTACGCCTTACCCGGCGTGAAGTTCATCGCCGCGCCATTCATGCAGTAACGCAAACTGGTCGGCTTGGGGCCGTCGTCGAACATATGGCCGAGATGCCCGCCGCAGCGGCGGCAATGGACTTCGGTCCGGGTCATCCCCAGCGAACCGTCGTTGCGCGTCTTCACGGCATTGGGCAGCGGCGCCCAGAAGCTCGGCCAGCCGGTGCCGCTCTCGAACTTGGTCTTCGACGAATAGAGCGGCAGCGCGCAGCCCTTGCACGAGAAGATGCCGGCGCGGTGTTCGTTGTTGAGCGGGCTAGTATAGGGCGTCTCGGTCGCCTCGTGGCGTAGCACTTGGTAGGAAAGGCCCGGCAACCGCTTGCGCCATTCGGCGTCGCTCAACTGGAACTCGAACTTTTCGGGCGGCGCGACGGGCGCGGCGCGACAGCCGCCGAACAGCATCGTCGCGGCACCGGTGCCGGCCAGGGTCAGGAAATGGCGGCGGTCGAACGTCATCATACAGGCTCCATCGATCGGACCTATATAAGTACGGACGATAAACGCTGCCGGTTTCAATCCGCCGCGACGCGTCAGCTCAATATTTGCTGATCTCGACCGGCAGCTTGCGATAGCCGTGGACGAAACAGGCCGCGACGCGCTCGGGCTCGCCCAGCACGTTCACGCGCATCCGGCGCTTGGCCATTTCCTCGAGCAGCACGTTGATCTGGAGTTCGGCGAGGCGAGCACCGACGCAGCGGTGGATGCCGTGACCGAACGCCAGGTGCCGGCGCGCATTCGGGCGGTCGACGACGATATCGTCGGCGTCGTCGCCGAACACCGTCTCGTCGCGATTGGCCGACAGATACCAGAGTGCGAGCTTGTCGCCTTCCTTGATCATCTGGCCACCCAGTTCGTAATCCTGCGTCGCGGTGCGGCGCATATGCGCGAGCGGGGTCTGCCAGCGGATGATTTCCTGAACCGCATTGGGGATCAGTTCGGGATTCGCCTCGAGCTTGGCGCGCTGATCGGGGAACAGGTCGAGGCCGTAAGCCGCCGCCGACATCGAATTGCGTGTCGTGTCGTTGCCGCCGACGATCAGCAGGATCAGGTTTCCCAGGAACTCATACTGATCCATTTCCGCCATGGCGTCCGAATGGATCATCATGCTGATCAGGTCGGGGGTCGGCTCCTTGCCGACTTTCTGGTTCCACAGATTTTGGAAATAGGCGCCGCACTCGAACATGTGCGTCAGCCGCTCGGCACGCAGTTCGGGTGTCTTCACCAGTTCGATATCGCCGGCCCAATCGGACCAGAAGGTCAGCTTGCGGCGATCTTCCCAGGGAAAATCGAACAGGATCGCGAGCATCTGGGTAGTCAGTTCGATCGACACCGTGTCGACCCAGTCGAACGGTTCGCCATAAGGCAGCGTGTCGAGGATTTCGGCGGTGCGGCGAACGATATCCTCCTTCATCCGCACCATCTCGCTCGGCGTGAAGGCGGGGGCGACGGTGCGGCGCTGGCCGGTATGTTTGGGCCGGTCCATCGCGATGAACATCGGCATCTTGACGTCGCTGTCGGGCAGGAAGTCGGCAAGCGTGATCCCGCCCACTTCGGACGAGAAGACGTCCGGCAGCGATTCCGCCTCGAGGATCGGCTTGTAGGTGGAGATCGACCAATAGGGGCCGTAATCCGAATTCTCGACCTTGTGGACCGGCGACTCGGCGCGGAGCTTCTTGAACGGCTCCTGCCAGACATCGTCGCGATAAAGTTCGGGCCGGCTGACGTCGAGCGGATCGACCGGGCCTTCATATTTGAAGGTCGGACCCTTCGCCAACATCTCGGTCAATTCGGCTTGAGTCGCCATGCCCACTCTCCCATTTATCGGGCGAGACAAACCTATACTTACACAGATGTCAATAGTGGAGCGGCTAGCTGCTCGCCGGCTGCGGCTGCTTGCGTTTGCGCTTGGGGCCTTCGCCCGACTTCAGCACGCCGCGACGGAACCAGCGCGCGCCGAGCGAGATCACCAGCGACACCCAAAGCAATTGCCACAGGATCGCGACCGCGTGCGGCCACAAAGCGGACGAATTGGCGGCATGCGCGGCCATCGCCATCGGTGAGCTGAACGGGAAAATCTCCGCGATCCAGGCGATCGTGCTTCCGGGGCGACCGGCCGCCGCGGTCGACATGCCGACATTGGCCATTTGGACGACGGTCATCGGCAGCGCCATCAGCTGAAGCTCACGCTGGGTAGAGGCCTGCGCGCCGAGGATCAGATAGACCGCGCCGATCAGGAGATACGACATGACGAAATAGGCCAGGAACAGCAACGCGAAGACCGGCTTGCCGACGGCGGGCGCCACACCCGCAAGCGCCGCCGCTGTCCCGGCGGGCAGGATGCTGGTGATCTGGCTCGCGACCGTGCCCCAGAAACCGACGAACAGCAAAGCGACGCCGAACATGCCGATCAGCTTGCCGAAGAACACCGATTCGAGCGGGACCGCGGCGGCAAGGACTTCGATCACCTTGTTGCTGCGCTCTTCCGCCATCGTGCCCATCGTCAGGCCGGCGAGGAACAGGGTCAGCAGGAAGATCGCCATGACCGCGAACAAGGCCGCGGCGTTATGGCCGCTGGTGGTCACCACGGTGCGGACGATCTTCGTCTTGGTCGGCACGCTGAGCGGCGCGGTCGAGCCCAGTTTCTGCGCACGCATGACCTGTTCGGCCAGGCCCGCGAGATAATCCGCCTCATCGCGTCCGCCGCCACCGTAGACGATCGTCGGGCGTTCGAGTGGACCATAAAGCGCCGCGTCAACATCGCCATCGCGGCCCGAGACGCGCGCGCGCGCTTGTGCGGCGGGATCGCCCGACGGCGTCAGGACGTCGAGCGGCGGCGGAATGTCGCCGCGACCGAACACCCGGCGCAATTGCCAGTCGGTCGCGATGATCGCTGGCGCCTGGTCGGGAGCTGCGATCACGACAATGCGCGCGCGGTCGGCGGCGCCCTGCGCCATGCTCGACGCGCCGAACCCGCCGGCGGCGCCGAACAGGATCGTGAACATCGGCGACAACAGGAACAGCAGGAACGTCGGGGTGAACACGGTGGCGATGAAATCGCGCCGCGCCACGGTCAGCGCCTGGCGCAGCCCGCGACCGATATTACCGCCCATCACAGCGCCTCCGCTTCGGCCTGGGCCAGCGCTTCGGCGCCGACGATGCGGACGAAGGCGTCATGCAATCCAGGACGTTCGATCGACAGGCCCGCCACGCCAAATCCCGATTGAGTCAGCTTGAGCAGCACTGCCTCGACCGCGTCATCGGGGACCGGAAACACCCAGTCGCGGCCGTTATGCTGCGCGTCGGCGGGCAGGATCGCCGCCACTTCGGGTCCGTCGCGCTCGGGTTGGTAATGCGCGCGCATCGGCAGCATGCCGCGCGCGTCGGCGACGGTGCCTTCGAACCGGCGCTTGCCCCCGGCGATGATCGCCAGCCGGTCGCACAGTCGCTCGGCATGCGCCATGACATGGGTCGAAAACAGGACGGTGGCGCCGCGCGCCTGCTCGGCACGGATCAGCTGTTCGAGCCCTTCCTGGTTGACCGGATCGAGCCCCGAAAAGGGTTCGTCGAGGACGAGCAGATCGGGCTGATGAACGACCGATCCGAGCAATTGGACCAGCTGGGCCATGCCCTTGGACAATTTGCGGATCTTGAAATCGACCGCATAGCCGAGGCCAGCCTGCTCCATCATCTCGATCGCGCGCTTGCGCCCGATTTTCCAGGGCAGGCCGCGTAACGCGCCCATGAACGCGATCGCTTCGCGCGCCTTCATCTGTGGATAGAGGCCGCGCTCCTCGGGCAGATAGCCGACATGGTCGCTCGCGTCGCGCGGACGATCGCGGCCGAGCAAGGTGCGCTCGCCTTCATCGGGTTCGATGATGCCGAGCAGCATGCGCAAGGTCGTGGTCTTGCCTGCGCCGTTGGGGCCGAGCACGCCGTAGATCGTGCCGGTCGGCACCGCGAGGTCGACGCCGTCAACCACCCTCCGCCCACCGAAATTCTTGACGAGGCCGTGGGCAGAGACGGCCAGAGATTGAGACACGCGACCTCCCTCGACTGCTCCGTCCGTGGTAGCGGGGCGGAGTGACCGAACACAAGCTATTCGAGGATCGCCTGCGGGCAGAGGCGTTAACGCTTGGTTTCGCCGCGGTGGGGATCGCGCGCGCCGATGCCGCGCCGCGCTCGGGCGAGCGCTTGCGGCAATGGCTGGCCGAAGGCCGCCATGGCGAGATGATCTGGATGGAGGAGCGCGCGCATCACCGTGCCGCGCCGACCGGATTGTGGCCCGAGGTCAGGAGTGTGATCGCGCTCGGCATGAGCTATGCGCCTGGCCGCGATCCGCTGGCGCTGGCGGGCGAGGGCGATCGCGGGCGCATCTCGGTCTACGCCCAGGGCGGTGATTATCACGATCTCGTCAAGCGGACGCTCAAGGCATTGGCGCGGTGGATCGTGGCGGAAGCGCCGGGCGCCGACCTCAAGGTGTTCGTTGACACCGCGCCGGTGATGGAAAAGCCGCTGGCCGAAGCGGCCGGGCTGGGCTGGCAGGGCAAGCACACCAACCTGGTCAGCCGCGATCATGGCAGCTGGCTGTTCCTCGGCGCGATCTACACAACGCTCGACCTCGTGCCCGATCAGGCGGGGCGCGATCGCTGCGGCTCGTGCGATGCGTGCCAACGATCCTGCCCGACCGATGCTTTCCCGGCGCCCTATCGGCTCGATGCGCGGCGCTGCATCTCGTATCTGACGATCGAGCATAAGGGGCCGGTGCCGGAGGAGTTCCGGGAGGCGCTGGGTAACCGCATCTATGGCTGCGACGATTGCCTGGCGGTGTGCCCGTGGAACAAGTTCGCCTCGGCGGCCGCGGCCAACCGGGCATTCCTGCCGCGTGCCGAGCTCGCCGCGCCGCGGCTGGCCGATCTGCTGGCGCTCGACGATGCTGGGTTTCGTCAGGTGTTTGCGGGGTCGCCGATCAAGCGGATCGGGCGGGATCGGATGGTGCGCAATGCGGCTTATGCGGCGGGAAATAGTGGGGATGTTGGGCTGGCGCCGGTGCTTGAGGCGCTGTGCGACGATCCGTCAGAGGTTGTGGCGGACGCAGCGCGCTGGGCGCTGGGACAGCTATCTAGCCCCTCCCCTTCAGGGGAGGGGTTGGGGGTGGAGGATGCCTCGCAGAGCGCGTCGCCCGCGACTGCCCCACCCCAACCCCTCCCCTGAAGGGGAGGGGCTTATATGGTTACTTACCCCCACCCCTCCGCGCCAACGCCGCGACGCAGCTCGCGCGGTCGATCGGACTTCCATCGGGCTGGCGGGCGTCGAGATAGGTCACGGTCGGCTCCCCGCCGTTCTTGCCGGGATAGAGATAGGTATCGAGCACGCAGAACGTGCCCTGGAACTGCAGCTTGCGCGCCGTGCCTTCGCGGACATCGGCATTGGGCGGCCCGAATGTCTGGGTCAGGCCGGCGGCATTCTGCCCCATCACGCGCTCGAGCCCGTTGGCCGGCAGCGGCGGCTGCTTGATCACCGCGCTGACCGGCGTCGCCGGACGCGCCATGGTTGATTCGCCGCAACCCGCAAGCAGCAGCGCCAACCCCGCTATCGCCAGAAGTCGCTTCATCCTTTCCTCCCGTGAAACAAATGCGCCGCCATCGCCGCGCCCAAGACCGGCGCGAACAGGTTGATAACGGGCACGGTCAGCAGTCCCGATACGATTACCCCCAATTCCCAGCGCACCCAGCGGGTCGAGGCGCGCCATGCCTTCATCTCGGATGGCGCAATATGCCGCGCTGCGACCATCTCGCCGAGATCGACTCCCAACAGCCAGCCATTGGCGGCGAAGAACAGCAACGGCGTGCCGAATCCGGTCAGCAGGAGCAGGATATAGGCCGGGAGGAGCACCAGGTTGACCGCCAGCGCGCGGCCGGCGGATCGCAATCCCATGTGCAACGACCGCGCGAACGGCACGTCGTGGGCGCTCGCCAGCGCGTCGGGATAATGTTTGCGCTCGACGGCGATCACGATCTGATCGCCAAACAGACCGATCACCGCAATCGCCACCGCGCGGAACAATACCCAGCCGAACATGATCGTCACGACGAACTCGCCGATGATCGCGAGACCGGCGGCGTTCTCGCCCCAACCGAGTTGATCGACGAACAGCCATTGCGTCCCGAACCACAGCCCGGCGCCGAGCAGCAGGAAGACCAGCAAGGTCAACCCGATCGATTTGAGGAAGACGCGCAGGATCGCGGAATCGGTGAGCTGGCCGAGCGACAGGAGGAAAGCGCGGATCATCGTTGCTTCTGTCTAGCGGCGGCGATACGGCGCGGCCAACCATTTCCCGGAGATATCTGACTTGACCAGCCCCGCTTATGACGTGGTCGCGATCGGCAATGCCATCGTCGACATCCTTTCGCAGTCGACCGACGAGTTCATCGCGGCCGAGGGCATGACCAAGGGATCGATGGCGCTGATCTTCGATCCCGCCGCCGCCGACGATCTCTATTCGCGGATGGGCCCGGGGCAGGAAGTGTCGGGCGGGTCGGCGGCGAACACGATCGCTGGGCTCGCGGCCTTGGGCCAGCCGACCGGCTTCATCGGCCAGATCGCCGACGACCAGCTCGGCAAGGTGTTCGCGCACGACGTCCAGTCGCTCGGCGTGCATTTCGCCACCCCACCGGCGACCGGCGGCGACCCGACCGCGCGTTGCCTGATCCTGATCACGCCCGACGGCCAGCGCACGATGAACACGTTCCTGGGTGCGGCGCAGTATCTGCCCGAAAGCGCGGTCGACGCGGAGACGATCGGCGCCGGCGCGATCCTCTATCTCGAAGGCTATCTGTGGAACGCCGAACAGTCGCGCGATGCGATGAAGCGGGCGATCGCGTTGGCGCGCGACGCGGGACGCAAGGTAGCGCTGACGCTGTCGGACACCTTCGTGGTGGAAGGGCATCGCGACGAGTTCTTCGCGTTGATCGACGCCGGCCAGATTGATTTGCTGTTCGCCAATGACAATGAAGTCCGCGCGATGATGCAGACCGACGATATCGAGGCGGCGGTGAAGGGCCTGGCGGCGCGCGTGCCGACCCTGGTGTGCACGCACGGCGCACATGGCGCCGAGGCGCACCATGCCGACGAACATGCTCGCGTTCCCGCCGAGCCGATCGATCACGTGGTCGATACGACCGGTGCGGGCGACCTGTTCGCGGCTGGCTTTCTTGCCGGCCAGGCGCAAGGCCGCGATCTCGCCACCAGCCTGCGCATGGGCGCGATCTGCGCCGCCGAATGCATCTCGCACGTCGGCCCGCGGCCGCTGGCGGATCTCAAGAAGCTGGTGGCAAGCAAACTGGGCTGAGCAGAAACCCCCTCTCCCGCAAGCGGGAGAGGGAGGGGCCCGCCGCGAAGCGGTGGGAGGGTGAGGGTCTTCTTCCTTCTTCCAAGCGGACGAGGCTGAAAAAGAAGAAAGAAGACCCTCACCCAACCTGCGCCGGGTGAACAGCGCCCTGCGCTGTTCAGGTCATGCCGGGGGCATGACCGACCCGGTGCACCCGCAAGCGGGAGAGGGCCTAAAAAAGAAAAGGGGCCGGAGTATCGCTACTCCAGCCCCTTTCTTATTGCCTGGATCAGACCCTCACTCGGTGCCGGGCACCGGGGGCTCCAGCTCGCCATATGCTTCGTGTTCGGGAACATCGATGATGCCCTGACCGACATGGCTGCGGCTGCGACTGTAGAGGAAATAAACGACCAAGCCGATCGCGCCCCAGCCCACCAGGACCAGCTTCGACGTCGTATCCAGCGCAAGATAGAGGACGATGCAGCCGATGATCGCCAGCGGCGCGACGATCCATACACCCGGCGTGCGGAAGCTGCGCTTGCGCGTCGGATCTTTGACCCGCAACACCAGCACCGCCAGCGCCACCATCGCGAACGCAAACAACGTGCCCGAGTTCGAATAGTCCGCCAGGCTGCCCACCGGCAGCAGCCCCGCAAAGATGAGAGCGAAAAGGCCGGTGACGGCGGTCACGACATACGGCGTCCTGAACTTCGGGTGCACCTTCGCGAACGACGCGGGGAGCAGACCGTCACGCGCCATCGTGAAGAATACGCGCGTTTGGCCGAACATCATCATCAGCACGACCGACGGCAGCGCGATGATCGCTGCAAGTCCGACGAGCCAGCCGATGACGGGATAGCCGATCGTCTGAAGCACGTGTACCAGCGCGTGCTTCGAACACACCAGCGGCTCGGTCACTCCGCTCGCCACGATCGCGGTACAGCGTCCTGCCATTTCGGGCGAACCGGGCGCGAGGAACGCACCAGCCGCCGACGTTACGGGCTGAGCCCCCATCGTGCCGATCGCGCCGGCCGCCACAAGCAGATAGATAAGCGTGCAGATCATCAGGCTGCCGATCAATCCGATCGGCACGTTGCGCTGCGGGTTCCTGGTTTCCTCGGCGGCAGTCGAAACCGCGTCGAAACCGACATAGGCGAAAAAGATAGATGCGGCCGCGCCGACATAGCCCGTTCCGCTGGTCAGATTGCCGAACCCGGTGGGCGTGAACGGGCTGAAATTCGCTGTGTGCATCGCCGGGAGCGTCAGCACCATGAAGGCGGTCAGGGCGACCAGCTTGACGACGACGAGCACCGCATTGACCATCGCGCTTTCGGTCGTGCCCTTGATCAGCAGCGCCGTCACGGCGAGAACGACGACGACAGCGGGCACGTTGATATAGCCGCCATGCTGCGCAGCGGCGAGAAGGTCAGGCGTTGCTTTACTGCCGAACGCCAGCGAGACCTTGGCCATCAAGCCGTCCGCGTTGCTGATAATCGCGGGAAAATGGAATCCGCTGTCTGCTAGCGCACCGACTAGATGGTTCGACCAGCCGACGGCAACCGCACTCGCGCCCAGGGCATATTCGAGGACGAGCGCCCAGCCGACCATCCAGGCGAGCATTTCACCCATGACGGCATAAGTGTAAGTGTAGGCCGATCCCGCGACGGGGACCATCGAGGCAAGCTCCGAATAGCACAACGCGGCGACTGCGCACACGAACCCGGCGATCATGAAGCTGAGCATCATGCCCGGCCCTGCCTTTTG
This sequence comes from Sphingomonas sp. P4_G3, assembly GCF_056401105.1. Taxonomy (NCBI): domain Bacteria; kingdom Pseudomonadati; phylum Pseudomonadota; class Alphaproteobacteria; order Sphingomonadales; family Sphingomonadaceae; genus Sphingomonas; species Sphingomonas sp. P4_G3. Next base: position 580,799 of record NZ_JBFUJZ010000001.1, read on the forward strand.
CGCCGCGACGGCAGTGAGGACGAAAATGCCTGTGCCGATCACCGCGCCGACGCCCAGCATGGTCAGCTGAAACGCCCCCAACGATCGGTGGAGTCCCTTCTTCTCGGCGGTCGCGAGAATCGCGTCCAGTGACTTTACGCGGTCAAAAATCATGAATAGCCAACCCCCAAGGTGGTATTTTGGTGCTGGCGGGGGAGCCTAGTCGCAAAACCCCCGCGCGCAATCCCTTATTGGTTACGCCTGCGACGAACTCAGCGCGCGAGCATCGGGCCCAGCGCGTGGCCGCCGAACAGGTGGACGTGGAGATGCGCGATCTCCTGATGGCCGTGCAACCCGACATTGGCGAGCAGGCGATAGCCGGGTGCCACGAGGCCGAGGTCGCGTGCGACCTTGCCGACCGCGCGGACGAAGCCTGCAATCTCCACGTCCGACGCCTTGGCACTGAAATCGTCCCACGACACGTACGGCCCGCGCGGGATCACCAGGACATGGATCGGCGCCTGCGGATTGATGTCGTGGAACGCGACCGCCCATTCGTCCTCGTAAACGCGCTTCGACGGTATCTCGTCGCGCAGGACCTTCGCGAAGATGTTCTGGTCGTCATAGGGCAGGGTGGCGTCGATCGGCATCAGCGGCTCCGATTGGCTTTTTCGGTGAGGCCCGACGTGCCCGTACGCCGCGCCAGTTCGTTGCGCACGTCGTTGAGACACAGTCCGGAATCCGCGAGCAGGACAAGCAAGTGATAGACCAGATCGGCGGCCTCGCTGGTCAGTTCCTTCTTGTCCTTGCGCATCGCCGCGATCACGGTTTCGACTGCTTCCTCGCCGACCTTCTGCGCGATCTTGGCGCGGCCGCGGACGAACAGTTCTGCGGTGTACGAACTGGAGGCGCTTTCGCCCTTGCGCGAGTGGATCAGCGCGTCGAGCGCATCGAGCGGATCGTTGTTCATGACGCGAGCGCTGCCTGTCCGCGCCGCCGCCGTCAATCCTTTGGCGCAGTCGTGGTCGTGTCGGCCTGTTTGGCGAAGCGTTTGCGGAGTGCGCGACGTGCCAGCCAGACACCCGCGACTGCCATGCCGAATAACGCGATGTCGGACAGTTCGGGCATCGATCGGGTGTGAATCACCCCGCTATGCGGCGGCACCGAGGCGAGCGCGGGCGTCGCGATCAACAGCAGGGGCAGGGCAAGGGCGTAGCGCATTGAAAGGGCTTGATACCGCGTGCGGGTTAACGCCGTTTCTACGTCCATCCGTCATGCCGGGCTTGTCCCGGCATCCACCGCGCAACATGGCCTCAAGTTTCGGGTGTGCGGCACAGTGGACCCCGGGACAAGCCCGGGGTGACGAGTGGGTCGGCTTACCCGAATCTTAGACGATCGGAGTTCTGACCGGGATACCGGCTGCCGCGAGCGCGCGATGCGCGTCGGCGATAGACGCCTCGCCGAAATGGAAAATACTTGCGGCAAGCACGGCGCTGGCATGGCCGTCGCGAATCCCGGCGACGAGGTCGTCGAGCCCGCCGACGCCGCCCGATGCCACTACCGGCACGCTGACCTGGTCGGCAATCGTACGGATAAGCTCGAGGTCATAACCGTCGCGCGTGCCGTCGCGGTCCATGCTGGTGATCAACAGCTCGCCGGCGCCGAGTTCGGCGAGGCGCAGCGCATGGGCGACCGCATCGATCCCGGTCGGCTTGCGGCCGCCATGCGTGAAGACTTCCCAACCGTCGGCAGTGCGCCGCGCATCGACCGAAGCGACGCAGCATTGGCTGCCGAAGCGCTCGGCGATGTCGCTGACGAGTTCGGGCCGCGCCACCGCGGCGGAATTGACCGCGACCTTGTCCGCGCCGGCGAGCAGCAAGGCGCGGGCATCCTCGGCCGAGCGCACGCCGCCGCCGACCGTCACCGGCATGAAGCAGACTTCGGCGGTGCGCCGCACGACATCGAGGATGGTGCCGCGCGCTTCGTGGCTGGCGGTAATGTCGAGGAAGCAGAGTTCGTCGGCGCCGGCGGCGTCATAGGCCTGCGCCTGCTCGACCGGATCGCCGGCGTCGCGCAGATCGACGAAGTTGACGCCCTTGACCACGCGGCCATTGGCGACGTCGAGGCAAGGGATGACGCGGGCGCGAACGGTCATAAATCCCTCTCCCTGTGGGAGAGGGAGGGAGCCGCGAAGCGGCGGAAGGGTGAGGGCAGGAGTGAGAAAAGCGTGCTGCCCTCACCCTCCCACTCGGCTGCGCCGAGCGGGCCCCTCCCTCTCCCACGGGGAGAGGGGATTCTCACGCCGCCTCCGCCACCGCGATCGCGGTCGCAAGGTCGAGGCGGCCGTCGTACAATGCGCGGCCGGTAATCACGCCCTCGATCCCGTCGCGGGCGTGGAGCGCGAGCATGTGGATGTCGGCGACCCCGCTGACTCCGCCCGAGGCGATGACCGGAATGTCGACCGCGCGCGCCAGATCGACCGTCGCCTGGACGTTGCAGCCCTTGAGCAGGCCGTCGCGCCCGACATCGGTGAACAGCAAGGCGGCGACCCCGGCATCCTCGAATCGGCGTGCCATGTCTTCGACCGAGACATCCGAGACATCGGCCCAGCCACGCGTCGCGACCATGCCGTCCTTGGCGTCGACCGCGACGACGATACCGCCCGGGAAATCGCGCGCGGCCTCACGCACCAGTTCGGGATTGTCGAGGGCGGCGGTGCCGATCACCAATCGCGAGACGCCGACGTCGAACCAACCTTCGATCGCCGCTCGGTCGCGGATCCCGCCGCCCAATTGGACGTGGCCCGGAAAGGCAGCGACCACCGCGCGGACAACGTCGCCATTGACCGACTCACCCGCGAACGCGCCGTCGAGGTCGACCATGTGGAGATGCTGCGACCCGGCATTGGCGAAGGCCATCGCCTGCGCCACGGGATCGTCGCCATAGATCGTCGCGCGATCCATATCGCCCTCGGCCAGGCGCACGACATTGCCGCCCTTGAGGTCGATCGCCGGGAAGATGATCAGGCTCATTTCACGGCCGCCATGTCAGGAACCTCTTCAACAATTCCAGCCCGTAGCGCTGGCTCTTTTCGGGGTGGAATTGCACGCCCGCTATATTGTCGCGGGCGATCGCGGCGACGACCGAGCCGGCATGATCGGTCGTGGCGATCACATCGTCGCCCTCGAACGCATAAGAGTGCAGGAAATAGGCCTCGCCTGCCTCGATTAGCGGGTGAGGGGCGGTTAGCCGGACATCGTTCCAGCCCATATGCGGTACCTTGGCCGTGGGATCGGACGGCAACAGGCGGCGGATGCGGCCCTTGATCCAGCCGAGGCCGTCATGCTCGCCCATTTCCTCACCGACGTCCGCCATCAGCTGCATGCCGACGCAAATGCCCAGGAACGGCGCGCCATCGCGCCGCACGCGCTGGTCGAGCGCGTCGATCATTCCCGGCACAGAGCGCAGCGCTGCGGAGCAGGCGCCGAACGCGCCGACGCCGGGGAGCACGATCCGGTCGGCGCCGCGCACCAGTTCGGGATCGGCGGTGATCGCGATGTCCTGTGCGCCTGCCGCCTTCAGCGCGTTGGCGACCGAATGGAGGTTTCCCGCGCCGTAATCGATCAGCGCGAGCGTCACGCGAACAGAGGAGCGACCGCTTCGGCCGCCCAACTCGCATTGAACTCGATCACCTCGATCGTCGCCGCGCCGCTGGTCACGAACGGGTCGCTGGCGGCGAGCGCTTCCACCTCGGCCTTTTGCCCGCGGCAGATGATCACACCCCCGGTGCGCGGTTCACGGCGCCCCGACATCAGGAACAGCCCCTCGACATAGCCGCGCTCGAGCCAGTCGATATGCGGCTTCATGTGCCGATCGACCTCGTCGAGCGAAACGACGTAATTGATCAGGATCAGGCAGACCGGCGCATCGGCGTTGGTCGCCGGCATCATAACGTCCCCTTGGTCGAGGGGATCGTATCGGCCTTGCGCGGATCGATCTCGATCGCCTCGCGCAGCGCCCGGGCCAGGCCCTTGAACGCGGCCTCGGCGATATGATGATTGTTCGAGCCGTACAGCGTCTCGATGTGGAGCGTGATCCCGGCGGTCTGCGCGAACGAGTGGAAGAAATGTTCGAACATCTCGGTGTCCATCTCACCGAGGCGTTTTTGCGAGAATTCGGTCTTCCATACGAGGTACGGCCTACCCGAAATATCCAGCGCGACCCGGGTCAGCGTCTCGTCCATCGGTGACAGCGCATCGGCATAGCGGCGGATGCCGCGCTTTTCGCCCAACGCCTTGTTGATCGCCTCACCGATCGCGAGGCCGGTATCCTCGACCGTGTGGTGCTGGTCGATATGGAGGTCGCCCACGGTCTTGACCTCGAGGTCGATCAGCGAGTGGCGCGACAATTGTTCGAGCATATGGTCGAAGAAACCGATGCCGGTCGACACGGCATAGCTGCCGGTCCCGTCGAGGTTGACGGTGACGTCGATCGACGTCTCGCTCGTCTTGCGGTTGATCGTCGCGGTGCGCATCGCGCCCCCATATGGGTGTGTTGCACGTCATGCAATCTTGACCCGACGCTCGCATCGGCTACCCAAGGCATATGAGTGATGGACTGCCCGATAGCCTGATTCCGTATGATGAGATCGTGCAAGAGGCCTTGCGCGCCGTGGTCGGCCGCGTGCTCGGCTCGGTTGCGGCCGGTGGCGGGCTGCCCGGCGAGCACCATTTCTACATTACATTCAAGACCCAGGCGCCGGGTGTCAGCATCCCCGAACGCCTGATCGAGCGATTCCCGGACGAGATGACGATCGTCCTGCAGAATCGCTATTGGGACCTGATAGTCGATGACGAGCGATTCTCGGTCGGGCTGAGCTTCAACCAGGTGCCGTCGAAGCTCGACATTCCCTATTCGGCGATCACCGGCTTTCACGATCCGGCGGTCAATTTCGAACTCCGCTTCCAGGCGCAGGAAGGCCCAGACGGTCCCGAGCCGCATGACGAGGCCGAGAACGACCATGTCGAGCGCGTCGATGACGGCTCGAACGTCGTCAGCGTCGATTTCAAAAGGAAGAAGTAGCCGGAGCGAGCCGCGCGGCTCGCGCGGCGGTCACCTATGGTGACGCGAACGGCCGGCCGGCGCGGCAAAGCCGCGTCCGACGTCACGGAATTTACTTCCGTGACGGCCCGAGGATGTCTGCTTAGCGCGGTGAATTAGCCTCATTTCCCGCCGACAACCCGGCCCTGCGCTGGGGGGCACTCCTCCATTCGCGAGCTGAGGCGATGTTGCACGGTGGATGCCGGGACAAGCCCGGCATGACGAAGGAGACGGGTAACGACCTAACTCAATCGAGCCGTTGACTCGGCCGCCAACGCGAGACGCGATCGGTAGCAGGCATCTCGACCGTTTCCCCCGCCGTCGCTTCGACCCCCGCCCACAGCCGCTCGATCACGTCGCGGTCGAGCTTATCGCTCTCCTGCAGCAGATGCACGCAAAGCGCGGGCCAATCATGCGCTCCCCAATCGGCGGGATTCTCCGCGCGGATGACGGTCTTGCACGCGTCGTCATCGGCCAAAATGATGTCGCGTGGATCGACCAGGCTGTTTGCGGCGGTGTCGTAGAAGACGCGCAGCCGGGGCCGACTTGCGCGGCGGCCATTGGACAGTACGATCGCCAAACGCTGCGAGCGAAGGCGGACGACCATGCCGACCGGGAACACTGCAATGCTTTGATAGAAGGTGAATAAAAGGTCGCGATCGAACTGGCCGCGCCAGCCGTGCATCGCGGTCACCGCCTCGATCGGTGACCAGGCATCCTTGTACGCGCGATCCGACGTCAAGGCGTCATAGACATCGCAGATAGCGCCCATCCGCGCCGCCAGGCTGATCTCGCTCCCCTTCAGCCCGAACGGATAGCCGGTGCCGTCGATCTTTTCGTGATGATGGCGGCAGACGTCGATCGCGGTGGCGGGAATGGCGTCCGCCCGATCGAGGATCGCGCAGCCGCGCTCGGGATGGAGCTTCGCGATGGCGAATTCCTCATCGGTCAGCCGGCCGGGCTTGTTGAGGATCTCGGACGGCACGTCCATCTTGCCGATGTCGTGTACCAGCCCGGCCAGGCCGAATTCGCGCACGGTGTCGTCGGGCAACCCCAGATGGCGGGCGAAATTGACCATCAGCGCGCACACCGCGATCGAATGCAGATAGCTATAATCGTCCTTCGACTTGAGCCGGACGATGCTGATCAGGGCATAAGCGTTGCGTTGTACCGATTCGGAAATCTCGTCGACGACCGCGGCGACCTGATCGGAGTCGATCGCCTTGCCCAATCGGGCACCCTCGAAAACACCGCGGATGATTTCCCTGGTCCGCGCGACGATGTCGGCGGCGCGCTCGCGCTCGGCGGTGATGCCCGTGGGGACATTGGCGACCACGGGTTCGGTGATGATGATCGGTTCGGGCTCTTCGATCGGCGCGAGTCCCCGCGCGGTGTCGATCGTCACGAAGGCGATGTCGGCGTCGCGCAAGGCGGCGATGTCGCTGTCCGAGCGTAGCAGGAAGCGGCGGCGCCAGAACGGATGGCTGAGCCAGGAGCCCTCAATGCCGTGGATGAACATGCCCGGCCGAAGCAAAGAGAGCGGGACGCGACGCTGCATGCTGGCGTGGATAATCGACAGCGGTTGACAACTTACTACTTTCGCTGTGTTTTTCTATTCGAGGATATGGCGGTGGTCGTACTGTGGCTCGGCCGGATCGAGTATGACCCCACCGGAACTAGGGGAGCGCGGCGGCGTAGGGTGGATATGGCTCAACCACAGCCGCAAGATCCGACACCAATGTCACGCGCAACGGCGATCGCTTATGCGGTCGCGCTGCCGATCTCGCTGTTGTTGCTCGTCTTCCTGCCGGCCGGCGATATTCTCTGGGTGCCTGGCTGGATTTTCGTCGCCGCGCTGGTGATCGGGTTCGCGGCATCCGGGTTGGCGCTCGCCAAGGTCAATCCGGTCATCTTTCGCGCGCGCAGTCGCTTCCAGCCGGGGACCGAGCGCTGGGACTTGCCGCTGGTAGCGGTGATCCTGACCGCGATGGTCGTGACCATTCCCGTCGCGAGCATTGACGCAGGGAGGGCGCATTGGTCGCACGTGCCGCTGTGGCTGGTCGTGATCGGTTATTCCGCCCTGCTCGGTGGGATCGTGGTCACCGCCTGGGCGCAGGCGGTCAACCCGTTCTTCGAGCCCGGCGTGCGCATCCAGTCGGAACGGTATCAGCGCGTGATCGACACCGGCCCTTATCGCTTCGTCCGCCACCCCGGCTACAGTGCCGCGGTGGCGATGTTCCTGGGAATATCGCTGGCGCTGGCGTCGTGGTGGGGATTGGTGCCGGCCGCGATCGCGTCGGTCCTGCTTGCCGTCCGTACTGCGTGGGAAGACCGGCTGCTCCACGACAAGCTACCGGGTTATCGGGACTATGCCGGCCGCGTGCGGGCAAGGCTTGTGCCCGGCATCTGGTAACGCCAAATCGGGCGCTCCCGTCACGAGGAGCCTGCGCGATGACCGAAACCCGCACCGAAACCGATTCGATCGGCGCGATCGAGGTGCCCGCGACCGCCTATTGGGGCGCGCAGACGCAGCGATCGATCGAGAATTTCCCGTTCGGCGAGCGCGAGCGAATGCCGAACGCGATCGTTCATGCGCTCGCTTTGGTGAAGCAGGCGGCGGCGCGGGTGAACCGCGCACATGGGCTGGCGGCGGACAAGGCCGACGCGATCGAAGCTGCGGCGGCGGAAGTGGTCGCGGGCAAGCTCGACGACCAGTTTCCGCTGGTCATCTGGCAGACCGGCAGCGGCACGCAATCGAACATGAACGTCAACGAAGTGATCGCCGGCCGCGCCAACGAGATGCTGATCGGCACGCGCGGCGGCAAGACGCCGATCCACCCGAACGACGACGTCAACATGAGCCAGTCGTCGAACGACAGCTTCCCGACCGCGCTGCATGTCGCGGCAGCATTGGCGGCGACGCGGCGGCTGGTGCCGGCGATCGAGCGGCTGGAGGCGGCGTTGCTCGCCAAGACCCAGGCGTGGCAGGACATCGTCAAGATCGGCCGCACGCATCTTCAGGACGCGACGCCGCTGACGCTCGGCGACGAGTTTTCGGGTTATTATGCGCAAGTGCGTCTGGCGCGGACGCGGTTGGTTCCGCTGATCGAGCATGGCCTGTCCAAGCTCGCGCAGGGCGGCACCGCGGTGGGAACGGGGCTCAACGCGCCGAAGGTTTTCGGCCCGGCGGTCGCCGCCGAGCTGTCCGATCTGACCGGCTTCGCGTTCGAGACCGCGCCCAACAAGTTCGAGGCGCTGGCGTCGAACGACACGTTGGTCGATTTCTCGGGGCGGTTGAACAGCCTGGCGGTCGCGCTGACCAAGATCGCCAACGATATCCGCCTGCTCGGCTCGGGCCCGCGCTCGGGGATCGGCGAACTGATGTTGCCCGCCAACGAACCGGGCAGCTCGATCATGCCGGGCAAGGTCAATCCGACCCAATGCGAGATGCTGACGATGGTCGCGGCGCAAGTGATCGGCAATCATCAGGCGGTGACGGTCGGCGGGATGCAGGGGCATCTCGAGCTCAACGTGTTCAAGCCGATGATCGGAGCGGCGGTGCTGCGCTCGATCGATCTGCTGGCGGTCGGGATGGAGAGTTTCGCCGAGCGCTGTGTCGAGGGGCTCGAACCGGACCGGCGGCGGATCGCCGAACTGGTCGATCGCTCGCTGATGCTGGTGACCGCGTTGGCGCCCGAGATCGGCTACGATAATGCCGCGAAGATCGCTAAGCATGCGCACGCCGAGGGGATGACGTTGAAGGAAGCGGGGCTGGATTTGGGGCTGGTCGATGAAGCGACGTTCGATCGCGTGGTGCGGGCCGAGGATATGGTCGGGCGGTGAGAATCATTGCAGCCCCTCCCCTTCAGGGGAGGGGTTGGGGGTGGGGGATGCCTCGCAGAGAGTGTCGCCTGCCGCACTGCCCCACCCCAACCCCTCCCCTGAAGGGGAGGGGCTTTCCCACAGGTTACCCCTTGATCCGAGCCACCTCGGCTTCGAGCTTGTTGAGCGTGGTCCGCCAACCCTCGGGCGCGCCGCCAATCATGGCTTTGGCGGCCTCGTCGTAGATCTCATATTCCTGGCGCACCGACATCAGCGAGCCGTCGCCGTCGTCGGTGAAGGTCACGTAGGTCCGCACCGCGAACGGGGCGTTGCCGCTGTCGTCGACATGCGCGCCGGCCTCGAACGACAGGCTTTCATTCTCGACCACGTCGATGAAGCGGCCATGGTTCCAGAATTTCTGGCCGTCGGGTGCCTGCATGCAGAGGTCGAAGCGGCCGCCCGCGCGGCATTCGATGACCGCCTCGGGCGTGGTGAAATGTTCGGGGCTGAACCAGTTTTTCATATGCTCGGCCGTCGTCCAGGCCTGGAACACGATGGCGCGGGGCGCATCGAAATGGCGCTCGATCACGAGCGGTTCCGGGCGGATGATCGTCTTCTCGGTCATTTCTGCTGTCCTTTCAGGGTGTTGATATAGTCCTCCAGCTTATCGAGCCGGTTCTCCCACTCGCTGCGGCAATCGGCGGTCCAGCGTTCGACCAGGCCGAACGTTTCGGTGTCGATGCGGCAGGTCCGGACCCGCCCGGCCTTGTGCGACCGGACCAGCCCCGATTCCTCGAGCACCGCGAGGTGCTGCATGACGGCGGGGAGCGACATGGCGAAGGGGGACGCCAGTTCGCTCACCGACATCGGCCGAAGCGCGAGCCTTTCCACCATCGCCCGCCGCGTGGAATCGGCGAGGGCGTGGAAGACGCGATCGAGGGAAGGTGATTCGTTAAGCATGCACTTAAGTATTCCGGGCAAAACACTTTAGCAAGTGCTTTAGTGTTTGTGGGCGCATTTTCCCGTCACCCCAGCGAAAGCTGGGGTCTCAAGTGAAGGCGCCATATGGCTTGAGATCCCAGCTTTCGCTGGGATGACGGTGTGGGAACCTTCCACGCACTCCGGCTTTCAATCACAGATATTTCAAGGAGATACTGCGTGATCGGAGACCTCATCGCCGCTGCCATCGGCCGCAACATCGATCAGCGCGACGGCGAAGGCGGAACGCTCGGGGCGCTCGCCGGGGTCGCGACATGGAAGGTCGCCAGGCGAGTCGTTCCCGCCGCGATCGTGCTTGGCGGCGCGGTGCTCGGGGCACGCTATCTGATGCGCAAGTTCGGGAACGAACCCGCCAGCGCTTGACGCGCCCCCTGCGCGCACGCCACTAGCGCGCATGGTCGATCACCGTTCCTCGCAGCCGCCGGGCTTCAAGCGCCGTGGCTTGATGTTCGTACTGTCCTCGCCGTCCGGCGCGGGCAAGTCGACCATCGCCAACCGGCTGCTGGCGGAAGAGAACGGCCGGCTGAAGATGTCGATCTCCTACACCACCCGGCCGATTCGCCCGGGCGAGCAGGAGGGGCGCGAATATCATTTCGTCGACACAGATACGTTCAAGGACATGGTCGAGGACGACGCTTTCCTCGAATGGGCGCGGGTGTTCGACCAGCGCTATGGCACGCCGCGCGAGACGGTGTTCAAGGATCTCGAGGCCGGACAGGACATCTTGTTCGACATCGACTGGCAGGGCGCGCAGCAATTGTTCCAGCTCGCCGGCGGTGACGTCGTCCGCGTGTTCATCCTGCCGCCGGGCCTGAAGACGCTGCGCGAGCGGCTCGAGGGGCGCAATACCGACAGCCAGGAAATCATCGAGCGTCGCATGGAGCGCGCGCAGGCCGAGGTCAGCCACTGGGACGGCTATGACTATGTCCTGGTCAATGACGATCTCGACGATTGTTTCGAGTGCGTCCAGACGATCCTGACCGCCGAACGGTTGAAGCGGTCGCGCCAGCGTGGGCTGATCGGGTTCATTCGCAAGCTGCCGGATAATTGACCAAGTCGGCGCTGGGTGATGAGGTGCTCGCCCGCCACAATTTCGCCCGTCATCCCGGGCTTGTCCCGGGATCCACCGTGCCGCGTATCCTGAACTGTTAGGGTTTGTCGCGCGGTGGATGCCGGCACAAGGCCGGCATGACGAATTAGGGGTTAGCTGACGAGGCTCAGAAACCGCGCGGCCGCCGCGAAGTCGTGCTGGCGGGTCTCGCGCGCTTTGACTGCCAGATCGTCCTCGCCCCAGTGCTCGGCCTGCCAGTCCTCGTCGAGATTGGCGGCCGCCCAGACCGCTTCGGCCTCCATCGCGCGCTCGGCGAGCGCGAGCGCCAGGACCAGCGACCCGGTGATCGTCACGATCGGTGACAGCGGCGCCAACTCGAACGGGCGGCGCGTGGCGATCGCGGCGCCCAGCCGCGCGATCGTCGCCTCGGGCTGGGGCCGGTGGATCACCCCGATGACGATCTCGAAATGGACGTCATAGCGGTCGCGCGCCCAATCGAGCGGCGGATCCCACAAAGCGGCCTGACGCGCGACCAGGTCGGGCGGGCTCTCGGCGCGATAGCAGAGGAGATCGCTCTCGCCATAAGCGGCGAGGCCAGCAGCGAAGGCGGCGGGATCGGGTGCGATACGGTCGATCGCGGCATTGGCCAGGCCGGTCAGCGGCATCGCGCGCGGGTCGATATCATCCGTTACTTCGCGCCATTCGTCGGCGACCGCTTCGGCCAACATGTCGGTCGGCAGCAATAGCGGCACGCGACCAGGGGTGCGCACGGGCCGCTCGTCGAGCCGCACGCCACGCTCGGCGTCGACCGTCACAGTCTTCCAGAACCGCTTCATCGCCGCGTCTTGGTCGTCCGCTTGGGCGCGTCTTCGTCGGGTGTGCGCCAGCGATGCGCGAGCGAGGCTGGAACCGCCCAGGACATGTAGAGCGCCGACAGTACGATCGCGACGCCCAGCACTTTTGGCGGCCAGGTAGGCGCCCGGCCGATCAGGATCACCGCGAACACTGCGCCGGCGATGGCGAGCAAACGGATCGCGGTGATGATCAGCCAGCGATTGCGGGATTGGATTGCGGAATCGGTCATCGTGCCTCCAGATGATGCGGCAAATCGGCGACGGCGAGCGCGACGCCATGCGCGCCCGCGGCGACCAGCTCGTCGGCGGGGTGATAGCCCCAGGCGACTCCCACCGCGCGGACCCCGGCATTGACTGCCATCAATATGTCGAAGCTGGTGTCGCCGATCATCACCGTACGCGCCGGGTCTGCGCCGGCCTCGGCGATCGCCGCCGCGATCATCGACGGATGCGGCTTGGACGGATGGCGGTCGGCGGTTTGCAAGGTGACGAAATGGTGCTTCAGGCCGTGCGCGGTCAGGATATGGTCGAGCCCGCGATCGGATTTACCGGTGGCGACCCCCAGCATCCAGCCATCGCCGGCGAGTTGCTCGACGATCGCGTCGATGCCGTCGAACAGCGGTTCATCGGCGAGCGCGCCGCTCGTCCGCATCGCGAAGAACTTGTCCTTATACGCTTGCGCCAGCCGACGGTGATCCACGTCGGATGCGTCGGGCAGCAGCGCCTGCATCGCTTCGACCAGGCTCAACCCGACGATGCGGCGGATGCGGTCGCGCGACGGCACCTCGACCCGCGCTTCGGTCAGCGCCTCTTCCACCGCGCGGCAGATATTGGCCTGGCTGTCGACCAATGTCCCGTCGCAATCGAAGATCGCCAGTCTCGTCGTCGGACTGCTCACGCGTTGCGCATCCAGTGCGCGATGCCGCGCCGTCCCGACGCCTCGACGCCATCGGCGGCCGCCCGCCGCGCCGCTTCGGGCTTGTTCTGGCCGAGCTTGAGCGTACCGCGCCACGCGGCGATCTCCAGCCGGAAGCCGGTGATCGCGCTCGTCATCTTGCCGAACATGGCCGGATCCATCTTGCCACGCGTCCATGGCGCCTTGTCGAGCCGGCCTTCCTGTTGGGTAGTCAATTGATCGACCTGCGCGACCAGCGCGTCATGCTCTATCCGCCGCATCGTGCCTTCGAGTTCGACCGCGACATAATTCCAGGTCGGCACCTGATTGTTGTCGAGCCCGTACCAATCGGGGCTGACATAGCCGTCGGGCCCTTGCGCGACGAACAAGGCGGTCGCGCCGTCGAGATGACGGGCGATGCCGTTGCCGCGCGCCAGATGGAGGCCGAGGGTCGCGTCGTCGAGCCACACGACCGGCACATGCGCGACGCGCGGCCCGTCGGGCGTCGCACAGAACAACGCGCCGAAGCCGAGCTCGGCGACCAATGCGCGCATCGCGTCGCGATCTTCCCAGCGGAACGCGGCATTGGGATGCATCAGCGGCCCCTGCGAGGCGGCCCCTTGGGGCTTGCGGGCTTGGGCCCCGAAGACTGGGGACCTGACGACTTGCGACTTCCAGGCTTGGGACCCGCCGATCTGGAACCCGCGGGTTTGCTGCCCGAAGGCTTGGATCCCGTGGGCTTGGCATTTGCAGGCTTGGGACGTGACCCAGATTTGCGTGGCTCGACAGCGGCACCGCGGCTGCGGCGTTCGCCCTTGCGTTCCTTGCGCACCGTCTTGGCGTGCGCCTTCGCCCAGGCCTTTTTCACCTGCCTGGTCGGTGGAGCCGGTTCGTCGAGCGGCATCATGTTGCCCGCCATCTGGTCGAACCCCAGACCGGCCAGGCTTTCCGCGAAATGGGTCGGCAATTCGGCCTCGATATCGATCTTGCCGCCATCGGGATGGTCGACCGCGATGCGCCGCGAATGGAGGTGCATCTTGCGGCTGATCCCGCCGGTCAGGAAGGCTTCGGGACCGCCATATTTGCCGTCGCCGACGATCGGATGGCCGATCGCCGCCATATGGACGCGCAATTGATGCGTGCGACCGGTGAACGGCTGCAACTCGACCCAGGCGGCGCGGTTGCCGGCGCGCTCGATCACGCGATAGCGCGACCGTGCGGGCTGACCCTCGGCTTCGTCGACATGCATTTTCTCGCCGCCGGTACCCGGCTGTTTGGCGATCGGCAGCTCGATCATGCCGTCCTCGATCGACGGCACGCCGACGACCAGCGCCCAATAGACTTTCTTGGCGGTGCGGCCCGAAAACGCCTTGGCGAAGAACGCCGCGGCGCGTGAGGTACGCGCGACGAGCAGGGCGCCCGACGTGTCCTTGTCGAGCCGGTGGACCAGCTTGGGCCGCCCCTCATTGTCGAACTGCAGCGCGTCGAGCAGCCCGTCCACATGCTGGAGGGTCTTGGTCCCGCCTTGCGTCGCCAGCCCGGGTGGCTTGTTGAGCACGAAGGCCTGGGCGTCCTGATGGATCACCAATTCGCGCGCAAAGGCGATCTCTTCGTCGGTGAGGGGAGGGCGTTCGCGCTTGGGCTTGCCCGCCACCGGGACCGGCTCGGGCGGCGGAAAGCGCAAGGTCTGGCCCGCGGCGATGCGGTCGCCCGGCGCCGCGCGCGCGCCATCGACGCGCAACTGGCCGGTGCGCGCCCATTTGGCGACGGTGGTGAAGCTGGTGTCGGGCAAATGCCGCTTGAACCAGCGATCGAGCCGGATGTCGTCGTCATCGGGCGCGACGATGAAGGTGCGGATCTCGCTCATGCCACCGCCCGGATCAGGTGCAGGCCGGCGCACAACGCGAGGATCGAGCCGATCGCCGAGACCAATACATACGCAATCGCCATACCCAATTGCCCGCGTTCGATCATCAGCACGGTGTCGAGCGAGAAAGCGGAAAAGGTGGTGAAGCCACCCAGCACCCCGACGCCGAGCAGCAGGCGAGCATGTTCGCTGCCGCCGGTGCGCGCCAGCATGCCGGCGAGCGTGCCCATCAGGAACCCGCCGATCAGGTTCACCGCAAGCGTACCCCAGGGATAATCGGGCCCGAACCAGCCGAGCGTCAGCTTGCCGACGAGGTAGCGCGCGGCGCTGCCCAGGGCACCGCCGGCCATGACGAGAAGGAAATTCATTCGCGCGCTGTAGCCGCACGCGGGCATTCGGACAAACGGCGGTTTGGGAAGAGGAGTGCGCGCCATGCTAATCGTCACCCCGGCCCTGTGCCGGGGCCAACCCTCCACAACGGAATCAAGCCGTTGTTGCGCATTGGATACCGGGACAAGCCCGGCATGACGAATTCTGATGAGGTCGCTTGATGGGCCCCGGCCTTCGCCGGGTCGATCGCCACTTGGTGGCGATCGGTTTCAGCATCGACGCGAACGGCGTGACCCTTGCTGTCCGTTATCGGGAGGGTGAGCTCGCGTCGATGCTGAAGCGGCTAGAAGAGATGAGAACCCAATCAGTTCCCGTTATTTGCGACTAAATCGACTTCGGTCCTGCCGTCACCGCGCTTTTCGACATAAATGACATAGGCGCCGCCGTCCTTGCCGCGGACGCCGCCCAGCACGTGCTGGCCGCCATCGGCCTGATGTTCGGCCGAATAGCCGGCGGCAGTGACGCGGCCATAATAATAATCGAGTACCGTCTGGACCGAGGCGCCGGTCGAGAAGCTGACGACGCGAAGCGCGCAGCCATTGCCGGCGACACCCGCCGCTTCGTCGACCCGGGCGTCGGGATAGAGCGGGATGTCGGCGGGCAGGCGCTGCACCCAAGCGGTCGAATATTGCAGACCACGCGCGCAGCCCGATGTGCGCTTGTCGGCTTGGCGCTGTGCCAGTGCTCCCAGTGTCACCGAATCGCGCCTGACCTTGCATTGCGGACAGTCGCCGGCCGGGGCAGGGGCCGGTTTGCTGCCGCCGCTCGACGAACCGGTGCCGTCGGCGACATTGATGCCGTCGGTCTTGGACGGCGCCACCGAATCGGGCGGGGTCGCCCCCGAATAGGGCTGTTGCGGCGGGCGGACGGCGTCGTTGTTGGCCTGACCGGTCAGCGCGGGATCGACCATGATCTGATCCTGGAGCGCGCTCATCATCGCCGGGTCGCGACTATTGCCTGTCGTATTGCCGCCGGCCAGTTCGGCATCGAGCGAGTCGATATTGCTGTCGGCGGGCGGCTTCGATCCGCACGCGGCGAGCGCGAGCGGGGCAAGTGCCCAGGCCAGATTGCGAAAGGTGATGCCCACCCAAAAAACTCCGATCGGTTCGGCGCTCGCCATGCCTGCGAAGTGGTTAAGAAACGGCCTATGATGACGACATTGGACTTGCGCCCGAAGTGTATTGCCCACATACGACGCGACATGCTCAATGTGCTCTCGATCATCATCGGCGTGATCCTGCTGGTCGTCACGCTCGTCGCCTTGATCCCTTTTCTGGGCTGGCTGAACTGGCTCGGGCTGCTGATCGGTGCGGTTGGGCTGCTATTCGGCGCGCTGTCGAAGAATAAGGCGGGGCTGATCATCAACCTCGTCCTGATGGCGATTGCCGCGTTCCGCCTGTTCCTCGGCGGCGGCATCCTGTAAGATAGTCCCGCGCGCCCGTCCGCTTAGAGGCGGGAGGCTTAGGGGACGTCATATGCGCTACCGTTTCGGGGTGGGCGTCGCGATGCTGGGGCTGGCCGCTCCCGCTTATGCTGACGCTTGGGATTTCATCCTGATCAACAATTCCGGCAAGGAAATCACGCTGATCGAACTGTCGCCGGCCGGTGCCAATCAATGGCAGAAGAACAAGGTCGACGAAGGCGAGAAGCCCAAGAACTTCAAGGTCGGCGGCCGAAATACGGTCCATTTCGACAAGGCCGCGTCGCAGTGCAAATGGGAAATCAAGGCGACCTTCGCGGACACTAGTTCCGCTGTCTTCCCGGCGGTCAATCTGTGCGACGCCTCATTCGTCACGATCCGCTTCAACGGCACGACACCCGTCTCGAGCGCGAACTGACGCGAAACGAGGGCCCGGTCGGGGACCGGACCCTCGCATTTTTATCGCCTGAACGATCAGGATCTTAGCGGCACTGCACCCGGCCGCGGTCGATCGAGGACCCCAGCGCCGCACCACCCGCGACGCCGAGCAGGGTGCCGAATGTCGCCGAGCGTCCATTCGACAGGGCGTTGCCAAGCAGCCCGCCCAGCGCCGCGCCGGCGATCAGTCCAGTCGTGCCGTCCGAACGTCGGCAATAATAGCGTCCGTCATAGCCGCGATAGACGCGGTCGTTCCGGCTCAGGTGATAGGGACGATAATAGCGGCCGTCGCGATAATAGCGGTCGGCATAATAATATCGCTGACCCGGCTCCGTCCGGTTCCAGTCGTACGAGCGATAGCGGCGCCAGTCGCGCGTGTCCCTGCGGTAATCCCTGCGCGCATCGCGAATCTCGCCGTTGCGCTCGCGATTCGCGCGCTGGACGTCGCGCCAATTGTCGGCATGACGCAAATCCTTGCGGTAATCCTTGTTGGCGTCGCGGACCTCGTCGCGATATTCCTTGCGCGCCTGGTACGGATTGTCCTGGGCCATCGCCGCGATCGGGGTAATCGTCACGCTGGTGGCCAGGGCGGCCATGATTAGCCGTCGCATCATCATTCTCCCGTTGTTTGGGTGCGGTTAAAACAAACCGCACGGCCGGGAGGTTGCGTGAACGTAGAACTACCTCGCGTTCATCGGAGCGACAGTTGGCGTGATGCCGTTTCAGGAAGCTGAAACGGTCGCGGGCTGGCACCGTATCAGCGAAGCTGAAAAAACACGTCAGCCGTTGAGCGTGTGGGTCAGCGTGATCTCGGCATTGAGCACTTTCGACACCGGGCAATTGGCCTTGGCGTCGGCGGCGATGCGCGCGAATTGAGCCTCGTCGATACCCTCGATATGAGCGGCGAGCGTCAGGTCCGAACGCGTGATCGCGAAACCTTCGCCCTGCTTGTCGAGCGTCACCTTAGCGTTGGTTTCGAGCGTGCCGGCGGTAAAGCCCTCGCGAGCGAGTGCGAAGCTGAGCGCCATGGTGAAGCAACTGGCATGCGCCGCCGCGATCAGCTCCTCGGGATTGGTGCCGGGTTCGTCGCCGAAGCGGGTGTTGAAGCCGTATTTCTGGTCGCTGAGGACGCCGGATTGGGTCGAGACGTGGCCGACACCGTCCTTGCCGAAGCCTTCGTATTTTGCCGAGCCGCTGCGTGTGGGCATGATGCATTCCTCATAGAAGAAGGGCGCGGTCCTTGCGAACCGCGCCCCATTTTAATCGTATCGCCTTAGCGGCAACGACGCTTCTTGGTGATCGTCTTGTCGATCGCCTGACCACCGAACGCGCCGGCGACGCCGCCGACGATCGTGCCGAGCGTCTTGTCGCCGCGGCCGGCGACACCATGGCCGATCAATGCACCGGCCACGCCGCCGACCACCAGGCCGGTGGTGCCGTTCGAGCGGCGGCAATAGGTGCGGCCGTCACGGCCGCGCCATTCGCGATATTGCGAGCGACGGGCATCGGCCTGCGTGAGCGGAATGACCGCCGAGGTGACCATCGACGCTGCGCTGAGCGCGAGCAGAACTTTACGCATATTGTTTCCCTTGCTTGGTAATGGATGTGATTCAATGCCGGGTGCGTAACGTTCGCGCAGCGATTGGGTTGCATGGCGTGCCGAATCCGGGACGAAATGATCGCGCGACACTTTGTTTCAACGCTTCTGCCATCTGTGCACGTTATCCACGTTATCCACAGGGGCGGGTACGTGTTTCGTGCTTGGTGCGACTCGGCTTTGGTGACAGCATGATGACATCAGGAACGAGAGCGGTTCACCGAGAAATCGGAAGAAAGTTCAAGAACTTGATCTTCGAGAAGATGCATCCGACCCGCAAGGGGAGGAAGGCGGTTTCGAGGGAGGGACGGCAGCGCTGCTGTGTCCGAATGGAGCGCGCAAGCGCGACGGCCGGACTATGCATCTGACGAACCGAACGTGATCAGGAAGCTTTCGGGCGGAATGATCGCGGGTCGCAACGGAATGCTGTTCATGAACCGGGCAACCGGGAAAATGAAAAGGGCACCGAGGCGACAAAGCGAAGACAGGATGCTTCGGCAAACTATCTTCGTAGGCCGCCGGTGGCCGGGTTGCTGAGACTCTTCGGATGATCGCACCCGGCCCCGACGACCGACCCGGGAAGCTCAGGTGGGTCTTCGGATCAAACCGAACGGAACGGCGCGATACCAGGGTAGCTTTCGGGCCAGCCAGGTGGAGCAAACCGCGATGGACGAAATGCCTTCGGGTGGTTCGGCCGGAACGGAGCCGAGGGAAGAACGTCGCAAGACGATCTGAACGAAGCAAACGCGAGATTCCTGGGACTTTCGGGTCTGAGGGGTGGAGCGATCCGCGAAGGGAGAAGTGTCTTCGGACAATTCGATCGGAGCGGTGCAAAGGGAGGAGCGTCGCAAGACGATCCGAACGGAGCAAAGCGCGAAACCTGGCGCCGTCTTCGGACAGCACGGGCGTAGCGAGCCGCCGAAACCAGAAAGCGCGGTCAGGTCGCAAGACGTGATGAGCGGATCGAAGTCCGGCGACAGGGGAGTCGGTGGCAACACCGGCTCCCCAATTGCGTTTGGGGACTGGCGACATAGTCGGCTGTCCACCCCTGCTCCCCCGATTCCGCCCTCATTTATCTTTAGCCCTCTCCCGTATACGGGAGAGGGTTGGGTGAGGGTCTTCTTTCTTCTTTCAAGCAGCTGGAATTCAAGAAGAAAGAAGACCCTCACCTCCCACCGCCTTCGGCGGCGGGTCCCTCCCTCTCCCGCAAGCGGGAGAGGGAATTATCTTCCGAGCTTGCTTGCCGCGAGCGCCTTGAGATCCGCTAGCGGGCGCCGGCTGACGTACGGGATGCACTTTTTGCGGGGAACACCTTACCCTCGCTCTTAGGGGATAAGCACCGTTTACGTTTGGGGGAGCCTAGACACCTTTGGTTCGTCATCCGGGCTTTGCAGAACTCAAACCCTGTGGCGAAGCCTGGTTCGTCGCGCTACCCTTCGTCCGATGCTCCCCCACACCCCAGAATGGCTCCCGGCGATCGCGCCGTGGCTCGACCTTGCCGGGCTCGTCGTGTTCGCCGCGTCGGGCGCGCTGGCCGCGGCGAGGCGCGGGCAGACGATGGTCACGCTTTGCTTCTTCGCGCTCGTCACCGGCGTCGGCGGCGGGACGGTGCGCGATCTGTTGATCGGGGCGCCGGTATTCTGGATCCATGACAGCCGCGCGGCGGCGGCGTGTCTCGCGGTTGCCTTCGCGGTGTGGCTGACTCCCGTCAGATGGTGGCGTGGGGCGGCGCTAGACTGGTTCGATGCGGTCGGGCTGGCAGCTTATGCCGTGTTCGGCGCGGCCAAGGCGATAGGGTTCGGCGTGCCTCCGGTGCCGGCGGCGCTGATGGGCGTGGTGACGGCCTGCGTCGGCGGGATCATCCGCGACGTGCTGGCGGGCGAGCCGTCGATTATCATGCGGCCCGAAATCTATGTCACCGCGGCGGCGCTGGCGTCGGGCTCTTATGTCGCACTGGGGCTGCTCGGCGTGCCGTTGCCGGTCGCCGCCGGGATTGCCGCCGTCGCCGGGTTCAGCCTGCGCGCGGCGGCGCTGCGCTGGAAGCTGGCGCTGCCGGCCTATCGCAAGGGCGAGACCGGCTAGCGCGCTTCGCAAGCTCGAGTTGGGCGACGCGGGGCAAAGCGCCGCCCGGTGAGGAACGCCACCCCGGCCAGTACGAGCATGACGCCGGCGAAGATCTCGCTGGCCCTGACCGGTCCGGCGACGGCGCCGACCATGGCGACGCCGATCACCGGAAGCGAATTGCCGATGAAGCAGATCACCAGATAGACCGACACCAAGCCGGCGCGGCGGTCGGCGGGTGCGATCGTGTTGACGATCTCGAGGCTGCCGCGATAGCCGAGCGCCAGTGCGATGCCGCCACATGTCGTTCCCAGCATCAACAATGCGAGGCTCTGCTGCGACTGAGCGAGGACCAGCAGCGCGAGCGCCGGCGCGATCGTCACCAACCCGCTCAGCATCGCCATCCGGCTCGACAGGCGCCGCGTCGCCAGCATCGTCGCGGCGGCGACCGCGAACAATTGCGCCAGGATCGCGCCGCTGATCGCCGGACTGGCGAGATGCATCGCCTGGTGCAGGATCGACGGCACCAGCGCCGCGTAGAAACCGACAAAGGCGAACGTGGCGAACGAGGTGATGGCGGGCGCGACAAAGGCGGCGCGCGCGTCCTGCGGCAGCGCGAATTGCGGGCGGAACAACGCGGCGTCGATCGCGCGGGTTGAGACCGTCTCGCGAGTCCGCGTCACTATCACGGCGACCGTGGCGATAGCGGCGCCATAGACCAGAAAGGGCAGGGCAAGCGGCAGCGGTGCGTAGCTCGCGAGCAGCCCTGCGATCAACGGCCCCAGGCCAATCCCCGCCATGTTGGCCTGGATCGCGAGCAGGGTCGCGCGGGGGCGGTCGTCGGGTCGGAGGTCGACCAGCCAGGCAGTGCCGGTGCCCGATGCTAGCCCAACGGCGAGGCCGCTGACGACGCGTCCCGCGAACAGCCATGCCGTGCTGTGCGCTGTCAGGAAGACCGACGCCGCGACCAGGCACAGGCCGATCGCGGCGAAGGCGATCGGGCGTCGGCCGATGCGATCCGACAGCCGGCCGAGGAACAGCAGCGCTGAGAGATTGCCGATGACATAAGCGGCATAGACGATCGTCAGCACGACGGCGGAGAAGCCGAACTGTGCCTGATACAAGGCATAAAGCGGCGTGATCATCGTGCTGCCGGCAAAGCCGATCGCGATCAGTCCCATCGCCGCCGCGGTGCCGCGCCGAGCCTGGGTTTGCGAAGACAGGTGGTTCATGCCGGGGACAACGCGCCGTCCCGGCACAGGTGCCGACACTTAGGTCGGGACCGAACTATCGCGGTGTCAGGCGCGGATCAGACCGACCTCGGAAAACGGCTTGGGCTCGGCCGGTGGGATCGCGGCATCGTTGAGCTCGCGCTGCCAGAAGCCGACGTCGATCCAGCGACCCTGCTTGAAGCCGAGCTCGCGCAGCACACCCTGACGGCGGAACCCCGCCGCTTCGTGCAGCCCGATCGTATAGTCGTTAGGCAGCGAAATCACGCTCACCGCCTGGACGAATCCCTGTGCGCGCAACGTGTTGATCAGCGCGGGATAAAGTAGCCGTCCGACGCCTTGTCCCTGGACCGGTCCGGAGACGTAGATCGAGGTCTCGACGACATAGCGATAGGCCGGCCGTTCGCGGAACTTGGTGGCATAAGCATAGGCCAGGACGGCATCGCCATCCTCGACGCCGTTGGTGGCGACGATCCACGGATAGAGCCCATCACTCGCCGTCATGCGGTTACGCATCGCGCGCGCGTCGGGCGCCTCCGTCTCGAACGAGACCGTCGCGGTCAGCACATACGGCGCGTAGATCGCCGCGATCGATGCTGCATCCTCGGGCCGCGCGGGGCGCAGCGCGATCACTGCCAGATCGCCTTGATCAGCATCTGCGCCAGGGTGCGGTCGTCGGCATCGGAGCGGGCGTCGGAGAAGCCGGCGCATTCGAGGCAGCGTGCCTGGACCGAATTGACCGTCGCCAGCCGCTTGGCATCGCCCAGCGCGCGGGCGAACACGTCCTGACGCTGCGCGGCAAGCATCGCGAACAGATCGCCCGCCTTGGCGTCGTCGGTCGCGCTGGCGTCGTCATCGTCATTGTCGGCAAAGCCCTGGACCAGCTTGGCGAACCAGCCGGGCTGCTTTTCCAGATAGACGCGGCGCACGTTCTTGGCGTCGATCCCGGCGCGCTTGGCGGCTTCCGCAACGGCGTCGTCGAGCGAGCCGAAACGATCGACCAGCCCGAGCTGACGCGCGGTGCCGCCGTCCCAGACACGGCCCTGGCCAATCTCGTCGACGCGTTGCGGCGTCATCTTGCGGGCGGTAGCGACCCGGCCGATGAACTCGGCATAGCCATGTTCGATCGACGCCTGCAGGATCGAATCGACCTGGGGACTGGTGCCGCCAAAGACGTCGGGCTGGCCCGACAGGGGTGTGGTCTTCACCCCGTCGGTTGTGATGCCGAGCTTCTTGAGCGAATTCTCGAAGGTCGGGATGATGCCGAAAATGCCGATCGACCCGGTGATCGTATTGGGCTCGGCGAAGACCACGTCGCCGGCAGTCGACACCCAATAGCCGCCCGATGCGGCGAGCCCGCCCATCGAGACGACGATCGGCAGCTTTTGCGCCTTGGCTTCGAGCACCGCCTTGCGGATCGTCTCGGACGCCAGCGCCGACCCGCCGGGCGAGTCGATGCGCACGACGAGCGCCTTCAGGTCCTTCTTGGCCAGGCCGTCGAGCACTGCCTTGGCGATCGTGTCGCCGCCGGCGGTGCCGGGTCCGGCCTTGCCGTCGATAATGTCGCCGGCGACCGTGACGATGCCGATCCTGTCGCCGGAGGTGGACATCGGGTGGGCGGCGACAAAATCGTCATATTTGATCGCGGCGAAGCTACCGGCGACCTTTTTCGGACCGTCACCCGCCAGTTGCGCCACGCGCTTGCCGAAAGCGAGCCGATCGCCGAGCTTGTCGACCAGGCCGGAGGCGAGGTTGGCGTGCGCGATATCGCCCTTGGTCGCGGCGATCGCCTGATCCGGCGCGGTCAGAAAGGCGTCGATCTGCGCCTTGGGCCGCGCCTTGTGGATCAGGTCCTTCCACTGGCTGAAGATCGATGCGTAGAGCGCGGTGAGCGCTTCCTTCGCTTCTGGCGACTGCGCGTCGCGCTCATAGGGTTCGACGAACGACTTGAACTTGCCGACGCGATAGACGTGGACGTTGACGCCGAGCTTGTCGATCAAGCCCTTGTAATAGAGCTGGTTGCCGCCGGGACCCATGAACAGCGTGCCGCCCATCGGGTTGAGCCAGACCTCACTGGCATTGGCGGCGAGCAGATAGCTGCCGTCGGTATAGGCAGTGGCATAAGCCAGCACTGGCTTGCCCGATGCCTTGACCCGGCCGAGCGCATTGGCGACCTCGGTCACCGCGGCGGGATAGCCGCCGCCATAGCCGTCGAGATCGAGCACCACGACCTTGACGCGCGAATCGTCCTTGGCCGCATCGATCGCGCGGACCAGGTCACGCAGGCGGAATTGGTGCTGCTTGCCGCCACCTTGCATCGCGGCGAACGGGCTGACGTTCTCTGGTTGTTCGACGATCGGACCGTCGAGCTTGAGCAGCAGCGCTCCGTCGCGGACCGTGCTGTTGGGCTTGGCCGACAAAGCGGCGAACAGGATGCCGAAGAACAGCAGCATGAAGATCAGCACCAGGCCGTCCTTGATGCCGACCAGAATCTTCCAGGCGCCGCGTACCAATTTCACGTCGATCGTCTCCCACTGCGCCATGCAGCGTGTCTTAAAGCCGCGATAGCCGCAAGTGTGATGGTTGAGCAATACGCATGATTGGGTTCAGGCCTATGGCTCCTATTAGCCCCTCCCCTGAAGGGGAGGGGCTTAAGTGTCCTCCAGAGTGTTGCCGCTAGACAATACACGCCCTAGAGCCTCCGTCCCTATGGTCGCGTTAGCTGCCCCCATGCCGCTGGCCGGCCCTGCCCCTGCCTCGACGCGCGCCGAACTATGGGCGCTGTTTCGCCTGTCCGGCCCGCTGGTCGGCGCGAATCTGCTGCAGATGGGCGTCTATGCCGTCGACGTGATGTTCGTGGCGCGGCTGGGCGCGATCGATTTCGCCGCGGCGACGCTGGGCGTGTTCCTGTTCAGCCTGATCATGTGGGCGATGATCGGCTTCACCGGCGCCTGCGCGCCGATCATCGCCGCCGAACTGGGTGCGCGGGCACATGCCGTTCGCCAGGTAAGGCGGTCATTCCGCATGGCGATGTGGCTGGGGCTGATCAGCGGGCTGTTCTTCATGGTGGTGCTCGCGTTCAGCCGGGAGATCCTGCTGCTGTTGGGGCAGGATCCGCGGGTGGCGGCACGCACCGGCGCGTTCCTCGACATCCTGTTGTTCATCATGGTGCCCAATATCTGGGCGGGAGTGATGCGCACCGTCGCCGCCGCGCTCGGCCGGCCGGGCTGGGCGATGCTGGTGACGGCGGGCGCGCTCGGCATGGGCGCGCTGGGCAATTGGTTGCTGGTGTTCGGCCATGCCGGCTTTCCCGCGCTGGGGCTGGAGGGATCGGCGATCGCCAGCCTGGTCACCGCGATCGCGATGATGCTGGCTTATGCCGCGATCCTGGCGTTCGACGGCAAGCTGCGCCGCTACCGCCTGTTCGGCAAATGGTGGCTGCCGCATTGGACGCGGATGGGCGAAATCGCGCGACTCGGCGCGCCGATCGCACTGACCTTTACGCTCGAAGGCGGGCTGTTCGGTGGCGCGGCCTTCCTGATGGGGCTGATCGGCGTGACCGAAGTCGCGGCGCACGCCATCGCGCTCAACATCGCCGCGCTCGCCTTTCAGGTGCCGTTCGGCATCGCCCAGGCGGCGACGATCCGGGTCGGCATGGCCTATGGCGCGCGCAACCGCGTCTGGATCGGCCGCGCCGGCTGGGCGTCGATCGTCACCGGCACCGGCTTCATGGTACTGACCGCGACGACGATCTGGATCGCGCCGAAGCTGATCGTCGGGATCTACGTCAATGTCGACGACCCGGCGCGGGCCCGCGAAGTGGCGCTGGCGATCCAGTATCTGGCCGTCGCCGCGATGTTCCAGTTGTTCGACGGAGCGCAAGCGGTCGCGGCGGGCGCGCTGCGCGGGCTGCAGGATACGCGCATTCCGATGGTGGTCGCGGCGTTCGGCTATTGGGTGGCCGGGTTCGGCACCGCGATCCTGTTCGGTTTCCATTTGCAGTGGCAAGGCGTCGGCATCTGGGTCGGGCTCGCCGTCGGGCTGGCCGTCGTCTCGGCGCTGCTCGTCGCGCGCTGGGCGATGCGCGAGCGGCTGGGATTGCTGCCCGCGGCCGGCTGACCCAGTCCGTCGCGGGTTTGAATGCTCTCGCCCCGCTTAAGCAAAAGAATCTTCCGACCCCGTTGACGAGTTGGAAGACGAGACACATATGCGCTGCGTTGGCACTCGGGGGAACTGAGTGCTAATCCCAATTCAATTCCTATTGAGGGACTCACGCAAATGAACTTTCGTCCGTTGCATGACCGCGTCCTCGTCCGCCGTGTTGAGGCGGAAGAGAAGACTGCGGGCGGGATCATCATCCCCGACACCGCCAAGGAAAAGCCGCAGGAAGGCGAAGTCGTCGCCATCGGCACCGGCACCAAGAGCGAGGACGGCAAGGTCACCCCGCTCGACGTCAAGGCCGGCGACCGCATCCTGTTCGGCAAATGGTCGGGCACCGAGGTCAAGGTCAATGGCGAAGACCTGTTGATCATGAAGGAAAGCGACATCCTGGGGATCGTCGGCTGATCAATTCCGTCACCCCAGCGCACGCCGGGGTCTCAAGCACCACAAGCTCCCAGCTTTCGCTGGGATGACGAACCATAAGGAAAGGTAGCCAACATGGCAGCCAAGGACGTTAAATTCAGCCGCGACGCGCGTGAGCGCATCCTGCGCGGCGTCGATATCCTGGCCGACGCGGTCAAGGTCACGCTCGGTCCGAAGGGCCGTAACGTCGTGATCGAGAAGTCGTTCGGCGCTCCGCGCATCACCAAGGACGGCGTTACCGTCGCCAAGGAAATCGAACTCAAGGACAAGTTCGAGAACATGGGTGCGCAGATGATCCGTGAGGTCGCGTCCAAGACCAACGATCTCGCCGGCGACGGCACCACCACCGCCACCGTGCTCGCCCAGGCGATCGTTCGTGAGGGCATGAAGTCGGTCGCGGCCGGCATGAACCCGATGGACCTGAAGCGCGGCATCGATCTCGCGGTGACCAAGGTCGTCGAGGACGTGAAGGCGCGCTCGAAGCCCGTCTCGGGTTCGAACGAGATCGCCCAGGTCGGCATCATCTCGGCCAATGGCGACACCGTCGTCGGTGAGAAGATCGCCGAAGCGATGGACAAGGTCGGCAAGGAAGGCGTGATCACCGTCGAAGAGGCGAAGGGTCTCGAATTCGAGCTTGATGTCGTCGAGGGCATGCAGTTCGACCGCGGCTATCTGTCGCCTTACTTCATCACCAACCCGGAGAAGATGACGGTCGAACTCAACGACCCGTACATCCTGATCCACGAGAAGAAGCTGTCGAACCTGCAGGCGATGCTCCCGATCCTGGAAGCGGTCGTCCAGTCGGGCCGTCCGCTGCTGATCATCGCCGAGGACATCGAGGGCGAGGCGCTCGCCACGCTCGTGGTCAACAAGCTGCGTGGTGGCCTGAAGGTCGCCGCGGTCAAGGCGCCGGGCTTCGGCGATCGCCGCAAGGCGATGCTCGAGGACATCGCGATCCTGACCAAGGGCGAGATGATCTCGGAAGACCTGGGCATCAAGCTCGAGACCGTCACCATCGGCATGCTCGGCACCGCCAAGCGCGTCTCGATCGACAAGGACAACACCACCATCGTCGATGGCGCCGGTGATGCCGATGCGATCAAGGGCCGCACCGAAGCGATCCGTCAGCAGATCGAGAACACCACGTCGGATTACGACCGTGAGAAGCTCCAGGAGCGTCTGGCCAAGCTCGCGGGCGGCGTCGCGGTGATCAAGGTCGGCGGTGCTTCGGAAGTCGAGGTCAAGGAGCGCAAGGATCGCGTCGACGACGCGCTGCACGCGACCCGCGCGGCCGTCGAAGAAGGCATCGTCCCCGGTGGCGGTACCGCTCTGCTCTACGCGACCAAGGCTCTCGAAGGTCTCAAGGGCGCCAATGACGACCAGACCCGCGGCATCGATATCGTCCGCAAGGCGCTCTATGCGCCGCTGCGCCAGATCGCGCAGAATGCCGGTCATGACGGCGCGGTGATCTCGGGCAAGCTGCTCGAGGGCAACGACCCGTCGCAGGGCTTCAACGCCCAGACCGACGTGTACGAGAACCTCGTCACTGCCGGCGTGATCGATCCGACCAAGGTCGTTCGCACTGCGCTGCAGGATGCGGCCTCGGTTGCCGGCTTGCTGATCACCACCGAAGCGGCGGTGTCGGAATTGCCGGAAGACAAGCCCGCCATGCCCATGGGCGGCGGCGGCATGGGCGGCATGGGCGGGATGGACTTCTGATTTCGGACGGGAGCAGCGAGAGCTGCTTCCGACACGAAATCGGAACGGACGGCGGGTCTTCGGCCCCGCCGAATATCCCGACCGACGTCAGGCAGCGGCTTCGCCGCTGCCCCGACCACAAAAAGAAAGGCCGACGGAGCGATCCGCCGGCCTTTCTTTTTATCCAGCGCGATGGCCGATGTCACGATTTACTCCCGGTTTTCCGTTTGATAGCGGTGCTCCGTGCAGAGCACCCCGTCAGTAAAACGAAAGCTCGAAAAGCCGGCTATCGGATGGCTTGCCGTCTGCGGGTGTCTGCTCTTGCTCAGCTTTGTTCTGGGCAGGATCGACGACGCCACCGAGTTGGCGCCGGACCACAGCAACGTCATCGGATGGGATTTCGCAACAGGCGTTGTTGTCGCTCTCGTCGGCGCTGTCGTCCTGTGGCCGACGACAAATTCATGGCCGGCCTACAATCGGATCGGCTTCACGATCGCCAGTTCTTTTCTGAGTTTTTTGGCGGTCTCGATGACGCTCCTGCCGGCGAGCGAGATCGTCGAGGGATGGATCGACTTTCCGCCCGCGAAGACAGTCACATATCGGCAGGTGCCAATCGCGATATCGCGAGCTTATCGGACGCATGGAAAAGGTCAGAGCTGGAACATCCAGACCATGCCGCTCTGGTCGAATATCGAGATCAGCGAAGATGACTATGCCTGGATGCTCGCCCATCGGCGTCCTGGGGACGTTGCGTCAGGTCCGGACGAGATAAAAAGCGAGGGGTATTTCTGCGTTCTGGCCAGCATCCAGAAGGCCGGGGATGCCATTCGGATACTCCATGGAGGGCGGGCGGGGCTGCCACGCGGAAGTATCGAATTGTGTCCTTCCGACGTCCAGAAAACGACCTAAGCAACGACGGTCGTTGAACTAAATCTGTCTTGCGTGCCCCGATACAGCATCGCCACATTGCACCGCGCGTAGCGCTTGCCGAACTCTTCCATAATTCCCTCGTCGTGCACGAACCCTGCCTTCTCATAGAGATGCACGCCCGCTGCACCCTTGGCGTTGCTCAGCAGATACAGCCGGTCGCACCCCAGCGTGAAGGCGCGCTCGATCGTCGCGTGGAGCAGGAATTCGCCCGCTTTGCGCCCGCGCGCTTTCGGCACGACGCCCATCTTGGTCAACTCGAACTGACGCTCGCCGGTCTTCTGCAGCGCGCATGTCCCGACGATACCGAGCTCGGGATCCTCGACGAACAGCACGTCGCCGCCCGGCTCGATCAGCCGTTCGCGCGGGTGGCTGAGCACGTCGATATCGGTTGGTTCGAGCGTGTACATGTCCTCGATCCATTGCGCGTTGATGCGATAGAAATCGGGCGCGAGTTCATCGCTGAACCGGCGGATGGCGAGGCCGCCGCGCGGGCGCCGCTCGAGCGGTTGCGCGGCGAGCGCGGTCTCTATCGCGGCGATCTGCGCCAGGAAGGCATCGACGTCGCACACTTCGGCAACCGCGGCGCGCAGCCGCGGCCACAGCACCGTCCTCGCCAGGTCCATCGCCTCGTGACCCTTGTCGGTCAGCGCGATCGTCCGGGTACGCTGGTCGCGTTCGTCGCGGCTGGTCTCGATCAGGCCGAGGTCGAGCAGTCGTGATTGGATGCGCGTCACGGCGGGCTGGCTGATCCCCATCCGCTCGGCCAGATCGCCCACCGTCTGGGGACCGTGACGATGAAGCGCGGTGAGGAGGGGCATCTGGCTCGGCTGGGTCGGCAGGTTGCAATCGGCAGCGATGCGTTCGGCGCCGCTCTGGAAGCGTTCGGCCAGTCGCTTGAGGCGGCTGCCGAGCATAACCGCTCCCTCGAACGCTATCGCATCGTCGACCATCGAATCGTCCTCGTGTTGCTATAAATATAACGTGATATATATCGCGTTATGGAGTCAAGCCCAGATCAGAAAAATCTCCCCTCGCCGAAAGGACTTTGGCCGTCCGTTAACTATAAAGTAGCGCCGGTCGGGCAAGCCGCTGGAGTGCGCGCGCTTCTGCCTCGATTGCCTTTGCTGCTGTTGCCGCTGGCGCTGTTCCTTGCGCTATTCCACCCGGCAACGCTCGATATCGGCAATGCCGGCTGGCTGATCCGTGGGTCGGACAATGGTGAGAATGCGCTGGGGATTCACGCGTGGCTGCACGATCCTGCGCCGGGCGTGCTGCGGACGCGCCAGCTCAACGCCCCCGACGGCGTGCCTTTATTGTTCACCGACAGCAATCCGCTGATTGGTATCGCAGCGCGGCCGCTCGCCTCGCTGTTGCCCACCGATGCGCAGTTCGTCGGTCCATGGATTCTGGTCTGCCTGTTCCTGCAGGTCTTCTTCGCTTGGCTGTTGCTCAGGAAATACGCACCAGGGCCGATCGCCTTATGGTGTGGCGTGATTCTGCTCGCTGCGCTGCCAACGCTCGCCAATCGCTATGTCCACGCCAATTTGATGGCGCACTGGCTGATCCTGTGGGCGCTGTGGCGCTTCCTCGATCCGGGGCGGGCCGGATCGAACCGGGGCTGGGCGGTGCTGCTGCTGATCGCGGCATTGGTGCACAATTACCTGCTGATGATGGTCGGCGCGATCTGGCTGACCGCAATGATCGAGCGCTTCGTGATCGCGGATCGGCGTGGGCGCGTCGTCCTGGTTGGCGGCGCGGCGGTGATTTTGGCGATGGTTGCGGGTCTAGCCTGGCTGCTCGGGGCCGGAGAGGCGCATACGCTGGCGGGCAATTACGGCGCGTTCGCGATGCCGATCGACGCGCCCATAAACCCAGGCACGCCGGTTTATTCGCGCCTCCTGCCGTCTGTCGCGCAACGCGCCGGGCGCGGGTTCGAAGGATTCCAGTATCTCGGTGCCGGCTTGCTCCTGCTGTTCCCGATCGCGGTGGTGGTCGCGTGGAGGCGACCGGCGGCGGACAACCAGCGTTCGTCGTTACGTCGCTTGCGCTGGCTGATCCCCGCGCTCGTCGCGCTGACCTTGCTCGCGATCAGCAATTATCCCGATGTCGCCGGGCAGATGTTGCCGCGCATCCCGTTGCCGAGTTTCCTCATAGCGGCGCTGGATTTGGTCCGGGCCTCGGGCCGGCTGTTCTGGCCGGTCGCCTATGTGCTCGTGCTGGCCGCGATCCTTGCAGCTTATCGACTACCGCGTGCCCAGGCCGACGGCCTGCTCGTATTGCTGCTGGCGATCCAGATCCTCGATCTGTCAGGCATGGCGGCCGTGGTCCGCGCTCGGAGTGCCGAGGCGGGTGCACATCGCCTCTATGTCTTGACGCCCGATCCCCGCTGGGACCGCGCGGTCGCGGCGGCGCGCGATGTCACCTTCGTACCGCCCGACGCGACGCGTGACCTCTCGCTGTTCCAGGAAGTCGCTTGGCGCGCGGTGGGCCAGGGCAAGCCTGTCCGATTGGTCTATGCGGCACGCGATTCGGTTGCGACCGTCGAGCGCCAGCGGCGCGAGCTGGCGGCGTTCACCGCAGGGCAGATCGATCCGCACCGGCTCTACGTGTTAGCGCCTAACGTCGCGGCGCCGGCAGCGGCGGCCGGGCGGTTCACACGGATCGATAATATTCCGGTGATCCTGCCCGTCGGTGCGCTAACCCGCTAATACACACTTCCCTTTGGCCAGTCGTCGCGGCAGGATGAGTGCGTCCACTCGATGCCGGTCCACCGGCGCGCTCAAAGGGAAATAGCATGACCGAACTTTCGCGCCGTGAGGCGATGACCGCTGCGGCGATGATGTCGATTGCCGCGGCGATGCCGGCCTGGGCGCAGGATGCGGCGCCCGGCGCGATGTGGGACCTGACCGACCTTTATCCCAACGACGCTGCCTGGGACGAAGCGCGCAAGAAGACGTTGGCCGAGGTGCCGGGCCTGGCCAAGTATCAGGGCAAATTGGGCGAAAGCGCCGAGACGCTCGCGGCCTTCCTGGTCGCTCAGTCCGATATCGGGCGCGCTGCGAGCAAAGTTTATACCTATGCCAGCCTCAATGCCGATGCCGATCTGCGCGTATCGGCCAATCAGGAGCGTCAGGCGCAGGCGATCGACCTGTTCACCGCGCTTGGCGAGGCCACCGCCTGGTCGACTCCCGAAATCCTGTCGCTGGGCAAGGCCAAGATCGCCGGGTTCATCGCGTCGAACGACACGCTCAAGAAGCGCTTCGACTTCGCGCTCGCCGATACATTGCGTCAGGCCGAGCACACCTTGTCGCCGGAAGGCGAGACACTGCTGGCGGGCGTCGGGTCGCCTCTGTCGGGACCGAGCGACATCCGTGAACAGCTCGTCGCCTCGGATATTCCCTGGCCGACCCTGACCTTGTCGACCGGCAAGCAGGTGCGGCTCGACGACCAAGCCTATACGCTCAACCGCGACGCGCCCAACCGCGCCGACCGCAAACTCGTATTCGACACCTTCTGGGCGGAATATGGCAAGTTCCAGAATTCGCTCGGTGCGGCTTATGCCGCCAAGCTCAAGGCCGACGTGTTCCGCAAGAAGGCGCGCAAATATCCGACCTCGCTCGCCATGTCGCTGTCGAGCAACAACGTGCCGGAGGGCGTGTACCGGACGCTGGTCGCGGAGACCAACAAGGGCCTGCCCGAACTGCACCGCTATTTCGAATTGCGCCGCAAGCTGCTCGGCCTGCCCGACATGGCTTATTACGATATCTATCCGCCGCTGGTGAAGCTCGATCAGAAGGCCGAACTCGCCGACATGCGCAGCAACACGCTGGCGGCGACCAAGGTGCTCGGCCCCGAATATGTCGATCTGCTCGGCAAGGCGACCGCGGGCAAGTGGATGGATCCGTTCCCGCGGCCGGGCAAGAAATCGGGCGCCTATATGAACCCGGGTGCGGCGTATGACCTGCACCCGTATCTGCTGCTCAACCTCGGCCACAATTACGAGGGCATGACCACCTTCGCACACGAATGGGGCCACGCGATGCACACGCTGCTCGCTAACAAGAACCAGGTGTACGAGAAATCGGATTACCCGCTGTTCCTCGCGGAGATCGCCTCGACCTGCAACGAGCAGCTGCTCGCAGCGTACATGGTCGCGAACGCCAAGACCAAGCAGGAGAAGCTCTACTATCTCGGCATGCAGCTCGAAGGTATGCGCGGGACTTTCTACCGCCAGGCGATGTTCGCCGAGTTCGAGCTTGCCGCGCACGACAAGGCGGAAGCGGGCGAGGGGATGTCGGGCGAGAAGTTCAGCGCGATGTATCTCGATCTGCTCAAGCGCTATCACGGACCCAAGGTCGCAGTGTCGGACACATACGCGTCCGAATGGGCGTACATTCCACATTTCTATTCGAGCTTCTACGTCTATCAATACGCCACCTCGATCTCGGCGGCGTCCTATTTCGCGCGCGCGATCCTGAAAGGCGGCGCCAAGGAGCGCGACAATTACCTGAATGTGCTCAAATCGGGCGGGTCGGATTATCCGACCGAGATACTCAAGCGCGCCGGTCTCGATATGGCGAGTCCGGCACCGTATCAGGCGATCATCCAGACGTTCCGCGAAACGCTGGATGCCTGCGAGAAGTTGATGGGCTGATCTAATTCTAAGCCCCTCCCCTGGAGGGGAGGGGCTTTATGTTGCTCGCTGCCAGGCCGTCCCTGCGTCGCAAAACCGACTCCGAATTGTAACGCCGACGTCATCCCTGAGTCGCGCGAATGTCGCGCGCCGAGAATAGCGCGCCTTGCGACGGGACGTTGGGATTTACCAATGCCTCAGCTCTTCGGGGGTTACGACATGGTCAGCTTCACGCTGCGCGGCACGACGTCGCGCCTCGCTCTCGCCGCTATCGCTCTGGGCGTCGCGACGCCCTCATTCGCGGCCGACGGACAGACCGCGCCTGCCTTGCCGGCCACGAGTGATGCGCCGCAGACTGCGGATAGCGGTGCTGCTCCGAGCGATGCGCCGAACAGCGATATCATCGTGACCGGCAGCCGCGCCGCGCTACGGGCGGCCACTGCCGAGAAGCGGGACGCCGACAATTTCGTGGAAACGCTCCACGCCAACGATGTCGGCAAGCTGCCCGACCAGAATGTTGCCGAGGCGGTCAAGCGCCTGCCCGGGCTGTCTGTCGCCAACGATCAAGGCGAAGGGCGCTATGTCGTCATTCGCGGTATCGACCCGAGCCTGGTCAACGTCACGCTCAACGGCCAGACTTTGCCCGCGCCCGAGCCGGACGGCCGCGTGGTCAAGCTCGACGATCTTCCCTCGGCGATGATCCAGTCGGTCGTCGTCACCAAGTCGCTGCTCGCGAGCCAGGATGCCAATGCGATCGGCGGCGAGGTCAATGTCCGGACCAAGACCGCGTTCGACAACAAGGCGCCGTTCTTCTTCGACGCGCGGGGCGCGATCGGCTTGTATGGCATCAACAAGAAATCACCTTATGAGGTCGACGGCACGATCGGCGGCCGGTTCGGCGCTGGCGAGACGTTCGGTGCGGTGCTGTCGGTCAATTATTCGCGACGCCCGATCGAGTCCGAGAATTTCCAGGGTTCTTCGGACTGGACCAACACCATTGGTGGCGTGGCCGTTCCGGCCGGCGGCGGCTATCGCGACTACAACCTGTACCGCACGCGCCTGGGCATTGTCGGCAATTTCGATTGGCGGCCGAGCGACGACGTCAAGCTCTATATCCGCTCGAGCTATTCCAAATATCAGGACCATGAGACTCGCGATCAGAACCTGCTCGCGATCAATTTCCCGACAAAGGGTACCCCGGCCTATAACGCTCTCACTTTGTCCACGCTGCCGGCCACCGCGACGATCCTGGTCCGCCATCGCGAAGAGGACGACAACACCAAGTCGGTGACCCTGGGCGGCGATTTCAATGTCGGCGGCGGCAAGCTGTCGATGTCTGGCGGCTGGACCCGGGCCGAAAAGGTAGACCCGATCCGCAGCGAATTCACCTTCACCTATACGCCGCCCAAGACCAACCCGCTGTTTGCGACCTACGATCCCTCGACCTACCCCTATACGTTGGTGCCGAGCGGTACGAATGCCGGGATCTTTTCGGATCCGGCCAATTTCATCCAGAGCAAGCTGAAGGCCGAGCATCGCTTCACGTTCGAACGCATCTGGCAGGGTCGAATCGACTATAGCCATCCGCTCGCCATCGGCACGGATTCATCGTTTCAGGTCGGCTTCAAATATCTCGACCGTCACAAGAATGACGATCACGATCTGACCAGTTACAAGAGCACCAAGGGCGCCAATTGGACGCTCGATACCGTCGGGTTTCTGGGCGACAGCGACTTCTACAACGGGCAGTTCAACTTCGGTCAGCGGATCGACTGGAACAAGGCGCGGGCCTATCTCGCCGCCCATCCGAGCGCCGCGACCTTCGACTATGCCGGCAATCTGGGCGGCTCGCTGGCGCCCGATTACGACGTCAAGGAACGCATCCTGGCGGGCTATGCGATGGTCACGCTGAAGTTCGGCAATTTGACCGTCATTCCAGGGGTGCGCGTCGAGAATACGCGCGATCAGACCGCGGCGAAGATCGTCGGCCCCGCGATCACCGCGATCGGCAAGACGATCACGACCGACGCGGCCTATGCCGCGGCACTGGCTGCCAATAACAGTTTCAACGCCCGCGCCACCAACAGCTACACCGACTGGTTCCCCGGCCTGAACGTCAAGTTCGCGGCGTTGCCCAATTTGTTGCTACGCGGCGCGGTCACGACGTCGATCGGCCGCCCCAATTACAGCACGCTGGCGCCGTTCATCACGGTGACGCCGAACGATCCCAATCCGGCCACAGTCGCCGCCGGCAATCCTTTCCTGAAGCCCTATAAAGCGGTCAATTTCGACGCCGCGATCGAATATTACCCGACCAAGGACAGCCTGTTCAGCGTCGGCTTCTTCTACAAGGACATCAAGAACCCGATCTATCAGATCGTCCAGAAGGGTATTGCCAATCCGGGCGACATTCCCGGCGCGTCGGCGACCGACTATCCGAAGATCGACCTCACCCAATATACCAATATGGACAAGGAGTTCATCGGCGGCGTCGAGCTCAACGCCCAGACCCAGTTCACCGGTCTTCCGGGTTTCCTGAGCGGCTTCGGCCTGTCGGCCAATTACACGCACGTTTGGGGCCATGCCACCGGACCGGGGTTCCGCGCCGGCGCTATCCCGCTCGCCTATCAGTCGCACGACCTCGGCAATGTCAGCCTCTTCTACGAGAAATACGGCCTGACCGCGCGGCTGGCGTTCAATTACCGCTCGGCCTTCTCCGACGTGGTCGGCACCAGCGCGGCCACCGACTCCTATTGGGATGCGCAGGGACAGCTCGACCTGCACGTCGGTTTACAGGTCACGCCGCAATATACGATCTATGTCGACGCGGCCAATCTGACTGACTCGCCATGGCGCCACTATCAGGGCAGCAAGGACTTCCTAGTCGAACGCGAGCGCTATGGGTCGACCTACCGCATTGGCGTGCAGTTGCACTTTTAGGAGCGGGTTGCTCCCCCGTTGGGAGCTGCCTTTTCCGCCGCCTTCAAAGCTGGCGACGCTGCCGGTGGTCGTTGATCGGCGAAAATTCGCCGGGCGCCGAAGCTTTCAACTGCGCGGTTTTGCAGGCAGGGTCGCGTGCGTGTCATGATATTGTAGTGAAAGGTAAATTTACGTTCTATTTGGACCTAACCCCTTGTGAAGCTGGAGATCGCAGTACACCTTCGCCGCATTGAGTCTCGATCGGGGGCGATGACGACGATGCACAGATTTGCTGCATATTTGGCTCTTCTCTTTACGCTGCTATTGTTCCCCGTCACGGCGAATGCACAAGGAGTGGCCCCGCCGGCTTATGCGCCAACGCCACTCTGGAGCGGCAATTTTCCGAGTGATCCTGGAAACTGGCCAAGCCCGGATGCGGCCTGCAAGGCTCAGCACGATTATTACAACCCGGGCGCGACGCTTCAACCGCCGACCTACAATGGTGGGCGTACTGCGGCTTGCAACTGGACGCTGAACGCCAATTCCAACACCATCCTCTCCGCCCTCGCAACAGCATATTGCCCCTCCGGCTATCAATTGGCGGATCCCGGCATCTGCCTGCGCGGCGATGCCAATACGGGCTCGCGTGCGCAATGCGGTTGTAAAGACGGCGGTCCTGATGGCTCTCCAAATCCGACGGTAGGCAATCCAGTAGCGCTCAACCAAGGCGCAAAGGTCGATGAAGAGGTTGACTATTCCGCTGCCGAACGACGGTTCTCGGTCGATCGAACATATTACAGTCTCGGAGAGGACTATACGAACGTTGTCTCGCCAACAGCTATTCCGGGTTTTGGTGCGCGCTGGCACGGCGTCGTACCTGGAAGACTCGCTTTTGGTAACGGCAGGCTCGAATATCTAGACGTCGATGGTTCCTTCGCCATCTTCCTTCCCGATGGTGGGGACTCCGTCTGGACCTGGCACACTTATGCGGCGACTAGGCGCAGACTATCGATGGTCGCCATTCCGTCGTCCGGTCGTAACGATTATTTCTATGCTGGATCGGCTGTCTCTAATGGCGGTGGCGAGGTCCGGATGGATATGCAGCAGGGTGAGTATATCCTGTTCCGTCGGGCCGGTCCCAGCAATCCAACGGATGGCGTCAGGTATCTTGTCCCAATTGAGCATGGTTGGGCGGATGGGTACAAGATTTCCTATTCATATCCCGACACAGGCGAGTTTCCCAACCTGGTGACCGATAGCCTCGGTCATCAAATGACCCTGACCTGGGCCGACGCGCCGCGGGAAACCGCAGCTACCCTGTCGCTGAATCACGCGGTGCACGTGATTTCCAAGATCGACCTGCCGGATGGAACGAGCCTGAACTATACCTATGGCAAGGACTACGACGTCCGCGGTTCCAAGCTCCAGGACCGCCTGGAAGGAGTCCAGCGCCTCTCATCCACCGGCACGTTGCTTTGGGGGCGGACCTATCTCTATGAAAACTTGGCGATCCCTTATGCGCTGACCGGCAAAGTCGACCAGAACGGCAACCGGCTTTCTACTTATACCTATGATGCGGCCGGGTTGGTCACGTCGACCGAACTCGCTGGCGGGTTCAACAAGTACCAAATCGTCAACCTGGAGGACATGTCTTGGGGGGCCTCGTTCATAAGGCAGGTGACAAATCCGCTCGGATATCGACAGGATTATAGATTCTATAAAGCGCATAACTGGGCTGACGCTCAGCGTGTGCTTCAAAGCGTTACCAACTACGCCTCGATGGGAGTCGAAGGGTCGACGACTAACTATAATTACTACGGCTATGTCGGCGACATGGCGATCGCCGACTTTACCGATGAGAAGGGGCTGCAGCAGCACGTCGATATCGACGGACAGCTCCGTCCCACGCTGTTGCGCGAAGCGTCAGGGACATCGGATGCGCGGACGACCAACTTCACCTGGGATCCAGTGTTCGATCTTCCCAAGCACGAAGATCGACCTGGGCTGAGCATCGATTACACTTACAGTCCGGCGGGATTGTTGCTGACGAAGACTGCGACCGACACAACGACGCAAACCATTCCCTACTCGACCGCGGGTCAAGCGAGGACCTGGACCTACACCTGGAACGACAACGGCCGGCTGTTGTCGGTCAACGGGCCCAAGGGGCTCGATGTGAACGGTAAGGACGACGTCACCACCTTCACCTACGACACCAACGGCAATCTGCTGACCTCGACCAATGCGCTTGGTTACGTGACGCATTTCGCCAATTACGATGCGAATGGTCGACCGGGAAAGATGACCGACCCCAATGGCATCGATACGCTGTATACTTATGATCAACTCGGCCGGGTAGCGACCGTGACCGTCAAGAGCCCGGTTTCATCCGGGGGCGACGCGGTGACGACCTTCGATTATGACGTCGAAGGCCGCGTCGTCGGGGTCACGCTGCCAGGCACATTTAAAATGGCGATCGACCGCGACCTTGCCGGGCAGGTTACCGCGATCCGCTCGACGGTGAACGGCGAAAAGATCGCCTTCGCCCGCGATCCGATGGGCAACGTCACGCTCCAATCCGTGAAACGATGGGACGGCACGACGGCGCGTGAGAGCAGCCGTACCTTCGATGGTCTCGGCCGCTTGTTGACCGAGACATTGGGTGCCGGCCGCACCACAACCTGGGCTTATGACAAGCTCGGCAACATCGTCTCGACCACCTCGGCGCGATCCTTCGCGACCGCCCAAGCTTTTAACGGACTCAATCAACTGGTCTCGTCGGTTGCGCCCGACACGGGTAGCAGCACGAGCAGTTATGACGCGTTCGATCGAGCGACCAGTTTCAAGGATCCCAAATCCATTCAGACGACGTTCGTCCGCGATGGCTTTGGCGACTTGATCCAGGAGGTCAGCCCCGATCGCGGCACCAGCACCTATTATTACGATGCGGCGGGCGACGTGATCGCGGCGATCGATGGGCGAGGGCAGCGCGTCGATATCGTGCGCGACGCGCTGGGGCGTATCTTGAGCAAGACGCCGGTGAGCCGTCCAGCATCTGAAATCGTCAACTATAGCTATGACGCTAATTTGATCACCGGCTCGTACGGCATTGGACGGTTGGTCTCTACCGTGGACAGCACCGGTGAAACCCAGTTCGGTTATGATCATCGGGGCAATATTACTACCAGGCGGCGGAAGAGCGGGACGACCGTCCTTGCCGATCTTTCCTATACTTACGACAACGCTGACCGCGTGGTGCGCATCACCTATCCGTCGGGTCGGATCGTGAACTACACGCGTAATTTGTACGGGCGCGTAACCCTGGTTTCCACGCGAGCGAATGCCTCCGCCCCGCTCCAATACCTGATATCCGGCATCACTTATGAACCCTTCGGGTCGATGCTGTCGGCGACATACGGAAACGGCCTCCTGTTCCAGCAAAGTTGGGGCAATGACGGCCGGCTCGCGAGCAGGCGGCTTTACCTCCCGGCAGGAACCGACGTCTCGTTGCTGACTTATGGTTACGACAATGACGACAACATCACGTCGATCGCCGACAACGTCGATTCCACCCGTAGCGTCACTTATGGCTATGATTCCGTCGGGCGATTGACGCAGAGCGTGCTGGCATCCGGGAGCGCGCGGCGCCAGGATTTGATTTACGATACCAATGGCAACCTGCAGCGCACCGAGCTGCGCGCCAATCCCGCGGACATCGTGCCGGCATCGACGACGACCTTCGCGCTTAACACGGGCACGAACCAGCTCGCTTCTGTGGTCGATGCCGCCGGCACGCGGTCGATCACCTATGACGGGCGTGGCAATACGATTGCCGAAACGCGGCCGGGGAGCGGGATTACCGTGGCCTATGACGGCTTCGGCCGGCTGACGAGCTACCAGGTGTCGGGCGGCGATACGCTGGTCAATGAATATAACGGCTTCGACGAGCGCATCACGGGTGGAACGACGACCGATCCGCGCCATTATGTGTACGATCTCGATGGTCGGATGATGGGCGAATATGGTTCGTCCTATACCGATGTGCGGGCCGAGACGATCTGGCTGAGCCCAACCGTGAGCAGTCCTGCCGAGCCTTTTGGCGGAGATGACGGCATGGGCGGCTACGCCCCGCTCGCCGTCGCGACCCCCGCCGGGCTCAATTGGGTCTACGGCAATCATCTCGGCGTACCGATCCTGATCACCGACAATCTGCGCAATGTGGTGACGCCGGGATACACACTGGTTGGGTTTCCCGGACAGACCCGGACGCTCGTGGACCTCTACTACAACCGTTACCGCGACTACGACCCCACGACCGGGCGGTATATCCAGGCCGACCCGATAGGCCTTTCGGGCGGTGCTAATCCCTATCTTTATGCAAACGGCAACCCGATCGGACAGACTGACCCCGCCGGCCTAAGTCCTGGAGGCGCGGCGGCGGCTGATGTCGCGGAATTTGCCGTCGATTGGTGGTTGGAACGACAACTCCGACCCGGGCGTGCCACCCCATGGGGACGCGCTATCGGCGTGGGAGAGGCCATCGGTGCGGTCGCTGCAGTGAGCGTGTTCCTATACGACCAACATTGCAAAGCTCGGCAGGAAGAGGAATGCCGCCTAATAATCGAAGAAATATACAGGTATATGGAGCAAGTTAGAAGTCGAATTGCCGATTTGCGCGTCGATAAGTTTGATCTGTATAATCTCGCGCGCTACGCGCCCAGTCCGTCGTTGCCAAAGGGAACTGGCTACTGGGGGGGGCATATCGAGCAAGTGACCGGGTGGCAGACCGGACTTAGAAACCTTATACGAAAGGCGGTCCAACAGGGATGTAAAGTTCCTCCCGAAGCGTGGAAGCTTGCGTATGCCCCGATTCCTCTTCGTCCAGGGCGCTGATTATGAACAAGACGTTTTTCGACAAATTGGCAATGCTATTGAGTACTGACTGGTTTTTCCCATGGTGGCCAAGTATCGGTCTGCTAATTTCGTACGATGATAAGAAAGTTGCTCAGAATAAATGCCGCGACGAAGTGAAGGTATTTACCAGGAATTTCGATAACTATTGGATTATTTCATTCGATGACGTTCGTATTGAGCATACTTCTCGACATATAATTGATACAATAAAGGAGTATGTTTATCCGGGGTTTATGCTATTTGATCTCGTTAATAATGGTGGTACGAAAATAGAGCCAAACTCTCAGAAAATTCCTTTAGATCTCATAGGAATTATGACAGAGTTGTTGGTTTCAGATCGTAACTCTATAGAGTTTGATCTACCGGAAGATGTATGCAGCATCGTGACGTATTGTTGGAAAAAAAGTGAAGAGGAAGACATAGATTATTCAGCGTTATGTCGGTCAGGTCGTGGGGAATGGGATCAGATTATATCTAATCTTACACCGGATTTGCCTTGTATGACTGCCGATTTTGTCTCGATAGATATCGATTCACATAATCGCATCGCTAGGTTTTGTGGGCTTATCAATAGCAAGCTAACCGGGCAATCTATGCATCTTTTGACGGATTGGTATGAGAATTTCGCGCGAGAATTGACCGGATCGGCAATGACAGCTCCGCTGTGAATGAGGTAGCGCAACATGGTATTACCAAGCATCGCAGGAGTCGGACCGCACGATCGTGTGATGCGCAATCGCGCCAAGCAGGGTGTCCGCACGCTGGATCGGTAGGTGCGATAACCCCAATTTGGCTTATGACTTTTGCGCTGTTACCGTAAATTTGGCGGCTATTCCATCGCCTCGATCAGCTTCTTGACTTCCTGGCTGCGGCCGCGCGGCAGGATCAGGACATCCTTGCCGTTGGCGACCACGATCAGGTCGGTCACACCGACCAAAGCGATGCGCACGCCATCGGCCTGGACTAGGCAATTCTCGGTCTCGATCGCGACGACATCGCCCTTGCAGACGTTGCCGTTGCCATCGCACGTACTCAGTTCGTGGAGCGCATCCCAGCTGCCGAGGTCGCTCCAGCCCATGCTGACCGGCACGACCGCGACGCGCGGCGTTTTCTCCATCACGGCATAGTCGATCGAGTCCGAGGGCGAAGCGGCGAAGGCTTGCGGGTCGGGGTGGACACGCGCTCCTTCGTGCCTGGCCTTGAGCATGGCCTGCTGAGCCGCATGCAGAACTTCGGGGGCATGGACCGCGAGCGCGCCCAGGAATGCGTCGGCCCGGAACAGAAAGATGCCGCCGTTCCAGACATGATCGCCCGCCGCCAGCATCGCCTCGGCGCGGTCGCGCGGGGGCTTTTCGACGAACCGCGTCACCTTGTGCACGCGCGGCGCAACTGCTTCGCCGACATGGATCCAGCCATAGCCGGTTTCCGGCGAGTGCGGATCAATCCCGAACGTGACCAACCAGCCCTGGTCGACCATCGGCCGCGCCGCATGGATCGCGGCGTGGAAGGCATCGGTATCGGTGATGACATGATCCGACGGCATGATCAGCAAGACGGCCTCTCCGTCGCCCGCCGCGAGCGCGGCGAGCGCGATCGCCGGCGCGGTGTTGCGCGCTACCGGTTCGAGGATCAGCGCCTGGGCTGGCGTGCCGATCGCCATGAGCTGTGCCTCGATCTCTTCGGCATGGCGCTGGTTGGCGACCACGATCGGCGGCGCGAAATGGTCGCCCGAGGCGCGCTGCGCGGTCAGCTGGAGCATGGTTTCGTCGGCGGTCAGCGCGAGCAATTGCTTGGGCGTTTCCGGCGTCGACATCGGCCACAACCGCGTGCCCGATCCGCCCGAGAGGATGACAGGGATGATCGACGTCGTCTCGGGCATTCACGGGTCCTTTGCGGTTGATGCTAATCTAGGGTCTTCCGACGATTTGCCAAACTCGCAGAAAGTCGCCGGTTTCCGCGGCGTTCAGCCTTTCTTTGTCAATTTCTGCGACACCGCCTGAAACCTGTCGGAAAACCTTACACCCGACGATTGCACTGAGGCCGAAAAGGCAGGCGAAGACGATGATCAGGCTGTTCAAGCACTATGTGCCGCACGCCGTTTTGTTCCTGGGACTGCTCGACGTCGCGTTGCTGATCGCGGCGGCGGAGATCGCCTATTCGATTCGCCTCCACCAGCTCGGCAGCATCGTCGAGCCGATCGTCAATCGCTTGCCGCAACTCTTCACATTCGCCGTGTCGCTGGAAACCGCGATGATCGCGGTCGGGGTCTATGGCGCTGACGCGCTGCAATCGCTGCGTCGGGCGATCGCGCGCATCCTGGTCGCGATCTCGCTCGGCGTGATTTTCCTGTCGGTGCTGTACTTCCTGTCGCCGGCGATAACCTTCTGGCGATCGAACCTGTTCTACGCGATGGGAATCGCGCCGGTAGCGCTGATCGCCATCCGAATCCTGCTCGGCAAGATGCTGGGCAGCCATGTGTTCAAGCGCCGCGTCGTCGTGCTTGGCGCCGGCCCGCGCGCCGCGCGGCTGAAAGCCTTGCAGCAACAGCCCGGATCGGCCTTCGTCGTGGTCGGCTATGTCTCGATGAGCGAAGCCAACCGAGTGATCCCCGAAGCGATTGCGCGCGATGCGATCTACAATCTCGCCGACCATGTCGTGCTGCTCAACGCGAGCGAAGTGGTGCTGGCGCTCGAGGAGCGGCGCAACGCACTGCCGCTCAAGGACCTGTTGCGGATCAAAACCACCGGCGTCCATGTCAACGATATCTCGACCTTCCTCGAGCGCGAGACCGGCCGCGTCGACCTGCAGAGCGTCAATCCGAGCTGGCTGATCTTCTCCGACGGTTTCTCGTCGGGGCGGATGCTGTCGGGTGTGTTCAAGCGGCTGTTCGATATCACCGCCAGCCTGCTCCTGCTCCTGGTTGCGGGGCCGGTCATCCTGCTCACTGCGCTGGCGGTGAAGCTCGAGAGCAAAGGCCCGGCTTTCTATCGCCAGCGCCGCGTCGGCCTCTACGGCGTCGGGTTCGATTGCCTCAAGCTGCGCTCGATGCGCCAGGATGCCGAGGTCAACGGCCAGGCGGTGTGGGCCGAGAAGGACGATCCGCGCATCACCCGGATCGGCCGCTTCATCCGCAAGGTGCGGATCGACGAACTGCCGCAATGCTGGTCGGTACTGAAGGGGGAGATGAGCTTTGTCGGCCCGCGCCCCGAACGCCCGCAATTCGTCGAGGATCTCGAACAGCAGCTACCTTATTATGCCGAGCGCCACATGGTGAAGCCGGGCATTACCGGCTGGGCGCAGATCAATTATCCCTATGGCGCGTCGATCGAGGACAGCCGGCAGAAGCTCGAATACGATCTATATTACGCCAAGAATTATTCGCCGTTCCTCGATCTGTTGATCCTGCTCCAGACGATCCGCGTCGTGCTGTGGCCCGAGGGTGCGCGCTGATGTTGTTGGTACGGCACCGGCCCGCTCCCCCACCCGGCCTCCCATCTACGGTACTCTATGGGAGGCCGGGTGGGGGAGCGGGCCGGTGCGGCGCGGACACAGCGAAGCTGGGTCCCAAATAATGGCGGGGACAGTCATCCTTTGGGGCCACG
The DNA here is from genome assembly GCF_056401105.1 of Sphingomonas sp. P4_G3. Classification (NCBI taxonomy): domain Bacteria; kingdom Pseudomonadati; phylum Pseudomonadota; class Alphaproteobacteria; order Sphingomonadales; family Sphingomonadaceae; genus Sphingomonas; species Sphingomonas sp. P4_G3. The sequence continues at coordinate 625,781 of NZ_JBFUJZ010000001.1, forward strand.
CGCTTGCCGCCTTGCTGTTCGCGGTGCTGGCGCTGTCGCAATTGCGCGACGGCGCGGTCAGCGTGCCGCGCACCGCGTTCGTTGCGGCATTGGGTATCACCGCATTGTGGGCGCTGGCGGTCGCGGGAATCGGCAACCCCGATCTGACGGCGCGCGTGGCGGAAAGCCTGCGCAACATCGCCTGGCTCGCCTTCATGATGGCCTTGCTGCGGCGCGACGATTCTGCAGGCCGCGATCGCGCGGTGACGATGATCTATGGCGTGGTCGTGCTGGTCGCGCTTGCCGGAATCGTGCTGAGTGTGATCCAGGCGTCGGTGCCCGCCGACCTGGTCAAGGGTTTCGCGGCGGTGCGCATCCTGTTGCGGATGATGGTCGCGCTCGGCGCGCTGGTGCTGGTGCACCATCTCTATTCGGTCGCAGCACCCGGAGCCCGTGGTGGTATCCGGCTCGCGGTGGCGGCGCTCGCGATTATGTGGACGACCGATCTCGTAATGTACACGACGGCCTATCTCAGCGGCGACGGTTCGCAGGAATTGATCGCCGCACGCGGTCTGGTCATGATCGCAATCGTGCCTCTGCTGGCGATCGCGGTCCATCGTAACGGCGACTGGACGCTCAAATTGTCGCGAACGGTGACGTGGCAGTCGCTCTCGCTGGTCGCGCTGATGGCCTATGCCGTCGTCACGGTGCTGGCGATCAGCGCGATCGACAATTTCGGCGGCAGCTATGCGCGGCTGGCGCAGACCGCCTTCGTGTTCGGCTCGGCCGCCGCCTTGCTGACCTTGCTGTCGTCGCCGACGATCAAGGCCTGGCTGCGGGTGATGGTCGCCAAGCATCTGTTCAACCATCGCTATGATTATCGCGCCGAATGGTCGCGTTTCACCGATACGCTGGGCGCCCCCGGTGAGGGTGCGGCGCCGCTCGAGGAACGGATCGTCAAGGCGGTCGCCGACGTCACCGATTCCGCCGCGGGACTGCTGCTGGTGGCGGACGACGGGATGTTCGGTCTGGGCGCGACATGGAACTGGCTCGGTGCCGTGCCCGTCGCCATCGCCGGCGAGACGCTCGCGCAGGCGATGGCCGGGAACAGCCGGATCATCGAACTCGACGCGGTGCGCGCGGGTGAGGCGCCGCCAGACGAGCTCGCTGCGGTGCCGCAATGGATGCTCGACGAGCCGAGCGCCTGGGCGATCGTGCCGCTGGTCCACCTCAACCAGCTGATCGGCGCGATCCTGCTGGCGCGGCCGCCGATCGACCGCTCGCTCGACTGGGAGGATTTCGACCTGTTGCGCATCGCCGGGCGCCAAGTCGCAAGCTATCTGGCCGAGGCGCGCGCGCACGAAGCGCTGGCCGACGCTCGCCGCTTCGACGAGTTCAATCGCCGTTTCGCCTTCATCATGCACGACGTGAAGAATCTGGTGAGCCAGTTGACCCTGGTCGCGCGCAACGCCGAACGCCATGCCGACAATCCCGATTTCCGCGCCGACATGATCGCCACGTTGAAGGATTCGGTCGGGCGGATGAACGACCTGTTGGCACGTCTGTCGCAGCACAATTCGGCGCGGGTCGAGGACCCGGTGGCGGTCGAGCTGATGCCGATCGTCGAGCGCGTCATGCGGCGGCGCGGCGGCAGCCATCCGATCGCGGTCACGGGCAAGCGCGATGCCGTCGCGGTCGCCGATCCTGCGCGGCTCGAACAGGCGCTGGGGCATCTGATCCAGAACGCGATCGAGGCAAGCGCGCCGGGTGAACCGGTTGGCGTGGTGGTCGGGCGTGCGACGATCGAGGTGATCGATTCCGGTCCGGGGATGAGCGCGAGCTTCATCCGCGACCGGCTGTTCCGGCCGTTCACCTCGACCAAGAGTGGCGGGTTCGGGATCGGCGCGTTCGAGGCGCGCCAGGTTATTCAGGCGATGGGCGGCAAGCTCGACGTGGTCAGCCGCGAAGGCGAGGGCACGCGCTTCACCATCGCGCTTCGAGAGGCGCTCGCGCCAGTCAAGATGGAGCGGGCGGCATGAACACAGGCCCACGACCGAAATTGCTGATCGTCGAGGATGATGCCGGGCTGCAGCGCCAGTTGCGTTGGGCCTATGACGATTACGAAGTGATCGTGGCGGGCGACCGCCGCGAGGCGATCGACGCGGTGCGTGCCGAAGAACCGGCGGTGGTGACGCTCGATCTGGGCCTGCCGCCCGATCCTGACGGGGTTAGCGAAGGGTTCGCGACGCTTGCCGAGATCCTGCGGTTGAAGCCCGATACAAAGGTCATCGTCGCTTCCGGTCACGGCGCGCGCGAAAGCGCGTTGCGTGCGATCGCCGAGGGCGCGTGGGATTTCTATCAGAAACCGATCGACATCGACGCATTGGGCCTGATCGTCGCGCGCGCCTTCCATGTCCACGCGCTCGAGGAAGAGAATCGGCGTCTCGCCACCACGTCACGCGAGGCGTTGGGCGGGCTGATCACCGCCGCGCCCGAAATGCTCAAGGTCACCAGCATGATCGAGCGCGTCGCCAATGCCGACGTGTCAGTGATGCTGCTCGGGGCGAGCGGTACCGGCAAGGAAGTGCTGGCGCGCGGCCTGCACGAGAAATCGGGGCGCAGGGGCCAGTTCGTCGCGATCAATTGTGCGGCGATCCCCGAGACGTTGCTCGAGAGCGAATTGTTCGGCCACGAAAAGGGCGCGTTCACCGGCGCGGTCAAGACGACCGAAGGCAAGATCGAACTCGCCGATGGTGGGACCTTGTTCCTCGACGAAATCGGCGACGTGCCGCTGCCGCTCCAGGTCAAGTTGCTGCGCTTCCTGCAGGAACGGGTGATCGAGCGGGTCGGCGGACGCAAACCGATTGCGGTCGACACCAGGATCGTCTGCGCGACGCACCAGGACGTCGATGCGATGGTTGCCGGCGGGACGTTCCGCGAAGATCTCTATTATCGCCTGGCCGAGATCGTCGTGCGCATCCCCAGTCTGGCCGAGCGCACCGGCGATCCCGTGCTGCTCGCCAAGCATTTCCTGCACCATTACGCCAAGACCATGAACCGGCCGGTCACCGGCCTGTCGCCCGATGCGCTGAGTGCGATCGATGCCTGGGGCTGGCCGGGCAATGTGCGCGAACTCGAAAACCGCATGAAGCGCGCGGTGATCATGGCCGACGGCAAAAGCGTGACCGCGATCGATCTTGATCTTGCAGAGCGCGACACACCCGATCCGATCAACCTGAAGGCGGTGCGCGAGAGCGCCGACCGCAAGGCGATCCGCCACGCGCTGGCACGCGCCGAGGGCAATATCTCGAACACCGCCAAGCTGCTCGGGATCAGCCGTCCGACGCTCTACGATTTGCTCAAGAATTACGACCTCCATGCCTAGGACCGGGACCATGAAGACCATCGTCAAAAGCGCGCTGATCGGCGCGACCGCGATCGCCGCTATCATCGGTGTCACGGCGACGTTGACCGCACCGGCGCAGGCCGACGCGACCGGCGCGCGCACCGAATTGGGGTATAGTCTGGCGCTGCTCCAGGACGGCAATTTCAACGCCGCGCGGGCGCATGCCCAGGCGGCGGTCAAGCAAGATCCGCAATGGGGCGCCGCGCATGCGGTGTTGGCGAAGACCTTCCTTGCGCTGGGCGATGGCGTAGGCGCCGAATCCGAACTCGGTCGCGCCGCAGCAGCAGGGTTCGACATGAGCCGCGGGCATCAATTGCTGGCCGAAGCTTGGCTGTTGCAGGGCGACGCCAAGCGCGCGTTGGCCGAGGCGGCCAAGGCGGATCCCAGGTTCGGCGCCTATGCCACGCGCGTCACCGCGCGCGCGCTGGCGGCGCAGGGCAAAGCGGCCGAGGCGCAGGCGCTGCTCGGCGAATTGCTCGACGGCAATCCCGGCAATTCCTACGCCTGGTCCGATCTCGCGCGCATCCGCTATAGCGCGGGTGACATCGCCGGCGCGTCGGGTAACGCGCAAAAAGCGGTCGAGCTCGACCCCAACAATCTCGAGGCGTTGACCTTGCGCGGCGAATTAGTGCGCGAGCAATATGGCCTGAACGCCGCCTTGCCGTGGTTCGAGGCGGCGCTGCAGCGCGATGCTTATTACCATCCGGCGCTGATCGAATATGCCGCGACCTTGGGCGATCTCGGCCGTTACACCGATATGCTCGGCGCCACGCGGCGCGCGCTGGCCGCGCGGCCGGCGAGCCCGCAGGCCTTCTATCTCCAGGCGGTGCTCGCAGCGCGCGCGGAGAATTACGATCTCGCGCGCAGCATGATGGAGCGGACCGGCGGACGAATCGACGATCTGCCTGGCGCGTTGCTGCTTAACGGCACGCTCGCTTACCAGGCCGGCGCCTATGAACAGGCAATCGGGGCGTGGCGCGAGCTGGTTGGGCGACAGCCGATGAATATCACCGCGCGCCGTCTGCTCGGCGCGGCGCTGCTGCGGTCGGGGGATGCCAAGGGCGCACTCGACGTGCTGCGCCCGGTGGCGATGCGCGGCGATGCCGACAGCTATACATTGGGCCTGGTCGGGCGCGCGTTCGAGGCGACCGGTGAGCGCGACTGGGCCGCCAAATTCCTCGACCGCTCGGCCTGGCCGGTGCGCGCCGGGGCGACGCCGTTCGGCACCGACGACAGCCTCGCGGTGCTGACCGGCGCGGCCGACAAGGATCCGACCAACCCGGTGCTCGCGGTCACCGTGGTCCGCGGGCTGATCGATGCCGGGCAGGGCGATACCGCCTTGGCGCGGGCGCGCGCGCTACAGGCAGCGACGCCGGGCGCGCCGGCGGCGCATCTGCTGGTCGGCGACACGTTGATGACGATGGGCCGATATGGCGAGGCGGCCGATGCCTATCGCAAGGCCGCCGATATCAAGTTCGACGAGCCGACCATGTTGCGAACGGTCGATGCGCTCGATCAGGCGGGGCGTCGGCCCGAGGCGACCGGCGTGCTGGCGCTGTTCCTGACCCAACATCCCGAAAGCGTGCCTGCTTTGCGCCTTGCCGCGCATTGGCAAATCGCATCGGGCGACTGGGACGGGGCAGTCGAGACGCTGGAGGATTTGCGCGCCCGCGTCGGCTCGCGCGATTCAGGCCTGCTGTCCGAACTCGCCTACGCCAATGTCGGGGCGGACAATGTTGACGATGCCGTCTCCTATGGCGCGGCGGCTTACGACATCGCGCCGATGAGCCCGGCGGCGACCGATGCTTATGGCTGGGCGCTATATGCGGCAGGCGAGAATGCCAAGGCGATCGACCTGTTCGAGAAAGCTGCGTCGCTCGCCCCCAAGCAGAGCGGCATTCGCTGGCATTTGGCCCAAGTCTATGCCGATAGCGGCCGCAATGCCCAAGCGAAGGCTGCCATCGCGGCGTTGCTCGCCGATCCCGGCTTCACCGATCGCGCGCCGGCCCAGGCATTGCTCAAGACGCTGGGCTGAACGCGCCAAGCCGTGTAACGCGGCCGTCATGACCGACCCGCTCGACCGTATCGCCGCCGCGCTCGAACGCATTGCGCCGGCCGTCCCGGCCGATGCCGATCCGCTCGCGCATCCGGCCTATATCTGGCGCGACGGGCGCCTGGCCGCCGCGCGCAAGTTCGATCCGCTGCCGCTCGACCTCCTCTTGGGGATCGATGCACAAAAAGCCGCTCTGGTCGAGGATTTCGGCCGGCTGGCGGACGGCTTCGCCGCGCAGGACGTATTGTTGTGGGGGGCACGCGGAACCGGCAAGTCGGCGTTGGTCAAAAGCGCGGTGTCGGCGGTCCAGGCCGAGGGTCGCAAGCTCGCCTTGATCGAGGTCGGGGCGATGGACGGCCTACGGGCGCTGTTCGACCGGATCGACGGCCTGCCGCGCGCGTTCGTGCTGTTCCTCGACGATCTCGGCTTCGACGCCGGCGGGGATGCCCGTGCGCTGCGTTCGCTGCTCCAGGGCGGAGCGGAGGCGCGGCCAGCCAATGCGCGGTTGGTAGTAACCGCCAATCGCCGCCATCTGGTACCGCGCGACATCGCCGAACAGGAAAGCGCGATCAATCCGCGCGACAGCGTCGACGATCATCTCGCGCTTGCCGACCGATTCGGGCTTAGCCTTGGATTCCATGTCGTCGACCAGGCGGGTTATTTGGCGATCGTCCGTGCCTATGCCGACCGGTTCGGCTTGTCGTTCGATCCCGACGAAGCGGTCGGTTGGTCGACCCGTCGCGGCGGTCGGTCGGGGCGCGTGGCTTGGCACTACATCACTGATTTGGCTGGACGATCGGGCAAGAAGCTGCCTTTCTAAACCGATAAGGATCATTATCTGGCCGCATCGGCTTGACTTCGAGGGGCGTAACGATGCCCAGTCCATATATGGCCAGGATTGGCGAACTCGATCTGCCCGACCGGTTGTACCCGGCGGTACCGCGCTGGGCGACCCAGTGCGGCGTAGCGTTGTTGTGCGTCGGCGCGGCGGGTCTGATTCGCCTCGGGATCAATGTCCTGGCACCCGGTGCGGCAGTGTTCGCGCTGGTCTTCCCCGCGATCATGCTCGCCACGCTGTTCGCTCGGTGGCAGTCGGGGCTGCTGACCGCCGTCATTTCCGTCAGCTATGCGTTTTTCTTTATCTATCTGCCGGCGCCGGCGACCTCCCAAAGCGGCCCTTATTGGACTTTGTTCGCTATCGTCATTTCCGCCGGACTGACCGTATCGCTGGCCGAGACCTTTCGCCGGGCGGTGCATCGCGCGACGGCCGAGCGCGATCGCGAAATCGCCGACCGCGACCTGATGCTCAGCGAATTCGAGCATCGCGTGAAGAACAATTTCCAGATCGTCGCCAGCATCCTCGACATCCAGCGCCGTCGCGTCAGGGATCCGGCCGCCAGTGAAGCCCTGGCATCGGCGTTGATGCGCGTCGACAGCATCGCGCGCGCGCATCGCCATCTTTATCGCGACGGTCAGGCGAGCGAGGTGAATGTCAGCGAATATCTGAAGGACTTGTGCGACGCGCTGTCGGACGCCTTGCTGTTGCGCGGCGGCATCACGCTGACCTGCGATGCCGACGCCGCCCATATCCCGCGCGACCATGCGGTATCGATTGGCCTGGTCGTCAACGAGCTCGTCACCAACGCCGCCAAACATGCTTTTCAGGACCGGGAGACAGGAACGATCAGCGTAGCTTGGAAACATCTGCCCGCGGGCGGATGGCGGCTGACCGTGGCCGATGACGGCGTCGGGCTTCCGTCCGGGTCGCGCGCCAAGAGCAAGGATGGCGGGCTCGGCCAGAAATTGATCGAAGCGTTTGCCAAGCAGGCGGGCGGCACATTGACCACGGCGAGCGATGCCAACGGCTTGCGGGTAACGATGGATTTACCCGACTGAAACTTCGCGCCGCCGGGGCGTTGTGCGTCGGGCATGGAACAACTCTGGTTTATCACCAATCCGCATTCTGGCTCATCAGACGCAAAAAAGGCCGAGGCGATCGAAGCGGCCTGCACCGAACGCGGGCTGAGCTTCGTCGGGCGCACCGATTTCCCCGATCAGGCGATGCCGACGGCCGCAGATCTCGATCATGTCGGGGCGGACACCGTGGTCCTGTTCGCCGGAGACGGGACGATCAACGCGGCGTCGTGCGCGCTGGCGGCTTGGGATGGCGGCATCCTGATCCTGCCCGGCGGCACGATGAACATGCTCGCCAAGGTATTGCACGGCAACGCCGATCCGGCGGCGATCCTGGAAGCGGCGCACGAGCAGGAACAGCGCGTCGCGCTCGCTTATGTCGAGGCGGGAAAGCATCGCGCGCTGGTCGGGATGATCGTCGGGCCGGCGGCAAGCTGGTATCGCGCCCGCGAACATGTGCGCGAGGGCAGCCTGGGCCAGATTTGGCCGGCGATCCGCAAGGCCTGGCGGCGGACGTTCGGGCATGGCGTGCATTTGACCGGCGCACCTGGCTTCCCGCCCCGCGTCCAGGGCGCCTATATCCGGGCGCAAGATGATCATCTGCAAATCGCCGCGGTCAATGCGTGCGATGCCGGCGCGATCGCCGATCTCGGCTGGAATTGGGTGACCGGAGATTGGCTCGCGGCCCAGTCGGTGACCGAAATTCGCGCCCAGCAAGTGCGCATCGCCGAGCGCCGCCCGGTACTAGCCTTGTTCGACGGCGAGCCGCAGATGCTCGATCCGGGAACGACCATCACGGTCGGGCGTAGCAGGCAACAGTTCATCACCACCGTGAAAGAGCACGCATGATCCGACTGTTCCATGTCAGCGACGTCCATTTCGGACGCGAGGACAAAGCAGCGATCGCCTGGTTCGACGCGCTGGTCGCGGCCGAAAAGCCCGACGCGGTAGTGATGACCGGCGACTTGACGATGCGCGCACGGCGTCGCGAATTCGATGCGGGCCTGGCGTGGCTGCGATCGCTCGACCGGCCCGTCACTGTCGAGGTCGGCAACCACGACCTGCCCTATTTCAACCTGCTGGCCCGGATATTCACGCCTTATCGCCGGATTCGCGAGATCGAGCGCATGATCGAAAAGCCGGTCGAACTGCCGGGCATCGCGATCGTGCCGCTCAAGACCACCGCACGCGCGCAATTCCGGCTCAACTGGGCGTCGGGTCGTGTCAGCCGGCATGCGCTCGAGCAGGCGCTGGCGTTGGTGGACGCTGTACCCAAGGACAAACTGGTCTTCATCGCGTGCCATCATCCGCTGATCGAGCCGCACAAGCGCCTGTCGAAGCAGACGCATCGTGGCGCCGAGGCTTTGGAGGCACTGGTCAGGGCGGGGGCGCACGCGGTGCTGACGGGGCATGTCCACGACGCGTTCGACGTCGAACATCGCGACGGCGACGCTGTGGTGCGGATGATCGGCGCCGGCACCCTGTCCGAACGCACGCGCTCGACTCCGCCGTCGTTCAACGAGATCAGGATCGAGGACGGGGCGTTCGAGGTGGTGTGCCGCACGATGACGCCGCAGCCCGATGAGGTTTTGCCGGTGGAGGAGCCAGTGGCGGCGTAAAACCCCATTGGTTGGGCGATACCGACCACAAACCGATGTAGCCCTCTCCCGCTCGCGGGTGCACCGGGTCGGTCATGCCCCCGGCATGACCTGAACAGCGCGGGGCGCTGTTCACCCGGTGCAGGTTGGGTGAGGGTCTTCTTTCTTCTTCCAAGCGGAGGAGTTCAAGAAGAAGAAAGAAGACCCTCACCTTCCCACCGCCTTCGGCGGTGGGGCCCTCCCTCTCCCACAGGCGGGAGAGGGGCAAATGTCTGACGGCCCCTCAACGAGCGAGAGGGCTGAGCGCAAAGATATTCCCTCCCTGACCTATCCCATAACTCCCGGTAGGACTTGAGCTACCCGCAATCCCGGCTAGGCTCGCGGTCCATGCGCCATGCTTTAGCTCTGCTGCTCGCCGCCCCGCTGATGATCAGCGCCGGTCCCGCTTCGTACGAAACCCGCGTCGCCAATGTCCTGGCCAAGACGCCGTTGATCGACGGGCATAACGACTGGGCGGAGACGCTGACCGACAAAGCGGGCGATGCGCGCTGGACGATGGATCTGACGCGGCTCGATCCGGCCAAGTACAATACCGATATCACCCGGCTGCGCGCAGGGCATGTCGGCGGGCAATTCTGGTCGGTTTACGTTTCGGCCAATCTGTCCGGGCCCGAGCAGGTCAAGGAGACGCTCGATCAGATCGGGCTGATGAAGAGCATTTTCCAGCGCTATCCCAATGTCTTCGCCCCCGCGGTGACGGCGGCGGACGTGCGGCGCATCCACGCCTCGGGCCGGATCGCGTCGATGCTGGGGGTCGAAGGTGGCGGCCAGATCGACGGCAGCTTCTCGGTGTTGCGCGCCTATCGCGCGCTCGGCGCTTCCTATCTGACCCTGACTCACGTCAAGACGATCGAATGGGCGGATTCGGCGACCGACAATCCCCAGCATGACGGGCTGACCAAGTTCGGCGAGGCGGTGGTCCACGAGCTCAACCGGCTCGGCATGCTGGTCGATCTCAGCCACGTGAGCGAGGACACGATGATCGACGCGCTGCGCGTGTCCAAGGCCCCGGTGATCTTCTCGCATTCCTCGGCGCGCGCGCTCGACGACCATCCGCGCGATGTGTCCGACAAGGTGCTGAAACTGCTCGCCCAGAATGGCGGCGTGATCATGGTCAATTATGCCCCGAGCTATGTCTCCGAGGCCCGGCGGCAATGGGAAGCGGCGCGCAACGGTGAAAAGGCGAGCTACAATGCGCCGCCTTATGGCGGGCTCTATATCGGCCAGCCCGATCGCGCGAAGGCGGCGCTGGCGGAATGGGACAAGGCACATCCGCGCCCCGCGGTGACGCTGGCGATGGTCGCCGATCATATCGATCATGTCGTCAAGGTCGCGGGCATCGACCATGTCGGGATCGGATCGGATTTCGACGGCGTGGAAAGCTTGCCCGACGGACTCGACAGCGTCGCCACCTATCCGGCGTTGCTTGCCGAATTGATGCGCCGCGGCTGGAGCGACGAGATGATCGCCAAGCTGGCCGGAGGCAATGTGCTGCGCGTGATGGAAGGCGCCGAGCGTGTGGCCGCGTCGATGGCCAAGGAGCCGCCCGCTACCGCCACTGTATCGATGCTCGACGGTAAATGACGGACGCGCTCAAGACGAGGATCGCGACAGAGGCCGACATTCCCGCAATCTCGGCGCTGATGGATCGCGCGATCGGCGAATTGCAAAGCGACTACCTGACGCCCGAGCAGGTCGCGGCGAGCCGGTTGAGTATGGGGCTCGATACCCAGTTGATCGCCGACGGCACCTATGTCGTGGTCGAGGATGGCGACGGCCGCATCGTCGGCTGCGGCGGCTGGAGCTATCGCGCGACTTTATACGGTGGCGATGCCGGGGCGGTGGCGCGCGATGCGGCGGTGCTAGATCCCGCCAAGGACGCGGCGCGCATCCGGGCAATGTACACCGACCCCGGGTTCACCCGGCGCGGCATCGGCCGGATGGTGCTCGCGGCGAACGAGGCAGCCGCGCGGACGGCCGGGTTCACGCGGGCCGAACTGATGGGCACGTTGGCGGGAGAACCGCTCTATCGCGCATGCGGCTATGAGACGATCGAGCGCGTCGACAGCATGGCGGATCGCGACGTGCCGGTGCCGGGGGTGCGGATGGGGAAGGTGCTGGCCTGAGGACGGCAGCAGATGTCAGGCCGTTACTTCTTCAATCGTTCGGCCAGTTTTTTGCTGACGGGCATCGTAATTTCAACATTGCCCACCTGACCCAAAACCGGTGCCGAAGCGGTCGCTACATATGCGGAACCGGCCGTCGCAACAGGTTCTGGGCACGTGATGTGGCCATTGATCCCACAATTACCGCCAACGTCCCCGTGACCATCGATCATCGATCTTCCTTCAGGAAATTGCGGGTCCCGCGTCCTCGCAGTCCGAACACTTACCCCGCACCTCGATCACCGGGCGCACCGGCGAGAAACCCGCTGCTTCGGCCGCGTGGCGGACATTGTTGGCGATCTTGTCGTCGTCGATATGCGTGGTCTGTCCGCAGCTGTCGCAGACCAGGAAGATGCAATCGTGCAGGCAGTCGGGATGCGCGTTGGCTATATAGGCGTTCGAGCTTTCGACCCGGCGCGCCAGATTGGCACCGACGAACAAATCGAGGATGCGATAGACGCTGTTGGCCGCGACGCGGCGCCCCTCCGTTTTCGACACCGCGTCGGCGATGTCATAGGCGCTGGCCGGCTTGTCGAACTTGGCGAGCGCATCGAAGATGCTCGCGCGCATCGTCGTCCATTGCTCGCCGGATTTCTCCAGCGTCGCCTGCGCGACCTTGGTCAATTCGACGCCGGACGCCTCATGATGGTCGTGATGATGATGTGCGCCCATGCCCGGGAATTTAGGGATTGTGATGGGATAGAGCAATGGCCCAAGCGGGCCGGGTCGCCCAGGGCCTAGTGCGCTGCGCGCCGGTTGAGATCGTGGCCGAGCGCCAGGATCGCGACCCCGATCAGGGTCCACAAAGTCTCGCCGCCATTGCCATGGGGAAGCTGCATCGCGCCGGCCATCATGCCGAGCCCCAGCGATCCGGTGACCGCGGGCGCCATATAGCCATGTTCGAAGATGCCACGCCCCAGCGCCAACGCGCCCAGGATGATCGCGACGGTCAGTCCGATTTCGTGGAAAGCGGGGTTGAGCAGCATGCCGCCAGCGGTCGAGGCGAGCGCCACGAGCACCGCGCTGGCGAAGCAATGCACCGCGCACAGCCCCGACAGACCCATCGCATAGCGATCGAGCTGGGGGAAACGGGCCAACCAGGAAAGGCGAATCGCGGAATGCATCGAGCGCCCATCTAGGCCTAACCGCGCGACGTTACAATATTACATCAACAAAAATCGGCTGTGCCGGCATCGTCCGCCGACCCAGCGCCAGCGAAACCGGGGGAGCAGGGCTCCCCCGGTCGCGACTGTCAGAACGAAGCCCCGAGCGATACGACCACGCCGCTACGCGCGGCGTTCTTGCCATTGGCCAGGGTGAAGGTGCCATCGGTGTCGACATAGCTGACGCCGAACACCAATTGCTTGTAGGTCAGCGTCGCGCCCAACCCCCAATCGGTATATTCCTTGCCCAGCGACAGCCAACTCGGACCCCAGGTGTGGCCGAGATGCGCCGTCAGCCCGAGCGGAGTCTTCGGGATCGACGCCGACAGGTCGCCGGCGAGATAGACGTTGTCGTTGTTCTTGAACAAGCCGGTCTGGCCCTGGTCGAGTGCCAGCGCTTTTTGCTTGGGTGCGTAATTGACCGTGACCTTGCCGGTCACCGGCCCATAGGTATAGGCGATATCGGCATAAGGCTCGAAGAAATCGCCCTTGCTGTTGTCGCCGGCGGGGCGCGAGCGCGGATAGATGTAATAGAGTACGCCGGCGTCGAACGTGACGCCGCTATAGGTTTTCTTGAACCCGGCGATCGCGTCGATTTCCTGGCTGCCGGTGCCCGAGAAGGTGACATAGCCCGATGTCGACGAGCTCCAGACCGAGGCGTAGAAGCCCGACGAATGGGTGACCGTGAGCGATCCCTGGATCGCGGGCTGCAGGTTCGTCTGCGAAATGCCGCGGAAGCGGTAATCCGAGATCAAGGTCACCGAGCCGTTGATGGTGAAGGCCGGCGGCGGCGCGGTCGGGCCATCGCCCGCGGCAGGAGCGGCGGGCGCCGGTGCCGGATCGTCGACGGTCGCAACCGCGGCAGGGGTGCCGTTATCCGCCGACGTGGATGCCGCGGGCGCAGCCGCTGCATCGGGCGCCGGCGTCGTAGCGGGCAAGGGGTCCGCCAAGGCGGGAGTCGCAATGGCGAGCGCCAGCGCGCCAAGGCTGATGTGAGACAAGCGCATTATCTTCCTTTCGAAGCGAAAAGTGCGTTCGTCCCGCCTGCGGTACCGGTCCAGCCTCTGTATCGGCGAATGCCGATCGGGCCGTTGAGCCGGGTACACGCAGGCAGAGTGCCGATTTTCGCTGCGGTGCACAACACTATTCGACCTCAATAGCGCCTATGAGCGTAACGATGTTGCGCCGATGCAACACTTCAGGAGATCAGTCGGGCCCAGCTGTGCCGACAAGATGAACGTCGCGGCGTGGATAGGGGATGATGATGCCATGGTCGCGGAACAGCAGCCAGAGCCGGTTCAGCACGTCGGAGCGGATACTGCCAACGCCGCTTTCGGGATCGTTGATCCAGACCAGTATATCATGCTCGATGCCGATTTCGCCGAATTTGGTCAGCCAGACGTTGGACTTGGGCATATCGAGCACGCGCGGACTTTCCGCCGTCGCGCGCAGCATCAGTTCCTGCGCGAGCGGCAGATCGCAATCATAGGCGACCGTCACCGGGATGCGGACGCGCACGTTACGGTCTGTATAGGACCAGTTCTCGACTGGCTTGGTCATCAGATCCTCGTTCGGGATCAAATGCTCCTTGCCGTCGCGCGTGATGATGCTGACCGCGCGCACGCCGATCTTGTTGACCCAGCCGACATCCTTGTCGGCGACGACGATGACGTCGCCCGGCTTGATCGAGCGATCGAGCAACAGGATGATCCCGGCGATCAGGTTACCGACCGTTTTCTGGAGGCCGAACCCCACAGCCAGGCCGAGCGCGCCGGAGAATACCGTCAGGCTGGTCAGGCTGATGTCGAGCAAGTCGATGCCGATGAAGAAAGCGAGCGTGATCGTCGCGATCCCGGCCAGCTTTTGCGCGAGCAATTTCTGCGTCGGGTCAAAGCTGCTGGTGCTGACGATGGCGTGACCGACCAGCCGGTTGACCAGGCGGATCGCCGCGAGCAGGCAGATCACGGTCACCAGTACGATGATCACTCGCAGCAACGAAAAGCGCCACGAGCCGAGATCGAAGCCGATCGAATCGAGTGTATTGTTGACCGGTGCAAGCCCGCCGATCGAATGGCTGAAGATCGCGACGAACAGGACGAGCGCGACGCTCCACGCCATCCAGCGCGCGAGGTTGAGGCCGCGCAGGATTTGCGCCGCCATCCGCGCCACCGCGGCGCCCAGGAAAAAGCCGATCAGCCCGGCCGCGAGCGGCGGCCATTGTCCAGCCGCTTGCAGGATCGACAGCAGCAGTGCCGCGGCGCCATGCCGGACCACCGAGGGCACGCGCGGGCCGATCCCCTCGGCATGATGGCCGAGTTGGCGTCGCCACAGCGCCTCGATCGGCGGGCCGAGCCAGCGGCCGGCCAATACGCCGAGCGCAAGCGCCGCGACGATCAAACCGAAGACGATCGCCAATTCGGTCGCCTCGCTGCCGCGCGGGACCGCCAGTCCCTGCGCGCTCAACCAGGCGATCGCGTCGTTCATTCCTGCGCCGCGCGGAACGCCGCGAACGCCTGATCGAGGTCGGCGATCAGGTCGGCTGGGTCCTCGATCCCGATATGGAGGCGGACCAGCGCCCCGCCATGATCGGGCACGCCAAGGGCACGGCGGGGATCGGCGGTGACCGCCAGGCTTTCGAAGCCACCCCAGCTGAAGCCGATGCCGAACAATCGCAGCGCGTCGATGAACGCGGCGCGGCTGGCTTCGGTGCCTCCTTTGAGCGCGAAGGCGAACAACCCGGACGATCCCTTGAAGTCGCGGATGAAGAATTCGTGTCCTGGGCAGCTCGGCAAGGCGGGGTGGAGTACGGTGGCAACCTCCGGCCGCTGCGCCAGCCAGCGTGCGATCTCGAGCGCGCCCGCCTCGTGCTGCTTCAACCGCACGGCCATGGTGCGCAGCCCGCGCGATCCCAGCCAGCAATCGTCGGGGCTGGCGACCTGGCCCAATTGATAGCTCAGATTGCGCAGCTTGGCGAAATAGCCGGGCGCCGCGGTCACCGATCCCAGCATCACGTCGGAATGGCCGACGACATATTTGGTGCAAGCGAGCACCGTCAGGTCGATCCCCTTTTCGATCGCCGGAAAGAGCAAGGGAGTCGCCCAGGTATTGTCGAGGATCGTGACGATGCCCCGTGCCTTGGCCGCGACGACGATCGCCGGGATATCCTGCACCTCGAAGGTCAGGCTGCCCGGGCTTTCGAGCAGGATCGCCTTGGTCTTGTCGGTGAACAGTTCGGCGATGCCGGCACCGATCAGCGGATCGTAATGCCGCGTCGTGATGCCCATCCGCTTGAGGAAGCCGGCGGCGAAATTGGTCGTCGGGTCATAAGCCGAATCGACCAGCAGCAATTCGTCGCCCGGATCGAGCACCGACAGCAACGCGGCCGTGACGGCGGCAACGCCCGAGCAATAGAGGAAGGTATCCTCGGCGCCGGGCTCGAGTTCGGTCAGCGCATCGGCCAGCGCCCATTGCGTCGGCGTCCCGCGCCTGCCGTAATAGAGCCGATGGCGGGTGTCGCCGCGCCCGGTTTCGCGCAGATGCTCGACCGAATCGTAGAGGATCGTCGATGCGCGCCACACTGGCGGATTGACGATCCCCTGCGTCCATTCCCTGCGCCGCCCTGCGGTCACCACGCGGGTAGGGGGCTTGTCGTTCTCATTACCGGCCATCCGCCCGTGCTAGGCCGGGAAGCACGCGCGGACAAGAATCGAGTGCCGATCCTAGGCGGCACCCATCGCCTTGGGGGTCGACATATCTGCTCCCCATTCGGACCAACTGCCGTCGTACAGCGCACCGTCATTGCCGAGCAGGTGGGCGCCGAACAGCAACACCGCAGCGGTGATGCCCGAACCGCAGGTCGTGACCAGCGGCTTCGACAGGTCGACCCCGGCGCGCTCGAACTCCGCCTTGAGCGCGTCGCCGGTCTTCCACGTGCCGTCATCGTTGAGCAGTTGTTTGTATGGCAGGTTCTTCGAGCCCGGGATGTGGCCGGCATGGGTCGCCGGGCGCGGATCGGGTTCCTCGCCGGTGAAACGCGGACCTGAGCGCGCGTCGAGCACCTGCTCCGCGCCGCTGTCGACATTGGCCTTCATCTGATCGAGCGTTCGGACCTGGCTGTCATCGGCCCAGACGGTGAAGTGGCGGTGGCGATGCTGCGGTTTGCCGCTTTCGACCGGGCGCCCCTCCGCCTGCCATTTGGCGAAGCCGCCATCGAGGATCGCGACGTCGTGCGCGCCGAACACGCGCAACATCCACCAGGCGCGTGCCGAGGTGTGGTAATGCGAATTGTCGTACAGCACGATGCGGCTGCCGTCGCCGAGCCCGAGCGATTGCATGCGGCTGGCGAATTTCTCGGGCGGGGGCAGCATCGTCGGCAGCGGGCTGTTGAGATCGGCGATCTCCGCGATATCGAAGAACGCCGCGCCCGGAATATGCGCCTTTTCGAACGCGGCCGCGGGATCGCCGTCCGGGCTGCCCGGCACCGAACCGAAATAGGTTGCGTCGACCACGCGAAGGTCGTTCGCTCCCAATTCGTTGGCCAGCCATTCGGTGGTCACCAGCGCGTCCATCATCGTCTCCTCTTACTGTCGATCAACACCAACTCGCCCGGGGAGGAAAGGGACGGCGTGATAATGTTAGCGCGGACCGGTGACGCCGTCGAGGTGGAGGAAAGGATGAATTCATTATCGCGCGGACCTCGCGCCGGCGTCCGCGGCGCGCGGGGTGACGCGCCGGGCACAGCCTCCTATATCCTCCGCCATGAACCCAAAGCATCTTGGCCAGGCGAGCAGCCTGCCCGCATCGCCCGAAGAGGCGGTGCTCGATTACGTCCCCAATCCGCGCCAGGGCCGACCCTATCTGGTCCGCTTCACCGCGCCCGAATTCACCTCGCTCTGCCCGGTGACCGGCCAGCCCGATTTCGCGCATCTGGTGATCGATTACGTGCCGGCGGAAACCATCGTCGAATCGAAGTCGCTCAAACTGTTCCTGAGCTCGTTCCGCAACCATGCCGCGTTCCATGAGGATTGCACGGTCGGAATCGGCGAACGGCTGACCGCCGAGATGAAGCCGCAATGGCTGCGGATCGGCGGCTATTGGTATCCGCGCGGCGGGATCCCGATCGACGTGTTCTGGCAATCGGGACCGGTACCGGATGGTCTGTGGCTGCCCGATCAAGGTGTGCCGACGTATCGTGGACGGGGCTGACCTACCCGGGTTTAACACAGGTCAACGCGAATCCTTTGTTGCAATGCAACATGAACGCAACCATATTCCTTTCAATCCGTTCAGGGAGGTGTGAGTCGGGCAACAATGCCCGGAAATTACTTGTGAAAGGGTCACAATGGCGACTTCGCCTCTTCTGCCCCGTACCAAACACGTCGCGCTGATTGGCAATTTCCTGCCGAGGCAATGCGGCATTGCGACATATACTACCGATACGTATCTGGCGCTCCAGGACCGCTTCCCCGACATCAAGGTCGACGTCTATGCGATGGACGACCGCCCAGAAGGGTACGATTATCCGCCGGAAGTCACCGGCTCGATCGCGCAGGAAGATCGCCTGGCCTATCTGAGCGCCGCGCGCGCGATCGAAGCGAGCGGTGCTCAGGCGGTTTGGATCCAACACGAATATGGCATCTTTGGCGGGCCGGCGGGCGAGCATCTGCTCGCGTTGCTCGACCGGCTGACCATTCCCGTGATCGTGACGCTGCACACGATCCTGGAAACCCCTAATGACGATCAGCGTCGGGTGATGGACGGCTTGCTCAAGCGCGCCGCACGGGTCGTCGTCATGGCCGATATCGGCCGCGACATTTTGATGCGCGTCTATGGCGCCGATCCGCGGACGATCATGATGATCCCGCACGGCGTGCCTGATCGTCCGCTGGTCGATCCCGACACCATGAAATCGCGTTTCGGCTGGGAAGGGCGCAAGGTGTTGCTGACCTTCGGTCTGCTGGCGCCGAACAAGGGGATCGAAAGCGTGATCTCCGCCATGCCCGAGGTGGTAGCAGCCAAGCCCGATGCGCTGTACGTCGTATTGGGCGCCACGCATCCCAATTTGGTCGCGCAGCAAGGCGAGGCCTATCGTGACCGGCTGAAGGCGCTTGCCGCCGAAAAGGGCGTCGCCGACCATGTCCGGTTCATCGACGGCTTTCTCGAGCATGACGAATTGCTCGACTATCTCCAGGCGACCGACCTCTACGTTACGCCCTATACCAACCCCGCGCAGATCACATCGGGAACCCTGTCCTACGCGGTCGGCGTGGGCAAGGCAGTGGTGTCGACGCCCTATATCCACGCGACCGAAATCCTGGCCGACGGCCACGGCGTGATCGTCGATTTCGGCGATGTCGAGGGCTTTGCACGCGAGATTTCGCGGCTGCTGGCCGACGATGCGGAGCGCGCCGAACTGATGCGGCGCGCTTATGCTCGCGGTCGTACGATGATCTGGCCGCGCCTTGTCGAGGCCGGCATGGCCGGGATCGACGCGATCGTCGCAGCGGCACCGCGACGGATCAGGAGCGCCAAGCCGCTGACCCCGCTCAAGCCGAGCATCGCCGCCGTCGAACGGATGAGCGACGCGACCGGCATGTTCCAGCACGCCGTCCTTTCGGTGCCGGACTTTCGCCACGGCTATTGTATCGACGACAACGTCCGAGCGCTGATGCTGATGACCGCGATCGACGATCTCGACGAGGACAGCCGCGACAAATGGATGACGACCTACGCAGCGTTCATTCAATATGCGTGGAACCCCGACAAAAGGCGTTTCCGCAATTTCATGAACTTCGATCGCACCTGGTGCGAGGACGCGGGGTCGGAAGATTCGAACGGCCGTACGATCTGGGCGCTGGGTGTCACTGCCAAGCGGGCGACGCTCGCCAAGCACCGCGATTGGGCGGCGCGTCTGTTCGACGAGACGGCGGGGATCGCGTTCGATCTGAGCAGCCCGCGATCGCAGGCATTCGCCATGCTGGGCGCTGCGGCGATGCTGAGCGCTCATCCCGGTCATGCGCGGTCGCGCACGATCCTGGAACGCTTCTCCGCCGATCTGGCCGATCTGCTCCAGGAAACGCGCCGGCCCGAATGGGAATGGTTCGAGATCGTTCTTGCCTACGACAACGCTCGCTTGCCCGAAGCGATGATCCGCGCCGGCATGGCACTCGAGCGCCAGGACCTGATCGAAACTGGCTTGCGTGCACTCGACTGGATCGTGGCCCAGCAGACCAGCCCCGAAGGCCGGTTCCGCGCCGTCGGCACCGAGAGTTTCGGGCGGCCTTATGAAGGGCCGTTGCCGTTCGATCAGCAACCGCTCGAAGCGCAAGCGACGATCGATGCGTGCGCAGCGGCGTTCAAGGCGACCGGCGACGTGCGCTGGGTCGAAGAGGCGAACCGGGCGTATCGCTGGTATCTGGGGCAGAACGACCTCGACCTGCCGCTGGCGACGGTGCAGGATGGCGGCTGTTTCGACGGCCTGATGCCGGGCGGTTTGAACCGGAATCAGGGCGCCGAGTCGATTTTAGCACTGCAATTGGCCTCTTGCGCGATTTCCGCACTTGGAAAGGCAGCCGGAACCGTGGCAGGGACGGGTCGCGCCGTCGCGTAGCAACGACACGCGGCGCCGCTTGGATCAAGGTTGCAAGCGGGATGGCCGTTGCTCGACATATTTCATCACAGCCTCAGGCTGCACGCCGACCCGTCGCGAGTCGTCGTTCGTCCATTCCACATCGGCTGGTCCCCCGTTGGTGGCGGGACCAGCCGGACCGATCGGCTGGTCCGGGCGGTTCTGGCGATGTCGGCGCAGGAAACGCGCGACGAGCTTGAGGTCGTGCTCAAGGATTTCGAGGCGCGTCACTGGCAGACGCGCCGCGTGTTCATGACGCGCTATGACGAGATCGAGGATTTGCTCGGGCTCGACGGGCGCGACATAGGCGACGAGAAACGCCAGCTGATCGGCGCGTATTTCTGCCACGAATATTCCTACGCCGCGGCGGCGCTGATGAACCCCAGCGCGGTGCCGCATTTCGACCAGACCGGCATGCCCAAGGGATCGATGCGCATCCTGATGTCGCTGCGCTCGGTGGGTGAGGGGCACATTTCGTCGGTTGCCTTCCGCGAAGGCATCATCACCTCCGACAACCAGCTCAAGCTCGCCCCCGAACCGCCCTTCGCGACGGCGGCGGACGTCCATGGCAGCGACGAGGAGCATGTGCCGTCCGGACCGGTGACGGTCCACCGTCATCGCGATTCGACTTTGTCGGGCACGGTGATTTTCCCGATCACCGACGCGCAATCGAAGGGGCTGGAGGACCTCCGCCTGGTCCAGTTCCGCCACGACGATGGCGAAGTCGAATGGCTCGGCACCTATACGGCCTATAACGGATCGCAGATCCAGTCGGAGCTGTTGCGCACCCGCGACTTCCGCGCCTTCGACCTGGTGCCGATGACCGGACCCGCGGCGCGCAACAAGGGCATAGCTCTGTTCCCGCGCAAAGTCGGCGGTCGGTATTTGGCGATCGGACGACAGGATGGCGAGAATCTCTTCCTGCTCGATTCGGATCGGCTGACGCATTGGGAGGAAGGCGCGCGCCTGCTCGAGCCGCGTTATCCGTGGGAACTGGTCCAGATCGGCAATTGCGGCCCGCCGATCGAGCTCGACGAGGGCTGGCTGTTGCTGACCCATGGCGTCGGCGCGATGCGTAAATATTCGGTCGGCGCAGTGCTGCTCGACAAGGACGATCCGTCGAAGGTGATCGGGCGCACCGTCGAACCGATCCTGGCCGCCAAGGATCAGGACCGCGAGGGGTACGTGCCCAACGTCGTCTATTCGTGCGGCGCGATCCGCCATGGCGACAGCTTGTTCCTGCCGTACGGCGTGGCTGACAGCTCGGTCGCGTTCGCCTTCGTGCCGATCAAGGCGCTGGTCGCGACGCTGGTGTGACTACTCCCCTCCCGCTTGCGGGAGGGGCTGGGGGAGGGCCCTGGGTCGGAGAAGCATCTCGCCGATGCAACAAGCCCTCCCCTAACCCCTCCCGCAAGCGGGAGGGGAATAGCCCGATCAGCGCACCATGTTTTTCGTGCGGCTGTAGAGCCAGGCGATCGATCCGAAGAAGACCAGCAAGGCGGCGAGCTCGGCCCATTGGGCATAGCTCACGCCCATGATCCCGGCCGGGATCTCGCCGCCGCGCGCCGCGACGAAGAACGCGAAGCCGACGCCCCACAGGCTTTCGCCGACGATCAGGCCGGTCGCCGCCAGCGTGCCCATCCGCTCGGCGAAATCGGGATTGGCGGTGCGCTGCGCCCAGCGATCGTAGAAATGCCCGATCAGCGCGCCGACCGGGATCAGCAGGGTCAGCGCCATCGGCAGGTAGATGCCCATGCCGACGCCGAGCGGCGGCAAGCGCATCTTGCCCATCTTGCCGAGCGTCTCGTCGATCGCGATCACGATCACACCGATCAATGCGCCCGTCCCGATCAGCCACCAGTCGATGCCCGAGCCGAGAATGCCTTGCGCCAGCGCCGCGATCAGCGATGCCTGGGGGGCCTGCAGCGCGTTGGGACCAGCGCCGGGCATGCCGACGAAGCCGAACGTGTTCTTGAGCAGATCGAGCACAATCGGGATGACCAATGAGCCGAAGATCACTCCGAACACCAGAGCGACCTGTTGCTTCCATGGGGTCGCGCCGACCAGCTGCCCGGTCTTGAGGTCCTGGAGATTGTCGTTGGAGATCGTCGCCACCGAAAACACGATGCCAGTGGTGAACAAAGCATAAGCGATCAACGCGCTGGCGCGGTGCGGATCGGTCTGGTGTCCGAAAAAGGCGAGCAGGAGCAGCGACGCCCCGACCGCGGCGAGGATGCCGACGCCCGACACGGGGCTGTTCGACGCGCCGATCAGGCCGGCCATATAGCCGCAGACCGATGCGATCACGACCGCGACCAGCGCGATGTAGATCACGGTGCCGCCGATCACGGCAACGGCATGTTCGCGGATCGGGCCGCCGGCGGAGAACTCCCACAGCAAGACGGCGATCAACGGCAGCATCAGCAGGATCGTGCCGCCGACGATCGAGATTGGCAGGTCGCGCTCGGTCAATTCGAGCACTTCGCCCTGGCCGCGCGCTTTGGCTGCCGCCATCGCCGACCGGATGCCGCCGATGATCGGGCCCAGGATCTTGAACAAGGTCCAGATCGCCGCGACGCCGATCGTGCCGGCGCCGACGAAGCGGACCTTGTTGCGGAAGATGTCGGTGACGATCGCGTCGGTCGCGCCGGGAACATGCGCGCTGAGCCATGGCACCAGCCCGACCCAGGCGATCAGCATGCCGAAGAACATCGCCGCGCCGACAGACAACCCGACCAGATGGCCGACGCCGATCAACGCCATCGAGAAACTGGTCGAAACGCCGCTGACGCTTGGCCCGATGCGAAAATTCTTGGCGGCGTCCGCGGCAACTACCTTGAGCGTCGCGAGCAACTGGAACCCCGCCGAAATCAGCGAAGCGATCACGATGATCCGCAGCCCCTTGGCGTTCTCCTCACCGCCATCGGTGCTGGTGCCGACCTTGAGCACCTCGGCCGCCGCGACCCCTTCGGGATAGGGCAGGTCGGACCCGGTCACCAGCGCGCGCCGCAAGGGGACCGAGAACATCACCCCCATGATGCCGCCGGTCGCACACACCGCGACCGTCGT
Organism: Sphingomonas sp. P4_G3; assembly: GCF_056401105.1. Lineage (NCBI taxonomy): Bacteria > Pseudomonadati > Pseudomonadota > Alphaproteobacteria > Sphingomonadales > Sphingomonadaceae > Sphingomonas > Sphingomonas sp. P4_G3. Next base: position 648,815 of record NZ_JBFUJZ010000001.1, read on the forward strand.
CCAATAGGGAAAGCCTTGCCACCAGCCGACCAGGATCAGCCCGGGCAGCACGAAGATGATCGCCGATAAAGTCCCTGCCGCCGACGCGATCGTCTGGACGATGTTGTTCTCGACGATATTGCTGCCCGGCAGCATCCGCAGGATCGCCATCGAGATCACCGCCGCGGGGATCGACGTGGCGAAGGTCAGCCCGACCTTCAGCCCGAGATAGACGTTGGCCGCTGTGAACAGGATGGTGATGATGCCGCCCAGGATCACGCCGCGAATGGTAAGCTCGGCGATCGGGCGGGTGGTGGCGGTGGTCATGCGCAAAACCCGGTTTAGTGTTCAAGGTGCCGGGGCGGCATGACCGTTGTGCGTTGGACTGTGTGTCGCCGCGCTGAACGGAAAATCGCCCCGGTTGTCTGTCCGGAACGTGGCACATTATTGCGGCTTTAGGACAGAAGATTCTGCGCCGGTAGCGAGGCCGTGGTGTAGTCGCTGTGCAACGACCAGCCGAGCGATGTGTAGAGCTCGCGGCCGGCCGGCGTCGCGCAGAGCATCGCGTCTTTAATGCCCGATTGCCGTGCCTCGGCCGCCAGCGCGCGCATGATCGCGCTGCCCAGGCCGCGGCGCTGATAGTGATCGGCGGTGCGGATGCGGTCGAATACGATCAGGTCATCGACCGCTACGATTCGGCCGCGCGCGGCTTCTTCACCGGCAGCGCCTAAGATATGCGCAAACGTAATGGAGTCGCTGCATGTGATGCGTAATTTGAATTCCGCGGGAAAGGCTGGCGGCCGGTCGAGCATGACCGACAAAGGTGCGGTCATCATATAGCCGGGCGTGGCGATCTCCCAGTCATGGGGCAATAGCGGGCGGACAGCGTCGGCCGGCGCGCAGATCTTGAGGTAAAGCAACGAACGGCCGATGCTCGCGGCAAGCGGACGGATTGCATCGGCGTCGAGCTGCGCGAAGATGTAGCGGCCGATCTGGTCGGGCTGATCGACATGGATATAGAGACCGCCGTGGCGCGCCACCGGCATCGCCGCGCCGCGCGAAATCGCCCAGGCATCCGCCCAGCGGGCGATCAGGTCGGGATCGGCAACGAGCATCGCTCAGTACGGACCTTCAGTCGGTCTTGGGGATCAGGCCATATTCGACGTTGAGGTCGAGCAGGCGATGGCCATGGATCGATCTCGCCTCGATATCGACCACCACGACCAGGAAGATGTCGGGCCGGTCGGTCTCGATGATGATCTGGTCATAGCGGCCGCGCGCGTCCTGATAGACGCGATCGACATCGTCGAAACTCTCCACGCCGAGCGACTTGGGGTCGAGCGCATCGACATAAGCCCAGATGTCGATGTCGAGATCGGAATCCTCGTCGTCGGTGACGTCGGGCATCGGCTCGTCGAAGCACGCGGCGAATTCGGCCGCGCTCAATTCGCGCGGCGTGGTCAATCGAACCCGTTCTCAAGGAAGCGTTCGGCATAGGCGCAATGCATCGCGATGCCCTTGGCCATGACCGATTCCTCGATCGTCATCTTGGTATTGTGGAGCGGCGGGTTCTTGGCGGGCTCGGAACCCTCGGGCGCGACACCGATGAACGCCATCGCGCCGGGCACTTCGCGCAGGACATAACTGAAATCCTCGCCGCCCATGATCGGCGCCGGCATCGGCTGCCACTGGCCGGGCTCGAGGTCCTCGGAAATCTGCTTGAGCAGCGACACCGCGCGCGGATCGCACATCGTCACCGGATAGCCGTCGTCGATCCGCACATCGGCGGTGCAGCCATGCGCGATGGCGATATTCTCGGCGATGCGTTTCAACCCTTCGCGCGCCTTTTCGCGCGTCTTCTGGCTGAGCGTACGCAGCGTGCCGATCATCTGCACTTCGTCGGGGATGATGTTGTAGGCACTGCCCGCCTCGATCTTGGTGATCGACAGTACGGCGGGGTCGGTCGCCGGAATCTGGCGCGCGATGAACACCGACAAAGCGGTGACGATCTCGGCCGCGACTGGAATCGGGTCCATCGCATCATGCGGCATGGCGGCATGGCCACCAGCGCCGCGGATGGTGAAATTGAGCGCGTCGGTCGAGGCGAGCAGGGCACCCGGGCGCGTCTGGATCGCACCGGCGCGCGCGTTGGGATAGATGTGGAGTGCGAAGGCGCTGTCGGGGCGCTCGATATCGAGCAGCCCGTCCTCGATCATGAAGCGCGCGCCGTGATGGCCTTCCTCGCCCGGCTGGAACATGAAGACGACGGTGCCGGGCAGGCTGTCCTTGCGCGCGGAAAGGGCACGTGCGGCGCCGACCAGCATCGAGCAGTGGCTGTCATGGCCGCAGGCATGCATCGCATTGGGCACCTGGCTGGCGAAATCGAGCCCGGTCTCCTCGGGCATCGGCAGCGCGTCCATATCGCCGCGCAACAACACGGTGCGGCCATTGTCGCCGCCGCCGCGCAGGATCGCGATGAAGCCGGTGGTCGAGGTCGATTCGTGGATTTCGAGCGGCAATCCGTCGAGCGCGGCGCGCAGCTTCGCAGTGGTGCGCGGACATTGGTTGCCGATTTCGGGATCGGCATGGATTGCGCGTCGCAGTGCCACCACGTCGGCGAGTTCTGCCTCGCCGGCGGCAATCCAGTCGGTGGAGAAGTCATTCATCGCTATCGTCCTCGAGTCTCGATCGCACGCTAGACCAATTCATCAGCAGAGGCATCATGCAGCAGCCAGCGCCTCGCGTACGCGGCGGCCGATATTGCTGGCGAGCCCGGGCATCGCCGCTAGGTCTTGCAATTCGGGCACGGTCGCGCCGCCGCGATTGACGATCGTCACCAGCCGCGGAAACCCGAAGCCGGGATTGGGTCGCTCGGCGAGCACGATCTCGTCGCCCGGCGCGATCGATCCTTCGCGCAGGACGCGATAATACCAGCCCGAATGTCCGGTCCTCACCATATGCCTGCCTAGCCTTGGCTCGCCGAGCGCCAGCGCGAGTTTGAAACAGGGTTGGCGCGGCTGGCAGACCTGGAGCAGTGCGCCGCCGATCGCATGAACGTCGCCGACGCAGAGGTCGTCCTCGATCATGCCGTCGACGGTCAGATTCTCTCCCATCGCGCCGGCGACGAAGCGCGGCGCGAGATCGGGAAAGGCGACCGCCCAATCGGGGTAGCGCGTGGACGCATAAGCGTAGACCGCCTTCTCGGGGCCGCCATGGACCGACAGATCGGCCTGATGATCGCCATCCAGCCCGAGCGCGGCGGCCGTGATCGGGCCCGATACCGCGCTCTTGATGAACCCGCTCGCCACGCGGTCGGGACCGAGCGGCGCGATCTGTCCAACCTGAATCGAGGCAATGCGCACCGTCACCGGCCCTTGTCGCCCGCACCGATGAAAATCGTGCTCATGTCACCCATGCAAAAACTCCCTCGTCCCGGCTGAGGGACGAGGGAGGTTTAACTGGCAAGCCCCGGGGCTGCCAAGCTTCGAGGCGATCGATCAGTTCCCCTTGAGCTTGATCGCGATATATTGGCTGCCCTGGCGCGCGCGGGTCATGTAGAGGAGCAATGTCGTCTTGCCCGCCGTCTTCGCCGCGCGGATCTGCGCGTCAAATTCGGTTGGTGTGCGCACCGGCACCCGATTGATCGACGAGATAATGTCGCCGCGCTGCAGGCCCTTGGCCGCCGCGTCGCTCGACATGTCGACCCCGGTGACGACCACGCCGCTGACCTGGCCCGGATTGACGCCGAGCGTATTGGCGATCTGCGGGGTGAGCGCGGTCACCTGCACGCCGAGCAGATTGACGCCGGCATGGAGTTCGGGCGCACCGTTGCCGGGCGTGCCGTCGCCATCATCGTCGCCGTCATTGCCGCCGGTGATCGAATTGGCGAGCTCTTCTTCGCTCGGGCGGTTGCCGACGATCGCGGTGACCGTCATTGGTTTACCGTCGCGGATGACGCTCAGCTTGGCGGCGCCACCCGGCGCGACGTTCGCGACCAGATAAGGAAGCGTCTGTTCGGGATTCACTTCCTGGCCATTGACCGCGACGATCACGTCGCCCTGTTTCAGCCCCGCTTTCTCTCCAGGCCCGCCCGGCTCGACGCGGTTGACCAGTTCGCCACGATCCTTGGGCAGGCCGAGCGTGCCGGCGATATCCTCGTCGATCGGCTGGCGGCCGATGCCGAGATAACCGCGCTGCACCTTGCCGCCCTTGATCATCGTGTCGATGATCGGCTTGGCCGAGGCGGCGGGGATGGCGAAGCCGATGCCGACCGATCCTTCCGACGGCGAATAGATTTGCGAGTTGATGCCGATCACGTTGCCGTTCAGGTCGAACATCGGGCCGCCCGAATTGCCCTTGTTGATCGCCGCATCGGTTTGGATGAAGCGGTCATAGGCGCCGCCCTGGCCGGTGACGCGGTTGAGCGCCGAGACGATGCCGGCGGTGACGGTGCCGCCCAAGCCGAACGGCTCGCCGATCGCGATCACCCAGTCGCCGACCCGCGCCTTGGTCGAATCGCCGAATTTCACGTACGGAAGATTGGTCGCGTCGACCTTCAGCACCGCGAGGTCGGAGGCGGTGTCGCTGCCGATCACTTTCGCCACATATTCCTTGCGGTTGAACAAGGTGACGGTGATCGATTCGATCTTGCCCTTGGCCGCGGCGGTGATGACGTGCGCGTTGGTGACGATATAGCCGTCGGGCGAAACGATGAAGCCCGACCCCAGGCTCTGCCCCTCGCGCGTGATCGGCTGGCCGTCATCCTGGCCCTGCTGGCCGAGCAACCCCCCGAACAAGTCGCCGAACGGATTGCCGCCCGACGAGACCTGCACCTTCTGCTTGGTGGAGATATTGACCACGGCTGGCTGCAGCTTGGCGACCATGTCGGCGAAGCTCATCGGCGCGCCGGCCTTGGGCGCTGCGGCGGAGATGGTGCCCGGCTCGTTCTGCGCGTTCTGCGCATAGGAAGGCGACAACACGGTCGTAGCGGCGCCCCCGAGCAGCAGGGCGGTAGTAATGGCGTAGGCGTAGCGCACTTGGGTGAATCCTCTTCGTCTCGATATGCCCCAGTTGGACTGTTCTTGCCCACCGGAGCCTGAACGGCGATTGAATATGAACGAACTGCAAGGAACGTGATTGGTCAAACCCGCCACGTTCCGATCGGTTCAGAACATCACTTTCCGTTGCCTTCGAATTCCTTCAGGTACGAATTGTCGGGCGTCAGGATCAGGTTGGTCGATCCCGGCGGCAGCTTGCCGTTGGAATCGGGCCCGAACGTGACTCGATAGGACTGCATCGCACGATAGAAGTCGTAGAAAGCAGGATCCTTGTTGAACGCTTCGGCGTAGATCTTCGCTGCCTGCGCATCGGCCTGGGCGCGGATGATCGCCGCATCGCGCTGACCTTCCGAGCGGATCGTCTGCGCCTGTTGTTCGCGCGTATTCTTCATCCGGTCGAGCGCCGATTGCAGCGGCGATCCTTCCGGATAATCGGCGTGCTTGATGCGGACGTCGATGATCTGGACGCCATAATTGCGCGCGTAACGCTGCAGTGCGATCTGGATATTGTCCATCAACTGGCCGCGTTCGGGACTCAGCAGCGCGTTGAAATCGACCTTGCCGAGTTCGGAGCGCAAGGCAGAGGCGAACAACGGCGTCAGCTGGGCGCGGACACGATCCTCGGTGCCCGAGGTCAGGCCCATCGACTGCACCAAACGCAGCGGATCGACGATCCGGAAGCGCGCGAAAGCGTCTACCTCGAGCCGTTGCTGGTCGGTTGACAGCACCGGCTGGTTGTCGAGATCGAGATCGAGCACGCGCTTGTCGATCCAGATCAGGCGATCGACCAGCGGAATGCGCGCCATCAGCCCCGCGCCGGTTTGGCCGAGCGCTTCGCCGGGCTTCCAGCGATTGACCGTGCCGATCGGATTTTCGAACTGGACGACGACGACCTGCTTGGTTTCGGGAACGATCGCGACCGTGCTGGCGAGCAGGATCACCGCGAGCAAGGCGACGACGCCGAGTGTGATCGGGTTACGCAACCAAGTCATCAGCGTGCCTCCGCTTGCGGGGCGTCGGGCAATTTCCTGATATTCCCGGGCACTGGCAGGAACGGCGCGATGTTGCGCGGCTCGATGATCGTCTTGTCGTTCTTGGACAGAATGGCTTCCATCGTCTCGTAATACATGCGGCGGCGCGTCACTTCGGGCGCGACCTTGTATTGCTCATAAACGCTGTTGAACGCGGCCGCCTGGCCTTGGGCGATCGCCACCACCTGTAGCGCATAGCCGCGCGCCTGGGTGACGTTCGACTGCCGCTCATTCTGCGCGGCGGTGACGTTCTTGAAGGCGTCGTTCACTTGCGCCGGCGCGGCGGCATTGTTGAGCGCGACGTTCACGATACGGATGCCCGACTGATAATCGTCGAGGATTTGCTGCATGGTGAGCGCGACCTGGGTCTGGATCGACAATTTGCCCGCCCCGAGCACGTCGTCGAGCGTCGAATTGGCGATCGCCGCGCGCACCGCGGTTTCCGCGGTGGCCTTCACGGCGTCATCGGGCTTGTCGAGCTCGAACACATATTTCTGCGGGTCGATGATGTTCCACTGCACCGAATAGCTGAGATCGACCAGATTGCCGTCGCGGGTCAGCACCAGATTGGGGCCGCCGCCGCCATTGTCGCTGTCGGGGAATTGAAAGGTCTGGATGCCCATGACGTTGATCGTCCGAACCGAGGCGATCGGCGCGGGCAGCGTCCAGTTATAGCCCGGGCCGATCGTGCCCGAATAGCGGCCGAAATAGGTCACCACGCCGCGCTCCTGCGGCCCGATCACGTGCAAGCTGGTGAACGCGATCCACAACACGACCAGTAAGCCGACGCCCGCCAGCCACAAGGATCGCCCATTGCCGCCACCGGGGAGGCGGAAATTACCGCCGCCACCGCCGCCGCCGCCACGGGCGCGCTTCAGCAAATCTTCGATGCCGCTGGCCGCGCGTGGGCCGCGAGCGCGCGATCCCGGCGCCTGCGCCCAGGGATTGCGCGGGCCGGCGTCGCCGCCGCCATTGCCGTCGCCGCTCCCGCCATCGGAATCGCCGCCGCCACCACCTCCCCAGGGGCTTTTCGGCTTGTCGGACATGGTTTCGGAAAGGCGGCGCCGCCACGGCAAGGCAATCGTCATATCCGTCTTTATAGGTGCCGCTGCGCGGAAAAACAGTGGCAAGCGGCGGTTGCGGCCCTATCTGGCGCGCATGGACGAAAAGATGGGGTTGGCGGCACGCGTCGCAGAAGTGGCGGGCAACCGCGCGACAGTGAGGCTGGATGGCGATCGCGCGAGCGTGATTCTCGACGTTACCGGGTTGGAATCGGAGGCGCGCGAGGCGCTAGAGGCGGCGGTGCATGCCGCTGCCGTGGCCGGTCCCGAGGCGCGCGAGGTGCGCATCGCGATGACCAGCGAGCGTGTCGGCCGCAAGCTGATCGCGGTGGCCAGCGGCAAGGGCGGAGTCGGCAAATCGACTGTCGCCGCCAATCTGGCGATCGCGCTGGCCAGGGCCGGACGCAAGGTCGGGCTGGTCGATGCCGATATCTATGGACCCTCGCAACCGACCCTGATGGGGGTCGAGGGGATCAAGCCCCGGGCGCGTGAGAAGACCATGATCCCGGTGCCGACCGCATTCGGCGTGCCGATCCTGTCGATGGGCCAGTTGGTCGCGCCCGGTCAGGCCATTGCCTGGCGCGGTCCGATGGCAGCCAGTGCGCTGGGGCAATTGATCGAGGGCGATTGGGGCGCCGCCGACACCCTTGTGGTTGATATGCCGCCAGGTACCGGCGACGTGCAGCTGACGATGATCCAGAAATACAAGCCGGCGGGCGTGGTGATCGTCTCGACGCCGCAGGATCTGGCGCTGATCGATGCGCGCCGCGCCGCCGATCTGTTCGGCAAGGCCGGCGTGCCGGTGATCGGCGTGATCGAGAATATGGCGGGCTATCGCTGTCCGCATTGCGGCGAATATTCCGATCCGTTCGGACAGGGCGGCGCGGAGGCCGCGGCGACGGAGATGGGTGTTCCGTTCCTCGGGCGCGTGCCGCTCGAGATGGCGATCCGGATCGCCTCAGACGCGGGCACACCGCCGGCTGCCGGGAACGGGCCAGAAGGCGCAGCGTTCGGAGAGATAGCCGGGAAAGTGAACGACTGGCTTTCCGCCGGTCGTTAGCCGAATGAATTTGGGAGACGGACATGCCGCTCAGCGCTGACCAGGATATCCGCGAGTTGCTGACCAACGCCCGCACGATCGCGATGGTTGGCGCGTCGGACCGGCCCGATCGCCCGAGCTATGGCGTGATGGCGATGCTGCAGCGGCACGGCTATCGTGTGATCCCGGTCAATCCGCAGATCACCGGCGAGCATGTTCATGGCGAGTACGTTTTCCACGACCTCGCCCAGATCGGCGTGCCGATCGACATCGTCGACATCTTCCGTCGGCCACAAGCGGCGGGTGAAGCGGTCGATGCGGCGATCGCCTCGGGCGCGAAGGCGGTGTGGATGCAATTGGGCGTCATCAACGAGGACGCCGCGGCGCGTGCCGAAGCGGCTGGGCTGAAGGTGGTGATGGATCGCTGTCCGGCGATCGAAATTCCCCGGCTGGGCGTGCCGCGCATCGTCGCCTGACGCGAAACCGCCGCAATCGTAGGTCATTACGGATCCGTCGTAACATCGGCGGAGTCGGATCATGCTGTGGTGGCTGGTGATGATGCAGGCGGCCCCGCAGCTCGATACGGCGATGGAGCGCTACCGCGCCGCAACCCGGGCCACGATCGACTGCCATGACAACCAGCCCGACGACATCGTTATCTGCGGGCGGCGCGAGGCTGATCGCTATCGCGCGCCGTTGACGGTGATCGACCCCAATGACCCCAGGCATGAAGGCGTCCCGGCCGAGCGCGAGCGGATGCTCGCCAGGACCAATAATTGCCAGGAAAAGTCGACCTTTCTCGTTGGTTGCGGCGCGGCCGGGGTATCGGTCAGCACGCGATCCGGCGTGTCGTTGATGGGTGAGCGACCGATCGCCCCGTAAACACGTTGGATTGCAGAAGAAATAGGGCCGAGCCGGGCGCACCCTCTGGCGCAGCGGAACGTCTTGTGGCCTCATGTGTTGGCATTTGGGGTGGTCGAGACAGGGGTCGTCCGATGCTCACGCCGTTATTGTTCGTCATGTTGGGCGCCGCGGCGCACAACCCGCCGTTGAAGCTGAATTTCACGCTCAAGCCACCGGCGCCGCCGTCGCGATGTGTGGGCGTATGCGCCGATCGATATCGACTGCCGGCGTCGAGCGAGGATACGCAGTCGCTCAAGGATCGTGCGCTTGCCGATGACGGCAGGAAATGCGACGTGATCGGTGCGATGCGCTGCCTCAGCAAGCGCCGCACCTTGTTGCGATCGAGCCAGGATCCGATCGATACCTTGCGGGCAAGTTTCCTGCCGCGTTAACGCCGGGTTCGAGCGGTACATTGCTCGCGGGAGGGATCTTTATGCCCGGATTGCTATTGTCTCTGGCGCTGCAGGCTGCGGTGGCGCCCGCCACCGTGCCACCCCAAACACCTGCCACCGACACGCCGGAGCGATTCTCGATCCTGGTCCCTGTCGCCAACGAGCCATGCGTCCGCCATGTCGATGGCAAGGACATCGTCGTGTGCGGCAATCCGCTGCCCTCGCAAACATTGCCCTATCCCGAAGAGATAACGCCCGACGGGCCGGTGCCGTCCAATCCGTATAAGAGCGGCACCGGCGCGTTGGCCGCCCAAGGCACGCCCTGTCCGATCAGCCGAAGCTGCGTCGTCGGATTCGGTCCGCCGCTCGTGCCGATGATCAAGGGGGCGGCGGACCTTGCCAAAAAGGCGTTCGCGAAGAAGCCCGACAAAACCGGCCGCGTCGCGATTCCGTTCGACGACACGCCGCCGTCGACCGAGGGGAAACTGCTGCCCTGAGGGAGAAGGCTCCCGAAGGATCAGCCGAGGATGTGCATCCAGAGCGGCTCGCCGGCCAGGCTTTGCGACCCGCGCAGCTTTTCGAGCGCCTGGGCCACCGCGCGTTCGGGTCCCTCATGCGTGACGATCGCGACGAGCACGCTGCCGTCGGCGCTGACACCGCGCTGCATCAGGCTCTCGATCGAGACACCGGCGTCGCGCATCGCCGCGGCGATCTCCGCCAGCACGCCGACCCGATCGGCGACCATGAAGCGGAGATAGGCGCGGCCGCGGCGCTCGCCGCTATCGGCGGCAGGCAATGCGGTGAGCTGGGCGGCGGGCATCGCGTAAGGCGGCCCGAATTCGTCGCGGGCGATGTCGATCAGGTCGGCGACCACCGCCGATGCGGTCGGGCCGTCGCCCGCGCCGGCACCCTGGAACAGCAATCGGCCAACAAAATTGCCTTCCGCGACGACCGCGTTGAGCGCGCCGGAAACATGTGCAAGCGGGTGGCTGAGCGGGACGAGATGCGCGTGGACGCGCTGGAACAACCCCTTCGACCCGGCTTCCGCGATGCCGACCAGGCGGATGCGATAGCCGAGGGTCGCGGCTTCGGCGATATCGGCGGCGAGGACGTGGCGAATCCCGCCGGTCGCGACATCGGCGAAAGCGGGGCGCGTGCCGAACGCCAGGCTGGCGAGGATCGACAGCTTGTGCGACGCATCGACGCCGTCGATGTCGAAGCTGGGATCGGCTTCTGCAAACCCCAAAGCCTGCGCCTCGGCCAGCACGTCGGCGAAGTCGCGTCCTTCGGCTTCCATCTTGGTCAGGATGAAATTGCAGGTGCCGTTGAGGATGCCGTAGACCCGGCTGATCTCATTGGCCGCGGCGCCTTCGCGCAGGCCCTTGATGACCGGAACGCCGCCGGCCACCGCTGCCTCGAACTTGAGCGGGGCATTGGCTGCTTCGGCCGCTTCGGCGAGTTCGAGCCCGTGATGCGCCATCATCGCCTTGTTGGCGGTGACGAGTCCCTTGCCGCCGGCCAGCGTGGCGCGCGCCAGCGTCAGTGCCGGGCCATCCGATCCGCCAATTAGCTCGACCACCACATCGGCGTCGTCGCGATGCGCCAGCGCCGCGGTGTCGTCGACCCAGTCGAACCGTTCGATATCGACCCCGCGGTCTTTGGCCCGATCCCTGGCGGACACCGCGACGATCTCGATCGGCCGGCCCGCGCGCCGCGCGATGAGCTCGCCATTGACGTCGAGGAGTTTGATCACGCCGGCACCGACGGTGCCAAGGCCTGCGAGCGCAACGCGGAGCGGGGAGATCGAAGTCATCGCTGTCCCGCGTAGAGGAACTTTGCCGCTCGCCGCAAGCGTTCGCAGCGAAGCGGATCGGTCGAAAAAGTGGTGAGCGCCCTAGATGCGCGTTCCGGCGATGCCCAGCGCGTTGGCCAAAGCGGCGCGGCGCAGCACCACGCTGGACGGACCGGGTACGCGCGATCCGGCCAGGCACCCGGCGAAGACCGGATCGAGCCGGCGCGCGGCGGCGAGCGACAGATCGGAGCCGAGCGGCGCGCGGACAAAGGTCAGCGCGGTGTTACGGTCGCGCTGGACCACGCAACGCCCCACCGTCGACCACAAGCGCAGCAGGCCGGTCGGGTTCGGCACCGTCCGCTCCACGCGCGCGACGTCGTCGCGTTCGCCGGCGAACAGATCGACCGCCGGTCGTGCCATCGCTCCTGGTAACAACCAGGTTGCGCCAGCCAGCAGACCCGCCGCCACGATAAAACGCTGCATCGCCCCCATGCCCCTCATTTCAAACTATCGCCCTAGTTTGACGCCTAGCGCGTCGGCAAGTGCTGCGCGACGAAGCGCCTTATCGTTCGGATCGGTGATTCCGCTATCCGCCAGGCAGCGAGCGAAGGCCGGCTCGAGCCGAGCCCGGGCGAGACTGGCCCCGCGGCCCCCGCCGACCCACGTCAAACTCGCTTCGCGGTCCTCTGCGCTGACGCACTGGCCCACCGCATTCCATCGTACCATCTGTGCGATTTGCTTCTGATTTGGCGGGGGCATGTAGCGAAGGCTCGTTTCCGCGCCGCTCCGAAACGCTCCTTGCCCGGTATAACTGGTATAGGGTGCCTGGAAGCCGGATTGGTTGCGTGGTGTTCGTTGAGCATGGGCCACTGGAATGGCGGTCAGTGCGGCGACAAGCGCGCCGACAATCAAGGTTTCGCGATACACGATACTTTCCCTTGCTGAACTTCCTCTTGCTGCAGAAATAGTCTTAGCACGAAACGATCAGGCTTTCACGAGGCCAATTTCGACCAGCCGTTCGTGCAGATAATCGTGCGCGGTGATCGGCGTCGGATAGCGGTTCGGATTGTCCGCGCTGATGCAGCTCGGCAGCGTCTCGATCAGGAATTCCGGATTGGGATGGAGGAAGAACGGCATCGAATAGCGCGAGAAACCGCGGCGTTCGGGCGGCGGGTTGACGACCCGGTGTGTGGTCGACGGCAGCACGTTGTTGGTCAGCCGCTGCAGCATGTCGCCGACATTGACCACCATCGCGCCTTCGGGTGGGCGGATCGCCAGCCACTTGCCGTCGCGGTCGAGCAGTTCGAGCCCGGCTTCCTCGGCGCCGAGCAACAAGGTGATCAGGTTGATGTCCTCGTGTGCGCCGGCGCGCACGCCCTCGGCATCGGCCGGGATCGGCGGGTAATGGAGCAGCCGCAGGATCGAATTGCCGTGATCGACGACGGTCTCGAAATAATCGGGCGATAGTTTCAAATGCCGCGCAATCGCCGAGAGCAGACGGAGACCGGCGCGGTCGAAGGCATTCCACAGGTCGGTCAGCGCTTCCTGGAAATCGCCCGGGCGCGACGGCCAGACATTAGGCATCATCGTCGCGGCGGCGGGATGGCCCTCTGGCAAGTTGCGCCCGACATGCCAGAATTCCTTGAGATCGACGTGCTTGGCGTCCTTGGCGATCTCGGTCTTGAACGGCGTATAGCCGCGCTGTCCGCCCCAGGCCTTGTCGTAATAGCCGTGCTTTTCGTCCTCGGGCAGCGCGAAGAATTGCTCGGTCAGGCTCCAGGCGCGCTGGATCAGCGGCAGCGGGATGCCGTGGTCGGCGACGATCGCGAAACCGAACCGTTCGAACGACCCGCCAAACGCGGCGGCAAAGGCGGCGGGATCGCGCGCTTCGTCGGCGAGGCTGAGGGCGGGGACCTGGGCAGAGGGGGTGTCTAGCATTTTCTATTGTCCGGAATTCTCGAAAGCGGGGATGATAGACCCTCGCCATTCATCCGTCACCCCTGCCGCCCGCCCGTCACCCCAGCGAAAGCTGGGGTCTTAAGAGGCTTTAGGTACGCTTGCGGCATGAGACCCCAGCTTTCGCTGCGGTGACGGGGTATTATCCACCCATATCGATCGTGCCGCTCGACTTGGTCGCGCCCTGGTCGCTCAGCTTGAGCGCGAACGGCTTGCCGTCGTCGGTCTTGCCGGTCAGGCCGGCGCCATCGGCGGACAGGGTGAAACCCGCTTTGCCCAGCCGTTCCTTGAGCCAGTCGCGCACCGTCGCGGCACTGGCCGGGCTAGTGAAGGCGACGCGGACCTTGCCGGAATCCTTGCCATTGTCCTTGCCGTCGTCGCCGCCATTGACGTTGATCGAGCTGATCGTCGAGCCGGGATAGAGATGCACCCCGTTCATCTCGAAATTGCTCGCGTCGACCGAGAATTTGGGCAGCTTCAGATCGGCCTTAAAGCCGTTGGTGTCGATCTTGAGGTTGCCCGAACTGTCGATGCCGCCGGACACGGCGCCGTCCGAACTGTTGCCGCTGAAGCTGATCGAGGTGCTGTTGCCGTCATGGTCGCCACAGGCGGCGAGCGCCAACGCGGCGGCGGCGAGAGGTGTCAAACGAAGCATGGCGGGCTCCCATAGTGCATTATATCTATAATACACTCGGGCGCCCGCCACAACAAGTCCAACGCGTCAGCCGTTCATCAATTTGTCCATTGTCTTCTGATGGAGCCAGATGTTCATCGTCGCGGTGTCGCTCTGATCACCGGTATAGCCGAGCTCGGTCGCGAGCTGCTTGCGCGCGTCGAGGCTCGAATCCTGGCCGATCGCCTTCATCAGGTCGACGATCGATTCCTTGTAGTTGAGCGGTTCGCCACGCGCCTCGGCGTGCTTTTCGAGCACCGCATAGATCTGATCCTCGCTCAGGGTTGCCGGCGGGGGAGGCGGGGGTGGAGGAGGCGCCGCTGCCTCGGCAGGAGCTGGGGCCGGCGCGGGCGCCGGTGCGGCCGAGCCGAAAATGGCGTCCTTGATCGTACCGAAGATGCTCATGCGATTCTCCTCACGTTTCCACCCCCGAAGGACAGTGGCTTAGGACCTGTACCCGCGACCGGCAATGGCCGTGATCGGTCCGGTGGCGGCACCCTATTCCGCTTGCGTGACAAAATTTTTTCGGGGCTGATTTGTTCGCCCGGCTGGGGCATGGGGGCGGGATGCCGCAGCCTGGAGATCCTTCTCGCGCCGAATCCTCGTCGCCGATCCACTTCGTGGAGTTCGTCGCGCTGATCGCGGCGCTGATGGCGCTGGGCGCGCTCGGCATCGACACCATGTTGCCTGCGCTGCCGGAGATCGGTCAAAACCTGAATGTCTCGGCCCACGATTTGCCGCTGGTGATCGTGATGTTCTCGGGCGGGTTCGGCGCAGCGCAGTTGGTCCACGGTCCGCTCGCCGATCGCTATGGCCGGCGGCCGGTGCTGGTCGGCTCGATGGTGCTCTACATCCTGATGAATCTGGTCTGCGCGATGGCGAAGAGCTTCGACCTGCTGCTGATTTCGCGCGTGTGCGCCGGGGTAGCGATTGCGTCGACGCGCGTGGTGACGATCGCACTGATCCGCGATTGCTATTCCGGCCGTGCGATGGCGCGGGTCAGTAGCCTGGCAGTGATGACCTTCATGATCTTCCCGATCATCGCCCCGAGCATCGGCCAGTCGATAGTGAATCTGGGAGGATCGTGGCGGCTGATCTTCAACATGATCGCGATTGCCAGCGCGGTGGTGGCGGCATGGTTCATTTTCCGCATGCCCGAAACGCTTCCGGTCGAGCGCCGCGTGCCGCTTGAGGCGAAGCTGCTTTTAGGCAATTGGAAACGCACGCTGCAGGACCGGCTGTCGGTGGGCTACGCCGCCGCGGTGATCGGGCTGCAGGGTGCGCTGTTCGGTTACATCACGTCGATCCAGCCGATCGTCGATAAGGTGTTCCACCAGGGCAATCGGCTGGGGCTGATCTTCGCCGCCTGCGCGGTGACGATGGCCTGCGGCAATCTGCTCAATTCGCGGATCGTCATGTGGCTCGGCATGCGGCGCATCTCGCACGGCGCGATGGTCGTGCTGATCGTGACGGCGTCGACCAGCCTGGTGATCAGCCATCTCGGCCTGGAGAATCTGTGGACCTTCGTCGCGCTCCAGGCGGTGACGATGGCGTGTTTCGGCCTCGCCGCGTCGAACTGCTCCGCGATGGCGATGATGAACATGGGCGAGATCGCGGGCACCGCGTCGAGCCTGCAGGGATTCGTCGTCACCACCGGTGGCGCCGCGATCGGTGGGCTGATCGGCATGGCGTTCGACGGCACTACCACGCCGCTGCACCTTGGCTTCCTGGCGGCGGGAGTGGTAGCATTGGTGCTGGCGGCAATCGTCGAGCGCGGTCGCCTGTTTCGCCCCGCTTAGTATAGCGCCTGACGGAACCCGAAGCCCGCGCCGCCGTTCGCATCATGCCAGGCATGGAGATGGAGATGGGCGGTTATCAAGTATCGGGGCAGACCCCCGGCGACGACGGGTTCGACGAAGAAGGCTATGACGAAAGCCAGCGCGCCGAAATATTGGAAGCGACGCGCGACGGGCCGACCGACGGGACGATCCTGACTGACCTCGACCCCGATCTGGGCGATGAGCCAGACAAGGACGATGTCGAGATGTCCGACGCCGATGTCGGTGAAGAAGATGATGACGCCGACATAGACGAGGACGATATCGACGAGGACGAGGTCCAGGACGGATTCGACGACGGCGATTCCGACGACGACGACTTGTCCGACGCCGACGACGAGGCGCTCAATTCCTGACGCCCAATTCCTGACGCCCAATTCCTGGCGCCATGTCATCGGCGTTGACCGCCGGCTAGCGACGGCCCTAGGTTTTCGGCCCGACCGGAAGCCGAAAGGAGAGCCGATGTCCAGGGACCCGCGCGTCGACGCCTATATCGCGAGCAAGAACGATTTCGCGAAACCGATCCTCACGCATCTGCGCGACCTGATCCATGGCCATGCGCCCGCGGTCGAGGAAACGATCAAATGGAGCATGCCGTTCTTCACCTATAAGGGCGAATTGCTCGCCAATATGGCGGCGTTCAAGGAGCATGCCGCGTTCGGTTTCTGGGACCGGCTGGGGCTCGCCACCGGCAAGGAAGGCGACGCAATGGGGCAATATGGCCGCCTGACCGACGTCGCGACGCTGCCGCCCGACACGCTGCTGCTCGAGCGGCTCGACCAGGCGCTGGCCAAGATCGATGCCGGTGAAAAACCCAAGCGGCCGGCCCGTGCCGGCAAGCCCGAGGCCGAGGTCCCGCCAACGCTCGCCACCGCGCTGGCGGCGGACGCGCAGGCGACGGCGAACTGGAACGCCTTTGCGCCGAGTTGCCGCCGCGAATATTGCGAATGGGTAGCCGACGCCAAGCGCGACGAAACGCGGGCCAAGCGGGTCGCGCAGACGGTCGAGCAGGCGCGCGAGGGCAAGAAGCTCAACTGGAAATACGAGGATTGCTGAGGGGAAGCGAGTTGTCGACCTCCTAATCTCCCCTCCCTGACAAGGGAGGGGATCAAGGGGTGGGTATAGCGGCGGGCGAGGTTCGATGCCTCGCTCGTCGCTGTTTTGGCGATCAACTATTGAGTCTTTGTAGGCGCGCAGACGCGCGCACCCACCCCCGACCCCTCCCTGCAAGCAGGGAGGGGAGTCACTTGCCATCTTTCTCTGATATGATACGTTATCACGTAACTTAAAGGGAGAACGCTCATGGCCAGCCATACCGCCCATTCCCAACCGATCGCCGAGATGAACATCACGCCGCTGATCGACGTCTTGCTCGTTCTGCTGATCATGATGATCCTCACCTTGCCGGTCGCCACGCACAAGGTCGCGGTCGACTTGCCGAGCGGTCCCGGCCATCCGGTGTCGCCCGACAAGATGCACCGGCTCGAAATCGCCGCGTCGGGCGCGCTCAGCCTCGACGGCGCCGCCACCACGGAGAGCGCGTTGCCCGATCAACTGGTCGCGACGATGGCGGACAAGGATGCCACGCTGACTATCCGCGCCGATGCCGCCGCGCGCTACGAGACGTTCGACCGCGTGCTGGCGACGGTGAAGCGCGCGGGCGTCACGCGGCTGGGGTTTGTCGGCAACGATCAGTTCAAGGGCGTCTTCTGACGCGGGAACGACGCGGGCGTCGGAACGTTCACACCCCCTATCACCGTATTGTCCGGGGGTTTCATCTTGCGCGCCGTCTTGCTTGTTCCGTTCCTGTGCCTTGCCGCTTGTTCGCAGCCGACCACGACCGGCAATAGCGAAGTCGATATCAACGATGCCGCCGAACGCGCACGCGGCGACATCAACAGCTATAATGCGACGGACAATGTGTCGGAGGTCGCGACCAACGGTGCGACGGCGCCGGCTACCGACGATGAACCGCCGCTGGCACCCGCCGCGCCCGGCCAGCCGGGCGGGCTGCCCGATGACCGGACGCCGGTTTCCGAGGGGAAGTTCACCCCCGACAGCGCGCAGGGGGCGGCGAACGTCGTCCAGATCTATTTCGCCAGCATCGAGGGCGGTAAATACGCCGCCGCCCGCGCCTTGTGGGGCGATGACGGTGCCGACAGCAAATTGAGCCCAGCGGCGTTCGCCGTAAGCTTTGCCAAATACAAGGAATACCACGCCAATATCGGCGGCCCGGGCGAGATCGAGGGCGCGGCGGGAAGCCGCTATGTCTCGGTGCCCGTGCAAGTCTATGCCCGGCTCAAGGACGGCCGGCCCGATTACCAGACCGGTACGATCGTCCTGCGCCGCACCGTCGTCGATGGCGCGACGTCCGAGCAGCGCAAATGGCACATCTATTCGATCGACCTGAAGCCGGCCCCCGGCAAGGGTGGTGCGAAACCGGGCGCGGATGACGGAACCGGTCCTGGCGATACGAGCGGCACGCCGCCGGTGGTCAGCGCGCGCTACCGCTGCATGGACGGGAGCAAATTCGCGGTGCGGTTCGATAATCAGCGCGACACCGCCGAACTCACCCGCAACGCCCGGCCGCTGGCGACGCTCGACGGGCAGAAGCCGGCATCGGGCATCTGGTACAAGAAGGGGCCATACGAGCTGCGCGGCAAAGGCGATGCCGCGACCTTGACGACGCCGGGTCAGCCGCCCATCGCGTGCACCGTCATTCGCTAACGAAAGAGATCGACCGGCATGTGGACGGTGGCCCTGCTCGCGCTGTCCAATTGTTTCATGACGATCGCGTGGTACTGGCATTTGAAGGGCGGCATGGCCAAGCCGCTGTGGATCGTCATCGCGATCAGTTGGGGCATCGCCTTTTTCGAATATTGCCTGGCGGTGCCCGCCAACCGCATCGGCTATGCCGCCGGCTGGTCGGGCGGACAGCTCAAGGTGACGCAGGAAGCGATCGCGCTCGCGGCGTTCGGCGTGTTCATGGTGACCGTGCTGGGTGAACCGCTCGGTTGGCGGCATCTGGGGGCGTTTCTCTGCCTGGTCGGCGCGGTCGCGTTCCTGTTCGCGGGGAAGTAGGCGGTACCCACAACACCGCCGTCATGCCGGGCTCGTCCCGGCATCCACTGCGCAACAATGCCTCAGCTCGATTGTGGAGGAGTGGATGCCGGGACGAGCCCGGCATGACGACTCGAAAGAAGGTGCCGTGAACCAGGACCTTCGCGGTTAGGGCTAAATGCTACGACCTCAGCCCCTAATTCCCCATCGCGTTGGCGAGCACCGCCAGGTCGCCATTGTCGACCGCGACGCCGGTCGCGTCGGTGTCGGCTGCGACGCTGTTGTTGGTCACCGGATCCGGCGTATTGGCGCTCGCCACGTCGTACGCCGTCCAGATGATCCCGGCCGCCCAGAACAGCGCCGACCATCGGCTGCGAAAGATTTTGGTCGAGATCATCACCGGACGATAGCCCGGCACAGTTAACGCGCGCTCCGCAAAGCCGGTTAACGGCGGGATTGCCCGATCGCTCGCACGGTCATAGCATCGCGCGACTTCAACCAAGGGAGAGGCGCGATGACCAGAACGATGTCGGCATTGATACTGGTGATGGCGGCGAGCGTGCTGACCGCGGCGGCGGCGACGCGGCGCGCCGATGCGGACCAGCTGATCGCGGCGCGGCAGGCGGGGTTCAAGCTTCAAGGTGCGGCCTTTGGCGGGATGAAAGGCGTGATCGACGCCAAGGGCGACGTGAAGACCCAGGCCTTCGCCGCCGGCGCGATCGCCGCCTGGGCGCGCGCCTTGCCCGGGCTGTTTCCTGCGGGCAGCGACGGCGGCACGACCAAGGCGCTGCCGACCGTGTGGAGCGACCGCGCCGGGTTCGAAAAGGCGGCGGCGACACTGGCGACCGAGGCGGCCAAGCTCGCCGACCTCGCCAAGGCAGGCGATCAGCCCGGCTTCGCGACGCAATGGGGCGTGGTGCGCAACGCCTGCTCGGCCTGCCATGACAAGTACCGGGTGGCCGACAAGCCCAAGGGATAGGGGTGCGGAGCGGCGGCAGGCGGTAGGCTCAAAAAGCCGCTTGGCAGGAAGCGACCCAGTAGCGGTCGTTCTTCAAAATGTTATCATCGGGGAATGTTGATACTTCTGGCGATCAGTAGCTTGGCCGTGCCGGACTGGGATACATTACGCCTTAACTACGGCAATCCGGTAGGGCGGATTGTGTGGCCGTATGTCAAATGCGTGACGGATCGCGACAATAGCCTGCCTCCCCGAAGCGTAAGACGAGCAATGTCTGACTGTCGCCCCGCCAAATTGAAGGCAATCAAGGAGGCTCGCGCGGGCAACGAGCGACAACGCGTCGCGTCCGCACTTCGCGATTTTGAAGCGCGGTATATGAGGTTTAAACTCAGAAGTTCCCATGTACGGGATGAATAATTTACCGGCTTCCTAATCCAAGAATCGTTGCCAGCGGATGTCCGCTTTCCGCCATTCCCCCACGGTCCTGTTTATGACCTCACCACCTAATTCGGCATCACCTTGCCGCTGATCTCGCCATCCGGGAATTTGTCGGTGTGGATGTTGATCACGATCTTGCCGGCGTTCAGCGCGTCGACGAATTCCTCGAACGTATCCTGATCGTTGAGCAGCTTCGCGCCCTCGGCATAGGCGTAGTTGCGCATCGATACGTGGAACCCGGTCTTGGTCGCGCGATAATTGGCGCCATAGGGCACGGGCAGCACCGCTTCGACATCGTCGGCGGTGCGATATTGGTGGAAATGGACCGGGCCGATCGGCTTGGCGACCAAGGCGTCGTTGAGCTGATCGAGCGTGATCCCCTGGACGTCGAGCTCGACCGAGACGCGTTGCGACTTGGTGTCGACCTTGACCGTCACGCGGCCATGCGCGGGCGATCCGGTCGTCGTCGGGATCGCGGTGCCGTCCAGCGCCGCATGAAAGCTCTCGGTCCTGGCGGCGGCCGGGGTAGCGATCGCGATGGCGGTGACGGCGGTCAGGGCAATCAGGGGAGTGAAGCGCATCGAATCCTCAATTGGCAGGCGAGCACGGGGCACGCGCTCGCGGCTGGTTAGCTCAGGCAAGCTTGCCCCAGGATGAAGCGGGCTCTCCTCCCCGATTTGGCCGGGACATAGGGCCGTTGCGACACCGGCGATAGGACAGACGCGGCACGCAAAATTCCCTCTCCCGCATGCGGGAGAGGGAGGGAGCCGCTCGCAGAGCGGCGGAAGGGTGAGGGCAGGGCGGTTGTTGTCCCGCCTCCGACGTGCCTCGGGCGGAAATGGGGACACGTCCTCACTCCCGTGCGTAGCGGCGCGGCAAAGCCGCGCCGTCGGACCTCGCTGACGCGAGGCCGGCCGCGCTGACCGCCGGTACCGGAAATAGCGGGGCTATTTCCGGGCGCTCAGCGATTATCCAGCTGACTCCGCACCGCCGCCAGCCCCAACCGGCTGATCCGATATGGCTGCCCGCTCTGGCTGAAGATCAGCCCGCGCCGCTTGAGCTTGCGGAACACCGGCAGCGAGCCGTCCGTCAGCACATGGCCTTCGCGGGTGAAGCAGATCGCCTCGACGATCCGCCCGTTGCTGTCACGGCGGTGATGGATCGCGCCGCCCTGCGCGAGCGCGTGCAGCACGCGCTGTTCGTACTTGGAAATGTTCACGTGGAATGTGCCCGTCAGTCGAGAAAACGACCGCGCCGCCCGACCGGGACGTCCCGGCGGGTCGAGCGCATGACGACGGCGCCTCCGGCAAAACCGGGGCCGTCAGGTCAGCGGGCGACAATTTCCTTCATACTTCCCTCAGGGGTGGTGAACGCCGCTGATGTGCCGTTCGGCGGCGGGTTCGTCAAGATTTGGGGGTGTACCAAGACGATATTCGACAAGGGCTTTAGGTGCTTAGCCGACGTGGTAGGATTAGGTTGAAAGGGGAGCTTGTCATGACCGGATGGATCGATTGGCTCCGCAACCTCCGTGGAGTACAATGGCTGGCGCTCGTCGCGTTGCTCTGCGCCTATGCCGTCATCGCAATGCCGTTCCTCGGCATGCCGTGGAATCGGATGGAAGATTTCGTGGCCCTGCTCATGATTTTGGGCGTGTTTGTTTTGCTCGCCACTGGCGGGAATACAGCCGCAGCAAGGCCAGGGCCATCGGGATTTGGCCATCTCGGCAGGGTCGCGATGGCCATGATGTTCATTTGGGGGCAGCCGTGGTGGCCTGTCCCGCGTCCCCAGCAAGCCAGTGATTTTTGGGTCTTCGTCTGGCCGTTCATCGTCCTGGTGAACGCAACTCAGCTTCTGTCGGCGAGGGCGCCAGATACCAAGGGCGCGGCGCTCGACGAGGAACCTGGTCTGGCGTGAGCCGCCGTCAGGCGAAGCCCGCACCCGCCTCGCGAGGATCGCAGCGGATCAGCCGGCTGGTCGCGACCGCCGCCTGGCGATGGACGACCGCGACGCGATAGGCGGGGTCGGTCACCATCTCGAGAAAGGCATGCGCCGACGGGTAGAGCGCGACGAACGCGGTATCCCACGCCTCGTCCGCCGGCCCGGTCAGCACGAGGCGCGGCGCACCCGACCAAATGACATTGCCACCGACGCGGCGAAAGATCAGGCCGCTTTCCGCGCCGTAGCGGGCATAGGCTTCGGCCCCGGTCAGTCCGAGCGCGGCGCAGTCATGGTCGTCGGGATAGGCGGCGCCCTCGCGATAACGGACCAGGTTGAGCATCGCGATCGGCGCGTCGCGAGGGAGCGCCTTGAAGGCGTCGAACTGCTCGCGGGTGGGGTCGATGTGGGCTTCGGGCATTGGGCTCTCCCGGGGCCGATGTGAAGCTATTTCGGAAGTCAGTAAACCGTCACCGCCATCCAAACGAACATGCTTAAAAAAGCAAAGTGGCGATAAATATCAGAACTAATAACCATATCGACAATACGGCGGAAGAAATGGTGAATGGAAGATTTTCGATAGTTATATATTTTGATATAAAATCGAAATTGGATGCAATCTTAACAATTGGAAACGCAATGAAAAATATCGACATAACTATTACATTGAACAAGGCCGTGCTATATATGGCAAAATTCATTGATCCTGCAGGAGATCCCTTATTTATGATCCAATTGTAACCGCCAAGGTCATAAAATAGGGTTTCGGCGAGAAGATTGTCCAGTGCAACTGCCTCTCTATTATCTCTCTCGGCGATATTGTGTTTATGAAACCATCCCTGTCCATTTTCTGGAGATAGAGCAAGATAGGGTGAGAAAGTTAAATACGATCCAACCCCGGAGGTTACATTACTCATTGTATCTTGCAAATTTAACTGGAGATAATAGTTGTAAATTTGTGAGTAACTCACATTTTTGTTATTGTAAGTGACAAGTGGAGTTATGAGCACAGATCGTTCGTGAAGGCAGGCGGAATATATATTATTCAGATTTACAGAGTCTCTTTCAACTAGGATGCTACGATCATTCGCTAAAAACATACTTATAGAGAATTTTTTGCAAAAATTATCTAGAACTTGTGCAAAAGATCTTTTGTCACGAAACTCTACCGAGGAGGTGCTTGAAGAAAAGCCTAATTCCAAGCTGCGGTAGCCCGTTGGATTTCCGCTCGCATCGGTCTGTCGAATCGACTTTCCGTCGGCAGACATGGATGCCTGCGATATGTGGCCTGCTCGAACTTCTTTTCGAGTTAAGTAGAAGTCCAGGTCGTTTCCATTGTTAGATCTATTTCCTTTATAGGAATAACTGACGTCAATCGTGAATATTTTATCTTGATGTGTGATGACATCATACAGTTCTGGATCGGTTATTTTGTTATCTAGCGCTCTGGCCGTTTCGGCGAGCGGGCTATCCAGGAGCCGATCGAACTTAATTTCGATTGGTATATTTCGCTGCGTGGATGTGATGTCGATGTATGAGCAAGCGAGCAGAGCGGCGGGTACGCCAAAAAGGGCGATAGAAGAAGTGATAAGAAAGTCTGCATATGCAACTAGTAAAAACTTGAAGAAATTTGGAGTAGTTCTTAGTATTTCTAAAAAATATAAAGTTTGTGCATTTGCTAATATGTATAACGGCAGGCCTATTAATAGGCAAATCATCCAGCTCAGCTTTTCTGCAGAGCTTCCATATGTCCATACCGATACTATGGTATCATATCTCGATGAACTATATAGTGGCAGAAATAATATTGATCCACCGATGAGTAATACATAGGCAATAGATGATCTAAGTAAGAATCTGCCAGATGTAGATTTTACGCCATACAATTGTGTGTATAATTTCCACGCCCACGCAGCAATGTAGGAATGCCAATCTAGTTGGTTAGATCGTTTTATTAATTCTACGGCCCGTTCTTTGAATGAGGGGGTCGCAAGTTTATCCAAGGCGCCACCAGCACTTAAAGCGGTGGTCACCAAGCCCAGTTCGATAAGCAACGCTCCCCCTCCTAGATCGTTTACTCCGCCGCAATCCCCGCCTTATCGAACATATCCCCTTCGCCGCTCCCGACATCCTCGTTCGCCGCAGGCCCGGCCTTCGCCTTCTGCCGCTTGTCGAAGCTGTCCCACACGTCGTTCCATTGCCCACGCGTCGCCGCCTTCGAATATTCCGTCGCGCGGGTTTCGAAGAAGTTGGCGTGCTCGACGCCGTTGAGCATCGGGGTCAGCCAGGGCAGGGGATGCTCGTCGATCATGTAGATCGGCTTCATGCCGAGCTGGCTCAGGCGCCAGTCGGCGATGTAGCGGATGTACTTCTTGATCTCCTTGGGGGACATGCCGTTGACCGGACCCTGTTCGAACGCGAGATCGATGAACGCGTCTTCCAAGCGGATGGTCGTCTGGCACACGTCGCCGATATCGTCGCGCACCGCCTTGGTCAGGCAGTCGCGTTCCTGCACGAAGGCGTGGAACAGGCGGATGATGCCTTCGCAATGCAGGCTCTCGTCGCGGACCGACCAGGACACGATCTGGCCCATGCCCTTCATCTTGTTGAAGCGCGGGAAGTTCATCAGCATCGCGAAGCTGGCGAACAGCTGCACGCCCTCGGTAAAGCCGCCGAACATCGCCAGCGTGCGGGCGATATCCTCGTCATTGTCGACGCCGAACTGCTGCAGATAGTCGTGCTTGTCCTTCATCTCGGCATATTCGAGGAACATGCCGTACTCGCTCTCGGGCATGCCGATCGTGTCGAGCAGATGGCTGTACGCCGCGATGTGCACCGTCTCCATGTTGCTGAACGCGGTCAGCATCATCTTGACCTCGGTCGGCTTGAACACACGGCCGTATTTCTCGTGATAGCAATCCTGCACCTCGACATCCGCCTGGGTGAAGAAGCGGAAGATCTGGGTCAGCAGGTTGCGCTCATGGTCCGACAGCTTCTGCGCCCAGTCGCGGCAATCCTCGCCCAGCGGCACCTCTTCGGGCAGCCAGTGGAGCTGCTGCTGGCGCTTCCAATATTCATAGGCCCAGGGATATTCGAAGGGCTTGTAGGTCTTGCGGGCACTGAGAAGGGACATGGGCGAACTCCGGACTAGAATGTGATGGGAATGATGCCGCCGATCGGGACGATCCCGAACGACAGAAGAGCGACGACGAGCCACATACCGGGCGTGGCCATGAACAGGGCGCGCGCGAAGCGGCGCGCGGCTTCGGGATTGACCGCGCCGGCCTGGGGCGCGGCGCCGACCATCGAATCCGCCTGGTTGGCCATGCGGAGAAAATAGAAGGCAATCACCAGGTCGGTGACGCAGACCAACGAGATCAGGCCGAGGAGCAGGGCGCCGCTCATGATGCGTGCCCTCCGAGCCTGTGCATCACGCTTGTGCCGACGACAAAGACACCCATGGCTAATATGCAAAAGCCGAGAATACGTGATCCGAGAGCATTGTAGGCGTTTGAATCAAAAGAGGCGAGGATCTGTTGGACGCCGAAAACCGGCATCCACCCTAGTCCAAGATCCTCCGCCCAAGCCGGCGCTTCGATTCCGATCAGCGATTTGCCTAGCCACTGGACCAGTACGAAGCCGAGCCAAAAGACGTATAGTACGGTCAGCACGTCATTGGCGGTTTTGAACCTCTGTGGCGCCCCGGGAACCGTGTTCGCCTGATGTTGCGCTATGGCAGTTTCGATCGAGCGCAATTCCTCGAAATAATTGTCCTCGCCTCGCGTGAGACGGCGATCGAGCCGGCGTTGCAGACGGCGCCCCCTCGACGCGTGCCAGCTATCGACGGCGCCAAACTTCCGCGTCGCGATGCCAATGGCCCAGCCGACGGCCGTGACCAGACCCGCCGTCAGCAACGACCAGGCGATATAGTCGCGTGCGCCGCTCATGCGCCCGCTCCCCAGCTCGCCATCGCGGTGGCGAACACCGTCAGGATCGCGGCCAGCGCGAGCAGCATCGTCGCGCCGATGCGCTGGGCATAGATCGCGCCTTCGCTCGCCGCGCGACGCGTGAGGACGATGATCCCGCCCGCGCCGGCGACGCCGGCGACCGCATACATGACGAGGGGCGCGCGGTTCATGCCGCCTTCCTTGCGCCGTAGCGACCGGCATTGGGCATGCGGGAAATCCCGGATGCCGCGCGCCCACGGCCTCGCCTAGGCCAATGGTGTGTCGCCATTCGACAAGAGGAGAAAGAACGATGAGCCAGTTGAGCAACGTCCGCGAGGGTATGGCCGTGATCGGTGCCGATGGCGTCACAGTCGGCGTCGTCGATGCGGTCACGCACCACAGCATCATGCTGCGTCCGACCGGCACGCGTGGTGAGGAAGGCGAGCGCGCCCACTTCATCCCCGCCGGCCTGATCGCCGAGATCGAGGGCGATACCGTGCGGTTGAGCGCCAATGCCGATGTCGCGGTCACGTTCGAGGACGAGCGCCTCTAAGGCGCCGACCAGGGGCATGCGACCAACTTCGCTGTCGCGCGTTCTGCCCGCGTAACCCTCATCACTACAAGGAGCATGACCATGGTCGATCTCAGCCAGATCAAGGAGCATATGGAAGTCATCGGCGCCGACGGCGTCCATGTCGGCACCGTCGATCATGTCGATGGCGACCGCATCAAGCTGACCAAGAAGGATTCGGGCGCGGATGTCGAGGAAGGGCAGGGCAGCCATGCCGGGCACCACCATTACATCTCCAAGGGCCTGATCGCCGACATCGAGGGCGACACGGTGCGGCTGAGCGCCAATGCTGATGTGGCGGTTCAGTTCGAGGAGGAAGAGCAGGCTTGAGGGGAGACTCCCCCTCACCCTTCCGGCGCGACGCGCCTCCCTCCCTCTCCCACAAGGGGAGAGGGAGATTGTAGCGCCCCGGCTCCCTCTCCCCTTGTGGGAGAGGGAGGGAGCGGCGCGTAGCGCCGCGGAAGGGTGAGGGGGACGCTCAACCACGAACTGCCCCCTTCATTACATCGAGCAAGTGATCCGCGATCGCCGAGATCACGCCTTCGACATTACCCATCACATCATTGTTGTTCCAGAAGCGGATCACGCGATATCCTTCGTCGTTGAGGAAACGCGTACGAACCTCATCGCTATCCCTGCGCAACGCATGTGTCGCATCGTCGATCTCGACGATCAGCCTGGCACCATGCGAGCAGAAATCCGCATGATAACGACCCATCGGCACCTGATGGCGGAATTTCGCCTCAGGAAAAGCCTCGCGCAATGCCCGCCGCATGACGAGCTCGGGATCGCCGGCGTTCTTGCGGAGGTCACGCGATCTGGCGGTGGTCGAGGCGGGCAGCAGTTGGCGCTTGGTCAGGCCGTCCGCATTCCCCCTCACCCTTCCGCGACGCTGCGCGCCGCTCCCTCCCTCTCCCACGAGGGGAGAGGGAGATTGGTGGCCGCCTAGCTCTGCCACCTCACTGGCACGCCAGGCATTCGTCATAGTCCGTCGTTTCGCCCAGCTCGAACTTGGGCGCCTCGATCGTGTTGTCGGCTTCGACCCCGCCGGCGAACCCGGCGCGCTGCACCGATTTCGAGCGGAGATAGTAAAGCGACTTCACGCCCAGTTCCCACGCGCGGAAGTGGAGCATCAACAAGTCCCACTTCTCGACATCGGCCGGGATGAACAGATTGAGGCTGGTCGACTGGTCGATATAGGGCGTGCGATCGGCCTGGAGCTCAATCAGCCAGCGCTGGTCGATCTCGAAGCTGGTCTTGTAGCAGTCCTTTTCCTCCTGGCTGAGGAAGTCGAGATGCTGGACCGAGCCGCCGCGCTCGAGGATCGTGTTCCACACCGCGTCGCTGTTCTTCGATTTCTCGATGAAGATCTTCTCGAGATACGGGTTCTTGACCGAGAACGATCCCGACAGCGTCTTGTGGGTGTAGATATTGGCCGGGATCGGCTCGATGCACGCACTGGTGCCGCCGCAGATGATCGAGATGGAAGCGGTCGGCGCGATCGCCATCTTGCAGCTGAACCGCTCCATCACGCCCATGTCGGCGGCGTCGGGGCAGGGGCCGCGCTCGACCGCCAGCGCCATCGACGCGGCGTCGACCTGCGCGCGGATCTGCTTGAACATCTTCATGTTCCACGACTTGGCCATCGCGCCTTCGAACGGCAGGCCGCGCGCCTGGAGGAACGAGTGGAACCCCATCACGCCCAAGCCGACCGACCGTTCACGCATCGCCGAATAGGCGGCGCGCTCCATGCCGGGCTCGGCGCGGTCGATGAAATCCTGCAGCACATTGTCGAGGAACCGCATGATGTCCTCGATGAAATGCACGTCCTTGTTCCACTGGTCCCAGGTCTCGAGGTTGAGCGAGCTGAGGCAGCAAACCGCGGTGCGATCCTTGCCGAGGTGATCCTTGCCGGTCGGCAGGGTGATTTCCGAGCACAGGTTCGAGGTCGAGACCTTGAGGCCGAGATCGCGATGATGCTTGGGCATCGTCGAGTTCACGTGATCGGCGAAGATGATGTACGGCTCGCCGGTCGCCAGACGGGTCTCGACCAGCTTCTGGAACAAAGCGCGGGCATCGACCTTGCCGCGTTCCGAGCCGTCCTTGGGCGACTTGAGCGACCATTCGGAGCCGTCGCGCACCGCTTCCATGAAAGCGTCGGGGATCAGCACGCCATGGTGCAGGTTGAGCGCCTTGCGGTTGAAGTCGCCCGAGGGTTTGCGGATCTCGAGGAACTCCTCGATCTCCGGGTGCGAGATGTCGAGATAGCAGGCGGCCGAACCGCGGCGCAGCGAGCCCTGGCTGATCGCGAGCGTGAGCGAGTCCATCACGCGAACGAACGGGATGATGCCGCTGGTCTTGCCGTTGAGGCCGACCGGCTCGCCGATGCCGCGGACATTGCCCCAATAAGTGCCGATGCCGCCGCCGCGCGAGGCGAGCCAGACATTCTCGTTCCAGGTATCGACGATGCCGTTGAGGCTGTCGGGCACCGAATTGAGGAAACACGAGATCGGCAGGCCGCGTCCGGTGCCGCCGTTCGACAGCACGGGTGTCGCCGGCATGAACCACAGACGCGAGATATAGTCGTACAGGCGCTGCGCGTGCGCGCCGTCATCGGCATAAGCCGACGCCACGCGGACGAACAGGTCCTGGTACGATTCGCCCGGCAGCAGATAGCGGTCGTTGAGCGTGTCCTTGCCGAAATCGGTCAGGAGATCGTCGCGCGAATGATCGACCTCGACTGGATATGGCTTGGCGATAGACTTCGAATCGCGCTTCTTCGTCCGGGGTGCCGCATTCGCCTGCACCGTAGCCGCTGCTGCCTCGATCGCATCGGTCGCCATATTTTCGCCCGTTCCTTCGGTGTCTCTGAAATCCATCTCTCGCCCCTGCTTTTCCGCTCGCACAAATCGACTCGGGGGAACGAACCCCCACCTTACCATTTGGGCTCCACAGGCGAGAACAAAAATAGTCCACAGCCTGTTTAAAAAGCACGAGCAGGGCCCTGCCGCGATATAAGATCGCGACTGGATTTCCACCAGTGCTTGGGTCGCCCCCGAACCGAACTACAACAGATTGTGCCTATCCGGCGTCGGACGCAATACCGTAAATGACGAATTAGTGACTCCATTCGTCGCTATTTTGACTCGACTCACGGAAGGTCCGATCCGGTCCATTCGCCGCGACGCGCGGGTTTCCGCGGGCTTCCGCGAAGGCAAGGGAACGAACACGGAACACACAAAAATATTGTGGTCGATAGCTGGACCGTATCAACCGGTTGTGGTCGGGTCGAGTCATGACTGATCCGATCGCTTCATTTGATCAGATTCGCGGACTCCTGGCTTTATGGGCGCGGATGACGCGCCACGATTCGCCGGCCGAGCCACGTCCCGTCCCGATCCGGACGCTGCTCGACATACTCGGTCTCGGGCTCGAACAGACGATGTCGATGTTGGGACAGTCCCAGCCCGACTGGCCGGCATTCGTCGCTTGGATAGAGGCGACCGCGGGAGCGCCCGACGCGGCGCGGCTGGCGCGCTTCACCGCCTGGTATGACGGCGACGAGCCGCCCGCCGACGAACGCGCCCGCCAGGCGGCGGTGATGGCGATGGCGCCGGTGTTCGACGCCGGTGATCTGGCGCGATGGGATCGCGACGGCGTCGTCGTGCTGCGCCAGGCGATTACCCGCGATCAGGCGGCTGCGATCGCCGATCATCTCTGGTCGATCCTCGATGCCGATCCGGCCGATCCCGCGACCTGGTACGGACCGCGCACCAACGGCATCATGATCCAGCATTTCCAGCATCCGACGATGGACGTGCCGCGCCGCTCGATGCGCATGGCGAAGGGGTTCGCCGAGCTTTACGGCCATGCCGACCTCATCGTGTCGACCGACCGCTTGAGTTTTAACCCGCCGATCCGGCCCGGCTACACCTTTCCCGGGCCGCATCTGCACTGGGATGGCAATCTGACCGCGCCGATCGCGCTCGAGACCCAGGCGATCCTCTATCTGACCGACACCGCCGCCGATCAGGGCGCATTGCAGGTCGTGCCGGGCTTCCACCATCGCCTGGCCGATGGCTGGATCGCGAGCCTGAACGGGGCGGATCCGCGGACCATCGACCTGTCGTCCGAAGCAGTGACGGTGCCGGCCGGGGCGGGCGATCTCGTCATCTGGCGCCACGAAATCCCTCACGGTGCCAGCGCCAATCGCAGCGACCGGCCGCGCCTGGCGCACTATGTGAACCATTATCCGATGCACTGGCCCGACGAGCGGCCCTGGCTGTAGCGCCTGGGTCCGATGGCGTGCGTCCCTCAGCTCGCCTTGCGGACCTTGCGCGTCGGGACCGGCGCGTTGAGCCGCTCGAGGTTGAAATTCTGCGCGAATTCCAGGCCCGCACGGCCGTCCTTGGCCCAGCGGACGGTCGCCGGGAACATCTGGCCTTCGAGCAATTCGATTTGGACGTCGACGCCCGACGGATCGATGGGAAACTCGATGCCGTCGATCAGCGCGCCGGTCGACGAGATGTTGCGGATGCGGACCTCGCCCTTGGTGACGCCGAGGTCGAGAATGGCCGAGCGCAGCATCGTCGATCGCGGGCTACGGCTGACCTTGTAGCCGAGCGGGGTGGCGTGGCCACCGGCGGCCTGGAGCTGGCGGATGACTTCCTCGCTGCGCGCGGGCTTGCCATAGACATAGCCCTGGATGTGGCTGCAGCCGAGTTCGCGGATCAGCTCGACTTCGTCCTGGTGTTCTACCCCTTCGGCGGTGGTTTCCATGTAGAGCGTGTTGGCCAGCGTCACGATCGCCTTGATGATCGCGGCGTTGCGGTTGCCCGGCACGGCGGCGCCGCGCACGAAGCTCTGGTCGATCTTGATCTTGTCGAACGGCGCTTTCTTGAGATAGCCGAGCGACGAATAGCCGGTACCGAAATCGTCGAGCGCCAGACGCACGCCGATCCCTTTCAGCGACTTGAACATCTTTTCCGAACTGGCGTTTTCGTTGACGAACACGCCCTCGGTGATCTCGAGCTCGAGCCGATGCGGTGCCAGGCCGGAATTGGCCAGCGCGGAGGTGACGATAGCGGGCAGCGCCGGATTGGCGAACTGGATCGGGGAGACGTTGACCGCGACGCGGACATGGCTCGGCCAGCCCGCCGCCTCGCGGCACGCGGTCCTGAGCACCCATTCGCCGATCGTCTCGATCATCCCGCATTCCTCGGCGATCGGGATGAATTCGGCTGGGCTGATCGCGCCGCGCGTCGGGTGGTCCCAACGGATCAGCGCTTCATAGCCGACGATCTGCTCGCCCTCGGTCGATACGACCGGCTGATAGGCGACGTAGAATTGGTTGCCGACCAAGGCGTGGCGCAGATCGTCTTCGAGCTGTTTCTTGGATTGGGCGCCCGCGAGCAACTCGCTGCGGAAGAAGCGGTGGACGCCGCGGCCGTCGCCCTTCGCCTCGTACAATGCGAGGTCGGCATTGCGGATCAATGTCTCGGAGTCGCTGCCATCCTCGGGTGAGATTGCGATACCGACCGAGCAGCCGATCGTGATCGACGATCCATCGATGAAATATGGCTGCGAGAGCGCCGCGATCACGCCCTTCGCCAAATCCCCCAGGCGGTCGCGATTGCCTTCGCCGGGCACCACGACCTGGAATTCGTCGCCGCCTAGCCGACCGACCAATCCGGCGTCGCCGACCGACCGTTGCAGCCGTTGCGCCACCTGTTTCAGCAAGGAGTCGCCCATCTGGTGGCCAAGCGTGTCGTTGACTGCCTTGAAGCGATCGAGGTCGAGCAGCAACAGCGAGGTGATGGCATGGCCCGATTGCGGCGCCAGCGTCTTGTCGAGCGAGGCACGCATGCGCTGGCGATTGGCGAGCCCAGTCAGGCCGTCGAACAGCGCGAGGCGCGTAATCTCGGCTTCGGACCGGCGTTTTTCGGTGAGGTCGCGGCCAGATCCGACAAAGCCCTGGAACCGGCCGAGCTCGTCGATCATCGGCCGGCCGGAAATCGACCACCAGCGCTCGCTATCCTCGTCGACGGCGGGGCACACCGAATAGTCGGAAAAGCTGGTGCGGGAGGACAAGTGAAAGCTCAACGTGCGCTCGGTGTCGCCGGCTTCGGTATCCATGCGAAAGATGTCGGTGAGCCTGCCGGCGATCGGCTCGACGCCGAGCCGGGCGAATTCGCGCCCGACCTTGGCCGACAGATAGGTGATCAGGCCGTGGCGGTCGGTCTGCCAGAACCAGCCGTCGCCATGATCTTCGACCTCGCGCACCAATTGCGCAGCGAGGCGGCCCGAACTGCTCTCGGCCTCGTCGAGCCGGTTGCGCTCGACGTCGTTGCGGGCCAGTCGCACGGTCGAGATCGTCAGGCTGGCGAGCGCCAGGAAAGCGATCGCCGTGGGCAGGCCGAGCCCGGTATGGATTAGCACCATGCCGGCGAGCGCGGCGGCAAAGACCAACGTCGCGGCGCGCAGCGGATGGATCGCGATCGCGGTGATCGTCACGCCGGCGAAGACCGCAATGAACCCGGCGAGATGATATTCGCCCACTGGAAACGCCGCGACCAGCGGCAGTAGTGACAGGAGCCCGACGCCAAGCGCGCCCGAACAGAGCGTCAGGGTGCGGATCTGGACATGGGTCGGCCAGAAACGCGCGAAATTGAGCTTGAGCTGGGCGAGAGCGGCGATAGATGCCGCGGCAATCACGCCGCCGCGCAGCGCCGCCAGGCGGATAAGATCGTCGTGCCCGGTATAATGCGCGATCACGCCAACGACGAGCGGCGCGAGCAACTGGGCGAACAGCACGAACGGCCAGACCGCGCTCAACTCGCCAATGCGCTGCAATCGCGCCTCGATCGTCTCCGGCGTGGCGTCGATGTCGAGCGCCAGCGCGCCCCAGGTGGAACGCGTTGCATCGGCCACAGATCGGCTCGGACGAACGGACATGACCATGCCCGTAGCGCGAAGACGTTAGGAAGTGCTTTCAGCCCGAACTAAATTAGACGGCCGAGTCGAGGCGAAACGGTGCAGTCAGCTCGCGCCTTCGGTTCGAATGAAATCGATGAAGGCGCGCAACGGCGCCGGCATCAAGCGGCGGCTATGATAATAAAGTGAGGGACCGGGAAACGGCTCCATCCAGTCGCTCAGGACTTCGACCAGCGTACCGCGTGCCAGTTCGGCGGTAAAGAATTCTTCGAACCCCGCCACTATTCCCAGGCCAGCGACCGCCGCCGCGATCTCCATCTGCATCGACGTCGCGATGAGCGGCCCATCGGGGGCGATGCGATAGCGGCGACCCCCGCGTTCGAAATCCCACGCGGCAAGCCTGCCGCTCGCGAAGCGGTGGCCGAGCCTTTGATGTCCGGCAAGGTCCTGCGGGTGTCGGGGCGTGCCGTGGCGATCGAGATAGGCAGGAGCGGCAACGCAGGCGAAGCGCTGTCGTCGCGGGCCGATCGGCACCGCGATCATATCGCGGTCGATGCGCTCCTCGTATCGGATTCCGGCGTCGAACCCGGCCGCGAGAATGTCGACCAACTCGTCCTGAGCGGTCACTTCCATCCGGATGCCGGGATGCGCGACAAGGAACCGCGCGGCGATCGGCGGCAGGATGTGCCAGGCGACGATGCCGGGAACATTGAGGCGCAAGGTGCCGCTGACCTGGCCGCTTTCGGTGACCAGATCGTCGGCCGCGTGGGCAAGTTCCTCCAATGCCGGAGTCAATCGATCGAGCAGCCGTTGTCCCGCCTCGGTCGGCGTGACGCTGCGCGTGGTCCGATTGAGCAGACGGAGGCCGAGATCACTTTCGAGTCGGCGCACCGCTTCCGACAGTGATGACGCCGACAGGTTTTTGCTCTGCGCCGCGGCACGAAAACCACCGGCTGCAGCCACGGCCGCGAATTGGGCGAAGTCATCGAGATTGGGCGTCGCCATTGTACGGATTTTCGCACGGGGCGTCTCGCTTGTCATGGCTTATCGTACGATCGCCATTTCGCCATATGCCGATCTTCAAAGGAGACAGACGATGGAACAGCGCAGGCTAGGCAAGAGTGGACCGACGACCTCGGCAATCGGACTTGGGTGTATGGGCATGTCGGGCGCGTACGGCCCGGCGGACCGCGACGAGGCCATCGCGACCATTCACGCCGCGCTCGACGCCGGGATGACGCTGCTCGATACCGGCGACTTTTATGGCCAGGGCCATAACGAGATGCTGATCGGCGACGCGATCGCCGGTATGCCGCGCGACGCTTATCAGCTCAGCGTCAAATATGGCGGGTTGCGCGACCCGGCCGGGGCGTTCATCGGCTTCGACGCGAGCCCGCGCTCGACCAAGAACTTCCTCCACTACACGCTGCAGCGGCTGCGGGTGGATCATATCGACATCTACCGCCCCGCGCGGCTCGACCCCGATGTGCCGATCGAAGAGACGATCGGCGCGATCGCTGAGATGGTGCAGGCAGGCTATGTCCGCCATATCGGCCTATCCGAAATGGGATCGGAGACGATCCGTCGCGCCGCCGCCGTGCACCCGATCGTCGACTTGCAGATCGAATATGCGCTGATCAGCCGTGGGCCCGAGGACAGCATCTTCCCGACGCTGCGCGAACTAGGCATCGGCGTCACCGCTTATGGCGTGCTGTCGCGCGGGTTGATCAGCGGGCATTGGCAGGCGTCGGGCGGCGCGCAGCCGGGCGATTTCCGCGCGCATTCGCCGCGGTTCCAGGCGGGCAATGTCGAGGCCAATCTGCAGATTGCGGACCGGCTCAAGGCGATTGCCGATGCCAAGGGCATCACCACCGCGCAGCTCGCCATCGCCTGGGTCGCGGCGCAGGGGCAAGACATCGTGCCGTTGGTCGGGGCCAAGACCCGCACGCGGCTGCAGGAAGCGCTGGGCGCGCTCGACGTGACGCTCAGCGCTGAGGATCTTGCCGCGATCGAGGCGGCGGTGCCGAGCGACGCGGTGCGAGGCGATCGCTATCCCGCGCAGGGCATGGCCTCGCTCGACAGCGAGCGGGGATGAAAAGCCCTAGGGCCGGTAGCCTTCCCATTCGGCGGGAAGGCCGACCGGCCCGAGCAATTGATTGGTCAAGGACACGAAGATCGCCGCCGCGCGATTGTCATTGGCCATCAGCAGGATACAGCTCTGGCGCGTGTCGACGCACATCGCGTAATTCTCGGTGCCGTCGTCATGCCCTTCCTTGAAATAGGCGTGGCCGAACCGGCTTTCGAACGTGCCCCAGCCGACGCCATAGCCCAGCTTCATGGCTTTCCAGCGATTGGTGCGATCGTCGCGCAGCGTCGGAAACTGGGTAGGGCTGTCGATCCAGATCGTGGGGCGGACCATGGCCCTATGCGTGGCGAGTCCCAAGCCGTCGCTGCGGGAAACCGCGGCAAGAAAACGCGCCCAGTCGGCCAAGGTCGTAGCCATCGATCCGGCCACGTCGACTTTGCGTCGATGCGCGAAGGGCTGGCGCTGACCGTCCGCGGTGTAGCCATAGGCAAAGCGGCCGTCATAGCTGTCGCGCCAGGTCATCGACGTGTCGCCCATCCGGAAGCGGTCGAAGACACGCCGTTGGATCTCCTGACCCACGTCAAGGCCAAGACCCTGTTCGAGCACGAACTGAGCCAAATGCATGCCTTCGCCCGAATAGCCGTAGCGCGTACCCGGCTCGCGGTGGAACCGCAGCTTCTTGTCGTCCTCGAAGAAGCGGAAATTGGCGAAGCCGCTGCTGTGGTTCATCAATATCCGCAAGGTCAGCTTGCGCCAGCGTTCGTCGCCCTTGAGATCGGCATAAGCCGCATAGTCGGGCAGCGACTTGGCCAGATATTGATCGATCGGCTTGTCGAGATCGACTTTCCCTTCAGCGACCAATTGCATCAGCATCCAGGCGAAGGTCGCCTTGGTCAGCGAGGCGCCGGGCATGATCGTCGCCGGCGTCAGCGGCGCCTTGTTCTCCAGCGAGGCATAACCATAGCTCTTGATGAAGACGATCTTGCCCTTGCGGATCACCGCGACGCCAAGCCCGGTAACCTGGTTCGCCGTTATCATCCGCTGGACGATGCGGTCGACAGTCGATTCCGACAGGTTGCGATTGTCGAGCGTATTGTACACGCGTTGCGGCCGGTCGGTGGCGCCGATCGCGAGCAGCGCCAGGGCCGCGCTCATCATCCGCAATGATCGGCCGGTCGGCATGCGAGTCTCTCCAAGAAATCCGGCGCGCTGTATCGCCGGTCAGGCGCAATTAGCCAACGCTTCGTACGCGGCGGTCAATCGCGGCAATACCGGTTCGTGGTTCGGCGGCAATGGCGTGCCGAGATGTTCATGGCGCAGCTCGGCCATGAACGCTTCCCATAAAGGCGGTCCGCCTTCCTCGAGCAATTGTGCGCGAATCGCGAGTTCGGGGGTGGTCGGCAGATGGCGGCGGCCCCAGGCGCCGATTTGGGCGAGCACCGGCAGCAGCTGGATCGCCGGTTCGGTCAGGCTATAGATCGCCTTCTGCTTGTGACTGGGATCGTCGGCACGCGTCAGCAGCCCGCGCTCCATCAGCTTTTTCAAACGGTCGGCCAGGATGTTGGAAGCGATTCCCTCCTCCGATTGCGAGAGCAGCTCGCGATAATGGCGGCGATTGCCGAACATGATGTCGCGGATGATGACCAGGCTCCAGCGATCGCCCAAAGTCTCCATCGATAGATTGATCGGGCATCCCGATCGCATCGTCTCAGCCATGCATGCATTGTAAAAAACTGCTTGCAAAATGCAACTGCTTAATTTAGCCGATGCATATACCGCTTGCGAATTGCAAGCAGTTTTGCGAGGGGGATGCGATGAAGTTTCTGTGCCTGTGCCATTACGAATCGGCGCGCTTCGCCGAGTTGAAGCCCGCGGATTTCCAGGAGATCGGCGCGATCTGCGCGCCGCACGACGCCGCGCTGAAGGCGAGTGGCAAGGTCGAATTGATCGGTGCGCTCGGCATGCCCGAACAGTCGCGGACCCTGTTCGTCGAGGATGGCGCGGTGGTCGCGAAGGACGGTCCCTATGCCGCGACGCCCGAGCCGTTCGGTGCCTTCTTCATCGTCGAGGCCGATGATATCGACGGGGCAGTCGAGATCGCGAAGCTGCATCCGGGAACGCATCTCGGCGACAAATTCGGGCGCGGCGGAATCGAAGTGCGTCCAATCGATTTCATCGAGCGGCCGTGAGTGGGAGAGAGATGATGGGCAAGGTACGTGTTGGTGCGTTTTCGGTATCGGTCGATGGGTTCGGTGCCGGGCCCGAGCAGAGCCTGGATGATCCGCTCGGCAAGAACGGCGAAGAGATGCACGGTTGGTTCTTCCCGACGCGCTTCTTCCGGACCATGATCGGGAAAGAGGACGGCGAGACTGGGATCGACAACGATTTCGGTACGCGCGCGATGACCGGATTCGGCGCCTTCATCCTGGGCCGTAACATGTATGGGCCGATCCGCGGCGAGTGGAACGGGACGGACTGGAAAGGCTGGTGGGGCGACAATCCGCCATATCATGCGCCGACCTACATCCTGACGCATCATCCGCATCCGCCGATCGAGATGGAAGGCGGGACGACCTTCATCTTCGTCACCGACGGCATCGAGAGTGCGCTCGAGCAGGCGCGCGCGGCGGCGGGCGATCTCGACGTCAAGATCGGCGGCGGCGTTTCGACCGTGCGGCAATATCTGCAGGCCGGATTGATCGACGAACTCCATTACGCTGTGTCGCCGATCGTGTTGGGGCAGGGCGAGGCGATGTTCCAGGGAATCGACCTGCGCGCGCTCGGCTATGTACCGACCCAGCAGGTGATGGGCGAGCGCGCGCTGCACATCGTGCTGTCGAAGGAGAAGTGACGTGACGCTGAAGCTCTATGCGCATCCCTTCTCGTCCTATTGCCAGAAAGCCAAGACGGCGTTTTACGAAAAGGGCGTGGCGTTCGAGGAAGTGATGCTCGACGGCAGCGAGCCGGTGGCGAGCGAGTTCGCTGCGCTGTGGCCGATCGGGCGGTTCCCGGTGCTGACCGATGGGGCCAGCGACAATGACAGGCGCCTGGTCTTCGAGACAACGACGATCATCGAATATCTCGACGCCAAATATCCCGATAAGCCGCTGATTCCTAACGACCCCATCGTGGCCGTCGACGTGCGGATGTGGGATCGCTTCTTCGACAATTATGTCAGCTATCCGCAGCAACGTCTTGTCTATGGCGCGCTTGGCCGCGAGGCGAAGGACGATGCCAGGTGGCAGGGCGCGCTCGACACGGCCTATGCCCTGCTCGACAAGCATATGGCGGGGCGCGAATGGGCCGCGGGCGATGCGTTCAGCCTGGCCGATTGTGCGGCGGCGCCGGCATTGCTCTACGCCGATTGGAGCCATGCCATCCCCAAGTCGTTCGCCAACGTCTGGGCCTATCGCGACCGTTTGCTCGCACGCCCGAGCTATGCCCGAGCGCTCGATGAGGCTCGGCCATACCGTCATTATTTCCCGCTCGGCGCGCCCGAGGGGCGGGACTAGCTCGGCAGTCGGGGAGAAACAGCGATGGCAACGTCACTCTACGATCTCAGCGTGCCGACTTTCCAACAGACGGTGAGCGCCGTCGCTGGCTTTCTCGACCGCGCGGACAAGCATTGCCAGGAGAATGGTGCCAACCCCGACGAGTTCGTGAACGCTCGCCTCTTTCCCGACATGGCGCCGTTCCATTTCCAGATCGAGGCGCTGACGCATCATGCTGTCTGGGGTGTGGAAGCGCTGATCAGGAGCGTGTTCGATCCGCCGCCGCTCGTCGGGACGATGCCGTTCGCCGACCTGCAAGCGATGGTCAGGCGAGCGGAGACCGCGCTGGCGGCGTTCACGCCGGAAGAGGTCAATGACTGCGCGGGCAAGGAACTGGATTTACAGATCGGCCCGCGCCGGCTCGCCTTCATGGCGGAGACCTTCATCCTCTCCTTTTCGCTGCCGAACTTCCATTTTCACGCGGTCACGGCCTACGACATATTGCGGACGCGGGGCGTTCCGATCGGTAAGCGCGATTATGAGGGACGGTTACGGACGAGGTCGGGATGACGATAAGCGGGATCAGGCTCCAAACGCGTCGGCCAGTTCCGTCAAACTGCTGACATTCCATTCCCAATCCTGCGCGAAGCCGCGGTCGGGCGCGGGGCGGCCGCCATATTCCATTGGACGATCGACATAAGCGGTGAGCAGCCCGCAACCGCGCGCCGCACTGAGATCGCTGTGATGCGCAGCAACGAGGCAGAGTTCGTCCGGCTGAATCGCCAGCGCCCGGGCGGTGGCGAGATACGCTTCGGGATCGGGCTTGTAGTGACCGCTGACCTCGGCGCCCAGGATCGCGTCCCAGGGCAGGGCGGCACGCCGCGCCATATCGAGCATCAGCGCGATATTGCCGTTCGACAGCGTGACGACCGGAAATCGTCGCTTCAGCCGCGTCAGCCCGGCGACCGCCTCTGGCCAGGGATCGAGCCGGTGCCAGGCAAGCGTCAAATCATGCAGCCGCTCGTCGCTGATCGCGCCGGGGTCGATCTCCAGGCTGACCAGCAAGTCCTCGAGCGTTTCACGGTGAAGCGTGTCGAGAATGACGAAGGGCCGATCGCCTGATCGCACGCGCGCCATCGCCGGCTGGTACCGCGCGCGCCAGCCGTCGGCGAACGCCTCGGGGGTGATGTCGGTACGGCCCAAGCCGTCGAGCAACGGAGCGGCCTCGCGAGCGATTCCGCTGCGCCAATCCACCACCGTGCCGAACACGTCGAAGGCGAGGGCTTTGGGCAGAAACATTGAATCCTTCTTCTGCCATCATCCCG
This sequence comes from Sphingomonas sp. P4_G3, assembly GCF_056401105.1. Taxonomy (NCBI): domain Bacteria; kingdom Pseudomonadati; phylum Pseudomonadota; class Alphaproteobacteria; order Sphingomonadales; family Sphingomonadaceae; genus Sphingomonas; species Sphingomonas sp. P4_G3. The sequence continues at coordinate 689,280 of NZ_JBFUJZ010000001.1, forward strand.
TCCGGCGCCAGAGTTATCGTTTGCGATTAGCGGTGGGTGAAAGGCGCCAAGAGCGATTACGTCAATTCGAACGAATTGCCGGATGACAAAGCCCCGTCTTGCGAGGCACTCTCGCTTCATGCGAGCGTTCTTCGCCTTTCTGATAGCGCCCATTCCAGCCGCTATACTGCTGCCCCTGATCCTGCATGTTCGGCCGCTGTTCGGGTCGCAAGCGGCGGCATTCGCCGCCACCTACGTAATTCTGCTCGGATTGCAGGTCATATTGGGCATCCCGTTGCGCTTGACGCTGGCGCGCGGCGAACGGGCGACACTAATGGCGCATGCGCTAATCGGCTCGGCTATGTACGGTGTGCCGTCGATCGGCATAGCCATCTGGATGGCGATACGGTTGGGCCGCTATTACGACCTTACCGCGCAGGTTATCATCGCTCCCGTTAGTTACGTGATCGCGGGCGGGGTGACCGGCGGGCTCTATTGGTTGCTAGCCGGGATCGGGACGCCGGCACAGCGGCAGCGCAAGCGGATCGCTGCGCTAGACGCCGATTTCGGATAAGTGCACGTCTGGGGGAGCGGATGATGCGACAGATAATTGCGTTCTTTGCTGCGCCATTTCCGGCGGTCTTGTTCGTGATCCTTGTTGGCCCGCACCGGTCGCTCGTCGCGCAAGCTATTGCGCTGTGGGGCCTCATATTGCTGATCCAGCTTGTGTTCGGTGTTTTCATCCGCATCGAACTACGGCGACAGGGTAAGGACAAATTGCGTTGGTATGCCTTGGGCGGCGCGATCATGCTCGGGCTGCCAGGGATTGCGATGGTGCTCCTGATCCCGAGCGCGCGAGGTGCCGCGATCGGCGCCGTGATTTTTACGGTGGTGATGATTGCCATGCTCGGCGCTGTTACCGGTGTGACTTATGCGTTGATCGCGGGGCAGCGCCGGCAGGAGCATATCGACGCAATCGATGAACTGGCGCGGCGCTTCGGCTGAAGGTGTTGCGCCCGTTGCGCTACCGGCCGTGGGTGCCTAGTGCGCAGCTTCATGACCACGACCATTCGCGCAGCCGATCTGATCGAGAGCGTCGCCGACGCGCTCCAGTTCATCTCTTACTATCACCCGATGGATTATATCCGCGCGCTCGGGACCGCCTATGAGGCGGAGCAGTCGCCCGCGGCCAAGGACGCGATCGCGCAGATCCTGACCAACAGCCGGATGTGCGCCGAGGGGCACCGGCCGATCTGCCAGGATACCGGCATCGTCAACGTGTTCGTCAAATGGGGCATGGATTGCCGCCTCGATGACACCTCGCGCTCGATGCAGGAGGTCGTCGATGAGGGCGTACGCCGCGCTTATCTGAACCCGGAAAACAAGCTGCGCGCGTCGGTGCTCGCCGACCCAGCTTTCACGCGGCGCAACACCAAGGACAACACGCCCTGCGTGCTCCATGTCGAGCTGGTTCCGGGCGACAAGGTCCATATCGACGTCGCGGCCAAGGGCGGCGGGTCGGAGAACAAGTCCAAGTTCAAGATGATGAATCCATCGGACTCGATCGTCGACTGGGTGCTTGAGATGCTGCCTCAGATGGGTGCGGGCTGGTGCCCGCCCGGTATGCTCGGGATCGGCATCGGCGGGACGGCGGAGCATTGCGTGCTGCTCGCCAAGAAGGCGCTGATGGAACAGATCGACATGGCGACACTCAAGGAGCGCGGGCCGAAGACCGATATCGAGGCGCTGCGCATCGAGATTTTCGATAAGGTCAATGCGCTCGGCATCGGCGCTCAGGGGCTGGGCGGGCTGTCGACCATCCTCGACGTCAAGATCATGGACGCGCCGTGCCATGCCGCGGGCAAACCGGTGGCGATGATCCCCAATTGCGCCGCGACGCGCCACGCGCATTTCACGCTGGATGGGTCGGGGCCGGTCTTTCTCGAAGCGCCCAAGCTCGACGAATGGCCCGACGTCAATTGGACGCCCGACAAGGCGGCGATCCGCGTCGATCTCGATACGCTGACCCCCGAAGTGGTGCAGAGCTGGAAGCAGGGCGACCGGCTGCTGCTCAACGGCAAGATGCTGACCGGCCGCGACGCGGCACACAAGCGGATCGCCGATATGCTGGCCAAGGGCGAGGAATTGCCGGTCAGCTTCAAGGGCCGGGTGATCTATTATGTCGGGCCGGTCGATCCGGTCGGCGAGGAAATCGTCGGTCCGGCGGGCCCCACCACCGCGACGCGGATGGACAAGTTCATGCGCATGATGCTCGACCAGGGCCTGCTCGCCTGCGTCGGCAAGGCCGAGCGCGGTCCGGCCGCGACCGAGGCGATCAAGGACGCGAAATCGGCCTATCTGATGGCGGTCGGTGGGGCCGCGTATCTGGTGGCGCGCGCGATCAAGGGATCGAAGGTCGTCGGGTTCGAGGATCTTGGGATGGAAGCGATCTACGAATTCGAGGTTGCGGATTTCCCGGTGACGGTCGCGGTCGACAGCGAGGGGAATAACGTCCACCAGCTTGCGCCGTTGGTGTGGCGCGAGAAGATCGCGAAAGAGAAGTTGTTGGAGCGGGTGTAATTCGTCGCCCCGGCGGAGGCCGGGGCCGCCGGGTTTTACGCGAGGCGCTAGCCAGATAACGTAACGGCCCCGGCCTTCGCCGGGGCGACGAGGGACTATGCGAGGCGGCTACACCTATATCATGACGAACAGGCCGTTCGGCGTGTTGTATATCGGTGTGAAGTCGAGCCTAGCCCGAATCGAGGCCCATCGTCAGAAGCGCGGGTCAGCCTTCGCGGCGAAATGGGACTGCACGCGGTTGGTGCTGATCGAGGTACATGACTCGATCGACGATGCGATCCTTCGCGAGAAGCGCTTGAAGAACTGGAACCGCGTATGGAAATGCCGCCTGATTTCGGAGCAGAATCCTAATTGGGATGATCTTTGGGACCATCTGAATGGTGGGGCGGAGCACGTGCCGGACAACGTGGCGGCCCCGGCCTCCGCCGGGGCGACGATTGCGGCGCAGGCGCAACCCGAATGAGCTTCCCGATCAGATCGGATCGTGCGCCTCAATGAGTAGGAAGATCATCCTCCATTCGCCGCTCAACCCAGTCACGCTAGCGACAAAGCTGCGCGACGTGCTGGGTGGCGAGAAGGCCAAGCCCAAAAAGGGCGTCACCGGACATGGCAGCGAGCAGGACATGATGCTGTTCGTCTATCGGCCCAATATCCAGACCAACATGAATGTCCGGCTGACCGCGACGATGCGACCCGACGGCAGCGGGACGCGGATCGAGGGAAAGATCGGACCGGCGAGCAACGTCACGGGTTTCATGATCTTCTGGTTCGGATTCTTGTCGATCTTCCTGATCGCCGCCGGTTTCGCGGCTTATAGCGGCGCGCCGTTCGAATTCTGGGGGATGTTCGGCGGCATGCCGCTGGCGATGATGGTGTTCGGCGCATTGCTGTTTCGGGTCGGTCGGGGCCCCAAGGGCAAGGACGAGAAGGCGATCCTCGATTTCCTTGCGCGCACCGTCCAGGCGCGCGAGGCGTGAGCTTCCCGATCTGGCTGCCCGCGACCTTGCTCGCGGGCGCACTCCAGGCATGGCGCACGGCGGTGCAGCGGCGCATGTCGCGGACCCTGTCGGTCAATGCGGCGGGGCTGGTCCGCTATCTCTATGGTCTGCCGGTCGCGGTGGCGATGATGCTGGCCTATCAGTTTGTGATCGCGCCTGCGGCGTTCCCGACCTTGGGGCACTGGTTCGTCCTGTTCTGCGCGGCTGGCGGCCTGGCGCAGATCGTAGCCACCAATCTGCTGCTGATGGCATTCGGCGAGCGCAATTTCGTTGTCGGCACCGCTTATTCGAAGACCGAGGCGGTCCAGAGCGCGATCCTGTCGGTGGTGCTGCTCGGTGATCATCTGAGCGTTCTCACCTGGCTGGGGATCGGGTTCGGTGTGGTCGGCGTGATGGTGCTGTCGACCGGCGGCAAAAGGATGGGGCCGGGCGAGCTGTTGCGCTCGCTCGGCCAGCCCGCGGCGCGTTACGGCATCACTTCCGGCTTCGTCTTCGCGCTGACGACGATCGCGATCCGCCGCGCGACGATGGAAGTCGCGACGCCCGATCACATCCGCGCCGCGTTGATTGTGCTGGCGGCGACGGTCTTGCTGCAGACGATCATGCAGGGAGGCTATCTGGTCTGGCGCGAACGCGATCAGGTGGCCAAGGTGTTCGCCGAATGGCGCACCGCCGGGCAAGTGGGGCTGATGTCGTCGGTCGCCTCGGCCTGCTGGTTCACCGGCTTCGCCTCGGCGCCGGTCGCATTGGTGCGGATCGTCGGGCAAGTCGAGGTCGCCTTCACTATGGCGTTCGCGCATTTCTATCTGGGCGAGAAGACCGCCAAGAGCGAAGTCGCGGGATTGCTGCTAGTGGCGATCGGCGTAGTGCTGGCGCTTGCCGGAGCGTGGTGAGGAGACAGGCATGGCGTTCGACATCGAAGCGATCGCTTATGTGCGCGGCGGCCGCGCCGAAGCGGTCGATGACGATTGGGACCGCGAGACCGCGGTGATCGAACTCGATCCGCGCTTCGGGTCGGAAGCGCTGGCTGGACTTGGCGACTTCAGCCATGCCGAGATCGCCTTCGTGTTCGATCGCGTGTTGCCAGACAAGATCGAGACCGGGGCGCGTCACCCGCGGAATCGCGCCGATTGGCCGCTGGTCGGCATCTTCGCGCAGCGCGGCAAGAACCGGCCCAACCGGATCGGCATCACCGTCTGTCGAATAGAGAAGATCGAGGGCAGGCGCCTGCACGTCCGTGGGCTCGACGCGATCGACGGCACGCCAGTGATCGACATCAAGCCGGTGTTGCGCGAGTTCCTGCCGCGCGGCGAGGTGCGCCAACCCGATTGGGCGAGCGAGCTGATGGCGGGATATTGGCGCGCATGACCGGCGCAGCGTCCAACCGCGCCGGCGCCGGTGCCTTGTGGGCGACGGTACTGGGATCGAGCGTCGCGATGATCGACGGATCGGTGGTCAATGTTGCCTTGCCGGCCATGGCGAAGGCGCTCGATGCGGATGCCGCGGGAATCCAGTGGATCGTCAATGGCTATATGCTGCCGCTGTCGGCGCTCGTTCTGATCGGCGGCGCGCTGGCCGACTCGCTCGGGCGCAAGGCAGTGTTCCTGGCCGGACTGTTGCTGTTCGCGCTGGCCTCGATCGGCTGCATGGCGGCGCCGACGCTCGGCTGGCTGATCGCCGCGCGCATCGCGCAGGGCGTCGGTGCAGCGCTGCTGACGCCGGCGAGCCTGGCGATCCTGGGCGCCGATTTCGATGGCGAGGCGCGCGCCAAGGCGATTGGGACCTGGGCGGCGGCGGGCGCGATCGGCGCGGCGATCGGGCCGATCGTCGGCGGCTGGCTGGTCGACGCCGCCGGCTGGCGTTGGGTGTTCGGCCTGATCGTGCCGATCGCCGTTGCCGCCGCCATTTTGGCGGTGGTCGCGGTCGAGGGCGGGCATGACCCCGAAGCGGCGAAACCCGACTGGCCGGGCGGCGCGTTCGCGACGATCGGGCTCGGCCTGCTGGTCTGGGGGCTGACGATTGCTACATCGGGTGGCCAGGGTGCGGCATATTATATTGCGGGCGGGGTGGCCGCGTCGGCGGCATTCCTGTGGTGGGAAAGCCGGTGCGGCGAGCGGGCGATGGTGCCGCTCGGCCTGTTCGGAACGCGAAGCTTCAGTGCGATCACCGTGCTGACCTTCCTGCTCTATGCGGCGCTGAGCGGTGTGCTGTTGCTCCTGCCCTATCTGTTGATCTCGACCGGATGGCGGGCCACCGCGGCGGGTGCGGCGATCCTGCCGCTGCCGCTGATCATGGGCGCGGGCTCGCGCGCGGCCGGCGCGTTGTCCGAGCGAATCGGCGCGCGCTGGATGCTGGCGGCGGGGCCGTTGCTGGTCGCGGCCGGCTTCGCCGCGATGCGAATGATCCCGGGCGCGGCGATCGAGTTCCTCCCGCATATCCTGCCATCGATGCTGCTGATCGGCATTGGCATGACCGCGGCGGTCGCCCCGCTGACCAACGCCGTGATGGCATCGGTCGATCGCCACCATGCCGGTGCGGCGTCGGGAGTGAACAACGCCACCGCCAGGATCGGCGGCATGGTCGCGGTCGCGCTGATCGGGCTGGTGCTGACGGGCGGCGGCCGCGGCGTGTCGATCGACGCTTTTCATGCCGCATTGTGGTTGGCCGCGGCGGTGGCGGTGATCGCCGGCGTGGCCGGCTGGTTTTCTATCGCAGCGAAACGGGCCTAAAGCTTCGTTAACCCTGGCCGTTTAGTTGCTGAAAGCAGCGGGATTCAGGGGGCAACGCGGTTGGACATCGCAGCAACGGTACGGAAGGCGGCCAAGATGTCGGGCGAGCTCGGCATCCGGACGCTCGACCTGCAAGCAGACATTACCGAACTGGCCGAGCGCGTGACCGCGCAGGCGACGACGATCGACACGATCGGCGGCGAAGCGGTACGGCTGGCCGATGACGGCACCGACGTCGCGCGCGCGGCGGAGGAGGCGCGACGCAGCACCGCGGCGGCACGGCTGGTGATCGAGGATTCGACGCGCCAGCTGTCCGACGCCTCGATCAACGTCGTCGACCTGATCGACCAGGTCAGCCGCATCCATGCTAGCCTGGGCGCATTCAACGAGGCGCTCGCCTCGGTCAGCCACGTGACGCAAGTGATCAGCGGGATCGCCAGCCAGACCAATCTGCTCGCGCTCAACGCGACGATCGAAGCGGCGCGCGCCGGCGACGCCGGGCGCGGCTTCGCCGTGGTCGCCGGCGAGGTCAAGAAACTGGCGCAGGAAACCGCCGCGGCGACGCAGACGATTGAACGCTCGATCGGCGCGCTGGCGGGCGAGGCCGCAGGAATGCTCGACCGCGTCGCGCATGGCGTCGAGACCGCCAAGACCGCGCATCAGGGCAGCAAGGACATCGAGGAGCTGGTCGATCGTCTCGGCGCGCTGATGCGCGATCTGTCGGGATCGAGCGAGCGCGTCAGCGACCGCATCGGATCGATGGTCGACTCGGTCGGCAATATCCGCACTGGGCTGGGCGCGCTGTCGACCACGTCGGGCGCCAATGCCGATGGACTGCAGCGTCTGTCGGAGCGCGTGACGACGGTCAGCGACGACACCAACACCCTGCTCCAGCATTTCGCCGAGAGCGGTGTGGAGATGATCGATTCGCCGTACATCGCGTTCGGCCTGGATGCCGCGAAACAGGTGTCGGACGCGCTGACCCGTGCGGTCGCCGATGGCAGGATCTCGATCGCCGATCTGTTCCGCGACACTTATGAGCAAATCCCGGGCACCAATCCGCCGCTCTACACCCACCCGGTCCAGCCGTTCATCATCCCCGCGGCGCGGCCGCATCAGGAACAGGCGCGGAGCTATAAGGGCTTTTTCGGGATGAGCTTCACCGACCGTAACGGCTTCGGTGCGGTCGCGATGCCCGAGCGCTCACACGCGCAGCGCCCCGGCGACGATGGCTGGAACCTGGAACATGCGCGCTGCGGGATGATGTTCGAGTTCACCGAGACGCAGCAGCAGTGCAAGATCACCGACCCGTTCTGCCTCAAAGCCTATCGACGTCAGGTCGCCGATGGCAGCGTCGTGCTGCTCAAGCAGGTGATCGCCTCGATCGCGGTCGAAGGCCGCCATTGGGGCATCCTGCAATTCGCCTATGAGGACCAGGGCTGACTAGCCTCTAGTCCTCCAGGTCCTCGGCTGGCGGCCGTCGCCAGCTTGCATGAAGCGTCGGGATCGCATTCCACAGGATCAACAGATACATCGCGGCGAATCCGCCCAACGCGACCATTTCGGCCGGCGGGCGCTGCTGAACCCATGCCAGGATCGGCAGGCCGACCAGCCCGCACACGGCGAAAAACAGAATAACCGGCAGTGCGGTCAAATACGCCTTGGCACGGATCTCCGCGTCCAGTTCGTCGACGCGCTCGGTGAACGACATCCACGGCTTGATCGGGCCCATGAGCGGCAGCCAGCCAGACAGCACGAAGCCCGCCAATAATATTCCATCGCCGATCAATAGGATGCGGCCGCCGAACAGGGCGGTCGCCATCCCCGCCGTTCCGAGCGCGAGTGAGATGAGCGCCAATCCTCGCAACGGCCGCCGCCGCGGCGGTCCCTTTGCCAGAGCCGGAATGCCCGTGCGGTTGGCGATGTCGTCGAGGCGCTGGGTAAAGGGTTTGCTCGTCATGCGGTATCTCCCGCCCGGCGCAGGACTGCCGCCACGGGCTCGAAGGGGGTGAAGGAAAACAGATGCTCGATCGAGACGTCGAACTGGGCGGCGATCTTCATCGCGAGCTCGAGGCTGGGCTTGTAGTCGCCACGCTCGAGATAGCCGATCGTCTGCGGGTTTACGCCGACGGCTTCGGCTAGCGCCTTGCGCGAGATACCGTGTTCGGCCCGGAATAAGGCAATGCGGTTATAGAGCATAATTAGTGTGTTCTCGCGATTATATGTTGTGTTTACACAACGAAATGTCGAAGGAGTCAATAGGGCTTGTTCGGCGCGCCGCATAGGATAGAGGGCGCGGATGCGGTGGGTGAAACGTGTCGGTGCCGGGCTGCTTTGGCTGGTCGTGCTCTTGTGCCTGGCGATCACGATCGTCCCCGACTTCCTCGACGCGCGTTACTATCGCGGGCCGGCGAGCGATCATTTCGATGGCGAGCGTTTCATCAATCCCGACGGCGCAGATGATGCGCTGTCGCCGCCGGGCGGCACCGGCACGCTGCTGCGCTACGTGACCGCTCGCGACAATCGCCCCATCTGGCCGGATCGCGTCGCGGTGACGCCGGCCAAACCCCCGGCACGTGTCGATGGCGGTCGGATGCTCGCGACCTGGGTCGGACATGCGACGGTGCTGGTGCAGACACAGGGGCTCAACATCCTGACCGATCCGGTGTGGAGCAAGAGCGCGGGGCCGTTCGGGATCGGGCCGACCCGCGTCGCCGAGCCGGGCATCCGGTTCGCGGACCTGCCCAAGATCGACCTCGTGCTGGTCAGTCACGATCATTATGATCACATGGACCTGGCGACGCTCAAAAAGCTGTGGAACCGCGACCATCCGCTGATCGTCACCAGCCTGGGCAATGACAGTGTGATCGGCCAGGCCGGCGTGCCCGCGCGCGCGCTCGATTGGGGTGGCCAGATCGCGGTCCGGCCGGGCGTGAGCGTGGTCGTCAATCGCGGCCATCATTGGGACAGCCGCTGGTTCGCCGATCGCAATCGTGCGCTCTGGTCGGGGTTCGTTGTGCGACTGCCAGGCGGCAATCTGTTCTTCGCCGGCGATACCGGCGCGGGCGATCTCAAATGGGCGGACCAGGCGGCGTCCTACGGTCCGATCCGGCTCGCGCTCATCCCGATCGGCGCGTTCCGCTTCACTGCCGGGCAGATGGCAGCAGGCAGCCATGTCGGCCCGGTCGACGCGGTTGAGGTCTATCGTCGGCTCGGCGCGGCACAGGCGATCGCGATCCATTGGGGAACGTTCCGCCTGTCCTATGAAGGCTGGGACACGCCGCCGCGGCTGCTGGCGGCGGCGGAGGCGTGTACTGGACAACGCGGATTCTCCGCGGTGCGGATCGGCCGGACGATGGACGTGCCCGCCTTTGCGCCGCAGCCTGCGCGTCCGCCGGTCATCCGCGATAACCTGTTGCGCTGTCTCGACACTCCGGCGGTTGCGGCGCTGCGCTGATGTACCGCAATGGGTCGCGTGACCGCTTGGGGTCGGTCGCGCCCGATGCTATGAAGCGCCGGGGAGGGGGTGTCGCAATGTCCCGAACAATGGCGCAACGACGCCGCTACGAAACGTCGCTCGATCGCATTGGGCTGGCGATCGGCGCGGGTGGGCTGATGGGCGGCGCGATCGCCGTGCTGCTGATGCTGTTCGGCGGCGCCTTCGCGATCGGCACGCTGGCTATCGCTTTGGTCATCGGATCGGTGCTGACCGCGCTCGCCGTCACTGCGCTTGCCGCCTTTCCCTGGATGCTGCTCCACGCCGCGGGTCGCCGCGGGCCGATCAGCGCAGCGCTGCTCGGCGCCGCGATCGGCTTCGTCGTGTTCCTGGGCGGGCAGACCTGGATTTACGGCCTGGTCGAAATGCCCGCGATGGACGCGCGTACCTTGCTGTTCCGCTGGGCGAGCGGCATCGCCACCGCTCTGGTCATGGGCATGATGTCGGCCGGTATCGCGGTGGTGATGTGGCGCGTGGCGTATCGGCGGACGGATTAGCGTTTCTCCACCGGATGGCGGCCCGTGACGACGCAGAAAATCGCGCCGTCACGAGTGGTGCGATCAGATCAGCTGCATTCTCCGACGCGACGGGAGACGGTGTGCGTCTTGGTCGTCGCATTGACTGGCCCGGCGCTGATCGTGCTTTCGGTATCGTATGAGACTTCAGTCGGGCTGTACGATCCCGCCGTGTTCACTGTCATGGTACCGTTGGGCAGCTTGCACGACGCCTCTGACGCGATCTTGCCGCCGGTGAAGGTGCTGCTCTTGATCGTGCAGTCGACCTTTGCGTTCTTGAGCATCTCACCCGGACCCTTGGTCGCCATGTCGGGGGTGACGCACGCGGTGATCGTCTGTGGCGCAGGTTTAGGGGGTGTCATGCCCGCCGGCATTCCTGCGGGCAGGCCACTGGTCTTGGTTTCGAGCGTCGTGATCGTGGTCTCCCACTTGCCCGGCTGCATCTTCAACGAGGCGGCGGTCGGCAGCGCGTCGCCGGTCGTGGTGACGGTGCCGGTCTCCGAATTGGTGGTGATCGTCGTCGAGCTGGTTTTCTCTCCGCAAGCGGCCAGCGCGAGCGCGGCGGTGGCGGCGATCAGGGGGGTGGTGCGCATCTTTTCTCTCTCCATGGTGGATTTCGGTGCGACCGTTCCCGCTTTGTTGCGGGTGGGCGCTAAAGTCACCATATTCGCGAACTATGGCAATCCAGATTCGCACCAGCCTGGCTGAACCCGAAACCGGTCAGTCCTTTGTCCCCCACCGTCCAGAGCGACCGGAAAAGGTCGAGGGCGGCAAGGCGTTCAAGCTGGTCAGCGACTACGAACCGTCAGGCGACCAGCCGGGCGCGATCAAGGAATTGACCGAAGCGGCGCTGGCCGGCGAGCGCGATCAAGTGCTGCTGGGCGTGACGGGGTCGGGCAAGACTTTCACCATGGCCAAGGTGATCGAAACGCTGCAGCGGCCGGCGCTGGTCCTCGCGCCCAACAAGATCCTCGCCGCGCAGCTCTATGGCGAGTTCAAGAGCTTCTTCCCCGATAACGCGGTCGAATATTTCGTCAGCTATTACGATTATTACCAGCCCGAGGCCTATGTGCCCCGGTCGGACACGTACATCGAGAAGGAAAGCTCGGTGAACGAATCGATCGACCGCATGCGGCACTCGGCGACGCGGTCGTTGCTCGAGCGCGACGACGTGATCATCGTCGCCTCGGTCAGCTGCCTCTACGGTATCGGCTCGGTCGAAACCTATTCGGCGATGATCTTCGACCTCAAGAAAGGCCAGACGGTCGATCAGCGCGAGATCGTGCGCAAGCTGGTCGCGCTCCAGTACAAGCGCAACGACGCGGCGTTCCAGCGCGGCAATTTCCGGGTGAAGGGCGACACGCTGGAAATCTTCCCGTCGCATTATGAGGACACCGCCTGGCGCGTGTCGTTCTTCGGCGACGATATTGAAGACATTACCGAGTTCGACCCGCTGACAGGCAAGAAGGTGGCGAGCCTGAATTACGTCCGCGTGTTCGCCAATTCGCACTATGTGACGCCCGGGCCGACGCTGAAGCAGGCGATGGAAGCGATCAAGCACGAGCTGGCCGAGCGGCTCAAGGAATTGCAGATCGAAGGCAAGTTGCTCGAGGCGCAGCGGCTCGAACAGCGTACCAATTTCGACCTGGAAATGATTGCGGCAACGGGATCTTGTGCCGGAATCGAGAATTATTCGCGCTTCCTGACCGGGCGCCTGCCGGGCGAGCCGCCACCCACGCTGTTCGAATATCTACCCGAGAACGCACTGCTCTTCGTGGACGAGAGCCATCAGACGATCGGCCAGATCAACGGCATGGCGCGGGGCGACCATCGGCGGAAGATCACGCTTGCCGAATATGGCTTTCGTCTGCCGTCGTGCATCGACAACCGGCCGCTCAGGTTCAACGAATGGGACGCGATGCGCCCGCAGACCACTTATGTCTCGGCGACTCCCGGCGGCTGGGAGATGGAGCAGACCGGCGGCGTGTTCGCCGAACAGGTCATCCGCCCGACCGGCCTGATCGACCCGCCGGTCGAGATCCGCCCGGTCGAGGAGCAGGTCCAGGACGTCATCCAGGAGTGCAACAAGACCACGGCGATGGGCTATCGCACGCTGATCACCACGCTGACCAAGCGCATGGCCGAGGACCTGACCGAATATATGCACGAGGCGGGGGTCAAGGTCCGCTACATGCATTCGGACGTCGAGACGCTGGAGAGAATCGAGCTGATCCGCGATCTTAGGCTCGGCGTTTACGACGTGCTGATAGGCATCAACCTGCTTCGCGAAGGCCTCGATATTCCGGAGTGTGGCTTGGTCGCGATCCTCGACGCCGACAAGGAAGGTTTCCTGCGCTCGGAAACCTCACTGATCCAGACGATCGGCCGCGCCGCGCGCAATGTCGAGGGGCGGGTGATCCTCTATGCCGATCGCATGACCGGCAGCATGGAACGCGCGCTCAACGAGACCAATCGCCGCCGCGAGAAGCAGGAAGCGTATAATCTCGAACACGGCATCACGCCGACCACGATCAAGCGCAATATCGGCGACATCATCGCGCACGTCGCGTCGAAGGATCAGGTCACCGTCCCGATCGACGACGACCGCCCGCACATGGTCGGGCACAATCTGCGCGCCTATATCGAGGAGCTCGAGAAGAAGATGCGCAAAGCCGCGTCGGACCTCGAATTCGAGGAAGCCGGGCGCCTGCGCGACGAAATCCGCGCGCTAGAGGCGGAGGAGCTCGGCCTGCCCGTGGACGACCGCGTATTGCCGCCGGTGATGGGCCGCTCGAACGAGGGCAAGCCGGGCACGCGCAAGACGCGCTACGGGAAAGTGCAGAAGAAATTCGGGAGCGGGAGTCGGCGGTAGAGCTGGGCGCCGAAGACCGCGTAATAGGGTCATGCCCTTCTTCCAACCGTCACCCCGGCCTTGTGCCGGGGTCTACCGTGCAGCCGTTCCGATCCTCACGATTCCTACTGAAGGCTCGCCTTCTGGGTCGGAGGTCCGGTGGATGCCGGCGCAAGGCCGGCATTGTCGGAGCGGCGTGATTACTCCGTTCGGCTCTACCACGCGGGCAATGCGGCTGACCTGGCCCGGCTGAATTCCGCTTGCAGACGCCAAATTCGCGTTGAACAGCGCCCGACGTCGTTTCTATCCTATCGTTCTCCCGCTCCAGCGGCTGACTTTCCCGGCAATAAAGGGAGATCGGCATGGCGACGGTCGCGGGGCGTGTTAACGAGCGGTTGAGCAGGGAGCGCCGCTTCTTTCTCGGCATGGCGGGGGCGATGATCGTCCTGACCTTCGCGGGCTTTGCGCCATCTTATTATCTCTCCGGCGTATTTGGCGGTCCGCGGCTGTCACTGCTTGTTCATGTCCATGGCGTGGTCTTCACCCTCTGGATGCTGCTCTATCTGGTTCAGACCGGTCTGATCTCCGCCGGGCGCGCCGACGTGCATCGTATCGTCGGGCCGGTGGCGGTGCTGGTCGCGGTGGCGATGGTGCCGCTGGGGATCGCGACGGCGATCATCACCAAACAGGTCACCGCTGCCGCGCATTTGCCGCCATCGGGCCCACCCTTGGTCTTCCCGCTCGGCGCGGTCCTGACCTTCGCGGTGCTGACCGGCTGGGCCGTGGCGATGCGCAAGCGCGCGGCCTGGCACAAGCGGCTGATGCTGCTCGGCACGCTCGCGCTGCTGACGACACCGTTGGCGCGGGTCACGCGGATGTCGCATTTGCCGCTCACCCCGCCCTTAGGCGGGATGGTGCTGACCGACTTCCTATTGTTGGTGCTGGTCGCCTACGATCTGCGCACGACGGGCAAGCTGCACGCGGCGACCAAATGGGGCGGCGCATTCTTCCTGCTCACCCAGGTCATCCGCATCGTGCTCAACATGATACCCGCCTGGCAGGTCTTTGCGAAAAGCCTGACCGGTTGAGCTACCCGACCGTCAGGTCCTGCTTCTCGGCCCCGTAATAGCTCGCCAGTCGATCGGCATAAGCCTGGTCGAAATCGGGTGCTGCGCCCGACCAATTGGGGCCGCCCTCCAGGGTCTTAGGTTCGACGCTGGCGACATAGGCATCGGCGGCGAGGTCATAGGCGAGCAGCTGGATCGGCACCGCGTAGAAATGTTTGCCGACGCCCAGGAAACCGCCCAGGCTCAGCACCGCGTACATCGCGCGGCCCGATCTTTTGTGCACCATGAACGCGTGGAGCGTACCGATCGTCTTGCCGCCGTCCCGGCCCCGGACCTTCATTGTCGTGTCCAGGGTCGCCGCCACCAGCGGTTGGATGCTCGTTTCGGCCACTTTTACCCTTTCGCGGATGAATGCGAAACGATCGTAGCGCGACGTACGTCGCCGATCCACGCCCGAATGGCGCTTTGGGGTTGAGGCCGGCGTCGCGCACGGCCATGGTCGGCCGATGCGCTACAAGTTCGTCGTCGTCGCAACGTCTGCCGCTCTCTTGCTCGCCGGCTGCGTCCCGCCACCCGCGCCGCCGCCGGTCGCGCGGCCCGCACCGCCGCCCGTGGCGCAGCCGAGCCCGCCCCCGGTCGTCACGCCGCCGCTCGCGTCCGACTGGAACCAATGGCCGTTCACGCCGGGCGACTGGGCATATCGCAAGGATGGCGTGGGTTCGATCGCCTTGTTCGGCCCGGTCGGCGCCGATGCGCTTCTCACCCTGCGCTGTGATCGTACGCGCGGGGCGATGTATCTGTCGGTCCAGGGGACCGGCGATGCCGCGACGATCCGTACGACGACGCTGACGCGCTCGATCTCGCTGCGCGCGACCGGCGGCGATGCTGGTTATGTCGCCAGCCAGTTCGCACCGAGCGATGCCATGCTCGACGCGATGGTCTTCAGCCGCGGGCGGTTCGTCGTCGATCGCGCCGGCGCCGCGCCTTTGGTCGTGCCGCCTTATGCCGAACTCGGCCGCGTGATCGAGGATTGCCGGGGATAAGTTCGTCGCCTCGCACGTTGTGCCCTTGTTGTCGCATCGCTGGTGCGGAAAACCGGTTCCCACTTTTCCGCGCGATGCTCCGATCGCGAGGAGATGACACATGATCCGCAAGCTCAAATCGGGCGAATACCGGCTCTATTCGCGCAAGGTCGACCCCAAGACGCACAAGCGCCGCAACCTCGGCACATTCGACACGCGTGAGGGCGCCGAGAAGCACGAGCGCGAAGTGCAATATTTCAAGCGGCATTGAGTGATGACGGCCGCAAAGAAATGGTCGCAGGACGTCACCGAGCATTCGGATGCGCTCGATCTCGAGAAGGACGTTTTCACACGCGACGATCCGAAATCGATCGCCTTGTCGCTCAAGCGCTCCGCCGAGCTCAGTCGTCGCCGCAAGGGGGCGCCGTTCCAATCGGCGATGTCGATGTTGACTTTCTATATCAACCGCGCGGGCAAGGACCTGCCGGCGAAGCAGAAAAAGGTGCTGGAAAAGGCAAAAGAAGAGCTCCGCGCCGCGTTCGGGCGCTGACAAGCAACAGGCGGGAGAGAATCGTCGATTTTCTCGAACATTACAAGACTTGAATTACGAGTCCGTACGATTCACATTGAGGTCGTGGCCAGTGTTGGTCACGGTGTTTCAACAAGCGAAAGGAGGTGATCCGATGTCTCATGGTTCAGCAATGGGGTCGGTTCAGTTCGTTCGGGGGACGCGCCGCTAAGTCCGCCGATCCTTTGCGGGGGGTATCCTCCCTCAATCAACGCTTAGGGTCACAGGAATAGCGGTCCGCATGGTCCTCCGGGCTGGAGCTTCCGGCCGCTGACCATGTTAGGAGGTTGCCGGGGATGGGAATCCCCGGCAGCCTCTTTTCATTTATAGCCTATCGAACGCTAAAAACGGGGACGTCATGACCGCGGATGTGAAATATCGCCTGGGCGGGCTGCTTTGCCTGATCGCCTTTGTCGGTTTCGGCTGGTGGGGTATCTGGCAGCCGTTACAGGCAGCGCAGGCGCATGCCGCCGAAGTCCGTTATTCGCTCAAGATCTTCGTGCTCGTCCCCGCCTTGCTGGTATTCGGCTTGTTCTTCCTGATCGGCGGCGCGCGCTGGAGCTATCGCGACGCCGCGAACCGAAAACTGACCACGATCGGCTGGGGCCTGATGGTTGCGGTAGTCGTGATTTCCGGGCTGAGCTTCTGGTGGCTGCAGCGCACCTTCGACGCGCTGGGCTACACGTCAGGCTGAAGCCCTGCGCCGGCCGCTTGAGCCGGCCCGACGGTCAGGCGATCTCGTACGCTTCGGTATCGAAACGCTTCATCATCCGCGCGAATTCGGCGGTGTTGCCGGCCCAGTTGTTGGGCATCACGCCGTCATCGGTCTTGTACCAGCTGCCGCACCCGGCTGCCCAGGATGTGGTGGCCAGCCGCGCCTGCAACGTCAGGTTATAGGCGTGGTGCGCATCGGGCGTGACCGCGATCCGGCGTGCATCGCCGCGCGCCAGCTTGAGGATAGCCGGCAGCGCATATTCCATCTGGCGTTCGACCATGAAGATGATCGAATTGTGCCCGAGATTGGTGTTGGGGCCATAGAGCAGGAACAGGTTGGGGAAGCCGGCGACGGTGGTGCCGCGATAGGCGCTGGCGCCGTTCGCCCAGGCCTGTGCCAGACTCCCGTCCGGCCCGTTGATCGCGATCGGCGCGACGAAGCCGTGCGTTTCGAACCCGGTTGCCCAGACGATCGTATCGAGCTCGATCAGTGTGCCGTCGGTAAGCCGCACGCCGGCCGGTTCGATCCGGTCGATCGCGCGCGTTTCGAGCGTGACATTGTCGCGCACGAGCGCCGGATAATAATCGTCGGACACGAGCGTGCGCTTACAGCCGATCGGGAAATCGGGAGTCAGCGCCTGGCGCAAATCGCGGTCGGCAATGGTAGCGGCGAGATAGTCTAGCGCCATCTTCTCCATCTCGCGCGCCTTGGCGCCGCCCGGCTCGGCGATCGCCGGGTGAGTCGCCTCCAGCCGTCGCCAGATCAGCGCGCGAAACGCCTTTCTCAGCAACGGGACGCTCGCGAAGAGCCGCTTCACCATTGGTGCGATCGGCGCGTCCATGCGGGGAATGACCCAATGCGGCGATCGTTGGAACACGGTGAGATGCGCGGCTTCCTCCGCGATTTCGGGTACGATCTGGATCGCGCTGGCGCCGGTGCCGATCACCCCGACACGCTTGCCGGCGATCGGTGCATCGGCGTGCCAGCGTGCGGTGTGGATCTGCGCGCCGGCAAAGCTCTCGCGACCCGGCAGATCGGGGGTACGTGGGCGGTTGAGTTGGCCGGTTGCGACGATCAGCACCGGGGCACGCCAGCGATTGCCGTCGATCGACGTTACCGTCCATCGCGTGCTCGCCTCATCCCAATCGGCGCTCGCGACCTCGACGCCCAGGCAAAGATGCGGCCGCAGCTGGAAACGATTCGCCTGGTCACGGAAATAGTCGAGAATCTCCGGCTGGCGCGCGAACAGCTGCGACCAATGCGGATTGCCCGCAAAACTGTAGCTGTAGAGGTGGCTCGGCACGTCGCAGCCGGAGCCCGGATAGCAATTGTCGAGCCAGGTTCCGCCGACCTCCAGGCTCTTTTCGAGGACGGCGAAATCGACCCCGGCCTGCTTCATCCGGATCGCCGCCAGCAGCCCCGACATGCCGGCACCGATGATGATCGCCTGGGTTTCGAGCGGGGCAGTCATGACGATAGCATAACCTGCGCATCCCGCTTGTCGAAGGGGAGGAGTTGGACGATGAAGGCGCGCCATAAAAGGGGACCGCCATGCGTCGCTTCGCCGCTCTGATCCTGCTCGCCACACCGTTGCCCGCGATCGCGCAGGATGTGCCGGCGCAACATGCCGTTACCGAGGTCTCGATCGATCAATTGCGATCGCGCATGGATAAGGGACAGGACACCAGCGCCGACATCACGCGCGCCTATCTCGATCGTATCGGGGCGATGGACCGCAAAGGTCCGGCGTTGCGCGCGATCATCGCGATCAATCCCGATGCGCTTGCACAAGCCAAGGCGAGCGACGCGCGGCGCAAGGCGAAGAAGCTGCTTGGCCCGCTCGACGGCATCCCGATCCTGATCAAGGACAATATCGAAACCAAGGATCCCGTTCCGACCACCGCTGGCAGCCTGGCGCTCAAGGACAATCTGACCCATCGTGACGCACCGGTCATCGCGCTGCTGCGGGCGCAGGGCGCGGTTATCCTGGGCAAGACCAATCTCAGCGAATGGGCCAATATCCGCTCGACCAAGGCGATGAGCGGGTGGAGCGGGATCGGCGGACTGGTGCGCAATCCCTATGGTCTCGATCGCACCGCCTGCGGTTCGTCGAGTGGGACGGGTGCGGCCGTGGCAGCGAGTTTCGCCGCGGCGGGGCTGGGGACGGAGACCGACGGATCAGTGGTCTGCCCCTCATCGATCAACGGACTGGTCGGGCTGAAGCCGACGCTCGGGCTGGTCAGCCGCACTTATGTCGTGCCGATTAGCCATAGCCAGGACACGCCGGGGCCGATGGCGCGCAGTGTCAGCGACGTCGCGATCTTGTTCTCGGCGATGATCGGCAGCGACCCGGCCGATCCGGCGACCAAGGATGCGGGAAAATACCGCAAGGACTTCACCGCCGGACTGGCCGCCGCATCACTCAAGGGAGCGCGGATCGCGGTCTACCGCCCCGACATGTCGCCGCTGGTTGCTGCGCGCTTCGATCAGGCGTTGGCGGTGCTCAAGGCGCAGGGCGCGGTGCTGGTCGATGTCCAGCGGCCCAAGACCGACGGCATGGCCGACGCCGAGTTCGACGTGTTCAAGTTCGAGCTGAAGACCGACCTCGACAAATATCTCGCCTCGACGCCGCCCAGCGTGAAGACGCGGACGATCGACGACGTGATCGCGTTCGACACCGCTAATGCCGATGCCGAAATGCCCTATTTCGCGCAGGAGATTTTCGAGATGGCGGCGAAGTCCAAGGGGACGGGCGAGCCGACCTATCAGGCGCAGCGCGACAAATCGTTCGGCCTCGCCAAAGCGGCGATCGACGGCATGCTCAAACAGGCGGATGCGACGATCCTGGTGCAGCCGACTTATGGGCCGGCCTGGTTGAGCGATCCGATTTATGGCGACCAGTATAACGGGCCGAGCTCGTCCGAACTGCCGGCGATTTCGGGCTATCCCAATCTGACCGTACCGATGGGGCTGGTGCGTGGCTTGCCGACCGGATTGTCGTTCATCGGCCCGGCCTATAGCGACGGCAAGCTGCTCGAAGCCGGTTATGTCTATGAGCAGGCGTCGAAGGCGCGGGTCGCGCCGTCCTATGCGCCGACGGCTGATGCGGGAGCCGGGGTGGAGGGTAAGCGCTAGCCCTGCCGCTCTTCGAGCAACTCCTCACGCACCTTGACCGCCAGCAGCGAGGTGCGGACCTCGACGATGAAGCTGACGAGCGCCGCGATCAATAGCAGCATCGCAAGCGTGAAGGTGAGGGCGACGATCGTCGCGATGCGCAGCCCGATCAGTTCGGCGACGAACAATTGCGCGACGACCAGGCACGTCATCACCGCACTCGACACCGCCAGGAACAGCCCGAAATTGATCACCCTGATGCGCCGGTCGAGGATGCGCAGTTCCGAGACGTAGCGGTCGCGATCCGGGCCGCTCGATAACGGATGGAGCTTCTCCAGGTCGCGCACGCGGTCGACCACGCGCGCCATCCGGCCGACCAGCACGTTGAGCAAGGCGCCGATACCGGTCAGCATGAACACCGGCGACAGCGACAGCTGGATGGTCTGGGCGATCGTCGAGACGGTATTGGGCTGCATCGCGGGGCATCATGACGGGCTGACGGCGATTAGGGAAGCGATAGGAGTGTGCGATCGCTTGCACCGAGGGTCGCGAGCCATGTCTTTTTCGCCAAAAACGGCTTGGTAACGGCTGACCGGTATAGCCGGCCGCCATGACCAAGCCGATGTTGCTCAGCGAATTCACCCGCCTGCCCCCCGCGATGCGCGCCACTGCGTTCGACGGACTGTCGGCGTTGATCGATGCGGTCGCGGAGCAAGCGGACGAGGGATACCGATTCCTCCGTTACCAATGGTTCGCCGCAGCGATTGCCGCTTATGGCGGTCGCGCGCGGACCTTGATCGTCGAACGCGACGGCTATCCGGTCATTGCGCTGCCGCTGGCCGGATTCGGACCCGAGGCCGCGAGGCTAGCCGCGATCCCCGGCTGCTATTGGCCGTTTCGCGGCTTCCCCGCTTGCGCCGACGCATCGGACGGCGCGTTCGATGTGCTGGTCGATCGACTGGGGCAAGAGGTCAACGGCCTGCGCATCGGGCCCTCCTATGATGGCGACCCTGCGGTTAGCGGGCTGATCGCGGCTGCGAGGCGACGGCGCTGGGTCGTGCTCGACCGCTTCGTGGCCGATTCCTATCTGCTCGACATGGCCGCTGCGCAACGCCAGGGGGCGTGGCCGCGCGCATCGACGCTCAAGAAGAACCGCTTCCATGAAAAGCATCTGGCGGATCATGGCGCGCTCGACTGGCGTTTCCTGAGCGGCGGAGATCTCGCAGGAGGCGGATTCGATCAGCTTGCCACGGTCGAACAGAAGAGCTGGATCGCCGCGCGTACCGATGGCAGCGACGCCAAATTCACCAAGCGTGGCCATGGCGCGTTCTGGCGCCAGGCCGCCGCCGATCCGGTGATCGCCGAGATGATGTCGGCGGCGCTGTTGACGGTCGATGGGGTTCCGGCCGCCTTTTCGTTCGACCTCAATCTGGGCACGCTCAAATACGCCATCGCCAACAGCTATGATCCTGCCTTTGCCAAACATTCGCCGGGCAGGCTCCTCTATTATCGCAATCTCGTCCGGGCGCTGCAGCAGGGTATGACCAAGGTCGATTGGGGCGCGGGCGACAGCGGTTACAAGAGCACGATCGGCGCCGAACCGGGGCCGGTGATCCGCGACTGGCTGTTGCTCCGGCCCGGTGGGCCATCAATGCTCGGCCGCGTGCTTCAGGGGATGTGGCGGCGGAGCGGACAGTCGCCGGATCAGTCGTCCAGGCCGACTGGCATCAACGACTAATCGCTCTCGTCCCGTGACGACAGGCCGAGCGAGAAACCCTTCGCCTCGGCGGCATCGAGCGCAGCGCGCACCGCTTCGGTGATCGCCTTGCGCGTGACGCCGGAGCCGGCGTGCAGCTTCAGGGTCAAGGTGTTCTTGTTGGCATTCGCGCTCATCGCCAACCGGCCGGTGGGGCCGCGCAGTTCGGCGGATTGTTCGGGCGGGGGGCTCGACGCGTCGTTCAGCTGCCGCAGCACTTCCGCTGCGGGGTAGGGCGCCAGACCGTCCGTACGGCGGGCCATTTGCGCGCGGGCGATCTGGATCGCGGTCGCCATGATCACCGGCCCGGCCGGCCCGTCGAGCTTCTGCGCTAGCGTATAGGCCGGCTTTAGATGGAGATCGCTCGGCGACCCGAACGCCGCGAGCAGCTGATCGGGTAGCGCCGATACCCGGATCATCTTGGATAGCCAGGATTTGGACAGCGCCAGCCGCTCGGCCATCCGGGTCAGATGGCCGTCATAATGATCGTGCAGCGCGGCCGCATAATTGCGCGCGCGTTCGATGTCGGACACGTCCTTGCGCGCGCGGTTCTCCAGATCGGCAAGGCGGAAGGCGGCCTCGTCGTCGAGGATTTCGACCTGGATCAGGAAGCGCAGCGACGGCATGCTGGTCGCACGCAGATACGACACCGCGAAATGGCGTCGCGTGCCGGCGATCACTTCATATTCGTAGAGAGCGTCGTCGAAGACAGGCCGCACGACTGCGGCGACCTTCTGCATCCCTTCGGTCGCGATCGACTGGATCAGGTCACGGCAATTGTCGGGATTGAGGTCGTCATAGATGCGCGCATTGCCCGGCCAGATACGCACGCGTGCCGGGTCGACCAGGAATTGCATTGCTTCATACGCCCATTCGTCGCGGCGGCGGGGTGCGACTGGCGGTGGTGCTTCTGCCGACTGGGAGGGCATCGGTTCAGCGGGCGGTGCCGGGGGAACGGCCGCCGTCCCCTCCGCCTCAGCGCGGGCGCGGTTGAACAGGTTGGCAAAGCTGGGCTTGTCGCGACGCTCGGTCATTGCGCGCTACGATAGTCCGGGTTTGACGCCGCCGCCAGCGTTCCGGTCGGCCGGCGATTGTCAGACCTGTAAATAGCGGAAATACCAGATTTTAGAATATACCACTCTGAGGCTTGGAATAATCTTTTGAATATGTGTGATAAAAATTAGGTCATCCCACGACTCTGCGGCTTGGGAAGTGGCTTAGCAATCACGCTCGAGAGTAAACTGGGGTAATCGTGTACCGCCACGCACGCCCTACGAATACCGCTCCCCAAGCCATGTCACTTTCGCCAAAAGGGCCTAAGTGGCAACGGCAGATATTGGGCCGACTGCGGACTGGCAGCTTTTTGGCCCAGTGTTCCGCGAAAGCGGACATCACGAACGTGAACTATCGGATGACTGGAGTCGGGCCGTAGGCCGGCTCGCCGTCCTGACCGTCAATCGAATAAAGCGGACAACTGTGTCCCTAAGGCCCGCTGCGTCAACCGGCGTGCGCCGGTACCGCGGAGGCCGATGCCGGAGCGACTGCCGTCGGCGTCGTTGCCGGGGGCGAGCCGGCGGTTGTCGCGGGCCGCGCTCCGGTTCCGGCCGATGGCTGCTGCGCCCCCGCGACTGGCTGCGCCCCTGCGACTGGCTGCGCCCCTGCGACCGGCTGCGCCCCTGCGACTGGCTGCGCCCCTGCGACCGGCTGCGCCCCCGCTACCGGCTGCGCCCCCGCTACCGGCTGCGCCCCTGTCACCGGCTGCGCCCCCGCTACCGGCGCCGAATGCCCAGGTGTCACGGGAGTTCCGGCAGCAGCGGCTCCGGTCGGCGTCGTTCGGCCCGAAGCCGGCTGCGCTGGCGCAGAAACAGGCACGGGCGTCGACGGTGCGGACGGCGGGCGTAGGCCGGCATCCAGTCGCGCGGCGCGAGCCGCTTCGTCGGCCGATTCCGCCGTCTGCCGCGCCGTGCGGTCGCTGGCGATCCGCGCCGCCTCAGCATCGGGGTTGATCGTATTGACGCGGATTCGCTCCACATCCTGGACGCCGGCCAGCCGAGTGAGCGGAACGTAATCGGTGCGGAACACCAGCTCGACCCCGCTGCTCAGATTGACGTCCGTATGCATGTTCTCGGTGGTCTGGGTGCGATCGGTCGTGACGTAACCGATCGTGTTCTGGACCTTGGCCTCCGCGCCCCAGGGCCCGAATTTGGCATTGACGCTGGCGTTGGTCGTATTGTGCAGGTCGAATTGCGAGCCGCGGTCGTTGGTTGCCGCGCTGGTCGCATCGATGTGGAAGTTCATCGCAGCATTGAGCCGCCCGCTTTCGATGACGATGCGCTGAAGGCCCATCTGGATCATCGTCGCGAGCAATTGCTGGCGGTTGCGCGCCAGTGTCTGCTGGACGAACGGCACGAGCGTTTCGGGGTTCGATCCGGGCGGCACCGGATCGCCTGGCGCGATGCCCAGGGTGCTCCGCAGGATCGCCTCGGATGGCGGCTGCGCTCCCGATTTGAGCGCAAGCCGGGTGGAGGCGGCGCGCTCGGCCTCGATCTCCGCCTGGCGCTCGCGCCGTTCGTCGGGGCTGAGGCCACTCAGATCCTCGGGCAGGCTGTCGCTGTCGTCGCCTCCCTGCACTTCGTACGAGGCGGGGAAATGCTCGGCGAGCCATTGCCGCGCGCCGCCCACCCCGACATTGCTGTCGGCAAATCCCTCGGTGGTCTGCGCGACATTGCGAATCAGCTCTACAAACGCGGTGAGCTGCTGCTGGTTCGAATCGTTCATCGCCTTGAACACGCCGCTGATCAGCTCGGTCACGAAGCGCGGGAACGACACCGCGTTGAGCACCGCCTGGGTCGTGCCGGCGACGCGATCGACAGCGACGCCCGAAAATTCTGAGCCCGCGTTCTGCGCCAGCGCGAGCACTGGGCGCGGACGCCGGGCGGCTTGCAGATCGTCATGGTCGAGCGCGGCCGATCCGATCTTGACCAGTCCGCGCGCGAGATCGCGCCGCGTCGCCTGGTCGAGCGCGTTGAACCCCTGCTGTGTCGACAGGAGGGCGCGGACATTATGGCGGACATCATCGCGTGCGCCAGGTCGGCCCGGCCGCGGGACGGGCACCGGCGCCAAAAAGGCAGCCGACGCCATGTCAGCCGCCCAGCGCGGCCCAGGACGAACTTGCAGGCGGCGGCGGTGGCGGCGCGATCGTCGTAGCGGCGGGCGCGGCGTCCGAGGCGACGCTTTCGCCGATGCTGAGCGTCGCCTCGATCCAGTCGGCCGCCGCGCCTGCCACGGCATCGCCGATAGCCACCAACGGCCCGGCTCCCGAAACCCGATCGGCAATGTCGGCAAGCCAGGCGATCACCGTCATCCCGGCCTTGCCGCGATGGACATAGGGGCTTGGCTGAACCGGCTGCCGGTGGGCGGCGCGGGCAATGCCCGTCACTACGTCCCACACGTCGCGCGCGCCGAAGGCATGGCGCAGGTCCGGATGGCCGACGATGGCGAAGGCGTCCTTGAGCATCTGGACGATCTCGCCCGCCATGAACGCGGTGATCCCGCCGCTCGCCTGGGCGAGGTTCTGGACCAGCGCTCGCGCCGCGGCGCGCACCCTCGCCTGTTGCGCGCTGCCGCCATAGGGATCGCCCGCCGACAATTCGTCGAGCTTGTAGAGGGACTCGCACAATTCCAGCATGCGGTCCTCGAATTGGAAATTGCGGTCGGCGTCTGCCGCGACAGGACCGGCCGAGGTACCAAACAGGCGCGAGAAGAACGCACCGCGTTCGGCCGCGCTGACGCGCTCGTTGCGGTGGCGCCACCACGTCGCGACCAATTTTTCCGCGCCACCAAGGTCCAGCGTCGTGGCGCCGGTCGCAGACAGGCCTGCGAGCGTTTCCACCGCGGGGATGATCCCGGCGGGTTCGAGATCGGCGGCAAGGTAGAGCGAGGCCAATGCGCGCAATTGCGCCTTGTCGACGCGATCGGTCGCGGCGTCGGGAATGTCGATATCGCCAAGCTGATCGAGCGCGAAGGCGAGGCCCGGCGCGGTCGCGCGTGCCACCAGCCGCTCGCCAGTCGACAACGCCGCGCAGAGCTGTGCGTCGGCGATCGGAGCGATGGCGGACATGCCCATGGCTCAGGACGTCCCCGCGGCGGACGTGGTGGCGGCTTTCGCGTTGGGATTGTAAGGCGTCGAATTACCCTGGATCACCGACATCATCTCGGGCGTCGCCATCTTGTCGAGCGGCAGATAGTCGCTCTTGAAATTGACCCGCACCTCGCCCGACAGCTTGGCCTTGACCTCGGCCTTGGACTCGCTGGTCTCATCGAGTGCGGAGCCGACCGTCGCGACATGTTCCTGCGTCGCCTCGAACGCCGCGCTGGCGCTGTAGGGCGTGTACCAGCTGCCATATTCGGCCTTCATGCTTTCCTTGTATTTCTGGGCCGAGCGGTCGTTCATCGACGCGGTGTAATGGCGGTTGGCGGTGTCGCTAGCGCGCATGTCGAAAATGACCTTGGCGTTGATCGACCCGTCGGTGATGACGATACGGTTGATCCCTAACATGACCATCGACGACAGCAATTGCTGGCGCTGCTTCGCCATTTGCAGCCGCGCGGCGGTGACCAGCCGCAATTCGGCATTGGCGTCGCTCAGGTCGGTGACCGGCGGGTTGACGTTCATGTCGCGGCTGATCTCGGCCAGGCGAACCTCCGCATTCTCGCCCGTCGCCTCGAGCCGCGGCGGCGGCTGGGCGGCCGTGTCGCCGTCGGCGAAACTGTCGGCATTGCTGCTGGTGCCGACCGACAAGGTATCGGGATAGGCGTCGGCGAGATAGTCGCGGCCCGATGCCTCGCCGATATTGTCGCGCATGAACTGGTCGGTGGTCTTGGCGACATTGGCGATCAGTTCGCCATAAGCCCGCATCTGTTCGATCGAGCTTTCGACAATCGCCTGAAAGACGTTCTTGATCAGCCCGCCGACGAACTTGGGAAAGTCGACCTTCTGAACCATCTGGCCGAATTGCTCGACGCCCTGCTGCGTCGCGCCTGCGACGAAATCCTTGCCGGCGAAACCCGGGCTTTGCGACAGCGCCTTTTTGGTGTCCTCGACCGGGTCAGCCAGCGCGCCGGCGATCGGCGCGGCGGATGCCGCCGCGACCGGCGCTATCTCGCCGCGTGCCTCGCGCCCGGCGATTTCCGAACGAACGCCGTTGGGATCGGCGATGTACGACAGCACGCGTACCGTGTCGGCGGCGATCTTCTTGCGTTCATGGTCGGGCAGATCGAGAAAGGAGGGGATGGCGGTCAGCAGCCGCCGCACTTCCGGGCGCGTGGCGTCGAACGCTTCCGCGCTGGTCGGCGGGAGGCCGCCCTGGGAAGGCGACGAACGCGGTGGCGGGGCGACGAACATCGCGGCCCCCTCAAGCCGCCGGTGCCGGGGCTGGCGCCGCCGCCGGGGCTGCTTTGGGGCTCGGCACGACATTGGGGTCGGCCGGGGTGGCGTTGCCCTGGATCGCGGCGATCATCTGCGGCGTCGCCATCTTGTCGAGTGGCAAATAGTCGCTCTTGAAATTGACGTCGACCGCGCCGGACAGCTGGATCTTGGTCTGGAGCGCGGCGGTCGATGCTTCCGACGCCGCGGTCTGCGCGGTGATGATCGGCTTGTTCTCGTACTGATATTCGCCCTTGGCGTAATAATCCGCGCTGTAATCGGTATTGCCGTCGCTGCGGCTATAGTCGCGCTTGCCGCCGCTGTCATATTTGCCCGAACCCGACGAGGTCTGCTGGACGTTCCCGTATCGGTCGCGCGCCATGTCGACGGCGCTTGCGGTGCGGCGTTTCGACATCGTGTCGTTGGCGCGTACGTCGTAGATGATCTTCGCCGAGATCTTGCCGTCGGTGACGACGATGCGATTGATCCCCATCAGCACGATGCTGGCCATCAATTGCTGCCGCTGGCGCGCGAGCTGCATCCGGCTGTTCTCGATCAGCGCCTTTTCGACATTGGCATCGGACAGGTCGAGGCTCTTGAGCGCCCCATTCTCGAACTGGAGCTTGTTGTTGACCTGCTTGAGCGCTTCGCCTTCGTCGACACCCTCGCGCAACTCGAGCTTCGGACCCGCAGGCTGGTCGCCCCAATCGTCATCGCTCTGACCGATCTGGAACAAATCGGGGAACTGGTCGACCATATTGTCGCGCCCCTGATTGTCCGAGACGTTGTCGTCCATGAACTGGTGGAGTGACTTGGCGACGGAGGCGATCATCTCCTGATACGCCTGCATCTGCTCGATCGAGCTCTTGGTGATCGACTGGAAGACGCCGCTGATCAACGCAGAGACGAACGATGGAAACTGGACCTGGTTGAGCAGTAATCCGGCGGTGTTAGCGGCGGCGGTTGCGGCGTCCGCCTTGAACTCGTCCTTGCCGATCGCATCCACCGCGGCGTTGCGTTCCTGCCAGCTCGCTTCCGCCGCCGACTTGTCGTCGCCCTCGGCCAGCGCCTGCGCCGCCGGCTGGCCGATGCCGCCGGGGATGCGGTTGCCCTGGATGCCTTCAGGCCGCGCCAGATAGTCGGCGATCAACGCGGTGTTGCGCGCGATGTCCTGCTGGTCGCCGGGCGACATCCGACGAAACGCATCCGATTGGGTAAGCAGCTGCGCGACGCTCTGCCGCACGTGCGGATCGGGCGTCGGCCCTGCGGGTCGGCTGGGCGGAGGCGGAGCGATCGATTGGGCGGCGGCATACATGGCGAACCTCGCGGGGAAAGCGTCTTTCGGGTCAGGCGGCGGCTTGGAGCGCCTCTGGCGGCAACTCGAACTCGACCGGACGCAGGTAGAGACTGACGCGCGGTGGCGCGGTCGTATCGGTGCGCAGGCTGACGATCGAGAAGCGGCCCGGCCAATGCTCGTCCTCGGGCGTGAACGCGCCCATCCAACGTTCGAGCGCCGCAAGCCCGCGCGGGCGCTCGGCCAATCCCATCGTGAGCAGGCTGAGGAAGCTGGGCGGCACGTCTGGAATCGCCGAGAGCAGGACGTAAATCTCGAAATCGGGGCCGTTTGGCCCTTCGCCGAACGCCAGCAGCGCGCCGTGCGCGGGCAACTCGAAACGCCCACCCAGCACCAGCCCGAGCATCTGCATGATGCCCGGCAGGCGATGCCCGATGCCGAGCACGTCCATCACCGGCTGGAGGTCGGCAAGCCGCAACGGTTCGGTGCAGGCGAAGGTCAGCCGTTGCCCGCCCATGTCGCGCTGCGCCGCCATCGTCGTGAACAGCGGCTTCAGCCCAGGCACCAATTGCAGTGCGGCCTGGACGATGCGGCCGAGCATGACCGGCATGTCGTCGATCATCCCGCGCCCGCCGGGCAACTCGTAATAGATTTTCGACGCATAGAGGCCGTCGCGGTCGAAGCTCGACCCGAAGAATGCGCCGTAATCCATGTTGCCGCCGGGTCGCGCAAAACCGCGATACGGCTCGCTCGCCTGGTCGAACCAGCGCAATGCGTCTCGCCCCATGAAACTGCCGACCAGTCGCCGCATCTCGCGGGTCGATTCGTCGCGCCGGTCGATCGACGATGCCTGGGGCGGCAATGGTTCGATCGTAAAGCGCAGTTTGCCCGGTTGGGTTTCCGAAAAGCTCGGCTCGAATGGCGCCGCCATCGGCATCAGCGCATTGTCGCGATAGCGCGGATCGTCGGCGGGATAGGCGAAGGTCCGCATGAACAGGTCGCGCGACGGCGCGAACGGATCGGCGGTGCCGAGCGCGCGCGCCGCGCTCTTGAGCCGGTGTTCGACCCGCTGCACCAGCGGCGCGTCTCGTGAAGGAAATGGCATTGTCTGTTCCTCAAGTGTTCGAGGGTGGACGACCGCCCGAGGTCAATTCGGGCGGTAGCCATGGCCGTTGGCGTAAGCGGGGTGCGCCGGCGTTCCGCGCCCCAGCCCGACCCCGAGGTCGCCGATCCCGTCGAGCATGTCGCGGGCCATGGCGGGGATCTGGATCGGCTTGGAGGTCATTTGCGGCGCCTCGCGCGGCTGCGACAATTCCTCGATCTGACTGTCGGTCGTCGCGGTATCGGCGAGCCACAGCTCGCAGGCGTTGACGAGGTCGTAGTCGGTCGGATCGATCGTCGAGCGATGTGTCGCGGCGACATCCGGGTTGCGCACCTGATCGATGTCGATGATCGGTCCAGTCGCCGCGTTGACCCGCACCACGTTGTTGGCGAGCCAAGCCGTGATGATCGTCCCGCACGTCGCCAGCGTCCGATAGCGCGAGCTGGTCTTGGCCCCGCCAAGCTCGTAGGTCGCGACCTGGTCGACCACCTGCCACATGTCCTTGGCGCCGTATGAGCCCAGGATCTCGGGATCCTGCAGCAGGCCGATCATGAACTTGACCTGCGACTGGATCTCGCGCGCGGCATAATGGGCCATGCCGTATCCGTGGAGCGACAGGTTGCCGGCGAGATCGCGAGCAGCCTTGCGCACCTGCTGGTGGCTGATCGGGCTGGGCGTCGCCGAACGCAGCAACTGATCGACTTCGCTCTGGCGGATGAACGACGAGACCGATGAGACGAAGCGGATCCACAGATCGTTGAATTCGCGATTGACCATCCCGCCGGGATCGCCGCCCGGGATACCGAGTGTGATCGCAGCAAAGTTCTTGCGCTCCTGTTCGGACATCCGGTTGGGCGCCTCGCGCCAATATCGGTAGAGCATCTTGCCGGCATTGCCCGGGCCGATCGGCAGCATGCCATGCTGGAATTGCTCGACGATGCGGTCGACGACCTGGAACACTTTCAACTCCTCGAACATCGCCGAGACGATCATCGGACCCATCACGCGGACATTCTCGGCGACGATGGTCTGGTCGGCGAGATCCTCGAGATCGGGCAAGTCGATGCCGAGATCGGCGATGCTGTCCTCGCCGCCGATATTCTGGACCTGATCGAGCACTTCGTTGACGCGGCGCCGCAATTGCGGCTCGGTGACGGTCACCTTGCGCTGGGCAAGCCCTCGCAACACCGCGGCATATTCCTGCGTGCTGATCCCCGGCGCATCGCCGCCGCGTCCGTCGGGATCACCCTCGCGCGCCAGCAGCACGAGAACGCGGTCGGCAAGCTCGCCATAACTTCGCGCCTCGCCCACCGCAGCGAAGAATTGCCGCGTGAAGGTGTCCATCAGCGGATGATTGACGTTTGGATAGATCGTCAGGCCGTTGCCTTTTCCACCGGCGACGATGGTCATTCCCGTCTTGTTGGTATGCTGCGGGACCAACATGACC
This sequence comes from Sphingomonas sp. P4_G3, assembly GCF_056401105.1. NCBI lineage: Bacteria > Pseudomonadati > Pseudomonadota > Alphaproteobacteria > Sphingomonadales > Sphingomonadaceae > Sphingomonas > Sphingomonas sp. P4_G3. Next base: position 719,938 of record NZ_JBFUJZ010000001.1, read on the forward strand.
GGCGGCGCGGTCGCGCCGTCGAGCGCGAGGATACCCATCGTCAGCGCGACGATCGAGTAAGGCTGATTCTCTTCCACGTCGAACAGCAACTTGCCGCCGTCGACTTCGGTGCGCAGCTCGGGGCTGATCAGAGATTGCGTGTTGAGCAAGGTGCGCGCGCCGACGAACAGCGGATCGCATACCTCATCCATCTTGCTGTTGTTGCGCTGGCTCTTGGCGATCTCGTCGAGGATCTTTTCCGACAGCTCCTTCTCGGCCTGTTCGGCGGTGCTGAGCGCGCGGCCCTTCTTCTCGATCGCGACGAGGCGTGCGACCGTATTGACGTGGCGATCGTGCGCGATCCGCTCGCGGTCGGCAAGGTCGCGGAACCGGGTTTCGGGATTGATCGTGTTCATCTTGGTGTCTCCTTGAATTCGTTCGGGATTGGCTGGTCAGCGTGGGGATGTCGGATCAGCCGTCATCGGCGCCTCCATCGTCATCCCCGTCGCTCGGCTGGCCGAGCGCGCGGTCGAGATCCTGGTCGAGTGCGGCAAGCGCTGCCGCGGCGTCGAGAATGCCGGCGCCGCAGCCGTTGACACCGCTCGCGGCGAAGGGCTGCGCGGTACGCATCAGGATGTTGCGCACCGTCTCGGCATCGATCGGCCGGGCGCGGCGATGGCTGCGCGCGACGAGCAGGGCCGCGGCACCGGCCGCGAACGGTGCGGCGAAACTGGTGCCGGTGGCATATTGATAGCCGTCGATCGCGGTGGTCAGCACGCGCTCGCCCGGCGCGCACAAGGCGACATGGTCGCCGCGCGTCGAAAAGGCGGTTGGGCGGCGATCCGCCCCGACCGCGCCGATCGCGATCACGTCGGGATAAGCGGCGGGCCAATAGATCGTCTCGCGCCCGTTATTGCCGCTCGCCGCGATCAGGATGCAGCCACGCGCGATGGCATAAGCGACGGTGTCGGCGTGCGGTTTCGGGCTGTGCGGCGCCAGCGCGGAATCGTCAGTCCCGAAGCTCATGTTGATGACCTTGGCGCCGAGATCGACCGCGAGCTTCATCGCCATGTCGAGGTCGCTGATCGCGCCCAGCCCGACCGCATTGTTCTTGCCCGGCAACCGCGCCGCGGCCAGCGCGCGCATCGGGATGATCCGGCACGCCCCGCCCAAACCGCGCGGCATCCGCAGGCCCTCACCCGCGATGATCCCGGCGCAGCCCATGCCGTGGCCGACGAAGCGATCCTCGGGATTGCCGTCGCTGCGGCGATGATCGCCGAGCAGTTGCACGCCCGGCGCGACGTCCGCGCTTTCGAGCCGCACCGTGTCGAACCCGGCGCGGAAGGTGTGGGGGAATTCGGGATGCTTCTCGACCCCGCTGTCGACCAGTCCGACCACGATGCCGTCGTCGCCCGGTTCGATCGCATGCGCCTCGGCCAGGCGCACCATCTCGCGCGGCGCCCAGCCATCGTCATTGTCAGGCACGGCGAGCGCGTGGGCGGCGTCGAACGGGGTCACCGCGACGTAATTGGGCGTGGCGCTTTCGACCGTCGGCAGTTGCGCGAGCGTTTGGCAGAGTTGGCCGACCGGCGTGCCGGCGGGGATGCGCAGCATCAGCGTCCGCGCCATCCCGGTCTGCTGCTCGATCGCGTCATAGCCGAGATGTCCATGCCCGGCACCATGCGCACCCGCAGCGGAGAAGATCCGCGCGGCGCGGAACCCGCCCGTTCGTTCGCGGATGATGCGGTCGATCGCACCGCCGTCGATCGAGGTCGCGGCGGCGAGTGCCCCGCGCGCTATGTCGCGCACCGTGGGGACGTGCGCGGGCGCTTCCCCGAGCGCGAGCTTGAGCATCAGGCTGGTCGGCAGACTGTATTGCCGTTCGCCTGGCGAGGCCCAGGGCGTGCCGAGTGCGCGGATCGTCATTGCCGCGTCACCATCGGTTCGGGGATGGCGGCGATACCGATCGGCGCCAGGACGGGCTCGGGCGCGGTGTCGGCCGAACGGCGGACCGGCGCGAACGCGCTGAGGTCGAAACTCATCGCGGTTGACAGCGCCGGTTCGGGCGCGATCGCGAGTTCGCCAGCCCATTGGTCGTGGCTCGGCGCGAGGAGCAACTCGTTCGACGCGGATTTCAGGATCGACACCGGCTTGTCGCCGATCCGGACGTGCGGGAACAGATTACCGCGGACGAGGTTGCGCCCGGTGACCCGGATCATCGGCGGCGCTTCGGGATCGGCACCCGGCGCCGGACGCACCGGCTCGACGCGCTGGACCAGAGGTTCGGACGAACGGTCAAGCGCCTTGCGCAGCCGGTCGATCGACAGGTTGGTGACGCGGCCGATGGTGTGCACCGATCCTTTTTCCTCGGCGCGCTGGAGTTGCTTGACCGTCCGCACGCCCGCCCATTCGAGCCGCTTGCGTTCGTCGCTGGTCAGCTCGTCGCCGAGTTCGTCGAGCGGCTGGTCGTCGGGATCGTCCGACATCGCGACCGCGTTCTCCTCGATCGCCGGGCGCGTGATCGCGGTGAACACCAGGTGGAACATGCTGGTGTCGGTTTCACCCGGGCCGGCGGGGCGAATGCGGATCTCGCTGTCGGTGAACTCGACATGCGCGCGCAGATCGAGGTTGATGTCCTTGATCGCGAAGGTCAGCGGCAGGTTGAGGTTGCGCGCCTTGATCGCCATCGCCGACTGGGCGTTGTCGAGCTGGCTCTGCACCGCCTGGATGAAGTCTTCGAGCCGGAGTGTCGCGGTGCCGTTCATGACGCGCCTCCGTCGGCCGGTACCACGTGCCACGTCACCGCGAGCCGGGCGGGCTCGGGATCGAAGGCGGTGCGCGTCACGAACAACGGCACGTCGCCGATCACTTCGGTACCCGTGGCCGACGTCACTAACCGTACGTCGATCGGCAACGTCATTTCGAGCGATCGCGCGCGGACGGCACCGCCACCGCCCATCAGGTGCGCGGCATCGGCGAGATCGCCGAGCAATTCACCGAGCGGGCGGCGGCCGTTCATGCCTGCGCTCCGGCGGGCGCGGGCGCGGGGGCCGGCGCGACAACGGGGGCGGGCGCGGGCGTCGGCGGAGCGGGCAAGGCAGGTGCCGGGGTGGGCGCGGCCACTGCGGCCGCGGGCTTCGGCGCCGCCTGGCGGCTATGGCGTTCGAGCAAGGTCCGCTGCGCCTCATCGACGAAGCGATCGAGCGGCAGCGTTTCCGACGCGAAGTTGATCTTCACATCGCCGAACAATTCGGCCTTTAGCTCGCTGTCGGACTGCGCGTTGACGCCGACCGTCGAGACCTTCGTGATCGCGCCTTCGCTACCACGCGCTCCCCAGGTGGTACCGCCGGTGCCGGGGTCGTTCGACGTGGCATATTGGACCGCGGCATTGTCGGTCGCCGCAGCGCGAAAGCGTAGCCGCGCGCCGATCGAGCCGTCCTTGATGACGACGCGCTGCATGCCGAGCAGCACCATCGTCGACAAGGTCGACAGGCGCTGCTGCGCGACGCGCTCGCGCGCCTTGGGCAGGATGTTGTTCTCGAGTGTGTCGGCCGAGAATTCGTTGCCGTCCTCCCCGAAGTCGGCGAGCCAGCTCGGTTCGGCAGCGTCGTCGCCGCTGTCGTCGCTGCTGCCATTGCTGGTGGGCTTGGTGAGCGGCGCCAGCGTATAGTCGCCGCCATTCTGCACCAGGGTCACGTCGCGCGGATATTGCTCGACCAGCCAGGCGCGTGCCTGCCCCTGGGTGACGTTTTCCTGGGTGAATTGGTCGAGCGGCTTGGAAACAGCGCTGACGAGGTCGGCAAAGGCCTCCATCTGCTTGATCGAGCTGTCGACGATCGCATCGAACGTGCCGTGCACCAGCGACGCGACGAAGGCCGGGAAATCGATCTCGTCGGACAAGGCGCCGGCGCGCCGCCCGAGCGCATCGGTCGCCTTTTCCTTGGGCGCGGTCGATCCGCCGGTCGTCGTCGTGTCCGACGCCGGCAGCACGCCGTCGGTCGATTCATCGCCCGCCGGGCCGCTCGGATCGGCGATCTCGCGCCCGAAGGCGTCGCGCGCCAGCGCCATCGCCGGAGCGAAGCTGCCGCGCGCCGGCGGCGGAGGAGGGATGAGGCGAGCCATCAGCCGTTATCCGCGCGCCGGGCTCAGGCCGGCTGCAATTGCTGTTGTGGGACCGGCGCGGGAGCTGGCGTTGGGGCGGGCGCGGAGGGCGCGACCGGGTCGGCCGGCGCGCGATCGGCGCCGTGCCGCGTCTGCTGGCGGCCATCGCCCGACAGCGTCACCTCGGTGACCGCGACCTGGTCTTCCTCGCCTGCGCGGCTGAAGGTCGTGGTCACCCGCACCGTCAACCCGACCCGCTCGGGAGTCGAGCCGTTGCGACAGATGTCGGCGCGCACGGTGGCGCTCCAGCCGTCGAGCACCTGACCCTCGGTCGGGGTGATGGCGATATCGCCCACCGCGCCGCCCTGGAACTTCCAGTCGATCGCGACGCCCGCCTGGGTGCGCCCGCTCGGCCCCTCGATATAGGGCCAGTCGTCGAGCACCACGCGTTCGCCCGGCATTGCCGGCGCGTCTGCCCCACCCGCCAGCGCGTTCTCGGGCAGGACCATGCCGGCAAGTTGGGCGAGGTCGTAATTACGCCCGTTCTTGCTGCTGGCTTGGCGCGTCAGCGCGGTGCCGACGCCGAACCCGTCATCGCCGGCCGCCGGATCGGCCAAGGCGTGTGTCCGGGCCACCACGCGGCGCGGCGGAGTGGTGCCCAGCGAGAAGGCATAGCCCGCCCCCGTCGCGCTGCCGCGGTTGATCGTGTGGCCGAACGTTCCGCCGGAATGAAGCAACTGGATCCGGTCGATATTGCCCGCCGCCTCGAACTCGGTGGTGAAGGCGTCATAGGTCATGATGTACTGACTGCCGGTCTGGTGCGTGTCGGCATAATTGCCCGGCGCGCCGGGCGAGCCGACAACGCGATCCCAGGGATCGGTGATGCGGGCGTAATAGGCGCCGTCCTTGCGATACATGCCGGTAACGACGATCGCGTGGATGCCGGGGACGTCGGCGGTGACCCAGATCGGCCCGTTCGCCTCGAGCACGCCGCGGAATCCCTCGGGCGTGTAACAGGCATTGGGTTCGACCGTCAGGCCGATCGCGTTGGCGAAGGCGCGCTTGTCGCCGGGCGCGAGGCCGCTAGTCAGCGAACTGGTGAGGTTGTGGCATTGCGCGATCAGCTCGGGCGAGACGCTCTGGCGGTCGCGCCAGCCGATCACCATCGCCGCGGCGGTCGCCCAGCAGCTGTTGTCGGTCGGTTGCGGGATCGGATAGACCTCGTCCCAATTGATCGACCAATCGTCGGCATCGAGCGCGCGGACGCTGCCATAGCTTTGCGCGGCGGCCGGGTCGGGCAGCGCGAAGCCAAAAGCACGCAAGCCGGCGCAGACCGTCGCGAAATTGCCCGGCAGTGCTCGGCTGGGGTCGGCGGCATAAGCATCGAGGCCGGCCTTGCCGGCGGGCGTGCCGCCCGGGGCCGCTTCGTTCGCCGCCATCAGCAGCGCGAGGTCGCGCGCATTGCTCGCGGTGGCGAGCTGAGCAAGCTGGGCCGAGACGCCCGAGCCGATGGCCGCGTCGTCGAGCGCCCCGCTCTGGTCGGAGGCGCTGTGCGGGAAGACGATGAAACTGACCGGAAAATTGTTGTTGAACCGACTGCCGCGGCCGCTGCCGCCGAGATTGGTGCCGACTTTCTGCGAGCCTTCGCCCAGCGCCGAGCTCTGCGCCCCGCCCGAATCGACGAAGTAGAACGGGCTCTGCAGCGCCTGGTCGTGGCGAATGGCGAGGCCGAAATCGCCGAGCGCCATGCCTTGGTCGCGAAGCTTGCCCGACAGCGCACCATAAGGGACGAGCGAGGCGTCGAAATAGCGCCGCTGAGCGTAGGCCGGTTGCGACGCATCGGCCGCGCGCGCCGTTTGCGAGACGTAATAGCCCGGCGACGGGTCGCCGTTCTTCGCTTGCTGAATGACCGGATAGCGGCCCTTCTTCTCGCGCTCGGGGCGCTGGTCGAGCAACGCGTTGCCGTTCACCACCTGGGGATCGGACGGCGTCATCGCGACCACGCCGACCCAGCGGCCATCGTCGCTGACCGCATTGGCGAGATTGTCGTCGCCGGTGTCGTCGGGGTGATAGGCGGTCGGCGATCCGTCGAAATCGACATTGGGATGGCCGAAGAAGACGAACGCGACTGGTTGATCGGGCGCGTTGTCCCACGCCACCGAGGTCAGCTTCACATGCTTGTAGTCGACCGTGTGCCAATGGCCGGGCACGTCGGCGAATACCAGCGACGACCCCGCCATCGCGTGCGACAGCCGGGCGGGGCGCCGCGACGCACGCGCCGCCACCCGTCGCGCGGCCGCACCGAGCGACTGCGCCGCCGCCGATGGCAGCGCCTGGATCGGGATCCAGCTGGTGCTGATATCCTGATCGGTCGGCGCCATAAGCGAGTCCGGCCCCTTGCCGTTCGCCACCGGGTCATAGGAATAGACCAACTGGCGATTGATATAGAGTTCATGCGCCGGGAAGCCGTCATGGTCGCCGACGATCATCGCTTCGGGGCCGTTGGCGCCTTGCTTGAGATAGATGGCGACGTCGGAATCGATGTCGGGCGAGGTGATCAGCGGCAGCGCGCCGGCCATTTCGATCGACACGACCGAACTCTGGCTGGTCATCGCCAGGATGCTGCGGCTGGTGCTCGATGCGCCCTGATAGATGCGAAGGTTCGAATCGCTCACCGCCAGCCGTGCCCGGCGCGACGGGCCGGGGCCACCGGCGACCTTGTCCATCCACCAATCGGGCTTGCCGTCGACATGATAGGTGTAAGCCGAATCGTGGGCGGTCGATTCGCCCCAGTGCCGGTCGACCGTGCGCAGGTCGCTGATGCCGCTGTCGGCTCCCAGGGTCAGCGTCGCGGTGATCTCGGCGCGGCTGGTACCCTGGTCGTAGCTGAAGCTGCGATTGTCGCCGCCGAAATCCTCGCCACCGATCAGGTGGCTGCCAAGGTCGTAGTCCGACAGCGGCCCCTTGATCAGCGGCGACGGGATGAAGGCGCGATATTTGATCTCGATCGTGTTGCCGCCCCCGTCGAGCGCATGCGCGACGCCGAGCGACTGGCCGGTCGGCTGCGGTTGCGGCGCGCAGAAGCGGTTGCTGACCAGATTCATGAAATGATCCCAGTCCCAGGCGCCGTCGGGGCACGAGCCATGGCTGGTGTTGGGATCGGCTTCGCGATGGCCGATGATCGTCGTGCGGTCGGGCGTCAGCCCGTATTTGTCGCACAGATAGGTGACGAGTGCCGCGGACTCGCAATATTGCGTGTCGGTCGGCGGGGTATAGGGATAGCATTGCTGGCCGCCGCCCGGCTTGGGGTAGCAGGCGCCGCCTTGCTTGATCGCGACATGCTCGATGCCGATGCTACGGCGGTTGGCGCCTTTCGCGTGCCAGGCCGTGTCGGCCTCGTTGACGAACTGGACGATCTCGCCGTCCTGCCCGACCAGATAATGCGCGCTGGCCTGGGCGCCTGCCGCGGTGAAGGTGTTGACCGTGCTCGATGTGGTCGGCGCATCGGTAATGTGGATAACGATACGGTCGATCGTCGTGCCGTTGCGCCCCGCGGTGAAGGCCGGCGATGGCGCGATACGCGAGACACGGCTGTAATCGGCGGTGGTCAGCGCCAGCGCGCTCGCCTGCGCCACCGGTGGTGAAGCGGAATCGTCGCTGTAGGGCGCGGCATCGATTCCCATATTCTCCGGATCGACGTCGAACGCTCGGCCGAAGGCGAGGCCCGCCGCGGTTGCCGCGGGCGCCGTCGCCGTCGCCGGAGCGGGCGCGATCGCACCCGGCGTGGGTGGGGTCGCGGTTGTCGGCGCCGCGACCGGGCCCTGGTCGACGGCCTTGAGCGGGGGCAGCGGCCCAAAACCATCGTCATAAGGCACATCCGCATGCGCCGGCGGAGCAGTGGTTGGCGATGAAGTGCCACTATTCCCGACCGGCGCAGGTTGTCCCGCCGCGGGAGCGGGCGAGGCCGGCGTCGTGCCTGGCTGGGCGCGGTCGCCAACCCATTCCGCGACCGAAGCGGGCCCGGCGACATAGGCTCCGCTGACGCGCGTCGGGAACATCCGGACGCGGCGCAACGCCCGGTCACTCAGCTCGCCGAGCGAGATGTACGGGCTCGATGCCGTGGGCATCACGTCGACCATCCAATCAGTCGCGGTTGGCGGCGTCGCCGTGGCGAGTCCGAACCACAATTTGTCGGCAGAAATGAACCGCGCCAGCACTTCGGGCGGCACGACATAGACCGCTTCGCCACGCGGCACCGAAAGCATCCCGTGCTCACGGCTGGTGTAGAAAGTGGATGGCGTCCGCCCCTCCTTCCTGACGAATAACCCGGGGTCGGTCGCCAGCACGACTTCGGCGACGCGCGGCGGGCTGTCGGTCCAGATGGTGAAGCTGAGCATCGGGAAGCGGTCGGTCACCTTCAGGCTTCTGGGGCGGAGTTGCGCTGCCATGATTCTACCTCTCGTCACGATGGGGATGCGCGCTGCCGTCGGCGGCGGTGCGCTTGCGGCGGGCGTTGATCGCGCGCCGTTCGAATTCCTGAGGGTTGATGATCGACAAGTCGCCGTCGAGCTCGGCAATGTCGGGGATGTCGTGGTGCGCGCGTTCGAACTGCGCGATCGACTGGTTGAGCAAGGTAGCCAGTAACTTGGCGTGAACCGGGCTGACGGCGATCCGGCTCATCAGCTGAATGTCGCCCGATTGCGGCTCGACCTGGCCGGCGTCGAGCAGGAACTCGAACGCGTTGTGCCCGACTTCGAAATAGTTCGCATAGCAAGCGAGCGGCGGCCGGTCGGGGCGCGCTGCGGCGCCTGCCGGGTAACGGTCGGGCTCAAGGTCGGTTGCTGTCACGGAACCTCTCGCGTTGCGATGAGAATCCTTCAGCAAGGCTCGGGCCAAATTGCCCGAACGAGGCTATCGATCTATTTTACAGGGCTTTTTTGAAAAGCTGGCGGATTGAGCCATAATTCCGGCTGTCGCATGTTACACTCTCGAGTGTCACAGTGTGACATCATTGGAATCGCCGTTCGGGTCGGAATCGAGATCGTATTTGGCAAGCTTGCGGTAGAGCGTCATGCGCGACCAGTTCATTTGCCGCGCCGCCTCGACCTTGTTCCAGTTGGTCTGGCGTAGCGCATTGACCAACCGCTCGCGCTCGGGCTCACCCGCCGAGCGATTCTGCTCGAACAGGCGGCGGAAGGCGGGGGGCAAATCACCGACCCCGACCGCGCGACCGTCGGGCGGATCGATGAACAATGCCTCGACCATATTGCGCAATTCGCGGACGTTCCCCGGCCAATCATAGCGCCGCATGTGATCGAGCAATGCCGTGTCGGGTCGTCCGACGTGCAGCGACCGGCGGCGGTTCTGCTCGGCGATGAACTGGTCGACGATCGGGCCGATGTCTTCAGGCCGCGCACGCAACGGGGGCATCTCGATCCGCGCGACGTTGAGCCGATAGAAAAGGTCGGCGCGAAAGCGGCGCTCGGCGACGAGCTCCTCCAGCCGCTCGTTGCTCGCCGCGACAATCCGGACGTTCACCGCTTGACGGCGGAGCGATCCGACCGGGGTGACGGTGCGATCTTCCAGCACGCGCAGCAGCTTTGCCTGCGCAGGCGGCGTCATCTCACCGATCTCATCGAGAAACAGGGTCCCTCCGTCCGCCTCGACGAAGCGACCGGGGAAGCTGGACTGCGCGCCGGTAAAGGCGCCCCGTTCGTGGCCGAACATCTCGGATTCGAACAGGCTGTCGGGAATCGCCGCGCAATTGACCGCGACGAACGGCCGGGCCGCGCGCGGGCCCAACCGATGCACCGCACTGGCCACCCGCTCCTTGCCGGTACCCGTCTCACCAGTCACCAGCACCGTGGCGTCGCTTAGCGCAACCTTGGCGAGATAGCCGCGCAATTGGGAGATTGCCGTGCTCGCGCCAAACAGGCCGTCCCGCGCCGCAATGTCCCCCCCCTGAGTCAAGACCAGCCCCATGTTCGGCTGCGCGCTCTTGAGCGCGGCCGTTCCAGAGAAAGCTGCCCTTACCGTCAGGTAAACCTGCGGCGTCGGGTTCTTCCAATGTTCGTGACGATCGGCGTTTTCGCCCTGACAGTCGTGGCTGCGACCTGTCGCTGCATGTTACGGCAAGATCCGCCGAGTCGACAAATCAAATCCGCCCCGAAACGGACGGTTCACCGCCGCATAAACTCGGCCTATCTCAATATTATGGTTACAGGTGAGCCAAGCAAAAACGCAGCGACCGCGACCAGAAAACAAGTGCCGACGCCCGTGCGATCCTCATCCAGCGGCCCGGTCAGGATTTGATTCAGGTCCGACCAGTCTTGCGAACTTGGCGACGGCAAAGGCGAACCTCCGGTCGCCGCTTGGCAGAAGCTGCAACGGGGCAGTTCGGCGTCCTCGGTAATTGACCACCGTTTTCTCACCGAGAAAGCTCCCAGCAGCTTCTCAAGCGAAGGAATGGCAGCTTCGGGGCGCCCCTTCAACGGGTTGAACGCCCGAAATCAGGGCGCAAGCCAGCCTCGGCCGTTATAGTCGGGTCTCTCTGGAACTCAGCGGGCCACGGACACGCGGTAAATCATGCGGTGGTGATAGGGTTGCCCCGGCGCGACGCGCGCCGAACCGAATGAAGGTTGATTGGGCGTGTCGGGGAACAGCTGCGGTTCCATCGCAATGCCGTCACCCATCCGATAGAGATGCCCGCCTTTGCCCACGAGCGTCCCGTCGAGGAAGTTGCCGGTGTAGATCTGCACGCCGGGTTGATCCGACAATAGCTCGAGCACGCGGCCAGAGGCCGGGTCTTCCAGCCGCGCCGCCAGCTTGGGCTCCGCGGTTTTGCCGGCGTCGAGCACAAAATTATGGTCGTAGCCGCGCCCCATCACGATCTGCGGGTCGCGCCCGTCCCGGATCCCGTCCTCGATGATGCGCCCCTTCTCGAAATCGAACACGGTGCCCGCGACCGCCTTCAATTCGCCGGTCGGGATCAAAAGGGCATTGACCGGCGTGTAGCGGCTTGCGGGGATCGTCAGCCGATGGCGATAGATACCCCCGGGAGCGCCTTCGCCGGCCATGTTGAAGATCGCGTGGTTGGTGAGATTGACGATCGTCGGCGCGTCGCTCTTCGCGTCGAAATCGATGGTGAGACTACCCTTGTCGTCGAGGGTGTAGGTCGTCGTCACCTGCAATGTGCCGGGATAGCCCTGGTCGCCCGCAGGGCTGGTGAGCGCCAGGGTGACGCTGGCGACCGGGCCGTTCTTGACCGAGACGATTCGCCACACGCGCTTGTCGAAGCCGACGGTGCCGCCGTGAAGCGAATTGGCCTTGTCGTTCTGGGTCAGCTGGTAGCTTTTGCCGTCGAGCGTGAACTTCCCGCCTGCAATCCGGTTCGCATAGCGCCCGATCGTCTGACCCCAGTAATTCGGATGCTCGACATAGCTCTTCGCATCGTCATAGCCGAGCGTCACGTCCGCGATCTTTCCCGCGCGGTCGGGCGCGTCGAGCGCCTGAAGCGTTGCGCCGAGCGTGATGATTCGGGCTTTCACCCCATTCGCGCCGGTCAGTGTCACGGCCTCGATCGCCTGGCCGTCGGGAAGCATGCCGAACGCCGACCGCTCGGCCGTCGCAGCGAAAGCGCTAGTGGACGCGAGCAGCCCGGACACTGCCGATAGAATGCCGGCAAGCCGAGTTACCGCGGATGGCGCAATTGCCATGTTCCCCTCCTGATTTGACCTGTAGGTTCTATAGTTTAAACTCAGACAAATTGTAAAGCGGCGGGCGCGCGATTTGCTTTCGGCAACGCCGCCGCTCGAGGAGGGGTTTTTCGGATGCTTTCGGTTCCGGTTTCCATCGCAGCGCCTTCGGGTGGGGCGCCGGCGATCGCGGATCTCCTGCGACCGGCGTGTTTTCCAGAACCTACCCGACCGGCCGCTGCCGCCCGCCCTCCGCAGCGACAATCCCTCTGACGCCGCGCGCCGCATCGATGGCGCGCTGGTGCTGACCTGAGCCGCGGGCTGACTTGGAGACGACCTGATGACCCTATCCTTGATTCAGTATCGCGGCGCCGATGGCCTGCGGGGCGTGGCGGCGCTGCGCGACGGCGGTGCGCCGCATATCGTACCGGGCGCCGAGACGACACTGGCATTGGCACGGCGGGCGATTGCCGAAGGCGCCACGCTGGCCGCGCTCGTCGATGCCGCCGGGGAGGGCGAAGCGCTCGACCTCGGCACGGTGGAGCTGCTTGCGCCGATCGATCATGCCGATCCTGCGCATCTGTTGATGACCGGAACCGGCCTCACCATCTCGGCTCGGCCGAGGGCCGCGACAAAATGCACCGCGCGATCAGCGACGCCGCGCAGCAAACCGATTCGATGAAGATGTTCCTGATGGGCGTCGAAGGCGGCAAGCCGGAGAGCGGAGTCGGCGTGCAGCCTGAATGGTTCTACAAGGGCGATGGCTCGCAGATCGTCGCGCCGGGCAGCCCGCTGCCGTCTCCCGCCTTTGCCCTCGACGCGGGTGAGGAGCCGGAAGTCGCGGGAGTCTATCTGATCGCCGGTGACGGTATGCCCGTCCGGCTCGGCTATGCGCTCGCCAACGAATTTTCCGATCACGTCACCGAGCGTGGCAATTATCTGTGGCTCGCGCATTCCAAGCTGCGCCCCGCGGCGCTCGGCCCCGAGCTGCTGCTGGGCGACCTACCCGCGCATGTCGAGGGCACCAGCCGCATCGTTCGCGACGGTGAGACGATTTGGGAGAAGCCGTTCGTCTCCGGCGAGGCCAACATGTCGCACAGCCTGGCCAATCTGGAACATCATCACTTCAAATACGACCTGTTCTGCCGACCGGGCGACGTCCATGTCCATTTCTTCGGCACGGCGACCCTGTCATTCAGTGACGAGATCAAGACGCAGGCCGGGGACGTGTTCGAGATTTCCGCGGCACCCTTTGTGCTCCCGGTCCGCAACCCGATTGCCGCCGCCGAGCCGCGCACCGTGGCCGTCCGCGCACTATAACGGCCATTCGCTGGCCGATCAGCCGAGTCGAGATCGTCTGGCGATCGCGCGCTGCTCGAGTTGGTCGCCAATACGCTCATGCGCTGCCGGCAGATTTCGGTCGAACCATTGGTAGAAAAATCGCCGGCTCAGGCCTGCATCGCGCTCCGGGTGTCCTCGAGCGCGAGGTCGACAAGCACGCGCATCGCGTCGCGGGCGGCGTCGGCGTCCTGCGCGGCGATGGCGTCGTAAACGCGGGCATGGTCGGGTATCGGGTTGCGCGGTAGGGCGCGCTGGCGTTGCTTGAACTGGGTCGTCCACTTGACCGCCGCTCCGACGGTGGCGGAGAGCGCGACGAGGGCGTCATTGTGGGTCGCGCGCAGGATGGCGTTATGAAAGTCGCGGTCGGCCGCGCACCCCTCCTCGGTCGCGAGCGTATGCCGGCGCATCGCAGCCACAGCATCCTTCATCGTCTTGAGCTCGACGCGGTCGCGGCGTTCGGCCGCGAGTGCGGCAGCGGCGGGCTCGACGATTGCGCGCAGCTCGAACAGGGAGCGGACATAGTGGGTGTCGGGCTCCCCCGCGAACGCCCAGGCGAGGACATCTGGATCGAGCAGGTTCCAGCGGTCACGCGGGAGGATGCGGGTTCCCGCCTTGGGTCGGCTCTCCACCAGCCCCTTGGAGACCAGCACCTGCACGGCCTCCCGATAAGCGCTGCGCGAGACATCGAGCGCTTCGGAGAAGGCGACCTCGCCAGACAAAATGTCCCCCGGCACATATTCGCCGGAGACGATCGCGGTGCCGAGCTTGCGGGCGATGGCGCCGTGCAGCCGGCGGCCCGTGCCGCGAGGTTGCCGCGCTCCATCGGGGCGACGCCGCGCTGAATCGAGCGCGGACATTTCATCCGTCATTCTTATCTCCCCTCGCTCCCTTATCAGTTCGACGCTTGCGATCAAACGACGATTGCATTGGCCGTACTACGCTAATATGTCGGAGTAGTTGCCGCAATGGTGACGGTGGAAAGCCGGCGCAGCGGTGATGGGGAGGACAAGTTGACGGTACGGGTCACGACGATGCTGGGTGCACTCGCGATTGTCGTCGTGACGGCGTCCACCGCGACGGCGCGAGACAGCGCCACCGCGACCGTCCGTGCGGATATGTCCCGGCCGATCTACGGCACGCGCACCTTCACCCAATTCGTCGAGCATCCCGGCGATGGCCTTTATGAAGGTCCAAGGGTCGGCCCGGATTCGTCTGCGCGCGCGGCCGCGGTCGCTGCGTCCGCGCCGCCGGGTACGCCGCTCAATGCCCAGTTGACGGGCGACCTTGTGCCGACGCACGATCCGGTCATCATCCGCGAGGGCGATACCTATTATGTCTTCAGCACGGGCAGCGACAATGGGCGCTTCGTTCGCGCAAAGACGTCCAAGGATCTCGTTCACTGGACAGCGGCGGGCGCGCTGATCGATCGCCTGCCCGACTGGGCGACCCGGGCCGTGCCCGGCACGCAGGACATGTGGGCGCCTGACATCTCCTATGTGAACGGACGCTACCGGCTTTATTACGCGGTCTCCACTTTCGGGTCGAACCGCTCGGCGATCGGCCTGTTCACTAGCCCGACACTAGACCCCAAGGCGCAAGGCTATGGTTGGCGCGACGAGGGGCTGGTCGTGATGTCGACCGAGCGGAGCGATTTCAACGCGATCGACCCCAATTTCGTGATCGATCGGAAGGGGCGCCACTGGCTCGCGCTCGGCAGCTTCTGGACCGGGCTGAAGCTTTTTGCGCTCGACCCGAAGACGGGCAAGTTGGCCAAGGAGGGTGAGGCGCCCCGTGCGATCGCGCGCCGCCCGGTGCCGGCCGGCGCGCCCGATCCGGTCGAAGCGCCGTTCATCATCGATCACGGCGGCTTCTACTGGCTGATCGCCAGCTACGACTATTGCTGCAAGGGCGTCGCGAGCACTTATTATACCGTCGTCGGCCGTGCGCGCGCGATCATCGGGCCATATCTTGGCAAGGACGGCAGCGCGATGATGCGGGGTGGGGGCACCATATTGCTGCGCGCCGACCTGCCCGAAAAGGAACGCTTTCGTGGGCCGGGCCATGTTGGGGTGCTGCGCGACCGCGGCACCGATTATCTCGCCTACCATGCTTATGATCGCGAAAAGAACGGCGCGCCGACACTCAGGATCGCACGGATTCACTGGGGTGCGGACGGCTGGCCGCAAGCGGAGGATTGATGTGATGCAAGAGCTTTCCCGGCGTAATTTCCTGGCGGCGGCCGCCGCCACTTCCGCCGTACCCGCCTTCGCCCGAACCTCATCCGCGCCGACGATTGTCAATCCGGTCGTCAGGCAGCGGGCTGACGCCCAGGTGTTTCGCCACCACGATGGCTGGTATTACATGACCGGGTCAGTTCCCGAATATGACCGGCTCGTCCTGCGCCGGTCGCGGACGTTGGAGGGCCTCTCCACGGCACGTGAAGCGGTGCTGTGGCGGCATCTCGCCAGCGGACCGATGTCCGGCTTCATCTGGGCGCCGGAATTACACCTGATCGACGGTAAGTGGGTCATGTATTTCGCCGCAGGACCCAGCGGTGGCGGCGAGGACGTGTTCCGCATCCGCACCTACGCGATCGAATGCGACGGCGCGGACCCGATGACGGGCAAATGGTCGGTGCTCGGCCAACTGCAAACGGCGTGGGATACTTTCACGCTCGATTCGACGAGCTTCGTCCATCGCGGCAGGCGCTATCTCGCCTGGGCGCAGCGCGAGCCGGGGATCGAGACCAATTCCAACCTCTATATCGCGCCCCTCGCAACCCCGCTGACGCTTGCGGCCAAGCCTGCACGGCTATCGGTCCCGACGCTCGACTGGGAAGTGCAGGGGTTCAAAGTCAACGAGGCGCCGGCGGTGCTCGCGCGAAACGGCCGGCTGTTCATGACCTATTCCGCGAGCGCGACCGACGCGCGCTATTGCATGGGGATGCTCTCCTGCCGCGACGCCGCCGACATCATGGACCCGGCGAACTGGACCAAGTCGCCCGTGCCGGTCTTCAAGACCTCGCGCGAGAACAAGGTGTTCGGCCCCGGGCATAACAGTTTCACCGTTGATGAGCGCGGACGCGACGTCCTCGTCTATCACGGGCGCGATTATGAGAAGATCACGGGCGACCCGCTGTTCGACCCCAATCGCGATACGCGGATGCAATATTTCCGGTACCACGCCGACGGCACACCCGATTTCGGCGTGCCGGTCGCCAATGGCCCGTTGCGATCGCGGCGATGATCCTCTCCTCTCGCCCGGCGAGACCCCGGTCGCTTGCGCTGCCCATTTTGCGCCCGGGCGAAGATGTGGCGGATGTCCGACGATATCTGGGATGAATGGCCGCTGATCGAGGCGCAACTAGCCCTGCGTGGAGAAGTGCAGCGCCTATAGGCCGCTGGCTCGACGCCGACATGCTGCCGCTCGGGCGCCTGGTCCTGCCGAGCGCGACACGCTCTTCACCGCGAATAGCCGAAATGCGCCCATTCGCAGCGCGCTCTAGTCGGAGCGATTAACGTGCGGCGATTCGGCGGTCCGCTCGTGAAACACCGAAAGCCGCAACATTCCGCTTGCGAACCGGCGCGACTCGACTTATTTATGTCGGAGTAATTAGCGTCGTCAGAACGCATCCCATTGCCATCTCTGGGGGAGGATCACGTGGCACCCAAGCCTTTCATCTTAGCATCGGTTTCCATCTTCGCGTTGTTCGCGGCGGCGAATGCCTCGGCGCAAGCGCAATCCCAGCAGCCCGGCCAGGCGGGCACGACTGAAGATCAGACCGGAACTCCCGCGGGTGGCGCGGCCCCCGGCGATGCCGCCGCCGCCAACGGCGCTGACAAGGATATCGTCGTCACCGGCGTCCGCGCCAGCCTTCAGGGTGCGCAGGCGATCAAGCGCAACGCTTCGCAGGTGGTCGACTCGATCGTCGCCGAGGATATCGGCAAATTGCCTGACAATACCGTGTCCGACGCCTTGCAGCGCGTGACTGGTATCCAGGTTTCGCGCAGCGGCGGCGAGGTCGGAACGGTGTTGGTCCGCGGCCTGCCCGACATCGAGACGCTGATCAACGGACGTGAGACGTTTACCGGCACCGGCCGGGGCGTCGCGTTGCAGGACATTCCGGCGGAGCTGGTTGCTGGTGTCGATGTCTACAAGACCAACCTGCCCGAACAGATCGAGGGCAGCGTTTCGGGCACGATCGACATCCGGTTGCGGCGGCCGTTCGACTTTGACGGATTGCAGATCGCCGGCGGCGCGCGCGGGATCTATTCGGACCAGCGCGGCAAGGGCAGCTACATCCTCAGCGGCCTGATCAGCGACCGTTGGACGACCGGAATCGGGGAGTTCGGTATCCTGGTTGCGGCCTCGTACAACAATCGCAAGTACGAGGATCAGACCGCTTTCAACTTCGGCTTCAATCCGCTGTCAGGGACGGATCCGACCCGGATTCCCGACACGGTGGGCGGCCTTGTCACCGACGGCAATCGCACCCGCCCGTCCGTCAGCGTCGCGCTGCAGTGGCGGCCGACCCCCAACCTCGAATTCTACCTGGATGGTCTCTATACGGGGTATCGCCAGGACTATGACGTCGACTTCTTCGTCGGGCTGCCCAAGGCCGGGGGCGTGACGGTCACCAGCGTTCAGGATGGTTCGGCCGGAAGCGATACCGGTGGCCCCGTTGCGCACACGATCACCACGGTCAACAACTTTACGATCACCAGCAAGCAGACCTTTCATCAGGTCACCGATGGATATCAGGCGAACTTCGGGACGCGCTACACGACCGGCGACACGGTGCTGTCGGGCGAGATCACCTACAACAAGAGCAAGGTGACCAGTCGGCAATATGTCGTCGATACCGCCTTTGTGGTTCCCCGGATCGACTATAATTTCGACAGCGACCGGACGCCGAGCGTCAATTTCAACGGGTTCGACATCAGGAACCCGGCAAACCTCAACTTCTTCACACTATTCGATAACGCCAATGTCGCGACCAGCGAGCAATATGCGGCGCATGCGGACGTTCTCCACACCTTCAACGGCGGTTTCCTCAAGAACTTCAAGATCGGCGCGCGCTACGCCGAACGCACTGGCAATTCGGCCGGCACGCCGACGGGCGGCTACGGGCTGGGCTTCACGCCGACGGCGAATTACGCGAACTTTTCGACAAATTCGTCGGACAACATCATTGACGGCCGGGTGGGCATCGACGGCTTCGCGTTGACCTCCAGCAGCTGGATCCGCGGCAATATCGACACGTTGCGGGCGCTTGCCGGCCGGCCGGCCGGAGCACCCGCGTTCGACCCCGCGCAGGTCTTCTCGCTGAAGGAACGTGTGTTCGCCGCCTACGCCCAAGCCCAGTTCGGGGCCGATCTCGGATCGATGCCGTTCGAGGGCACGATTGGCGTCCGCGCCGTCAATACGGCGACCGACTTGAACGCAATTCGGGTGACGAACCTGGCCGCCACGCCGACCTCGCCGGCGCAAACCGTGCTGTCCCCGATCAACGGCAAGCGCAACCAATTGGACTGGTTGCCCAGCTTGACGCTCAAGCTTCGCCCGACCGACCAAATCGTTCTGCGGGCGGTCGCTGGAAAGGCGATCCTTCGGCCGCAATTCGCGGCGCTCAATCCGGCGATCAGCCAGGTCGAAACGGGAGCGACGGGCAATCAAGGATTCTACGGCACGGCCTCGGGCGGGAATGCCGACCTTCGCGACGTCAAGTCGACCAATATCGACCTGACCGCGGAATGGTACTTTTCGCGCACAGGCTCGTTCACGGTCGCCGGCTTCTACAAGAAGCTCGATGGCTACATCCAGAGCGACTCCGCGGCGGAGCAGCTGGTCGCCTCGAACGGCACGCTTCAGACCTTTCTGGTGACCCGCCCGCGCAACACCAGCGGTGGTCAATTGAAGGGTGTCGAAATATCCTACACGCAATTCTATGATTTCCTGCCCGGGCCGTTGAGCGGCTTCGGCGCGCAGGCCAGCTTCACTTATTCGGACGGGCACGTGAACGATCCGGTCACGGGCGTGCGCCGCGACATCGTGCCGCTGTCGAAATATTCCTACAACCTCGTTGCGATCTACGAAAAGTACGGACTCTCGGCCCGCCTCGCCTACAATTGGCGCAGCCGCTATACCGATAGCTATTCGGACGCTTTCGCAGGCGGGCGTGTGGTTGTCTCGCCGGTCGCCTTTCTCGATTTCTCTGCCAGCTACGCGATCAACAAGAACATCACCATCACGGTCGATGCGACCAACCTGCTGGGCGAAACCTACCACGACAATTTCGGGACCACGACCTTCGAGCCCCGCGACACTCGCCAATATGATCGCACTTTCGGCGGTGGGCTGCGCTTCAAGTTCTGACGCGAGAGGTTGGCAATGAGGCGCCTGTCGATCCGGTCGGGCCTTTCGTTGGCAACCGTCGTGCTGCTGTGGGTGGGGGCGTCCGCAGCTCTCAGCGAGCAAAGACCCGCGCCGGCTGGCATAATCGCGGACCACATGACCGGCGATATCACTGGCGTGCATGATCCGGCGATCATCAAGGCCGGCGACACCTTTTACGTATTCAGCACCACCCGGCCCGATGACGGGGGACAGATTCCGATCCGCACCTCCAAGGATTTGCTCAGCTGGCGGCGGGCAGGAACCGTGTTCGACGCGGTGCCGGATTGGGCGAGGCGGATGATCCCGTCCGCGCGCGGGCTTTGGGCGCCGGACATCTCCTATAGCGGCGGTCAGTATCGGTTATACTACGCCGTGTCGTCGTTCGGCAGTAACGTCTCGGCGATTGGCCTTGCCACTTCGCCGGCACTTGATCCTGCCGCGCCGGGCAAGGGCTGGACCGATCGGGGACTGGTGGTCCGCTCGACCCGCGCCGACGATTTCAACGCGATCGACCCCAACGTTTTCACCGACGGCGATGGCCGATCGTGGCTGACGTTCGGCAGCTTCTGGACGGGGATCAAGATGGTGCGGCTCGATCCTGCAACGGGACTGGCGTCGGTCGAAGACAAGACGATATATTCCTTGATCCGGCGGCCGAATCCGGACGCGGTGGAAGCACCCTTCCTAATTGCCCGCGGCGGCTATCATTACCTGTTCGCATCCTACGATTTCTGCTGCCGAGGGTCCGACAGCAGCTATTACACCGTGGTCGGTCGATCGAAGGACGTGACGGGGCCGTATCTGGACTATGACGGCAAGCCGATGAGCAAAGGATATGGTCAGATCGTGCTTCACGCCAAGCTCGATCCGAGCGGCCGGTGGCGAGGACCGGGGCACGTCGCCATCCTGGCTGACGGCGGACGCGACTTTCTCGTCTATCACGCCTACGACGCGCGGAACAAAGGTGTCCCGACGTTGAGAATCCAGGCGCTTGGATGGACGGCTGACGGTTGGCCCGTGGCGCACTAGCGTCGGCTGGTCGACTGAGCGACGACGGCTTTCAAGGACGTTTCATGCGGCATCGAAGACCGCGACTGAGGCGCATTGCGGACGGTTAGGTCGACACCCGAGCGATGAAGGGTACTGGCGCCAATCGCGGTGTCGGCTTGCTCGGTTCAACTTTCCCCCTGCTGACAGTCTTCAACCCGCGGTTCTGACAAAATATTACACTCTGATGTACGTGAAATACCAGACCTCATGTCCTTGCCGTCGCGCCTTGCGTTCGTAGCGCGTCTCGGGCCAGTCGTCGGGGCGGGTCAGAAAATCGCGCGGCGCCTGCGCGGTCCAGACGAAGTCGTGGCGGCGGTTCATCACCATCATCGCCCAGCGGCAATAGGTCGGATCGTCGGTACCCAACCGGAATTCATGGCCAGGTTTGAGCTTGGCGGCGATCAGGTCGAGCGGGCCGTCATTGACCATCCGGCGCTTGGCGTGACGCGCCTTGGGCCAGGGATCGGGATGGAGGAGGTAGACGCGGGTCAGACTGGCGTCGGGCAGCCGCTCGAGCACATCGAGCGCGTCGCCCATGTGCAGGCGGACATTCTCCAGGCCCTGATCGCGGATATGGCCGAGCGCGCCGACCACGCCGTTGAGGAAGGGCTCGCAGCCGATGAAACCGTGATCGCGCCGCGCCGCTGCCTGGCCCGCGAGATGCTCGCCGGCGCCAAACCCGATCTCCAGCTCGAGCGGGCGATCATCACCGAACAAGGTGCGCGCGTCGAGCGGACCGGTTTCCGGGACCTCGACGGCGGGCAGCAGCTGTTCAACCAAGGCCGACTGGCCCTGGCGCAATTTATGTCCCTGGCGCCGGCCGTAGAGGCGCCGGATGGTGGTCGGATCGTTCATTGTGGGCCCGCCTAGAACCAGATGTGTCGAAAGCCAATCGGCGCCGCCAACGAAGAAGGGCCGGGGATCGCTCCCCGGCCCTTGCGTGATCCGTTGATCGGATCAGGATCAGGCCAGTGCGGCCTTGAGGTCGTCGACCAGGTCGGTGCGCTCCCACGGGAAGAAGTCACCTTCGGGCTTGCGGCCGAAGTGACCGTACGCCGCGGTGCGCGCATAGATCGGCTTGTTGAGGCCGAGATGCGTGCGGATGCCGCGCGGGGTCAGGCCGCCCAGCTTCTCGATCTTGCCGATCGCCGCTTCCAGCTTGTCGTCCTCGACCGTGCCGGTGCCATGCGTATCGACATAGAGCGATAGCGGCTTCGACACGCCGATCGCATAGGCCAGCTGGATCGTCACGCGCTGGGCGAGGCCGGCCGCGACGATGTTCTTCGCCAGATAGCGGGTGATATAGGCCGCCGAACGATCGACCTTGGTCGGATCCTTGCCGCTGAACGCGCCGCCGCCGTGCGGCGAGGCGCCGCCATAGGTGTCGACGATGATCTTGCGGCCGGTCAGGCCGGCGTCGCCATCGGGGCCGCCGATCTCGAAGCTACCGGTCGGGTTGATGTGATAGACGGTCTCGTCGCTGAGCAGGCCTGCGGGGATCACGTCGGCGACGACCTGCTTCACATAAGCGTGAAGCTCGGCTTCCTTCTCGCCTTCGTCATAGCCCTTGCCATGCTGGGTCGAGACGACGATCGCGGTGGCGGCGACGGGCTTGCTGCCTTCATAGCGCAGCGTGACCTGGCTCTTGGCGTCAGGCTCGAGGAACGGCGCCTTGCCGGAGTGGCGGTCGGCCGCCATCTGCTCGAGAATCTTGTGGCTGTAATAGAGCGTCGCCGGCATCAGGTCCGGCGTATCGTTGGCGGCATAGCCGAACATGATACCCTGGTCGCCGGCGCCTTCGTCCTTGTTGCCGCTGGCGTCCACGCCCTGCGCGATATGCGCCGATTGCGGGTGGAGGTTGTTCTCGAAGCGGAAGGTTTCCCAGTGGAAGCCGTCCTGTTCGTAGCCGATCCGCTTCACGGTATCGCGGACCGCCTTCTCGACCTCGTCGCGAACGCCGGGTGCCCAGTTACCGGCCTCGTCCATGATGCCCTTGCCGCGGATTTCACCGGCCAGCACGACCAGCTGCGTGGTGGTCAGCGTCTCGCAAGCGATGCGCGCTTCGGGGTCTTTCGACAGGAACAGGTCGACGATGGCGTCGGAAATCTGGTCGGCGACCTTGTCGGGATGGCCCTCGGAGACCGATTCGGACGTGAAGAGATAATTGGAACGCATTGAGTTTCCTCTGGGGTCTGGCGGAAAGCCGGGCCGTTGCCATGCCCATATAAAGCTTTCCTTATATGAGGCTGCGGGTCCTAGCGAGCGAGCCGCCGGATGGCAATCGCGCAAATGAGCAGAATCGCCGAGACGATCAGCGCCATCCAATTGCCGAGGCGCGAGAAGAGGGTGGGGGAGCCGCGCATGACGCTGCCCTCGATCGCGCCGGCCTGGCCCATCGGGATGCTCTGGCGGACGGCGCCATCGGGGTCGATGATCGCCGAGATACCGGTCGGCGTCGCGCGGACGATCGACAGGCCTTCCTCAATCGCGCGCAAGCGCGCCTGGGCGAGGTGCGCGGGCGGGCCCAGCGTACCGAACCAGGCGTCGTTGGATGGGTTGAAGATGAAGTCGGGTCGATTGGCCGGGTCGACGACATGGCCGGAGAAGATCACTTCATAGCAGATCAGCATGCCGACCTTGCCGAAGCCGGGGATAGTCATGGTCCGCGGGCCCGGTCCGGGAATGAAATCGACATCGCCGGGGACGAGCCGCGACAAGCCGATCGCCTCGAGCACAGGGCGCATCGGCAGATATTCGCCATAGGGCACCAGATGCGCCTTGTCGTAGCGGCCGTGGAGTTGGGCGTCGGGTCCGATCACCGCGATCGAATTGGTCGCAGCGATCATATTCTCGGTACGCTTGTCGAAATACATGCCCTGCGTACCCGTCAGGATGGCGTCATGGTCGCCAAGTAGCGAGGCCATCCGGATGCGCGCGGTCTGCGCGCTTCCCATCAGGTCGTAGACATAGCGTGGATAACCGTCCTCGACGGGGAAGCGGATTGCGCCTTCGGGCCACAGGATCAGGCGTGGATGGTCGGGATTGGGTTTTCCGGACAGGCGGGCGAGTGCCTGGAAATTTGCTTCGGCGTAATCGGCGGTCGGTTTCGCTTCCTCGGGCAAGTCCGGCTGCACGATGCGGACATTTGCTACGACGGGCGGATCACCTCCAACGAAGGCTGGCGCACAGAATATCAGCGCAAGCAGGATTAACATCGGAAGGTAAGCACGTCGGTCGACGATGACGACCAGCAGACAGCCGCTGGCGACCACCACCAGCCCCGAGAGCGCATAGGTGCCGACATAGGCTGCCAGGTTCGCCAAATGTCCGGCTGACATCCAGGTCGCCGCCAGCGGATCCCACGGATAGCCGGTGAACATGGTCCCGCGCAGATATTCGGTCGCGATCCAGGCAACGCCCGCGACCAGCACGAATGCCGTGTCGACGCGCGGCGCCTGATCGCCTTTCGCCGCCGGGCTCGCGAGCCGCCAGGCGAGGCCGGCGGCAAGCATTGGGAAGAGAGCGAGATAGGCCGCGACCAGGACCACCGCGAGATAGCCGAGCCAAGGCGGCATCGCGTCCTGAAATTCGAACGGCTGTTGAATCCACAAATTGGCGACGGCGAAATGGCCGAGCCCGAACAGCCAGCCCATTCCCAAGACCTGTCTAATCGAGCCGGCACCATGGATGAGGAGCAACCAGACCGCAAACCCGGCCAAGGTCAGCGGCCACCAGTTCCACGGCGCGAAGCCGAACGCGGATACGGCGCCGAGCGCGAGTGGCAGGAACGGGAGGAGACGACGCATCGCCTCGCGCTATGGCTGCGAAATGACGAAGCGCGCTAGCCCCAATCGACAAGTCCGGGGTGACGTTTGGCTCTGCGGGCGGTAGCTAGAAGACATGCTCCGACCCTTCCACCTCGCTTTTCCCGTTCACGATCTCGCCGCCGCGCGCGCCTTTTACGGCGGGACGCTGGGCTGTCCCGAGGGGCGCAGTTCGGACAGCTGGATCGACTTCGACTTGTTCGGACACCAGATCGTGGCGCATCTGGATCCCACGGCGAAACCCGTCGTGGTGTCCAACCCCGTGGACGGTCACGACGTGCCGGTGCCGCATTTCGGCGTCGTGCTGACGATGGACGCGTGGCGGACATTGGCCGACCGGGTAAAGGCGGCCGGAATCACCTTCGGAATCGAGCCGCATATTCGCTTCGTCGGCCAGCCCGGCGAACAGGCGACGATGTTCTTCCTCGACCCGTCGGGGAACGCGCTGGAGTTCAAGGCGTTCGCCGATGACGCGCAATTGTTTGCCACATGAACACGGCGGGATTCTTCGCGACATGAGCGATCCGATCGTTGTCGAGGTATCGCACAAATTGGGGCTGGCAGAGGCGCGGCGGCGAGTCGATGCGGGCATCGGCAAATTGTCGGGCTGGTTTCCCGGCGGGGCCGAGGTCGAGCATCACTGGACGGCTGACGTGCTCCATTTCACCGTCGCGGCGATGGGGCAGCGCGTCGTCTCCAGTCTGGACGTGCGCGGCGACCGAGTGATCGCGACCGTGGACCTGCCGCCATTCCTGGCGCTGTTCGCCGACCGCATCCGCGCGAAGCTCGCCAAGGAAGCGCCTAAATTGCTTGAATAAACTTGCTCGTCAGGACGTCTGAACTTCGATCACCCCGGCGCGCAGCAGCGCGTCCGCGGTGCGTGAGAATTCGGTGACCAAAGTTTCCAGCAACGGCTCGAGCGCACGGGTCTGGATGGCACCGGGCACCACCGTCACGCCGCCGCGCGGATCCTCGATCAACAGCCCGGACTCGATCATTTGCGCGACGTGGCGGCGCACTGTCTCCCTCGCCAGCCCGGTCGCGGCGGCGATCGCGCTGCGCGACATCGGCACGACCCATTCGCGCGGCAGTATTGCGGTTGCCGTATACTCGCGTGGCACGCTGCGTTCGCGCATCAATTTCTGGATGTTGCCGACCGATACCGTGCAATAGATCAGCACGGCGGTCGGGCTTTCGCCGTCATGCCCGGTGAAGGTGTGGTGCATCGACAAGAACAAATTGGTCAGCGCGAACATGGCGGTGCGCCAGTGATCGCTCATGCCCTCGGGAACCGTAGCAACGCGGTCGCCAGCAGCCATATGACTCACTCCCGCCCCCGCAGTGACCCATTTTGGGCAGTTAAGATACAATCGTCAACGCATGAATCGGGCAAGTTGGTGTAAAGCAACGGAATCGAGGGAAAAGATACGCGTCGAAGCGTGGACCCTTCGGTGTCGTACGGGTGTGCGGGCTGCGCGGTCGGGGGGCCAGTTGCAGCCCGCCCCTTATAAAACCTAGCGAGGCGCTTTCGGAGTCGCCACCGCGCTCGGCGAAGGCGAAGGCGCCGGAACGGGCGTCGCCGAGCTCACCCGCCAGATGACGTTGCCGACATCGTCCGCCACCAGCAATGAACCCGTCGCATCGAACGTCACGCCGACCGGACGACCGCGCGCCTGACCCTTGGCGTCGAGGAATCCCGACAGCACGTCGACCGCTTTCGCTCCCTTGGTGGGAAAGCCATTATCGCCGAACGGTACATAGATGACGCGGTAACCCGACACCGGCTGGCGGTTCCACGATCCATGTTCGCCGATAAAGGCGCCGTCGGCGAATTGCGGGCCAAGCCGCGCCTCGTCGGCGAAGGCCAGCCCCAGCGCCGCCACATGCGGGCCCAAGGCGTAATCGGGACGCTTCACATATTCTTGCAGCCCGGGATTTTCCGGCTTCACGCGGTGGTCGGGATAGCCGCCCCAATAGAACCATGGCCAGCCGAAATTGTCACCGGCTTCCACCGCGCTCAAATAATCGGGCGGGCTGTCGGAGCCGAGCAAGTCGCGTTCGTTGACCGCCGCCCACAACGCCTTGGTCCTGGGCTCGAGCGCCATGCCGTTGGCGTTGCGAATGCCGGCGGCATAGATGCGGAAGGTCTTGGTGTCGGGATAGACCTGAAGGATGTTGGCGCGAAATTTCTCCGCGTCCAGGCCATTGTCGGCGATGTTGCTCGACGATCCCACCGCCAGGTACAACGTCTTGCCGTCTTCGGCGACGATGACGTTGCGCGCCCAATGATTGCCGCCGCCCGGATATTTGATCACCGTCTCGGGCTTGGAGTCGATCCTGGTCTGGCCCGGGGTGAAGGGATAGCGCACCAGCGCATCGGTATTGGCGACGTAGAGGTACGGGCCGAGCAGCGCCATGCCGTAGGGCGAGTTGAGCCCGGTCAGGAACGGTTGCTTGATCTCGGCTACGCCGTCGCCATTCGCGTCGCGCAGCAAGGTGATGCGGTTGGCCGAGGGCACGCCGGCGCCGCCTTTGTCGAGCAGATAGTTCATCACCCAGCCGGCGATCCCGCCGCCCTTGCGTGGCGGCGAATTGGTCTCGGCGACCAGCACGTCGCCATTGGGCAGGCGGTAGAGCCAGCGGGGATGGTCGAGCCCCGAGGCGAAGGCGTTGACCTTGAGCCCGGCCGCTGCCGTCGGCATCTCCCCCTGTTTCCACCCCACCGCGTCGGCGACCTTGATCGTCGGCCAGATCTGTGCCCGCGCCGGCGTGATGTCGGGCCGGCTGCCGCTGACCGCCGCGATGCTGAGCCGCGCTTCATCGGGTTGGGCAAAATAGAGATAGAGGCCGCCCACCAGGATGAGGACGAGGGCAAGACCGATCAGGATTCGCTGGCGCATAACGGCAGGATAATGACGGCTGGGGGCGGGGGCAATGTTATCCCATCGCGCGGCGGGACAATCCCCCCACCGCACAAGCGATCCTTGGGCTATGGCAAGCAGAGCTGTATTTCCCATCAAAATACTATGGATTAGGTAGAGGCGGTCCGCTCCCTGGACACAAACTGCGGCCCGGCCGTCCCCTAGCAGCCGGGCCGCTTCCCTTGTTGAACGGTGGTGGCGTTGCGATGGTGGCCGGAAATTTGATCGACGACGTGTCGGCGGAATTCATCCAGGGCGTCGTTGCCGACTTGCGCGATGCGCGGCTCAAATCGCGTGCGCGCCGCCAACCGCCGGCCGTGCGGTTTCCGTCACCCGAAGCATTGGCGCAGGTAATCCGCGATCTGTCCGCAGCCCTGTACCCGCGCCGTCTCGGCGGGTTTCGCGGCGGGCCTGAGCAGGAGGACGCCTTCGTCGCCGCGCGCCTGACGGACGGGCTCGATATCCTGCGACAGGAGATCGACGCCGAAATCGCTTATTGGCAGTTGGAGAGCGCGGCGCCGTTCGACGACGATCATGCCTCCACGCTCATCCGGCATTTCGCGGCGACCCTGGCCGACATCCGGGCATTGATCGACAGCGATATCGACGCCGCCTTTATCGGCGATCCCGCCGCGCGCAGCGTGGACGAGATCCTGGTGAGCTATCCCGGCGCGATTGCGACGCTGCATCACCGTATCGCGCACGAACTCCACACATTGGGCGCGGCGATCGTCGCGCGGTCGATTTCGGAACTCGCCAATGCGCGGACCGGCATCGATATCCATCCTGGCGCCGCGATCGGACCGCGCTTCTTCATCGACCATGGAACCGGCGTGGTGATCGGCGAGACGTCGATCATCGGATCGAATGTCCGGCTCTATCAGCATGTCACGCTGGGCGCGCGCAGCCCGTTATGGGACGCGAGCACGGCGCCGCGCGAACGTTATGCGCGGCACCCGATCGTCGAGGACGATGTCGTCATCTACGCCGGCGCGACGATCCTCGGCCGCGTGACGATCGGCCGCGGCTCGACCATCGGCGGCAATGTCTGGCTGCTCGACGATGTCCCGCCCGAAAGCGTGATCGTCCAGCCGGGCGCCATTCGGCTGCACGGCGCGGAGGCCGATGCGCTCGGCGACGCGCTGGCCCGCGCCCGGCCGCCGGCGCGGAGGGTGGCATCGTGAGCACGCGGATCAAACTCACGTTCGGCGCGCAAGTGCTGATCGGCATGGCTGCCGGCGTGGCGGTCGGCCTACTTGCGCGCTGGCTGGGTAGTGCGGCGATCGGCGAGACGGCGCACACGATCGGCCAGATCTTCGTCCAATTGCTCAAGGCGCTGGTGCCGCCATTGGTGTTCACCGCGATCGTCGCCTCGGTCGCGGCGTTGCGCACGCTGGAAAATGCCGCTGCGCTGGTTTCCCGGACCTTATTGTGGTTCGCGGTCACCGCGCTGATCGCGGTCGCGATCGGCATCCTTCTCGGGCTGGCGATCCAGCCGGGGCTGCATGCATCGGTCGCCGCCGGCGCTGCCAAGGCGCCCGGCACGACCGGATCCTGGCTCGATTTCCTCAAAGGGCTGGTCCCCGCCAACGCGCTGGGGCTGGGCGCATCGACCACGGTGACCGATGGCGTCGCCTCGACTGCGGTGTCGTTCAACGTGCTGCAAGTGATCGTCGCCGCGCTCGCGGTCGGCGCGGCCGCGGTCAGGATCGGCGAGACCGGCGAGGCGTTTCTAGCGTTCAACGCGTCCGCACTGGCGATCTTCCGTCGGTTGCTGCGCTGGGTGATCGCGCTCACGCCGATCGGCAGCGCGGCGCTGATCGCCGATGCACTGGTTCGCTATGGCTGGGATGCGCTATCGTCGCTCGGGGCATTCGCGATCGCGGTCTATGCCGGTCTCGCGATCGTCCTGCTGCTGGTCTATCCGACGATCCTGGTGGCCAACGGGCTCAATCCGCTGCGCTTTTTCGCGGCTGCTTGGCCGGCGATCCAGCTCGGTTTCCTGTCGCGCTCGTCGGTCGGAACCTTGCCGGTGACCGAGGACGTGACGGAGCGGCGGCTGGGCGTGCCGCAAGCTTATGCCGCCTTCGCGGTACCGCTGGGCGCCACCACCAAGATGGACGGGTGCGCGGCGATCTATCCTGCGGTCTCGGCGATCTTCGTGGCGCAATTCTACGGCATTCCGCTGCACCTTGGCGACTATGGCTTAATCGCCTTTGTCTCGGTGATCGGATCCGCGGCGACCGCCGGGCTCACCGGAGCGACGGTGATGCTGACGTTGACGCTCTCGACCCTGGGCCTCCCGCTCGAGGGCGCGGGTCTGTTGCTGGCGATCGATCCTATCCTCGACATGGGCCGCACCGCGGTCAACGTGGCGGGCCAGGCATTGGTGCCGACCATCGTGGCGAAGCGTGCGGGTATATTGGACGAGGCAGCCTTTCGCGGTTTGCCCCTGCCGATCGGCACTGAGGCGGTCGCGTAGGAGCGGCATGTCGTCAAAACAAAAGCCGCCGGCGCCAAGGGGGAGGGGGCACCGGCGGCTCTGTTCGCCCGGCCGATACGGCCAGGCGGGACTGTTTGACCTTAGATAAGGTCGTAGCGATCGGCGTTCATCACCTTGGCCCAGGCCTTGACGAATTCGTCGACGAACTGGTCGCCGGCATCGGCCGAGGCATAGACTTCGGACAGAGCGCGCAGCTGCGAGTTCGAGCCGAACACCAAATCGGTCCGCGTGCCGGTCCATTTGCGCTGGCCGGTATGGCGGTCATTGCCCTCGAACTCTTCGTCGGCGCTGTCGTCGATCTGTCGCCAAGCGGTCGCCATATCGAGCAAGTTGACGAAGAAGTCATTGGTCAGCTGGCCCGGCCGGTCGGTGAACACGCCATGCTTCGAGCCACCATGATTAGTGCCGAGCACACGCAGGCCGCCGACCAGCACGGTCATTTCCGGCGCGCTCAGCCCGAGCAACTGGGCGCGATCGACCAGCAATTCCTCGGTGGGCACGTTGAACCGGACCTGCAGATAATTGCGGAAGCCGTCGACGCGCGGCTCGAGTACCGCGAAGCCTTCCGCATCGGTCTGTTCGGCGGTCGCGTCGCCGCGGCCGCTGGTGAATGGCACCGTCACGCTGCGGCCGGCAGCCCTTGCGGCCTGCTCGACGCCGACATTACCACCGAGCACGATCAGGTCGGCGATGCTGACCTTGGCCGCGCCGCCGAAATCGGCCTGGATGCGCTGATAGACCTGGAGCACCTTGGCGAGCTCGGCCGGCTCGTTGACCTCCCAGTCCTTTTGCGGCGCGAAGCGAATACGCGCGCCGTTGGCGCCACCACGATGATCCGACCCGCGCCAGGTCGAGGCGGAGGCCCAGGCGGTCTTCACGAGCTGCGCGACGCTTAGACCCGAATCGGCGATCTTGCCCTTGAGCGTTGCGACGTCGCCATCGCTCAGCCGCGGACCGGCGGGGATCGGGTCCTGCCAGATCAGATTCTCGGCGGGAACGTCGGGGCCGAGGTAGCGCGCCTTGGGCCCCATGTCGCGATGACACAATTTGAACCAGGCGCGGGCGAAGGCGTCCGCGAAATAGGCCGGGTCGGCGCGGAATTTCTCCATCACCTTGCGGTATTCGGGATCCATCTTGAGCGCCATGTCGGCGGTGGTCATCATCGTCGGCACGCGGACGCCGGGCGTATGCGCCTTGGGCGCCAGCGTCTCTTCGGGATTGCCGACCGGCTGCCACTGTTTCGCGCCGGCGGGGCTCTTCACCAGCTCGTAGTCATGGTCGAGCAGCATGTCGAAGAACGACATGTCCCAGGTCGTAGGCGTCGGCGTCCAGGCGCCCTCGATACCCGAGGTGATGGTATGGTCACCGATCCCGCTCTCATGCCCCGACTGCCAGCCGAGACCCTGTTGCGCGATGTCGGCGCCTTCCGGCTCGGCACCGACCAGGCTGGCATCGCCCGCGCCATGCGCCTTGCCGAAGGTGTGGCCGCCGGCGGTCAGCGCTGCGGTCTCCTCGTCGTTCATGCCCATGCGGTAAAAGGTTTCGCGGATGTCGCGGGCCGACTTGAGCGGATCGGGCACGCCGCCCGGTCCTTCCGGATTGACGTAGATCAGGCCCATCTGGATCGCGGCGAGCGGGCTTTCCAGCGCGCGGCCTTCTTCCTCGTCGATGCGGGTTTTGCTGTTGGCGCTGCCGACCCATTCCTCCTCGGTGCCCCAATAGATGTCGCGTTCGGGTTCCCACACGTCCGCGCGGCCGCCGCCAAAGCCGAACACCGGGCCGCCCATCGATTCGATCGCGACGTTGCCGGCCAGGATCATCAGGTCGGCCCAGCTGAGCTTGCGGCCATATTTCTGCTTGATCGGCCACAGCAGGCGGCGTGCCTTGTCGAGATTTCCGTTGTCCGGCCAGGAATTGAGCGGAGCGAAGCGCTGCTGTCCGGCATTGGCGCCGCCGCGGCCGTCGCCGGTGCGATACGTGCCCGCCGAATGCCATGCCATGCGGATGAAGAACGGACCGTAATGCCCGTAATCGGCCGGCCACCAGGGCTGGCTGTCGGTCATCAGCGCGGTCAGGTCGCGCTTGACTGCGGCGAGGTCGAGCGACTTGAATTCCTTCGCATAATCGAAGTCGTCGCCCATCGGATTGCCACTGATCCCCTTCTGGTGAAGGATGTCGAGCGAGAGATGATTGGGCCACCAGTCGCGGTTGGTTCGGCCGAGCAAGCTGCGCAGCGCCGCGGGTTCCTTGTTCGGATCGCTCAGCGGGCTACCTTCGGTTACAGCATCCATCTCGTTCTTCCTCTCGTTCGCGCCGGTGCGACCGGCGCTGGGACTCTATCGGATCGGGTGCGCAGCCGGCTCGCGGCTCGCTCGGCGGTTGTGGCTTGTGTGGCGAAGCGCTGCAATCATTTATGCGATGAGTTAATCTGATCTCCGCGAGCGGAAAAATCGATCAGTGGAGTCTCGTCACGTCGGCGAAAGCTGCAAGACGGCCTACAATCGGGTTCGGGCATATGGTTGAGCCAGCCTGACCAGCCTTGAACCCCAGGCGCGCGCGAGTAGAAGCACCGCCATGAAGCCCGTGATCTTCGGCCTGTCCGGCCTGACCCTTACCGACGACGAACGCGCCTTCTACAAGGACGCTGACGCCGCCGGGTACATATTGTTCAAGCGCAACATCGAGAATCGCGAGCAGGTCCGCGCGTTGACCCACAGTTTGCGCGAGCTGACCGGCCGCGACGAGCTGCCGATCCTGATCGACCAGGAAGGCGGCAGGGTCCAACGGATGCAGCCGCCCGAATGGCCGCAATTTCCCGCCGGCCCCGATTTCGACCGGCTCTACGACGTCGCGCCGATGAGCGCGATCGAGGCGGCGCGGGTCAATGCTCAGGCGACCGCGCTGATGCTGTCCGAAGTCGGCGTCAACGTCGATTGCTGGCCATTGCTCGACGTCAGCCAGCGCGACACGACCGAGGCGATCACCATCCGTGCGTTGGGACACGAGCCGATGCGCGTCGCGGCGATGGGCAAGGCGATCATGGAAGGACTGCGCGCCGGCGGCGTGGTCGGCGTGGTCAAACATATGCCCGGCCATGGCCGCGCGGTGGTCGACACGCATTTCCACCTGCCGACGGTGACCGCGTCGGAGGAGGAATTGGAGATCGATCTCGAGCCCTTCCGCCGCCTGGCGGACGCGCCGATGGGGATGACCAGTCATATCGTGTTCCAGATCTGGGACCCCGAACGCCCCGCGACCATGTCGCCGGTGATCGTCGAGCAGGTGATCCGCGGCAAGATCGGCTTCGACGGGCTGCTGATGACCGACGATATCGACATGAAGGCGTTGTCGGGGACGGCAGGGGAGAAGGCCGCGGGGGCGATCGCCGCCGGTTGCGATATCGTGCTCGATTGCTGGGGACGGATGGACGAGATGCGCGAGATCGCCTCGCTGCTCAACGACATGCCGGCCAAGTCGCTCGAACGGCTCGACCGTGCGATGGCCTCGGTGCGGGGAGTCGCGCCGCAGGGCGATTTCGCGGAACTGATCGCCAAGCGGGATGAGTTGTTGGCTCTGGCCTAGCACCGGGATGACGATGTGTGGCTTGGCGGGCGTTATCCACAACAGCGCTGACCTCCGGCTTTGGTATCGCGAAAGTCTATGCCTAAAAGCGTGCCTATGGACGCCGCCGACGACACGCTGACGCTCGACATCGAGGGATGGGAAGGCCCACTCGACCTCCTGCTAGCGCTCGCCCGATCGCAAAAGGTCGACCTCAAGCAGATTTCGATCCTGCAACTGGTCGAGCAATATCTCTCCTATATCGAGCATGCCCGCACGCTGAAGCTCGAAGTCGCGGCCGATTATCTCGTGATGGCGGCGTGGCTGGCCTATCTCAAATCGGCGCTGCTGCTGCCGCGCGATCCGGAGATCGAACCGAGTCCCGAGGAACTGGCGCTGCGGCTGCAGATGCGGCTCGAGCGGCTCAACGCGATGCGCAATGCCGGCGCTCGGCTGCTCGCACGCGACCGGATCGGCCGCGATGTTTTCCGCCGCGCCGCGCCCGAAGGATTGCGGACGGTGCGCAAGGCACAATGGCAGGCCGAGATCTATGACCTGATCGCCGCTTATGGCCAGATCAACGCACGCAATCGCCCGGTCTTCCACGTTGTCCATGATCGCCTGGTGATGACCTTGGATGCCGCGCTCGAGCGCGTATCGCGGCTGCTCGGCGAGCATATCGACTGGGCGACGATCGAAAGCTTCCTGCCCGACAGCCTGGACGGTGCGTTTCGCAAGTCGGCGCTCGCCTCCAGTTTCGTCGCGGCGCTCGAACTCGCGCGGATGGGCAAGGCCGAATTGCGCCAGAAATCGGCCTTCGCGCCGCTCTATCTCAAGGCGACCGGCGAAAGGGCGGAGGCATGACGATCGATCCTGACGATCCGGTCCGCGCGGTCGAAGCGGTGCTGTTCGCCGCCGAGGAGCCGCTGACCATCGACTCGATCCGCGCGCATGTCGGCGAGGACATCGACGTTCGCGGCGCGCTGGAGCGGATCGCCGAAGATTATGCCGGCCGCGGGATCGAACTGGTCCGGCGCGGCGATCGCTGGCATTTCCAGACCGCGGGCGATCTTGCGCATTTGCTGCGTCGCGACCGCGAGGAGCCGCGCAAGCTGTCGCGTGCGGCGATCGAGACCTTGGCGATCACCGCCTATCACGAGCCGGTGACTCGCGCCGAGATCGAGGCGATTCGCGGCGTTCAGATCAGCAAGGGGACGCTCGATGTGCTGATGGAGGCGGGATGGGTGCGACCTGCTGGCCGGCGTGAGACGCCAGGGCGGCCGTTAATGTACGCGACGACCGCGGAATTCCTCACCCATTTCGGGCTCGCCAGCCGCCGCGACCTCCCCGGGATCGACGATTTGCGGGCTGCCGGGCTGCTCGATCCGATCGATCTTGCCATGGCCGAGTTATCCATTGCCGGCGAGAGCGAGGAAGAAGTGGAAAATGATGGCGATGCAGACTAGATAGATGTCACGCCTTTGGGAGATTTTGTGATGGGTAGTTTCAGCCTGGTTCATTGGCTGATCTTTGGTGTGATCGCGATCCTGGTCCTTGGTGGTGGCCGGTTCTCGAACATGATGGGTGACGTGGCCAAGGGCATCAAGCAGTTCAAGAAGGGTATGGCGGAAGATGACGATGCCGTCCCGCCCAGCCGGATCGAGGCCAAGCGGCAGACCGATCCAACGGTCGAGGCGACCGCCGAACGCGTCCGCGACGCCGAACGCTAAGCGCCGCCGGAGAGGCATCCGGCCGTGATCCTGGATATAGCCCCAACCGAATTGTTGGTATTGGGGGCGGTGGCGTTGCTCGTCATTCCGCCCAAGGACTTGCCGCGCGCGATGCGCTTCGCCGGGCAATGGGTCGGCAAGGCGCGCGGGCTGGCGCGCCAGTTCCGCTCCGGCTTCGACGACATGATCCGCGAGTCGGAATTCGCGGAGATGGAAAAGAAGTGGAAGGCGGAGAATGAGCGCATCATGCGCGAATTCCCGCAGACCGTGGACATGGCGGCACTGATGGCGCCCAAGCCACAGGACGTGTCGGATGCCGATCCCGCGCCGGTGATGGTCGAGCAGCCGGTGATTGCTCCGGAGCCGGCACCAATCCATGCCGCGCCGGAAACCGACCCGGCCCCGGCACCGCGCAAACCCCGCGCTAAGACGGCCAAGAAGGCGATGTCGCTGGATACCGTCGAGCCAACCGCGCCCAAACCGCGTGCGCGCAAGCCCAAGGCGGCTGCCCCAGTCGAAACGCCGGGCGATTAGGCGATGAGTGACGAGGACGATATCGACGCCAGCCGCGCGCCGTTGATGGATCACCTGATCGAGCTACGCAAACGCCTGCTCATCAGTATCGGCACGTTGGCGCTATTGTTCGGCGCTTGCCTCTATTTCTTCGAACCGATTTTCGCGGTGCTGGTGCATCCGCTGGTCAAGGCCGGGTTTCCGAAGCTCATCTACACGTCTCCCTATGAGATGTTCTTCGTGCAACTGAAGGTCGCGTTCTTCGCGGCAATCATGCTGGCCTTTCCGGTGATCGCCAATCAGCTGTGGCAGTTCGTGGCGCCCGGGCTCTATCGCAAGGAAAAGCGCGCGCTGCTGCCGTTCCTGCTGGCGACGCCGGTGCTGTTCGGGCTGGGGGCGAGCTTCGCGTATTTCTTTGCGGTGCCGGGCGCGCTGCACTTCCTGCTCGGCTATCAGGGCAATGTCGGCGGCGTACAGCAGGAAGCGCTGCCGGCCGCGGACAACTACCTGAAGTTCATCATGCAGTTCCTGTTCGGTTTCGGCGTCTCATTCCTGATGCCGGTGCTGCTGATGCTGGTCGAGCGTGCGGGGATCGTGACGCTGGAGCAGCTCGTCCGCGCGTGGCGCTACGCGATCCTGGGATGTTTTGCGGTGGCGCTGTTCCTGGCCCCGCCGGATGCCGGGTCGATGATCATGCTCGCGCTGCCGCTGGTCGGCCTGTACGTGCTGACGCTTGGCGTGATCTGGCTGACGCATCGCCGTCGCGATCGCCAGCCAGCCCCCGACACCGAAACGGCCTGAACCAGCCTATTTGTGCCCGTCTTATTTGTGTTTGTCGGCGGTCTTCGAGACCGTGCTGCCGACCGAGCTGACATCCCGGCCCACACCCGAAATCGTGTTGCAGCCGGCGAGCAAAAGTGCCGTCGCTGCGAGCGACAGACCGATAATCTTGTTCATCATGAATTCTCCCGAACTTTCTGACTCTGAGTTTTTGCCGATCCCTGGCGGGAATCCCCGGCACGCCAATGATCGAGCCGCCGAATTCGTTCCGGCGGCGTTTCATCTTGGCTATTTGGCTATCCCACTGGACTTTGACGAATTTAGGCCCGGAAGCGCCACCGGGGGGGGAGGGGTTGACGCTTCCGGGCCTATGTCGTGGATAGCGAGAGCGGGGGGGCATAAGGTCGCTATCCGAAAAGCCAAACGCACCTTTTTCGAGGTTGTTCCCAAAAAAAATGCACCGGCCAAAATTTTTTTAATCGCGGCCCGTCACGGCGACCGCGATCTCATAGGATCCGGTCAGCGGGTCATGGTGGAGCGGCGCGCGAAGCTGGCGCGACAGGCCCTCGATCACCCTGGCGTAACGCTGCCCCAACGCCCCGACCAGCGCGTCGCCATCGACTAGCGAGGGGGATGTGACGCGCAGGATCGCGGTGCCGGGCGTTTCCCCCTCGCGTACCGAGATATGGATCTGTGCGTTGGGAATGACGCTGATCGCGAGTTCGATAATCTCGGTGAGCAGGAAGGCGATTGCGATCGCGATGTCCTGGGTGACCAGCCAGGGTTCAACGTCGAGCAGGATCGACAGCCCCGAATGTTCGGGACTGGTCGCGCGGATGTTGGACGCGAGCTCGCCGATCACGGAGCGCAGGCTGAGGCCGCGATTATCCTCCATCTCGGCGAAATGGTGGCGATGGACCACCGCCAGCGCGTCGACGCGTCGTTGGATCGAGGCATAAGCGCGCGCCGCTTCGGCCGCCTGGGCGCCGCGCGCGTGAAGATTGATCAGGCTGGAGATGACTTGCAGATTGTTCTTCACGCGATGGTGGACCTCCCGCGTCAGCCGCGTCTGGCGCACCAGTCCTTCGGCCAGCCCGGCCTCATGCAGGATCAGCGTCCGGCTCAGCGACCGGAACGTCTCGCCGAGTTCGCGGATTTCCTGCGCCGGCAGCGATCGTACGACCGCCGGATCGATCACTTCGCCCGGACGATAGGCGGCGACGCTGGCGCGCAACGTCCGCAAAGGCTTGATCAACAGGCGATCGACGACGAACCAGGCGAAGCCGGCAGCCGCGATCCACATCAGGATCGGAAAGATCAGCGCGATCAGGATCGGAGAGGTCAGCACCTTGGTCCGCATCCGCATTTCAACCGACAGGTCGCCGATTCCCAGTGCCGCGCGGACCGGTACGTACAGATCGAGCGGGTTGTCGCCGCCCAACGACCGCAGCACCAGCCGGTCGGAGCTGCCAGGGCTGCTCAGCGATTCCTCATAATCGGACGCGAAGCCGGACGGTTTGGCGATTTCCGAGAGAAACGCCGCAGGGAAGAAAGCGGCGCCACGCACCTCGCCACCCGGAGCGGCGATCGCCAGCACGATCCCCTTGTCGGGGACGATCCGCGCGGTCGATCCACTGGCGCGCATCTGTTCGGGCATCGCCACCGGCAGGCGCGAACCGCAGAGCAGGCGGTTCTGGCCATCGACGATCATGAACCCGGCGCCGGTGGTCGATGACTGTGCGAACACACCCTGCACGCGCGCGCAGCTCGGCGTATCGCCGTGATCGATCGCCAGCGCCTTCATCGCGGAGGTCAGCGCGGTCATGTCGCCGACCAGCTCGATCGAGAGATTGCGCGAGCTTTCCTGCGCGGCGACGCGCAATTGCGAGGCGGCTTCCTGGCCGGCCTGGCGCGTGGTCGACAGGGTCGCGAAGAAAGCGATCACGGCGAACGGCAACAGCGCCACGCCGAGGATCATGAAAATCTTGGCGCCGGTCGGCATGCGCGCGACGCGTGCGCCCAGCGTACCCGCCGCCCGCTCACCAGCCGTCAGGCCGCCCATGGGCTATCCCAGCTTGTTCAGCAGATCGAGCATCTGATCGGGAACGGGTTCGCTGGCGGCGGCATGATAGACCGAGCGAAGGGCGGCACCCATCGCTTCGTCCCTACCCTTTTTGCCCTTGTCATCCTTGTCGTCGGACTTCTTGTCCCGCTTTGACGACGGCCGGCCAGGCTGCAACGCAATCCCCCTCATATACATGCCGGCCATGCCGGAACAGAAAACGACCCGCAAGAGGGGGTCCCGACACGACGCTTAGAATGCGCCATCATGTCTGTGAAACCAAAAACGATCTCGATTGTTCCACTAGCGAACAGAAAATTTGCCGCGTTGCATTCACCAAGCCGGGCCCCCACTAAAGGCCGGCATCCTATCGGGGAGATTGAAATCGTCATGTCGCTCGGTCAGCAGCTAGCCCCTCATCTACCGTTCCTGCGTCGTTATGGGCGGGCGTTGACGGGAAGCCAGGAACATGGCGACCGCTATGTCCGGGCCACGCTCGAGGCGATCGTCGCCGCACCGGAGGAGTTTCCGCGCGACGTCGAGCCGCGACTCGGCCTGTACCGCACGTTCCAGGCGATCTGGCAGAGCGCCAATCCCGGCGAGACCGAAACGCCCAGCGGCGACAATGTCAGCGGGCAGGAAGCGATTGCGCGAGCCCGGCTGGCGCGCATGACGCCATTGTCACGACAGGCGCTGCTGTTGACGGCGATGGAAGGCTTCACCACCGAGGACGCGGCCTATCTGATCGACGTCGAGAATGACGAGGTCGAAAAGCTCGTCACCGAAGCGCTCGCCGAGATCGAGCAGCAGACGCGTGCGCGGGTGCTGATCATCGAGGACGAGCCGATCATCGCGATGGATATCGAGACGATTGTCCGCGATTTGGGGCATGACGTCACCGGTGTGGCGGTTACCCGCGACGAAGCCGTCGCCGCAGCGATGGCCGATCGCCCCGGCCTGGTGCTCGCCGATATCCAACTGGCGGATGACAGTTCGGGGATCGACGCGGTGAAGGACATCCTCGCGGAATTCCAGGTTCCCGTCATCTTCATCACCGCTTTCCCCGAACGCCTGCTGACCGGCGAGCGGCCCGAGCCGACCTTCCTCATCACCAAGCCGTTCCAGCGGTCGACCGTGAAGGCGGCGATCAGCCAGGCGCTGTTTTTCGACGAGTCGACCGTGCCCGCTTGACCCATGGGTCTCGCTTAACATGCGCTCGGCCGCCGGCGATATCCGACAGGATGCCGCCGGCGGCCGCATTTTGTCGAGCCAAGGTTCGGGAATTCTGTCTAAATACTCAAAGTTCCATCAGTTACGGAGCCAAAACGGGATTTGTGCGTTTTGACATGATGGCTGAACCCACTCCCTCAGAGGCTTCGGTGCACACCGATGCCGAGCATGCACGGGCCGGCGCGACGCCCGGCGTCATGCGCTACGTCCTCGGTATTTCGTTGGTGCTGGCGGTGGTAATCCTGTCGGCGATCGTTTGGGGCCCGGTGCTGTTCCACCAATAATGGAGCGGTCCGGCTTGGCCCTGGCGCCCATGTCACCCTATGTATCCTCTCGGTCGCTCGTTGGCGGCCCCACGTTCGACGGAGTTCCATGAGCAGCACAGCGACCGGCAATGTGGATGACAATGGGGAGGCGATCGAGCACGTCGCTTTGTCGGATCCGGAGTTCAAGGAACAGCTGGGGCAAGTGATCCCGCATCTCCGTGCGTTCGGCCGTTCCTTGTCAGGCAGCCGGGACCTCGCTGACGACCTGGTGCAGGAAACCTTGCTCAAAGCATGGGCAGCGCGGCAACGCTTTCAGGCCGGCACCAACATGCGCGCCTGGACCTTCATCATCCTGCGCAATCTGTATCTGAGCCAGATGCGTCGCGCGCGATTTAAGGGCGAGTGGGACGATCTGGTCGCCGACCGCATCCTCGCCGCGCCCGCCAGTCAGGACAAGCATGTCGAGCTGGGCGACATGCAGCGTGCGCTGCTGCTCTTGCCGCAGCCGCAACGCGAGGCGCTCATTCTGGTCGGCGCGGGCGGTTTTGCCTATGAAGAGGCCGCCGAAATCTGTCAGGTCGCGGTCGGCACGATCAAGAGCCGCGTCGCGCGCGGGCGCGTCGCGCTCGAGGCGATCCTGAGCGGTGGGCAACTCACGTCGCGCCGCAACGCCCCCGATCATCCCGGCCGCACCGCGCTCGATACGATCATGGACGAGGTCGACGACCTGAGCGGTGACCATAGCCCGGCGCCTGATCAGGGCGACGACGATATCGACGAGGACGAGGAATAGAGCGGCTTCGACTTAGGTCGAGGTGCCTCAAATCCATCCTGCTTTTTCGAAGGCCGTCGCAACTGTCGCTCGGAAACTAGGCACCCTGCTGGCTAGTTTGAACTATATTCCGTGTCGGATCGACGCGTGATCAGAGACCCTAATTGTCTTTCGACAGTCGCCTCAGCAATGACGTCAGGTCGTTCGGAAGGCTCGGCGCGCCGGTAAAAATCTGGCGCAGCGCAATGCCCACGCCATCGCTCTCGCGCGGGCGATGCACGACATGGTGGCTGTCGGAATGCGTCGCCTGACTGTGCGGATTGGGCGGGCTCATGCGACGTAGAACGTCGTTTGCCACGATTTGTTGCCACTTTGTCGTCAGTTTAATTGATCTGGATCAAATTGTGCTTTTCGCGCAACGATTGGC
The DNA here is from genome assembly GCF_056401105.1 of Sphingomonas sp. P4_G3. NCBI lineage: Bacteria > Pseudomonadati > Pseudomonadota > Alphaproteobacteria > Sphingomonadales > Sphingomonadaceae > Sphingomonas > Sphingomonas sp. P4_G3. Next base: position 761,088 of record NZ_JBFUJZ010000001.1, read on the forward strand.
GCGCGCGAATGAGTGCTCTAGGGTGTCATCCGCAACCGTTTCAGCCTTTGCTGAAACCATTGGGCCAATATGGTGACTGCGCAGAATTTCGTCGATGCCGTCGCCAGGGCCGAAGCGCACGCGCCGTTCCTACGTCTCGCGCTCGAACAGCAGCCCGACCTCGCCGCCCAATTGGCGCAAGGTGTGGTGCCCGATCCGGCGCCGTTCGATCCTGATCTGCCCGTCAGTGTGGCACTGCGTCGGGCGCGCCGGCGCGAAGCGTTGATTGTCGCGATCGCCGATCTGGCCGGAGCGCTCGACCTGGTCGGCGTGACGCGGCGGCTGACCGACTTCGCCGATCGCGCGCTCGACCTCGCCATCCGCACGGCGATCCACGAGCGGGCGCCCGATGCCGACGTGAGCGGTTTCGCCGGGATCGCGCTCGGCAAACAGGGCAGCCACGAGCTCAATTATTCGTCGGACATCGATCCGATCCTGCTGTTCGACCCGACGACCTTGCCGCATCGCGTGCGCGAGGAGCCGGTGGAAGCGGCGGTGCGGATCGCGCGCCGCGTCGTCGAACTGCTCCAGGCGCGCGATGGCGAGGGCTATGTGCTCCGCGTCGACCTTCGCCTGCGGCCGTCGCCGGAGGTGACGCCGATCGCGTTGCCGGTCGACGCGGCGATTTCCTATTATGAAAGCCAGGCGCTGCCCTGGGAACGCGCCGCCTTCATTCGCGCGCGTGCCTGCGCCGGCGATGTGGCGCTCGGTCAACGTTTTCTCGACGCGATCCGGCCTTTCGTCTGGCGCCGGGCGGTCGATTTCGGCGCGGTTGGGGAGATTCGCGAGATCACGCGGCGGATTCGCGATCACCACGCGCAAGGCCAGGCCTTTGGACCGGGCTATGATCTCAAACGCGGGCGAGGCGGCATCCGCGAGGTGGAGTTCTTCACCCAGATTCATCAGCTGATCCATGGTGGCCGCGATCCATCGCTCCGCGCCCCGGCGACGATGGACGCGCTCGACCGGCTGTGCGCCGGCGGTCGCATCACGAGCGAAGAGGCCAGTGCGCTGAAGTCCGCTTATGTGGCGCTGCGCACGGTCGAACATCGATTGCAGATGGTCGACGATCGCCAGACTCATGCGCTGCCGCGCACGGGAGAAGCGCTCGAGGGCGTAAGCCGGTTGGCGGGGTTCGAGGATAGCGCGGGTCTGATCGCGATGCTGCGGCCGCATGTCGAACGGGTCGGGCAAATCTATGATTCGCTCGATGCGCGCGACGAGGCGGCGCTGGCCAGCGACGCCGACAGCCTGTCGGCGCAACTGGGCGCGATCGGCTTCGACGATGGCGCCAGCGCTGTCCAGATGATCGAGCGATGGCGTGGCGGCTCGTATCCCGCGTTGCGCAGCCCGGCTGCGCGCCAGGCGCTTGAGGCGGTGCTGCCGGGGCTGATGACGGCGCTCGGCCAGGCACCCGATCCGCGCGCTGCTTTGGTCCAGCTCGACACGATGTTGTCGCGGCTGCCGAGCGCGATAAATTTTTTTCGTCTGATCGAGGCGCGGCCGCAATTGGGGCAATTGATGGCGACGATCCTCAGCCACGCACCGCCGCTTGCGGGCGCGCTGAGCCGTCGGCCGGCGTTGCTCGACGGGTTGATCGACGCGACCGCGCTGGAGCCGGTCGGTGATGTCGCCGCGCTTGCCGAGGAGATGCGCTCGGGTGAGGCGGGGGACGATTACGAAGCCGCGTTGCAGCGGGTTCGCCTCGTGGTCGGCGAAAAACGCTTCGCGCTCGGCGCGCAACTGGTTGCCGGGACCAGCGACCCGCTGGAGGTCGCGCATGGCTATGCGCGCGTCGCCGAAGCCGCGATCGAGGTTCTCGGCGCGGCCACAGTGGCCGAGTTCGCGCGCGCGCACGGCCATGTACCCGACAGCGAATTGCTCATCCTGGCGCTAGGGCGGCTCGGCGGCGGCGCGCTGACGCATGCTTCCGACCTCGACCTTATCTATCTCTTCACCGGCGATTTCTCCGCCGAATCCGATGGCCCCAAGCCGCTGGGCGCAGTTCATTACTATAACCGCCTCGCGCAACGCCTGAGCGCCGCTCTGTCGGTGCCGACCGCTGCCGGCGCGCTGTACGAGATCGACACGCGATTGCGGCCATCGGGGGCGCAGGGCCCGTTGGTCGTCTCGCTCGCCGGCTTCGCCAAATATCAGCAAGAGGATGCCTGGACCTGGGAGCATATGGCGCTGACCCGCGCGCGCGCCGTATTCGGCTCGCAACGCGCTCGACAGGACGTAGCCGCGGTGATCGACGCGGTGCTGACGGCGCCGCGCGACACAGCGAAGCTCATCGCGGACGCGGTCGACATGCGGGCCGAAATGGCGCGGCACAAGCCGCCGCAGGGATCGCTCGACGCCAAACTGTTGCCCGGCGGGCTGGTCGACCTCGAATTTGCCGTCCATGTCGCTCAGCTCTCGCATCCGGGCGTTGCGATCGACCCCGACCTCGACCCGGCGATCGACATGCTTGCGCGGGAAGGGATCGTTCCCGCGTCGCTCGGTGAGGATTACCGCTTCCTGACGCGCATGCTGGTGTTGCTGCGGCTGGTCGCGCCGGACAATGAGCCGCCATCGCCGCCGACCCGCGAGTTGATCCTGCGATCGTTCGGCGCCGACAGCTGGGATGCGCTGGTTGCGCGTTTCGATGTGACCCGGCAGGAGGTTGCGCGGGTCTGGCAATCGGTGAGTGGAGAGACAAATGGCGGGACTTGAGGTCGGCGATACGCTGCCCGACGCGGTGCTGACGGCACCCGACGGTGCGACGATCAACCTGCGCGATTATGCCGGCAAGCCGCTGGTGCTCTATTTCTATCCCAAGGACGATACTGCCGGATGCACTCGCGAAGCGCAGGATTTCACCGCGCTGTTGGCCGACTTCCACAAGGCCGGCGCGACCGTGCTGGCTGTGTCGAAGGACACGCCGGCAAAGCACCGCAAATTTGCCGACAAATACGCGTTGACGGTGCCGCTCGCGAGCGATGAGACCGGCGTGATCGAGGCGTTCGGCGCCTGGGTGTCGAAGAAGCTCTATGGCCGTGAGTATATGGGGATCGACCGCTCGACCTGGCTGTTCGATGCCTCGGGCAAGTTGACGAAAGTCTGGCGCAAGGTGAAGGTTCCGGGGCATGCCGAACAGGTGCTGGCCGCGGTGCGGGAACTAGGGTGAGCGGGCGGGAAGTTGGCGTGAGTTCACCAACAGGGTAGGCCGCCCGCATGACTTCGGTCGAAACCAGCATCACTATCGCCGCCGCCTGTCGCTCGGTGCTCGAAACCTGCGATCCCGCCGCCAAGGTCAAACGCGCTCGATCAGTCGTGCGCGCCTGGCGCCGGGGCAATCTGGCGCACCAATTCGACGTCGCGATGCCCGATCGGCCGACGCGGCCCGCCGAACCCCAGCTGCTCCCGCCCAACCGCATGCCCCGGCGCGGCAAGGGGGGATCAGAACGCGGCCGGATCGCGCTGATTCACGCGCTCGCGCATATCGAGTTCGTCGCAATCGACTTGGCATTCGACCTCGTGGGACGATTCGGCGGTCATTTTCCGCGCAATTTCATCGACGACTGGCTGTCGGTCGGCGCCGATGAGGCGATGCACTTTGCGCTGCTCGATCGACGGCTGCGTACGCTGGGCAGCCATTATGGCGCGCTCGCGGCGCATGACGGTTTGTGGGAAGCGGCCGAAGCGACCGCACACGACCCGCTTGCGCGGCTTGCCGTGGTGCCGATGGTGCTCGAAGCGCGAGGCCTCGACGTCACGCCGGCGACGATCGATCGCTTCCTCGCCGGGGGCGACGAGGGAACCGCTCTTATCCTCAAGCGTATTCTCGCCGACGAGATACGTCATGTTGCGTATGGCGCGACGTGGTTTCGCGCGGCATGCGAATCAACTGGAATCGCGGCGGAAACGCATTGGCGCGCCTTGGTGCGGCGCCATTTTCGCGGCATGATTAAGCCGCCATTCAACGACTCAGCCCGCGAAGCTGCCGGTCTGCCCCGCGAATATTACGCGCCTCTTGCATGAAAACGACATGCTGGCACTTGTCACCGGTAACAACCGGGCGCGGAGGGGCTGGGTCCGGATTAACCATCTTCATGATCGCCGTTAATGCGGGGATCGTCGCCAGGGTCGCCGGGGACGCATGATCAAACTTACGAATTTGCAGGAGGCGTTCGCTCGCTGCCGCCAATTCTTCAAAACACGCGATTTCATTTTCCATGATGGCCGCGATCTTCGTCGTTTCTCGATCGCGGGACGCACGCAGGCCGCGGTTGCTGTCGCGGGTGCCATCACGCTGAGCTTCTCGGCGTATGGCGTTGCACAGGCAGGCGTGAACGCCGTGGCGCTGTCGGGCCTCACCGGAACGCCGCTCACCTCCGAGGCGAAAGTCGCCAAGATGGAGGCGCAGGTCGCCGGCATGCAGGCCAAGATCCAGCAGATCAAATATGTCGCCGATGCCCGCGCCAAGCGCGTCGAGGCACGCCAGGCGATGCTTGCCGCCGCGATCAGCGGGCAGGGCGAGGTCCAGCCGGTCGCCTATCAGCCGATCGATCCCGAGGCTGCTGCCGCTGCCGCCGACGTCGTCGCGCCGCTGGCGCAGGTCGAGCACGATCAGGTGACGCTGGCGATCAAGGCGCGGATCACCACCGAGAAAAAATATATCGCCGCGCTTCAGCGGGCGAAGGCGTTGGGGATCAACCCCAGCCGCTTCCAGACCAAAAGCGCCGCGATGGGCGGCCCGTACGAAGCCGCCGACAGCGCAGAAGCCGCCGCCGACATGGCCGCCGACGCCCAATTCCGTGCTCTGTTCCAGACCTGGAAGAAGCTTGATACGCTCCAGGACGGCCTGATCTCGATCCCGTCGGTTCAGCCGGTCAGCAATCTCAAATTCACCAGCAATTTCGGCATCCGCAGCGACCCGTTCCGCGGCACCGCGGCGTTCCACCCGGGCGTCGACATTCCGTGCGGGACCGGCACTGCGGTCTATGCCACCGCCGACGGCACGGTCGACCGTGCGGAGCGCGCGGGCGGCTACGGCAATCTGGTCGAGCTCGACCATGGCCGTGGCATCCAGACCCGTTATGGTCACTTGTCGAAGATCCTGGTCACCGCCGGGCAGAAAGTGAAGCGCGGCCAGCTGATCGCGATGTCGGGCTCGACCGGCCGCTCGACCGGTCCGCATCTCCATTATGAGGTCCGCATCGACGGCCGCGCGGTGAATCCGATGCCGTTCCTGCAGACCGCCGATTATCTCCAGGCGATCAAGAGCCCGCAGCTCAACGCCGTTCCGGTCAGCACCGCTCCGGCGGCGGACTCGGCCGACTGATTTCTCGAGGGACGCGAGAGGAGGGGCCGTTCCGGGGCAACCGGGGCGGCCCTTTTCGTATCTTGCCGTCCGCATGTGTTGCTGAGCGGGCGGCGAGCGCCTATCTCCCCACCATGGCTACCCTCGCCGACAACATTGCGCTGACTCCCGCCGCCGCCAAGCGCGTGGCGTGGATCGCCGAGCGCCAAAGCAAGCCTGCCATCCTTCGCCTCTCGGTAGAAGGCGGCGGCTGTTCTGGTTTCCAGTATAAATTCGGCCTCGCCGAGGGGCTGGAGGACGGCGACACCGTGGTCGAGACCGATGGCGTCAAGCTGGCGGTCGACGATATGAGCCTCGATCTGGTGCGCGGCTGTTCGGTCGATTTCGTCGACACGCTCGGCGGCGCGCATTTCACCGTGGAAAATCCCAACGCAGTCTCGGGCTGTGGTTGCGGTTCGTCCTTCTCGGTGTAAGCTTTTGCTGATCACCGAACCGCCCTCCGCACGGGGAGCGGGCCGGCCGCAATCGAACGAAAGCACCGCGTGAAGATCGTCAGCTACAACGTCAACGGCATCAGGGCGCGGCTCGAGCGGCTGGTCGAATATCTGTCCGAGCAACAGCCCGATGTGGTTTGCCTGCAGGAACTGAAAGCGGCCGATGACGGATTCCCGATCGATGACATTCGCGCGGCCGGCTATGGCGCGGTGTGGCACGGGCAAAAGGGCTTCAACGGCGTCGCGGTGCTGGCCAAGGGCAGAGACCCGGTCGAGCGGCAGCGGGGCCTAGCCGGCGATCCTGAGGACGCGCACAGCCGCTATCTCGAATGCGATGTCGACGGGCTCGTGGTTGCCTCGATCTATCTGCCGAACGGTAATCCGCAGCCGGGTCCCAAGTTCGATTACAAGCTGAAATGGATGGAACGGCTGGCCGATCGCGCGCGCGATCTGCTCGCCGAGGAAGTGCCGGTGGTACTCGCCGGCGACTATAACGTCATTCCCAATAATGACGACACCTTCTCGGTTCGCGCGATGGCCGATGACGCGCTGATGCAGCCGGAAAGCCGCGAGCGTTATCGTACGCTGCTTGCCCAGGGGTGGACCGACAGCCTGCGCACGCGCCACCCCAAAGGCGGGGTGTGGACCTATTGGGATTATCAAGCCGGTGCATGGCAGCGCGATGCCGGCTTTCGCATCGACCATTTGCTGCTCAGCCCGGTCGCCGCCGACCGCCTGGCCGATGCCGGCGTCGACAGGGAGTATCGCGGTCGCGAAAAGGCGAGCGATCACGCCCCCACCTGGGTTCGGCTGCGCTAGGCCGATGGCCTTCCATTCCCGGCTAGCTGGCGCAACACTCGTGCTGTTCGCAACGGCTTTGTTCGCTCCCACCGTCGCGCATGCCGGCGATCAGGACCGCGATTATTGCCCCGCGCGGCCGGGGCTCGGCACGCCGGCTTGCACCATGGCGCCGGGCCAGGTGTCGGTCGAAACCTCGCTCGGCGACTGGACGCTCGACAAACAAGGCGGCGACCGCACCGATACGGTGCTGATCGGCGATACATCAGTGCGGATCGGGTTGACCGATACGGTCGAAGCGCAGGTTGGCTGGACTCCCTTGGGGATCGTTCGCGAAAGGGCTGGGGACGCAGTAGATCGTACGACCCGCACCGGCGACGCGACGTTCGGCATCAAGGCCAATCTGCACAATCCAGACGGCAGCGGACTGTCGGTCGCAGTCCAGCCGTTCGTGACGCTGCCGGTCGGCCGCGCGCCGATAGGGGCCGGCGATTGGGGAGCGGGGCTGGTCGTGCCGGTAACCTATGATCTCTCCAAGACCGTGAACCTAGAAATCACGCCCGAAGTCGACGCCGCGGTCGACCAGGGCGGCCGCGGGCGGCATCTCGCCTTTAGCGGCGTGGTCGGCGTCGGTGTCGCGCTGAACGATGCGTTGACCTTCACGCTGGAAAACCAACTGGTTCGCGATGACGATCCGTCGGGATCGACCACGCAGGATCTTGCGTCGGCATCGCTGGCCTGGATGCCGCGCAAGACGCTGCAACTGGATGTCGGCGCCGTCGCCGGGCTCGATCGCAATGCCCCGGATGTCGAGCTTTATGCGGGGATCGCGCGCCGCTTCTGACGTCTGCGTAAACCGCGCCGCGCGTTCCGCCGATCTTTGGTGCGAATTCCCGCGCTTTGGTTCCCTGCGCCAATGTCTACAACTGTAGTCGCCAAACAAGCCATTGATTTATAACGTTTCTAGTGTTTGGCATACTTAATGCACCAATACACGTGCTGGTCACCCCCGCCAGCTAGTTAGGAGCAGGAAGATGGTCAAATACACGATCGCTGCCGTCGCGGTGTTGGGTGTCCTTGTGGGCGGCCCCGCGCTCGCCTCGGGCAAGGTCAAGAGCGACGCTGGGACCGCGAAGGGTCAGCAAACCGCCGCCAATGGGTCGACGCGCTATTGCTACCTCGTCCCCGCGACGACCGGCACGATCATCGACCGCAAGGTGTGCAAGACGCTCGATCAATGGCGCGCCGAAGGCGTCGACCCGACCAAGCCGCAAAACAACTGAGCAACGTAGAAGCGCGGCATCCGCCGCGTCGTTCCAAAGGATGAAGCTATGATCAAGACCATGATGACAGGGTTCGCCACCGCTGCGGCACTGACGATGATTGCCGGTTCCGCGCAAGCCGCCGAGCCGCGGACCGCTAGCGATGCGACACCCGCAGCGCGCGCTACGCCGACCGCCGAGTCCACGGCGCAACCGAAATATTGCGTGGTCGGCGCCATTACAGGATCCCGCATTGAGCGAAAGATCTGCAAGACTCGCGAAGCCTGGATGCGCGAAGACAATTTCGATCCGCTCAACCGTTGAGCGGTTTTCGGCCCTGGTCGTACACCAATGGCCCCGTGCGGCCAGGGTCGGAATATTGTTGGGACCTGCCGCTAATAGATCGCGGCCAGCTCAAATTCGTTTCTCGTAGATCTGATAGACCTTGTTGACCTTGCTATCGATCGCGTCGGCAATGGCGTTCATGCCCTGATTGTCGTCGAGCACCCAGCCGATCTCTCCTCGCGTCGCACCGTATTTCGAAATGGCGGCGCGGCGGATATATTCGATCATCATGAAGGCCAGCTGGCTCGCCATCCGCGACGCCTGCAATTCCTTGATTACCCCCATCAGCGGGACGCGCATCGTCCTCGCCTGGGGCTTGCGCAGCCACAATAACAGCTTCGCCCAGCCGAACGGCAGCAAATTGCCGTTCAACGGCTTGATCGCTTCGTTGAGGTCGGGGAGCGTGATCATGAACGCAACCGGCTTGCCGTCGAGCTCGGCGATACGGATCAGGTCGTTATAGACGATCGGCTTCAGCATGACGCCGATATCGTCGATCTCGGGCGGGGTGAACGGCACGAACCCCCAATTGTCCGACCAGGCATCGTTGAGGATGTAGAGGATGATCGCCGCTTCCTCGTCGAACTTCGACTTATCGACCTCGCGAATGCGGATGCGCTCGTTGCGCTCGCCCATCTGGACGATGCGCTGGACGATCGGCGGGAAGTCCTTGGAGATGTCGAGATCATAAGTCATGACCTGCTTGACCGGCTGATAACCGGCGCGCTCGATCCAGCCCTGATATTCGGGTTTGTTGTGCCCCATCATGATCGTCGGCGGATGGTCGAAGCCCTGGATCAGCAAGCCGGGCTCTTCCCAGATCGACGCGCTCAACGGCCCGAGCACGCGGTCCATGCCCTGATCCTTCAGCCACGCTTCGGCGGCGGCGATCAGCGCCTGTGCGATCGCCTCGTCCTCTGCGTCGAAATAGCCGAATTGGCCGCAGCCGGGTCCGAAACCCTGGTCGGCCGGCATTTCGAGCGCCAAGGTGTCGATATGCGCTGAGATGCGCCCGACGACCTTGCCGTCGCGCTCGGCCAGGAACAATTGCTGCTTGGCGTGGCTCAGCCAGCCGTTCTTGCCCGGGATCAGCTTTTTCAGCGCGTCGCCCTTCAGCGGCGGCACCCAATTGGGATCGTCCTTGTACAGACGATAGGGCAGGGCGACGAACTTCTTCAGGTCGCCCTTGCTGTCGATCGGGCGGATGGTCACTTGACCGGGCATCGGCACCTCATGCGCTGGAACAGTCCGCGCGTTAGGCTTTGTCCGTGGCTTCGACAATCCCGGCGGCGTGCCGTTTTACGCATGATGAGGAATTGCGATCACCCTGATCGGCGCGGCTTCGTCGTTGGAATGCCACCGTGTCGCCACTATGTTCGGCCAATGGCGCTCCCCATGGATACAATTGTGACTCTCGACCGCCGCACCGCCGGCGCGGCCAGCGCCGCGCCCGTGCGCGCGCGGATCGACGACGACAGGGCAATGCTGAAGGCGGCGGCGGATCTGACCCGCGACCTCAATGTGCCCAATCCGCGCATCTACTGGTCCGACATGCTGCTGTCGGCGGCGATCGGCTACGCGGCATTGGCCGGCGCGATCCTGGCGCCGTCGACCGGCTGGGCGATCGCGGCGGGCGCCGTCGCGGTTCTCGCCCTGTATCGCGCCGAAAGCTTCATCCACGAACTCACCCACATCAAGCATTCGGCGGTGCCTGGTTTCCGGCTGGTTTGGAATCTGCTGGTCGGCATTCCGCTGCTGACGCCGAGCTTCATGTACGAAGGCGTGCACAATCTTCACCACGCCCGGACGCGCTACGGCACGGTGGAAGACCCCGAATATCTGCCGCTGGCGCTGATGAAGCCCTGGACGCTGCCGGTGTTCCTGCTGGTGTCGGCGCTGGCGCCGGTCGCCTTGCTGGTCCGCTACGCCATTCTCACGCCGCTCTCTTTGACCGTGCCGGCGCTGCGCCGTGTCATCGTCGCGCGCTATTCGGGCCTGCAGATCAACCCGTCATTCCAGCGCAGGCCGCCCGAGGGAGAGGCGCGTCGGCTGTGGCACCGGCTGGAGGCTGCCGGCAGTCTGTGGTCGATCGCGCTGATCGCGCTGACCGCGACTGGGATCATCCCGCTCAAAGCCTTCGTGACCTTCCTGATCGTCGCCTCGGCGGTCGCGGTCATCAATCAGGTGCGCACGCTTGTCGCGCATCTCTGGGAGAATGACGGCGAAGCGATGACGGTGACCGCGCAATATCTCGACTCGGTCAACGTGCCGCCGCCGGCGGTGCTGCCGATGCTATGGGCACCGGTTGGGCTGCGCTATCACGCGCTGCATCATCTGCTGCCGGGGCTGCCTTATCATGCGCTAGGCACCGCGCATCGCCGGATCACCGCGGCGCTCGAGCCGGACTCGCCTTATCACAAGGGCAATTACAAGGGCCTGCCGCACCTCGCGACGCGGCTGGTGAAGAGCACGTTTCAACCGCGTTGAATTATTGCCCTCCCGCTGGCGGGAGGGGTTAGGGGAGGGCGTGTCGCCTTCCCGAGAATCCCTTTTGGGTAGAGCGGACAACAGGCCCTCCCCCAGCCCCTCCCGCCAGCGAGAGGGGAGCGGCTATTCCTCAGTCCTGATCAGGACTGCCTCGCCGATCATCAGGAACAGCACGAACGGCGCCCAGGCCGCGAGCATTGGCGGATAGGCGCCGAGATTGCCCATCGCGAGCGCGAAATTGTCGACCACGAAATAGGTGAAGCCCAGTGCCATGCCGACCACGGCGCGGATGAAGAGCTTGCCCGATCGCGCGATGCCGAACGCCGCGATCGCGCCCAGCAACGGCATCAGGATCGAGGATAGCGGCCCGGACAGTTTATGCCACAGATCGCCTTCGAGTGCCTTGGTCGGGCGGCCCGCTGCCTTGAGGTCGCCGATCGCCGACCATAATTCGGTGAACGACAGGCCGTCGGCATCGACCGTCGCCAGCGTGAACTGGTCCGGGCGCACGCCTTCACCAACCACTACAGCGCCCAGGTTGGTCGCCACACCGCTGGTGACGTCGAACTTCTGGGCCGGCCAGATCCGCCAGCCTTTGCCTTCGCGCCGACCATGCGGAGCGGAAATCGTCGCCTGCAGCTCGCCGGCCTTGTCGCGGTCGTAGAATGTGACGTCGGTCAGGGTTGCCGCGTCGCCGCGACCCTTGACCAGCTTGACGTTGATCAGATCGTCCCCTGACCGCGTCCATATGTTGACGCGATCGCCGCGGTCGATAGGGATCGGTGCATAATCGACCTTTTGCCAGCGGTTGAGCGTGGCAGTCGCCCGGCTCACGATCCGGTCGTTGAACGCGAAGCTGAGAGCCGCGACGCCGATCGCCGCGATGATCATCGGCGCCAGCACCTGATGCGCCGACAGGCCCGACGCCTTCATCGCGATCACTTCCGAATTTTGATTGAGCGTCGAATAGGTGATGATCGCGCCGAGCAGCACCGAATAGGGCAGGAAGCGGGCGATGATCTCTGGCGTGCGCAGGCTGATATAATGCCAGACTTCGGCCTGCCCGTTGCCGGCATGGGCGAGAATCCGTCCCGATTCGCTCAGCGCGTCGAGGAACTGGAGAACGATGACCAGCGCCGCGAGCACCGCGAAGGTGCGCACGAGGAAGCTCTTCGCCATGTACATCGTCACCGTTCGCGACGGGAAGAACTGCATCGAGATCATGCCGGTTGGGCCTCCGGCTCGTCGTCATCGCCGTTGCGGCGTGGCCGCCGGAATGGCAGCCAGCGCACGACCACCTTGCTGACCTTGGCGAAGACGCGTTCCAGCGCGCCGATCGGCTGGCCGCCGGGAACGAACGCGATGGTGTGAAACATCCACAGCACCAGTCCGGCGAAGATCGCGAACGGCACCCACAAGGCGATGAATGGGTCGACCCGACCCAGTCCGCCGATCCCCTCGCCATATTCGTTGACCTTGAAATAGGTCACGATGATCACGATCGACAGGAACACGCCCAGCGCGGACGACGATCTCTTGGGCGGGACCCCGAGCGCCAGCGCCAGCATCGGCAACAGGAACATCGACACCACCTCGGTGATGCGGAAATGGAACGCGGCGCGGCTGGTATCGCGCAGCGGTTCGGGTTGCGTTCGATCGCGGCCGATCTGGGCAAGTTCGGGCAGCGTGAATTCCAGATTGCGCCCGCCGCGCGCGCGGAACGCGCTGGTCGGGGGCAAGCGGATCGGGAAGTTCCATATGTTGAAGCGCAGCACGCGCGGCACCGCGACCTTCGCCTCCTTGCTGACAAGCGTACCGTTGGTCAGCTGGAAGATGATCTCGTCGGGATTGGGCGCGGCGTAGAATTTGCCCTTTTCCGCGGTGACTGCAAACGAGCCGCCTTTGTCGTCGTTGCGCTGGACGAAGATGCCCTTCAGCTCGCGCCCTTCATCCTTGCTTTCCTCGATCCGCACGGTCGGGCCGTTATTCGGGAAAGTGGTGAACTCGCCAACCTTGATCGAGGCGCCGAGCGCGCCGGTGCGCAGTTCGTAGCGCAGATTCTCATAGGCGTATCGCGCCTTGGGCTGGACATAGCCGACGATGAACAGGTTCAGGATCGCGAGGACAATCGTGTACATGTACGGCACGCGCAGCAGCCGCCAATAGCTCATCCCCACCGCGCGCAGGATGTCGAGCTCCGACGAGGTCGCCAGCCGCCGAAAGGCGAGCAAGCAGCCCAGCATCAGCCCGATCGGGATGCCCAGGCCGAAATATTCGGGCAGCAAATTGGCCAGCATCTGCCACACGACGCTGATCGGCCCGCCTTCGGTCGCGACGAAGTCGAACAGCCGCAGCATGCGGTCGAGCACGAGCAGCATCGCCGCGATCACCAGAGTGGAGAATAGCGGCAACGCGATCAGCCGGGCCATGTAGCGGTCGATGGACTTCATGGCTGACGGAAAACGGATCCTTCTCGGCCGGGAGCGGCTAGGGAGATGATCGAACGGCTATAGGGCGGCATTCGGTCCGCGTCAGCCGGAAAAACTGCCTTTATTCGGCGGCCAATTGGTCCGTCGGCGTGGGTCGATCCGCGATCGCATCGGCAATCGCCCGTTCCAGCCCGGCGATAGTGAACGGTTTGCGCAGGACCGGTCGTCCGCCGAAATCGGCCGCCGACCCCTCGCCGGCATAACCGGTGACGAATAGCACAGCGAGATCGGGGCGGCGTCCCAACAATCCGGTGATCATCTCCGGCCCGGTCTGGCCGGGCATCAGCACGTCGGTGATGACCAGATCGAATGGCCCAAGATCGTCGAGGATGCGCGGCGCGTCGAGCGGGTCGGGGCACGGAACGGCACGATGTTTCAGTTCCTCCAGCGCGCCGATCGTGGCGTTGAGGACGCGCGGATCGTCCTCGACCACCAGCACGCCGAGGCCGCGTATCGACGGCACCGCGGAGGGCATCGCCGTATCTGTTTTCGCCGCCACGTCTCCGACGCCAACGTGACGGGGGAGATACAGCGTCACCGTGGTCCCTTTGCCCTCAACCGAGGTGATCGCGATCTCGCCGCCCGATTGACGAACAAAGGCGAAGATCTGGCTGAGCCCTAGGCCGGTGCCCTTGCCGACCGGTTTCGTCGTGAAGAACGGCTCGAACACCCGCTCCAGAACTTCCGGCGCCATGCCGCAGCCGCTATCGCTGACCGCGATCGCGACGTGGTCGCCCGCCAGGCAATGGCCGATCTCATTGGCCGCGAGCGTCCTGGCGCTGGCTCGGATCGTCAGCCGCCCGCGACCGTCCATCGCGTCGCGCGCGTTGACCGCGAGATTGAGGATGGTGTTTTCAAGCTCGTGGCGGTCGGCCCAGATATGCCAGGCCGATCCGTCGTCGCTCGTCTCCACCGTGATCGCGTCCCCCAGCGTGCGGTCGAGCAGATCGGACATGCCCTCGATCGCGGCGATCGGCGTGAGCGGTTCGGGGTTGAGCGCCTCCTCGCGCGAAAAAGCGAGCAGGCGCCGGGTCAGCGCGGCGGCGCGATGCGCGCCCTCGGTGGCGTTGTCGAGATGACGGCCGACGCCTTGCGGATCGCTCTTCAGCGTGCGCCGGGCGAGCTCCAACCCACCCAGAACGACTGCCAGCATATTGTTGAAATCGTGGGCGATTCCACCCGTCAGCTGGCCGACCGCTTCCATCTTCTGCACCTGGCGCAGCTTGGCTTCCTGCGCGCGCAATGCCTGGGTGGCTTCGTTCACCGCATCTTCGAGCACCGCCGACCGTTCGCGTTCGACATCGGCATCGGCTCGCGCCGCGGCGCGCTCGCGCATCACGCCGATCGTCAACCAGCCGAGCACGACCGCCGCGCTCAGGATCAGCATGCCGAACAGCGCAAGGATCATCGCAACGGTGTTGGAGCGCTGGATCGATGCCGCCGCTGCCGCGACGCGCTGGTCAAGCAATCCGTGTTCGGAATCGATGATCGCGTCGAGCTGACGGTCGATATCGCGCAACGTTGCCGACTTCCCCGCGGCGTAGAAGCGCGAATAGGCCTGGCTGTCCTTCTTGTACGAGGTGCTGAGCGCGGTGACCGCCAATTCCTTGCCGCGTTCCGCATAGGTGGCGCGCAACTGGTCGATCAAATGCTGCTGCATCGGATTGTCATTGGTCAGCGCATCGAGCCGGTCGATCTGGTTTCCCGCCGAACTCCATTCGTCATAATATTCGCGACCGACCAATTGGTCGCGGCTCATGACGTATCGTCCCAGCGCCGCTTCGGCGTGCGCGATCGTGCCCGACAGCGTGCGCGCCAGGATCATGACGTCATAGCTATGGCTCTGCGCCTTGAGCGCGCGATCACGCTGCGCGGTCGTATCCGACAGGATGACGATCAGCGCGACGACGATGCCGGTGCCGAGTAACGCCATGACCGCCAGGGCAATGCCCCGCCAGACCGTGCGTGCCTGATCGACGAGCCCCGGCTCGGCGTCGTTCCCGCTCATGGCCGTCTTGTACCGAATCGGTTGAATCTAGGAAACCCCGTAGGTTCCCTCAATTTATCGCGCGCGCTGCTCGGCCTGCCGCTTCGAAGCGCTCCAGCACCGTGGCGATCTGGTCGGCCGTGTGTTCCGCGCACAGCGAACAGCGCAGCAGGTAGGTGCCGGCCGGAGTCGCCGGGGGCCGCGCCATGTTCACATAGACGCCGCTGTCGAGCAGCCCTTGCCACATCATCACTGCCTGGGTCTGGTCGTCCAGGATCACCGCGATGATCGCGCTGTCGGGGTTCTCGGTGCCCAGTTTGAAGCCCATCCGGGTCAGTCCGCCATGCAATTGCCTGGCGTTTTCCCACAGATGCGCGCGCTTGTTGTGCGCGTGTTGAAGCTTGCGGATCGACATTGCCGCGGTGGCGACGACCGACGGCGGCAGGCTGGCGGTGAAGATATAGGGACGGCAGGCCAGGCGGATCGCCTCGAACTTGGGGTGGTTGGAGACGCAGAAGCCGCCGACCGTACCAACCGACTTGGAGAAAGTGCCGACGATGAAGTCGACATCGTCTTCGCAACCTTGGGCCTCGTACACGCCGCGGCCATTGGGCCCGTAAAAGCCCATCGAATGTGCTTCGTCGGACAGCACCATCGCATTGTGCTTCTTGGCGACCGCGACCATCTCCTTGAGCGGCGCGACGTCGCCCAGCATCGAATAGACGCCTTCGAGCACGACTAACTTGCCTGGCTCCTTGGGCAGGCGGCCGAGCCGCTTGTCGAGGTCCTCGACATCGTTGTGGCGGAAGCGGACGATCTCGGCATAGCCCTGTTTGCAACCGTCATAGATCGAGGCGTGGCTGTCGGCGTCGAGAATGACGTACTCGCCCTTGCCGGCGAGCGTCGAGATCATGCCGAGATTGGCCATATAGCCGGTCGAAAACACGATCGCCCCGGTCGTCCCGTAGAAATCGCGCAACGCCTGCTCGACTTCCATATGGTCGCGGAAGGTGCCGTTGAGCATGCGGCTGCCATTGGTGCCCGATCCGAACTGGTCGAGCGCGTCCTTGCCCGCCTGGATGACGTCGGGGTCGAAGGTCATGCCCATATAATTGTAGGTGCCGAGCAGGATCGTCTCCTTGCCCTTGATCACCGCCTCGGTCGGTGACTTCACCTGCTCCATCACGATCGCGAACGGATCGGTCACACCGCTGTCGAGCAACGCCTGGCGCT
This sequence comes from Sphingomonas sp. P4_G3, assembly GCF_056401105.1. Taxonomy (NCBI): domain Bacteria; kingdom Pseudomonadati; phylum Pseudomonadota; class Alphaproteobacteria; order Sphingomonadales; family Sphingomonadaceae; genus Sphingomonas; species Sphingomonas sp. P4_G3. Next base: position 777,527 of record NZ_JBFUJZ010000001.1, read on the forward strand.
CGGCAATCAGGCCGTCGAACTTCGACATCAGATCGCTTTCGGGGGCGACCGTGGCGGGATGCTCGGGCAGCGCCTCGGCAGTGTCGATAGCGTCGGTCATCGTGTCTTCCTTGTCCACCGTGGTCAGGCGTTCTTCAGCTTCTGGACGGCATCGACCAGTTGGCCGACGGTCTCGATCTCGGCCTGCATGTTCATGGTGATGATGATGTCGAACTCATCCTCGATCGCCGCGACGAAATCCATGACGGTCAGGCTGTCCCACTCCAGATCGTGCTGGAAGGTGGTCGCGTCGGACAGAGCGACGCCCTTCTTGTTGAACGGCTGGATCAGGCCGGTGACGGTCTCGAATATTGCTGCGCGGTCGCTCATTGTCATGTCCTTGTGGTCGCGAAGGCGTTGCCCGCCAAATGCGGCGGCTTTCCGGCAGGGTTATAGCGACCCTTGGGCGCGATACCATTGCGCGGTGGCAGTCAGCGCGGTTGGCGTTTCCTCTTGCGGCGCCCAGACGTCGGTCGGCGGCCGAGCATGGCTGACCCAATCGCGATGGCAGAAATAAGCGACGCGGTCAGGTGTCAGCTTCGCGTTCTTGCCGCGGAACAGGCCGTCGAGCGCGGCGATCGCGTCGAGGATCGGGCGGGGCAGGGGCAACGGCAACACCTTGCTGCCCATCGCAATGCCGATCGCGCGGGCAAAATCGCGATGGTCCCAGCCATCGGGCCTGCCGTCGTCGGGTTCTACGATCTCGCGGATCAGCGCGTTGCTGGTCGGGAGCGCCAGCAACAGCCGGATGAGTTCGCCGACCGCGATCACCGACATTCGTCCGCCGGCCGGGGGCAATGGCACGACATGGCGCTTGGCGAGCTTGAACAGTTCGAGCATCTCCTGATCGCGCGGGCCGAAGATCGCCGGCGGGCGCACGATCGTCCAATCGAGACTGCTGGCGATCAGCAATTTGTCGGCTTCCGCTTTCGACCAGCCATAGAGCGACAAATCCGGCTCGCGCGCGGTCAGTGACGAAACCTGCACGAAACGGCGGATGCCGGCCGCTTCGGTCGCGGCGATCAGCGCGCGCGTCCCCTCGATATTGCCGGCGGCGAAGCCCGCGCGGTCGGGCGCGTTGATCACGCCGGCAATGTGCAGCACCGCGTCGGCGCCCTGGACCAACACCGTCAGACTGTCCGGCTTGTCGAGCGCGCCTTCGATCCAGGTGATTCCGGCGCGCTCCGGCTGCGGCCGCCGCGTCAGCGCGCGCAACTGATGGCCCTGGGCCAAAGCAAGTTCGATGAAATGACTGCCGACGAACCCGGTGCCGCCGGTGACCGCGATGACGGTCATGCCAGCACCATGTGGTTGCGATGGACGAGCGCGGCGCGCGGGGCGTAGCCCAGGATCGCGGCGGCCTCATCGCTGCGCTTGCCAGCGATCCGCACGGCGTCGGCTACGTCATATTCGGCAAGCCCGCTTGCGATCACGCCGCCGGGACCGGCGATCGCGATCAGGTCGCCGCGCGCGAAATCGCCCTCGATCCGAACGGCGCCGGCGGGCAACAGGCTCTTGCCCTGGTTGAGCGCGGTAACGGCGCCGGCGTCGACATGGACTGTCCCCCGAACCGTGAGCCGTCCGCCCAACCACGCCTTGCGCGCGGGCGCGGCGCGCTGCGCCGGGAACAGCGTGCCATGACCGGTCTCGACATAACGTGCGAAGGGATGATCCACCCGGCCGGAGGCGATCGCCAGCGCGATGCCGGCGCGGGTCGCGATCTTGGCGGCCTGGATTTTCGAGGTCATGCCGCCCGACCCCATGCCGGACGTCGACCCGCCCGCCATCGCCTCGATCGTCGCGTCGATGCGCGGTACGCGATCGATCAGCGTCGCGCCGGGCAGGGTTGGCGCGCGGTCATAGAGCCCATCAATGTCGGACAGTAACAGCACACCTTGTGCGCCCGCCGCCTGCGCGACCCGCGCCGCCAGCCGGTCATTGTCGCCGAAGCGGATTTCCTCGGTCGCGACCGAATCGTTCTCGTTGATCACGGGCACCACGCCGAGCCCGAGCAGTCGGCCCAGGGTCGCCGCGGCGTTGAGATAGCGGCGGCGATCCTCTAGATCGTCGAGCGTCACCAGCATCTGCGCGGCGGTCAACCCCTCGGCGCCGAGGCACTCGGCCCAGACCTGGCTCAGCGCGATCTGGCCAGTGGCGGCGGCGGCCTGCGCATCTTCCAGGCTCGCCCGTCCGCCCTTGGTGAGCTTGAGTCGTCGGGCGCCGAGCGCGATCGCGCCCGATGAGACGATCGCGACCTGCTGTCCGCCCCGTGCCGCTGCGGCGATATCGGCGGCGAGTCCCGCCAGCCAGTCGCGCCGCACTTCGCCTTCCGGCGTCACGAGCAGCGACGACCCGACCTTGACGATCAAGCGCGGGCAGCCTGCCGCGGCAAAGGGCGAGGTTTCGGGCATCGCGCTTGCGCTTAGCGGGCGTCGCGCCGTCCCGCTACCGGCGAAACGATTACAGCGGCGACCATTGCACCTCATCCTCGGCGCCGTCGTCGTCCACGGGCGAGTCGTTGGTCGGGATCGCTTCGAGCAATTTGTCGAGCACCCAATCGACCCCGACGCCGCTCGCGCCGGAAATCGGGATTACCTCGGCGCCGGTCGCTTCCTCGAGTTCGGCGGACAAGGCAGCGATCAGCTCGTCGTCGAGCGTGTCGATCTTGTTGAGTGCGACCACTACCGGTTTGTCGACCAGCCCGCCGCCATAGGCTTCGAGTTCGTCGCGCACGATGCGATAGCTTTCGGCCACGTTGGGATCATTGGCGTCGACAAGGTGGAGCAACACGCGGCAGCGCTCGATATGCCCCAGGAAGCGGTCGCCGACTCCGGCGCCTTCGGCTGCGCCTTCGATTAGCCCGGGAATGTCGGCCACGACGAATTCGCGCCCTTTGTGCCGCACTACACCCAATTGGGGCCGCGTCGTGGTGAAGGCATATTCGCCGACCTTGGCCTGCGCGTTGGTCACCTGGTTGATGAAGGTCGACTTGCCGGCATTGGGCAATCCGACCAGCCCGGCATCGGCGAGTAGCTTGAGCCTGAGCCACACCCAGGCTTCTTCGTACGGCCAGCCGGTACCGTGCTGGCGCGGCGCGCGATTGGTCGACGTCTTGTAGCTGGCATTGCCGCGACCGCCGTCGCCGCCGCGCAGGAAGACGATGCGCTGGCCTACCTTGGTGAGGTCGAAGAGCAGCGAGCGCTCTTCGTCATCGGCCAGGATCTGGGTGCCGACCGGCACCTTGATGACGAGATCGTCGCCGCCGGCACCGGTGCGGTTCGACCCCGCGCCGCCGGTCCCGCGCGGCGCACGGAAATGCTGGGTGTAGCGGAAGTCGATCAACGTATTGAGCCCGGCGACGGCTTCGAACACGATGTCGCCGCCCTTGCCGCCATCGCCGCCATCGGGGCCGCCATATTCGACGAATTTCTCGCGCCGAAAGCCGACCGCGCCGGGGCCGCCGGCGCCCGAACGGACGAAAATCTTGGCTTGATCGAGGAAGTGCATTGAACCGCCTTAGCCGCGGAACGCCGCGCTGCTAACCCCCGACCGTCATTCCCATATTCGAACGCCGCTTGATCCAAGGCAATTGCCTTTCTTGCTGTGGCGCACATAACGGAGACGCGGGGGTATCAAGATGGTCGTTGATGTGTCTCATGTCGGCGCGTCGCTTTTCGGCGGACGGTTCGCAACGGGCGATTTGCCCGAGCGCGATCGGCACGAAGCGTGGTGCAGTCGTTCGCCATCGACCGTGGGGCGGTTGTACGAAACACGTCCGCACGAGCCGTTCGACGTCGCCACCGATCTGGTGATGCTGGGGCCGCTCAAGATCCATTTCTCGACAATCTCGGGGCAGTCGTTCGAGCGGACCCGGGCAATGGCCGTTGCCGACGGCGTCGACGATCTGGTCGTCAACGTGCGGTTTCGCGGCAGGGCGCAGGGGGACATGAACGGCGCCGCGCTCGATGCACTCGGCGAATCGACGTTGCTCACCGATATGGCACAGCCGCAGCACCACGTCTCGGAGGCGAGCTCCACCGCCTATTTTCACGTCCCGCGCGCGCTGGCCGAACGATATCTGCCGAGCGTTCGCTCGCTCCATGGCCTGGCAATCCCGCCCTCCACCGCGGTATTGCTACGCGAGCATTTACAGCAGATCTGGCGTCACGCCGATCGCCTGCCGGTCGAACAGGGCGCGCGTCTGGCGGGGACCGTCATGGATTTGCTCGCGGTCGCGGTGGCCCAGGAACGCGGCGGCCGTGCGACACCTGAAGCAGTGGCAGGCGCCGCCATGACGCGTGCACGGGCGGAGATAGAGGCGCGGCTGGGCTCGGCGACGCTGACGGTTGCGACCTTGTGCCGCGCATTGGGCATGTCGCGTTCCGCGCTTTATCGTCTGTTCGAGGACGAGGGCGGCGTGCATGCCTATGTGACGCGGCGCCGGCTGGAGAGTGTCGCAGCGGCGCTCGGCGACTCCAGCGAGCGCGACCGTATCGCGGACGTCGCCGAGCGATGGGGGTTTTGCGATGCCGCGTATCTTGGCCGGCTGTTTCGCGAACGGTTTGGCATGACGCCGTCCGATTATCGCGCCTTTAGTCGCTCTCGGACCGCGACGCAGTCCAGTGAGACGCCCCGCGCGGCCTGACCATGCCGGTGCCGCAACGTTTGCATTGCGCGCGGTAGCCGTTGCCCTCGTGCCAGACTCGTTGCGAGCGGCGGTGGCCGATAATCCGGCAGATCAAGGCATTGGTATCGGGGCTGAAAGGCATGAGCGCGATCTAGGGCAGCGCGGGCCGGCTTGAAGCCGACCAGCGTCCCGCGCACTATTGGCCTTGTCCCAAATCGGGTGGATCGTCAGCGATCGGGCGAATTGCCGTCGCGCAGCGCCTGATAAGCGAGCTGGCGTGCGCGGTCGCGCGGCAGGCCGAGCGCACGGGCGAGCGGCGCGCCGAACAAGGCGTCGCCCAGCGCCATGATGACGAGCTGCAGCGTTTCGTCCTCGATCGGACGATCCTGCTTTGAATGGCCCTCGGTCAGTTCGTCGACCAGATCGTGGATCGCGTTGAGGATCGGGTCGAGCGCATCCTCGTTGCCCGACAGGATCATCCAACTCGCTAGCGCACCGGCGCCACCCGTGTCGAACGCATCGAACGCCAGATCGACGACCTCGCGCGGGTTCTGGTCTTCGGCGCGCTGGCGAATCACGGTTTCGCGGATGGTGGTCGAGATGAACTCCGCCATCCGTTCGATCAGTGCCTTTTGCAGCCCCGCGGCCGAGCCGAAATGGTGGAGCAGATTGGCGTGTGTCCGTCCGATGCGAGCGGCCACCGCCTTCAGCGTCACCGCCTGCGGGCCGAATTCCACCAACAGGCTGCGTGCCGCATCGAGCGCGGCATCGCGCGATTCCTCGGGACTCAGGCGACGGCGGACGGGGAGGGGACTTACGGACATGGACGACCTGTCGGCGCTTTGGGGTGTGAAATCAATCTGTCGGGTACCTGCCCGTCGCACGGGAGGCGAGGCCGAGACTCCTCCCCCGTCACGGGGGAGGAGGTATTATGCGGCCATTCGGCATGCGGGTTCGTCAGCATCGAAGTCGAGCGCGAGCGTCACGCTTTCGACCTCTCGGCCGCGTGCAAGGCAATAGGTGGCGGTGCGGCCGGTCGGCCGGAAACCCAGCTTGGTCAGCACGTTGCCCGAGGCGGGATTGTCGACGAAATAGCGCGAGCGCAGGCTCTTCAGGCCCATCGCGAATTGCGCGATGCCCAGAACCGCCTTGCCCGCCTCGGTCGCATAGCCGCGGCCCCAGGCGTCGGGCGTCAGCCAATAGCCTATTTCGTAGCCACCGAGATCCTCGGCGGGGTGGATGCCGATCCCGCCGACCAGCCGCGGCGTCGCCTCCTCGTGCGCGAGGATCGACAACGACACATTGTCCTTCGCCCGTGGCGTCGCCAGCCATTCGGCGGCATTGGCCTCGGTATAGGGCCAGGGCACCCGCGACAGCTTGGTCACGACTTCCTCATGCCCGATCGCCCGAGCGATCGCGGCGGCGTCCTCGGGCCAGCCGGGACGTAATGTCAGTCTCTTGGTCCGCGCGAACATCTCACTCTCCGTATCGTGCCGGGCCGCTCGCACGTCGATGTGACGTTTCCGCGACCCGGAAGTGGAGGGAGCATGAAAAAAGGGAGCCGGGGCGACCCGTCTCCCTTGTTCGGTCTCTGGTTAGCCCGAGACCCGGGTCGCCCTGGTGGGCAACCCGTGCGGTTGCCCGTTATTCTGCGGCTTGCGCCATAATGTCTACCGAGCAGAACTTTCGGCCGAGCTTGCCCTCGTGGAAGGTCACGCGACCGTCGGTAAGCGCAAAAAGGGTATGGTCCTTGCCCATGCCGACGTTGCGGCCGGCATAGAATTTGGTCCCGCGCTGACGCACGATGATGTTGCCGGCGACGACTTCCTGTCCGCCGAACTTCTTTACACCGAGGCGACGGCCAGCCGAATCGCGACCGTTGCGCGACGAACCGCCTGCTTTCTTATGTGCCATCTCTACTCTTCCCGATCTTAAGCTTCGGCAGCCGGGGCTTCAGCGCCGGCTTCTTCGGTCTTCTTGGCGGCGGCCTTCTTGGGCGCAGCCTTCTTCTCGGCGGCGCCGATCGACACGATCTTCAGGATCGTGTGGTTCTGGCGATGGCCGTTGCGACGACGATAGTTGTGACGACGACGCTTCTTGAAGACGATAACCTTCTCGCCCTTCGCCTGCGCGATGATCTCGGCGGCGACGGTCAGGCCGTCGGTCGACTGCAGCTCCGAGCCTTCGCCGGCGAGCAGGACGTCGCCCAGCGTGACCGAGCTACCGGCTTCTCCGTCGATCTTCTCGACGACGATCTTGTCTCCGGCGGCGACGCGATATTGCTTGCCGCCCGTGCGCACGACTGCGAACATGGTCCTCATCACTTCCAAATAAGTAGGCCGCGCCGGACGCATCCAGCACGGGAAAGACCGGCCGACTAAGCGAAGGGCCGCGCCCTGTCAACCTGCGCCGGATAGCGGAAACGTTCGGATAGCGTGTTGCTCATGCGCCACACCAATAATGCGTATTCTGCGCGTGCAACATAACTTTGTTGTGACATCGGCGTGACGGAATAGGGTCGCCGTAGGAAGCGTCGGAGAAGGGGCCGTCGCCGCCAGGGTAAGCATAACAAAAATGGGGAATCAGCGATGAATCGCGCAATCGTCATCAAATCCATGATCACTGTCTCCGCACTCGCGTTGGCCATGCCTGCCTTTGCGCAGGAGGCTCCAGCCGATGCGGGCGCCGATGCTGCGCCCGCGCGGGACATTGTCGTGACGGGATCGCGCATCCCTGGCCGGACCATCGCCGAATCGCCGGTGCCGATCGACGTGATCGGTGGCGACCAGCTTGCCGCGTCAGGCCAGACCGAAACGAACAAGGTGCTCAATCAACTCGTCCCCTCGTTCAACTTCCCGCAACCGTCGCTGACCGACGGCACCGATTCGCTTCGTCCGGCGACGCTGCGGGGTCTTGCGCCCGACCAGACGCTGGTCCTTATCAACGGCAAGCGCCGCCACACCGCCGCCTTACTCAACCTGAATGGATCGGTGGGCCGTGGGTCGAGCGCAGTCGACCTCAACGAGATTCCGCCGATCGCGATTGACCGGATTGAGGTGCTGCGCGACGGTGCTTCGTCGCAATACGGATCGGACGCGATCGCCGGCGTGATCAACATCCAGCTGTCGAAGAAGGTCGGGGTCAGCGGCTCGGTGACCTATGGCCAGTACGACACGACGATGGACGGGGTTTACGACGTCGCCGGGGTTGCGACGACGGGCGGCGTGCCGACCGTCGCCGTGCCCGGGTCGAACGCTCAGGGCGACATCCTCAAGCTCAACAACGGCAACGAGCGCACACGGCACGACGGCGATACGCTGACACTTGCTACCCGGGTCGGCCTACCGGTCGGCGACGGCGGCTATCTCACCTTCTCCGCACAGTTCCGCGATCGCGATCCGACCAATCGATCCGGTCCCGACCCGCGGCGGCAATATTTCGCGGTGGGGGATCCGCGCGAGCTGACCATCGATCGCTTCACGCACGGTTATGGCGACGGCAAGGCGACCGACTATAATCTGTTCGTCAACGCGGGAATCGACCTCGGGCCGAATTTCGAGCTCTATACCTTCGGAAGCTACGGCATTCGCGACGGCATCGGCGCCGGCTTTTATCGCCGCTCCGACGACCCCAGAAACCGCGACTATGCTGCGTCGACCACTGTGTTCGTCCCTTATTATCCCGACGGCTTCCTGCCCAAGATTCAGAGCCAGATCGAGGATGTGTCTGGCGCGGTCGGCGTCAAGGGCAACCTCGGCTCGTGGAACACCGACCTATCGGTCGTCTATGGGTCGAACCAGCTCGATTACCAGACGATCAACAGCTTCAACACGTCGTTGGGAGGTATTGCATCGCCACGCCGGTTCGACGCGGGTGGGATCGCGTTCGGTCAGACCACGGCAAACCTCGACGTCAGCCGGAAGTTCGACGTCAGTTGGCTGTCGAGCTTGGGCATCGCCTTCGGCGCGGAATATCGCAACGAGAACTTCAAGATCCGCGCGGGCGAGGTCGACAGCTATATCAACGGCCCTTATTCGGCCAACGGCGCCGGCGGGGGCGCGCAAGTGTTCCCCGGTTTCCGTCCGAATAACGCGATCGACGTTTCGCGCGACAGCGTGGCCGGCTATGGCGAAATCGACGCCGATATCTCCAAGGCGTTCACGCTCCAGGCGGCCGGCCGTTACGAACATTTCAGCGACTTCGGCGATACGGTGAACGGCAAGCTTGCTGCCCGGTTCGAGCCGATCAAGGGTATCGCAATCCGCGGGTCGGTCTCGACCGGCTTCCGCGCGCCGAGCCTGGCGCAGCAATATTTCGCCACAACCTCGACCAACAATACCGTTGTAGGGGGCGTTTCCCAGCTGATCGAGGTCGGCACTTTCCCGGCTACCAGCCCCGTCGCGACCGCGCTCGGCGGCAAGCAGCTCAAGCCTGAAAAGGCCCTCAACCTGGCAGGCGGCGTGGCGCTCACGCCGTTCAGCGGGTTCAGTCTGACCGCGGATTATTACAATATCCGCATCAAGGACCGCGTGGTGCTGACCGAGAACCTGACCGGCGCGGCCGTCGTCAACTTGTTGACTGCGGCTGGCATCACGAACGTCACCTCGGCGCGCTTCTTCGTCAATGGCGTCGACACGCGGACCCAGGGTCTCGATATCGTCGCGACGTATCGCGTGCCCGATTTCGGTGCGGGCAAATTCGTGCTCACGGCTGGATACAATTACAACGAAACCAAGATCATCAAGCGGGCAGTCTTGCCGTCGCTCCCGGGTCTGGTTCTGTTCGGGCGCCAGGAATCGTTCCGCCTGACGGACGGTCAGCCGCGGACCAAGCTCAACCTGTCGGTCGACTGGGATCTGGGCCTCGTCGGGGCGACGGTGCGCACCAACCGCTATGGAACGGTATGGAGCGCGGCCGGGGGCGCGCTGTCCGCTCCGCTCGGCACGGTCGCGGGCGACTTCAAGATGACGCCGAAATGGGTCACCGACGTCGAACTGCGCGTTCATCCGATCAAGGAGATCACGCTGGCGGTGGGCGCCGACAACGTGTTCGACGTTTACCCCGATCGATTGCCGCTTGGCGGAGCGTTCTCGCCCAACAGCTATTTCCTGCCCTATTCGTCACTGTCGCCGTTCGGCTTCAACGGACGTTTCCTTTATGGCCGCGTGGCGTTCAATTTCTGATCGGCGCGAAGACATCGCAAAAGGGAAGGGGGCCGAAAGGCCCCCTTTTTCATTTCCAGCGTGGCACGTCGGCCAATCTCTAGTGTCGATGCTCGCGGCGGAGATTGTAACGGCCATCGGCAAAGCCGGTGAACAGCCCGTCGATCGCCGGATGATCGACCGGTTCCTCGCTATCGTCGTGCAGCAGGTTCTGCTGGCTGACATAAGCCACGTAGCTCGATTCCCCGTTCTCGGCGAGCAGGTGATAGAACGGCTGCTCCTTGGACGGGCGCAGTTCCTCGGGGATCGATTCATACCATTCGTCGGTGTTGGCGAAGACCGGGTCGATATCGAAAATCACCCCGCGAAAGTCGAACATCCGGTGGCGCACGACATCGCCGATCGTGAACCGCGCGGTCGCCACCGCAGGCATCGGCACGCCGGATTGCGAAAGCACGTCATGGGGTTCGGAACGAGTCATAATCATAATGTAGAGTTTCTTCGGCGCTGCACAAGCGGACCGCTTGCGCGCGCGGACCGCGTGCGTTAGAGGCGCCGCCTTCGACCAGCACCCGCACCGTCCAGGCAGTGCATAAAGGTGCGGAACTCCCAGTGCGGAGAGGTGCCAGAGTGGTCGATTGGGACGGTCTCGAAAACCGTTGTGCCGCAAGGTACCGTGGGTTCGAATCCCACCCTCTCCGCCACGGGGCCCTCCACAGGGGTCCCCGCTGGTCCACTGGGATCGACTTTTTTCTCCTGAAAACCGACGCTTAGTCGATCAGCTCGGCCACGGCCGTCCGTACCCGTTCGCGCCCATCCGGCGAAATTCGGGGACTCAAACGTGGTATGCGCGGTCGAAAAACGTGGTACTTTTCGGGAGACCGACATTGCTGACCGATGCCAAGGTTCGCGCCGCCCAACCGCGCGACCAGATTGATCCGAGGTCATCCGATTCCGAGATTAGAACGATCGGAGATTTGTCGCAGGGTCAGTGACCCGTCCAGGTTCAGTGCCTGCCGACATGCCCAACGGACGGCGTGCGATACTCCCTTCACCTCGAGTGCGGCGCCCAAGCGCAATCCTTCCCAGCCATGGTCCCCGGACCAGCGCAACATTGCCTGACGAATACCGCTGGGCTTGGGGAAACCCGGGTCAGGGCAGCCGCTGGCGTTCGACATTGCGCCGCAGATGACGACAGCCGGCGGACAGAGGACTTCGGCTGGGTGCCGAACGCCGCGGTCGTGGCGAACGCTCCGGCCGCCGTCAGGACGGAGCGACGATTCATGATGGGCAGGGTACGATTCATGCCTGACCGGCCAGCCTGATCGTCCGACCCTCGCGCGCCGATCGATAGATCGCCTCGATGATACGCATGTCGCGCAGGCCTTCCTCGCCTGATACGATCGGCTCGCGCCCCGTGCGGATGCATTGCGCCAGATGGTCGAGTTGACCGGCAAACTGGGTTGCCGCCGGGCCGGGCGGCGGCGTTACCTCGCGCTCCCGTCCATCCTTGCCGAGCCACATGTGGTTGCCGTCGTACCGTGTGGCCGGCTCCAGCTCGATGCGCCCCTGATCCCCCATCAGCAGGATGTGGTTCTGGTTGGCGCTATACATCGATTGGCAGCTGGCGATTGCACCTGACGGAAACTCGAGCGTCCAGTCGATGATGTCCTCTACTTGCGTGAAGCGCGGATCGCGCCGGTCGGTCGACTCGCGCGCGGTCACCGCCACCGGCTCCTCACCGATCATGTAGCGCGCCGCCTGGAGGCTGTAGATGCCCATGTCCATCAGCGAGCCGCCTCCCGCCAGCGCGCGCTTCAGCCGCCATTCCGACGGATTGCGCTGCACGAACCCGTGCTCGGAGCGAACGTAGCGAATATGACCCACGGCGCCGCTCCTCGCCAACCGCATTGCTTCGAGATTGTAGGCTTCGAAATGACAGCGATAGCCGATCATCAGCTTGCGGCCGGCCGCCTTGCACGCAGCGATCATGGTCTCGCATTCCGCCACCGACACCGCCATCGGCTTCTCGCACATGACGTGCTTGCCCGCCTTGGCGGCACGCACCGTATATTCCGCATGCATCGAGTTGGGCAGGCAGACATAGACGATATCGACGTCGGGATTGTCGCGGATCGAGTCGAAACTCGCATAAGAATAGATCGACCGGGCCGGCAGTCCGTGTTCGGCCGCCACGCGCTGCGCCTTGGCCGGATCGCCGCTGACCACCGCGGCAAGGCGGCTTTGCGCGCAGTTGGCGAATTGCGGGATAATGACGCCGAGACCATAGCGGCCGAGCCCGACGATCGCATAGCCCAGTGGCCGCGCCGGTACTGCGCGCGCTACCGAGCTCGACATCGCGAGGAGCGACGTCGCTGCTCCCAGCACTTCACGACGTCCCCAGTCCATTCGCGGCCTCCTCGTTCCGAAACCTCCTCAACCGGGCTTCCCGTGGTGATGATGGTACCCGCTCACAGGTCCAGCGTGTACAGCGAATGGTGAGTCAGGATGAACAACGTGCGTCGATCACGGCCGCCAAGCACCAGTTGCAGCGGACGTTCGGGGATATCGATCCGCCGCGTCTGCCTCCCGTCCGTCGCATAGACATAGACCTGCCCGTTGGCGACGTAGAGGTTGCCGGCGGCATCGCGCGCGACACTTTCTCCGCCACGGTCGGCAACGATGTGGAGATCGGTGACGGCACCGCCCGCGCCGACCAGCCCGCTATAGGTACGGTTCTCCGATGCGTTGGTCAGGTACACGCGTTCGCCAGGTCGGGCGTTGACCAGGCCATAGGCGTCGAGCGAGTCGGACCAGCGCCATCCGCGATGATCGTCGGGACCCTGGTTCCATACGCGGAACGCCGGCAAGGCCAGCGACCCATCGGGCGTAACATATTCGAGCGGCTTGGTTTGGCCCATCTTGGCGACGAAAAAGTCGGCCAGCGGCGGGAAGCGGTACGTGACGGGGTCGATCCGGTCGGCGAATTCGCCGTTCGCCCAGACGTTGACCGGCAACAATGTCGCCATGTCGCCGTGCGGCTGGACCGGGCTCGGTTCGATCACTCGCACCGCCGCCGGCTTTGCCGGATCGATGCTGTACACCGTGCCATCGCGTCCGGCGGAGGATAACACCAACAGCTTGCCCGACCGATCGACCGCCAGGTTGACCGGATCGAGCGGCGCGTCGGCGACGAGCGACAGACCGTTTTCGCCCGACCAGCCGTAGATGCGCTGGAAAGTACGGTCGATGAAGAACAGGTTTCCCGACCGGTCGACCGCCGCGCCGGCGATCGAATGGAACCCGCCGGCGCGCTTGATGACGCCTGCGGTGACCGGGATCGCAGTCTGGGGGACAGCCGATGCGGATGGGGCAGCGGGCGAGACGTCGAGCCGGGCGAACTCGCGCTCGCGGACCTCCGTACCGCGAGTCAGGTCGCGGATTGCGTTTTCGAACGGATATTTGCTTGCCCTGGTGAAGGTTCCGCATCCTTTCGCATCGCAACTGGCAAAGCCGCTTTCCGCGTTTATGTGGACGTTGCGGAAGCGGATGCCGCCCGAATTGTACAGCTTCACCGCCGCGTCCATCGGCCCGAGCGACCGCGCCACGCGATAGCCGTGATAATTGGCGAACAGAATGTTGCGCGAATTGCGCATCTCGGTGGAGATCGCGTTGACCCCGTCGGCTATTTCCTGCTCGGTTTGCGGCGCCAGGAATTCCCAGTTCTCGACATGGTCGAGCACGATCTCTGCTCGGTAATGATGTTCGGCCGACAATTCGTAGACATGCCCCGGCGTCGTCGTGTCGGAAACGTAAAACCCGGCCTGGGCGATCGTATCGGGCGACCAGATCGCGGCAAAGGTGCCGCCGCCGCCATCGGTCACCCAGATGCTCGGACGCCGACCGTCGAAGCGCGGCGTTGGCGAGGCGGTGGGGTTGCCCGACGCGGGCAGGGCGCCGGGGTTGAAGCGGACGCTAAGATCATTGACCAGCGACGCCTCGCCCGCCTTCCACAGCAGGGCCGTTGCGCGAGGGTTGGCGACGCCCGCCCATAGCCCCAGGCTGGAGACCATCGCCGGCCCGCCGCGCGCGCTTTCGACCATCGCCTTCGCCCCGCCGACGCCGCCGAAAGCGGGCGAGGCATCGGGTAGGAACAATTGGGTTAATCCCGGATGCAGCGCGATCAGCACGGTGTCGGGACGGAGCCGGAGCGTGTCGGTGATCCGATACCGGCCGATCGGCAGATACAGGACCCGACGTGCGTCGATCGCGCGCTGCAACGCCGCGGTGTCGTCGGTGGTGCCGTCGCCGGTCGCGCCGAAGGTACGGACATTTGTCCAGTCGCTCACCGGCGGCAGCGCGGGAATGGCGGGGCTGGGGCGGGCGGGCATGCGGGCGAGCGGGACGATATCCGCCACCGTCGCATAATCGCCGTCACCACCGCCACCGGGGGAAGGCAGGGAAAGACCATAGCCGAAATCGCGGACCCGATAGCGCGCGCCTTGCCCCTTCACCGTCCTGCCGCTGTCGCGGAATCGCGCGAAGACGGGCGTTTCGTCTGCGATCGCGTCGTCGAATCCAATCTGCGTGAAGACGCTGCGTTCGTTGCTGACGACGATCGCCGCGTCGCGGATGCGCTCGAACCGGACCCGCTTGCCCCATAGCGAATCCGAATAGCCGCGGTCGATCTCGATCCCGATCGGCGTGTCGCGGATCGCGACATTGACCAATGTCAGGTCGACCTCGTGCTCTCGGATCGCGGCGTCGCGCTGCCCCTCAAAGCTCGAATCGATCAGCGTGAATTGCCAGGCAGGGGACGTCTTCTCGGTGACGATTCCATAACGTCCGCCAAAGAAACGCAAATCCTCCGCTTCATTGCCCGCCTGATAGAGGCCGGCAAATCCGGAGCCGATATGGAAGTCGATATGGCGGAGGTAACCGTGCTGCGCGACACGCGCGCGCACCGCAACCGCGCCGGCATTTTGCGCGCCGATCTCGAAATCGACGTTGGACAGCGCTGAATAGAAAGTGCTGGAGGTCGCATCGAAGACCGACGGATCGAACGGGACGCTGGTCGGCGGCGGCTCGGCGACCTTGCCCACGCGATACTGGTCGTCGCCGGTGAAGCTGACCATCGCCGCGATGCCTGAACCGAAACCTGGTGTGCCGTCGCCAAGCACGATCACCGGCCGGGTCGGCCCGACACCGAACACGCGCACGCCGGACCGGATCAAGATCGTCCGGCTGATCCGGTAGCGGCCCGACGGCAGGAAAACGATGCCGCCGCTGCGGCCGTCGGTCGCGGCATCGATCGCGCGCTGGATCGCGGCGCTGTCATCGGCTCGCCCGTCGCCGACTCCGTGCGCAACGACGGCGCGAGGGTCGGCGGGCATCGACCGATAGACCGATATGGATTGCGCCGCGGCGGGCGAGGCCATGAACAAGCAGGCCACGGAGGCCAGCCAGGCTTTCTTGGTCATAGCCGGTCTTTCGTCAGCTGCGTGGGATGTGAAATGAGCCGGGGCAGATCCGGCGCCGCATCAATAAGCTCGCAGCGCCAGCGACTGCGTGGCTATCGCCACCTGGGTACGGTTGCGCACGTTCAGCTTGCGCATCAGCGCCGTCATGTGCGCCTTTACCGTCGCCTCCGCGATACCAAGATCATAGGCGATCTGCTTGTTCAGTTGACCCGAACGAACGCCTTGTAGCACTTTGATCTGGGTAGGTGTCAGGCGCGCGATCGCGTCCGCCTGCGTGGTTTCTGATTCGGGGTCCGCCATTCGATCCTCCCTAAGCCCGTTTGCGCCGGTATTTTCCGGAATCAGTTGGACAGATTTTTACTATTTCAGCATTTACGCCGCGTTTTCAAGCTCAATTTGATTGAGATGACCAAAAACCTGTTCTACAGGTTGTCCGCATTGGACGTGGGCCACAGAGCCGCGCAGATCGTAAGGAGAGGGGCATGACAGGCGATCCGACCATTTTGGTACGCAGCCGATGAACGCCGCCGATATCCGGCTTTTGGTGGCTGCGGTCGCCGGTATCGCGCTGGCGGTGGCGATGATCGTTCGCGGGCGGCTTCATCCTTTCATCGGCTTGCTGTGCGGCGCCTTCGCCGTGGGATTGCTTGCCGGCATGCCGCTCGCCGACATCGCCAAGGCGGTGCAGAAAGGGGTCGGCGATATCGTCGGCGGTACCGGCCTGGTCGTCGCGCTGGGCCTGTCGCTCGGCGCGATGCTCCACCTTTCCGGCGCGGCCGCATCATTGGCCAATGGGGCGCTGAGGATAACGGGGCCGCGCGCCGCGCCCTGGGCGACGCTCGGAGTCGCGATGCTAATCGGCCTGCCCTTGTTCTTCGAGACCGGGCTCGTGTTGCTGCTGCCGATCGTCGTTGCGGCGGCCGAAGCGATGCCGGGGGAGGGCGATCGTGACGCGGCCCGGCTGCGGCTCATCCTGCCAGCTCTTGCCGGGCTCGGCGTGGTTCACGCGCTGGTGCCGCCGCATCCTGGCCCGCTGCTCGCGGTGGAAGCGCTCCACGCCGATCTGGGACGAACGATGCTGTACGGCATCCTGATCGCGATTCCTGTCGCGATCCTCGCCGGTCCCGTCCTGGCATCGGTGACCGCGCGTGGCGTCCGGTTGGCGCCGCCGGTACTCGGCGATCGCCCGCTTGCGGTCGCGACGCCGCGACGCGACGCTGCGCTGTTCATCGTGATGCTGCCCGTGCTGCTGATTGCCGCCGGCGAACTGGGCCAGATGATCCCCGGGCAGAAGGGTTCGGGATGGCTGGTGGCGGCGAGCAACCCGGTGCTCGCGTTGCTGATCACCAACCTGTTGGCCTTGCCGCTGCTGTTCGGGCGGCGGCTGGCCGATACGCAAGTGCAGGACGCGATCTGGCACGAGACGATGGGCGCGGCGGGAGCGATCCTGCTGGCGATCGGCGCGGGCGGCGCGTTGAAACAGGTGCTGGTATCCGCGGGATTGTCCGATTTGCTTGCGCGACTGGTGCTGGCGCACGCTATCTCGCCGCTATTGCTCGGCTGGCTGATCGCGGTCGGCATTCGGCTGGCGGCCGGGTCGGCGACGGTGGCGACGATCACCGCCGTCGGCGTGATGCCAGGGGTGGCGGCCGCTTCCGGCGTTCCGCCCGAACTGATCGTGCTGGCGATCGGCGCCGGATCGGTGTTCTTCAGCCACGTCAACGATCCGGGCTTTTGGCTGGTCAAGAGCTATGTCGGCACCTCGATGCCAGACACGTTCCGAACCTGGTCGATGCTGGAAACGGCGATCTCGGTGCTGGGTCTCGCGTTCGTCGTGGCGCTCAGCTACGTCGTCTGACCGGTGGAAAGGGCATCCATGAACGAGAGCAGGCTTGCCGATCGGGCCTATACGTCGATCGTGCGCATCATCACCGACGAGGCATTGGCGTCGGGCGACCGGTTGCCGTCGGAGGCACGGCTGGCGGAGATGTTCGGCATGTCGCGCAACGTCGTGCGCGAGGCGCTGGTGCGGCTCTCAAGCGACGGCATTACCGAGTCGAGGCGCGGCGCGGGCTCCTATGTCAAACGCCGGCCCTCCGAGCGGCTCGGCGCGCATATGGCGATGGATGATCTCGCCGCGACGCTCGGCACTTATGAGGTCCGGTTCGTGCTGGAGGCGGAGGCCGCGCGACTGGCGGCGCAACGCCGTTCGTCTGAGCAGATGGAGGCGATCGAGGCGGCGCTGACGGCGTTGCGCGCGGCCTTGTTGTCGAGCGCACCGGCCCATGACGAGGACTGGGCGCTGCACCGCGCTATAGCAGAAGCGACCGCGAACGGCGCCTTTCTGTCGCTGTTCGACCATCTGCACGACGAAGTGTTGCGGATTTTGAAGGCGGGCGTCGAAATTTCACGCGCTCGTCCGCCCGAAGTGATCGAGGCGATGATGGGCGAGCACGATGCGATCGTGGAGGCAATCCGAGTGCATGATGCCGACGGCGCCGCGCTGGCGATGCGCTGGCACCTATCGCAGGGACGAAAGCGGCTAATGCCCTAGATCAGGGCGCGCCGTGCATCCCTGCTTCGGCGGTCTGTAGGACCCGGGCGAGCGCTTCCGCGCACAAAGCGAGCGGCGGGCGGGCGGCGTCGAGCACGATCGCGGGTTCGTCGGCATCGGGTCGTTCGAGCGTAGCCAATTGGCTATCGAGCAGGGTTGTCGGCATGAAATGATGCGGACGATCAGCCAGCCGCCGCGACAGCAGGTCACGATGTGCGTCCAGCAGCACGAACAGCAAGGGAATGCCCGCCGCCATCGCCAGCCGCTCACGGTAACGCCGCTTGAGCGCGGAGCAGGCGGCGACTGCCATGCCCTCACGCGCGACGGCGGCGCCGACAGCGGCGCCCACCCTGTCGAGCCAGGGCCAGCGGTCCGCATCGTCCAGTGGATGGCTCGCGCGCATCTTGGCGACGGCATCGGCGGTGTGGAGATCGTCACCCTCGATGAACGTCGAATCGAGCTTTTCCGCCAGGCAGCGGCCCAGCATCGACTTGCCGCTGCCACTCACTCCCATCACGATGATTGCGCGGGCGCGCAGCGCTGTCGTCGGTCGTCGTGGCTGCATCGTTTCGTTCGACCCCTTGCGCCATCCCGAGCGGACGGATCACCCCCTATCGGGCAGCTGCCGAGTGAACGCCACTACGACCTTCGTCGCTATCAACGAGGTGACGATGGGCGTTTAATCCGGCACGCTTGAAGGCGAGGGCGGATGTGATGGCAAGAACCAGCGGTCTATCGATGCTAAGCGTCATCGCGTTGCTGGTCGCCGGCACCGCGCCGGGATGGGCCGCTCGCGCCCCGTCCGCATTCGCATCGGCGCCAATCGATCCGAGAGCGGTTGCCGTCGCCGGACATGGGGACGGCGTCGCCGACGACAGCGCCGCGATCCAGGCGGCGATCGACGCCGCGGAGGCCGAAGGCGGGGGCGGCCTCGTCTTTCTTCCCGCAGGCCGCTACCGCATCACCCGCACGATTTACGTTTGGCCCGGCGTGCGGATATTCGGCGTCGGCCGCACGCGTCCAACCATCGCGCTGGCACCGGATACGCCCGGTTTCCAGCACGGGGTCGGCAGCATGGTGCTGTTCGCCGGCAATCGCCCCGGCGCGGCGCGGCCGGGCCTCTACGGCCCGATCGAGCGGGGCCCGGTGCCGGTGCCGCCGCCGACCAGCGTGCCGTTCGATCCCCAGGTCGCCGACGCCAATCCGGGCACCTTCTATTCGGCGCTGTCGAATGTCGATTTCGAGATTGGCGAGGGCAATCCCGCAGCGACCGCAGTTCGCTTCCATGCCGCGCAGCATGCGTATCTGAGCCATATCGATTTTCGTCTGGGTTCGGCGCTCGCCGGCATCTACCAGGCCGGCAATCTGGGGATGGACTTAACCTTTCATGGCGGGCGCTATGGCATTCTGACCGAGAAGCCGTCGCCGGCCTGGCAATATACGTTGCTCGATTCGACCTTTGACGGGCAGCGCGACGCCGCGATCCGCGAACATGAGGCGTCGCTGACTCTCGTCAACGTCGCCATACGCAACGTGCCGGTAGGGATCGAGATCGATCGTGGCTATGGCGACCAATTGTGGGGCAGCGATGTGCGCTTCGAGAATGTCGCCCGCGCGGGCGTCGTCATCAGCAACGAAGCCAGCGCCTTCACCCAGATAGGATTCGAGAATGCGACCGCGAGCGGCACGCCGGTGTTCGCACGTTTTCGCGATAGCGGGCGGACCGTCGCAGGTCCTGCCGCGCGCTATCGCGTGGTGGCATTCTCGCACGGGCTGACGCTTGCCGGTCTCGGGCAGACGGGACGAGTCGAGACGCGGCTCGACGCCGCGCCATTGTCGGCTCTGCCGAGCCGGCCGAAGCCCGCTATCCGTGCGCTCCCGCCGGTCGCGGCCTGGAGCAACGTTCGTGATTTCGGTGCGAAAGGCGACGACGCGACCGACGACACCGCCGCGATCCAGCGTGCGATCGACGCGAAGCGCATCGTCTATTTTCCGACCGGTTTCTATCGCATCAGCGAGACGTTACGACTACGTCCCGACAGCGTGCTGATCGGCCTGCACCCCAGCCTTACGCAGATCGTGCTGACCGATGACAGTCCCGGCTATCGTGGGGTCGGCAGTCCCAAGGCACTGGTTGAGAGCGCGAAGGGAGGTGATGCGATCATCTCCGGGCTCGGGCTGTTCACCGGCGGCGTCAATCCGCGCGCGACGGCATTGCTATGGCGAGCAGGCAAGGAGTCGCTAGTCGACGATGTCAAGTTCCAGGGAGGCCACGGCACCAACCTCGCCGATGGCAGCCGGTTCAATCCCTATAACGCCAACCAGACCGCCGACGCCGATCCGAAGAAAAAGTGGGACGGGCAATATGCCAGCCTGTGGGTGACCGATGGCGGCGGCGGCACCTTCAACGGATTGTGGACGCCAGACACTTATGCCCAGGCTGGGCTGTACGTGTCGGATACGACGACCCCCGGTCGCGTCTATGAGATGTCGGCCGAGCACCATCGCCGCGCGGAGATCGTGCTCGATCGCGTCGCGAACTGGCGGTTCTTCGCGCCCCAGACCGAGGAGGAAGCGAATGAGAGCCGCGACGCCGTCGCGCTGGAGGTGCGCAACTCACGCAACATCCTGTTCGCCAATTTTCACGGCTATCGCGTCACCCGCTCGCTCCAATCCGCGGCGGAGGCGGTACGATTGTATCAGTCGACCGACATCCGCTTCCGCAACCTGCACGTCAACGCGGAGAGCGGTTTCGCGACCTGCGATGCGAACGGCTGCGGGACGTATCTTCGCGCGAGCAAATTCTCGTTCGAAAACGCGATCCGCGACGTCACGCGCGGCCTCGATGTGCGCGAGCGCGAGTTCGCGGTGCTGGACGTGACCGACGCAACGGCCGCGCCTTCGACCCCATCGATCGCGGCCGCGACCCTGCTCGCGGACGGTTTCTATTCGCTCGGCGGCGGCGCGGTAGACGCATCGGGCAAGCTCTATTTCGTCGACCGCTTCTTCCAGCGCATCCATGGCTGGTCCGACAAAGAGGGGTTGTCGGTCGTCACCGACGCACCGCTCGATGCGGTCAACCTCGCGGTTGACCGCTCCGGGAACCTGCTGGTGCTTTCATCCGCCGGACCCGAAGCGACCGTCTTCAGCATCGATCCCGCGCGCCCTCAGGCGGTTCGTGTCATCGCGCCGACGCCCGTCGCCGGCCGCCAGGATAGCCGGGTCGTTCTGCCTGGCAGCTTCTGGGTCAATGGCGAGTTCCGCGACCAATATGACCCGGCGAGCGACCGCTTCGTCACACTTGCCGAGATGTTCGCGCGCGATGTGGCAGTGGCTAAACCGCGCGAATATGTCTCGCCCGACCACAGCCTTGTGCTGCCTGCCTATCGCGTATGGCAGCAGGGGCCGGTGTGGCGCTTTTCCGATACGCTCGACACCTATGGCTTCGTGACGGGCAAGGTCGGCGCACCGCTATACCTCGCCAATGCGTCGGAGGACCGCACCTATTCGGGCAGGCTCGGCGCGGGCGGAAGCATCACCGACCTCAAACCGTTCGCCGCGCGCGGCGGGGAAAGCGTCGCGGTCGGGGCGGATGGGCGCGTCTTTGTCGCCAATGGACAAGTGTTCGTCTACGCCGCCAATGGCGCGGAGATCGGCAGGATCGACGTGCCCGCGCGCCCGCTGCAATTGCTGTTCGGTGGAGCGGATGGACGGACCTTGTTCATCCTGACCCACCACGCGCTCTACGCCGCGCATCCCTGATCCTTGATCCCCGTTTCCGCCCGCTCTGCGACTTTGGTCGTAGATGATCGGCGCGCCGCCTTTCTGTAGTTAGCGCTAACTGAGATCGTTGCCCCGTCCCTCGGCCGGCGCGCTGCGACATAGGAAGGGGAGAAGAATATGGTCATAGTCAGCAGCTGCAGCGACTCGGCGTCGACCGCCCGCCGCGGAACGTTCGCCAGCCTGATCGCGCTGGCGGCCGCGCTGGCCGCGGTCCCCGGCGCGGCCCATGCGCAGGACAGTGCCGCCGCGGCGCCCGATCAACCCGCCAAATCGCAACCGGCTCCCGACGCTCCGGCCGCCCCCTCTTCCGGTCCGGGCGATATCATCGTCACCGGCTCGCGCATCACCACCAACGGCTTCAATGCGCCGACCCCGACGACCGTGATCGGCGAGGACCAGATCCTCAAGAACGCGCAGCCAAACATCTTCAACACCATCGCCCAATTGCCGTCGCTGCAAGGATCGACGGGCGCGGCGACCGGCACGTTCAGCACGTCGAGCGGGCAGCAGGGGTTGAGCTCTTTCTCGCTCCGCGGGCTCGGCGCGATCCGCACGCTGACCCTGTTGGACGGGCAACGCGTCGGCGGCGCCAACGTCACCGGCGTCCCCGATATCAGCCTGTTTCCGCAACTGCTCATCAAGCGGGTCGACGTCGTGACCGGCGGCGCGTCGGCGTCCTACGGTTCGGACGCGGTCGGTGGCGTCGTCAACTTCATCACCGACACGCGGTTCGTCGGTTTCAAGGCGAACGTGCAGGGCGGCATCACCAATTATGGCGACGACAAACAGGGTCTCGTCCAGGCGGCCTACGGTACGAAGTTGCTCAACGACCGCCTGCACCTGATCGTCAGCGGCGAATATGATCACGAAGATGGTGTCGGGGCGGGCGATTTCGGAACCGATCTCGCCGGCAGCCGCGACTGGTATCGCGCCAGCACCTTGGTCAATACCGGGCAGACCAACAACGGCCTGCCGCAATATCTCTATCGCGATTATGCCCAGCCTTACCAATATGCCCTGTATGGCCTGATCAACAACGGCCCGTTGCAGGGGATCGCGTTCGATCGGAACGGTGCGCCGTTCAACTTCAACTACGGGTCGGGCGGCCAGCCTACTGGCACCGGCGCCGTCACCGGCTGTTATCCCGGCAACAGTTTCTGCGTCGGCGGCGATTTGTCGGGAGCGCCGGGTAGCGGTGCGTCGCTCAAATCGTCGCTCGAGCGCATCAACGGCTTCGGCCGGATCGGCTACGACTTCGCCCCCGACAACGAGATTTACGCGACCGTCGACGTGGGTGTGGTGAAGACCAGCAACCAGCCGAGCCCCGGATATGGCCGCCCGAGCTTGACCGTTCAATGCGCCAACCCGTTCGTGCCGCAATTGGTGAAGGATCGCTGCGCCACCGCCGGGATTACGCAGTTCAGCTTCGGGACCAGCAACGGATCCTTCCCGGATCCCAAAGTCTATACCGACCGGCGCCAGTACCGCTTCGTCGGCGGGGCCAAGGGGAAATTCGACGTCCTCGGATCCAGCTGGTCCTACGATAGCTATTACCAGCATTCCATTACCATTTCGAACATCAAGGTTCACGACATCGTTCTGCAGAATCGCTACGCCGCCGCGGCCAACGCGATCACGCTCAACGGTGCGATCGTCTGCGCGGATCCAGCGGCGCGCGCGCTCGGTTGCCAGCCGATCAACGTGTTCGGCGGCGCGGCGCCGTCCTCGGCGGCACTCGCTTATGTCACGCCGGTCAACGGACCGTTTCAGCACACCAGGCTGACTCAGGATGTGGTCAGCGTGAACTTCTCCGGTGAGCCGCTCAAATTATGGGCGGGTCCGCTGTCGGTCGCCTTCGGTGGAGAATATCGTCGCGAATTCTATCGCGTGAACGCCGATCCCTATGGCGCCGGCGTTTCCAGCATCAGCCCGAACAGTCCCGCATATCCGGCCGATCCGCTGCTCAATTCGCAGCTAGGCAGCAGCTGGGCGGCCGGCAACTATAAGAACGGCCACGGCAAATACGACGTCTACGAAGGATTTCTCGAACTCGATCTGCCGCTGTTCGACAGCAAGGCGATCGGCCGGGCCAATCTCAACGCCTCAGGCCGCGGAACGCATTACAGCACGTCGGGTACCGTCTGGGCGTGGAAGATCGGCGGCACCTGGACCACCCCGCTCGACGGCATCCGGCTGCGCGCGGTGACCTCGCGCGACGTGCGCGCGCCCAATTTGTCGGAACTGTTCGCGGCGCCGACGATCACGACCTTGCCGAATTTCACCGATCCGTTTCGCAACGTTGCGGTACAGGCTTTCCAGAACACGGTCGGCAACCCCAATCTCAAGCCAGAAATCGCCCGCAACACCGAACTCGGCATCGTGCTGTCGCGCCCGTCCTGGCTACCTGGGCTCAGCCTGTCGTTCGACTATTACAATATCAACCTGAAAGGCGTGGTCTCTACCCTGACGCCGCAGCAGATCGTCAATTTCTGCTTCTCCGGCAACCAGGCTTTCTGTGGCGGGTTCGTCCTCAACAGCCCCGTGCAGGGCGGCAATTTCATTAATGTTCAGCCGTTCAACCTCGCTTCATGGAAAACCAGTGGTTTCGATATCGAGGCGAGCTACCAATGGAAGCACCCACTAGGCCTGCCGGGCAACTTCACGGTTCGGGCATTGGGCACGCACGTCACCAAGTTCTTGGTCGATGCGGGTATTGCCGGCGTGGCCGTGGTCGATCAGGCCGGCGCCAACTCGGGTAATACGCCCTATTGGAAATGGCTGGCTGTCCAGAGCTATTCAAATGATGCGTTCAGCCTCGACGTGCAGGAGCGCTGGTTCTCCGACGGCGTGTTTGGCCACCAGTACGTCGTCTGCACGACGGGGTGTCCCGTCTCCACCGCGAACAACCCCACGATCGACTACAACAAGATGAAGGGCGCCTTCTATATCGACATCGGCGGCTCGGTGAACATCGGCAAGAAGGCGACCCTGTATTTCAAGGTCGACAATGTGTTCGACCACGACCCGGCGCCGTCGCCACAGACCAATACTGGGCTCGACGTGAATCCGGCGCTCTACGACACGCTCGGCCGCATCTACAGGGTCGGGGTGCGGGCGCGCTTCTAGAAGGGCGGGTGAGGGGCTCCGCTAATCTCGGTCGGGCCCCGGAGCGGGCCGGAAGATCGGTGGCCGGCAACCGATCTTGTGCCTCTGCAGAAAATGATCGTGGCAGCAAAGGCGGATTATGCGTGCCCTATCACGCGCCTCGCGCTCCGCTTGCTGGCGCTCATCTGGGCGGACATGCTGAGCGCAGGTCTGCCCAAACCAGAAGGACTCGCCCTGCGCCCGGCAAATCCCACCGGGTTGCACTCCCGGCGGTTCAGGCCTGTGCCGGTGAACCGTGACTTCCGGTTCCCGGTCCGGCGGCGCGGAGCATATTCGATATAGCACGAACAGGAGCGGCGTTCCGGCCTAAGGTCGCGTTGCCGCTCAAGTTTGATCCGGGAGTGGCCGACGGGACGAGCTATCCGTGCAGGATGGGCTTGTCGCCGAACGGACGATTGATAATCGCCAGCACTTCGGTTGCGACGAACACACGGTTACGGGCGTAGCCGGTCTTCTCCTGAAGGCGCCCACTTGCTCGAGTTGTTCGATCGCGGTGAGTGCCGCCCGGGATCGAGACGTGCCGCGAGCCTTTTGGCAGTCACCACCGGGTAGCTGGCAAGCAGCTCAAGTGCGCGCAAGGCTGCCGAATGCTAACGAAAGCGGCGGCGCGCCCGCCATGCCTGGGCGAGTGACCGAAGAGCGTCGCGTGTGACCATTAGTTCGTCGACCGACCCGGTGATCGCGTCGGCCAGAAAAGCGACGGCCGCAGCCCAGTCCAGTTGCTGCTGCGCGGCTTTGAGTGATGCATAATATTCGGATTTATGCGCTTCAATATATTGCGAGAGGTAGAGCGGGAGTGCCCCGAACTGGTCGGCGAGGGATACACCTCGGCCGAGATCGAAGGGCTGCTGGGTATATCGAACGCCGGTCAAACTGCCGCCGGAAATGAGCGGTTCCGATCATCCTGACCGCTTGCTCAAGCTCGACGAGGTCAAACGCCGGGTCGAGCTTGGGAAGTCGATGATTTATCGCCTCATTCAGGAAGGGAAGTTCCCGTCGCCTTACAAGGTTTCTCCCTTCGCGTCGCGATGGAGCGACCGCGAGATCGTAGCGTGGGTCGACGACGTGAAGGACGGATTCGAGGGCAAGAAGCGCAAGGTCTAGCGGATCAGGAATCGCGGGCCGAGGGGAGAAGGCGTGACTGCCGGGCGACGACGTGGGTCGGGGGCTATGTGCCCAGCAATCTCTTTTTGAACTGCGCCTTGATCAGCCTGTCTTCGAGAATTCGCCCAGCGAGATAGAGAAAGGCGAAGATCGCCGCAAAGACATAGGCGGGCGTCGGCGAGGGTTTCTTGTTCTTGCCTTCGGCCTTGTCCGCGCCATCCTTTTTAGGCTTTTCGGGTGCGGGTGCGCCCAGGGCTTTGTCGATCGGGTTCATCGGCAGCACCTGCGCGTCTTTTTTTGCGGACTTTGCGGCGTCGGTTGAGGGTTTCTGGTGCTTGACCACGACGATGGTGAACTGAGCGATGCCCAGAAATAGCAGCGGCGCCAGAAAGCAGAACAGCAACGCCCGGCTGGTCAGATGATAGCGCAGCACGGCGCCGGCCGCCCCTCGTTCAATCCGTAGGATGCCACCATCGAAAACCGACATCTTGTCCTGGGCTGCCTGGTCCTTCTTGCGGAACGTCAGCGTGTCGCTGGTCCGTTCGTGGCTGGTCCCGGTCTGGCGGAACAGGGAATCGAGCCTGTCAAAGGCTTGACTGCCCGATTGCCCGGGAGCGAGCGCCAGGCTGCCCCTGATGTGCCAGATCCAGTCGATGAAACGCAGGTTCACGTGATGATCTCCATCGGGGAGAGCTTTTCCATACCGTCTCGGAGCAAGGCTCAACCCGGGCCGCTCATGGCGGCTCGGGCGTGACGAACGGGTAGCGGGAGGTTGTGCGGGCGGAGCAATGTCATCACTCGGCGGGCACCACGGCCGCCGGCCGGCCGAATCGTTCCTTGAGCGTCTTCCAGCCCTCGGTGAAGGGATGGGTCATCTGCTCGCGGATCGACATGCGGCGGCCGCCTTCCATCCCGAGCAGTTCCGCTTCGCCGTCCACGCACGTGCCGAACATGCGGTCGATGAAGATGTAGACACCGGAATAATTGCTGCGGGTGGCTTCGAAGTCCTGCGAATGGTGCAGGCTGTGATGTTCGGTGGTGTTGAACAGGAAGCGCCACCAACGCGGCGTGTTGAAGCGAACATTGATGTGCTGATAGGTCCCGACCGCCAGGCCGATGGCCCCGGCGAGGAGAGCGGCCCGCGGCAGGAAATCGAAGAATCCGCCGATCCCAAGGCCGATCAGGAACAGCTCGACGGGGTTGCCGACCGCGCCCTTGTTGATGTTCAACTGGGTGATGTAGTGATGCACCGAATGGGGCAGCCAGAGCGGGTACCAATTATGCATCCCGCGATGCATCCAATATTGTCCGAAATCGAAGATGAATGAGATCAGGAAGGCCTGCACCAGCAGCGGCAGTCCCGTGAACCACTTGAGTTTGTCCCAGTTGAAAGAATGCTGGACGGCTTCGATCATGGCGCCGTCGCCGATGTAGCTGTCGACAATGCGGAGCAGCGTATAGCCGAGCGAGACATAGAACAGGTCGGTGACCAGTTCCTTCCAGGTGAGGCGCCAGCTCTCGTAGCGCGGGTTCACCCATTCCAGCCCCAGCAGCAGCGCCTTGAAGCCGATGCCGATGCCGACGGCGGTTGATGCCTTGGCGATGGAATTCGGTGCGTAATACCAGAACGCGATCAGCGCGAAGAGCATCGTGGGCTGGAACCAGGTGAAGATGAACTGCTTCACCGGGCCGCCTTCCACCCTGGGGATGTTCTCCCAGCCCACGGTTACCGGCGCCTGTGCTCCGATCACCCTTTTGCCGACGCGAATTCCGTCCATCTTGTCCCCGCGATCCCGAGTGTCGACTCTGGATATCCGGAACCCCGCTGCGGCGGCATACGTCATCGGACGTATACGCTCGTCTCCGTCGATGGCTGGCTCGGCAGCTGTGCCGATGAGATGCCGAGTTTGGCGAACAATGCGGCATCGCGATCGTCGCCGGCGTTGCCGGTGGTGAGCAGCTTCTCGCCGGTGAAGATCGAATTGGCACCCGCAAGGAAGCACAGGGCCTGCGCCGCCTCGCTCATGCTCTCGCGTCCCGCCGACAGCCGCACCATGCTGCCCGGCATGGTGATCCGCGCGACCGCCACGGTGCGGACGAACTCGATGTCGTCGATCCTGGCGAGGGGCGTGTCCGCCAGCATGTCGCCGAGCACCGTGCCCTTGACCGGCACCAGTGCATTGATCGGCACGCTCTCGGGATGGACCGGCAGGCTGGCGAGCGCATGGATGAAGCCGACGCGGTCGGCGCGCGTCTCGCCCATCCCGACGATCCCGCCGCAGCACACGTTGATCCCCGCGCCGCGGACATTCTCGAGCGTCTCGATCCGGTCCTCGAAGCTGCGCGTTGAGATGACGTTGGCGTAATTCTCCGGCGAGGTGTCGATATTGTGGTTGTAATAATCAAGCCCTGCCTCCCCCAGCGCCTTCGCCTGATCCGGCGTCAGCATGCCGAGCGTCATGCAGGTTTCCATCCCCATCTCGCGCACGCCCTTCACCATCTCTGCGAGCGCGGGGATGTCCTTGTCCTTCGGATTGCGCCACGCCGCGCCCATGCAGAAGCGCGACGAGCCATTGTCCTTGGCCTGCGCGGCGGCCTGGAGCACGGCGCGGACGTCCATCAGCTTAGTCGCCTTGAGCCCGGTCTCATGGCTCGATGACTGCGAGCAATAGCCGCAATCCTCCGGGCAGCCGCCGGTCTTGATCGAGAGGAGCGTCGACAGCTGCACCTCGTTCGCCGCGTGATGCGCGCGATGCACCTCGGCGGCGCGGAACACGAGGTCGGTGAAGGGGAGATCGAACAACGCGGCGATCTCGTCGCGGGTGAACGTCTTCTCCCCTCCCGCTTGCGGGAGGGGCTGGGGGAGGACCTGTTGGTTAGTAGAGGACCACACGCCCTCCCCTAGCCCCTCCCGCAAGCGGGAGGGGGACTCTGTGGTCGTATCGTTCATGTCCTTCTCTCGCTCCCGGGCGGCAGTCATCGAGATGCGCTCATTCCTGCGGTGCGATCGTCAGCCTGATGCCGCTCAGTGCCGCCGACGCCGGGATCTGGCAGGACAAGCGCGAACCGGCCGAGCGATGCGCCGAGCTTTCCAGCAAATCATCTTCGTCCTGCGACATCGCGGGCAGCATCGCGGCGAAGGCCAGATCGACATGAACGTGGCAGCTCGCGCAGGAGCAGCAGCCACCGCAGAACGCCGGAATGTCATCGATCCCGGACGAGCGGATGATCTCCATCAGCGAATTGCCGATCGCACCCTCGATCAGGCGGGTCTCGCCCACCAGGTCCAGGACATGCAGTTGGATCGTCGTTCCCAGGGCGGCTTCGGTCATGCTCGTTTCACTCCGTGCATAGGGCGCGCGCTTCGGCCGGGAGCGCCACCGGTTGATCATTGTGGTCGTTTTGGATGTGTCCCCACGCTGCGCCGCCTGGCGCCGCATCGTCCGGACGGGGTCTATCGCTGGAGATAGCGCCGCCATCCGCCAAGCGAGGTGATGTCCTCGGCATTGACGGTCGCGCGCGGCTCCGCGACGAAACCCTTGACCAGGCTACCGTCCTCCAGCGTCACGGTGCCGATCGCGAGGGGAGGCGGAACCTCGGCGACGAAGCTGCCGAACGCCGCCATGTCGAGCTCGTAGATCTCGATCGCGATCGGGGCGCCGTCGCCGCTGTGGACCAGCGCCGGCTTGGGCGGCACGCTGTCCGCCATGGCGTAAAGCCGGTAGACGGGGGCGGTCCTGGCTTCACCAACGAAGCGTGCGTCACGGGAGGTCAGTTGCCAGTGCAATGGCATGTCCTTCAGATGCGCACCGACAACGGCCAGTTTTACGGTCTCCATGTGTCCCTCCAGGTCGAGCGGCGGCAGGTGCGCCGGCGCGGGGAAAAGTGTCTTCGCCAGGTCGATCAGGCTGCGGTCGCTGCCGGCGGGTCCCATCAGCGTGACGCCGAAGCCGACGCCGCTGTGATATTGACCCGTCGGGACCGCGATCGCGGCCATGTCGAGCAGATTGACGAAGTTGGTATAGGCGCCGAGGCTCGCGTTGAGCGCGATCGGTGCGGCGAGCATCTCGGCCACGCGATAGCTGGTCGGGGCGGTCGGCAAGGCGAGCAGATCGATTGTCGCCCACATCTCCTCCGCTGCCCGGGCGAGGTCGGCAAGACGGTAGCTTGCCGCGAAGGCATCGACCGCGCTGTAGGTATGGCCTTCCTCGACGATGCTGCGAACAACCGGATGGATCGCCTCCGGGTCGTCGCGAAGCAAATCCTGAAGCGCCGCGGTCCGCTCGGCGATCCAGGGGCCATTATACAACAGCCGGGCCGCCTCGTTGAGCGGAGTCATGTCGATCTCGACCAGCTCGGCATCGAGGCTGGCCAGTGCCGCGTCATAGAGGAAACCGGAGTCGATATCGCCGAACCAGGGGCGCTGGTCGACGCGCGGCACGCCGATCCGGCGATGCGCGCGCGGCGCGTCGTCGAGCGACCGCGAGAAACTGTCCTCGCGATCGAAGCCGGCGACGATGGCATCGACAAGTCCGGCCTCCGCCACCGTCCCGGCAAAGACCGTGATGCAATCGAGTGTCCGGCAGGCGGGGACGAGCCCGCGGCTGCTCCACCGTCCGCGCGTCGGCTTGAAGCCGATCAGGTGATTGAAGGCGGCCGGAACGCGGCCCGATCCCGCCGTGTCGGTGCCGAGCGCGAAGGCGACCAGCCCACCTGCCACCGCGACCGCTGAGCCCGAACTCGATCCCCCGCTCACCCAGGCCCGGTTATAGGCGTTGCGCGGAATGCCATAGGGGCTGCGGGTACCGTTGAGACCGGTGGCGAACTGGTCGAGGTTGGTCTTGCCGACGGGGATCGCCCCGGCGGCGACCAGCCGCTCTACCGCGGTCGCCGACCGCGACGGTACGTAGGAGAAAGCCGGGCATCCGGCGGTCGTAGCGAGACCAGCGACGTCGATATTGTCCTTCACCGCGAACGGCACGCCGGCAAGCGGCAGCGCGTCGCCGTCGGCGACCCGTTGGTCGACCGCGGCGGCGGCGGCGCGGAGCGCGGCGCCATCGAAGCGGGATATCCAGACCGCGGGCTGGACTGCGTCATAAAAGTCGAGGCGCCGGATGACCTCGTCCATCACGTCGGCGGCCGAGCGGCGACGCGACTGTACGTCGGCTGCAATGGCTTCGACGGACAGGCGGTCGAGCGCGGTCACGATCGGATCAGCGCCAGCATCGGCGCGCCGGGCGTAACGCTCTGCCGCTCGACGACATAGAGGGCCGCGACTGTCCCGGCGGCGGGACTGGTGAGCGGGAATTCGGTCTTCATCGCCTCCATCACCGCGATCGTCTCGCCGGCCGCGACCAGGTCGCCGGGTGCTTTCATCAACTTCCAGACGCTGCCGCCAAAGGGGGCCTCGACCAGCTCCGCGCCTTCGGGAAGCGTGATGGCGTCGGCGGGTTTGTCGTCGACTTCCTCGCTCAGGCTGGCGACGCGATCGAACTCGCCGCGCCGCTCCCATTCGGCACGCTCGGCAGCGAAGGCGGCGTTGCGGCTGGTTTCGAATGCGGTGATCGACTCGGCATTCTCGGCGAGAAAGGCGCGATAGTCGGCGAGGCGGAATTCGGTCTCCTCGATCTCGATCGTGCGGCGACCGAGCGGGAAGTCACGGCGCCACTCAGTGAGTTCGTCGTGGCTCACGGGGAAGAACCGGATCTGGTCGAAGAAGCGTAGCAACCAGGGCTTGCCTTCGGTGAAGGCGCCGCCTTGCCGATAGGTGTTCCACACCTGGATGGTGCGGCCGAACAGCTGATAGCCGCCCGGGCCCTCCATCCCATAGATGCACATATAGGCGCCGCCGATGCCGACGACATTGGGTGGCGTCCAGGTGCGCGCCGGGTTGTATTTGGTCGTGACCAGCCGATGCCGCGGATCGATCGGTGTCGCCACCGGCGCGCCCAGATAGACGTCGCCGAGTCCGTAGACGAGGTAGCGCGCATCGAAAACGGTGCGATAGACGTCATCCGCGCTCGCCAGCCCATTGGCGCGACGGATGAACTCGATATTGTCCGGACACCACGGCGCGTCGTCGCGCACCACGGCCATGTAGCGCTCGATCGTCTGATGAATGGCGGGATCATCCCAGCTCAACGGGAGATGCACGATGCGCGAGGGGATCGCGAAGTCGTCGAGCTCGCCGAGCTGTTCCTCTATCGCCATCAGTCGATCGAGAAGCTTGTCCTCCTTGATGCGGATGCCGTCGAGATGGACCTGGAAGGAACGGATGCCGGGGACGATGTCGAGGATGCCGGGCAGCTCCAGCGCGGCAAGCGCCGTCGTGGCCGCATGAACCCGCAACCGCAGCTCGAGATCCAGCGTGATCGGCCCATATTCGACGAGCAGATTGCGGTCGCCCTGGCGGCGATACAGGATACGCGGGCGACGACCCTGCGGCGGGATCTCGGCCAGGATCGCCTCCGATCCGCTGCCTGCGGTCGTCGTGACGGGGCGAGCGGGGCGCCCCTCGATCCATTCCTCTTCGGCCGCACTCGCCGCATCCGCATCGGCGAGGCTGACAGCCACGAACCGGATCCGGTCGCCCGGCGCGAGCTGGCCGACTTTCCAGAGATCGGCCGCGATCACCACGAACGGGCAGACGAACCCGCCGAGCGAGGGGCCGTCAGGGCCGAGAATGATCGGCATGTCGCCGGTAAAGTCGAGCGAGCCGATCGCATAGGGATTGTCGTGGATGTTGGACGGATGGAGCCCGGCCTCGCCACCGTCCTGGCGCGCCCAATGGGGTTTTGGCCCGACCAGCCTGACGCCGGTACGGTTGCTGTTGTAATGGACACGCCAGTCGGCCGTCAGGATCGTCTCGATATCCTCGGGGGCGAAGAAATCGGGCGCGCCATGCGGACCGTAGAGCACGCGGATCGTCCAGTCCGGACCGAAGGCCGGCTGCGCGATCACCCGTGGTCCGGGGATTACCGCGGGCGGGTGCGGTGCCAGGTGGAGCGTGTCGCCCGCGAGCAACCTGCGGCCGCCATGTCCGCCGAATTCCCCCAGGTCGAAGGTGCTGACGCTGCCGAGATAGGCGGGAATGTCGAGGCCGCCGGCGAACAGAATGTAGCCGCGCATGCCGCCACCATGGACGCGGCCAAGCGCCAGCAGCTGGTCCTTGTCGACCGTGATGGCCTGGTTGCGTGGCACCGGCCTGCCATCGAGCGTGGCCTCGAACTCGGCCCCGGTCAGGCAGATACGTGTCGGTGTGTTGAACTGGAGCGTTGGGCCCGTCACCGTCACCTCGAGCCCGGCCGCCGCCGCATCGTTCCCGAGCAGCGCGTTGCCCAGCCGGAAGGCGCGGGCGTCCATCGGTCCGGACGGCGGCACGCCGACATCCCACAGCCCGATCCGCCCCGGAAAGTCCTGCACGGCCGTGAGCGTGCCGGCCGCACGCACCGAGATACTGCGCGGCTGATGCACGACCCGCTCGAGCGAGCGCGTGGAGACGTCGCCCGAGGTGAAATCGTCGGCGCGCGCGACATCGCGTAGCCACCGCAAGTTCGTCTCGATGCCGGCCAGGCGCGTCGCGTCGAGCGCTGCCTGCATCGCCGTGACCGCGGCGTCGCGATCCTCCCCGCGCACGATCAGCTTGGCGATCATCGGGTCGTAAAAGGGCGAGACCTTGGCGCCGCTCTCGACCCAGGTCTCGATCCGCGCGTCGTCCGGGAAGGCGACGTCGGTGAGCGAACCCGCGGCGGGCCGGAAGTCGAGCGCCGGATCCTCGGCATAGAGCCGCGCCTGGATCGACCAGCCACGCGGACGCGGCACAGGCGCGTCGAGAAAGCCGTAATCGCCGGCTGCACCGCGCACCATCCACTGGACGAGGTCGATGCCGGTCACTTCCTCGGTGACGCCATGCTCGACCTGCAGCCGCGTATTCACTTCCAGGAAGAACCAGTCCTGCCGCTCGGCATCGTAGAGGAACTCGACGGTCCCGGCCGAGCGATAGCGGGCGGCCGCGCCCAATCGCACTGCCGCGTCGGTCAGCGCGGCGCGGACATGGTCGGGAAGGTTGGGGGCAGGGGCCTCCTCGATCACTTTCTGGTTGCGGCGCTGGAGCGAGCAGTCGCGTTCGCCGAGCGCGACGACGCGCCCCGTTCCATCACCGAAAATCTGCACCTCGACATGCCGGGCGCGGGGCACGAAGCGCTCGAGGAACAGACCGGCGTCGCCGAAATTGCCCGCGCCAAGCCGCGCCACCGCGGCATAGCCGTCGCGCACGGCGGCAGGATCGGCGCAGACGCGCATGCCGATGCCGCCACCGCCGGCGGTTGCCTTGAGCATGACCGGGTAGCCGATCCGCGCGGCGGCTTCGATCGCCGCCTCCGCATCCGCCAGCAGCCCGGTGCCGGGCGCCAGCGGCACCCCCTCGGCCTCGGCGAGCGCGCGGGCGCTGTGCTTCAGCCCGAAGGCGCGAATATTGTCCGGCTTCGGCCCGATGAAGACGATGCCGGCGGCGGCACAGGCTTCGGCAAAGTCGGCATTCTCCGACAGGAAGCCGTAGCCGGGGTGGATCGCGTCGGCGCCGGTTTCGCGGGCGGCGGCAAGAATGCGCGCGGTATCGAGATAACTTTCCGCGGCCGGGCCAGGGCCGATCCGTATGGCGATGTCGGCTTCGGCGACATGCCGCGACGCCTCGTCGGCGTCGGAGAACACCGCGACCGAGCGAATGCCCATGGTGCGCAGCGTGCGGATGATCCGGCAAGCGATCGCCCCGCGATTGGCGATCAGGACCGTGCCGAAGTTCATGCCGTCACGATCATGCGGACGGGCGTGGGATTGAAGCCGTTGCAGGGATTGTTGATCTGCGGACAGTTCGAAACGACGACGGTCACGTCCATCTCGGCCCGCAGGTCGACGGAAAGGCCCGGTGCCGAAATGCCGTCGACGATGCCGAGCGCACCGTCCGCTTCGACGGGCACGTTCATGAAGAAATTGACGTTCGAGACCATGTCGCGCTTGCCGCGGCCGTCGCGCAGATTGGCTTCGAGGAAATTGTCGACGCAGCTATGCTGCGCCTTGGTGTGATGGCCGTAGCGCAGGCTGTTGGACTCGATCGAGCAGGCGCCGCCGATCGTATCATGATACTCGACCGATGTGCCGGTGATCGTCATCATCGGCCGGCCTTCGTTGGACAGCAGGACGCTGCCGGTGCGCAGGAAGATGTTCGCCTGCGCCGCCACCGTGTCCTGCGCGCTGTAGCGCTCGGCGTCGTCGTCGGTCGCATAGAGCAGGAAATCGACCGCCTGATTGCCTTCGAGGTCGATGATACGGAGCGTTTTCCCGGCCTTCACGCGATGCATCCAGGGAGCGCGGGCAGCCACGATCTCGTCGTGGACGATCTGGCCGGTAAGGCCAGCGACATGCGGATCATTTTCCATCAGCGGCGATACAGATCTTCGGTGTTGAGAAAGGCGCGCCGCCGCTCGGGCGTCGCGGTGCGGATCGGATCGTCGGCAGCGGCTACCGCACCGCGCCAGGCAGTGGCGCGCAGTGGCGTGACGCTCCACGGCCGTCCGTCGAGAACATGCGGGCAATTGGCGATGACCAGGATCAGGTCCATCTCCGCGCGCAGGACGAGCGCGCGGCCCGGTGTGAAGGGGCCGAGCTCCGGCACGATCGCGCCGTCCGCGGCGATCCGCACGCCTTTGAACAGATTGATGCAGGGATGGACGTCGCGCCGGCCCAGCCCATGTTTCGCGGCGCCGAGCAGCAGCCGGTCGCGCGCATTGGGATGCGCGCCCGAATTGCGGCCGTCGCCATAATGGCGCTGGTTCGACGCTTCGCTGGAAGCGCCGCAAAAGGCATCGTGGGTGCCGGCATCGTCCTGTTCGATACTGGCAAGGACGCGGCCCATGTCGGACAGCAACAGGCTACCCGTCGACGGATAGGCGTCCCATTGCACCTTGACGGTGTCGGCGATGTTGAGCCGCTCGGTCGGCGTGGCGGCGTTGAACAGCAGCAACGACGCGCAGGCATCGCCTTCGAGATCGATCAGCCGCAGGCGCGTGCCCCGTGCGAGCGCTCGGGAGGCATAGCCGCCGCCCGCGATCGTCTCTTCCCACAGCAGGTCGTCGGACGAGATGCCCGCCGGCAGGTCGTCGGCCTGGGGCGGCAGGATCGGCATCGCCTCGACGACGATGCCGTCCATGGCACGGGCATGGGCGCGCGCGGCGTTGGGATCGGCAAGTGTTGCGCTCATGCCGCCTTGTCCCCTGCCTGAAGCGCGCCACGCTCCTGCTCGTGAAGCGGAGGCAGCAGTGCCGTGGTGGTGAAGAGCCGGAGCTGCTGCACGCCGCGTACCTTGCGCAGCGCATCGCACAGATCGCGCAGCCGGACGGCCGGGCCCTGTACCAGCAGCACCTCGAGCGACTGGTCGTCCTCGAGGAAGACGTGCTGCGAGGAGATCACTTCCTTGAGATATTCGGCCTGGGTTTGCGCGAGTTGATGGCGAACGCGCCCCATGTCGCCGCGATAGACCAGGGTGATCGTGCCGGCGAGCATGTCCTCCGGCCGCACGGTAGCGCCATGCTGGGCAAGCTCGTTGCGGATCAACTCCGCGATCAGCTGGGAACGCGATGGCAGGCCGCGCTCTTCCACCATCAGGTCAAGCTGGCGGGAGAGCTCGGCGGGTAGGCTCATGCTGAGCCGGGCCAGGCTGGAGGGGGTGGGGTCCTTCACGGAATTATCCCTCTTCATTATTACTGATTCTGTCAATCGTAATAATTGACACCGATACGTCGGGCGTGTCCAGCGGCAGTTTGTTCGTCAGTGGCAGGTCGTAGACCGCAGTCGCGCCGAAGCGGTGCGGTGCGTGCGGATCGATGCGTCGCTTGTCGAATGCCAGCACGCGTGTGCCCAGTTTGAAGGCCTCGATGATGTCATGCGTCACCATCAGGACGGTGAGCCCATGCTCCTCCCACAGCCGCAGGATGAGCCGGTGCATGTCCTGCCGGATGCCGGGATCGAGCGCGCCGAACGGCTCGTCGAGCAGCAGCACGCGCGGCCGCGCGATCAGTGCCTGGGCGATCGCCAGGCGTTGCTGCATGCCGCCGGAAAGCTGGGACGGATACAGATGGAGCGAATCGCCGAGACCCACTTCGATCAGCATCGCTTCGGCTTCCTCGGCCGCGCGCCGCCGGGCGGCACCGAACAGACGCGCGGTGAACGGCGCCTTGGTGCATTCCCGAGCAAACATCACGTTGCGCAGCGCATTCATGTGCGGGAACACCGAGTAGCGCTGAAAGACCACGCCGCGATCGGGTCCGCATTCGGGGGTGAGTAGCTTCCCGTCGAGCAGGATGTGGCCACGGCTCGGGGATTCCTGGCCCAGCGCAAGGCGCAGGAAACTGCTCTTGCCCGCGCCGGACGGCCCGACGATCGAGACGAAGCAGCGCTCGGCGATGCTGAGAGTCACGCGCTCGAGCACGATCTTGTCGCCATATTCGAGCCAGACATTGTCGAAAGCGAGGAGGTCGCTCATCGCTGATCCTGATGCGCCCAGGCGAAGGCGCGACGGCTCAGTTGCATGAGTGCAATATCCATCGCGATCGCGAGCAGCGAAATCCAGGCGACATAGGGGATGATGACGTCCATCGAAAGGTAGCGACGGACCAGGAAGATCCGGTAGCCGAGCCCGATGTCGGATGCGATCGCCTCGGCCGAGATAAGATAGACCCAGGCCGGCCCCAGCGACAGGCGAAGTCCGGCGATCAGGCGTGGGAGCGCTTGCGGCAGGGCGACACGCAGCGCGAGCTGCCAGCTACTCGCGCCCAGGGTCTGCGCCTTGACCAACTGCTCCTGCGGGAGGGCCGCGACATGGTCGGCGAGGTCGCGGATCAGGAAGGGAGCGACGCCGATCACGATCAGCGCGACCTTCGCCGTCTCGCCGAGCCCGAAGGCGATAAAGAGGACCGGCAGGAGTGCGATTGGCGGGATTACCGCAATGGTCGTGACGAAGGCGCCGAAGGTCGCGCGTGCCGCCGGCAGGACGCCCAGCACCATGCCGACGAGCAGCGCCGAGAGCGCGCAGATGCCGAGCCCGAGACAGAGCCGCTCGAGGCTCGCGGCGGTGTCCGCCCAGAAGATGATCCGACCGCTCAGCGGATCGGCATCGAACAACAGACCGCGCATCGCCTCCGCCATCGCCGCAGGCGTGGGCAGCACCTTGTCCGAGGCATTGGCCGCGTGACGGGTAGCGGACGCAATCAGATAGGCGACCAGGGCCACCAGCAGCGGCAAGGTTCCGAGTAAGACCGCGCTGCGTCGGTTCGGCTTGACGTTCACCCAGCGCATGGCTGCGATCTCTTCAGAGCTTGCCCGCCGCGGCCTGTTCCATATAGCTCGGATCGAAGCGCAGCTTCACGTTGTTCGGATTGCCGAGCGTCTTTCCGCCCGGCAGGCTGATGCCGACAGCGTCGGCCGATTTGGCGCCGGTGCCGAACAGGCCCTTGGCAAAGCTGAAGTCGCGCACCTTGATCATCGTGCTGGCGAGCGCAGGCGATTTGAGGGCGGCCACGGCATTTTGCGGCGTATTGTAGAGATGAGTGGTGACGAGCTGGGCATCGAACGCCTGCGGGGTCGATCCGGCCATCTTTGCCATCTCGGCGCGGGCGGCGGCGCCCGTGGCATCCTTGCGCTGCATTAGGGTGATCGTCTCGTACCAGATGCCGGCCAGTGCCTTGCCGAGATTGGGATTGGCCTTGAGCGTGGCGGTGTCGACCGCCAGCAGGTCGAGGATCTCGGCCGGCACCTGATGCGAATCGAACACCAGTTTCGCGTTCGGGACCTTGGTCAGCTCGGTGAGCTGCGGGTTCCAGGTGACTGCGGCGGTGGCGTTGGGATTGGCGAAGGCGCCGACAATGTCCGCGTCGGACGTGTTCACGGTCTTCACGTCGGAAAGCTGAAGCCCGGCCGTCGAGAGCGCGCGGGCCAGCAGATAATGCGAAACCGACAGTTCGACGAGATAGACGGTGCGGCCCTTGATGTCGGCAATGCTCGATGCATTCTTCAGAACGATTCCGTCATTACCGTCCGAATAATCGCCCAGGATGATCGCACTCGTATCCTTGCCGCCGGCGGCGGGAATGGTGAGCGCGTCCATATTGGTGACGGTGACGCCGTCGAGCTTGCCGGCGTTGAACTGGTTGACCGACTCGACATAGTCGTTGACCTGCACGAAGTCGATTTTGACGCCGTATTTGTCGGCCCACTTCTTCACGATGCCGGCTTTCTGGGCATAGGGCCACGGCATCCAGCCGGCATAGATCGACCAGCCGATCGAAAAGTCATGCCGCGGCGCAGCATCTTTTTGTGCACCGCCACTGCAAGAGGTGGTCAGAAGCATGGCTGCGGTCGCCATCGTCAAAAGCGTTTTTGACATCCAGTTCGCCATGTTCTTCCCCTTGTTTCGCGCCCTGCGCTCGGAAACCGGTGAGCGCATTCTGCAACCGATATTACGTTTGCGCAATCCGGTAATAAAATATATATCGAGTCCATGGGACGTGTCACCTCATTTTGCTATGCTGCAATGCGTCATTTATCCACTATCCCAGAGGGCCTTGCGGGCCGGCCGGCTCTCGATATCCAGTCGAGAGCCCAACGGCGACGGCGCTGGGTATAGGCGGCACGATGACGAACGCGTTCCGAGGGATGATATTGAGTGCGGCGGTGGTCGTCGCCGGTCTGATCGGGACAGTGTTCATCCTGGCGCGCAAGGCGCGCAGCAACGCGCGGCAGGAGCGTCTGCGGCAGACGCAGATTCTGCAGGACGAGATCGCCGCCCATCGGCTGACGCATGACGAACTCGCGCGCGCGAAGGAGGCCGCGGAGGCCGCCAATGCCGCCAAGACCCGCTACCTCGTCGCGGTAAGTCACGAAATCCGTTCGCCGCTCAATGCCATCTATGGCTATGCCCAGTTGCTCGAGCGCGAAGACGGCATCCCGCCAGTTGAAGCAGGCAGCGTAATCCGACGCTCCGCGGAGCATCTCACCAACCTCGTCGAAGGTCTGCTGGACATTTCGCGGATCGAGAGCGGTCTGCTCAAGCTGCGGCAGGATGTCGTTCGCCTGCCCGCGCTGCTCGATCATGTCGTCGACATGTTCCGGATGCAGGCGGCGGCCAAGGGACTTACGCTCGACTATGAAGTCGAAGGCCGGTTGCCGCCGTTCGTCCGCACCGACGAGAAACGGCTGCGGCAGATCCTCATCAACCTGCTGTCCAACGCCATCAAATATACCGACAAGGGCGGCGCGACGCTGACGATTCGGTATCGCAGTCAAATGGCGCAGGTCGATGTCACCGACACCGGCATCGGAATCGCGCCCGAGGATCTCGACAGGATTTTCGAGCCGTTCGAGCGCGGCGGGTCGCTCGACGCGGCGATGCAGCCGGGGATCGGCCTCGGCCTCGCCATTACCCGTGTGCTCGCGAGGATCCTCGGCGGGGAAGTGACGGTGACGAGCGAAGTCGGCCGCGGCAGCAGCTTTCGACTCCAATTATTATTGCCCGAACCGATGGTCGCGCCGACGGGCGCGCCGGCGTATGATCGCGTGACCGGCTATAATGGAGATCGCAAGACGATCCTGGTCATTGACGATAATCCCTCCCAACTCACCGTCGTGCAGCATTTGCTGCGCCCGCTGGACTTCGTCGTCTTCGCGGCGACCGGAGGAGCCGAGGGACTGGCTCTGGCCGAGCGTTGCACGCCGGATCTGGTGTTGCTCGACATCCAGATGCCGGGCTGCAGCGGATGGGACATCGCGGCGCAGTTGCGCGCGACTTTTGGCGAGGCGCTGCGGATCGTCATGGTTTCGGCCAACGCCCATGAATATCGTGCTGGCGGCGATGGCCAGAGCCATCACGACGCCTTCCTGTCCAAACCGGTCGCTCTCGATGCGCTGCTGGATATGATCGGTCGGCAGCTCGGGATCGATTGGATCGCTGCCGGCGACCGCCAGGCCGGGCGCGAGGCGAGTCGATCGATCGGCTCGCTTCCCCCGGCGGCGGAGCCCTATCTCGTGACCCTGCGGCGCCACGTCAAAACTGGCCATGTTCGCGCGATCGAAACGCTCCTGACCGACCTGGAAGCCGAGGTGCCGGACAGCGCCGAGGCGGTTGCCGAGATGCGACGACATCTGGACGATTTCGATCTGCGCGGGCTTGCCCGGAGGCTCGGCAATGGCGACTAGTCCGGGAAGCGGAACGCGCGCGACCATCCTTGTCGTCGACGACACGCCCGAATCGCTGCGCTTTCTGACCGCGACGCTCGAACAGGCCGGCATGACCGTATTGATTGCGGTCGACGGGCTCGCCGCGCTTGAGCTGCTCGAACATGTCACGCCCGATCTGGTGCTGATGGATGCCGTAATGCCCGGTCTGGATGGCTTCAAGACCACGCGCCGGATCAAGGCGGACAGCCGTTTCCATCATTTGCCGGTGATCTTCATGACCGGGCTGACCGAGACCGAGCATGTCGTGCACGGGCTGGAGGCGGGCGGGGTCGACTATGTCCACAAGCCGATCGTGGTCGACGAATTGCTGGCGCGCGTATCGGTGCACCTGGCCAATGCCCGCGTCGCACAGGGCAGCCAGCTCGCGCTCGACACCGCCGGGCGACCGTCCTTCGCGATCGACGATGCCGGCGCGACCATCTGGCTGACGCCGTTGGCCACCGCGATGATCGAGCGGTTGTTCGCCGGCTGGGCGCCGCGCGACGGCCGTTTGCCGGAACAACTTGCCGCGACAGTCAGGCATCTCCAGCAAGCCGACGTGCCGCCCGGGGCCCAGGCATCGATCAAGATCGATGAGACGACGGTGGAATGCACGTTCCTGCGCCAGAGCAGCGCCGACCAATGGCTGTTCCGGCTGACCGAGCGGCGCGAAGGGGACGCCGAGCGCCTGCTTGCCGAGCGTCATGGCCTGACCTCGCGCGAGGCAGAGGTTCTGGTCTGGATCAGCCGCGGCAAGCAGAATCGCGAGATCAGCGAAATCCTGCACATCAGCCCGCGTACCGTGAACAAGCATCTGGAGCAGGTCTTCGAGAAAATGGGCGTCGAGAATCGTGCTTCCGCCACCGCAATCGCGGTCAGCACGCTGTCGCAATAGGTCATGACCGGAGCGCCGCAGAGGATGGGAGAACCCCTGAG
This sequence comes from Sphingomonas sp. P4_G3, assembly GCF_056401105.1. Taxonomy (NCBI): domain Bacteria; kingdom Pseudomonadati; phylum Pseudomonadota; class Alphaproteobacteria; order Sphingomonadales; family Sphingomonadaceae; genus Sphingomonas; species Sphingomonas sp. P4_G3. The sequence continues at coordinate 819,641 of NZ_JBFUJZ010000001.1, forward strand.
CGCTGCGGGGCGTGCCATGCTCGAGCGTGGTGATTTCGCCGGCGCGCGCCGCCTGGCGGCGGTCCGCCTGGCCGATCCATCCGGTCAGGCGGAAGCCTATTTCCTGCTCGGCATCGCCGATGCCGAGACCGGTCGGGTGCAGGATGGCATTCGGCAGATCGAACAGGCGGTCGCGATCGCGCCGCACGGTGAATATCGCGCCCAGCTCGCGCGTCTCTATGCGCTGGTCCGCCGTGATGGCGATGCCGCGGCCACGCTTCGCGCGGCCGAGGCGGCGCCTCCCGCGGATGCCCTCGGGCGCGACACAATGGCGTGCGTCTACGCGCGCCTGGGCGATCACCATGCGGCGCTTCCGCATTTCGTCGCCGCGGTCGATCTCGCGCCGGAAAACGACCAGTTCCGGTACAATCACGCGGCCACGCTAAGCTTCCTCGGCCGGACCGACGAAGCCGAAGCGGTGCTCGAACTGATCCTCGGCCGCGCGCCGCACGACGCGAGGGCCCATCATCTGTTGGCCGGGCTGCGGAAACAGACTCCCGCCCGCAACCATGTCGAGCGGCTTCGCACCGCGCATGGTCGCTCCCCGCCGGGACGCGATCGTCTGCTGACGGGCTATGCGCTGGTCAAGGAGCTCGAGGATATCGGTCGCGCGGAAGAAGCGCTCGAACACCTTGTGGCGATCAACACCGCGCATCGCGCCGCGCTCGCTTATGATTTCGCGAGCGACGCCGCGATCTTCGATGCGGTCGAAACGGCGTGGCCGCGTGTCATGCGGGCGCCGGACGGGGAGGGCGCTACCGACGCGCCGATCCTCGTGATCGGCATGCCCCGCACCGGCACGACGCTGGTCGATCGCATCCTTGCATCGCATCCCGGGGTCGAGAGCGTCGGCGAACTTCAGGCCATGCCGCTCGCCGTCAAGGCGGCGTCGCGAACGCGCAGCCGCACCGTTCTCGATCCAGAGACGGTCCTGGCGGCGGCGGTAGGGGACACGGGCGCGATGGGCCGCGACTATCTGGCCCGCGCGGCGCATCACCGGCGGATGCCGGCGCGGCGCTTCGTCGATAAGTTCCCGGGCAATTTCTTCTATGCGGGGATCGCTGCCCGCGCACTGCCGAACGCGGCGATCGTCTGCCTGCGGCGAAACCCGATGGATACCGTGCTGGCCAACTTCCGTAATTTGTTCGCCATCGGATCGCGTTACTATGACTATAGTTACGATCTTCTCGACATCGCCGCTTATTATGCGCGGTTCGATCGACTGATGGCGTTCTGGCGCGAGGTTTTGCCAGGCCGCATCCTCGAGCTCAGCTACGAAGCGCTGGTCGAGGATCAGGAAGGGGAGACTCGCCGGCTATTGGCCCATTGCGGGCTCGACTGGTCCGACCAATGCCTGAATTTTCACGCCCATTCCGGTGCGGTGTCGACACCGAGCGCCGCGCAGGTCCGTCGTCCGATCTATCGGGATTCGGTGGCGCGGTGGCGGCAACATGCTGCCGCGCTGGCGCCCGCGCGCGCCTGGCTGGAGGCGCAAGGGATCGCCATCGACTGATCCGTTCGCCGGCGATCGGGCTGGCGCCTGCCACCAGGCGCCGCGCCCGATTTGGCCGGGATTGCCTCAGCGCATCGCTAGCTGATCTGCCTTGGCAATGCTGGTGACCGCCGTCGCGGCGGTGATACGCGAGCGAATGTCGGCGATCACGTCCGCGTGGCAGGCACGCGCCTGGGCGCCGAGGGCGAGATGGATGGAGCTCATCCCTTCGCCGCAAACAATATTTGCCACCTTGTCCATCCGGATCGCGAGACGTTGCTGGCCTTCGACGCTGGCGAGATCGAGCCCACGCAAATCGAGCACTGCGCTATCCGCCGAAAAGGGATTGTCACGGGGCGCCGCAAAGGCCGGCGCGGCAACCATGAGCGCGGCGAGCGCCGCAATGCCGATCTTCATCATCATCTCCTGCGTCTGTTCTGCCCGGCGCTCTTCGGCGATCAGGTGTCGGTCAATTAGTGCCGGCCGACAGTTATTTCAAGTATAATGACGAGTATTACTAAATAGAAGATCAGTATGCGCTCACTATCAACGTGGCGAGTTCGATCCGCTTGCCGAGCGCACCCGGTGGCGGCGTGACAACTTCGGTGCTTTCGTCGCCGGTCCGTGCGTCGGCCAGGGTCACCATCAGCGTGCCGTCATGGGCGCTTGCCCAGTCGCGTGCCGTCGCCAGCGGCATTGTCGCGCGCCAGGAGCGGTTGCCCTCGACTACCAGGGGATGGCCCGAGACCCGGACCGCCACCGCGGCATGGGGACGACGGCCGGAGATGCGGAGGCAGGTCGCATCGCCGCAATGGACCAGGCGAGCCTTTGGTGCGGCGATTGCGGTCCCCGGAGTCGCACTCATGGCGAGGCCCAGGAAGAAGCAGAGGGGCCGCGATGCGGGCCTTGATACGGGCCGAGCCCGAGCGGGAGCAACCATCACGCCCGGATACGGCCCCTTGCTGCGCCGCAACATGGGCAGTTTGACGTAGGGCGTACGCCTTGCGGATCGGCTTACGTCAAACACCCCATGTCACAGGAATGTTATTATCGTTTAGCTGATTCGTAATACGCGAAGACTCGGAGAAGTCGACGCGCGGAGAGGGTGTGAGAGGAGGCGCTCGGGATCACATAAAACCCAAAGGGGGGTAGAAGATGGGACGACTTTCTCGCACGGGTTTGCTTTGCGCAACCGCGCTCGTGAGCGTTGCGGGCACGCCTGCGCTGGCGCAGGAAGCGCCCGCCTCGGGGCAGGATGCTTCTTCCGGTTCCACTCCCGACACGCCGAACGAGATCGTGGTCACGGGCAGCCGCCGGCGGACCACACTCCAGGATGCCCCGATCAACATCAGCGCGGTATCCGGCGCGACAATCGAGAACCAACGGCTCGACGACATCCGCGCGCTCGGCAACTTCACGCCTGGCGTCACGATAGCGGATACCGGCCCAGCCTCGACGGGCCAGATCATCCTGCGCGGCATTGCCTCCGGCGACACCAGCGTCGATGGCGCCAATTCCAACAATGCGGTCGGCGTCTATCTCGGCGAGGTTCCGCTCTATCTGGACTTCAAGCTGATCGACATCAGCCGGGTGGAAGTCCTGCAAGGGCCGCAAGGCACGCTCTATGGCCTCGGCACGCTCGCGGGCGCGGTGCGCTATATTCCCAATCGGCCCGATACGGATCGCTTCTCGGTCGACCTGCATGGCCGCGGCTATGCCGAATCGCATTCGGATGATTTCGGCGGCAGCGGCGATATCGCCGTCAACGTCCCGATCCTGAAGGACCATGTCGCGTTCCGGACCTCGACCGGTTATTACAGCAATGCCGGCTTCATCGATTACAATTATCTGCTGCAGCAACCGGGCGTCTCCGATCCCCAGCCGGTTCGTGCGTCGGGCGGATCGACCGGTTCCCTTGGCGGCACGGCGGACTATGCGGCCAATTTCAAGCGCGCCGAAGATGTGAACTATGAGCGCACGTTCACCACGCGCAACCAACTGCTGCTCGAATATAATCCCAATATCAGGGCCTATTTCACCTATGCCCATCAGAGCACCAAGACCGGCGGGCGCCAGGCCAACGGCGCCGGTGTGCTCGGAACGGGGAAATATGAGGGCCCTTGGCGCTATCTCGAGCCGTTCGTGCGCAAGTCGGACCTCTTCTCGGCCGAGGTCTACATCAATCTCTTCAATGTCGCGCAGCTTGTCAGCACGACAGCCTATACGAAGCAGCACATCCGCAACACGGACGACAATACCGATCTCCTGCTCGATCTGAACTACGGTTACGAAGCATTCCCGCAGTTTTCGTCCTACGCGAACAACGAACGGGAATATAAGCAGTTCGATCAGGAAGTGCGGCTCGTCTCGACCCATGGCGGCCCGATAAACTGGGTCATCGGTGGGTTCTACAACCGCCTGGAATTTGAGTCCCACCGGCACGAATACACGCCCGGTTTCGCGCAATGGTCCGGATATTGGGGCGTCAATCGTCCAGACAATCTCGAGTATATCTCGCAGGTGAACAGCAAGGACATCGAGAAGGCGGTTTATGGCGAGCTCACGCTGCACGTGACCAAGAAGTGGCAAGTGACAGGCGGGATTCGCTACTTCAAATATGATTCGGATGTCGCCGGCGGGTCGGCCTTGCCGCTTCTCGGCAGCGGCGTTGATCCTTATCCTTCGACGACGATCCTCCCGAAGCGGATCCGAACCGGATCGACTGGCAAGGACGGCATCGTCTGGAAGGCGAACACCTCGTACAAGTTCAGCGACGATCTGCTGGCCTATTTCACTTATTCGACCGGCTATCGCATCGGCGGCGTCAACCGGGTGGTGCCCTGCATCCTGCCGCTGCCGCCAGGCCAGAATCTATGCGCTTTGCCCAATGAGCTGGTCTATGGGCCGGACAAGACGCGCAACATCGAGCTCGGCGTGCGCGCCAGCCTGTTCGACAAGCGGCTCCAGCTGACGCTCGATGGCTATCGTATCGACTGGAAAGGTGTGCAGGTGCCGAGCCAGACGGTGAACGGCGCGATCGGGATCACGGTGAATGGCGCCAACGCCATCTCCCAGGGCTTCGATGTCCAGGGCGCGCTCAAGATCACCCCGAACCTCAACCTGATCGCCACTTATTCCTATGTCGATGCGCACCTGACCGAAGACGTCTCTGGGCTCGTGGTCAGCCAAGGCGTCCGCTACGACGCCTTCTCGGGAGACAGGCTGCCCGGATCGGCCAAGAATTCGGGCAGCGCCCAGCTTACCTACACCTATCCGCTCGGCGACGGGCGCAAGGTCGAGGCGACCTGGGCCACCATCTATCGCGGCGATATCTATTCGCGCGTCGGGCTTCGCGGCAACGGCGAGAAAATCCCGAGCTACGTCACTCATAGCCTGACGGTGAATTACATCAGCAAGCGCTTCGAGGTGGGTCTGTTCGCGGACAATATCTTCGACAAATATGCGGTGACCGCGATCAGCAATGACGTCTCGTCCTACAATCAGGTCCGCACCGATGTGGTCGAGCGCTATTACGCCCTCGGCGTGCTGACGCCCCGTCGCGTCGGCGTCGATTTGCGTATTCATTATTGAGCGAGAGGGGCCAGACTGTGCCTCTCCACAGCAAGCCGACGGCGCCGGTAAGGACCAGGCTGGCGCCGTCGCCGCAGGCGCGAGCCTACGTCATTCGGCCACCTGCGGCGTCGAGGCCATCATCTTACCGTGCGGGCATGCAGGGCAGGCATGGCTGATCGTGAACACTTGCGGGCCATCGGACCGGATGCCCGCGAGACCCGAAGACCTCCTTTCGCCGACCTACCGGAGCGAAGAGCTATGAAGAAGATCCTGTTCAGCTACGTGCAACCAGCGATGGTCGTGGCGATCGTGCTTTTCTGGATGCTCGGACCTAAAGCCTGGATCACAAACGCCTGGGCGCTCACCATCGCCACGTCCCTCACAACATTGCTGGTGCTGGGGCTCGAGTGGATCAATGAACGGCATGCCAGCTGGCGGTTGACGAAGAAGGAGTTCTTCACCGACCTTTTCTACATGGTCCTGGGCGCGACCGCGATATCCTGGGCTACCACCAAGCTGGCCGAGGAGCCGCTGAAGGCCGCCAAGCATTCACTGGGCATCACGACGCAATGGGCCATGCATCTGCCCTTTGTCGTCCAGGTCGCGCTGGTCATCTTCCTGATCGAGTTCGGCCAATATTGGATGCATCGGCTGATGCACAATTACGGGCCCTTCTGGCTGACGCATGCGCCGCACCATCACATCACCCAGTTGAATGCCATGAAGGGCGCGGTCGGCAATCCCATCGAGCTCTTCCTGATCAGCCTCAGCGTGGTGGCGCTGTTCGACCTGCCATTGGCTGCCGAACTCTGCGCCTTCAACGTCCTCTCCGTGGTGTCGACGTTTGCGCATGCCAATACGCGCTGTGATCCGCCGCGCTGGTATGGGTTCTTCTTCACGACCATCCAGAACCACAGCCTGCACCATTCGGTGGCCTATGAGGACACGCGCTGCAATTATGCGAACTCGCTGATCCTGATCGATCGCGTGTTCCGCACCTATCGCCACGGCGAATCCGAACTGGTCGGCCAGGACGACCGTCGGCGCCTGTCGATCGTGGAGCAGATGATCTTCCCGTTCCGGCCGCTGATCGACAAGATCAAGGCGAAACGGAATTACGCTTAGGCTGCCGTCCGTTCCTGTTTGATATCGATCGAGAGGCGTTTCTTCGTGATCCTGCATGCATGTTTGAACAGGGGCCGAATGGTCATGGCGATCGCGGGAGGTCTTGCGCTGGCGTCCGCCTCCGCCGCTTTCGCCCAGGAAGAGCGGGTGCTCACCGTTCCCGGGTTCGCCGATTTCCTGGCGGTCGACGGCTCGTCGGTCTGGGCTACCAACAAGGGCCGGGTCGAGCGTTGGTCGAAGAAGCGCAAGCTCGCGGAAGTCACCATGCCGCACCCCTGCGGCGCGATGGCGGTCGCGTTCGGCTCCTTGTGGGTCGCCGACTGTCAGGACCGCACTCTCAACCGGATCGACCTCAAGACGGCCGAGAAATCAGCCGTGATCGCGACGGGTATCGCCAATCCCAAGGGCGAACTGAACGTCGTGGCCGGAGCGGGATCGATCTGGGTAGCGAGCGACGACAAGGGCGTTATCGTCCGCGTCGACCCGGCCAGCAACAAGGTGACGGCCTCGATCCCGGTCGATCCCAGCACCTATTATCTGGCATTCGGTCTCGGATCTTTATGGGCCGTGAGCGCCGACCAGCAGAGCCTCCAGAAGATCGACCCGCAGACCAATGCTGTCGTCCACCGAACCGTGCTGGGCCGGGAGCCCGGCTTCCTCGTCGCGGGCGAGGGCGCGGTCTGGGTTCAGGAACAGGGGGACGGGACATTGGCCCGGATCGACCCCGAAACCGGCGATGTCTCCGGTCGCGTCAAGGTCGACGAGACCCTGAAATATGGAGATATCGACGCGGGTGGCGGCAAGATCTGGCTGCGCACGACCGCCAGCCAGACGTTCGTGGTGATCGATCCCGTAACGCTGACCATTCGCGCGCGGGTCGGAAAGGAAACCGGCAGCGGCGCCCTGCGATATACGCGGAAGGGCGTGTGGACGACGTCGCATGATGTTCACACGCTGTCCTGGTGGAAGAAGCCTGACCGTATCGGGAACTGACGCTCGAGCGATTACCCTGCAAATGATAGAATCTCAAAAAATGCAGGGCATCTTGAAAGGTGCCGTGGTCGCGTTTTCACGGCGGTGCGTCCCTCTCCCTCGCTGACAGATTGGATCGGGATAAGGAAAAGGTGTTGGCCGCGAACCCGCAGGTCGACTGCGATCGGCTGTCGCGAGAGTGGCGCGGAAGGCTGACGAAAGATGTCGCGCGCCAGGGCGCGATATTGAGAGCGAGCGGCATCGATACGGGATTCTATCGCTGGTTTGACGAAATGGCTGGTTTGCCGGCTTCCAGCCAGAGCCCCGATTGCGCAGCGAATCCGGAGGCGGAGGCGATCGTCTTTTCCGAAGACTTCCTTCTGAAAAGAGGGGTGTCGGTTGATTACAACGGAGGACCTCGATCTGCGGCGCACCTCCACCGCATCAACGAACAACGAGGCTGGGTGAAACGCTCCTGCTTCTGGCAGTAATATTGTGTCATCGGCCCAGCCGGTCGATGGGAGTTCGTCGACGGTCGTTTGCGTCACCACGCCCGTGGCGGAGATCCCACGCGCGCAGCGACCGCCGCTTCGATCTCGTTCAACTGCGCTTGCGATAAGACGCCGGCCAGCAGCAGCCCGCGCATCAATTCGTCGGCCAGCGCGGCCAGGAAATGCACCTCGGCACGCTCTGCATGCGTGTCTTCGCCATCCGCGTTCACGTCGCCATTCATGCCTCTCTCCTCCGGCACAGCTTCCACGCATGCGTGAACGATCGACCCGTCAAATTCGACGCAAAGGGGTAAAGTCGCGGCGGTCGCGACCGTCGACCGGCGGTCTGCGGCGGCGTCCGGAAAGGCCGCGCACCGCCTCAAGTCTCTTTCTATCGGCGCCGGTGTGTTCGCATTCAGAAGATCCCGAGAAATTTCTTCTTTTGTTTCTTGCGATCCGCGGCCGACTCTTTGCCGCTCTCCGATTTGGCGGTGGTGCCGTTGCCGACGTCGTCGCGCGGCTTGCCCTTCGTGGTCCGCATCGCCTGGGCGTGAGCGCCGGCCAGGATCGGCCCGCACGCGGCGCTTTTCGCGTCGCCGACGTCGATAAAAGCGAGAATGGCGGCGAGCGGACTGGCGACGGCGCCCAATCCTACGCCTCCGCCGGCGCGAGCGAGCAACTCCGGGCTGATCACCTGTATGCTCGGCTTGGCGAAATAGCCGTTGAGCCCGACCGGCGACTGAGCCGAGAACAAGGAAAATTGCTTGCCGTCGGCGCGAAAGGCGAGGTCGAGGCTCTCATTCTTGAAGCTCAGCCCGCCACGGCCGAGGATGACATTCTTCTTCGTGTCGATGATGATCGGGTCGGCGGCGGCAACCCCATCGCGCACGGTGAACGCGATGAGCCCGCAATTGATCTGCACCGGCTCCTTCAGTTTATGCTCGAACATCTTTTGAATGAACGTGCCGATGTCTAGTTCCGACAGCTGGGCGTTGCGCGTCCAGAAGCTGCCACTCGGCATGATGAATGCGACACGACCACTCGCGGTGGCGAGCGAATCGTGGATCGTGTCGCCGCGCCCCTTCAATTGAATGCGGCCCTTTATCGTACCGCTCGTGCCCGACTCGTCGACACCATAACCGGCGAGCAGTCGGCCCATCGGTGTGGGCGATAGACGAATGTCGTAAGTGTCGAGCGCCGGCCGCGATCGCGTATCGAAAATCAGGTCCGATGCGACGCTGCCCCGCGCCATCGCGAAGCTCAACGGCGACAGCGCCAGCCGTCCGCGATCGAGTGCCAGCGTCAGGTCGACATGGGAGATCGGCACGTTGCGCGACTTGATATCCTGGATCGTCCAGCGCAGCCCGGCGTCGAAACGCTGCAACCCCGTGACCGGCAGCGCGGCGTCGGGCAGCACGCGTTGCGGCGCGGCTCCGGTTGCCGCGGCAGCGGCGACTGCGCCCTTGGCTGCGACGATATCGGGATTGTAGCCGATGAAGGGAGCGGCATCGACGATGTCGAGCTCGCGCGTGGCCAATACCGAATCGAGCCGCAGCCGTTCGTCATTGACGATCGTCAGCCGCCCGGCGAGGTCGCTGTCGCCGAACCGGCCGGCCATGTGCGTGAAGCGATATTCAGAACCGTCCTTCACCAGCTGCGCGCGCAACGCATAATCGCGAGTATTGGGCAGCACCACTCCGATAATGCCGAGTAGCTCGGCCAAGTTGCGGCCCCGCGCGCGGGTGCGCAATGGCACGTCCTCGATGTCGGTCGCCGACGGCAGCGTCCCCGCCACGTCGATTACATTGCCTGCGGCCCAGGCACGCGCGACCAGCTTGTTCTCGCCGCGATCGAGCGTCGCGTCGGGCGACATCATTTGCGCGACAAGACGAAACGGCGTGTCGCGAATTTGTCCGGTCCCGTGCAGCTCGACCGCCTTTCCGATCTGCTTGTTGGTGGCGGCAATCGGATCGATCCCCAGGTCGGCGAGCAGCCGCATCCGCGGATCGACATACCGCACCTTCGTGCCCACCACCGTCGCGAGATCGATCCGCGGCAGTTCGAACGGCTTGCCGCCCGTGTCGGCAAACGTCCAGGTGTTGGCGGTGTGCCCGGTATTCCATTCGAGGTCGGCCGAACCGCCGGTCAGGTCGAGCCGGTAGATGCGGCGCTTGCCGAAGATCAGGCTCAACGGCGAAACACGCATATCGATCTTTTGCGCCTGAAACAGATTGGGCTTGGTCGCCCATTTCGGATTGGCGATGCTCAACCCTTCCGCGTAGAATTTGATTTTCATCGGCGCGAAATAGAGCTGGAAGTCGCCTTCTATTTTTACGGCGCGACCCGCCATGCGGGTCGTGACGCTCTCGAACGGCTGTTTCAAAAATCGACCCTTGGTGATGAACAGGACCAACCAGATAATGAAGAGCGTCGCGAGCACGCCGACCAGGAGGTTGCGAATGGTCCGCCAGGTCCGACTGCCAAAAAAGCCCGCCACCGGCTTTGCGTCGGTCACGTCCTTGGAAGCAGCCACGGTCGTATCCATCGCCGGCTGAATCGCGCGAACGCACTGAAAGGTTCACTGGCTGTCGCACTGCTCGCTCGCTAAGAGGCGGTCGAATGTCTCTTTCGCCAGCACCACGTCACAAGGCGCGCGCGCGTGCGCCACGCTGGCAAGATGCGGTGAAGCCGCTTAGGAATGAGTCTGTGAGCGCTATCCTGGAAATCTGTGTCGATGATGCGGCCGGGGTCGATGCAGCGGTCGCCGGTGGTGCGGATCGCATCGAGCTTTGCTCGGCACTCGAACTGGGCGGCCTGACGCCGTCCGCCGCCCTGCTCGATCACGCGTTGGGGACTGGCTGTCCGATCCACATGATGATTCGTCCGCGCGCGGGCGGCTTCGTTTATAGCGACGACGATGTGGCATTGATGGTCGAGGAGATCGGCCGGGCGGTCGCCGGCGGCGCGGCCGGTGTTGTCGTCGGTGCGTTGCGTCCCGACGGCGAGCTCGACCGAGAAGCGCTGGAGCGTTTTCGTGACGCCGCTTGGGATGCGACGATCGTCCTGCACCGCGCGATCGATCTTGTCCCCGATCCCGTTGCGGCTGTGAGCGAGGCGATCGCGCTAGGTTATGATAAGATCTTGAGTTCGGGCGGCGCGCCGACCGCGGTCGAAGGCATGACGACGCTTGCGGCGATGGTCGCGGCAGCCGGGGAGCGGCTATCGATCATCGCGGGATCGGGCGTCACGCCCGATACGGTCGCGCGGATCATCGCCGGTACCGGCGTGCGCGAAGTCCATGGATCGGCGAGTCGTCCTGGTGCCGAACCCGATGCCGCCACGTTGCGGCTCGGCTTTGCAACGGGGCCGCGACGTGCGACCGATCAGTCCATCGTGCAACGGTTGCGCACAATGCTAGCGGAAAAAGGGAGTAGTGCATGAACGACGGCATTTCACGGCGCGGGGCATTGGCAATCGGCGCGGCCGCCGTGTTCACGGCGGCCACGGCTGAAGCGGCCGAGACCGATCCGGTCGCCGTCCTTTCCACCTGGGATTTCGGCAAAGCAGCGAACGAGGCCGCGCTCGCGCGCCTCAAGGCCGGCGGCTCGGTGCTCGACGCGGTCGAGGCGGGAGCCAAGGTACCGGAGGCCGATCCGACCAATCATTCGGTGGGTTATGGCGGCTATCCCGATCGCGACGGCCATGTGACGCTCGACGCGATCATCATGGACGATCGCGGCGGTGTCGGTGCGGTCGCCGCGCTGGAAGATGTCGTCCACGCCATTTCGGTCGCACGGCTGGTGATGGAAAAGACGCCGCATACCTTGCTGGTGGGGGAGGGGGCGACTCGCTTCGCACTCGACCAGGGCATGAAGCGCACGAAGTTGCTTACGCCCGACGCCGAGAAGGCCTGGCGCGAATGGCTCAAGACCGCGAATTACCGGCCGATCGCCAATATCGAGAACCGCCTGCCGGGACCGCCGGGATCGAAGCTCAACCACGACACGATCGGGATCATGGCGCGCGGTCTGGACGGCGCGATGGCCGCGGCCTGCACGACATCGGGGATGGCATTCAAGATGCGCGGGCGGGTCGGGGATTCGCCCCAGGCCGGCTGCGGGCTGTTTCTCGAAAAGGGAGTAGGCGCGGCTGCGTCTACTGGAGTGGGCGAGGAAGTGACGCGGATCGCCGGAACCGCCCGGGTCGTCGCGTCGATGCGTGCCGGGCTGTCGCCCCAGGCGGCGTGCGAGGAAGCGGTCAAGCATATCGCGCAGTTACGCGGCGACGCGATCAAAGGGCTCCAGGTCGGTTTTCTCGCTTTGGGTCGGGATGGCCGGGTCGGCGCCTATGCGCTGCTTCCGGGATTCACCTATGCGGTGACGCGGCATTCGGGCGTAAGCGAGGTGCTGCCCTCGGCTAGCCTGTTCGGCCAGGCGCCGTAACAAATGGTTGCCTTCCGGCAGTCGCGACCGCGGATCGCGGATCGATCGGTTGCCGCCGCCGTCAATGGGGCTGGATAAGCGGCGCCGCACGCCGTACTGGGCGTCGCTTCCCTTTCGGGTTCATGCCTTTTCGCCGCCTATGGACGACGTTCCTCCCTCCGGCCTTCAGGCCGTCATCCTCGCGAACAGGGAGAAGCTGTTGCGATTCCTGATTGCGCGCGGCGCGGGGGACGCAGCGGAGGACGTGCTTCAGGACCTCTACGTGCGCGTTGCGACCGCGGATGCTGGACCAGTCGCCCAGCCTTTGTCCTATCTCTACCGCGCGGCTAACAATTTGATGGTCGATCGCTTCCGCTCGCGGCGCCAGACCGAACGGCGCGAACAGGATTGGAGTGAGGCCGCGGGGCCGACTCAGCCCGACCGCTCCGACGCGCCGCCGCCAGACCGCAGCCTGGTCGCGCGAGAGACGCTGGCCGGCGTACAGGCGGTGCTGGACGGATTGGGCGTGCGCACCGCGACGATCTTTCGCCGTCACCGCATCGACGGCGTCCAGCAACGCGACATTGCGCGCGAATTGGGGGTCAGTCTGAGCACCGTGGAGGCCGATCTCAGGCGCGCCTATCGCGCCTTGCTCGACTATCGGAGGTCGATCGATGAGGTTTGACCCGACCGAGTCCGTCTTCGCTAATAGGAGGCGGACATGACCGACTGGACGCGCGAGATGGAGGAGGAAGCCATCGCCTGGCTGATCCGCCAGCGCGATCCCTCGTTCGATGACTGGGAAACGTTCGAGACATGGCTCGCCGCGGACGTCGCGCATGCGCGCGCTTATTCCGAAACCGCCGCCGCCGACTGCGACCTGGATGCGCTGCTGACCGGGGTGCGTTGGCCGGCCGAGGCCGGGCCCAATCTCGACGAGCCGATCGTTCCGTCGCGTCGCCGCTGGCTGGGCGGCGCAATAGCGGCTTCGGTCGCACTCGCGGTCGCTGCCGGATCCTGGCTCGCCTGGCCGTCGCGCGATCTCTATTCGGTGCAGACCGCGGCAGGCGAACGCCGCACATTGGTCCTCGCGGACACCAAACTGGAGCTCAATGGCGAGACCAGGATCCAACTCGACCGCAAGGATCAGCGGTTCGCGCGGATGGAACACGGGCAGGCGCTGTTCACGGTCAAGCACGATCCCGCGCGCCCGTTCCGACTGGAGACCGCTGACGCGACATTGGTCGACGCCGGGACGACATTCGAAGTGACCACCGGCGGCGGGGCGCTCGATCTCGCCGTGAGCGAAGGCATGGTGATAGTGGATCCGGGCAAGGCCGGTATCGACGTGCCCGCCGGCCAGCGCTTCACGCTCGCCAAGGGGCAGCGCACCGGCCGTCTGAGCGCGGTGAGGCCGGCCGATGTCGGCGCGTGGCGCGGCGGCCAACTCTTCTATGACGGCGCGCCGCTGTCGCGCGTTGCCGCCGACCTGCAGCGCAATCTCGGCGTGCCGGTCAGCGTCAGCGACGCCGCCGCCGCGCGGCCGTTCCGTGGCGTCGTGCGGCTCGACGGTGGCGTCGAGCCGACCATGGCGCGGCTTGGTATCCTTCTCGGTGCGAATGTGCGCCGTTCAGGCAAAGGGTGGGTGATCGCCGGACCATGAGGGGTTTCGCCGGCCCCGCGGCGTTGGCGGGGCTCTGTCTGATCGTATCGCCGGCCGAGGCGAAGGATCAGGCGATCGACATTCCCGCTGGGACGCTCGGCCAAGCGATCGCGGCACTCGGTGCGCAGGCGCGCGTCAGCATCGTTGTGGCGGTGAACGATCCCGGCTTGCTTCGACGGCCCGTGCCCGCGGTGCGCGGCACGATGGGCGCCGGCCGCGCGCTTCAGCTGTTGCTGAAGGGGACGTCGGCTCGGGCGGTATCGCCGGCGCCCGGAGTCTGGCGGATCGTCCCGGCGCCGCCGCCCAGGGCAAAGCCAATCGCTCGCGCCATCGCCATCAAGCGTCCGACGTCGCCGACACCCGCGCCGCAGCCGCAAGCGGCGGACGACATCGTCGTGACGGCGAGCAAGCGCGACACGCGGCTGCAGAGCTTCCCCGGCGCGGTCACCGTGATCGGCGGCCTCGATCTGGGTCGCGACTCCGACAATGGCACCGATGCCATCATCTCGCGCGTCGCTACCGTGTCGTCGACCTATCTCGGTGCCGGCCGCAACAAGCTGTTCATCCGCGGCATTGCCGATTCGAGCTTCACCGGACCGACCCAGGCAACCGTCGGCCAATATTTCGGCGACGTGCGCCTGACCTACAATGCGCCCGATCCCGACCTCCGGCTCTACGATGTCGGCTCGGTTGAAGTGCTCGAGGGGCCGCAAGGAACGCTCTACGGCGCCGGATCGCTCGGTGGTATCATCCGCATCATCCGCAACACGCCTGATTTGACGACGATAGGCGGGTCGCTGACCGGCGGCGTCTCGGCGACCTGGCACGGTGCGCCCGGCGCCGATCTCGCCGGCGTGCTCAACCTGCCGATCGCCGAGGATGCGCTGGGCATTCGCGTGCTTGGCTATGGCATTACCGAGGGCGGTTATATCGACAACCCGCTGCTCGGAAAGAAGGACATCAACCGCTCCAACATTTTTGGCGGGCGCGCGACAGTGCGCGGCAAGGTCGGCGGCTGGATGATCGATCTAGGCGGCACGTTTCAGAAGACGCGCAATCTCGACAGCCAATATGCCGATCGTGACGCGCCGCCGCTGACTCGCAACAGCCGGCTGCCCCAGGGCAGCGACGCGACCTATGCACTGGGCGAACTGGTCGCGAGCCGCCGCTTCGACAGTGGCCTGCTGTTTGTCTCGTCGCTTGGCGTTGCGCGGCAACGGCTCGACGAGCGCTACGACGCCACCCAGCCCAACGGTCCCGAGCGTCTGTTCAAGCAGAACAACCATACCGACCTGTTCTCGTTCGAAAACCGCCTGTCGCGGCCGATGACCGATGGCCTGGGCTGGGTCTTCGGGATGAGCGTCGTGCGCAACACAACCAAGCTCAGTCGTGCCATGGGCGATCCCGACATGCCGCTCCCTGCCACCGGCGTAGTCAATCGCATCACCGAAGCGACCGGCTATGGAGAAGTGTCGGTAGAGTTGCTGCCCAAACTCACGCTGACCGGGGGCGGCCGTTACAGCCATGTCTGGCTGACGGGCGAGGGCGCAGACGTCGTGCCGTTGATCGCGCGGCTCAATGCCGACGTGACGGCCGAACGCGAGGAAAGCGCATTCCTGCCGTCGTTTGCGCTGTCGGCGACGCCGCTCGATCGGCTGACGCTCTACGCCCGCTATCAGGAGAGCTTCCGGCCCGGCGGGCTGGCGATCGAGGGCGACTTCGTCCGGCGGTTCCGCAATGATCGCGCCGCGACGTTCGAGTTCGGCATGCGGCATGGCGTGCCTGGGATCGACCCGATCGGCGTCTCGCTGAGCGTGTCGCGGACCTTGTGGCGCAACATCCAGGCGGATTTCATCGATGGGCGCGGATTGCCGAGCACGGCCAATATCGGCGACGGGCGGATCTGGACGGTATCGGCATCGGCCGATTGGCGCCCGGCGCCCGGGTTGAGCCTGGAGGCCGGCGTCTCGCTTAACGACAGCAAGGTGGTCAATCCCAGCCCGTTCTTCCTCAGCTTCGTCATTCCCGGCCCGAACAGCGAGCCGGCGACGTCGCACATCGTCAATGCGGTCGCCGCCGACGCCGTGACTTATGGTCGCGTCCCCAACATCGCCAATGTCGTCGCACGCGGGGCGGTGAAATACGAATTCGCGGTGTCCGATACGGCGCAGATCTCGCTCGCGGCATCGGCGCGATATACCGGCCACTCACGGCTGGGCGTCGGGCCGATCCTGGGGGCGGAACAGGGCGACTATCTCGACACGCGGATCTCGGCGCGATTGTCGTTTGATCGCTTCGCGCTGACCGCCAGCGTGACCAATCTGGCCGACGAAGTGGGCAACCGCTTCGCGCTGGGCACGCCGTTCGCGATACTCAGCGAACAGCAGATCACG
The DNA here is from genome assembly GCF_056401105.1 of Sphingomonas sp. P4_G3. Lineage (NCBI taxonomy): Bacteria > Pseudomonadati > Pseudomonadota > Alphaproteobacteria > Sphingomonadales > Sphingomonadaceae > Sphingomonas > Sphingomonas sp. P4_G3. The sequence continues at coordinate 835,810 of NZ_JBFUJZ010000001.1, forward strand.
CCGTTGCGTCCGCGCACGGTGCGGATCGGCTTCGACGCGGCGTTCTAGGAAAAATTTACCCTAACCCCCAAGGTTGCGCCGCGTCTGCGCCGTCATCGCCTTTGAACGGGTGCCACCCTCCCCAAACGGGCATCCGAAAAAGGGACTTCAGATGCGCGTATTGCTTGCTTCGACTTGCCTGACCCCCGTCATTCTGTTCGCCGCCACTCCCGCCGCGGCGCAAAGCACGATCTCCACCGCGATCACCACGCCGGTGAAGACATCGACCGCGAACAATGGCGCGCCGTCCGATGTCAGCATCACTTCGGCGGGATCGGTGACGGTCACCAGCGGCACGGCGGTCACCATCGACAGCAATAACGGCGTCAGCAATGCCGGCACGATCCAGATCACCAATTCGGACAATGCGACCGGCATCGGCGCCGCGGCCGGCGTGACCGGCTCGATCAACAATACCGGCAAGATCATTGTCGACGAGACCTATACGCCGACCGATACCGACAATGACGGCGACCTCGACGGCCCGTTCGCCGCCGGCACCGGGCGCGCCGGCATCCGCACCGCCGGCGCCTTCACCGGCGCGATCACCAACGCCAAGGGCTCGACGATCACTGTCGAGGGCAACAATTCCTACGGCATCGTGCTCGGCGGCGCGCTCAACGGCAATTTGTCGACCGACGGCACGATCGCGGTCACGGGCAACAATTCGGCCGGCGTCAAGACCGGGGACATCAACGGCAATGCGCGCATCGCCGGCACGGTCACCGCGCAAGGCGGCGGGTCAAGCGCGGTGCTGATCAACGGCAATGTCTCGGGCGCGCTGACCTTGCAGGGTGCGATTTCCAGCACGGGCTATCGCTACACCACCGTGCCGAGCGATCCGAGCAAACTCGACGCCGATGACCTGCTCCAGGGTGGTCCCGCGGTCTCGATCACCGGCAATGTCGGCGGTGGCGTCGTCCTCGCCGTCGCGCCGACGACCAGCACCACCGATCCCGATACCGACAAAGACGGCATCCCCGACGCCGACGAAGGCTCGGCGGCGATCACCTCCTACGGATCGGCTGCCGCGTTGCAGATCGGTGCGGTCGGCAATTCGGTCACCTTGGGTCCCGTCGCCAACACCGCCGGCTATGGTCTCGTCATCAACGGCACGGCGAGCGGCAACGGGCTTTATGCCGGCGTGAACGCCAATGGCGTCGTGATCGGCGGGCTGGGCGGAGCGGTCACCGTCACCAACGGCATGCAAGTCACTGGCACGGTCGCGGCGACCGCCAATGCGGCGAATGCGACGGCGCTGCGTATCGGTGCCGGCGCGACGGTCCCGACCATCGTCAATTCGGGCAAGATCACCGCTAGCGGCGCGTCCTCTGCTGGCCAGCTGTCGCAGGCCATCGTAGTCGATGCCGGCGCCAATGTGACCTCGATCCGCAACACCGGCACGATCTCGGCGGTTGCAGGAACCGCCGCCGGCGCGACTGCGATCGTCGACAAATCGGGCAGCGTGACCTCGGTCGAAAATGGCGGCGCGATCACCGCGAGCGGTGCCGACACGACATCGACCCGCAATATCGCGATCGACCTCAGCGCCAACACGAGCGGCGCGACGGTCAAGCAGATCGTCGTCGCCAGCGGCACCGCGCCGTCGATCGCCGGTGACGTCCGCCTCGGCAGCGGCAACGACACGCTCGATCTGGGCGACGGCTCGCTTGCCGGCAACGTCACGTTCGGCGCGGGCAACAACCTGCTCACCATGTCGGGCGACGCCACGATGACCGGCAATGCCACGTTCGGCGCCGGCAACGACACGATGACCCTGGCCGGCACGGCGGCCTATACCGGCGCGGTCGACTTTGGCGGCGGCGCGGACACGCTGACCATCGGCGGCACCTCGACCTTTGCGGGGACGCTCGCCAATGCCTCGGGCCTCGCGGTTACGGTCAATGGCGGCAAGTTCACCAACACGGGCACCACGCCGGTCTCGATCGGCTCGCTGGCGGTGACCGGGGGGGGCACGCTGGGCGTCACGGTCAACACCACGACCAACACCGCTACCCAGTATAACGTCGCCGGGACGGCAAGCTTCGACGCCAATTCGAAGCTGGCGATCAAGCTGACCGGTCTCGTCACCGGGACCGGGCATTACACCATCCTGACCGCCGGCACGGTCACCGGCGCGAGCAACCTGACGACTTCGGCGGTCTCGCTGCCTTATATGTACAAGACCAGCATCGCGACCGGCGGTCCCGCCAACCAGATCGCGATCGACATCGCGGCCAAGACGACGACCGAATTGGGCCTCAACCGCTCGGGATCCGCTGCTTATGGCGCGATCTATGCCGCGCTGAGCCAGGACAGCAAGGTCGCGAATTCGTTCCTCAACATCACCGACGGCACCGCGTTCCAGACCGCGATCCGCCAGATGCTGCCCGACCATGCCGGCGGCACCTTCGCGGCGGTCAGCGCCGGATCGCGCGCGATCGGTCGGATGCTGACCGATGGCGGCGCGCCCTATGTCGACAAGGGGCATTGGGGGTATTGGCTCGAGGAAGTCGCCTATGGCGGATCGAAAAGCTTCCTCAACACCGCGTCCTACGACATCAACGGCTGGGGCACGTCCGGCGGCGCCGAATACAAGACCAAGCTCGGCAATTTCGGCCTGTCGCTCGCCTATCTGCACGGTAACGATAACGACAACGGGACCGACAATACGGTGTCGTCGGACCAGTATGAAGTCGCCGCTTATTGGCGCGGCGACTGGAGCGGCCTGCGTCCGTTCGCTCGCGTGTCCGCGGCGCGCGTCAATTTCGCCAGCGAGCGCAGTTTCAGCGGCAATGACGGCACCAGCACGGCGGTTGCGCTGAGCAACAGTTCGAAGTGGAACGGCAAGATGCTCTCGGCCACCGGCGGCGCATCCTATGAAGGTGCGGTCGGGCATTTGACCTTCCGTCCGATCCTGTCGGTCGACTATTACCGCCTGGACGAAGACGCCCATACCGAGACCGGCGGCGGCAAGGCATTCGACTTGTCGATCGCCAAGCGCACCAGCGACGAATTCGCCGCCAACGCGACGATGGCGGTCGGTCTCACCTTCGGGTCGACCGAGGATGGCTGGTTCCACACCGAGATCGAAGGTGGCCGCCGCCAGATCCTCGGCGGCGAATTGGGCGCGACCACCGCGAACTTCGCGGGCGGGCAGGCCTTCACCTTGATCCCCGATAAGCGCACCGATGGCTGGGTCGGCCGCTTCCGCGCGTCGGGCGGTTCGCCCGGCTTCCGCATCGGCGGCGAAGTGGGTGCCGAGGAGCAACAGAGCCGCGCCGCGATCTCGCTGCGCGCGACGCTCCAGATCGGACTCTAATTTCGGTTGCGGTGCCGGCCCGCTCCCCCACCCGACCTCCCAATCAGAATATTCTATGGGAGGCCGGGTGGGGGAGCGGGCGGAGCAGCCCAAGGTTCAGGCGATGCGCAGCATCGTCGGAATGGCTGCGGAGGGCGGCACCGTTCCCGTTTCAGCTCGGCTGAAACGGCATAAATGCGCGTCAGGGCAGGTTCGCGGCCAATTCGTCCAGGAAGGGCTGGGCGGTGCCGTCCGATGGCGCGCGCCAGTCTCCGCGCGGGGACAGTGCTCCGCCCGCCGAAACCTTCGGCCCGTTCGGGATCGCCGAGCGCTTGAACTGGCTGATCGTGAAGAAGCGGTACAGAAACTTCTCCAGCCACAAGCGGATCGTCGGTAAGTCGTAAGCGTTCCGTGCGGCCGCCGGGAAATCGCGTGGCCAGCGACCCGCGCTCGTATCTTCCCACGCCTTCAGCGCCAGGAACGCGACCTTGGACGGCGCCATGCCGTGGCGCGCTATATAATGGACGAAGAAGTCGTTGAGCTCGTACGGCCCGATCTTGCTCTCGGTCGACTGGATCGCGCCGTCGGCGCCGGCGGGGACCAGCTCGGGGGAGATTTCCTGCGCCACGATCGCGTCGAGCACGCGGTCGGTCTCGGCATCATATTGGTCGGTGCGGATGCACCAGCGGATCAGGAACTGGATCAGCGTCTTGGGCACGCCGGCATTGACCGCGTAGTGGCTCATCTGGTCGCCGACGCCATAGGTGCACCAACCCAGCGCGAGTTCGGACAGGTCGCCGGTGCCGACCACCAGACCGTCATGCTGGTTGGCCAGGCGGAAGAGATAATCGGTTCGCAAGCCGGCTTGGACGTTCTCGAAGGTCACGTCATAGACCGGTTCGCCACTGGCGAACGGGTGGCGCATATCCTCGAGCATCTGTTTCGCGGCGGGTCGGATGTCGATCTCGTCGCCCGCCACGCCCAGCGCGCGCATCAGTGCCCAGGCGTTTGACTTGGTCCCCTCGCTGGTCGCGAAGCCGGGCATCGTATAACCCAGGATATGGTCGCGCGAGCGGCCCAGCCGGTCCATCGCCTTGGCCGCGACGATCAGCGCATGGGTCGAATCGAGCCCGCCCGACACGCCGATCACCAGCCGCTTGGCGCGCGCCGCCTCGACGCGGCGGATCAGCCCGGAGACCTGGATATTGAACGCCTCGTAGCAATCGGCGTCGAGTTTCTCCGGCGCGTTGGGAACGAACGGAAAGCGCCGCACGTCGCGCTTGAAACCGACATCGGCGAAATCGGGTTTCGCCTCGAAGCCGATGAAGCGATAGTCCGCGTCGTCGATACCGGCGAAGCGCGCGGCGTCGGCGAACGTGCTGTTGCGCATTCGCTCGTGCCGGACCCGTCCGCAATCGACGTCGGCGACCAACAGTCCCGATGAAGCCGGAAAGCGCTCGGACTCGGCGATCAACTCGCCTAATTCGTGCACCATTCCCTGGCCGTCCCAGGCGAGATCGGTCGTGCTTTCGCCTGGACCCGCGGCGGAGAAGACATAAGCGCACACTGCCCGGTCGGACTGCGACCCCGACAGAAGCATCCGCTGGCGTTCTTTGCCGATCAGGACGTTCGACGCCGACAGGTTGCAGCAGACCAGCGCACCGGCCAGCGCGGCCCAGGTTGAAGGCGGGACAGGCGCCCAATAATCCTCGCAGATCTCGGCATGGAAAATGAAATGCGGCAGGTCGCTGGCGGCGAAGATCAGATCGGTGCCGAACGGCACGCCGGCTTGCCCGGCAATGTCGATCTCTGTCCGCACCACGCCGTCGCCGCTGGCGAACCAGCGTTTCTCATAATATTCGCGATAATTGGGCAGGAAGGTCTTGGGCACGATGCCCAGAATCCGGCCGCGATGGATCGCCACCGCACAATTATAGAGTCGGCCATTGCGCGGGATTGCGGCGCCCACCAGCAGCACCGGCCGCAGCTTGGCGGTCGCCGCCGCGACTTCGGCTAAGGCCGCTTCGGTCGCGCGCTGGATCGTCTGCTGCAGATGCAGATCGTCGATCGCGTAGGAGGTGAGATTGAGCTCGGGATAGACGAGCAGATCGCACGCTTCCTTGTGTCCGCGCTTCGCCAGCGCGATCGTCTCGCGGACGTTGACGGCGATGTCGCCGACACTGGCCACCGGGGTGCAGGCGGCCACGCGCAGAAATTCGTGCGCGTGGTGCGAGAAGAAACGATGGGTCTTCGCCATGCCCGCCGCTTAGGCCTCACACCGACCTATCGCAAGGTCGCGGCGGTGCCGATCGTGCGTGTCCGGCCCGGGGCATCGCAGCGCGGGCTCATCAGGTTTTCTCGATTCTGACCAGCAAGGCATCGACCTGCACCTGCGATCCCACCGCCGCGTTCAACTCCGCCACTAGGCCATCGAATGGCGCGGTCAGGCCGTGCTCCATCTTCATCGCCTCGAGCGTCAGCAGCTTCTGGCCCTTGGCCACCGTATCGCCGGCTGCGACGTCAACCGCGATCACCCGACCCGGCATCGGCGCCAGGATCGCGCCGTCGCCGGCGGCGCCCGCGGTACCGCCCGCCGCACGCCAGATGGTCAATTGCCAGACCTGGCCGCCCTCGGCGATCAGTAAACTGTCGACTGCCTCGGATCCTGGCTCCGCCACATCATGCTCGATCGCGATCGTGGCGCCGTCGAGCAGAAAGGTGTCGGTACGCCGCACCTGAGCGTTGAGGCGGAACCCTGCCATCGGCAGCTCGCCGATCAGCGCGGCGGCGGCATCGGCCAAGGCTTCGTCAGACGGCCGAGCGGGCGGCATCAGCGCATCGCCCTCGCGCGCGATCAGGCCGGTGTCGACATGCCCCTCGGCGAAAGCCTCATGCTCGAGTGCTTCGACCAGGAAGCCCGCATTCGACCGCACCGGCCAGACGATCGCGTCGGACAAGGCGTCGGCCAGCAGCTCTCGCGCTTCCTCGCGATCCTCACCCCAGGCGATCACCTTGGCGATCATCGGATCGTAGAAAGGCGAGATGTCGGCGCCTTGCTCGACCCCGGTATCGACGCGAGCATCGTCGCCCAGATCGAACGCTTCGAGCCGGCCGATCGACGGCAGGAAGCCTTTGGCCGGGTCCTCGGCATAGAGCCGTGCTTCCATTGCCCAGCCGTTGATCTCGAGTTCGTCCTGCGTTCGCGGCAGCTCTTCGCCCGAGGCGACGCGCAACTGCCATTCGACCAGATCCTGGCCGGTAATCTCCTCGGTCACCGGATGCTCGACCTGGAGCCGGGTGTTCATTTCCATGAACCAGATGCGGTCGGCGCGCAGGCCTTCGCTGGCATCGGCGATGAACTCGATCGTGCCCGCGCCGACATAATCGACCGCTTTTGCTGCACGGACCGCTGCAGCACAGATCGCAGCACGCGTGTCTTCGTCCATGCCGGGGGCGGGGGCTTCCTCGATCACTTTCTGGTGCCGGCGCTGGAGCGAGCAGTCGCGCTCGAACAGGTGGACGACATTGCCATGGCTGTCGCCGAACACCTGCACTTCAATGTGGCGGGGCGAGAGGATGTACTTCTCGATCAGCACGCGATCGTCGCCGAACGACGAGGCCGCTTCGCGCTGGCATGAAAGCAAGGCGTCGGCGAACTCCTCCGGCGCTTCGACCCGCCGCATTCCCTTGCCGCCGCCACCGGCAACCGCCTTGATCAGCACCGGATAGCCGATCGCGTCGGCCTCGGCCTTGAGATGATCGGGGCGCTGATCCTCGCCGAGATAACCCGGCGTCACCGGCACGCCGGCGGCGATCATCCGTTCCTTGGCGGCATCCTTCAGCCCCATGGCACGGATGCTGTCGGGATGGGGTCCGACCCAGATCAGCCCGGCATCCTTCACCGCCTGCGCGAAATCGGCGTTCTCCGACAGGAAGCCGTAGCCGGGGTGGATCGCCTCGGCGCCCGTCTCCTTCGCTGCGGCAAGAATCTTGTCGCCGACCAGATAGCTTTCGCGCGCGGGCGAGGGCCCGATATGCACCGCCTCATCCGCTTGGCGGACGTGGAGCGCTCTGGCGTCGGCGTCCGAATAGACCGCGACCGTGCGGATCCCCATCACCCGCGCGGTGCGGATGATGCGACAGGCGATCTCGCCGCGATTGGCGATGAGGAGGGAGGTCAGCAACTCATTTTCTCCGTGCGCGCGTCGCGCCGCATCCAAAAGTCCGGACCGACCAAGTGACGTTCTGAATCTTCCATATGCCGGCGTCACGTACCAGGTCGAAATGCTGGTAGCCGCAATGGCGTATGGTGCCGTCGGTCGAGAAGATGTAGCGCCCCGACACGGTCGCTATCGCGCCGTCAATCGCGACGGTCGGCGCGATCATCTCTTCTTTATAGCGCTCGGGACCGGGATTAACGCTGGCCCAGGCCGCGAGATCGACGCTGCGCACCGTACGGCTGCCATCGACCTTTTCCATGATGACCGTCGCGGTGCCAGTAGGGCGCAGTTGCGCGCGGATCGCCGCTTCGTCTTTGGCAGCGATTCCCGCGAATGCAGCGTCAACGACCGCGAGGACCTCCGCTCGTCCCGGATCGAGCATGGCCAGAGCAAGCCCGAGGAAAAACGCCGCGATCATCACGTCGCCGGGCACCCCGTCGTGCGCTGCGACCAGGTCACGTTCTGGACCTTCCACGCGCCATTCTCGCGCACCAGGTCGAAATGGTCGACGCCGCAGGTCGCGACCTTGCCGTCGACCGACAAAGTGAAGTCGCCCCACACCATCGCGATATCGCCGTCGATCTGGATCATCGGGTTAGGGGTGAACTGTTCGTGATAGCGGTGCTCGCCCGGTTTGATCTTGGCCAGATAGTCTTCCCAGGTGACGTGGCGCACCAATTTGGTGCCGTCAGGGCGGCTGACAGCAATGGTCGCGCCGCCGCCGCCATCGATCCGGATCTGGTTGCGGATCGCGCTGGCATCGGTCGCGTCGATCCCCGCGAACCACGCCTTGAGCGGCGCCATCACCGCGGCAGCCTCGCTCGCCGATACGGGAGCGGGCGCCTTGTCGGCGGCGGGCGCCGAGGCGGCGAGCAGCAGGGGAAGGAAGATCATCGCGGCTCCTTTGGAAACGATGCGGTCGGGCTATTGCGCGGCGCAGCCGGTGGTGCGGCTCGACCAGGTGACATTGGCGACCTTCCACGAACCGCTTTCGCGGACGAGATCGAAATGGTCGACGCCACAATGGTGGACCTTGCCGTCGATCAGGAAGGTATAGGGGCTCCAAACCATCGCGATGTCGCCATCGATCTCGATCGCGGGATCGCTCAGCCGTTCCTCGAACCGTTCCGGGCCGGGCTTCACGCCGGCGGCGAACTCGGTGCCGGTCAGGCGGCGGACGCTGCGCGTGCCGTCAGGCTTCTCCGCGGCGACTATGGCGGTGGCGTCGGGCCGCATCGCCGCGAGGATGATCGCTGAATCGCGGCGGGCGAGGCCGTCGAACATGGCGTTGATCGGCGCCATCACCTGGCCTTCTTCGCTGACGGGCGGGGGTAGCGGGTTGGCCGGCGGCAGCTTGTCGCTCGACTTTTGGTCGGCGGCAGATGCGAGCAGAAGGAGGGGGAGAAGGATCATTGTTCTTCCTTAAACTCCTCCCCGCAGCGGGGAGGATTAATGGGGGCGCTGTTCCCAATCACATCCGGAACACGCCGAAGCGCGGGGCTTCGGGGATCGGGGCGTTGAGGCAGGCGGCGAAGGCGAGGCCGAGTAGGTCGCGGGTCTGCGCCGGGTCGATGATCCCGTCGTCCCACAGCCGCGCGGTGGCGTGCCAGGGTGAGCCTTGCGCTTCGTAATCGTCGCGGATTGGTTGTTTGAAAGCTTCGGCTTCCTCCGGCGTCCACTTGGCGGCATCGCGATGGACGGTGGCGAGTACCGATGCCGCCTGTTCGCCGCCCATCACGCTGATCCGGCTGTTGGGCCAGGTGAACAGGAAGCGCGGACTATAGGCGCGGCCGGCCATGCCGTAATTGCCCGCGCCGAAGCTGCCGCCGATCAGTACGGTGACTTTGGGCACGCTGGCGGTGGCGACCGCGGTGACCAATTTGGCGCCGTGCTTGGCGATGCCTTCAGCCTCGTACTTGCCGCCCACCATGAAGCCCGAGATGTTCTGGAGGAACAGCAACGGAATCCGCCGCTGGCAGGCGAGCTCGATGAAATGCGCGCCTTTGACCGCGCTTTCGCTGAACAGCACGCCGTTATTCGCCAGGATCGCAACCGGCATGCCCCAGATATGCGCGAAGCCGCAGACCAGCGAGCTGCCATAGAGTGATTTGAATTCCTGGAATTCCGATCCGTCAACCAGCCGCGCGATCACCTCGTGCACGTCGTAAGGCGCACGCACGTCCTGCGGGATGATACCGTACAGATCCTCGGCGGCGAATTTGGGCGGGCGCGGCTCGCGCAGCTCGATATCGTGCCCGCGATCGCGTTGCAGCGTCGAGACGATGTCGCGGACGATGGTGAGTGCATGCTCGTCATTCTCGGCGAGGTGATCAACCACGCCCGACTTGCGTGCATGCAAGTCACCCCCGCCGAGATCTTCCGCGCTGATCACTTCGCCGGTCGCGGCCTGAACGAGGGGAGGGCCGGCGAGGAAGATCGTGCCCTGGTTGCGGACGATCACGCTCTCGTCGCTCATCGCCGGGACATAGGCGCCGCCGGCAGTGCAGCTGCCCATCACGCAGGCGATCTGCGGGATGCCCTTCGCCGACATATTGGCCTGGTTGAAGAAGATGCGGCCGAAATGGTCACGGTCGGGGAACACCTCGGCTTGGTGCGGCAGGTTGGCGCCGCCGGAATCGACCAGATAGATGCACGGCAGGCGGTTCTGTTCGGCGATCTCCTGCGCACGGAGATGCTTCTTGACCGTCATTGGGTAATAAGTGCCGCCCTTCACCGTCGCGTCGTTGCAGACGATCATCACCTGACGGCCGGAAACGCGGCCGATCCCGGCGATCATCCCGGCGCCGGGGACTTCTCCGTCGTACAGGTCGCAGGCGGCGAGTTGGCCGATCTCGAGGAACGGCGAGCCCGGGTCGAGCAGCCGCTCGACCCGGTCGCGGGGGAGCAGTTTGCCGCGCGCCGTGTGGCGCTCCCGGCTCTTCTCGTTGCCGCCGAGAGCGGCGGTCGCGACGTCGGCACGCAAACGGTCGACCAGCGCGCGATTGTGCGCAGCATTGGCACGGAACTGGTCGCTGTCGGGGGAAAGGCGAGTATCGAGAACCGGTGCGCTCATGCCGCCCTGACTAGCCGGGCGGATTGGCATTGGGAAGCCGCACGGTCCCCTAGCGCGGCAAACTGTGTTGGTGTAGCCAGCGAGTCATACACCAGAAAAAAGAGGGTTCCCGATGAAGCGCTCAATTCTCGCCGCCATGCTGCTCGCCACTACCGCCGGCGGAGTCGCCGTGTGGCAGGCTCCCGCTCTCGCCCAGGCCGTGATGGGGACCAAATCGGGTGTCGACAAATCGCTGATCGACCAAAGCGCCAAGCCCGGCGACGACTTCAACGCTTATGCCAATGGCACCTGGCTGAAGACCGCCGAAATCCCCGCCGACCGCTCGTCGATCGGGGTCGGGCTCGACGTGTTCAAGGTTGCCGAGGCGCGCAACGCGGACATCATCAAGAGTGCTGCGGCGTCGAAGGCGAAGGCCGGTAGCGACCTGCGCCGCATCGCCGATTATTACGACGCCTATAACAATACCGCGGCGATCGAGACACGCGGCACGGCGCCGCTCAAGCCGATCCTGGCGCCGATCGACGCGCTCAAGACCAAGTCGCAATTGTCGGCGATGCTCGGCGCTAACATGCGGGCCGATACCGATCCGTTCAACAACAACAATTACGCCTCGACCGACAATCTGTTCGGGCTGTTCGTCGGGCAAGACCTCAACAAGCCGACGATCAACGCGCCCTATCTGATGCAGGGTGGCGTCGGCATGCCCGACCGCGATTATTACCTGTCCGACAAGAAGGAGATGGCCGAGCTCCGCGACGGCTATAAGGACTATCTGGGGAAGGTCTTCACGCTTGCCGGGATGAGCGATCCCAAGGCGCGGGCGGGCCGCGTTTTCGCGCTCGAGACGAAGATCGCCCAAGCGCAGACCGACATCGTCACCGCACAGGATGCGCATAAGGGCGACAATCCCTGGACCCGCGCCGATTTCGCCAAGAAGGCGCCCGGGATCGACTGGAATGCCTATTGGACCGCGGCCGGTCTGCCCAAGCAGCAGAATTTCATCGTCTGGAATCCCGGGACGACGACCAAGCTCGCCGGCCTCGTCGCCAGCGAGCCGATGCAGTCATGGCAGGACTGGCTCGCCTTCCACCGCATCAACGAAGTCGCTTCCACGTTGCCCAGGGCGTTCGACGACGCGAAGTTCGACTTTTTCGGCAAGCAGATGACCGGCACGCCGGCGCAACAGCCGCGCGACAAACGTTCGATCGGCGCGGTCAACGGTGCTTTGGGGTATGAGGTCGGCAAAATCTACGCCGCCAAATATTTCCCCGCATCGTCCAAGGCGGCGATCCAGACAATGGTTAAGAACATCGTCGCCGCGTTCGACAAGCGCATCGCCGCGCTCGACTGGATGGCGCCCGCGACCAAGGCCGAAGCGCGCAAGAAGCTGTCGGTGCTGAAGGTCGGCGTCGGCTATCCCGACACCTGGCCGATGCGTCCTTATTATGCGGTCAGCGCGACCGATCCGGCGGGCAATCTGCTCCGCGCCAGGCAGTCCAATTACCGCTACCAGATCGGCAAGCTCGCCAAGGCACCCGATCGCGGCGAATGGTGGATGACGCCGCAGACGGTCAACGCGGTCAACCTCCCGTTGCAGAACGCGCTCAATTTTCCGGCGGCGATCCTCAACACGCCCTATTTCGATCCGACCTTCGACCCGGCCGCCAATTACGGCGCGATCGGTGCGGTGATCGGGCATGAGATCAGCCACTCGTTCGACAATCTGGGATCGGATTTCGATTCGACCGGGCGCCTGCACAATTGGTGGACCAAGACCGACCTCGCGCGGTTCGAGTCATCGGGCAAGGCGCTGATCGACCAGTATAACAAATATGAGGTGCTGCCGGGCCTGTACGCCAATGGCCAGCAGGAACTGGGCGAGAATATCGCCGACACCGCCGGCCTGACCGCGTCGTATGAGGCGTATCACGCGTCGCTGGGCGGCAGGCCGGCGACGGTGATCGACGGGCTGACGGGTGATCAACGCTTCTTCCTGGCGTTCGCGCAGAGCTGGCGGACCAAGATGCGCGACCGCGCGATCCGGGCGCGGATCGCGACCGACGTTCACGCGCTGGCGCCGCTGCGGGTCGAGACGGTGCGCAATCTCGATGCCTGGTATGACGCGTTCGGCATCAAGCCGGGCGACAAGCGCTATCTAGCGCCCGGCGACCGCGTCCACGTCTGGTAAGGCGCGTGACGCCGGACGATCGCACGCCGGTCATTGTCGGCTGTGGCGAGGCGGTCGATCGTCCGGCGGCGCTCAGTCACGCGCTCGATCCGATCGGGCTGATGGCGCTCGCCGCGCGGCGCGCGGACGAGGATGCTGGTGGCGGTTTGCTTCGCCAGGTTGACCGGCTCGATGTCGTCAACCTCGTAAGCTGGCGCTATGCCGACCCGCTCGGCGAGTTAGCGACGCGGCTTGGCATCGCGCCACGTTCGCTTAGTTATGCGCCGATCGGCGGCGAGACGCCGACCAAATTGATCCACGAAGCCGCACTGGCGATCGCGCGAGGCGAGGCGCAAGTCGCACTTATCGCGGGCGGCGAAGCGCAGCACAGTGCGGCGCGAGCGCAGAAGGAAGGTGCAGACCTTCCCTGGTCACCGTTCGCACATGACGCGCCGGCCCGGGTCGAGCGGGCGACCTATCTCCACCCGCTGGCGATCGCGCTAGGCGCGTCGTTGCCAGTCAACGTCTACCCCTTCTATGAGATGGCGAGCGCGTGCACCTGGGGCCAGACGCCCGCCGTGGCGCAAGCGGAATCGGCTGAACTATGGGCAAGATATGCGGCGGTCGCGGCCGACAACCCGTCGAGTTGGCTCGGGCGCCGATACGCTGCCGACGACATTGCCCGTGTGACGACCGACAACCGGCTAATCGCTTGGCCTTACACCAAGCTGATGGTCGCCAACCCCATGGTCAATCAGGGCGCGGCGGTGATCGTGACGAGCCTGGCCTTAGCGCGAGCGGCCGGGATCGATCCGGCGGCGATGATCTATCTCATCGGAGGTGCTGTAGCCGACGAGCCGCGCGATTACCTGGCCCGCGACGGTTATGCGGCAAGTTCGGCCCAGAACGCAGTACTGGATCGCGCGAGCGGCTTGAACGATGGCCGGCCGTTCGATGCGATCGAACTGTACAGCTGCTTTCCCTGCGTGCCCAAGATGGCGCGGCGGACGCTGGAATTGAGCGAGGATGTCGTGCCGACAGTGACCGGCGGGCTCACCTTTTTCGGCGCGCCGCTCAACGATTATATGCTCCATGCGACCGCGGCGATGGTGCGGCGGCTGCGGTCGGGCGGCGGCGCCGGACTGCTTTATGGGCAGGGCGAGTTCGTCACTAAGCATCACGCTTTGGTGCTGAGTTCCGCCCAGCCCAACCGCTCGTTCGACCAGGACTATTCGGTTGCGAGCGATGCCGAGAACCGGCGCGGAACGGTTCCGCCGATCGTGAGCCCCACCGACGGCGCCGCGACACTCGAAACCGCGACGATCCTCTATCGCCGCGATGGGACGGTCGACCGCGGCGTTGTCATCCTGCGAACCGAGGACGGTGCGCGAACGATGGCGGCCGTGGCACCCGACGACCGCGCGACGCTTGCGGCGATCACCGATCGCGAATGCTATCCCGTTGGCCGTAACGGGACGGTCACAGCGGGGGATGTGCCATGCTGGGTGATCGCCTGAGGCGATCGATCCATTCTCGACCTAATCGGGCAATTGTCTTTGTCCGCGACCGGTCTAAGCTATCCGGTCGAAGGGGTTGTTTTCGGGGGCGTAACATCATGATCCGGGCGTTGCTGATCGCCGCATGCGCGATGCTGAGCATTGGACAGGCGCGTGCCGACGATGTGTTGCATTTCGGCGAGCGGCCTAGCTGGGCGACCGACATTGCCGAACCGGCGCCGGGCACGTTCGATGGCGCAATCGCCGTGCGCCTGATGACCATGCAGCTTCGCTATGATGATAGCGGCACGCATCAGGTCACGCGCCAGATCATGCGGGTCAACACGCCCGAGGGCCTGCAGATGGCGGGTACGATCTACGTCATCTGGCAGCCGACGATCGGCAAGATGACCGTCAATCGAGTGCTGATCCACCGCGGCGCGGAGACGATCGACGTGATGAAGGACGGCAAGGGGTTCCAGATCCTGCGACGCGAAAGCCAGCTCGAATCGGCGATGATCAACGGCATGCTTACCGCGGTGCTGCAAGTGCCGGACCTGCGCGTCGGCGACGAGATCGAACTCGCTTATACTACCGACATGAGCAATCCGGTGCTGGCCGGCCATGCCGAAACGGCGATACCGCTCGACGTGCTGCCGTCGAGCGATCGTCTGACGGTCAAGGTAAGCTGGCCGATCGGTCGCGCGGTGCGCTGGATGGCTGGGCCGCTGGCGCCGGTGCCGGTGCTGACCAAGGCGGGCGGATTCCAGATCGCGACGTTGACCCGCGACGATTGGAAGAAGCCCGAAGCGCCGGCGAGCGCACCCGATCGCTACAGCAGGATGGCGATGGTGCAATTCTCCGACTTCGCCAGTTGGGATGCGGTCTCGGCGTTGATGCGACCATTGTTCGAGACGGCGGCGACCATCACGCCCGATTCGCCCGTCATGGCCGAGGTGAAGCGGATCGCGGCCATGTCCAATGATCCCAAGATTCGCGCGACCGAGGCGTTGCGGACCGTGCAATCGCAAGTGCGCTATCTGGCGCGTGTCGATGGGCTTGGCGCCTACAAGCCCGAGGCCGCCGACGCGGTCTGGAGCGGGCGCAGCGGCGATTGCAAAGGCAAGACCGTTCTGCTGCTGTCGATGCTGCACGCACTCGGCATTACCGCCGATCCCGCGCTGGTTTCGGCGACCGACGGCGATGGGGTCGATGCCGCGCTGCCGATGCCTGGGCGGTTCAATCACGTCATCGTGCGCGCCGTGATCGACGGCAAAGTCTATTGGCTCGACGGCACGCGGTTCGGCGACGGTAATATTGATCGGATCGCGGTACCGGAATTCAAATGGGCGCTACCGCTCGAAGCACAGATGTCGAAGCTGGTCGCGCTGACCCCCGTCCCGCCGACGGCACCGCAAAGCGAGATGGCCTTCGATCTCGATGCGCGCTCCGGCCTCGACAAGCCCGCAAAGGCGAGCGGAACGCTGATCTATCGCGGCGAATTGGCCAGCCGGACGCGGATAATGCTGTCGATGCTGGCGGCGACCGATCGCGAGACGGTATTGCGCAAGATGTGGACGGGGCGTTTCGACTTCCTGACCGTTTCGAACGTGGGGTCCAAGATCGACGAGGTGACTGGCGACGTCACGCTGAGCTTTGCCGGTACCGCGGAAATGGACTGGTCGGGTGAGGATTACGGCCGCAAGAGCTATGAAGCCGACAATGCCCGGGTCGGACACTATCTGAAGTCCAAGCGCGACAAGAATCCCGACGCCGCGCCGGTCGAGGTCGATGACAATTACAATGCCTATCGCGAGACCATCCTGCTGCCCGATGGCGGCAAGGGATTCTCGCTCGACGGCGAAGCGGTCGATTCCACCATCGGCGGTGTTCATTATGTGCGCACCGTCGCGCTGAAAGGCGAGCGGTTCGAGATGACGACGATGGCGCGCAACAACGCGGCGGAGATCAGCTATGCCGATGCCAAGGCGGCCGACGATCAAGTTGATGAATTGTGGAAGAAGCGCGTCTTCGTTCGCGCACCTGCCGGCGCCGCCATCGCGGCCAAGCCGGGAGCGAAGTCGGACGAGCCGGGGGCCGGCCAGCTTGAGGCCGACCTAAGGCAGGTCGCGCAATTCTGGTCGACCGGTAAAAGTGATGAAGCGCTCAAGCTGATCGATGGGCGGATCGCGCGCGGCGACAAGAGTGTTCAGATGCTGGCCGGGCGTGGCCAATCGCTGATGCTGCTCGACCGGGTGGATGAGGCGTCGAGCGCGTTCGACCAGGCGCTCGCGAGCGACAGCCGCTTTCCCATGGCAATCCTTGGAAAGGCACAAGTGCTGCAGCGGCAGGGCCGTTTCGATGACGCGCTGATCCTCTACGATCGCATGGTGTTGCTGTTTCCCGACAAGGCCGAGTCGTACACCATGCGCGCAGGAGCGCGGGTGGCCGCCGGACAATATGACGGAGCACTCGCCGACTTGGGCATGGCGATCGCGAAGCAACCCGATAATGTCGAGGCACGCACCATGCGTGTCCGCATCTATTCTTCGCAATCGAAACGGGATGCGGCGCTGGCCGATGCGCGCGAGGTCGTGAAGCTCAAACCCGACGACGCGACGGCGCACGCGCTGCTTGCCAATATTCTGGCGGTGATGGGCCAGGTCGACGAGGCGCTTGGCGAGACGACCAAATCGATCGCAATCGAGCCAACTGGCGATGCCTATTTCTTGCGGTTGCAGTGGAACTTGCGCCCCGCGCCAAAGGATCAGCTCGACGACGTGCTCGGCCAGATCAAGACCGAACCGGAGCGTGACATCCCACTGATCGTGCTTCGTAAGCTGGTCGCCGACCCCGCTGCGAAAGCGGCGATCCTGGCGGCATATGATACGCAAGTCGCCGCTCATCCGAACGTCAATGCGATTGCCCAGCAACGTGCGATGGTCGCCGCCGTGACCGGCGACGGCAAGGCATTGCTGCCGTTGGTCGACAAGCAATTAGCCAAAGCTCCCACCGACTGGATCGCACTCAATTCCGCGTGCTGGACGCGGGCGACGCTGAAGCTCGACCTTGATACGGCGCTGGCGCAATGCGACAAATCGGTGACCGCAAAGCGCGTGTCCGCCAACCTCGACAGCCGCGGGTTGGTGCATTTCCAGCGCGGCGAATGGGCGGCGGCGATCAAGGATATGGATGACGCGCTCGCCTTGGAGCCGAAACAGAGCGGCAGCCTTTATGTCCGAGGCGTCGCGCGCAAGCGATTGGGTGACGCGGCTGGGGCGAAGGCCGACATCGATGCCGCGATGGTGATGAGCAAGCGGATCGACCAGACCTATGCCGGTTACGGCGTGGTGCCGTGACGCTTCTTTAATGCGCATCCGGCGGTGGCGCCGCGCCGACGCGTGGGGGCCGGCAGAACGGTACCATCACCAGCGCTGCGAGGAACAAATACGCCATCAGGCGAAAGACGTCATCGAACGCCAGGGTCAGTGCCTCGCGCCCGACGATCCGGCTCATCAGTCCTTGTGCCATCAACAGCGCCTGCGCGGGATCCGGCGTCACTGCGCTTAGTTCGTGCGCCAGTGCCGCGGCCGTGTCGTTGGCGGCTTTCGCCGACTGACCCAGCGCCTCGCTCAGCCGCAGTGCGTGGAGCCGCGTATTGTCGGCCAGCCAGGTATTGGCCAAGGCAATCCCGACCGCGCCGCCGGCATTGCGCATCAGGTTGAACAGGCTGGAGGCATAACGCAATTCCGGCCCTTCGAAATTGCCGAGCGCAAGGCCGACCGAGGGCACGATGCACAACATCACCGCGAAGCTGCGCACCACTTGCGGCCAGAACAACGCGGCGAAGCCCCAGTCCGGGGTCATTGCCGAGAACAGCCATAAGCCGAAGGCGAAAAGCGCCAGGCCGAACGTGATGACGATGCGCTGGTCGACGCGCTGCGACAGGCTGGCGGCGATCGGCACGCCAAGCAATTGCGCGCAGCCGGCAATGACGACGGTGCTGCCGATCTCCGACGCATTGTATCCGCGCACGCGGCCCAGAAAGAGTGGGATCAGATAGGTGCCGGCATAGAGGCCGAAACCGATGACAAGGTTAAACACGCAGGCGAAGACAAAGGTGGGTTTGCGAAACGGCGTCAGCTTGACGATCGGCCCCTTCGACCGGAATGACCGTTCTAGGAACAGGACGAAGGCGACGATCGTCAGCCAGGCGCCGATCTGGATGCGGATGTCGGTGAACCACTCGTTCTTGGGCCCTTCCTCCAGCACATATTCGAGACCCGCCAGCGCCACTGCCATCGAGGCGAGGTGGACCCAGTCGATTCGCTTGAGCATGGCGAGATTGGGCGTGTCGACGCGGATCAGCACGAGCGTCAGCGCGGTCACCATCAGGCCCGGCGCGACGTTGATGAAGAACACCCAGCGCCAGCCCATCGCGTCGGTGATCCAGCCGCCGACGGTGGGCCCGAGCGTCGGCGCGAGCACCGAGACCATGCCGAGGATCGCCGGGATCATCGCACGCTGCTTGCCGGTGAACAGGACATAGCCGGTCGCGAACACGGTCGGGATCATCGCGCCGCCGACAAAGCCCTGGATCGCGCGCGACACGATCATCGATTCGATATTCCAGGCAAAGCCGCAGAACATGCTCGAGATGGTGAACAACCCGGCCGACAGCGCGAACAACCAGCGCGTCGACAGCGCCTGGGCGAGAAAGGCCGAGAAGGGGATCATCACCAATTCGGCCATCAGATAGGCGGTTTGTACCCAGCTGATCTCGTCGGGTCCGGCGGACAGGCCGGCCTGAACCTCGTTGAGCGAGGCGGCGACGATCTGGATATCGATCAACGCCATGAACTGGCCGAATGCCATCACGCCGAAGATCAGATATTTCTGGCGGTTGGTCAGGCGAGAGGGATCGAACGGTGCAGCCGGAGCGCGCGCCGACCCCTGGGGGGAGAGTGGTATCGACGCCAACGTACTTGCCTCCGGCTGCGTTTATATTATATGCATCATATAAAGGAGGCGTTCAAGTGCGCTATTCGAACGAACATAAGGCCGAGACGCGCCAGCGCGTGTTGAAAGAGGCCGCGCAGGAGATCCGCGCGAAAGGACCCGAAGGCGTCGCGGTCGCGGGTGTGATGGCGCGCGCCGGGCTGACGCATGGCGGCTTCTATGCGCATTTCGAGTCGAAGGACGCGATGATCGCCGACGCGATCGGGACGATGTTCGACGACGCACGCGGGCGGTCCGACGCGATCGAGCAGACGGACGATCCGCGCGCCGCGCTCAAGGCTTACGTCGATTTCTATCTGAGCCCTGCGCACCGCGATCGCCGTGAACGCGGTTGTCCGCTCCCGACCTTGTCGGGTGACCTGGCACGGTCGGGCGAGCAACAGCGCGGCCGCTTCGGCAAGGGTGTGGAAGCGCTGACCGTGCGGCTGGCCAAGGCACTGGGCGAACTTGGCGTCGCCGATCCGCATGCCGAGGGATCGGCGATGCTGGCGCAGCTGGTCGGTGCGGTGGCGCTGTCGCGCGCGGTCGCCGATCCGGCGCAGTCGGACGCGATCCTGACCGATGCGCACGCCTTGCTGGTCGCGCGCTATGGATTGGAGGGGCGGCAGTGAGCGACGTGGTCGACGCGCCTGACGGTCTGCAGCAAGTTCGCGACCTGCTCGCACGTGGCGCCCAGCCGCCGATCGGGCGAACGCTGGATTTCTCGCTGGTCGAGGTCGAGCGCGGACGCGCGGTGTTCGAAGGAACGCCTGATGAGCGCCACTATAATCCGATGGGTGGCGTCCATGGCGGCTATGCCGCGACGTTGCTCGATTCAGCCTGCGGGATCGCGGTGCATTCGATGCTGAAGCCCGACCAGGGGTTCACCACGCTCGAGCTCAAGGTTTCCTATCTGCGCGGCATGAATGACACGACGGGGCCGGTCCGTGCCGAGGGCAGAGTGGTCAATATCGGCCGTCGCGTCGCCTTTGCCGAAGCCGATATCCGCGATGCCGACGGGCGCCTGATGGCGACCGCGACGTCCACCTTGCTGGTGCTTGCCAAATGAATGCTCCCTTCAATTCGACCGACGCCGCGACGGCGTCCGAACTTCCCGCCAGGAAGCGTTTCGCGGTGCCGCGCAGTGCGTTGGTCATGGGGCTGGTCGCGCTCGCGGTGGCGATCGCCGGCATTCTGTGGCTGACAGCGCCGCGATCGAGCGAGTCGACCGACAATGCCTATCTCCACGCCGATTCAAGCGCGGTGGCGCCCAAGGTCGGCGGGCTGGTCGCCGCGGTGCTGGTTAAAGACAACCAAATCGTACGCGCGGGCGATCCGCTCGTCCGGATCGATACTCAGGACTATGACGCCAAGGTTCAGGCGGCCCAAGCCGCGCTGACCGACGCCGAAGCCGGCGTTGCTACTGCGCGCGCGTCGCTGGCGGCACTCGGCGCCGACGAGCGCCTTGCCTCGGCGCAGGTACGCGCCGCGAGCACGGTGATCGCTTCGGCCGATGCCGAGCTCAGCCGCGCGAACGCGGACAAGGTTCGCTACGATTCGCTGCTGGGGCTGGGGTTCGCCACGCGCCGCGACGCCGAGCGGATCAAGGCGACCGCGATCGGCGCGGCCTCGGCTGCAGACAAGTCGCGCGCCGAACTCGGCGTCACGAGCGAACAGGCCGATGTAACGCGCGCACGACGTCCGGTGCTCGAAGCGCAAGTCGCCTCCGCCGAAGCCGCGGCACTGAAAGCGCGCGCCGCGCTCGACCTCGCGCGCCAGGATCGCGGGCATACGCTGATCGTCGCCCCGATCGACGGCGTGGTCGGCAATCGCCAGGTCCAGGTCGGCGACTTCGTCCAGCCGGGCAGCCGCGTGTTCACCGTCGTCCCGACACGCTCGCTCTACATCGTCGCCAATTTCAAGGAGACGCAGACGCGCGGCATGCGCGAAGGGCAAAAGGCGAAAATCTATGTCGACGCTCTTGGCGAAACGCTGAACGGCACGGTCGAAAGTTTCGCGCCGGGATCGGGCAGCGAGTTCACTCTGCTGCCGTTCGAGCCGGGGTCGGGTAATTTCACCAAGATCGTCCAGCGCGTCGGCGTGCGCATCCGGCTCGACCCCGGCCAAGCCGGGCTGGCGACGCTCAGGCCGGGTCTGTCCGTGACGGCGAAGGTGATGCTGATCTGACGTTTGCGCGCGCGGGCAGCAGTCGCGGATTGCAGAATATGGTCGAGGCGAGCGCGACCGGCAGGGCGACCGGTGCGATTTCCATCGCCGTCATCGGCAGGCGGATCAGCGGGTTGGCGTACATCGTTCGCATGGCGTCGAGGTCCGCGCTCAGCTTTGCGATCTCGGCTGCGCTCTTCCCGCTGGCGCGCGCCTTGGCGAGCACGCCTGCGATAAAGTCGTCCATGAAACGATAGTTGGTCGCTGCCAGGTACAGCTCCCAGATCAGGATGTAGGCAATGGTCGCGATCAGCGCGATCAGCAGCCCGAGCCCCAGCGCGTGCCAGAATCTGATCACGCCGCCGCCCTCGACGTCGCGATACCGCTTTACGCCGATGAAAACGAAACTCATCGCAACCAGCATGACCGAATAGCCAAAGGTCTGTGTCGCGACCCATTCCACGCGATGATGCAGGAAACCGATCACCGCGATGAAAGCGGCGAGCACGGCACTGGCGAGCCCGCCATAGATCAGCGAATATCGAAGCGTCGGAGTCATGATGTTTCCCCTGTTGCGAACGGCGAGGTCATCACCGCCCGCTCCCCGGGACACTATCGCCCGAACGGGTGATTTTCGCGAATCCGGCAATAGATCTTCCGCGGGACCACCCACCTGGCGGCAGTTCAACGCTCGGTCATGATCAATAGAATGCGAGATGACATGTTCAGTCCCAACTCTTCGACCCAATAACGATCGCCAGCAGCCACCATGGCCCCTGCCAGGCCAGCGGCCCCCGATGGGGTAGTTTGCAAGTCGCCGCATTGCTTCATCGTCTTGACCGCATCGATCAACGCTCGCTCGCTCACGGCGATTGACCGACAGTTCGCCCGTCGAAGGATCGCGAGCGCGCTCGCCGACGCCAGACCGCATGACAACATGTCGGCGCATGTCTCCAGGGTTCCCGTGATCTGCACGGGGCGGCCGGCGCCCAGGCCAGCCGCCACGCAGGCGGCAGCTGCCGGTTCGACTACAACGATCGACATGCGATCGCCGTAAAGGCGTTGAAACCCGACCGACATCGCGGCGGCGAGGCCGCCGACCCCGGCCTGGACAAACACGCGCGTCGGGTGGTCGCCGTCGAGCTGGGCGGCAATCTCGCGGGGGATCTGGCCATATCCCGCCAGCACATCGGCGACGACGGGGTCGTCGATATCATCGCTGGTATCTGGAATCAGCAAGCCTTCTCCGGCTGCGGCCGCGCGTCGGGCACGGTCGACCGCGTGGTCGTAAGTACCGTCGATACGGACAATTTCGGCACCGAATGCTGCGATGCGATCGACCCGCACCCGATCGACCGCCCCAGGCAGATATATGCGCGCCGGCACGCCGCGCGCATGCGCCGTTGCGGCGACCGCAAGGCCATGATTGCCGTCGCTCGCGCAGATCAGGGTAGCGCCGCTTGCACCGACCCGATCGAGCGCGGCCTCGGCCGCCGCCATGCCGCCTAGAGATTTGAAGTTGCCGAGCGCGCGCTTACCCTCGTCCTTGATCCAGACGCGGGCGACGCCAAGCTGCTCGGCGAGCGCGGGGCGATTGAGCAAGGGGGTGGGGGAGTTCATGGCGGCAGGCTAGCTGCAATGCCACGCGGCTGGCCCGCAAAGATCTGGGCCGAATGCCTATTATCCGCGCGCATCCCGGCATCGCCGCGGCTATTCCGCGTCGAGGGTGACGGGAACGAACAGGCTACGCTTCACCACGCTCAGCGCGACGTTCGTCGTGAACCGCAGAACATTGGGATTGTCCGCCACCATTGCGGCCATCAGCCCGTCAAATGCCTCGGTATCTTGAGCAGCGATCACCAGAACGAAGTCCGCCTCGCCCGTCACGTAGAATGCCTGCTGCACCTCGTCACGGTCGGCCAGCCAGGCGCGCAGCCGAGCGAGTAGTTCGGGCCGCTCGCGTTCGACCTGCACCGAGACGACGAAGAAGGTAGGCCGCCCGACATAACGAGGATCGACGATCGCGGTTTCGCGAACGATGACACCATCATCTTTCAATCGCCGCAATCGCCGCTGGATTGCCGAGGGAGACAAGGCGACGTACTCGCTCAGCTGATCTGCCGTGCGGGCCGCATCGGCCTGAACCAGATTGAGCAATTGTCGATCGAACCGGTCGAGCTTCATCAGCGGATCCTATTGCGCATGCCGACGCGGAAATGCCGCGTTTGTACCGGCAAGATCGCCGCCTTTCCGCGCATCGGCACCTTTACGGAAACGGTGTTGTTGAAAGGAAGTGTGTCGTGCTCGATCATCTGGAAATTCACACGCGCCGCATGGGGGATTGCCTCGGCTTTTATCGAGCGGTGCTCGAACCGCTCGGCTACCAACTCATCGTCGATGGCAATCAAAAGGGTTTCGGTCACGACGGCCGTCTCGATTTCTGGCTGGTCGACGGAACGCCGTCGGCCGAGGTCCACTATGCCTTTGCCGCGACCGATTGGAAGAGTGTGCACGCCGCGTTCGATCGCGCCGACGGCCATGGCGGGCGGCGGGACAGGGCGCCGGCGTTGGCGCCGCACATCCACCCGGATTATTTTGCTGGCTATGCGCGCGACCCGGACGGACGCCTGGTCGAATTCGTGTGCCAAGCGGCCAGTTTCTCGGGTGGAGAGGGGTGAGCGCAATGGACCGTTTTGTCTTGCAGTATCAGACGCATTCGCCATTCGCGCGCAAAGTGCTCGTCTTCGCGCACGAAGCCGGATTGGCGGACAGGCTCGAGGTTCGGCACCAGGAAACCAGCCCAACCTTGCGCAATGACGACCTGTTCGCGCTCAATCCGCTCGGCAAGGTGCCGGTGCTGGTTCGCCCGGGCCGATCGCCACTGTTCGATTCGACCGTGATCTGCGCGTTTCTGGACACGCTGCATGACGGCGAGCCGCTGATCCCACGCGACGGCGAGGCGCGATGGCGCGCGCTGCGGCTGCAGGCATTGGCCGATGGCATGGCCGAGAGTGGAATCGCGGTGCGCTGGGAGACCGAACGCCGACCAGAGGCCTTACGCTACCCGCCATTGCGCGACGGGCATCTGGCAAAGCTCGAGGCGGGATATGCCTTTGCCGCCAGCGAGATCGAACACGACTGTAAGATCGGCATCGGTACGATCGCGCTGGCCACGACGCTCAGTTGGCTGGAATTTCGCGCTATCGTGCCGTCTGGCCATCAACACCCGGGCCTCGAACGCTGGCTAGCCGCGTTCAACCAGCGACCCTCGATGCTCGCCACGCCGCTGGCGGGTGACACGGTTGACGGTTGATGCGATTTCAGCGGGGAATCGACTATTCGATCAACGCCAGGAAGCGTGCCTTCTCGATCGCCTTGACGCGGCGGTCGACCTCGAGCTTGGTGAACAAATTGGCGAGGTGCGTCTTCACCGTATTGGGCGACACGCCAAGCGCGCGCGCCAGCTCCTGGTTCGTTCGGCCCGAGGCCAGCAGATCGAGAATCTCACATTCGCGCGGCGTAAGCCCGAGCGAGGCGATCGCCGCATTGTTGCGCTCGAAAGGCGCGGCGGGCTTCTTCGCCGTCAGCCGGTGGCCGACCCACAATCCCAGCGCGGTGAAGCCGAGCGCGAGTAGCCCGACATAGAGATCGGTCGAAATCTCATCGGCGGCGTAGCGGAACTTGAGTTGCTCAAGTGCGACCACGGCGACGGCTAGCCCCAGCGCATAGAGGATGACCGTCCGCCACATCGCTCAGTCGTTGGGCGGTGTGAGTTCATATGGCTGGTAGATCGCGCGGAAGGCAGGCGTCTTTTCGCATGCTTCGGAATGCGCGACCAGCGCCGGCCAGCGGGCAAGGTCGAACTGTCCGGCGAGCGCTTCGCTGATGAAACGAAAGACGGTTGCCGTCAGCAAGTCGGCATGGCTCATCGATGAATCGCCGAACCATTTGCCTGCTGCGGCGCGCTCGCGATCGAGCAGATCGAGCGTATCGCTCACCTGTGCGCGGCAGCGCTCGACCCACATTGGCAGGCCGTCGCGGAACGCCTTTTCATAGACCAGACTCACACCCTTGTCGGCGGCGCCGGCGGCGAGCGCGCACCAGCGCAACATGGTCCGCAGGTCGGCACCGGTTCGCGTCAACACGGCGTCATTGGCCGCCATCTCGTCGAGCAACGTGACGATGACGCCGGAGTCCATCACCGACACGCCGTCGTCGAACACCAGAACGGGTACGCGTCGCAGCGGATTGTAGGGCGCGATCTTGTCGGCATCGCCAAAGGTCGACCAGGGCAAGTGTTCGAACGCGATGCCATAGAGCGTCAGCGTGATCCCGACGCGGCGGACGAAGGGTGAATCGTACTGGCCGATCAGTTTCATGGGCGGATAGCTCCTATGATCCCGCGCCGATCAGTTCGCGGCCGATCAGCATGCGGCGGATTTCATTGGTCCCTGCACCGATGTCGAGCAATTTGGCGTCGCGGGCGAAGCGTTCGACCGGCCAGTCCTTGGTATAGCCGGCGCCGCCCAGCGCCTGGATCGCCTCGAGGCTGACCTTCACCGCATTCTCGCTCGCCAGCAGGATCGCGCCTGCCGCGTCGAACCGGGTGGTCTTGCCGGTATCGCACGATTTGGCGACCGCATAGACATAAGCCCGCGCCGAATTGAGCGCGACATACATGTCCGCGATCTTGGCCTGCATCAGCTGGAAGGTACCGATCGACTGGCCGAATTGCTTGCGCTCGCGGACATAGGGAATGACGACATCGAGGCAGGCTTGCATGATGCCGAGCTGGATGCCCGCGAGCACGGTGCGTTCGTAATCGAGCCCCGACATCAACACGCCGACCCCGCCGTTGAGCGGGCCCATGATGTTCTCCTCGGGCACTTCGCAATCATTGAACACCAGTTCCGCAGTCGGGCTGCCGCGCATCCCCATCTTGTCGATCTTCTGGCCGATCGAGAAACCGGGCATGCCCTTCTCGATGATGAAGGTCGTGATGCCGCGCGAGCCTTCGCCGGTCTTGGCATAGACGACGAGCGTGTCGGCATAGGCCGCATTGGTGATCCAGAATTTGGTGCCGTTGAGGACATAGCCGCCCTGAACCTCTTCGGCGCGCAGCTTCATCCCGACGACGTCCGATCCGGCGCCCGCTTCCGACATCGCCAGGCTGCCGATATGTTCGCCGGAGATCAGCTTGGGGAGATATTTCGCCTTTTGCTCTGGGCTGGCCCAGCGGCGCAACTGGTTGATGCACAGGTTCGAATGCGCGCCATAGGACAGGCCGACCGAGGCCGAGGCGCGGCTGACTTCCTCACAGGCAATGACATGCTCGAGATAACCGAGCCCGAGCCCGCCATATTCCTCTTCGACCGTGATGCCGTGCAGGCCGAGTTCGCCCATCTGCGGCCACAGCCCGACCGGAAACCAGTCCTCGGCATCGATCTTCGCGGCCAACGGCGCGATCCGCTCGCTCGCGAACCGCCTGGTGGTGTCGCGGATCATGTCGGCGGTCTCGCCGAGCGCGAAGTCGAGCGTGGCGTCCATTGTCATCTCCCACGGGACGGTTTCGTCTGTTACGACCTGCCCTAGACGAGCAAATTAGGGGTGCCAATGCCAAGTCTTCTCCGCCGCAAGACCATCACCGAAGCGCCGCCCGAGCATCAGCTCGCGCGGACGCTGAGCTGGCCGCATCTGGTCGCGTTGGGCGTCGGCGCGATCGTCGGCACCGGTATCCTGACCTTGATCGGGGTGGGCGCCGATCGTGCCGGACCCGCAGTGCTGTTGAGCTTCGTCGTCGCGGGCGCGATCTGCGCGGCGGCGGCGCTCTGTTATGCCGAAATGGCGACGATGATCCCGGCGTCGGGCAGTGCTTACACCTATAGTTATGCAACATTGGGCGAGGTTATCGCCTGGGTGGTCGGCTGGTCGTTGATCCTCGAATATTCGTTGGTGGTCGCCACCGTCGCTGTGGGCTGGTCAGGCTATGCGGTCGGGTTTCTGAAGGGATTGGGGATCATTCTCCCCGACTATCTGACGCACGGTCCGACGCTGGGCGGCCAGGTCTGCGGCGCAGCCGCGACCGCGACCGCCAGTTTCGGGATCAATTTGCCGGCAATCCTGATCATCGCCGTGGTAGCGGGACTGTTGATGCTCGGGACGCGCGAAAGTGCGCGGATCAATTCGGCGTTGGTGCTGCTCAAGATCGTGACGCTGGCGTTGTTCGTGGCAGTCGCCTTGCCGCATTTCGACATGGCCAATCTGCATCCGTTCGCGCCGCTCGGTTACGGCAGCACGCCCGGCCAGTGTGGCGTGAAGTTCGGCATGATGGGTGCGGCCGCAATCATCTTCTTCGCCTTCTACGGTTTCGACGCAATCTCGACCGCCGCCGAAGAGACCAAGCGCCCCGAACGCGATCTGGCGATCGGCATCGTCGGATCGATGCTCGCGTGCACGGTGATCTACATGATCGTCGCTGCGGCTGCGGTGGGCGCGCTCCATTTCTCCAAATTCTCGAACAGTCCCGAGCCGCTCGCGCTGATCCTGCGTGAGATCGGGCAGGGGAGCGTCGCGACGGTGGTCGCGGCGGCCGCGGCGATCGCGTTGCCGACCGTCATCCTGGGCTTCCTCTACGGCCAGAGCCGGATCTTCCTGGTGATGGCGCGCGACGGCTTCCTGCCCGCCAGCCTCGCCAAGGTATCGACCCGCGGCACGCCCGCGCGGATCACCGCGGTAACGGCGGTTTTGGTGTCGGTGCTCGCCGCACTCGTCCCGCTCGACGTCATCGCCAGCCTCGCCAATGCGGGGACATTGTGCGCGTTCATCGCGGTGGCGGTGTGCGTTTTGGTGTCGCGCCGGCGCGATCCGGGGGTGACGCGGCCGTTCCGCACGCCTTTGGTGTGGCTGGTCGCGCCGATCGCGATCCTGGGCTGCCTCTACCTCTTCACCAGCCTGCAGAGCATTACGCAGATATCGTTCTTCATCTGGAACGGGATCGGGCTGGCGATCTATTTCCTCTACGCCCGGCGTCGCGCGTCGATCGCCTGAGTCAGGACTTCAGCGCCCAGCGCACGACCTCGGCGATGCCGCGCGTGCCGGCATGGACGACCGGGCGGCTCAGGCTCGGACGACGGAGGCCGTGCATGCGGCGTGCCCAGTCGGGCAGCAGGTCGATGGCGGCGCGCATCGTCATCGCCTGGAACGGCAGCAGCATCAGGCTCGGTGGGGGCTGATCGAGCAGGATGTGGAGCACTTCATGGCTGCGCGTATCAGCCTGCAATTCGGGCAGGAAGTCGCGGATGATCGCGTCCGCCTCGGCGCGGCTGCGCGGGATCGGATCCGCGCCGAGCAGCTCGGCGATCAGCGCAACCTCGGCATAATAACGATCCTGGTCGGTGACGCTCATCGCGGGTTCGCCGTAGCGGATCCAGCCGGCGAGAAAGCTCGACACTTCCGCGACGTGGACCCAGGCGAGCAAATGCGGATCGCTAGCCCGATACGGGGTGCCGTCGGGCAGTATTCCCGACACCGCGTCGTGAATGTTGCGGACGCGTGCGATCTGCTCTTGCGCGGACGCACGCGTCTCGAACGTGGTCTGGGCGATGAAGCGCGCGGTGCCTCTCAGCCGAGCATTCATGTCGTCGCGAAAGCTCGAATGATCCCACACGCCCGCCAGCACGCGCGGGTGCAGCATCTGCAGCATTAGGGCAGCGATGCCGCCTACCATCATACCGGTGACGTCGATATGGACGCGCCAACTGACCGAATCGGGCGCGAACAACCCGCTACCGTCGAACGCGCGCTCGATCGGCCGATTGGCGGGATCGGACAACAAGCTGCGTACCTGGCGTGCGATGGCGGAGCGGAGGCCGATCATGCGCGATGCATAGGCAAAGTCGTTGCCGCAAGCGAGCGGCTGGAAATGCTCGGCGTGGCTAGCTACCTGTTTTGTGTGCGGACGCAGGAGCCCAGCGGTCGAATGCGGATACCGCCTTGGCGGGTCCGGCATTGAACCAGCTGTACCCGTTGCGCCGTTCCTCGCTCAGTTCGTTGACGTCGTCATGGATCGTTTTGTCGCGGTCGCCGAAGATCGGCTTGCCGGTGGCGATGTCGTAATAACGCGACCAGAGCGGCCCGGCGCCATCTTTCGCGATCAGCTTGCGGCCGCCGCTGCCGGGCTCGTTGCGGGTCCATTCGACGCCGTACAGGGCATGCGCCTTAAGCCAGCCGATACCGTCGCGCACCGCTGCGATGATCGCGGGCGAGGGGTTGGGGCGTTTCATCAGAAACAGCAACAAGTCGGCGCTTTCGTCGGACGACAAGGCGATCGGCTCGAAGTTCCTGGCACCGGCGGGCGCCAGCGTCAGCGCGTCGTGCTGCTGACCCCAGATGGTCCGCTTGCCGTCCACCACGACTTGCGTCGTCAGGATGACCTTGATCGCTTTCGCCTCGGCGGCTTCGGCCTGGGCAGCGAGCGGGGTAGGGACAAAGGCATAGTCGCTCCGCCGTACCGCGACGTCGGCGAGCAGCTCGGCGACTTGCGACAACGCGTCATCGTTGAAGGTCAGCGCGTCGTGATAGCCGCCTTGCAGCGGATAGACTTGCGGCCAGCCGCCATTTGGGAATTGCGCGTCGAGCAGATAGCGCACGCCTTTCAGGAAGGCGCGGCGATAGGGCTCTCCTGCCGCGCCCGGCGCCTGCGCCTGGACGCGCGCGAGGAAGCGCAACTCGGACGTCGTCGCGTTGTTGTCGATCGTGCCGACATAAGCCCAATTGGGATCGGCGGTCTTGATGTCCTCGCGGGCATTGGCCGGCAAATGCTCGATCGGCACGTAATGCTGGCCGCGCGCGCGCACCGGACCGCTGCGGTCCATGTTCTTGCCCCAGCCGCCGGCGGGAGTCTGGAAGCTGACGATGGTGTCGCCGATGTGCCGCGCCTCGTCAGAGGCATACCACGCCGGCGGCCGGTCCATCGGCATGCCGCTGCCGCCGGACCGGCCGGGATGCGGCGCCTCGGGATAGGCCGCATTACCGCGCTCGGCCGCGAGCGCCGCCTTGTCCGCCGCCATCAGCGCACGCGATTTGGCGAGATAGGCCGTCCAAACCGCCCGTTCTGCGGCCGGCAACGTCTCGATCCTGGCCTCGGTGATCGGCGCCGCGGGGGTCATCGAACCGATCACTCTCGCCTCAACCGTCGCCGCCGATCCAAGCGCACCGCCCAGCAACAGTGCCATCGTCCAACTACGCATATCTATCTCTCCCTCGATTTCGATGTCAGGCGCGCGCGCCGACGGCGAGCCAGCGGACGGCATTTTCCATGAATCGGCGCTGCAACGGCGCCACCATGTCGGGCATGCGATGGACCGCGACGCGCATGCCGGCATGGCGCGCGATCAGCGTCGCTGCGCCGTTGCGGCGGTCATGGTCACGGCTGTAGCCTGCGATCACCTCGACGCCCTCGCCATCGACGATCAGGCCGTTCGACGCCTGACCCTCGACCTGATGCAGCACGCCGGTCGCCATGTCCGCGGGGATGCCGTCGAACAGGGGATGCGCACGGAGGTAATTCCAATTCCCCATCCATGGCGCGCGGAGGTCGCCGACCTGGCCCTCATAACTGAACAGGCCGAGCGCGGAGAGCTGGCGGGCGACCCCGTCGGCCAGACCATCCTCTGGCACGAACGCGAGCAGGGGCGTTCCCGATTTCACCGCATCGAGCACGGCGCCGTCGATCTCGCCCAGAACCAGTTTGGGCTTCTCGCCTTTCTTCGGCTGCGCCTCGAGGCCAGTCTGCTCGCCGATCTGGCGCCGCGCGATCTCGTCGACCTTGAGGCCCTGCGCGACGATGCCGTCGTAGCGGCCGCCCGGCTTCCAATCCTCGACCGACACGCCGGTGAGGGCCGTCAGCTGCGCGCGGAGGGACTGCGCTACCCCGGTGACCGCGATTCTGATCGGGCGGGCCGGCTTTGCCGCGGGCGCGACGATCCACAAGGTACGTTCGAATGTCGCGTCGGGATGCGCCGAATGCGCGAAACGGACGCGGTGCGGGCCGGGCACTCCAAAAGCGGGAAGTGCGACCTGCTCGGCGATCAAGTGCCGCATCACATCCGGCTCGAATGTTGGAGCAGGATAGGTCGCGACGTCGCGCTCGCTGCCATCGGGTCCGATCACCGACAGGCGGAGCGTTCCCGGCACCTGTTCGCCGCTGTCGTTGAACAGATAGAGGTCGACCTCCGCGCTTTCGCCCAACGCATAAGCCAGCCGGCGCTGCTTGGCGACCGGCCGTATCGGCAACAGGCTCGCGCGGACAAGCGCCGGATCGGCCTTGAAATAGCGGAGATTGTCGACGATTCCCGAATGGTTCTCGATCGCGGTCGTTTCCCATCCGCTGATGCACGCGATGTCGACTTCGTCGCCGATGCGGATATTCTCGAGATAATTCTGCCAGCTGTCATAGGCTTTGCGGCCGATCGACAGGAACAGGCTTTCCGCGGTGGGGAAGGCTTTGCGAAAGCCCCATTTGTCGAGAAACGCCTCGGTCGCGGTCAGGGTCGCGCGATGGTCGGCAAGATCGTAGGAACTGCCTCGCTGGGTGATGTCCGCGACCATCTTCGCGTGGTTATCGGCGACCGCGCAGCCTTCCATCTCGCCGAATTCGACGATGAACGGCTTGCCGGTCTGGCGGTGGATATAATCGTCCTTGCCGCGATAGAATTTGTCGTACCATTGGTCGCCCGCGCCCTGGTGATTGTTCCACCAGCCGCCCCATTGCTCCCTGTCCGACCGATAGAAATGGTTATCGTAAGGCAGGTACATCGCCTGCGCCGCGCCGCGCTGGACGAAGCCGTCGTTGAGCACGACCGTTCGGCTGGGATCGACGTTGTGGATCGCCGTCAATACCGCCTGGACGTCCGGATTGGCGAGGTTGGCGCCAAGTTCGTTCTGCAATGTGTATTGAACCAGCGAGGGATGCGAGCGGAACGCCTTTGCCATCGCGACGCATTTTTCGACGAGGAAGGTGCGGCTGAAGCGATCCGCGGGCGACAATTGCTCGCCCGGCTTCACGTCGCGTCCGATCGCGAAACGGCCGCCGCCTGGCTCCATTACGCGCAGCAGCCCCATTTCGTCCTGTGCGGCGAACACCTCCGCCTTGCCGACATTACGGTGAAAATGGAGGCAGTTGAGCCCCAACGCCTTGGCCGAGGTGACTTCGCGGCGAGCAAGCTCGGGTGTCGGCCACAGCCCGCTATAGCCCCAATAGCCCCAGGAGATCGCCGAATAGAGCCGCACGCGGCGGCCGTTGAGGCGCAACATCGCGTTGCTGCCGACCCCGTCCGGTGCGAACCAGCGGAAGCCGAAACGGACCTTGCGAATGTCGTCGCCCCAGCCGAACCGCGCCAGGTAGAGCGTCGGAGTCTCGAGGCTCCACAATTCGGCTTCGGTCGCGCGCAAGGTGAAGACCGCGGTGGCAATCTTGCCGTTGAGCGTCAGCGAATCGATGCTGGCCGTCGCGGGTAGCGTCGCGCCCCTGGTGTCGAGCAAAGCGAGCGTCGCCTGTGCGCGCAACGCGGCGATATCGCGCGGCGCGCGCTCGAACACGATCTCCATTCGCGCGCTGATCACGCGCGGATCGGGTGTGTTGAGCACCCAGGCGTCGCGTATATGCGCGTCGATCGGATGCGCGCTAAGCGTCAGGCCGCGATCGAGCCCGCCAAAGCCGTGCGACAGGAAGAGCTTGGCGGCCCCCCATTGCATCGTTGTTGAATCGCGCCAGTCGTAGCGCCCTCCGGGATTGGTGATGCGGATCGCGAGCCGATTGGGCTGGCCTGGCTGCATCGCCCCGGTCAGGTCGCAGTCGATCGGCAATTCGGACATGATCGAATAGCCGACCAGCTTTTCGTTGAGATAGATTTCCGCTCGCATCCGCGCGCCGCGGATATGGAGCATGACGCGCTTGCCGCGCGCGGCCACCGGAATGTCGATCGAACGATACCACCACGACACGCCGCGATAGGCGCCGTTCTGTGGGACCGGGTCGGTTTCCGCGTAGCGATATTCGTCGGCGGTATAGGGGCGTTCGCCGAACTTGCCCCACAGATGTTCCTCGACCGTGGTCGGGAGCGTGACGGTCAGCGCTCCGGCTGTATCGAGCGTGTTCCAGCCTCCCGTCGGTGGATTGACCGGCAATGTTGCGAGGTTGACGTCGGAGGGGAGGAAGATGCGGTCGTCGAGATAGCGTGCTTCGCGGTCGATCCACAATTTCCAGCCGGTATCGGGAATCTCGAGCAGAACGGGTGCCGCATGAGTCGTACCGACAAAGCCTGCCGCCACGCCGGCGCTCGCCACGCCCAGGAAACCACGCCGGTTCAGTTCCATCGATCTTCCCCCAAGCCGGTATGCGGTTGCGCGGACGGCATCATGCGAAGCGCACCGGTCGGATCGGTACCGGCTTGCCCGGCACTATCTCGACCTCGATCGATCGCCCGGCACAGCGCACCCTGCGGCTGCCTGGTTCGCTGCCGGTGATCGCCGCGCGCGCGAGCTTCCCGTCGCGCCAGGCGAGATCGACGGTGCAGCCGCCCCGCGCGCGGAGGCCAGAGATCGATCCCGTCGGCCACGCGCTCGGCAAGGCGGGCAGCAGGTCGATAATGTCGTCCTGGCACTGCATCAGCATTTCGGTGATCCCCGATGTGCCACCGAAATTGCCGTCGATCTGGAACGGCGGGTGCGCGTCGAACATGTTGGGATAGGTGCGCTCCGGCCCCAGCAGGAAGGCGAGGATCGAATGCGCGTGATCGCCGTCGCGCAGCCGCGCCCACAAATTGATCCGCCAGGCGGTCGCCCAGCCGGTCGCTTTGTCGCCGCGAATCTCGAGCGATTTCTTCGCCGCGCGGGCGAGGTCGGGGGTGCGCTCGATATCGATCTGGTGGCTCGGGAACAGGCCATAGAGATGCGAGACGTGGCGATGATGCAGGTCGTCCGCCTGCATGTCCCAGTCCATCGGCCATTCCTGGAGCTGGCCCTGCACGCCGATCTGCAGCGGCAACAGCCGCGCGCGGGCGTCGGCGATCTGTTTGGCGAGATCAGCATCCCGTCCCAGGATTCCGGCGGCTGCGACGGTCTGGTCAAACAGGTCGCGCAGTATCTCCATGTCCATCGTCGGCGCGTAGATCAGCGACGATCCGTGGCCGTGCCCGTTTTCGGGTGACATGGACGGATTGGTGACGAGATGACCGGTGGTCGGATCGGTCTGCAGCGTATCGAGGAAGAACAGGCTGGCGCCGCGCAGGATCGGATAGACCGAGGCCAGGAAGGCCTTGTCGCGATCGTAATCGTAATGCGCCCACAGATGCGTGCACAGCCAGGCGCCGCCCATCGGCCACAGCCCGAATTTGGCACCATCGATCGGCGCGGTCGCTCGCCACAGGTCGGTGTTATGGTGACAGACCCAGCCGCGCGCGCCGTACATGTCGCGTGCGGTGCGCTCTCCAGTTTGCGCGATGTCGCGGATCAGCTGGATCAGCGGCTCGACGCATTCGGGCAGGTTGGTCGGCTCGGCCGGCCAGTAGTTCATCTCGGTATTGATGTTGATCGTATACTTGCTGCCCCAGGGCGGGCGGGGGCTCTCATTCCACAGTCCCTGCAGGTTCGCCGCCTGTCCGCCGGGGCGCGAGCAAGAGATCAGCAGGTACCGGCCATATTGGAAATACAGCGCGGCGAGCGCGGGGTCGGCAACGGTCTCGGACTGCTTGATGCGGACGTCGGTCGGCTGGTCGGCGGCATCGGTCCGCCCCAGATCGATCGCCACCCGGCGGAACAGACGGCGATGCTCGGCTGTGGTGTCGGCGGCAATCGCGGCGAACGACCGCGCCGCGGCCTTGTCGATCTGCGCGCGCGTGATCGCGGTCGGATCGCCGGATACGTCGTCATAGCGCCGGTAGCTCGTCGCCATCGCGATCAGCAGGACGATCTCATCGGCACCATCGATCACCAGCGCGTCGCCATCGGGCCGGATCGTGCCGCCGCGCGACCGCGCGCGCAGGCGGGCTTCGAACGTCAGCGCTCCGGCTATCGCGCCTTCCGGATCGTTGCGGCCGCTCAGGACAAGAGTGTCGCTCCGCTCAATGCTCGACCGCGATGCCTTTTCGGGTGAGGTGAACGATAAGCGGCAGGAGATTTTACCCGGCCGATTGGCCGACAGCCGGACCGCGACGACCTGGTCCACCGGAGACGCTAGCACGCTGCGGGCGTAAGTGATGCCACCCGCCGTGAAGCGGGTTTCGGCGACCGCGGAATCGATGTCGAGCGCCCGATGGTAACCGGTAGCATCGATATCGCGGATCCCGACCATCTCGATCGCCAGATCTCCGATCGGTTTATACGACGCCTGGCGCAATGGCGTCGCCATGACATGCGCGTTGGCGAAGGCTTCCGCTTCGGCGTACCGGCCGGCAAAAATCAGGCGGCGCAGTTCGGGCAGATTGGCTTTTGCCTGAGGATTGACGGGGTCGTAGGGGCCGCCGCCCCACAGTGTATCTTCATTTAATTGCAGGCGTTCTTTGGCGATTCCGCCGAAGATCATCGCACCGATGCGGCCGTTGCCGACGGGCAGCGCCTCGGTCCATGCCGCAGCCGGTCGTTCGTACCAAAGTGTCAGAGGAGACTTGCGGACGCGAGTCGCGGACCAGGCGCGGGGAAGGAATGGCAACGCCGCGGCGGCGGACAGCGACCCCATGATCGCGCGGCGCGTCGGCCCGTTTGGCCCCGTTTTCAGGCGCATTCTACCTCTCCTGATCCGGCATTGACACCGGTATCACTCGGCTGGTATCGCTACCATCATAGCCGGAAGATGACAACCTCGCGCCGGCTGAAAAAAGCGGAGAAACCGCTGGGGAGAGGACATGACTGGATGCGGCCGCGACCCCGTCCGGGTTGAGCGGAACCCATTGATGGCTTTGTACGCCCTCGATCGGCGGCGGTTCCTCGCCGGCGGCGTTGCACTGGGCATAGGGTCCCGAGCGCTCGCCGTGCCCGCAAGCAATCGGGGCGCCGCTGTCGATCCAAACGGCCGCCCAGGCACCGTTCCAACCCTCGCCGCCGCGCTGGAGCTGGCGGATCGCGCCGGCGGGAAACCTTTCACGATCCAGCTCGGGCCGGGGGTCTTCACCGAGAAATGCGTCGTCCGCGCGCCTAATGTGACGATCGCGGGCAGCGGGCCGCGGACGATCATCAGCTTCGGTGCCGCGGCCGGCCTTCACCGTCCGGACGGCGGGAAATGGGGCACCGGCGGCTCGGCCACGCTGACCGTTGAGGCGCCGGGCGCCACCTTGCGCAACCTTACCATCCGCAACAGCTTCGATTTTCTCCAGGACCGCATCACCCAGGCGAGTGGTGGCGCGCAGGCGGTGGCCTTGTCGCTCGGCCGTGGCGCCGACCGCTCCCGCGTCGAAAACTGCGCGATCGAGGGCTATCAGGATACGCTCTACGTCCAGGGTCGCGCGCGCTTCAGCGACTGCCGGATTTCGGGATGCGTCGACTTCATTTTCGGCGGCGCGGCGGCGTTGTTCGATCGCTGCGAGATCGTCAGCCGATTGGTCCCCGGCGCGGAGATCCAGGGCTATCTCAGTGCGCCGAGCACGCCGGCCGACCAGCCTTATGGATTGGTCTTCGCCGATTGCCGGATCGCGCGCGAGGCGGGCGTGCCCGACGCTTCCACCTATCTCGGACGGCCATGGCGCGCCGGCGGCAATATGCGGCTGGTGGGCGCCTCCACGTTCCTGCGCTGTTGGATGGACGCGCATATCCGCGCCGAGGGCTGGACCGCGATGGGGTTCACCGATCCCGCCGGGCAGAAGCGCCTGTTCCAGCCCGCCGATGCGCGGCTGTTCGAATTTGCCAGCCGCGGGCCCGGAGCCGGCCCGGCCGCGATCGGCCGCCGGTTGCTGACCGCCAGCCAGGCGGCGGCTTTCACACCCCGTGCCGTGCTC
Organism: Sphingomonas sp. P4_G3; assembly: GCF_056401105.1. Classification (NCBI taxonomy): domain Bacteria; kingdom Pseudomonadati; phylum Pseudomonadota; class Alphaproteobacteria; order Sphingomonadales; family Sphingomonadaceae; genus Sphingomonas; species Sphingomonas sp. P4_G3. The sequence goes on from NZ_JBFUJZ010000001.1 coordinate 873,256, forward strand.
GGCGACTGGCACGGCTGACCGGCAATCGACCAGATCAAAAGAGGGAGGATCAGGAATGTTCAGGACTAGGATCAGGAAGGGCGCGATCGATACGGTGTCCCTGTCGGCATTGGCGCTCGCGGGACTCTTCGTGACACAGGGCGCATACGCCCAAACGGCCGGTCAGCAGGACACGACGCGCCCGCAAGGGACCGGCGCGAACACGACTGAGACCGCGAGTAGCGAGGGCATCAAGGAAATCGTCGTCACCGGTTTTCGCAATTCGATCGCGTCGGCACTCAACGACAAGCGCAATTCGGACGTCCAGATCGACGAGATCAACGCACAGGACATCGCCGACTTTCCCGATTCCAATCTGGCCGAATCGCTTCAGCGACTGCCCGGCGTGTCGATCGATCGCGACAATGGTGAAGGGCGCGGGATCACGGTGCGTGGGTTGGGCGGCGACTTCAACCGCACGCGGCTGAACGGCATGGAAGCGCTGTCGACGGCAGGATCGAACGATTCAGGCACCTCGCCCAACCGCAGCCGCGCGTTCGACTACAACACCTTCGCGTCCGAGCTGTTCAGTTCGCTGCGCATCCAGAAGACGCCATCGGCGGAAACCGATGAGGGGTCGCTGGGCGCGACGATCGACCTCGTGACCGGCAAGCCGTTCGATTACAAGGGATCGAAGTTCGCCCTCTCGGGTCAGGCGAGCTACAATCAGAACAGCAAGAAGATAAACCCGCGCATCGCCGGCCTCGCGTCAGTCAGGTTCGGCAAGGACAAGCGCATGGGCTTGTTGTTCTCCGGCGCATATAACCGCGAAATCAACATCATCGATCAGTACCAGCGTGGTCCGGGCGCGTCGGACTATCTCTACCGCAGCAGCCAATTCCTCGGCGAAGGCAATCCCCAACGCTCCGGCTTCTCGGCGCCGGCCGGGACCGCGCTGCCCTACAAGAACCCCGACGCGCTTGCCTTCCAGACCGGATCTGACCCGGCCGCCTATGCCAAGCTGTATCCCGGCGCACCGTTCAACACGCCGGGACGCTTCGACGATTCGCAAGTTCGCATTCCCGCTTTGCCGTCGCTGACTCATCAGGTGGTCAAGAATCAGCGCCTCGGTCTGACCGGCGCGTATCAATGGGACATCTCGTCCAAGACGCGGCTGACGATCGACGGCCTCTACTCTCGGTTCAAGAATGTCAGCGAGAACGATCAGCTCTCGCCGGTCGGCCTCAATCGCAACAACACCAATGCGGCGTACAACAACGCCACCGGCCGACTTACCCCGACCGCCGCGCGGGGCACCTATCCGGGGCTGTGCACGCCCAATGCCGGCAGCTCGATCGTGCCCGCGCAGGATTGCGGATCGTCGATGTACGGCACCACCCCCGCTTTTTCGACTGCGCTCGACGCCAAGGGCAACCTGGTCCCGGCGGTGCTTGGCAATGCGGCGGTGACGCCAGGCGGTACCAGCCCGGCCAACGCCAATATCTTCAGCACCAATCCCAACAATCTCGACCCCTATGATTATTACAACAACCCGAATTCGGTCGGGTATATCCCCTCGTCGAACGGCCTGGCTTATCGCGGCCAGTTGATCGGGCGGCCGGGGGTCGATGTGCTCGATGCCAATGTGACCAACGGTCTGGCCGATTATCTCGTTCTCCGGAACGTCGATTTCCGGTCGGCGGTCGACTATGGCGCGTACACGACGACTTTCTGGCAGGGCTCGGCACGGCTCGACCACGAATTCGCCGACAATTTCAAGATGACCGCGCTCTATGGCCAGTCCAAGTCGGTGAACTATTCGACCGGCTTGCTGGTCGAGTTCAACCGGATGGATTCGCCGCAGAATTTCGTGTTCGACGAACGCGGCGGCGGGACCATGCCCAAGATGGATTTCGGCTTCAACGTGGCCGATCCGAACAACTGGCAGACGGTCAAGGGTTTCTCGGCGGTCCGTCACTATGAGCGTTATGTCCGGAACACCTATAAAGGCGGCAAGGCCGATTTCGACTGGCAAGTGAACGACCAGTTCAACATCGGTTTCGGGGCCAACATCCGCGAATTCGGTTTCTATACGCAACAGGCCGAGCGCAACACCGACACGCTCAACCCCACGCTGCTCGAGGCCGGATCGACCACCGCAGCGAACAGCAAGATCGTGTCGTTCGGCACCGGCATCCAGGTGCCCGACGGCACCCCGACCAGCTTCGTCGTCCCCGACCTCGACAAGTTCAACAATTTGATCGGGTTCGAGTGCAATTGCATCAACAAATGGGGCGACTGGCGTCTGACCACGCTGCGCAACGGCGGGCAGAACAATTACGGCGTCGTTGAGAAGGACAAGGGATTCTATCTCGAGTTCGACTTCAAGACCGAATTGTTCGGACGTCCCTTTCGCGGCAATGCCGGCACCCGGGTGGCGATCACCGACCTGACCTCGACCGGGACGTCGCAAGCTGGGCGGCCGATCGTCGGCAAGAACAATTACACCGACTGGCTGCCGTCGATGAACCTGATCTACGAGCCCGTCCGCAACCTACTGGTGCGGTTCAGCGCATCGAAAGTGATGGCGCGGCCGCTGCTCGGCAATCTGTCGCCGACGATCACCAGCATCTCCGTCCCGAGCGACGGCAGCACGACCGGCGCGTCACTGACGATCGGCAATCCCAAGCTCAGCCCGTTCCRGTCGACCAACCTCGACGCCAGCATCGAATGGTATTTTGCCAAGGGCGCCCTGTTGTCGGTGGCGGCGTTCTCGAAGCAGATTTCGAGCTTCCCGCAGACCGTGCTGTTCTCGGCGCCCTTGTCCGACCTGGTCGGCGATCCCACGGTGGTCGCTGCGATCCGGGCCCAATATACTAACGTCAACCAGCTGGCCTATCTGGACAACAACTACGCCTTCACCGCGCGCCAATATCGCGATGCGCCGGGCGGATATCTGCGCGGCATCGAGGTCAGCTATCAGCAGAATTTCACCTTCCTGCCGGGCTTCCTCAAGAATTTCGGCGTGTTGGTGAACTACACTTATATCAAGTCGCAACTGACTTATATCCTCGACCCCGGCTCGGCGACCAAGCCGCAGACGGTAGGCAAGGGACCGTTTCTCGGGGTCTCGCCCCAGGCGCTCAATGCAACCTTGTTCTACGAGGTGAAGGGCTTCCGGGCGCGCGTATCGGTCGCGCATCGCAAGGGCTACAGCACGGCCTATCCGATCGCGGCGGGCTCGTGCAGCCCCGGCCTCACCACGGTCGGCAGCGGAGCGGTGGAATCGGTCGGCTGCGACGGTCCGCTGATCAACGACTTCGTCTACAGCCAGGCGACGACCAACGTCGACGCCTCGGTTAGTTTCAACATTTTCGAAAACTTCGCGATCACCGCGGAAGGGCTCAACCTCACCAACCAGACGAGCAACCGCTACGCCTATGAAGGGCAGGAGGCCGTGACCCAATATGCCAGTTCGGGCCGTGTCTTCCGCCTCGGCGCGCGCGTGACGTTCTGATCTGCCCTACCGTCCTCCCTGGGACGGACCTTTCCGCCGGTATGCAGCTCTGCGTACCGGCGGGTATTTTTGGCTCTGGATACCCTGTCGACATAAGGATCTCGAATGACCGTCAATAGAAGAGACGCTTTCGCCATGGCGCTGGCCGGCGGCGCCTCGGCATTGGCCCCGCGGGTCGCGGACGCGGCAGTGGCGCCGGGCAAGCCGGACGCGTGGAAGCGGGGAATCGACAATCAGCGCATCGCCGATCTTGGCGACGGGAGGTTCCTCAATCCGGTGCTGGCCGGCGATCATCCCGATCCCGCGGTGCTGAAGGACGGCGCCGATTACTATATGACGTTTTCCAGCTTCGATTCCTATCCGGGGCTGACCATCTGGCATTCGCGCGACCTGGTGAACTGGCAACCGCGCAAACCCGCGCTGACTCGCAATATCGGCTCGGTCTGGGCGGTCTCGCTCGCCAAGCATGGCGGGCGCTATTTCCTCTACATCCCGACCAAAGGCAGCCCGAATTCGATCTGGGTGATCTGGGCGGACTCGATCGACGGGCCGTGGAGCGAGCCGGTCGATCTCAAGATTCCCAATCATATCGATCCGTGCCACGCGGTTGGCGAAGACGGATCGCGCTGGCTGTTCCTGTCAGGCGGTGATCGCATCCGGCTGGCCGATGATGGCTTGTCGACCGTCGGCCAGGTCGAGCATGTCTATGATCCCTGGCATTATCCCCCCGAATGGGATGTCGAGAGCTTCTCGCCCGAAGGACCCAAGATCCATCGCCACGGTGACTGGTTCTACATGATTACCGCGGTCGGCGGCACCGCCGGGCCGCCCACCGGCCATATGGTGATCGTCGCACGGTCGAAATCGATTCATGGTCCGTGGGAGAATTGTCCGGCCAACCCAGTCGTGCGTACCGTCAGCAATGACGAGAAATGGTGGTCGCGCGGCCACGCCTCGCTGGTCGAAGGACCCGATGGCAGCTGGTGGTCGCTCTATCACGGCTTCGAGAACGGATTCTGGACACTCGGGCGCCAGGCGCTGCTCGATCCGGTGCGATGGACGCCGGACGGATGGTTCCGGATGACAGGAGGCGATCTGTCGCGACCGATCGCCAAACCTAAAGGTGGGCAGGCGTTGCCACACGGCCTGCGTCTGTCGGACGATTTTGCGACGCTCGACCTCGGGTCGCGGTGGAATTTCTTCAAGCCGGGACCGGGCGAACGCGATCGCCTCCGGATCGAGCATAACAGCCTGTTGATGAAAGCCAGTGGCAAGGCGCCGGTCGATTCTCCGCCGCTGCTGATCATCGCAGGCGACCCGGCCTATCAATTCGAATGCGATGTCGAGATCGGCCCCGGCGGCACCGCCGGGCTGGTGCTGTTCTATGACGAAAAGCTCTATTGCGGGCTCGGCTTCGACGAGCGGAATTTCGTCACGCACCAATATGGCATGGAGCGCGGCCGGCCAGCCAATCCGCATGGCCGCAAGATGCGCATCCGGATCGCCAACAAACGGCACATCGTCGCGATCCACACCAGCGGCGACGGCGGCAAAACCTGGCGCCGGTTCGACCGCGGCATGGAAGTGTCGGGTTATCACCACAATGTGCGCGGCGGCTTCCTGATGCTCCGCCCCGGCCTTTATTCGGCCGGACGCGGCGAAGCGCGGTTCAGCAACTTCAAGTTCGAGGCTCTCTGATCATGACGACCAAATTCGGCGCCGTCGCCGTTGCGCTCTCCTTATTCGCGATCCCCGCCATGGCGCAAACCGCGCCGCCCGCCCCGGCAGCGCCCGAACCCGTCAGGCATATCCAGCCGTCCAAGATCATCCTGGTCGGCGATTCGACCACCGCCGTGTTCGGCGGCTGGGGCCCCAGTTTCTGTGGCTATCACGTGACCTCGTTCATGGCGTGCGTGAACCTCGCCCGCGGTGGGCGCAGCACCGGCAATTATCGCGCTGAGGGATCATGGGACATCGCGCTGTCGGAAATGCGGACGCCGGGCTATCGCGACATCTGGGTCCTGATCCAGTTCGGGCATAACGACCAGCCCGGCAAGCCGGGCCGGTCGACCGATCTCGCGACGGAATTCCCGGCCAATTTGAAGCGCTATGTCGAAGAAGCGCGCGCGGCCGGCGCACATCCGGTGCTCGTCACGCCGCTGACGCGCCGCAGCTTCGTCGACGGCAAGCTGGTCAACGACCTCGCGCCCTGGGCTGCGGCGACACGCAAGGTGGCGGCGGAACTGAAGGTGCCCCTGCTCGATCTCAATGCCGACAGCGCGGCCGCGGTCGGTGCGATGGGTTCGGCGGCGGCCGATCGCTTTGCCGAGGTTCCGGTCGGCGCGGCACAGCCCACCCCACCGACGCCGGCACGATCCACCGAAGTGATGGTCAATCCCATGGCGCAGCCGAAATTGTCGTTCGACCACACCCATCTCGGCATCGAAGGTGCGAATTACTTCGCAACCATGGTGACTCGCGAGCTCTCGGTCGCGATACCCGAAATGCGCCCGTTGCTCGTTCCCTGATCGCGGCCGCGACCGCAGCGAAGCGACAGCGTCCTTGATTGCCGCGTGGCGATGCCCATAGGGGAGCGGCCCGGCCGGAGACCGCAATGACTAACCGACCCTCCAGACGACAGCGCAACGCACCGACGATCAGCGATGTCGCAGCGGCAGCGGGCGTTTCTCCGATGACGGTGTCGCGCGTGATCAACGGCGAGGCCAATGTACGCGACCGCACGCGCGAGCTGGTCAATGAGGTGATCCGCAAGCTGAATTACTCGCCCAGCGCCGCCGCGCGGTCGCTGGCCGGGGGCGAGGAGATGCGCATTGGGCTGCTCTACAGCAATCCCAGTTCCGCCTATCTCAGCGAATTCCTGGTCGGCAGCCTCGACCAGGCGTCACGCAGCAATGTTCAGCTGATCGTCGAGAAATGCGATGAGGATGCGCTCGAACAATCAGTCATCGATCATCTGGTCCAGGGCAGGGTCGACGGGATCGTCCTGCCGCCGCCGCTCTGCGACGCGACGGCGGTCCTGGCGGCCGTCGCGGAGCACGATATCCCGGCAGTTGCGGTCGCGACCGGCCGACCGATCGACACGATGGCGGCGGTCAGCATCGACGATCGCCGCGCCGCATTCGAGATGACGCGGCACCTGATCGGGCTGGGCCACCGCCGGATCGGCTTCATCATCGGCAATCCCAACCAGACCGCGAGCGCCGAACGCCTGGCCGGCTATCGCGCCGCTTTGGCCGGGAGCGGATTGGACGAGGAAGCGGGGCTGATCGTGCAAGGGCTGTTCACCTATCGATCGGGCCTCGACGGGGCCGAGCGATTGCTGACATTGGCCGACCGGCCAACCGCGATCTTCGCGAGCAACGATGACATGGCGGCGGCGGCGGTGGCCGTCGCGCATCGTCGCAGACTCGACGTGCCGCGCGACCTCACCGTGTGCGGGTTCGACGACACCGCGCTCGCGACGACGATCTGGCCCGAGCTCACCACGATCCGCCAGCCGATCATCGAGATGTCGCGGACCGCGGTTGAATTGCTGGTGCGCGAGATCAAGGATCGCAAGAACGGCAAGAGCGGCGCGCCGCAGCATCTGGTGCTCGATTTCGATCTCGTCCGGCGCCAGTCCGACGCACCGCCACTCGGCTAGATCCCGCGCCAGCCCAGGGCTTCGTCAGCGCTTGCGGACGAATTCCGCGCGCAGGACCAGGCCCTTGATGCCCTCGTAGCGGCAGTCGATCTCCTGGGCATCGCCGGTCAGTCGGATCGACTTGATCACCGTGCCCCGCTTCAGCGTCTGATTGGCGCCCTTGACCGTCAGATCCTTGATGAGCGTCACGCTATCGCCGTCGGCGAGCAGATTGCCGACGGCATCGCGGACTTCGATGGCATCGGAATCCTGCGCGTTCGCCGCAGCTGCAGAAGCGCTGATCCACTCGCCGGTGGCTTCGTCATATACATAATCGTCGTTGCTGTCGGTCATGGTCGGGCTTTCGTTCCAGCTATCAATTGAGCGTGGCGGGCGCGGGGTTGGTCGTTTTCACGATGCTTGCCGCAATTCGCAACGCTTCGGGAAAGCTCTCGGCATGGATGATGCCGGCATTGCCTCGCCCGAGATGAACGCGATCGAGCATGGCGAGAGGTTGCGGCTGCACGCCGGACAGAATGACCTGGGTGCCGGCGGCGTTTGACTGGCGCAGGATGTCGGCGATCGTCGTCGCGCCGCTCGCGTCGAGCAACGGCACGCGCCGCATGCGCAGGATGATGACTTTCGGCGTGCTGCCGATGCGCCGCAGCGTATCGAGCAACTCGCTGGCGATGCCGAAAAAGACCGGCCCGTCGATGCGGAATACCTCGACACCCGCGGGAAGAGCATCACGCTGATGAATATCCTCGCTGTCATCGTCGTCGGGCATTTCACCGACTCCCGCGTCGATCTGGACCGTCTCGCTCATCCGCATCATGAACAGGAGCGAGGCGAGCGTGACGCCGACGGCGATCGCCATGGTGAGATCGACCAATACCGTGAGCCCGAAGGTGAGCAGCAGTACCGCGCGATCGCCATTGGGCATGCGCAGCAGGTCGATGAAGCGCTTATGCTCGCTCATTCCCCAGGCGACCAGGAACAGGATCGCGGCGAGCGCAGCCATTGGAACGAACGCCATCAAATTGGTCGCGAACAGGATGAACAGGAGCAGGAACAGCGCGTGCAGCATGCCGGCCACCGGGGTCAGCGCGCCGGCCCGGATGTTCGTCGCCGTCCGAGCGATCGCGCCGGTCGCCGGCAATCCGCCGAACAGCGCCGAGGCGATGTTGGCGACACCCTGACCGACCAGTTCCTGATTGGAACGGTGCCGCGATCCGATCATCCCGTCGGCCACCACTGCCGACAGCAATGCCTCGATTCCCGCAAGGAATGCGATGGTGAAGGCGGACGGCAGAATCGCCTGGAACTTGGCCAGCGAGATCGACGGCAGCGCCGGTACGGGCAGGCCGGCCGGGATGTGCGGAAACCGAGAACCGATCGTCTCCACCGGTAGGTGCAGGAGCGCCACTGCCAGCGATGCGAGCACAACCGCGACCAGGAAACCGGGCACGCGTGGCGCCACCTTGCGCAAGCCAAGGATGAGGAGGAGCGACCCGAGGCCGATCGCCAGCGTCGTGGCATGGATGCTGCCGAGCGCGCCGAAATAGGCCTGCCATTTGGGCAGGAAATCCGCCGGCACTTTGTCGATCGACAGGCCGAGGAAATCCTTGACCTCGCTCGACGCTATGATGACGGCGATGCCCGCGGTGAAGCCCGTCACCACGGGATGTGGAATGAACTTCACCAGCGCACCGAGCTTGGCATAACCCGCGATGATCAGGAGAAAGCCGGCCACCAAAGTCGCGAGGAGCAGCCCGTCATAGCCGTGCTGCGCGATTACGTTGAACACGACTACGACGAAGGCGCCGGTGGGGCCGCCGACCTGCGCTCGCGATCCGCCTAGCGCGGAGATCAGGAATCCGGCGACGACTGCCGTGATCAGACCTTTATCGGGTGACGCGCCGCTCGCGATGCCGAGCGCCATTGCCAACGGCAGGGCAACGATAGCGACGGTCAGACCCGCTATGGCATCCCGCCTGAAACGATCGAATGTATAGCCTTCGCCCAGAACGGTGATCAGCTTGGGCGTATAAGCCGTCCAGCGCGGGTCATTGAGCACTGCCATTGGCTCCCGACGCCTGATCGAACATCATGGACGGCACGTGCTTGAGCGAGTCTCCGCTCAGCGTCTCTTTCAAGCGCACGCCGCGCCCCACTCCAACGCTCGGTGCATTCTCTCCGATCAGTTCGATGCCGGCGCGCTCGAGCGCGGATATCACCTTCACCAGCGTATCCACCACGCCGCGTACTTGGCCGCCCGATGCCTCCATGCGCTGGATCGTCGGTAGCGACAGTCCCGCGAGGTCGGCGAGTCGGCGCTGGTCAATCTCGAGAAGGGCGCGGGCGGCGCGCATTTGCTGGGACGTGATCATGGTGCCTCGTGATGTACAAAACATCAAGTTACAGATTTTGATATTAACTATCCAAACACAATATAGGTAATATGAGTTTCCGCCAAGCCGAATTCAGCGAGAAGCGCGCGCCCGGTCAACGCGAACTCGGTCGACAAGCGGGCGCACGCATCCACCTTGAACTTGCTCACGCCATGCCGCCTTTCCGCGTCCATCGGATCAGAAGCCGAAGTGACTGAGCCCGGGATGATCGTCGGGACGGCGACCCAGCGGCCAACGGAATTTTCGCTCTTCCTCGGTGATCGGCATTTCGTTGATGCTGGCATGGCGCGTCCGCATCAGGCCGTCTTCGGCGAATTCCCAGTTTTCATTGCCATAAGCACGGAACCAATGGCCGCTGTCGTCGCGATACTCATAGGCATATCGCACCGCGATGCGGTTATCGGTGAATGCCCAGAGCTCCTTGATCAGGCGATATTCGTGTTCCTTGTTCCATTTGCGGGTAAGGAAGGCTTGCGCCTCTTCGCGATTTGTCGCGAACTCGACACGGTTCCGCCACTTCGTATCGAGCGTGTAGGCTAGCGCGACCTTCGCGGCATCTCGGCTATTCCAGCCATCCTCGGCGAGCCGGACCTTCTCGATCGCGGTTTCCTCGGTGAACGGGGGTAGCGGTGGACGGGACATGGAATTCTCCTTCAGGGTGGCATTGGTCAATCCGTCGAAGACAGTCTGCTCGAAAGCGCCGGGTTGCTGAATGTCGAAAGCAGACAAGGAACCGTTGCACGCAGCGCATCAATCCCATTCAAAGCACCAGCAGGATGTGCTCTCGGCGTCGCTGAGCTGCAACACGAACGCGGCCGCGATCACTACCGCCCGGGGGACTGGGGGTCTGACCCGGAGTGCTGGCCTACCCGATCGGCCCCGCACCGGTGGAAGGGGAACTCCGGATCGCGCACCATCCAGTTGCTCGGTCAGATCAAAAACTCATCTCCCAGGCGTTCTCGCTGCGCCGAAGTTGACCGCGTGCAAAACGGCTGTGCGCCGCGGTGTGCCGTTCGGCAGCGACGCAGCGATCAGGCTGGTGGGGGCGGCCCCGCGCTCAACCCAGGCTTCGAGCGCGCGTCGCACGTCGTGTTGCGGATCGTCCTGGAGCGGAGGGGCGGGGAGGGATTGTCCGATGGCGTGGGGCGCGGCTCCACCCTGGCAATGCGCCATGCCGGGAATCAGGAACATGCGGTACGTCCGCATCAGTGCCTGGCCGCCACCGACCTCGGCCGCATGGGCGCGGGCATCGGCAACCGCGAATGCAGGGGGCAGGACGGCATCTGCGGTGCCGAAATAGGAGAGAACCTTGCCACCCTTGGCGGCGAAGCGCTCGAGGCTGCCAAGAGCGAACGTGCGACGGGTTGCCGGATCGATCGGGCTCGAGCGATAAGCCGCGATAGTCCAGCGACGCCCGCGGTGGAGCAGAAAGCGTGCGGCCTGCGTGGCAAAAGTCAGCTGCGACGGCACCGCAGGGTCCGGGTTGACGATCCAGCGCCGCCATTCCGCGGGGTCGGCGTCGCCGAGCGGATAGCCCGCCGCATCGATCACGCGCAGCGCCGCGTCCTGTGCGGGCGCGAGGCAGACGGCCTTGCGCCCGCGATCGCAAGCACGTCGAATGGCCTCTGGGGCGCATCCCATTTGCCCCAGGCGGCAAGCGGCATGGGCGATGGTTGCCAGATCGGCAATTCGCTCGGGAACGATCCATCCGCCGGGGACCGCGCGCAGCGCATGCTGGATCGTGGCGAATGCCTCGAGCCGGCGCGGCCAGTCCGTGGCGGGCGCGCCGGCAATAACCCCGTCCCAATCGTCGGGCCAGCGCGTCGCCGCGACCAGAGCCTGGCGACCGCCAAAGGAGCATCCCATGAAGTAGCGCCTTGCCGCCGACCGTCCGTAATAGAGCCTGGTCAGCGCCGCCGCGGCATCGGCGGTGACCTTGATCGATCGCCCGGCATAGTCCTCGATCAGATCGGGCCGGTTTGCTGCCCAACTCGCGTCGAACCCGCTCCCCTGGTGTCCGGTATCGGTTGCCGCTGCGACATCGCCGCGGCCGGCAGCCGCGGCCAGTGTCGCGCGATCGATGCTGCCGGCAAAGCCGCCATTCCCCATCTGGTAATAGCGCCCGCTCCAGGCGGCGGACGCGGGCAACCAGAGTTCGATCCTGATCGCGGCATCGCGGTGAGGGTGCGCGATAGCTTCGACCCGGCAAGCACCGTCGGCGACGCCTGCCGCTACGATGTCCAGGTTCGGAATGAACGCTCGGCGCAGCGCCGCGCACGAATCGTCGCGCGCCGCACCGAGCAGCATCAGCGCCGGCAGTGCGGCCACGAGGCGGCGATTACGCAGCCTTGTCTTCCCAGGCGAAGCGGAACTCCTCGGTCGAGGGGTCGATTCCGGCCAGCATCATCCCCTGACCCCGCGAGCCATGCCCTTCGCGCAGCGGCGGGTCGGCCGGATCGCGCAATTGCACCAGCAGCGTGGTGCGCGGCTCGTCCGATACATTGAGACCGGAACCATGGGCGAGGAGATAGGAGAAGAAGATCGCGTCGCCAGCTTGGGCCGGGATCGGCGTCGCCCCATCGAGCGGAAACCGGTCCTCTGGCAGGTGATGGTCAGCCCCGACGGCCGGGAGCGGTCCCAGTTTGTGGCTGCCGGGATAGACGCGCAGGCAGCCTTTCTCCTCGGGCGCATCGTCGAAATGCAGGATCACCGCGATTATCGAATGGTCGCGATGCGGAAAATAGGGGAAGTCCTGGTGCATCGGAAAGGGCGACCCCTTTTCCGGCGGCTTGATGAACATCTTGCTGTGATGGAGCTGGACATTGGGTCCGATGATCGCCTGCGCGACGCTGGTCAGCCGCTCGTCGACAAGGAGGCGGGTGAACGCCGCCGATCGGAACTGGACGTCGTGGCAATGCGTGATTTGCGTGTCTTGGCCGCGCACGCTTTCCCAGGTCGCGTCGTTCGATCCCTGGCGCTCGGCGATAGCATGGACCTCGGCGCGATAGGCGGCCGCCTCCTCCGGTGACAGAAGTCCGGCGATACGGACATAGCCATTCTCATGGTAGAAGCTGAGCTGCTCCGGCGTGAGACCAGGGATCGCAGTCATGGTGGAAAACTCCTGCTGAGATCCCGTCGTTTTGCCACGGATACGCCTTGAGGGCGATTGGCCGAACTGGCTCGATGTGGTAAAAATTCGAAGATGGATGGACTGGATTGGCCGATGCGCGCGGTGCCGCAGATCGAAGTGGCGGGACGCTTCGCGCTCGCCGATCGCGCTTACGAGACGCGCTATCTCGGCGCGACGCATGCGCTGCATCTTCACGATTACGATGGCACCATGCTACTCGCCGGGCGCGAGCAGGCGCTTGCTCCCGGCGATGTGACGATCAGCCCGGCGGGTCAGGCTTCGTCCTACGATCTGGCCGCGCCGGGGCAACATTGGTGCGTGCATTTTGCGGTGGAAGCGCGTGGTGATGATACCGCGCGCCTTCCGCTCCACTGTGCCGCGAGCATGGTTGCCGCGGTGCGCGAGCGCATGGCGCATATCGCTGCGTGCCATGCCCGCGCGAGCGACAGCCCGACCGCCGGCATCCAGGCAGGTCTTGCGCTACAGGCACTGCTGCTCGACCTCGCAACCCCGGAGGAACGCGTCGACAGCGCGGCCGAGCGGGCGGCGTCGTTGATCGACGCACGTTTCGCCGAGCCGCTTGACGTACCGGCGATCGCCGCGGCGGTTGGCCGGTCACAAGCGCATCTCGCCCGCGCTTTCCGCGCGCGCTACGGCACGACCATCCCGCACCGCCTGATCGCGCGGCGGGTCGAGCATGCGCGCTATCTGCTCGAGTCCACCGATCTGCCGATCTGGCGTATCGCCGAGCGCGTCGGGATTCCCGATCCGCAGCATTTCAACAAGAGCGTGCGGCGGATGCTCGGCGCCAGCCCGTCGGCGATCCGTGCCGCGAGCCACGCCGCGACGATCGACCCCGATCGGTAGCCGGCGCTCGGTTGTACGCCGCAGTCATCGTCGCGCGTCCAGAGAATCTAGCCGATTGCCGAGAACATCCCATAATGCTCGCGCCATGCGGCGACCTCGTCCCGCAGATGGGGAGGGGCAGGTTCTCCCGAGATGACGAGGCTGGCGACATCGGGCTCAGGGTGCATCAGCATCTTCTTCGACCCGTCGCTGAACCAGACCGGGACTAGCCCATCGCACAGGCTATCGAGGATGGTTGCGGCCATGCCATTTTCTATCGCGTCGTTGCCGGGGAGCGCACGAACGTTGATCGACACGCCCTCGAAGCAATTGCGCGGCTCGCGCTCGAAATTGAGCGATACCAAAAGCCCCGACCGGTCCGGCCGCGCTTCATCGGGCAAGTTCGCGACCCTGCGCCAGGCGCAGAACCACGACCGGCAGATATCGGGGCGCGCCGCATGGATTCCGCACCCATGCGAAGCGAGATGCTCGCAAGCTATTCCGGCAGGTTTCTTGAAGTCCGGTGCATCCATTTTGAGGACGGTGCAGCACGCCACGCAATCCCCACAGGCACGATCCGCGAGGACAGGCCCGAGTAAAATCGTTTCCAGGTCTGCCTCGGTGTGCATCCGCGCCCGGAGGTGCCTCGCCGGCCGTGGAAATACAAGTATCCGTTGGACCCCGGCCTTCGCCCGGGTGACGGAACGTTGGTGCCGCGCGGTCAGTCCTCAGACCAAGCCAACCCGATCGCGGCGGTCCAGGAGAAATCGTCGCCGCCCGATCCGCTGCCGTCGATCGGGTTGAACGCCTCGTAGAAACCGGTGGTACGGATCAGGTCGAGCGTGTCGGCGCGCACCTTGCCGCCCCAATTGTCATGGCCGGCCTCGGTCAGCCCGGTGCCGATCATCCAGTTGACCACTGCCCAGACCGGGCCGCGCCAATAGCGGATCATCTGGAAGCCGGGATCCTCGGGATCGAGACTCGGCATCAGATACCGCACCTTGCCCGCGATCCGTGCGACATGATCGAGCATCGCGGCGTTCTTCGCCGGGTCCGCGATTCCGGCATAGAAGCTCAGGAACGACGCGCTGGTGACGAAGCCCGAGAACCGACCGGTCAGCACGTCGCGCGAGCACCAGGTGTTTGTCGCCTCGTCCCACAGCCAGTTGATTCCGGCCTCGGCGCGCGCGATCCAGCCGGCGATCTCACTACCGTCGCGGCCGAGCTTGCCGGCTAGCGCGAGCAGGTCGCGATTGGCACGCAGCAGGATCATCGACATGCCGATATCGGCGACACGGAACGGGTTGCCCGCTGCAATCTTCCCATGATCCCAACCCTGCGCGCGGCCGTATTGGACCAGCGCGAGATAGCGGTCGTATTCGAGCTTGGTGGGCCGCATCTTGGCGTCGAGATGCCCGGTGTCGCGGCGGACATAAGCGCCGACGCCCGAGATATCGATCGGCTCGCCGGGCACGTCCCATTCGGGCGAATTGTCGCGGCCGGTTTCCCACGGATGCATCGCGACCACCACGCCGCGCGCTTCATGGTCGCGATTGACCGCGAACCAGCGATGCCAGGCGATAAGCTTGTCGAACAATGCCTCGACGCGCGGACGGAAATCCTCCGCGGCGCCGGCGGCTGTGGCGCTGTCCCACAACCGTCGCACGACGGTCGCCGCGACCGGCGGCTGGGTGATTCCGGAGGTCGGCGGTTCGGTTCCGGTCGACCAGACCGAAGGTCCGGGGAAATAGCCCTCGTCGTCCTGCCAGAATACGATATGCGGCACGAACCCGTCGGCCCATTGCACGCGGAACAGGGTCTCGACTTCCGTCCAGGCGCGATCGCGGTCGAACGTGTCGAAACCCAGCGCGACGAAGGCTGAATCCCAATTCCACTGGAACGGATAGACCCGGCCGTTGGGGACGGTGTAGCCACCGCGATCGTTGGCGCGCAGGATGGCGCGCGCCGCTTGCTGGAACTGATCGATCATATCCGCTTCGATAACAAAGCGGGAGCGGGCCGAAACCCGCTCCCTGAGGGAAGAACGTTAGAACTTGAGCGTCGCGCGCGCCGAGATGCGGCGCGGCAGGACCGGGCGGCCGACGAAATAGGCGCCGCCGACCGTCTGGTTGACGTCCTGGCGCGGCGATCCTTCGGTCACCGCGTCGGTGTCGAACAGGTTGAAGACGTTGATCCCGAGCCGAACCGAGCGGCGGTCGCCGAACGGCTTCACCTTGATGCCGGCATCGACGTTGAACACGTTCCAGCCGTCGAGGCGGATAGCATTGGTCGAGGCAGTGAAATTGTCGCCGGTATAGTTGGTGAAGAATGACAGATCGACCGTGCCGTCATCGTAATAGAGGCCGGCATTGTAGAGGATATCGGGCTGGCGCTCGAGATCCTTGCCGATCACGTTCAGGTTGGATGTGCCGTTCTGCATGAACTGAGTATATTTCGCGTTCTGCAGCGTCAGGTTGCCGTTGAAATGCAGGTATTTGTGGAGCTTGAGGTCGAGCGTCGCCTCGACACCCCAGGACCGGGTCGCGACCAGATTGACCTGCTCGGTGAACCCGCCCTGGCCGTCGTTGATGAAGTTGATCTGACGCCGGTTGTCGAGCTTGGTGTAGAAGGCGGCCGCGGTCAGGTTGAACCAGCGCTGGTCGATCTTGATGCCGCCTTCCACCTGCTTGATGATCTCCGGCGTGTACGAGGCTGGCTGGCCCAATGCGTTGAAGGTAACCGCGCGGATTTCGGGGAAGAAATAGCCGCGCGATGCGTTGAGATAAAGACTGACGCGGTCAGTGAGCTTGTAGAGTCCGCCAGCGGCCAACGCCCAGGCGCCGGTCTTCGGATGCGCGGTGAAATTCTTGCCGTTGCCCCAGATCACGTCGCGCAGCGCCGGCGCGAGGTTGGGTGTCGTCGAGTCGGTGACGACGACCGAGGTCTGTTCGCGCCGGATGTCGCCGTTGAACCATTCGTAGCGGCCGCCGATGTCGAAGTTGAAGCGGCTGCCGATCTTC
This sequence comes from Sphingomonas sp. P4_G3, assembly GCF_056401105.1. NCBI lineage: Bacteria > Pseudomonadati > Pseudomonadota > Alphaproteobacteria > Sphingomonadales > Sphingomonadaceae > Sphingomonas > Sphingomonas sp. P4_G3. Next base: position 889,802 of record NZ_JBFUJZ010000001.1, read on the forward strand.
ATCTGGTCGGCGAAATAGGCGGCGTAACGTTCGACCTGGTGCGTGTTGTTGACGTAACCGGCGCCGGCATTGAGCAGCCCGTTCAAGGACACGATCGTCTGCGCGTTGGTGACCGGGTTGGTCACCACCAGATTGACCAGTCGCGGCTGGTTGTTGAACTCGGCGAGATAGGTGGTGGTGACGTTGTAATCCCGCGCCCAGGCGTTGCCGTAGAATCCGCCCAGCGTGAAGGCATGGCGGATCGATCCGGTATCCGCCGAATAGGTCAGGTTGAGCTCGGCGGTGGTGTCGTGATTGGGCCGGTTACGGTCGGTGATGCGGTTGGCGAACAGCAGCGAATTGGGTGCGACCGCGCCGCCGCCGGCATAAGTGAACTGCGCATTGGCGAGCGAGCCGAGGCCGCGGTTGGTCAAAAAGCTCTGCAGCGTCTCGGGAACGTTGATCAGGCCGTCGCCGTCCGACCACAGGCCGAATTTCGAGGCATATTGCGAATATTTGACCCGGCCGTTGATCGCGAAGCCGCTGTCGCCGAACTTCTTGTCGAACGCGAGGGCGACCTGGCCGCCCTTTGCGGCCGCGCCATCGGCGATGCCCGTGGTGAAGCGGCCATTGGGCGTGTTGAAGCCCAGCCCGAGGGCCGCGGGCGTCAGGACTTGATAGACGTCGTTGCCGTCATTGCCCGGAATGCGATTGCGGGTCTTTCCGTCGAGAGGGACGGGCAGGTAATATTGCGCCTTGTCGTCGATATACTGGCCGTACAGCGTGACCGAGCCGCTATTGTCGGGGAATTCGTATTTGAGGTTGCCGCGGACCTGCCAACCTTTGGTCGGCAAGCCGGTCTTCACCGGCCCGTCGTCGGTGCGGTACCAGCCCGACACCGCGAAGAACAGATTGTGGCCGAGCGGACCGCTGACCGCGAGATCGCCCTTGTAGCGGCCGCGTTCGGCCCATTCGAACTGCGCCGTGCCCTCCAACTGGTCGCCGCCGGTCTTGCTGATATAGTTGATCAGGCCGGCAACCGAGCCCGGGCCGAACAGGTTCGACACGCCGCCGCGGACGAATTCGAGCCGCTCGAGACCTAGGTCGTTGCGATAGTAGACGTCATAAGCGGTCGAGTTGAGCCCGAAGCTCGAGAGAACCGGGACGCCGTCATATTCGAGCGGGGTGAACTGATATTGTCCGCCGGAGGGCAGGCCGCGCACGAACACATTGGCCGCGACCTCGCCGCCACCGCCGTCCGCCTTGATCGTCGGGATGGTGTTGAGGATGTCGGCCTGGTTGGTCATGCTGGTGCGCTGCAGCTGGCTCGCGTTCATCGTCGTGACGGCGAGCGGCGTGTCGAGCGCCTTGCGGCCCACGCTGGTTGCGGTGACGATGATATCGGGCTGCGGCGCAGTCGCGGCATCGCCACTGGCGTCCTGAGGAGCGGCAGGCGCCGGGTCGGCGGGCGCGGTTTGCGCTGTTGCGGCAACCGGCAAGAGCGCGATCGCGGCAGTCGCCGCCAAAAGCGTGGTACGAAGCTGGGTGTTCATCCTGTCCCCTCCAATTTATGGTCACCTTGCGGTGCGGGCGCTGTTATCGCGCCATTTGACCCCTAAAGCCTGCTGGTTGCCGGCCGTCGCCGGAAGCCCGTTATGTCGCAACGATATGTTGCGCAGGATGCAACAATAACCTAGCCGTTGCCGGATGCTCGATCTCGGCGATCTCATGGTGTTCACCAAAGTGGTCGAAACCGAAAGCCTGACACGCGCCGGCAAGCTCCTCGGCTTGCCCAAATCCACTGTCAGTCGGCGGCTGTCGCGGCTCGAGGAACATCTCGGCGTGCAGCTGCTTCACCGTTCGACCCGCGCGGTGACGGTGACGCAGGACGGCGCGACCTTTTTCGAATATTGCCTGCGCTCGATCGGCGTGTTGCGCGACGGCGAGCGCGCATTGCAGAGCCAGGCGCGGGTACCGCAAGGCGTCGTCCGGATCGCGATCCCCTATGTGCTCGGGCAAAGCCTGGTAGGGCCGCTGCTCGCCGGATTCCTGCAGAACTATCCCGATGTGCGGCTGGTCGCGGTGCTGAGCGACGATGCGGTCGGATTGCTGCGATCGGGGTTCGACGTCGCACTCGCGATCGGGCCGTTCGCCGACAGCGGGCTGATCGCGGTCAAGCTCGGCACCACTGGCTGCGGCGCATTCGCCTCGCCGGGTTATTTCGAGCGATATGGCCGGCCGCAAAGCCATGTCGATCTGCCGCGGTTCGACCTGCTCGCCGCGGGAGAAGCCGACCGGCGCCATCGCTGGACCTTGCGCAACGGCAGTACGGAAGTGACCGTCGAGTTCACCCCCAAATTGCTGTGCAACGACATGATCCTGCTACGCGACGCGGCGCTGGCCGAACTCGGCGTCGCCAATCTGCCCGCATTCCTGTGCAAGCGCGACCTTGCCGAGGGACGGCTGGTCGAGGTGCTGCCCGGCTGGCAGGCGAGCGATCTCACCTTCTTCGCTTTGTTCGCCGATCCCAAGGGCGTGCCGGTCCGCGTTCGTACGCTGATCGATTATCTGGTCGAGCATCTTCGCCCGACTTTGTCCTGGGATCTGCACTGACAGTTGCGCCTGACGGAACACAGCGTTCCATCAATCCAGGCTTGGCGCGTTCAAACGGAACGGCCAACCCTTGGCAAGACGACGCCGAACGAGCGAGCGTCAGCGCCAAGGAGGGGATTATCAACGACCAATCTGCCCTGACCGCCACCGGCGGCGCGGCCCAGCGCAACGATCTGCTCGCCTTGTTCACGGAAGCCGTGCGAGCGGTGTCGGCCGATACGGCAATGCCTCCGGCGATTCCGGTGTCGCCGCATGGGCGGACCGTGGTGATCGCGGTCGGCAAGGGCGCCGCGGCGATGATGCGCGTCGCTCAGGCGAGGTCGAAGGGCCGCGGGGTCGAGGGGCTGGTGGTGACCCGTCACGGCCATGTGCCCGCCGGGACGTCGTGGCCTGGGGTCGAGATTATCGAGGCCGGTCATCCCTATCCCGATGAGAACAGCGTGCGCGCAGCGCTTCGCGCACTCGAGATCGCGCATACGCTCGATGCGGGCGATCGCCTGCTGGTGCTGTTGTCGGGTGGCGGATCGGCGCTGCTGGCGGCGCCCGCGCCCGGGCTTGACCTCGCCGACAAACAGACGATCACCCGCGCCTTGCTGCAATCGGGCGCAACGATCGAGGAGATCAACCGCGTCCGCAAGCATCTGTCGCTGGTCAAGGGCGGCCGCCTCGCGGTCGCGGCAGGCGCGGCCGCGGTCACCACCTGGATCATTTCCGACGTGCCGGGCGACGATCCGTCGTTCGTGTCGTCGGGACCGACCGTCGCCGATACCAGCAACCTCGACATGGCCCGGGAGATCATCGAGCGCTACGGCATCGACCCATCGCCGCAGGTCGCCGCGGCGCTGAACGATCCCGCCAACGAGACGCCTTCGGCCGACAGCCTGGGCATCGCCGGCAGCGAGACATTGGTGATCGCGCGTGCCCGCGACGCGCTTGCCGCCGCCGGTCGTCTGGCGCGCGACAAGGGCTATCAGGTCACCGATATCGGCGACAATATCCAGGCCGAAGCGCGGCATCTCGGCGCCGCGCATGCCGCCTTGTCGCGGCGGCTGGCGCAGGACGGCGCGCGACGCGTGATCCTGTCGGGTGGCGAGACCACGGTGACGGTGATCAACAAGGACGGGCGCGGCGGGCGCAACCTCGAATATCTGCTCGCCCTGGCCATCGCGCTCGACGGCGCGCCTGGCATCTGGGCGCTGGCCTGCGACACCGACGGGATCGACGGGACCGAGGATGCGGCGGGCGCGATCATCACGCCGGACACGCTGGCGCGGGCGCGCGAAGCCGGGCTCGACCCCGCGGCATATCTTGCAGCCAACAACGCTTATCTGTTCTTTGATGGGATCGGGGACCTGGTCGTATCGGGCCCGACCCTGACCAATGTGAACGACTTTCGCGCGATCCTGATCGACGCGAAGGCTTGAGAGGATTGCCCATGGCGACCAGCCCACCACGCGTGCGCGCGGCTCCGTCCAGCTACCCATGGCTGCTGATCGGTTTGCTCTGGGTGGTCGCGTTCCTCAACGCCGCCGACCGATCGGTGATCGTCGCGGTGATGCCGTCGATCCGCACCGAGTTCGGCCTGAGCGATACCCAACTCGCGTTGATCTCCTCGGTGTTCTTCTGGTGCTATGCCGCCGCGGCCTTGTTCACCGGCCGGCTCGGCGACAGCGCGCGGCGTACCCGCGTGGTGATTTACGGCCTCGTCTTCTGGAGTGTCGCGACGGGCATGGTGCCGCTGTCGACCGGCTTCGTGATGTTGCTGGGGCTGCGCGCGGTCGTGGCGTTCGGGGAGTCGACCTATTACCCGACCGCCACTGCCTTGATCGGCGACTGGCATGGCCCGGGGATGCGCAGCCGTGCGCTGTCGATCCACCAGACCGCGGTGTTCGCAGGGTCGGGGCTCGGGGCGATCCTCGCCGGCGTGATCGCCGACCATTTCGGCTGGCGCGCGCCGTTCCTGGTGTTCGCCGCACTGGGACTGGTCTGGGCAATCGTGCTGGTCCGCACGCTGCGCGACGCGCCGATCCGCCACACCAAGGCCGAACGCGACCGCAACGAAGAGCCTTACGGCGTGGTGCTCCGGATCAAGCCTGCGCTGATGCTGCTGGCGGTGTTCTTCCTTGCCAATGGCGTCGCCAATGGCGTGACCGTGTGGGCGCCGACCTTTGTCCACGACAAGCTTGGCGAAAGCCTGACGGGATCGGCTTTCTATGGCTCCGCGAGCATCAACATCGCGGGCTTCCTGGCGGTGCCGCTCGGCGGCCTGCTGGCTGACGTACTGGCGCGGCGCTCGCCGATCGGGCGCTTCTATACGCTGGCAATCGGGCTGGTGATCGCCGCGCTGCTGCTCGCGCCGATGGCCTGGGCGACTTCGGGGTTCGAAGTCGCGCTGGTGCTGATCGGCACGACCTTGGGCAAGGGCCTGTTCGACGGCTGCATCTATGCGGCGATGCACGATGTCGTACCGCCGCATGCGCGCTCGACCGCGGTCGGCATGATGACGACCTGTGGCTTCGTTGGTGCGGGTGTCGCGCCCTTGTTCATCGCGGGTGCCTCCAACTCGCTGGGCATGGCGGCAGCGCTCGGATCGCTTGCCGCAATGTATGCGCTCGCCGTCGTCATCCTGCTCGCGACGCGCGGCATGACCCGGGCCGCGGTCGAGGCGAATCGCGAGCCCGCTACCGCTGAGGAAATAGTCGAATGACCATTGCGCTCGTGCTCAATGCGCCGCGCGAACTCGGTTTCGAGGAAACGCCCGACGCGCCGCTCGGCGCCGACGAGGTGCGTATCGCGACGCTGTTTTCGGGGATCAGCGCGGGCACCGAACTGACCCAGTATCGCGGCACCAGCCCGTTCATGGCACGACGCTGGGACGAGGAGCGCCGGCTGTTTGTCGATGGCGCGGCGCCAAGCTGGCCCTATCCGGTCCGCAACCTCGGCTATGAGGAAGTCGGCGAAATCGTCGAGACCGGGACCGCGGTCGCGGACTTGCGGTCGGGCATGCGGGTCTATGGCACATGGAACCATCGCACTCATCACATCGCGACAGCCGATTACGCGCGCGACCGGCTGATGCCCGACGGCGCCGATCCCCGGATCGGAATCTTCTCGCACATCGGCGCGGTGGCGTTGAACGGCGTCCATGACGCGCGGCTGCGGATCGGCGACACGGTTGCGATATTCGGGCTCGGCGTGCCGGGTCAGATCGTCGCCCAGGCAGCGCGGGCGAGCGGCGCGCGGGTCATCGGGATCGATCCCGATGCCGGCCGTCGCGCCACCGCTTTGTCGCTGGGGATGCACGACGCGCTTGATCCGAAAGCGGGAAGTGTCGCGGAGACGATCAAGGCGATGACCAACGGCCGCGGAGCCGACGCGTGCATCGAAGTATCGGGCGCGCCGCCCGCGCTCGCCGAGGCGATCCGCGCGGTCGCCTATTCCTCGCGCGTCGTTGCGATGGGCTTCTTCCAGGGCGAGGTGCCCGGACTGAGGCTGGGTGAGGAATTTCACCACAATCGCGTCGAACTTATTTGCTCGCAGATCTCGGGTACCGCGCCCGAGGCGATGCATCGCTGGTCGAAGCCGCGGCTGTGGCGCACCGCGATCGAACTGCAGCATCGCGGGGTGCTCGATCTGCTGCCGCTCATCACCCACACCGCGCCGTTCGAGGAGGCGCCCGACCTGTTCGCGCGGCTCGATGTAGGCGAACCCGGTCTGCTCCAGGCGATGATCGAGTTCCCGCAATGAGGGTGGCGTTGCTCGGCTGCGGCGGCATCGCGTCGCGTCACGTCGCCGCGACCAAGGCGCTTGGGCTCGACCTCGTCGGCTGCTGCGGCCGTGACCAGGCTCGCACCGACGCCTTCGCCGCCGAGCATGGCGGAGAGGCATTCGTCGACCTCGATCGGATGATCGACACCGTCGCGCCCAACCTGCTGATCGTGGCCTTGCCTCCGTTCGTGCGCAACGGCGAGATCGAGCATGCCGCGTCGCGCGGGGTTCACCTGCTGGTCGAAAAGCCGATCGCGCTCGATATGGCGGCGGCCGAGCAGATGGTCGCGGCGGCCGAAGCGGCGGGCGTCGTCGCGGCGACCGGCTTCATGTATCGGTTCGGCGATGCGGTGCGGCGCTGGCGATCGATCGATACCGGTCCGGTCGGGCTCTATGCCGGCGCCTATCATTGCAACGCGCTCCACGCGCCCTGGTGGCGCGAACAGGCGAAGTCTGGCGGCCAGATGCTCGAACAGGTGATCCATCAAATCGATCTCGTCCGCCATCTGGTCGGCGAACCCGATACGGTGACCGCGCGCCGCGCCAACCTGTTCCATCGCGACGTGCCGGGTTATGATATCGAGGACGTGTCGGCGATCCTGTTCGGCTGGGACGATGGCCGCATCGCCACGATCAATGCCTCGAACATCGCCACCCCGGGCCTGTGGCACAAGGAATGGGCGATCTATGCCGAGCGCATGACTGGCCGGTTCACCAGCTGGAACGAGGCGGTGCTGACGCCGACAGCACAGGGCGCCGAGGCCGAGATTGTCGCCGGCGCGAGCGACCCCTTCGCCGCGCAACTTGCCGACGTCGTCGGCGCGATCCATGAACACCGCGCACCAGCAATCACGCTGCGCGACGGCGCGGAGACGTTGCGGCTCGCGCTTGCCGCGCGCCAATCGGCCGACGAGCGTCGGGAGATCCGGCTTGCTCGCTGATCTCGATCGTCGCGGCATCGCCTTCTCCACGCCGCGGCCGCTGCTCGACGGCGTGGTTCCGCCGCATGGCACGCCGATCGTAGAGCCCGGCCGGATCGTCTGGCCGCTCGACGCCGGCGGATCGATCGCGCTGGCGGTCGCCCGTGATGGCGACGCGCTCAGCCTCGACGTGTCGGCGACGGCCATCCACCGCGCGATTGACAGCATCGGGCTGCGCTTCGAGGCGGTCCGCGGCGTGCGGCGCTATCTACGCAATGGCTATCAGAGTTGGGACGGCGCCTATTTCGTCGCGCCCGGAACGCCGCCCGGCGACGGTCCGCCGGCCAAGGCGCCGACATTGGGCTTCGCGATGACCGCCTTGTTGCCGGAAGGCGAAGGCGCGGTGCTACTCGGCTTCGACCGGCACGACCGCTACCAGACGCGCTTCGGGTTCGGCGGTACCGCCGAGATGCTGACGATCGATGTCGCGACCCTGCTCGACCGCACCGGCGAGACCCGCGCCGAAACGCTATATCTATTCGACGGCGACGCAGTCGAGCCGACGCTGCGCCGCTGGTCGCAGCGCGTTGCCGCCGCCGCACCGCTCCCGCCGCGCGTGCCCGACCGCCGGCTGACCGGTTGGTGCTCCTGGTACAATCTCTACGCGGCGATCGACGAAAGCGTGATCCGCGAGCATCTCGCGAGCGCGCGGGCTTATCGCGATATGCACCAGGTGGAGCTCGAGATCTTTCAGATCGACGACGGGTTCACGCCCGAAATGGGCGACTGGCTCGACGTGAAGCCGCAATTCCCGCGTGGCATGAAGCCGCTTCTCGATGAAGTTGCCGCGGCCGGGTTCCGCCCAGGCCTGTGGATCGCGCCGCTGCTCGTCGGTAATCGCAGCAAGCTGTTTGCCGCGCATCCCGACTGGGTGGTGCAGGACATCGCGACGCGCGGGCCGCTCGTCGCGATGGAATTCTATGGCGAATTCCGCTGGCACAAACGGTCGGAAGAATATTACATCCTCGACGTCACCCATCCCGATGCCGCCGCCTATCTCGCTCGGGTCATTCGCACCTGGGTCGGGGAATGGGGCGCGCGCTACATCAAGGCGGATTTCCTGCTCCACGGCGCCGAATATGGTCCCGAGCGGGCGCGCTGGCATCGGCCGGGCCTGTCGCGCATCGCGATCTGGCGGCACATGATGACGATCCTGCGCGAGGCGGCGGGTGAGGATGTGGTCATCGCTGGCTGCGGCTGCCCGCTTTGGGCGTCGGTCGGACTCGTCGACGCGGTGCGGATCGGTCGCGACGTCGGCGTGACCTGGAATGGTGATTATTCCGCCGAAAGCCTGCTGCGCGATCTTCAGACCCGCAACCATGCGAACGGCTTGCTGTGGCAGGCCGACCCCGATTGCGTACTGCTCCGCGACCGTTTTCACTATCTGACCGACGACCAGGTCGAAACGCTCGCGCACTTCGGTGCCGGCTGCGGCGGTGTGCTGATGACGAGCGACGACTTGGCGGCGCTCAGTCCGCGGCGCGCGGCGTTGTTCGCGGATCTGCTGAGGCGCCCATCGATAGGGTGCGATTTTCCGCTGCTGGGGATCGCCGAAGGGTCGGTCGAACAACATGTTCACCGTTCCGAGGGTTCGATCGACGTCCTGCAAATGGACGTGCAGCAGGTAGCCGACTAGCCCCTGAAGATCACGCGCCGGCATTGCCCACCCAATCCGACCTCTCGATTGAGGGGAGGGGAGGTGAGAGCGCTATGGCGGGATACCCTCAGATGGGATGACGATATGGGGCAAGCATGACGCCTGGGACGTGGGTATTATGGCATCAACCGCTTGCGCCCCTGCGACAGATGCCAGCGCATCGCGAGCGCTGCACCGTCGGCGTCCTGAACCCGGATCGCTTCGACGATCATCTGGTGTTCGGACAGCATCGCGCTGATCGCCTCGGGCGGCCGCGACCGGAATATGTCGACACCCGCTTTCATGATCCGGTCGATGTTGGCGAACATATGGTCGAACGCGGAGACGAAGGCGGAATTGCAGGTGCCGAGCACGATCGCGCGGTGAAGCGCCATATCTTCCAGATGTGCCGGTCCGCTGGACAGCAAGGCATTTTCCAGGCGTGTCATTTCCTGCTCGATGACGTGCGGCCAACCGCGCTTCCGACGGCAAGCGGTCGCCGGTCTCCAGATGCTCCTGATTGATGATCGCGACGATGCCCGTATAGGCGCGGTCGGCGAGGCGACCCTCACTCATCTTTTACCGCTCCGGCTTTTGGGCGGTGTCATCGGAGCTGCCTGGTCACAGGAGGTAGCTCCCGCCAAGCACGCAGACCAGACCGACGACCGATACGACCGTCTCCAAGACCGACTAGGTGCGAAACGTGTCGGTTGACCAGCGCGACCAGCAACTCGCCCAGGGCGCGCCGGCATTTCCCGCGAGCTTCAGGCCGCTCCGCGCCAATGAGGCTGCGCCATCCGACAGCTGAAGCATCGCGCCCAGCGACAGGCCGAGCGCGACTACCAAGCCCGTTCCGCCGAGAATATCGCCACCACCCTTTTGTAGCGCCGCCACCGTGGCGAGGGGCGACAGGCCGACGCACAAGCCCGCGACGAACGCGCCGCACAGCAGCGCGATGAACGGGTGAAGGCGGCCCTTGACGATCAGGACGACCCACAGGCCGATCTCGAACACTGCCGCCAGCACCAAGCGGAGATCTTCGGGCGTCATCGTGGCGCGTGCCCGTATCGAGTCGCTGTGCGGTTCGCAGTCTTCACGCAGGCAATGTCGTTCGGCATGCGCCTTCCCTCCGATAGCCTGTTGGTCGTTAGGTCAGCTTTTTCCGAGCACTGCTGTATGACAGATATCGCTCGGTCGCCACGAGGAAGGCTTGTTGGCTCTGAAATCGTCGTGAATAGGTGAAAACCTGTCCAACCAATCCGACTCTTCTCAATAGGGAGCCGGTTTGGCCCGAATGAGAGGAAACGTATCGTGGGCATCGCGCAAAATCTGGCAGCAACTAGTCATGGCGAGGAATCGCGCGACTGCGTCGCGGCGGCGGCTCCTGCGTTGCTCTTTTCCCGGCGCGCGCTCGTCGGCGCCGCAATCGCGCTCGGTGCGCTCCCTGCCAGGCTCCTGGCGCAAGGTCCGGTCGAGCTGATCGCCGGAACCTATGCTCGCGAAGGTGGCCCCGGTCTTGTACCGCTGACGGCAAGTGCGAGCGGCTGGGTAGCGGGCCATCCGTTGGGCACAATCCGTAACGCTTCGTTCGGCGTGCGCGCGGGCGCGAGCGGCGTTCGATACCTACTCGACGAACAGGAAAAGGGCCGGGTTGGCATTTACGACCGAGGCTTGCAGCCTCTGGCTGACTTCTCCACGCTCGGTGCCGATCCTTGCCATGCCGCCCTTAGTCCTGACGGGGGCATGCTGGCCGTGGCCAATTACTCCAGCGGAAGCGTCGCCGTTTGGCGGATCGATCGCGACACCGGTCGTCCAATTGGGCAAGCGCACCTGGTCGTACATGCCGGTAGCGGCCCCAATCGCACCCGGCAGGCGGGCGCGCATGCGCATTGGGTGGGTTTTGCGATGGGCGGGAAGCTGCTGCATGCCGTCGACCTGGGTGCAGATGCGATCTTCGCGCACAGATTGGATCAGCGATCGGGTGCGATCATCTCCAGTTCGCTCGCTTACCGCGCACCAGCGGGGTCGGGTCCGCGCCATCTCGCGCGCCATCCGCGCCTAAGGATCGCCTATTTGGTCTCCGAACTGGCTAATATGGTGACGGTCCTTACGGCCCGTCCCGACGGCACATTCGCCGCGAAGGGGTCCGTTTCCACCTTGCCGGCAGCGTTCGTCGGAACGTCGACCGCCGCCCACATAGCGCTTAATAGCGGTGGCACGCGGCTGTACGTCTCCAATCGCGGCCACGACAGCATCGCGGTGTTCGCGATCGACGCGGCCGGAGGATTGACCCTCATTCAGCATGTCGGCTCGGGTGGGCGAGGTCCGCGCTTGTTCCTGTTGGTCGAGGAGCGGGGAGAAATGCTGGTCGCCAACCAACGGTCGGGAAATGTCGCTCGGCTCCCGCTGGGCAAGGACGGGCGCCTCGGTGCTGCCGTCCATGGCACGGCAATTCCCGGTGTGGTATTTCTATCTGCGTAGCCCGTGCAGGGTTTATGGCGGAGGTCGGTTGCTCGACTGTCATGCCCGGGGCGAGCTTACGCGCGCTGATCCTGGCCAAGCGAAAGAATCCGCATCGCGCGAATGAGAGTTGCAGCGCGCATCGAGCGTATAGTTGACGACCTGAAAGTCGCGCTCAACGGCGAGCGGTTCTCGCCGCTCGCGGGGATGCACGTCGGCGACGTCAGGCCGAACAGTCGCGGTTGATGGGAGCCGACAGAATTATAGGTTGATCACTCATCACGTTGGAACCTTTCGCCGACAAATTGGGAAGATCGTCCCGAAGGGTCAGTCGCACTTGAGCGATAAGGCGAACAGCTCTGGCAAACAAATTAGTGAGAGATGCCGAACCGTATTTTGAGCAGCGTCGGCTTCGTCAGGTTGAGGCCGTGATCTACCTCGTCACCGTTCCAACGGCGCTTCATGAGCCAGCGGCCATTCTGGAACATGCCTTCCTCGACCACCATGAAACGTCCACCGCCATCGGGTGCCGGAGCGGCTTCGCCGAAGGCGATGCGCACGTCGGACCCGGCAAGCAGAAACTCGTCCGCCCCCAGCTCGATGACGGCTGCGCCGCCAACAGGACGGTCCTTGTTGGGATTTGGCGGCGCATCGCGGCCCCCGAACTCCCACAGCCCGTATTGCGCAGTGATTTTCCAGCGGCCGAGGGTCGCGGATTGATCCGACACGTCCTCGCCCTTTGCGAAACCGACCGTGGGATGGTCGTATGCGAGCCGAGCCCAGTCCTGTGCGATCGGCGCCATCAGCGCGAATTTGGACGAGATGGCTTCGAGATTCTCGGGTGTGTTCAGACCGCCGAGCGGGAAATTGGAAAAGGTCGGATCCATCCCGAACGGCGACCAGCCGATCGCCCCTTTGCCGAGCGCCAGCCAGAAAAACCGCGCGAATCCCAAGTCGTTGCCCGTTTCGGGAATGAACAGCGGATTATCCGTCCGCGCGTAATGATCCATATATGCCGCAACGGCCGTCGAGTTGCGCTCGTAGATGTCGGGCGCTTCGATCGCGATATGCGGAGCCGCGGCCTTCCAGATGTCGATCACTGCCCAATCGGGCCCGCTATTGCCTCCGGCGTCGTTAAAGGCGTCGCTGAGCGCGGCATTGACGTACATCGGCAGGTTGAGTTCGGCTTGCCCGGCAGCCGCGATCTCGTCGATATAGCGTGCGAGGTACCAAGCGGTGAAGTTTCGCGCAGCGGTCTTGCCGAACGCCTCTGTCCAGGTGCCGCTTTTCCCGGTCCGCCGCGCGAGCTCTGCCGGGATAGGAGCCGCGAACAGCCGGTTGGCTTCGGGCGAATAGTCGCGATCGAGGCCATAGCTCCCGACTTCGTTCTCCGGCTGCACCATGATGACGGTGTGATCCGGGTCGATCTCGCGGAGGTGGCGCATCAGCGCTACGAACGCGCGCTTATCGGCTTCGAGCGTATTTCGGCCGAGTGGCGTATGAACATAATGCTGTTTGCCATCCTTGGTCATCATGTGCGGAAACCGCTTCGAATCCGCCTTCACCCATTCCGGCGCATAGCCCGGCCCGGTATTCTTCCAGGTCCCGAACCACAGCAGGACCAGGCGTACATGGTTCTCGCGGGCCTGCGGAACCAGGGCGTCGACCCACGAAAAGTCGAACTTGCCTTCGGCCGGCTCGATCTGCTCCCAGGCGACCGGAATTTCGAGCGTATTGGCATGAATGGCGCGAATCGTCGGCCAGACCTCGGGCAGCATGGCCGGATAATTGCTTGAATTGTGCGCCTGCCCGCCGAGGATCAGGAACGGTGCGCCATCGACGTACAAAGCGTGCCGGCCGTTCTTGGAGACGATCCGCGGCAGTTCGGCGGCAGAGGCGGGTAGGGCAAGACACAGCGCGAGAAGCATGCCGCAGAGGCTGCGAAACAGGTTCATTCTCTCTCCCTTGAGTGGTCGATGTCTCGGCCGAGCAGAGGTTGGGCCCGACGGCATTGCTTGTCCGATCACCCCCAGCTCCCCCCAAATGATCCGCCGCGGCTGCATTTGCCAAAAACGGTCAGATTCCGGTTCGACTGGTAGACACAATCACGCGCCTAAGTCCAATGACGGCGCGCCAAACTCATAGTAGAAGGCATTGTAAATATAGGAAAAATTACCATACCATTCCCGTTTGTCGGGTCGCTGGACTGTCCTGAATAGTGTCAGTCCGCTTCGTAACTTTTTCGCGTTCAAGACAGAGTAATTGCCCGATGCGTTGCTCGAACCGCGATGGGCCGGGGCTATTTTGCTACGGTTTCGAGCTGAAGGTGCTGCGTCGGCAACCCCTCGACGTCGACGTCGACCTTGACGGGACCAGTTCTGGTGTCCGCGCGCAATGCCGCAACGACGCGTCCGTGAAAACTCTTGCGCGCTCCCGACTGGAAGCTCGATGCGTCTTGCGGGTTGCCGTTGCCGATACCCGCCAGCGTCGCGGCGCCGAGGGTCCGCACGGTCACGACACGGTCGGCGTGCTGGTCATAGACGGGCGTTCCGGCGGCATCGACGAGTTCCACCGTCACATAAGCGAGATCTTCGCCATTGGCGGTGAGGCGGCGGTGATCGACGGTCACGCGGACCTTGGCCGGCGGGCCTGCGGTGCGCAATTCCCAGCGCGCGACCTCGCGCCCATCGTCATAGCCGATGGCTGTCAGCCTGCCTGGCGCATAGGGCGGCTTGAACACGGCCCTGAATTTGCTCTCGACGCCCACCTGCTTGCGCCCAAGGCTGACTCCGTTGAGCAACAACTCCACTTCCGGAAGTTCGGAATAGACCTCGACCTCGAGTGGCTTGCCTTCCTGTCCCGGCCACGTCCAGCTGGGATGGACGTCGTCGAGCGCCCAATCGAGATGGGGTGGCGTAATCGGATAGAAATGCCGGTCGGGAAGGTCCTGGCTTCCTTCCGGCTGGCGAACGAACGCCGAGATCGGATCTATCCCCGTCTTCCACAGCACTTCGCGATAATAAGCGGCGGGTCTCTTGCGCCCCGTCGCGTCGATTTCGCCGCAATAAGCGAGATGCCAGGGGTAGGGGCCGAGCTTCTGCCAGTCCTGGCTATAGCCCATCCAGCCAATGCCGGATTCGCCGAGATAGTCGACAGCGGTCCAGACGAAATCACCGATCACCCAGGGCATGGTTTCGACCGGCCGCCAATAATCAAAGGCATCCCGCGAGGTCGATTCCGAGGTGTACATGACGCGTTGCGGGAATTTCAGGTGGTCGCCCGCGAACAAATGCGCTCGATAATTGTATCCGGCCACATCGAGCGCCGCGAATTGCTTGTCGCTGTCGGGCGGATCGATGCTGACCGCTTGGGTCACTGGCCGGGTCGGATCGAGGGCGCGCACGCGGTCGGCCAGCTTCCGCGCCGTCTCTACTCCCTGCGGCGATCCCTGTTCCGGGATTTCATTGCCGATGCTCCAGAAGATCACGCTCGGGTGATCGCGGCCGCTGACCACCATGCTGGCAATATCCTGCGGCCAATCCGTGGCGAAGAAGCGGGAATAATCCTGCGCGCGCTTGTCCTTGTTCCAGCTGTCGAAGGCCTCGTCGATCACCAGCATGCCGAGTTCGTCGGCGGCGTCGAGCGTGGCCTGGCTTGCCGGATTGTGCGCGCTGCGGATGGCATTGTAGCCGGCCGCCTTCATCAGCGCGACCTTGCGTCGGTCGGCATCCGGGAACCCCGCGGCGCCGAGCATATAATTGTCGTGGTGAATGTTCCCGCCGCGTAGGACCACGCGCTGGCCGTTGATCCGAAGGCCCTTCCTCGCATCGACGGTGATGGTGCGGATGCCGAACCGGGCTTGGCGCCTGTCGGTGACGACGCCGCCTATCCGCGTCTCCTGCACCAGCGTGTAGAGATTGGGAGAAGCGGGCGACCACAAGGCCGGGCGCGGGACCGCGAGCGATTGGTCCCATTCGCCGCTTGCCCTTGCCCCCAGATCTTGGCGCCGACTGGCCTGCGCTACCACCCGGCCATTCGGCGCGATTATCTTGGACACGAGTTCGACCGACTGCGCCCGGGTCGCACAGTTGCTCGCCGACGCCCTGATCGCGACCATGCCCATGCTTGGCGTCGCCTTGGGCGTGGTCACGAAAACCGAATCCGGGTCGATATGAATGCAATCGAGGATCTGGAGCGTGACCGGCCGGATGATGCCCGATCCCGCATACCAACGCGACGATGGGTCCGCGTGATTGACGCGCAGAGCGATTACATTGTCGCCGGCCCGCAGCTTGCCGGTAAGATCGACCGTGAACGCGGTGTAGCCATAATGGTGCTTGGCAATCCGGCGGCCGTTCACCCAGATCGTGGCGTCCATATAGACGCCCTCGAATTTGAGCCGAACGATCTTGCGCATCGCGGATGCGTCGAGTTTCAGATGGCGGCGATACCAGCCGATGCCGCCCGGCAGATAGCCCGAATCCTGGCCGGCGGTGGCGCGTCGATCGAATGGCCCGGCGCCGTCGCGCCCGTCCATGATCGACCAGTCATGCGGTACCACGACCGGCTTCCAGTCGCGATCATCGAAAGCAGGGGCTTCGGCACCTTGCACCTCGCCCCGGGCAAACAGCCAGTTCTGGGACAGGCTGCGCGTCTCCGCGAACGCCGGAGTTGCCAACGCCCAGACGAGCCACGCGACGGCAAGCCCCCATACTACCCCCAGCGGTCGCGACATTTGTTTCCTCCAACGGTGCTGGTCTGCGCCGCGGCCTGGACCAAGCCGTGTCCGCGGATTCGTAGTACCGGGATAGAGACGCCGCTCTGCCGCAGAGGCACCGCGCATCGCTTCTGATAGCTTTATCGTACTTGGCCATCTGGCCCGGACAAGCTGCCGGGTTCCAAATAAGAACGAAATGTTGCGAACCGGACCAGAAGGGGGTGAAGCGGTCTTCCAAGCACCGACTTCGCGGACGCCGTGCTTGTCCGCGAGCAAAGGCGCAAGTTCGTCAGTTATCACGGAATGGATGAACGTTGCGCCCGCGACCTACCGCCCAGTCGCCTCGCGCTGCGTTTCCAGCACATGCGGATCGCTGGCCAGTTTGTGGATATAGGCGCGCCGCGCGTCGGCTCCGCCCTTGATCCCGTCATAGTCCTTGCGCTGAGCGTCGGTCAGGACGATCTTGGCATAGCCGCGATCGATCATGCAACGACGTATGTCCTGGAACATCATTTCCTTGATACCTGCATATTGCTGGGCAGGTCTGGCGGCGGCTATCACCCTCTGCTCGTCAGCGGACCTGCTCATCGCACCCGATAAGTCCGGCTGGCCCATGGGTCCGGCGGCGGGGACGGTAGCCTGAGCGCTGGCGTCGAGTGCTTCCAGCTGCTTGGATGCGCGAGCCAGGGTCTTCACCTCCTCGGAATTGGCGACGTTTCTCGCCAGACCTTTCTTCCCGCATTCCAGAGCATCGCCGCGATATTGCTCGTAGGTGACGCCCGCTTTGGCCCAGATGGACTCTGGCGCCGCCTCCTTCGCGCTCGCGTTACCTGCCTGCACGCTCAGGAGAATGGCGCATCCCGCCAATACG
Source organism: Sphingomonas sp. P4_G3 (assembly GCF_056401105.1). Taxonomy (NCBI): domain Bacteria; kingdom Pseudomonadati; phylum Pseudomonadota; class Alphaproteobacteria; order Sphingomonadales; family Sphingomonadaceae; genus Sphingomonas; species Sphingomonas sp. P4_G3. Next base: position 906,826 of record NZ_JBFUJZ010000001.1, read on the forward strand.
CGGCCAAAAGGCGTGGGCGTTTTCTTTCGATTACCGTTCGCGACTGTCTTCATGATTTCGTTCTGCAATCTCATCGAGCGCCAGCCCCACGTTGAGCCACCGAAATTTCCGGCGCCCCGGCGAATGCCCGGAGATACTCCCCATGGAGAGGCATTGCATTGACGGCCGAACGCACCCTACCGTTGAAGGCGTCGAAATATGCGATGATCTCTTCGTCTGTCAGACGATCGATTTGAGGAACGAGGCCGTTCGCTCGGAGCCCCTGCCCATGCATTACCGACAGCCAACTGTTATAGGTGAAGAACTCTCCGGGCCGAATGAATAGTCTGCCATGTGGGGCGAACATATCTATTCGCCTCTGAAGTGAATCCGGAACGGACATATATTTGCAATATTTCCAGAATGACGTGTCTTCTCGCTCAGTTACCTTGTAGTGGAGAACTATGAAATCTCTGATCTGCTCGATTTCGAGCTCCACTTCCGAGTTGTAGGAGTCGATTTCGGACTGGTCGAAATTTTTGTCGGGAAAATAGGTTAGAAGTTTGAAAACGGATGTTTGAACGAGGTGAATGTTCGTGGATTCCAGCGGCTCGAGAAATCCCGAGGCTAGTCCGATTGAGACGCAATTCTTGACCCAGACCTCGCGGCGACGCCCAGGCGTAAACTTGATGCGCCTGGGGGGAGCCAACGGTTCTCCATCAAGCGCGCCGAGCAGCTTCTTTTCTACCGCATCGTCACTTTCGGCGAAGGCGCTGCTATATACCATCCCGTTGCCGGTGCGATGTTGCAGCGGAATGCGCCAACGCCAGCCCGATCCCTCGGCGATCGCTTTGGTATAGGGGGTCGGCGCCTGCACCCTGGCGCAAGGAACCGCAATCGCCCGATCACAGGGGAGCCAGTGCGTCCACTCCTCGTAAGGGCTGTTCAAGGTCTTTTCGATAAGCAGGCCATGCAGGCCCGTGCAATCGATGAAGAGATCGGCCTCGAACTCGCGCCCATCCTGTAAACGAACCGATTTGATAAATCCGTTTTCGGCATTCTGCTCGACATGCACGATCCGGCCACTCACATGCCGCACGCCGCGCTTGATGGCATAGGTGCGAAGATAATCGGCATAAAGTGCCGCGTCGAAATGGAAGGCATAGAAGTGCGACGGCAGGCCGGTCTGCTCGACCGCTTGTGGATGACGAAACCGATTATGCCGTGCCGCTATCGCGCCAACATTGCTGTCCTCGAGCAGCGTGTCGGTGCCCTGGGCCGCCATGAGCTCGGCGTACCGCAAGTACATGTGATAAAAGGAAACGTCTTTGTAATTGGGACCGAAATGAGCAAAAGAGTGGAAATAGCTATCTCCGACATTGCGCCAATTGACGAACTCGATCCCGAGTTTGAATGTCGCGTTGCAATGCCTCATGAAATCGGCCTGATCGAGACCGAGCATCTGATTGAATACATGGATGAACGGGACGGTCGCCTCGCCAACGCCGATTGTGCCGATTTCGGGAGACTCGATAAGCTCGATTTCGAGGCCAGCATCGGCCAAATCGGCACTGAGGGCCGCCGCTGTCATCCAACCCGCCGTACCTCCGCCGGCGATCAGCACCTTACGTACCGCGTTCGAGTTATGGGGCGCTTTCAAATCCTTTTCAGACATGCTCGTCCTTTCACATCGGCCGGACCATGGCACACCGAAACGGTCTGCCATGGCCCGGCGGATGTCCAATCAGAATTTTGCCCGGAGGGTCGCGTTTATGCGGCGATCGCTCATGTTGGTGTCATAGGGCAGGAAGACGCCGGCCAAGGGCTCCTGAACCGTCTTGGACTTTGTATTGAGAAGGTTTCCGACCGAGGTGTTCAATACGAATCTGTCGTTGATCTTAAAGTCGAAGCTAAAGTCGACATAGCCCGCCGCCTTTGCCCACAATGGAACCATGTTGTATACCTGAAAATTATATGTCGACGAGAAGTCAGTCGGACTTAAAATTACGTTATATGGGTTCCCGCCTGAAGTCGCCCAAGACAGGGGATTGACGTTGGTGGACAGTAGTTGCTTGGAGCGCCAGTTATAAGCCAGACGCATGTTTACACGGCCACGGCTGTATAGCAGTTCGGCATTATACGAATATTTTGATAAATTGAAGAACGGCAGGCCTTTGATATCGTTGCCGAGAACGTCCGTGGCCTTGGGTCCCGGATTCGTGCTGTCGACGAAGGTGAAGCTGCCGTTGATGCCAAAGCCGCTGAGAAGGCCCGGCAGTTTGTCGAAGAAGGTGCGTGCGCCCACTTCGAAGCCCTTGATGTTCACGCCTTTGGTGGAAGTCTCGTTCTGTAGATACGTCCATGGCAGATCGTGCACAGATACCTGATTGTTGCCATCAACCAGCGGAGTCGGCTGGTTCTGCACGAACGACGTAAATATGGGTTGGTCCTTGATCTGCTTGGCAAACAAGCTGAGATAGACCATCGAGCCGTTCCGGGGATACCATTCGAGCGATAGATCTTCGCTCCGGATCATGGTCGGCTTCAGCCGGGCCCCCGCAGCCGTGATGCTGAAGTTCGTTAGGTACGGAAAGCTGATTGGGGTGCCGCCGCCCGGAGGCGTAACGGAGTAGTTCAGAGTATTCGCGCCAATGGAGCCACCGGCCCGGACGTCGTTGAGATTGGGCGGCGAGACTGCTTCCGCAGCCGCAGCCCTCATCACGAAGTTCGGCGTAACATCGAATTTGATGTTGAACGCGGGTAGAACACGGAAGAACGAATAGTCGAGCGACCTGGGAGTACTGGACGACGGGCTAGAATAGATCGTCGAAGGGTCGCCCGTTCCGCCAGCGAGTTGCGCTTGGATATAGGCGTCCGCGGCGGCCTGGCTCAGGAAAAAATTGGTAATCTGGTTTTGGCTGAGCTGTCCCGAGCTGTGGATTTCCGCCGCGACGAATCTGACACCAATGCTGCCAGAGAAACGAGGGATGATGCCCATGTTATCGTGTCCGAACTTCAGCTGGATATAACCCGCGTAGTTCTTGATTCTGGTATTGACCGGCCCATTTGTATTAAGAAGATGGGCATTATAATAATCCTGCGGCGTTCCGCCAGGAATTCTTTGGCCATAAGTACTCAGCAGATGATACCAATCATAATTTTTCATGACACTTTCGGATGGCATCAACACCGCGCCCGGTGACGGGACTCTCCCTCCGAAGTATTGAGGGAAGTTATAGAGTTGATAGTCGTTGGGCGAGCCATCCGGCGCCACGGTGTGGGTTGGAGTGTTGTCGCCACTGAGATAATATTTAATGCCCGCCCAAGGCTGAGCCAGCGGAGCCCAATAGGTTCCAGTGTCGACATCACTTTCGTTGCGCACCGACGCCCGGGCGCCGACCGAAACGCTTCTGAAGAAAGAATCGCTGCCGAAATCGTAATCCACGTCCACATTGGCGGCGAACATGTGTCCTTTATTGTCGATCCCGTGATTCGCCAACGTACTCCAATAGGCGGCTGTCGTATCCGCCAGAGCGGCAGCATCGAATCCGCCCACCACCGGAATGGACTTCCTCAAATCGAAGCTGGCGGACGCGAGATTGTTGGCTTCCTGCACGATCGAGGCGTACAGGCTTTTGCTTTTGGCCTGTGACGAAACATACTGCAGTCCGCCGCGGACCCGCACCTTATCGCCGGGCGTCCACAAGAACGTTTGCGAAATATCAAGCGTTGAACTCTTGCTGTGGCTGACGGAGCGAGAGCCGGTAAATCCTTGAATGTTGTCCAGCGGTGCGGTGCAGCCATAGATGCCGTTAGCCCAGTCGGCGGTGGTTTGAGAAACCGGCCCGCCATATCCTGCCTGGGAGCCACAATCGGTCGTCGGCGCCGGCGACCATCCTGGCGAATATTGTTGGAGCCAGGTATTTCCGGGCGTGCCGTAAACGATCTGTCCAGTCGCTCCATAGCGCAGCGAACCGGCGATCATCGCACCATTTGAGTCAAACGTGGGATTGACCGGAATATAGACTGCGTTTTGCTGGGGTGACGTCCCGAAGCCGGCTTGAGCAACTTGGCTATCCTGAACGTATTGGGAATAGAATACCGTGTTGGTAAAGGTCAGATTAGGATTCGGTCTCCATTGCAACGCCTGATAGGCGCCATAACGGTCTCGCTTAAAGCTACTGTTGCTCCAATTATACCCATAAGGGATCAGGCCCACGTTAGGCACCTTGACGGTGCCCCCCGCACCGTCCGGGACGGTGGCGACGTAGGGCGAACCGGGAGCATATTCAGCATAGAAGGGGCGTATCGCCAGATCGCTGCTCTGCGAGTCGTAACGCGAAAAGGCGAAGTCGTACAGAACGCCGAACTCGCCGATGCTCGTGTCCCATTTCTTCGTGAACAGAACGGACGCGCTGGGAGAGAATTTCCTGGCCATATCGCCATAGCTGCCACCGACCGTGAGGTCGATTTCCGGCTTGCTGTAATCAAACGGAAGCCGCGTCCGCAGATCGACCGCCGAAGCGCCGCCCTCGATGAGAGTGGCGAGCGAACCCTTGTAGACATCGACGGCGCTCATCAACTCAGGTGTTACGTCGCCCCAGCTAATCGCGCTGGCGCCGTTCGCGCTGAAGACTTGGCGCCCGTTGAGCATGCTGGAGTTAAAGGGCAAACCGCGCACGGAAATGCCGGTGCCTTCGATCTGGAAGCTCGGGTTACCCTGATCGGCCGAGAAGCGCGACAGGGTGACGCCCGACACGCGCTGAAGTACTTCGGTGATCGACGTGTCGGGGAGCTTGCCAGCCTGATCGGCAACGACGGAGTCGACGATAGTATCGGAATTTCGTTTGATCTCGATCGCATCGTTCAGCGCCTTCCGGCGTGCGGTGACGATGATGTCGGTCACGGCGTCGTCGCTCTTATCTTTCTTATCTTTCGCCTTGGCGGGCTTATCCGCGGCGGCATCGTCGGAGGTCTTCGCTTCGGTGCTTTGGGCCCATGCGGGCTGAGCCAGGCCGAGGCCTCCCAGGATCAGTGCCGAAATGCTGGCCTCGATCAGCAGGTTACGTGATTTCATCTACCCCTCCCATTCATCTTATTGATTAAGTTTGAATATTCCTCGCGGACCTGCCCGACAGGTGAGCGGCCTCTTGCCGCTTCATTCCGTTCGCCCGCGCGTCGATCACGGGACATTTGCTGCGATGATCTCTCGCCCGTCACGGCTTCAGGCCAACCCGCCCGAGGCGACCGCGGCTCCGCGCTTCAACCATGCGCGATCGCGGCATCCGACCTTGGTACCGCTACCATTTTTGGGCGCGAAAATCGGCGTCGCCGGTTTTGAAGCCCATCCTTGCGAGTTAAATCTGATCTGGGCGGCGCAGGGATAATGGCGCACCAGCGCTTGGGAGCGTGTGCCGGAGATCGCCTGGTCAATCCTCACTTTTCGACCCCTCCATTCAGATGGTAAGGGGGGAGGTGTCGCTCTGATCGGCATCATCTCTCCCCAACACGGCTCGTCCGTTCTTCCGACCCGCGAGGGTCGGCGCGTCTTCGCCATTCCTTATCAAACGACACAATTTTTCCGCCGCGTCCATGTATTGGATCGGCGGGTGCGCCAAAATTGGCGGAAAATGGCAGTGAAGAAGGGGGTCAGAATCCGTCCTGCCAATCCTCAGGCCGGCTTGCTGTTGATGAGTCCGGTTTGCAACATTTCATGCAAATGCCGATCTGCCAGCCTTGGTCGGGGGCCGGTACGCCCATAAGCAGCCAGCATGCGATCTCAGGCATGGCGAATCGTCGAATCACCCGCCAGGGTCGCTCGTGCCATCAGTTAATACTATAATATTGCCATGGCGATACTTGGGCAGAAGTCATTGCATTCGTTCGGCGACGCGCAAGGATGGCTTGGCTGGATATTGTGTGACTAGAATGAAGAGCGCTGGGGAGTGAGAAGGAAGCCGCATGTCTTGCCCGCCGGGATGGCAGCATGCGCGACCCCCGGTGCCTGGAGTCCCTAGATGCTGTCCGGCGACGGGCGTGACGTAAACGCGCTTTCTCGCCGCGAATGCGGTATAGACCATATTCAATTATGAGCTCCGTGCAGTCCAACTCCTCGATCTTGGCCAATGACGTGCGACAGCGGGCCCAGTCCGTCGGAGCGGACGGCGCCTGGTATCGCGCTTGGCGCGCCTGGCTTCGCCCGGCGGCCCTTATCTTCGCGATCTGGACATCGGTCGGCCTATTCCTGTCCTTGCCGGATATGCTGAGGGGCTTTCAATGGGACCACTTCATCGGGAAGATAATCGATTCCTGGGCCTGGGCGCTGCTTACGCCGGCACTGCTGCTGATCGACAGAAAGATCGTGCCGAAGGACCAGAACATCTTCCGCCTCAGCCTGCTCTTTCTTCTCCTGAGCGTCCCTTTCAGCCTAGTTCACACGTATCTCTCGGGACTTCTTCTTCTTCCGGTACCTCAAGTCTGGTGGAATCCGTTAACAAACAGCGAGTTCGCAGTGTATTATTTCCTGGGCGGCTGGCAGACTTACTGCGCCGCCGTAGGCATATTTCAATCATTCAGATACTATAACCGCTATTTGACAGGACAGCTCGAATTGGGGCGCGTGGAGACGAACCTGCTTGAGTGGCGTTTGAATGCGTTGCGCCTCCACCTCGAGCCGCATTTTCTCTTCAACACGCTGAATGCCATTTCATCAGAAGTCGGCACGAACCCTGAATTGGCGCGCAACATGATCGGTGATCTGGCCGCGCTGCTCCGGCGCTCGCTCGATTGCAAGGACATGCTGGAAATACCGCTGGCGCAGGAATTGGCGCTTCTGGAACATTATATCTCGATCCAGCGATTTCGCTTCGGGGACAGGATCCAAATCGAACTGGACATGGAGCCGGAGGCGCTAACGGCGATGGTCCCCTCGATGCTGCTCCAGCCCCTGGTCGAAAACGCCATTCGCCACGGTCTGGAAGGTCGCCTTTCTGGAGGAGCAATCGATATTTTGGCCCGGCGGACTGCGGGGCAGCTGCAAATCCGGGTGCTTGACGACGGGGTTGGACTGCCCGCGAACTGGCGGAAGGAGACCTCGACCGGCCTGGGTATCCGTGTGACGTGTGAACGCCTTGCTGCGCTCTATCCAGACCTGGGTGAACAAGCTCTCATAATCCAGCCTCGTCCGGGTGGTGGAACCGAGGTGGCGATCTGCCTGCCACTAAGCGAAGGGCGGCGATAAGGGGATGAAATCGCAACTTGGACCGATCACCGCTCTTGTCGTCGATGACGAGGCGCCGGCGCGCAAACGGCTGACGGATCTGCTGGCCAAGGACCGTAGCGTCGGCAAGATTCTTGAAGCAAGGAATGGCGTCGATGCGGTTGCGTTGATCCAGGACATGCGCCCGGACATCGTATTCCTCGATGTTCAGATGCCCGGTGTTGATGGCTTTGGCGTGATCGACGCCCTGGGTGCCGAAAACATGCCGTTGACGGTATTCGTCACGGCCTATGACCAGTTCGCGCTTCAGGCGTTCGATGCGGAGGCCGTCGATTATCTGCTCAAGCCGTTCGGCGACTCTCGCTATGAGAAGATGATGGAGCGCGTCAAAAAGCGGTTGGGCGAATTGCGCGCGGAAAATGCGGACGACGCAAATTCCTTTGGCCCGGAACTCCTCAAGCTGGCTGCAAAGCGTGCGAAGCCGGGCGAGATTTGGGAATGGATGGTCGTCAAGAAGCGGGACGCGACCCAGTTCGTGATGACGCAGGACATCGACTGGATCGAAGCGGCCGGCGTGTATGTGACACTACACGTAGGGGCAGAGGAATTCCTCTACCGGGCCGGGCTGACCACAGTCGTGAATCGGCTCGACCCCTTTCGGTTCATCCGCATCCATCGATCCAGTGTCGTGAATCTAAGGTCGGTCGCGTTTCTCGAACGCCGTTCGCATGGCGAGTTCGAGGTGGTGCTGAAGGACGGCACGCGCCTGATGCTCAGCCGGAGTTACCGGGATGAGGTCGAAACGATGCTGGGGCAATCGCTCTGAACTAGCTAATTTTCCTATGCGCGGATGAGTGTCCGCCGAGGACGGTGGCAGAGCGTGCTGCGAATAGGGCGGATCCGGCTATTCGCAATCAAGTACGCGATCGCCGAGAACCTGAAGTACGCCATGTCTCCGTCAAAGAGCAGCGCGATTGAACCCCGATTCGCGTTTTGCCCGCGGCTATTCTTACCGGCTTGCCGTCACCCGAGCCGTTTTACCCGACCAATTTGCCGGTCGAGAACAATCTCTGCAAAGCTGTCTGCGTTTCGCTATAACTCCTTGGGAGCGGCGTTGCGACAAATCGTCGTAGCTGCGATGAGTAACAAATTTCTCGGGACAATATTTAGATGTAACCTAGTTGATCTAAGTATCCCCAGAGCATAACTTGCATGGTATTCGCGCTATCTTTGGTAAATCTGAGTTGGCGATGAAGGCTGATCAGATAGATCCGGCTGGCGCGCACAATTACATGAGTTTGGACGAGCCTTCCTCTTGGGCCGGGAATAACATCCCGGCCCAGCTTTTTGCCTATCGGGTTCTGACGAGGTCGGAAGTGGCGGTGGCTGGGTAGACAGGTCGACCCCATTCGGCGTGTAAGAGAGCGCGCGCAGGAACGACAGAATCCGCTGAAGCGGATAAAGCGGATAAACAACTCTGGGAGAGAATTTCGTGAAGAGATGCCGATACGCCGTCCTTTCCTGCGGAGGTCTGGCGCTTGCGAGCCTGACATCTTCGGCGTTCGCGCAGTCCGCAGCGTCTGCGCCGCGCGTGCTGCAGGTGGATCGGGCGACGGCAGATACTCCGGTCGATCGCTTTTTCGATCTTTCCGTGGGATCCGATTATCCCGGAACGCTGATCCGTGACGACAGCATGGCCCAGCTCAAGACGGCGACGGGCGAACTGGGATTCCGCTACATTCGCTTCCACGCCATCTTCCATGACGTGCTCAAGACGGTGCAGGTGAAAAACGGACAAATCGTCTACGACTGGACGCGTATCGACGAACTTTACGACAAGTTGCTCGCACGCAACATCAAGCCCTTCGTCGAGCTCGGCTTCACCCCGGAAGCGCTCAAGACCTCGGACAATTCGATCTTCTATTGGAAGGGCAATACGTCACATCCGAAGCTGGATGGCTGGGCACACCTGATCGACGCGTTCGCTCGGCATATTCAGCAGCGTTATGGCGTCGAGGAGGTGCGGAGCTGGTATTTCGAAGTCTGGAACGAGCCCAATCTCGATGGTTTCTGGGAAAAGGCCGACCGCGACGCGTATTTCGCGCTTTATGACGTGACGGCGCGTACGCTGAAGGCGGTGGATCCTGCGCTGCGCGTGGGCGGCCCATCGACTGCCGGCGCGGCATGGGTGCCCGAATTCCTCGATCATGTCGCTGCGAACCGGGTGCCGGTCGATTTCGTCACCACGCACACTTATGGCGTAGACGGCGGCTTTCTCGACGAAGAGGGCAAGGGCGACACCAAACTCTCGTCTTCACCCGACGCGATCGTCGGCGACGTTCGCAGGGTACGCGCGCAAATCCAGGCGTCGCGCTTTCCCAATCTGCCGCTTTATTTCACCGAGTGGAGCACCAGCTACACGCCGCGCGACGCAGTGCACGACAGCTATGTGAGCGCACCCTATATTCTTACCAAGCTCAAAGGGGTCGAAGGTTCGGTCCAGGGCATGAGCTACTGGACCTATAGCGACCTGTTCGAAGAGCCCGGTCCGCCCACGGCGCCGTTCCAGGGAGGCTTCGGGCTGATGAATCCCGAGGGCGTTCGCAAGCCCGCCTGGTTTGCCTACAAGTATCTCAATGCGCTCCGGGGCCAGAGGATATCCGTGAAGGATCCCTACAGCATGGCCGCGGTCGATGGATCCGGATTAACCTTGCTGGTGTGGGATTGGCACCAGCCCGACCAGAAGCTCAGCAATCGTCCGTTCTACAGCCGATTGGTGGAGTCATCGCCCGCGACGCCGGTCAGCGCGCGCTTCGTGCATGTCCAGCCGGGGCGGTACCGTCTGCGTACCTACCGGACCGGCTACCGCCATAACGATGCCTATTCGGCCTATATCGATATGAAGATGCCCCAGAAGCTTTCGGCGGCCCAGCTGGAGCAATTGCAAGGGCTGACCCGGGACGTGGCCGAACGCGACGTCATCGTCACGGTCCCCAAAAGCGGATCCCTGAATATCGAGGCGCCCATGCGGACCAACGATATCCTGCTCATGCGGCTCGAACGCGTCGGCGCGAAGCAAGCCCAATAGAACCTTGGGGGAAGGCAGGGGGATGCCGGCGGCGTGAGATGCCGGTTGCCCCCGCATCACTGTGTTTGGCCCGTATTTAGCGCTTGCCCGTAATCGTCCCCCGGCGACGACCGAAACGGCTGACGGCGAGGTGGAGAATAGAATGACACGCAACGCCCATCGACTTCTCGTCCTGTTTGCTGTCCCGGCCATGGCAGCATTCGGCGTCGCACAGGCGCCGGCGAACGATGAGGCGCAGACCTCGGCGCGGCAATATCTCTCCCAGCCGCTCGTTACCTCGCCCTATACCGCGGATCCGGCGGCTCACGTGTTCGACGGCAAGCTCTATGTTTATGCCAGCCACGACACTGAAGAGGGGCCGCCGCTCCCTGACGTCGAGCCCTTCAAGAACAGCGAGGGCGGGGCGTTCAAGATGCGCGACTATGTCGTGTTGAGCATGACGCGTCCCAACGGACCGGTTCAGGTGCATCGCAATGTGCTCGACATTGCGAACGTACCCTGGGCGGCGCGACAGATGTGGGCGCCCGACGCTGCCTATCGCAACGGGATCTATTATCTATATTTCCCGGCCAAGGACCGCACCGGCGCCTTCCGCATCGGCGTCGCCACCTCGAAGCAGCCGGCCGGACCGTTCAAGGCCCGGCCCCAGCCGATCAAGGACAGCTTCTCGATCGACCCTGCGGTGTTCGTCGACGATGACGGCAGCAGTTATATGTATTTCGGCGGGTTGTCGGGCGGGCAGCTTCAGAAGAATGTCGGCGGCGTCTACGATCCGAACGGCCCTGCCGGCGATCCGCGAGGCCAGAACGAGCAGGCCTTCATGCCACAGGTGGCGAAGCTTCGCGGGGACATGCTCGAATTTGCGGAGAAACCGCGAGAGGCGCTGATCGTCGACGACCATGGCAAACCGCTCACGAGCGGCGATGGGACTCGGCGCTTCTTCGAAGCCTCGTGGATGCACAAATATCGCGGGAAATATTATCTCAGCTATTCCACCGGAGGCTCGCATCTCATCGCCTATGCGGTGGGGACGTCGCCTTACGGGCCCTTTACCTACAAGGGCAATGTCCTGCTGCCCGTGCAGGGCTGGACCACGCACCACTCGATCGTTCAGTATAAGGGGCGTTGGTGGCTATTTTATGCGGACACCCAGATCTCGGACAAGACCTGGCTGCGCAACGTCAAGGTGACCGAGTTGACCTACAATGCTGACGGGACAATCCGTACGATCGATCCGTTCGTGACGCCCAAATGATTCCATACACGAGCGGGCAGGACGGGTATCCTACGGCGGCGTGGGAGCGTCGGCCAATGCGCTCCAGCATATAGAGGAGATTAGCCGCCTTGAGGTTCCAGCCTGATCGCGCCGGCCGGTCGCGCCGCCAGTTTCTCGCCAGTGCCGGCATTGGCGCTTTGGTCGCAGCCTGGACCGGCAGTGTATCCGCCGTGGCCTTGGCGGATGCGCCGCAAAATCCCGTCGGGCGGCCCGTGGCCAAGTTGCAGCCATTCGACATGGCCGACGTGACGCTGGGGGACGGACCTTTCCTCCATGCCCAGCGAATGACCGAGGCGTATCTCCTGAAGTTGCAGCCCGACCGGCTGCTGCACAATTTCCGGTTGAACGCGGGCCTGCAGCCCAAGGCCCCGATTTATGGCGGCTGGGAGTCCAAGCCCGAATGGGCGGAGATTAATTGCCACGGGCACACTCTCGGCCATTACCTCTCGGCCTGCGCGTCGGCCTATCGCTCGACCCGCGACAGGCGGTTCAAACAGCGGATCGACTATATCGCCGGCGAACTGGCAGCGTGCCAGAAGGCGGCGGGCTCCGGCTTGGTCTGCGCATTTCCGAAGGGTGCGGCGCTGGTTTCGGCGCATCTGCGCGGGGAAAAGATCACCGGAGTTCCCTGGTACACGCTGCACAAGGTCTATGCGGGCTTGCGCGACGCGGCGCTGCTCGCAGACAGCGAGGCGTCCCGGGCGGTGCTGGTGCGGCTGGCGGACTGGGGTGTGGTCGCCACCCGCCCGCTGACCGATACGGAGTTCGAGGCCATGCTCGGTACCGAGCATGGCGGCATGAACGAGATCTATGCCGACCTCCATTTCATGACCGGCAATCCCGAATATCTGACCATCGCACAGCGTTTTTCGCACAAGGCAATCATGGAGCCGCTGGCGGAGGGCCGCGACTATCTGGACGGGCTGCACGCGAACACGCAGGTACCGAAGATCGTCGGTTTCCAGCGCGTCTATGAGGCGACCGGAGATACCAAATATCGCGCCGCCGCCGCGTTTTTCTGGGAGACGGTGACACGCACGCGCTCATTCGCCAGCGGCGGACATGGCGACAACGAGCACTTCTTTGCGATGGCGGATTTCAGCAAGCACGTCTTCTCGGCCAAGGGATCGGAGACATGTTGCCAGTATAACATGCTCAAATTGACCCGAGCCTTGTTCCTGCACGACCCCCGGGCAGAATATGCCGATTACTATGAGCGCACGCTCTATAACGGGATCCTCGCCTCTCAGGACCCGGATTCCGGGATGGCCACCTATTTTCAGGGCGCCCGCCCGGGTTATATGAAGCTCTACCACACCCCCGAGGATTCCTTCTGGTGCTGCACCGGAACGGGCATGGAAAATCACGTCAAGTATCGGGACGCAATCTACTTCCACGACGATGACGCGCTCTATGTGAATCTTTTCGTGCCATCCTCGGTGACCTGGAAAGAGAAGGGAGCGGTGCTGTCTCAGGTTACGACCTTCCCCGAGGCGCCGACGACCACGCTGCGCTGGAAGTTGCTACGACCGACACAGCTGGCACTGAAGCTGCGCCACCCACGCTGGAGCCGAACCGCGATCGTCCTGATCAACGGCGTGGAGGCTGCACGCTCCGCTACGCCCGGTAGCTATGTCGAGGTAAAACGCACCTGGAGGAGCGGCGACCAGGTCGAACTGCGGCTTGCCATGGAAACATCGGCTGAGAGTGCGCCTGCGGCTCCCGACATCGTCGCGTTCACTTACGGTCCGCTAGTACTTGCCGGCGCATTAGGACGGGAAGGGCTGGCGCCAGGCACGGACATCATCGTGAACGAGCGCAAATATGGCAGCTATAACGATACCCCCTTCACGGCACCGACCCTTGCCGGCGATCGACGGGCGCTAGCAAAAGGGATCCGCGCCGGGGATAAACCGCTGGAATTCACGATCGCCTCGGCGGAAGGGGAGCCGGTGCGGCTGATCCCATATTACCGTATCGCGCACGAGCGATACGCGACCTATTGGCAGGTCAGCCCTGGCAGGGCCTGATCGGCGGATCAGTTCCGTTCTCGCGACTCCTATTTGACGAGTTCTACGCCATACGGGGCCAGCGCGACGGTGCCGGCGTAGCGCTTGTGCGACAGCACGCCCGTCTTCACGCCATCGAATGACACGGTGATCGGGCCCTGGGTCGTGTTGACGTAAAGCGTACGCCCATCGACCTCGCGCGCGATCACGCCGGGCGGCGTCGAAGGGCCGCGTTTTATGCCAAGGGCGGGATAGAGCGAACGCACCAGCGGCCCGAGCAGTTCGGCTTGCGGTGCGGTGGCGACGTAGATCGCCTGACCCTTGCCGAACTGATTGACGGTGATCGCGGCGCTCTTTTGCGACGTGTTGGAGAACGTCGCGAGCGGCTTGGCGGTACCGAGTTCGAGCACTTCATAATAAGGGTCGCTGCCGGTCAGCGTCTGGCCACCGAAGGTAACCTTCAAGGGCTGTTCCGCGCGGTAGAACGCATTGGTCCGCAGGCCGAAAACGTCGCTCAACCGGCCGGGCAGGGATGTTTCGAACCATTTGCCGGTCTCATCGACCTTCGCTGAATAGCCGGTCATGATCACCGTGCCGCCATTGGCGACGTACTTTCGCACGGCCGCCGCGGTTGGCTCGTCCATCACATAGGTGCTGGGAAGAATCGCGAGCTTGTAGCGATCGAGCGTGTCGTGGCCGAAGTCGATGACCGCGGCGTCGATATTGTCCTCGAAGAAGGGACGGAAGGCCGTCTGGGCCTGGCCGGTGTAATTGCCCTTGAAATATTCCGGCGTTGTGTTCGGCCCCGGGGGCGGGCTGGTCAGCCAGAGGTTTTGGAACGAGAAGTTCACGGCGACTTCGGGCTGGTGATAGCGCGGGAACCCCAGCGTCTTCATGGTCTGGAATTCGCGCGCGATCTGGGCGAACTCGTCGACCTTCCAAGACGGGCGACCGTCGTGATCGACCAAGCCGAATAATGCCTGCTCTTCGCCGCCGATATGCGAATTGAACGTCCAGGCGAGGAAGGTCTGCGTGTAATAGATCAGACCGAAATAGGCCCACATTCGCGAGCGGCCGGGCGTGCCATAATAGCCGCCCCCGCCGGCGGTGAACTCGTTGAACCAAAGTGGCGTGTCATGCCCCGCCCGGTTTGACATCGCCTCGAATGCGGCGCCGCCCGGATCGCCGGGATAAAAGCCTTGCGCGCCATAGGTCGAGATCTTTTCCCACGAGCGCAGATAGTCGAAGCCCTTGGTCCCCGCCGTCGGCCAGAAGTTGGAAGCGACGGGAAGGTTCGGCGCATATTGCTTGCGCACCGCTTCCAGCTCCTCGAGCGCGCCGATCGTATCGTCGGACCAGTAGCGGCGCAGCTCGAGATAGCGCTCATTCGGCCCGGGACCCCGCTCATAAGGTAGGTCCACCTGATCCCAGCTGTTGATGCGGCGCGACCAGCGCTGGGTCGCCCATGCCTTGTTCAGCGCGTCGATGGAGCCGTAGCGACGCTTGAGCCAGACGACGAAACGATCTCGATCGGCCGCGGAATAGGACATGTGTCCGTTTCCGATCTCATTGTCGTAACCCACCGCGATCACTGCGGGATTATGGGCGTATTGTTCCATCATCTTCTGGGCGAGGCGTCGTGCCAGGCGGCGATAGTCGGGATCGCTGATATTGTCCCAATAGCGGCTCGCCGCGTTGACCCTGACACCATCCTGATTGATGATATCCACGCCGGGATAGTGTTTGTGCATCCAGATCGGCGCCGGTTCACCAGGGATATCGACGATGACGCGGATGCCGGCCTGGTGCATCTGATCGATCACCTTGTCGAACCATTCGAACGTGAAGCGGCCTTCTTCCGGCTCGAACGAGTCCCAGGACAGATCGCCCATCCGCACCAGGTTGAACCCCGCGGCCTTCATGATCGCGATATCCTGCCGAATCTGGTCCGGGCTGCGATCGACCGGTTGGTAGCAGGTGCCGACGAACAACTGGCCCTTGCCTGGCCATTCGGGGTGCCCGACGGCGCTCTGCGCGCGCGCCGGCGCGGTGAGACCGCCCGGTGCCAAGCCATTAGAAGCAACGAGCGCGAGGGCAATGGCGGCGAGGCTAGCCGAGCGGCGGTGCATGGTAAGTCCTTCGATGGATCGATGGTCGAAACGGCCAGGGCAATTGCTCGCACCAGCCCGGCGCTGTTTGGGTGTCAGGCCAAATGTATCTTGAAAACGCTGGCGTGGCGGGTCGGCAGGCGGCCGGGAACGTCGATCGAAAGGGCTTTGGCGGTCCGGCGAAATCCAACCGAGCCAGCGCCGAGCAGTTCGACGCCGACCACGCGGCCCTGCGCATGAGGCGCGTCGACCCGCAACGAAGCGATCTCCGTCACCTTCGACGGTTCGCCAAGCGTAATCGCGTAGAGCGCCTTGCCCTTGACCGTGAAGCGGATGTCGCGCGCCGAATAATCGACCTGCTCCTTGAACATGCCGGCTTCGGCCTCGGTTGGCCCCTCGCCATAAATGGCCCATGGACGTGTGCCGTGGATTGCCTCGGCGTTGACCGCCATCCACGCCGAGAGCTCGGTCAGGAGCTCATCCGATTCCGGCGGCAGCGATCCGTCCGCGTAGAGGACCACATTCAACAGCATATTGCCGTTCTTGCTGACGATGTCGGCAAGCATGGTCAGGATTTCACCGGGCGTCTTGTACTTGTAATTGTCGCTGTAGAACCAGTCGCCGTTGGAGGTGTCGGTCTGCCAGGGTAGGGGGTTGATGCCCTTGAGCACGCCGCGCTCGACGTCCTGCACCATTCCTTCCTTGAAGAACTCGCCCGTGCCGCTGTCCTTGCAATTATAGACCGCCTCGAGGTGCCCGGTGCGGGCGATGCTGCTGTTGTAGAGATGGGCGACCAGCGTGCGGCCGACCTCGCCGAACGGCAGTCCGCCATCCGAATAGAGAAGGTCCGGCTGGTAACTGTCGACGAGATCGCGGATCCGCTTCAACCAGCGCTGATGGTAAGCAGGATTGGTGGTGTACCAGCTTTCCCTGGTGTTGCGGAACGGTTCGTCGCGATTGTCGTGATAGAGATCGGCATAGGCCGGATCGGCGCCGTCATAGGGGACGCCAAGCTTGGGCCAGAACTGGTCGTAGAGATGGTTCGGATACGACCAGCAATAGCTGGCGCCGAGATGTTCGGAAACGCCGAAGCGGAGTCCTTGCCGCTTCGCCGCCGCCTGCCAGGCGCCGACGACGTCGCGCTTCGGCCCCATGGCGGCGGCATTCCAACGATGGTGTTTCGAGTTCCAAAGGTCGAAATTGTCGTGGTGCACGCCCATCGAGACGAAATATTTCGCGCCCGCCGCCGCATAGCGCGTCATCAGCGCGTCCGGATTCCAGCGCTCGGCCTTCCATAGCGGGATGAGGTCCTTGTAGCCCTTTTCCGACGGATGTCCGTAGGTCTTGAGATGGTGATCGTAGTGCGGATGGCCTGGCACATACATGAAGCGGGCGTACCAATCCCCCTGACGCGGCACCGCTTGCGGGCCCCAATGCGCCCAGATGCCGAACTTCGCGTCCCTGAACCAATCCGGCGTCCGGTAGGTTTTGAGCGATTCCGGCGTCGCGTTGAACGGGCCGCGCGCGATGTCGCGTTCGGTCGCTGAGGGTGCGGCGGCCGCAGGCTGAATCCGGCCAAGCGCGCCAGCGCCAAGGGCAAGAAACGGGCCGCCCAAAATCTCGCGTTTGCTGAACCTCGTCATCTCTCTCCCCCGGCGGTGCGCGCTTTCCGGTCTAGCCGTCGCAGATGGCTCACTGATCATTTTCACTGGTGCAATATTATTCTCTTTGATGCAATCTGGCTAGTATGAACGCAGGCAAGTGGTGCTTGATCTGGATCGAAGCCTGGCCGCCAGCGGGCTCAGAGAAGATATGGAAACGGGCGCGGTTCGCCCGCCGATGCCGATACCAGCCTTCCGACTTGTGCTGCGCCGCAGGCCGGGCGATCACGCCTCTGACAGAGAGCATGGAGAGATTGAGGCCGCGATGGGACGAACAGGGGTGAAAGGGACCTACGCCGCGCCGGCGATCCACAAAGCCTTCGAGGTGATCGAACTGCTGGTGAAATGGCCGCAGGGAGCTTTGGTCAGTGAGATGGCAGCCGATCTAGGGCGTACCGTCGGGGAGTTGTTTCGCATCGTGGTCGTGATGGAGCAGCTGGGATATCTTCAGAAATCGCAGACGACCGATCGCTACACGGTCACCTATAAGCTCCTCGACCTCGCCTACCGGGCGACACCGTCGCAGGATCTCGTCCGGGCGGCGCTGCCGGAAATGCAGGTATTGGCAATGGAAGCCGGCCAGTCCTGCCATCTGGTCGTGCCGAACGGCGGTCGCGGCATCGTGATAGCGCGCGAAGAACAGCCAGGTACGCGTGGCTTCGCGCTCAAGGTAGGCGCTCATATCGACATCGTGGCGAGCTGCTCCGGCCAGGTCATCCTGGCATTTTCAAACGACCAGCGCCGCGAGCAGATTGTGCGCGCCGCGGAAAGCGAGCGTGGCGTCGAGGTGGACCGCGCCTGGCTGACGGAGCGAAAGGAAGCGATCCGTGCTGCCGGCTTCGATCTGCGCAAGAGTCCGATCACCTATGGCGTGACCGACATCAGCTTTCCGGTCTTCGGCTTTGATCGCGAGGTCATTGCGGCGTTGACCATTCCCTTCCTCGAACTGATCGACGGTTCGCAGAAAGTCCATATCGAGGCGGCATGCGATCTCCTCCGCTTGGCCACGATACGCGTGTCGGATCGGCTAGGCTATCAACCGGGCTGACTTCTCCGCGATCTACGATGGCCTGATCGCAATCGCGCCGGGTCGGCGCATCCGGTCCGAGACACTCGGCCTCGGGAATGCGAATTCCTGTCTTGCGAACTTGGCGTCAGATCGTAAGTAAAAGCCGTTAGCGCTAGCGATAACGAACTTGCATATACGGAAATAACCGTGCGATGGGCGATGTCCTGGAGGGACCGATCGTTATGCGCGCCATTATTTGCCGTGAGCCATTTCACCTCGACGTAATCGCGCGCGATAAACCGCAGCCGGGACCTGGCGAGGCGCTGATCCACATTCGGCATATCGGCCTGTGCGGCACCGACTTCCATATCTTCGCCGGGAAACATCCCTTTCTGGATTACCCGCGGATCATGGGCCACGAATTAGGCGGCGAAATTGTTGCCCTGGGCGAGGGGACGTCTCTGCGCATCGGGCAGCAGGTCGCGATCAATCCCTATCTCGCGTGCGGCCATTGCGTGGCGTGCCGTCGCGACAAGCCCAACGCTTGCGTCAACATTCGCGTGCTCGGCGTCCATATCGATGGCGGCATGTGCGAATTCCTGGCCGTGCCGCAAACAGCGGTGATCGATGCGGAAGGCCTCTCGCCGGTGCAGGCGGCGATGGTCGAGTTCCTGGCGGTAGGAGCGCATGCAGCCGCCCGCGCGCCAAAAGGCGGCGACCATATGCTCGTCGTAGGCGCAGGGCCGATCGGTGTCGCGACTGCGCTGTTCGCGAAGCTGGATGGAAGAAAACCGCTACTCGTCGATCGGCTGCCCGCTCGGGTCACCTTCGTTCGCGACCGCCTTGGGCTGGACGGGGTCGTCGCGGATGACGAGCTTGATCAGACGCTTGCCGACCGGACCAACGGCGACATGTTCGACGTCGTGGTCGACGCCACCGGATCGCTGGCGGCGATGCGTCACAGCTTGTCGTTCGTCGCGCATAGCGGTGCACTGGTGCTGGTCGGCGTCGCGCAGGGCGAGCTCAGTTTCGAAGACCCGGAATTCCACAAGCGCGAGGCGACGCTGATCGCGAGCCGAAATGCACTGGCTGAGGACTTCTCGCGGGTGATCGAGGCGATAAAGTCCGGAGCTATTCCGACCGATGTCCTACACACCCACAGCATCGCGGCCGACGAATTGCCGCAGCGCCTGCCCGAATTGGTCCGCAATGCCGATAGCATTCTCAAGGTCGTCGCGTCGTTCTGATCGCCGCTGTGACCTGTGGCCGCTCGATCCCAACATTCTCCTGTAGCGCGCGGCGCACGTTTCGATTTTCCCGGCTAGGGAAGGGCGCGAATCTGATTTGGTTGGGCAATAATGCCCAGCTTACCCGACCAAGCATTAGAATGGAGCGGCTGGCACGGCGGTTCCGAACATCGTGGGACGCTCTTTGGCCAGGTGATAGCTTTCGGCCAGTGCGTCGGTCTGCAGCCCTTCGATCAGAACGCTGACTGCCACGAGCCCGCGAGAAACCGAGCCGGTGTCAGCAATGCGCTGTAAGCCGATTCCCGGGAGTGAAAACTGACACAGCGTCCGACGATCGCGGGCGTTATTCGATTAGGCGAAACCTTATCGCCGTACCACCGCCGGGTGCGAGGTCGAGCGGCAGCACGTCCGTCCACCTCACGATCTTCTTCTCGATCGTGATAGGCAGCGGATTGACGCGGTAATCGGCGTCTGGCCCGTCACGATAAATCTGGGCCTCGTACTTCCTCCCAGGCGCCAGGAAGGAGAGCGGCTGCTTGAGCGATCGCGCATTCTCGTCGGTGATCGCGCCCAGGAACCAATCCTGTCCATGGCGCGACCGGCGCGCGACGACGACGTAATCGCCGATCTCTGATTGCAAGGTTTTTGACGTCTCCCAATCGGTCGGCACGTCGCGGATGAACTGGAACGCGCCCAGATTCTTCTCGTAATTTTCGGGCAAATCCGCGGCCATCTGGATCGGGCTGTAGAGCACGACATATTCGGCCAATTGCGTCGCCAAGGTCGATTGTACCCGCCGCGTCACATCGTCCTTGCCGTGCGCGACGTCGAAGATGCCGGGGGTGAAATCCATCGGTCCGCCAAGCATCCGCGTAAACGGAAGGATGGTCAGATGCTCGGGCGGATTGGTCGGCACCCCCCAGGCATTGTATTCCTGGCCGCGCGCGCCTTCGCGGGCGACCATATTGGGCCAGGTGCGGCGCAGGCCGGTGTCCTTGACCGGCTCGTGCGCATCGATCGCGATGCGATATTTGGCGGCGGTTTGCGCGACGAGCAGATTGTGGCGCACCATGAATTGGCCGGCGAACCACTCGCCCTTGCCGTCGCGGTCGAGGATGTCGCCGGCATGGCGGACATAGCCGGTCTTCACCGCATGCACGCCATAGCTGTTGTAGAACTTCATCGCGTCGTCGAGCTGGTTCTCGTAATTGATCACCGCGCCGCCGGTCTCATTATGCCCGATCAGCTCGACGCCCTTCGACTTGGCGTAAGCAGTGATCGCGGCGATGTCGAAATCGGGATAGGGTTTGGTGAAGCTGAACTTGTCGCCATTGGTGATCCAGTCGCCGTCCCAGCCGAGGTTCCAGCCTTCGACGAGCACGCCGCTGAAGCCGTATTTGGCGGCGAAATCGATATAGCGTTCGACGTTCGCGGTGGTCGCGCCGTGACGCATCCCGCTGCCCCAGGTGGTCTTGTCGAGATGCATTTCCCACCACACGCCGACATATTTGCCGGGGGTGAACCACTTCTGGATGTCGGGGATCTTGCTCGGCTCGTTGAGGTTGAGCTCGATCCGGCTATCGGCCAGCGCGCCCGGCGTTTCGCCGATCAGCACCGTCCGCCACGGCGTGGTGAAAGCGCCGTTCTTCTTCGCCAAGGTGCCGTCGGGCCATGGCATCAGCCAGGCGGTCAGCGTGCCTTCGCCATTGCCCTGGAGCAGCATCGACGGGAAATCGATCATCGCCGCTTCGTGGAACGACAAATAGAGGCCGTTGGCGCCCTTCATCGTCAGCGGCGTTTCGGCCAAAGTGATGCGGCGCGCGTCGGTCTGGGTGTAGAGATATTCGTCGCGTTCCTGGCCCAGCCCTTGATACCACCAGGCCTGATAGGCGCCGAGCGTGTGGAATTGCGTCCGCTCGGCCGTGACCGCGACTTTCTGCCCGGCCGGGATGCCGGCATAATCGTAGCGGAAGCCGACACCGTCATCGAACAACCGGAACGTGACGTCGACCGCCTTGTTGAGCGCGGTGTCGCCATTGAGCGTCACGGTCAATTGAGTGTGGTTGTCGCGGATCACCCGCTGCTCGCCCCACGGCTGTTCCCAGTTCGTGTCCGACGCGGCACGGCGCGGATTGCCGATCGCGGTGTAGCGCGCGGCGGGCTCGCCCTTGAACGTCAGGCCGAGCTCGGACGGCGCGAGTACGACCGCGCCCTTGCGCGTGACCTCGTACAGGGCCTGGCCGTTGTCGACCCATACACAGACCTCGATGACCTTGCCCGGCGATTGCGCGCATTCGCGCGTGGCGGCCGCGGCGGAAGCGGTCCAGCCGAGCGCGGCGATCAGGGCAAGCGAACGAAGGATCATCGGGTCTTTCCTTGGGGAGAGTCAGGAGATTTGAGGCTGGCGGCGCGAAGCTGCTGGCGCAGCGCCGCGCGGGCGGACGGGGACATCGGAGCGAGCGGCCCCTGCAACGGAGCGGGGATATGCGAGAGGACGTCACCGCGCTCGGCGAAGACGTAGGCCGCGATCATCTCGCGCCAATAATCGCGCTCGCCCGGCGGCAAATCGCGGAACGCGAGCAGCGCGGTCAGGAAGGCATGGTTCGGCGCGTCGCTACCGCCCCACCAGTAATTGACCATCGCATTGTACGGATCGAGCGAGGTGACATGGTGCCGCCAATAGCGCGGCATGAAGAGCGCTTCGCCCGGCTCGAGAAACGCGACGCGCGCGGCGGCGATGGCGTCGGCGTAGCGCGGGAAGCGCACGAGGTCGGGCGCCTCGGGGTCGACTAGTGACAAAGGCGGCGGATTGTCGGGCGGGCCGATATAGAGGTTGCTCACCTGCTCGGGCGGGAACAGCACGAAGCGGCGGCGCCCGGCGATATTGCAGGCGAGGTTGTGGTCGCGGTCGTTATGCGTCCGCGTATGCACCGCGCCGCCCAGCCATAGCCGCGGGCCGATCCCGGGCAGCAGCGGCATCGGATTGTGCTCGATGAAATCCGGCATCGCCTGGTCGAGCCGCAGCATCTGGATCGCCAGGGTCGGCGCGTCGGGCTGGCCGATCAGGCTCTCGATTCGGTCGAGCGTGGCGCCGAGCGATGCCTGGCGCTTGGTGAAAGTGAATTCGCGCAGATCGGGGCCATAAGCGAACTGGCCCTTATGCCGCGCGGGCGCTTCCATCACCGGCACCGGCGCGCCGCGATCCAGGCGGCGGAAATAGGCGTCGAGCGTCGTCGTCCCCTGCATCCCCGCTGCGAGCGCGGGCCAGGTGTCGAACAGGCGCTGGACAATGACCGGCTCGCCCGCGGCGACGATCGCGGCGAAGTCCTCCGCGCCGGTGACGCTGCGCTTCTCGACACGCGGCAGACTGTCGAGCGCGGCCGGATCGCGCGCCAGGCGGATGGGCTCAACCATTGGCCATGCCCAATGCCTGAGCATGCGTAGGCTGGCGCAACACCGCGTCCTTGACGAACCCGAGCATGGTCCGGAACTGCGCCTTGACCGTGTCGGGCGCCGTCGCGTCGATTCGCGGCGGATAGCTTTCGGGCGTGACCCCCAATCCGATCAGCAGCGCCCGCCAATTGTCGGTCGGGATGCTGTCATCCTCCATCGGCGACACGTCGCCCCGCGCGCGGAAAGTCGCGACGATATGCGTGAGTTCGGGCGGCGGCGGCGCGGCGCGGCCGGTATCCCAGAACAGCCCGGGATAGGGCGCGAGCGCATAGAAGGCGGCCTGATAGTCGCGCAGCCGCTCGAACGACGAGCGCATCAGGCGGTTGTATTCGTCACGGCTCGGCGCGGTGTCCTGCCCGGCCGGGAAATAGGTCAGCAAGGTGATCAACCCGAGCTGGACCGCGTGGAGGTCGAGATTGTGGATCGGGTCGAGCGCGCAGGCCGCGCTGCCGATCGCGACGCAATTCTGCGCCCAGGCCTGCCCGCGCCGCCCGGGATCGGAGGGGCGCAGGATCGGATCGGCGAGCGACAGCCCGGCCGCGGCGCCGAGCCGGCCCAGCGCGTCCTCGGGCTCGGTAAGCGCGCTCGAGAAAGCGTGGATGACATGGGTCGCTGCCTGGGTCGGGTAGAGTGCGGCCCAGCCCGGATGCCAGGCGCGTAGTTCGGCATAGGTCGGGATCGGCGCGAAGGGCTGCGCGCGGGCCGCGAACACGCGGTCGGCCGGGAAGTGCGCGCGCCAGCTTTGCTGTTCGATCCCGAGCGTCTTGCCGATCAATGCCGCGTCGCTGCCGGTCGCGTCGACGAACAGCTCGCCCGCGACGCGCTCGCCATCGGCGACCAATGCGATGATGTCGCCGTCGTTGCCGCGCTCGATCGCGATATGGTTGGCGGTCCGCATCGCCACGCCGATCCGCGCCGCGACGCTCTTCAACCCGGCGGCATAAGCAATGGCGGGCAAATGATAGCCGTAATCGGCGCGGCCATAGGCCTCGCTCGCTTCGTCGGGAATCATCACCCGGCCCTGGCGCGCGGCGGCGGCGGTCAGCGAGAATTGCTCGAGGGGGACGTCGAGCCCGAGCCCGCGCGCCTTCACCCAGTAAGCGAAGAAGTCGTTGCCCTCGATCGGCATGCCATAGGCACCATAGGCATTGAGGAAAGGTCCGTGGCCGCCGAGCATGTCGCGGATATTCTGGCCGAGCGAGAAGGCGCCGCCGGTCGCGCGGAGCAGCCCGGCTTCGTCGAGCCGCAACCTGGTGTGGAGCGCCTCGATCCCCGGCAATGTCGCATAGACGTCGCTGACGTGGAGCAGACTCGGCAGCTCGATCGCGGTGACCGCGACGCCGGCGGGCTTGAGCGCCGCCTGGAGCACGCTCGCGGCGAGCCATAGTGGCGCATCGCGGCCGAGCAGGACGAGGTTCTGGATGCGCGCGCTCATGCTGCCGGCTCCAGCACGGGGGCGGGGCAATAGGATCGGATGAAGTCGCCATGCGCGGTCATGTCGGCGGCGTTGACCTCGATCCGGTATTTGAGGTCGGCGAGCTTGGCTGCGAGATCGTCGAGCGGGACTGCCTCGGCCAGCGGATTCCAGGCGGCGGGTAGCACGCCCTGGCCGACCAGCACCGCAAGCCAGCTGTCGCGCGAGAACAGGCCGTAACGGTAATCGGGCGCGGCGGCCGAGGCGCGGAACAAGGCGATCTTATGTGCCAGGCTCTCGGGCAGCTCCATATTGCGGACATGATCCCACAATGGCTGCCCGTGCCGGCGGTTGGCGGTGTAATGGAGCACCAGGAAATCGCGGGTGCGGTCGTAATGCACCTCGAACAATCGGTTGAACTCGGCTGCGAGCCGCGGATCGATTCCGCTGCGGTGCGTCGGCATCAGCCCGATCAGATCCATCACCGCGGCCTGGATCAGGAAGATCGAGGTGGATTCTAGCGGCTCCAGAAAACCACTGGCGAGCCCGACCGCGACGCAATTGCCCGCCCAGGCGGCGGCGCGGCGCCCGGCCTGGAAGCGCAGCAGCCGCGGCTCGGCGAGCGGCGGCACGTCGAGCGCGCCGAGCAGCACGTCGCGCGCGTGCTCCTCATCGGTGAAGTGGCTCGAAAAGACATAGCCGTTGCCGGTGCGGTGCTGCAGCCCGATCCGCCACGTCCATCCTGCCTCCTGCGCGGTCAGCCGGGTGAAGGGGAGCAGCGGCTCGGTGCGCATGTTGGGCACGGCCAGCGCGCGGTCGCAGGGCAGCCAATGGCTCCAATCCTGCCAGCCGACCTCCATCGTCCCGCCGACCAGCAGCGAGCGGAAACCCGAGCAATCGACGAACAGGTCGCCGGCGATCGCCGTGCCTGAGGCGAGCGTCAGCGACGCGACATGGCCAGTGGCAGTATCGCGCGCGACATCGACTACTTTGCCCTCGATCCGCGTGACCCCGAGCGGCATGGCCCAGCGGCGCAGGAATTGCGCGTAGAGCGCGGCGTCGAAATGATAGGCGTAAGCGTAGGTCGCGCGGATCGACTTCGGGTCTTCGTTGGGGAATTCGAACGCGTTGTTGCGGCACGCGGCGATCGCGAACGAATAATCGTGCAGTTCGGAGGCACGGCCGGCGGCGTGCGCGCGAGCCCAATGGTGCTGGAAATCGACCCCCGCCCAGGGCTCGCCGAATGTGCCGAACGGATGGACGTAGCGCTCGCCGGGCTGGTCCCAGCCGACGAACTCGATACCGATTTTGAACGCGGCCTGGGTCTCGCGCATGAACTGCGCCTCGTCGATCCCCAGCGTATCGTTGAACACCTTGATATGCGGCAGCGTGGCTTCGCCGACGCCGACCGTGCCGATCTCATCCGATTCGATCAGCGTGATGGCATAGTCCTGCCTGGGCAGCAGCTTGACCAGCGCCGATGCCGCCATCCAGCCGGCGGTGCCGCCGCCGACGATCACCACCTTCAATGGATCGGGCTTCAGCGATTCTGGTTCTGGTGCCGGCGCCATGATGGTTTTCCCTCACAAAAATTGGGCGCCACCGTCATTGGAAGGGTGGCGGTAGCGCCCAGTGGAGGAAATCAGAACTTGAACCGGCCGCCAACCGAGAAGCGGCGGTCGACCACGCCCCAATTGGCATCCATGAACACCGGCTTGGCGCCCGGCGTCGCCTTGGAGTCGCCGAAGATCTGCTGCTGGTAGACCGTCCGGGTGTTGAGCAGGTTCGAGCCTTCGACCAGGAACTCGAAATTCTTGACCACCGACACGCGCAGCGATCCGTCGAGGAACCCGGCGGCTTTCTGGAACACCGGCAGGCCGACGCAGCAGTCGAGGTTGTTGGTCAGGAAGCGCGACCGCCAATTGTACGCGACGCGGAGCGCGACCGGGCCCTTTTCGTACAGGCCGACCAGGTTGAACGAATGTTTCGAAATCCCCGCCAGCATGTGCGAGTCGATCACCGCGCCGCGCCCGCCGCTGACGTCGAGCCCCGCGCCCTGGCCGCCGGTGCCGCCGGCATCGAGCGCACCCACCGCGATCAGGTTCGAATTGTTGATCCCCGATTGCGAGACGAAAGTATAATTGGCCTGGATGCCCAGACCCGACAATAGGCCGGGCAGGAAATCGAAGAACGTCTGGTAACCGACCTCGAACCCCTTGAGCTCGCCCCCGCTCTTTTCGTTGCGAGGGCCGCGCAGCAGCACCGTCTGGGTCGATCCGTTATTCGTGAACTGGCGCTCGAACTGGCCGTACGAGATCGCATTGTGCAGTTTCTTGTAGAACAGATCGACCGTGAACGAGGACGACTTGCCCATATAGCGTTCGAAGGTGAGGTCGAACTGGTCGGCGGTCATCGGCTTCAACCCGGCATAGCCAGACTCAGCGTTGAACACGAAATTGTAGCCAGTGACGTTGGCGGCAACGTGTGCCGCCGTTGGCGAGTTATAAACGATGTACGGCGAGTCCGGCCCGGTGTTGATGATCGGCGAATTGATCGACACGAAGTTCCTGAGCAGCCCGAAATCGGGCCGTGACAAGCCGCGCGAATAACCGAAGCGGATATAGGTCTTGGAGTCGAGGCCGAACCGGACGTTAAAGCTCGGCAGCACGTTGGTGTAGGACGCCTTGAGCGTGTTGGCCGATCCGCCGCCAGCTGCGAAGGCCAGGACTTGCGGCGTCAAATAGCAACTTGGCTGCACGATCGCGGTACCGGACACCGGTGTCGCGCAGGACGGCAACAGGTTGAGCGCGGTGCTGGTCGGATAGGCGACCGCGCCGTTACTCGTCACTTCGGTGCGGATTACGCGGACCCC
Organism: Sphingomonas sp. P4_G3; assembly: GCF_056401105.1. Taxonomy (NCBI): domain Bacteria; kingdom Pseudomonadati; phylum Pseudomonadota; class Alphaproteobacteria; order Sphingomonadales; family Sphingomonadaceae; genus Sphingomonas; species Sphingomonas sp. P4_G3. The sequence goes on from NZ_JBFUJZ010000001.1 coordinate 934,161, forward strand.
GATATTGCCCTTGATGCGAACGCCGCCGCCGAAGATCGGCTGGTCGCCGCCGAAATTGAGCATGGCATAAGCCGCTTTGGTCCGTTCGGACGTCCTGGTCACTTCCGACGGCGTGAAGCAATTGTCGACCGTCGCCTCGGGCCGGTCGCAAATCGCGGTATAGCCGGGCGCGATCGGCGAATTGGTGGTGGCGCCGCTCAATGACTGGAGCAGCTTGGGGAAGTTCTGCAGCGTGTCGCGGTTCAGATAGACCAGCGGGCCATTGTTATAGGCGCTGCCATTGTAGAAATTGCTGCCCAGGCTGGTCGATTCCCAGATGCCCGCGCCATAACCCTTGAAGTTCGAATTGCACGCCGCGGCCGGATTGGGAGTCGTGTTGTCGGCGTTGAAGCCGGCACCGTTGCAATTCCAGCTGGCTGCGATCGGGGTCCAATTGAAGGTCGAATAGCGGACCGTCTGGTTGCGATCGGCGTAGCGCACGCCGACCTTGAGCGAGTCGAGCCAGCCGCCCTTGTCGAAATCGTACTGCAGGTCGCCCTTGAACGCCCATTCGTCGGCGTCATTGTCCTCGACATGCCCCTGGATGAACGGGATCCAGTAATTGTGCGGATTGGCCAGGCCGCCGGCGGCGTAATTGACGTTCGATCCGGGCAGCAGCTTGATCTCCGGCGCGTTGCCGTCGGTCAGGCTGTATTGATAATTGGCCATCGATCCGACCGCGACCAGGATGTCGTTATTGTTGGTCGACGCGGTGATGCGCTGGCCGTCGAGCGTCAGCTTGAGGTTGTCGGTGATCTTCCAGTCGATATTGGCCGAGAAGTCCTGCGTGCCTTCGCTATGGTCGAAATTGCGCGCCTCGTTCTGGAAATAGAGACCGTCGCGGACCGTGGTGCAATGACCCGTGCCGCAATTGTTGACGAACGGCTGGCCGGGTACCGCCGAGCCCGTATTGATCGCGTCTTGGTCGTTGCCGCTCCAGCTTCCGTTCCAACTGCCATGACCCTGGGTCAGCACGCCCGATCGCAGCATGCCGTTCGAGCCAAAGACCAGCGCTCCGCTCCCGTCGGCCGCGCCGAGGATCGTCGAGCTGCGCGGGTTGAACGCCGGCGTGCCGTAGGCATTGCCCTCCAAAATCGCGTGTGAAGCGCGTTCGAGCCAGGCGTTGTGATATTTTGAATCGGTATATTGCACGGTCAGCAGGAAACGTTCGGACTTGTCCTGGAACTGGCCGGCAAGCGCGATGCCGCGCCGCGTGCGGTCATAATCGACCTGCGAATAGCGGATGCCGTCGGGGGCATATGCCCAGCCGGTGCCGCCGAACGGATTGGCGGTACAGCCGATCGCGCCGTCCGACCCGACATTGGCGGTGCCGTCGGGCTTGAACGCACCTGCCGAACAATAGGTGTCGATCTTGTCGAAGATCACGCTTTCGGTCCGCGTGATCACATGGCTGCGTGCGAAGTCGGCGAGGAAGCCGAACTTGCCGATCTCGGTGTCGAACGTGTCGCTGATCAGCGCCGAATATTCGCCGGTCCACTTTTTCGAGCGGTCGCCATAATCGGCCTTGGCGTTGCCGGTGACGACCAGCCCGTTCTGGTCGAACGGCAGACGTGTGCGCAGGTCGACGGTGCCGGCGATACCGCCCTCGATCATGTCGGCGGTCAAATTCTTGTAGACATCGACGCGCGACATCAGTTCGGGCGAGATGTCGTTGAAGTTGAGCCCGCGCGCGGCGTCGGCGGAGAAACTGTCACGGCCGTTGAACTCGGTGCGGACCTGGGTCAGGCCGCGGACCAGCACGCCGGCGGCTTCACCCGAGGGGTGGGTCGAATCGTCGGTCGACTGCAGCCGCGAAACGGTGATGCCGGGAACGCGCGAGAGCGCGCCCGACACCGACGTGTCGGGGAAGGCGCCGATATCGGTCGCGCTGATCGAATCGACGATCGTCGCCGCATTGCGCTTGGTCTCGGCCGCATCGCCGAGCGCGCGGCGCACACCGACGATCAGGATGTCGTTATCGTCCGCGGCCGAAGAGCCACTATCCGCTTGCGGCGCCGCGGTCGGGCTGGTGGCGGCTTCCGGCGCAGTCTGCGCTTGCGCGCCAGTCGCGGCGAACATCGCCAGCGTCATCAGCGAGGTGCCGCTCCACAGAAGGCCGCGGCTACGGCTCGAACCCAGTTGCTTCATCGATCACTCCCCTAATGCACGCCCCTCATGCGGAGGCTTTATCCCGTTGCTCGCGCGGCCGAGCTGCATGCCCGGCGCGCGGCGCGAATCACCTTCTGTGGAATTCCTGCGGCGCGTCGTCGCGTGCCATCTGCCCCTTCATCCCTCCTGCGCGGCCCGGCTTTGTGCGGCGCGCGCGACTCCATCGATTGCAATTTAATGCAACGATTTGCGCTTTGTTGCGTAGATTTTCACGACGCGCAAGCGCTGTTTTACGGCGTAGTCACTAGCGAGTCGCTAAATTCCGGAGAGTGTTACGCAAATTCATCCATGCAAAATTTGCATAAACCGTTTTCAAGATTCGGGGATGAAGAGTGCGGCCAGCGCCGCGGCCGCCATCGCCGCCGCCGCCAGTCCCAGAGCGAGGATCGCCTGATTGCCGAGCCAATGGTGGACGATCGCGCCGAGCAGGGTCGCCGCGAAAAGCTGGGGCAGCACCAGGAACATATTGTGGATGCCCATATAGACGCCCATTTTCCGGGGCGGCACCGCGCTGGCGAGCATCGCATAAGGCAGCGACAGGATTGCCGCCCAGGCGCAGCCGATGCCGATTGTCGGCAGCCACAGCAAATAGGGATCGTCGACCAGCACGAACCCGGCTAGCCCCAGCGCACCGAGCGCGAGGCTGAGCGTATAGACGTTGCGGCGACCGATCCGCGCGGCGAGCGAGGGCAAAGCCAGCGCCGCGATCGCCGCCACGCCGTTATAGCCGGCGAACAATATGCCCACCCAATCGGCACCAGCATTGTACGCCGCCGAGCTCGCGTCGGCAGTGTGGTAATGGTGTGCTGCGACCGCCGGGACGGTGTAGATCCACATCGCGAACAAGGCGGTCCAGGTGAAGAATTGGACCAGCGCGAGGTGCCGCAGCACGCGCGGCATGTGCAATATGTCCTCGACGATCTCGAACACGCCGAGCGAATGCCGTCCGCCGCGCCGCATCGCCACCGCGGCGAGTTGCGCAAGGCCGAACACGAAGGCGATCGCGGCAAGCACGTAGATTTCGCGCTCGAGCTGCTCTGCGAACGCGAAGCCGGCGATCGCGCCGCCGCCGAGCATCCACAATGTTCCACTACGCGCCAGCGTCGCAGCGCCAGTCGTGCTCGGCACCGCATGGTCGACCAGATCGGGCGCGTCGGCGGCAAGGCTTTCGGGCGGGCGTTCGGTCGTGGTGGCGACCGTCCAGGCGACCGCCGTGAGCAGCCCGACCGCGCCGATATAGAAGGTCAGCCGGACCGAAGGCGGCAGCACGCCGGGGGGAGCGGTCGCGGCGACGCCGAACCAATGGGTCAGGATCCAGGGCAGCGCCGAGGCGAACACCGCGCCCGCGCCGATGAAGAACACCTGGACCGCGAACCCTTCGGTGCGCTGATCTTCCGGCAAGGCGTCGGCGACGAGCGCCCGGAACGGCTCGGCGGCGACGTTGATCGAGGCGGTGAGCAGCCACAGAGCGAGGCTGGCGGTCCAGATGCTGGCGGCATTGGGCATCGCGACGAGCGCGATCGCGGTCAGGATCGATCCCGCCAGCAGGAACGGCCGCCGCCGCCCGAGCGGCCCCCAGGTGCGGTCGCTCCAATGCCCGATCAGCGGCTGGACGAGCAGCCCGGTGATCGGCGCCGCGATCCACAGGATCGGCAATTGGTCGAGCTGGGCACCGAGCGTCTGGAAGATCCGGCTGGTGCTGCCGTTCTGCAATCCCCAGACGATCTGCACCCCGAACAGGCCGCAGCACATGTTCCAGATTTGCCCGATCGTCAGCCGCGGCCGCCGCGTCGGCGCCGGTGGTGAAATGCCCGCGTCCCCCTCGTTCGCTTGCAAAACCTGCCCTTCGCTCCTTAAGTCGGCGCCGGTTAGCGGGTCAGCTTGAGCGTAATGGGCACCAACAGCAACAACAATACAACGCTGCAAGACCTCGCCAAACTGGCGGGCGTCTCGGTGTCGACGGTGTCGCGCGCGCTCAACGACGAGCCGGTGATCAGCGCCAAGACCAAGCAGCGCATCTGGGCGCTGGCGCGCGAGCACGATTATCCATTCCGCCATTACATGCCCGCAGCACCAATCGGTGCCGAGGGATCGATCGCGATCGTCACCCCGCACATGCGCGGCCGGCCCGTGCCGCTGACTCACCCATTCTTCCTCGAGCTGATCGCGCAGATCGGCGAGGCGGCGCGCGCGCGGTCGTGCGACTTCATCGTCAGCCACACCTCGCCGGAAAATTATGACGACCTTGTCCATGCCGTGACCACTAGCCGCGCCAGCGGGGTGATCTTCCTGGGCCAAGGGATGCTCCACGATCAGCTCAACCAGCTCGCGACCTCGACCAATGGGCATTTCGTGGTGTGGGGCGCGCATATGCCGGGGCAGAAATATTGCTCGGTTGGGTCGGACAATATGCTCGGCGGCCGGCGCGCGACGTCGCACTTGGCGCGCATGGGACGGCGCAACATCATGTTCCTCGGCGGCAGCGACCCCGAGGCGCTACAACGCCGCCGCGGCTATATGGAGGGCGTGAAGGAAAGCGGGCTGGAGGCCGACCCCAATTTAATCGTCTCAGTCGAATTCGAGCTCGAAGCTGCCGAGGCGGCCGTGGCGCGGCTGCTCCATCGTGGTGTGGTGTTCGACGGCATCGTCGCGACGAGCGACTTGATCGCGTTGGGCGCGATCCGCGCGATCAAGCGCGCGGGGCGCGACGTGCCAGGCGACGTGTCCGTGGTCGGGTATGATGACATGTTGCTCAGCCGGCTGAGCACGCCAACGCTGAGCACCATCCGCCAGGACACTGCTGAAGCGGGACGCTTGCTGGTTTCCCGCATACTCGATTTCTCCCCGGATCATTTGCCAGTTCACCTGCCGACCGACCTGATCGTGCGCGAATCCTGTGGCGGGTGACGACGTCGCTATGACCTGAGCGCTGTCGGGCGGGCGGCTGTGCCTTTCCCGTCGCCGCCTGCCGATAACCGGTACGCCGCCTCAATGCGGGTCTCGATATCGCTATTTCTCGTGGAAAGTTTGGTGACCCCTACGGGAATCGAACCCGTGTTTCAGCCGTGAAAGGGCCGCGTCCTAACCGCTAGACGAAGGGGCCGAGCGTGTCGGCGCGGGGGAGCGGTTAGGGAAAGCGAGGCGATCGGTCAAGCGTTGTGCGCGTTTGTCGCGCTCAATCCGCCCAGGCGGCGTCATCGAGATGCAGTTCGGCGGCGGGACGCGATCCCCAGTCGTCGACTTTGGGTCGTCCGGCGAGCCATAATTTGCGGTCTCGCGGCGCCTGTAAGAGTGTCTGGCCGAGCAACGTGTCGGCCGAGCGGAACGCCATCGCCTTGAGGCTGCGGCCATCGTCGCCGGCGACGATGGCGCGGACGTGGCCATTGCCGACCACGTCGACGCGGACGATCCGGAACGGCCCGGCGGCGACGCGCGGCGCCGGCCATCCCATGCCATAGGGGCCGCCCGCTTCCATCGTCTCGCACAGACCGGGGGTCACGCCGCCCGGCGCGAGCAGGGCATCGACCAGCAAGGCGCGGTCCTCGCGTGCCAGCGCCACCGCGGCGGCGAGACGTTCTTCGAGGAACGCGGCAAATTCGGGAATGCGATCGGCCTCGATCGTCAGCCCGGCCGCCATTGCGTGCCCGCCACCGGCGACGAGCAGGCCCATCTCCTTCGCCGCCAGCACAATGGCGCCGAGGTCGACGCCGGTAATCGATCGGCCGGATCCCTTGCCTGTGCCGGCGTCGTCTACCGCGATGACGATGGCGGGAATACCGAGCTTTTCCTTAAGCCGTCCCGCCACGATGCCGATCACGCCGGGGTGCCAGCCTCGGCCGGCGACCACGGCGACGGCGCTGCCATGGGGCAGCAGCTCGGCCTGTTCCTGAACGATCGACTCGGTCGCGCGGCGCTCCTCGTTGAGGCGGTCGAGTTCGGCAGCGATGGTGCGCGCTTCGTTGACGTCCTCGGTGGTGAGCAACCGCACGCCGAGATCGGCGCGCCCAACGCGGCCGCCCGCATTGATCCGCGGGCCCAGCGCGAAGCCGAGGTCGCTGCAAGTCGGCGCGCGGGTCAGCCGCGACGCCTCGACCAAGGCGGCAAGGCCGACATTGCCGCGCTGTGCCATCACTTTCAGCCCCTGGGCCACGAATGCGCGGTTGAGGCCCTTCAACTGCGCGACGTCGGCAACCGTGCCGAGCGCGACCAGATCGAGCAGGTCGAGCAATTTCGGTTCGGCCCGGCCGGTGAAGAAGCCGCGCCCGCGCAACTCGCGCAGCAACGCCGCGCCGAGCAGAAACGCCACCCCAACTGCCGCGAGGTGGCCGTGCGCGGCGCCATCGCCCTCATCGAGCCGATTGGGATTCACCAGAGCATGCGCATGGGGCAAAGCGGCTGCGCATTTGTGATGATCGACAACGATCACGTCGACCCCGGCCTCGCGCGCCATGTCGAGCGCTTCGAACGCCTGGGCGCCGCAATCGACCGTGACGATCAGCGTGGCGCCGCCGCCGGCGATCCGCACCAGCGCTTCACCCGATGGGCCGTACCCCTCCATCAACCGGTCCGGGATATAGGCAGCCGGCGCGAGGCCCAGGTCGCGCAGCAACCGGATCATTAGTGCCGCAGAAGTTGCGCCATCGACGTCGTAATCGCCGAATATCGTGACCTGTTCGTTCGTCTGGACGGCGTCGGCCAGGCGGCGCGCGGCTTTGTCCATGTCGTTGAAGATCGAGGGGTCGGGCATGAACCCGCGAATGCTTGGCGACCGATTGGCCTCGATCGCCTCTCGCCCCACGCCGCGCGCGAGCAGCAATTGCGTCACCAGATCGTCGGGCTGGAATCCCGGATCGCGCGCGTCGGCGGCCAAAGCGCGCCAGCGCCAGGCCTGGCCAAGAAACGATCGGGAGATGCCGGCGACATGATCCATCGCCAGCGGCTTAGCCGTGCCGGGTCCGGTAGGCTAGGCGGCTTACGGCGAGCGGTCGCCAGACGTCAAACTTGAGTGATGTGCGTGTCGGTCCGACTGCGGTCGAGTTTCCAGCCCGACAGCGTCCAAACCATCGGCCGGCCGCAACCGGCGCACTCGCCGATATATCGGCCGTCCTCAGGACGAGAACTGGCCGGGTCGCGGCGGTGCATCCCGACCGCGCACCCTAGTAATTGCCACGACATTACGCATGCACCTTGTCCCGCACGCTCCGCTAAACGAAGCCGATGCATGCGGAGTTCCGGCGCTGCGGCATTTCGCTCGCCATCGTACCCCATAAGGGGTCGCGCCCAGCGTGAGGTCCCGCGCGGTAGTCTTAATAGACCGCCCAATCGTTCTCGCGGAACCACTTGGTGATGATGTATTTGACGCCCTTCACCACCGGCATGCCTTCGTGCAGCGTCAGCGTATTGGGGCTGCCGTCTGGGTTCATGTTGTTCCAGGCGAGCAGCAGACCGCGGCGGGGCGCGACGCGCAGGCCGGCTTGCGGGAACCAGGTTGCGCCGCCTTCCTCGACATCGTTCAGATAGATCATCGCGGTCCAGGTGCGCTGGCCGCCTGTCCGCTTCATCTCGGCCCAATATTTCTGGTTTTCGTGGAAGAAATCGTGGTGCGCGCGGAAATGCTGGCCCGGTGCATAGCGCTGCCCCTGCATCGTCTCGCCTTTCGCCGGCGGAATGCCGAGCAGATTGGCGATCGAGGTGTCGATCGGTGCAACATCGGGCGAATAGCGATCCATGTCGCAGCTTTCGCTGGTCCGGAATCCGTAATCCTCGCGATCGGCCAGCAAGGTCGACGGACGGCGGTTGCCGTCGATGATCTTGATGAGCATCTCGCACTGCGCGGGGGTGAGGAAGTTCATGTAATAATAGGCTTGGGCCGCGCCGACCATCGCCGCCTGGACGTTGGGATTGGCGTCCAATCGCGCCGCCACTTCACTCCCGACGCGGCCGCGCTCCTTCGAGGTGCCGCCTGAGGGGTTCTTCTTCCTGCCGAACATGGCGCGGTTTCTTCGCGTCTCGCGCAAAAAAGGCAAGGGCCCGGAGACGAATCTCCGAACCCTTGCCCAGCGTGACGACCGTCTTACCAGAAGATGTCGTAGACTGTGTCGACAACCTCGCCGGTGTAGATATCCACCAACAGGGCGTCATTGTAATAGCGCACCCAACGATAGGGGCCGTATACATCCGGCAGGCGGTAATCGTACGGGTCGTCGATCCAATAGCTCTGGTTGAACAGGATCGAATTGAGGATCACGCCGGCCGAGAAACGGCGATAGCCATAGCTCCAGCCATAAGGCGCATAGTAACGCGGCAGCCGATAGGCGTTACGATTGTACGAGCGATAATTCTGCCAGTTGTAACGGTTGTCGTTACGCCAGCCGCGATTCCAGTTGCCGCCACGATCGCGGTCGTTGCCGCGCCAGCGATTGTCACCGCGTGCATTGCCGTTCCAGCCGCGATTGTCGTCGCGGTTACCCCGCCAGTTACGATCCTGGCGATTGTCGCCGCCGTTCCAGTTGCGGCCATCGCGACTGTCGGTGCCGCCGCGGTTGCGCCAGTCGCGATAGCTATCGCGCTGACCGTCCAGGCGCGGCGCCGGCGCCGGGGTCACGGCCCCGTTATTGCCCCCGTTGTCGCCTGCACGGTTGCCGCGATAGCCACGCCAACCGCCATTGTCCCCGCCCCAGCGGCCGCCGCGTGCCTGCGGATTGGCATTGGGCACGGCGGGCGTAGCCGCCCCGCCATTGCCGCCGCGCCAGCCGCCATTGCCGCCGCCGTTCCAGCGGGGAGCGGGGGCAGGGGCGGGCGTTGGCGCCGGAGATGCGCTGCCGCCATTGTTGCGGCCGCCATCGCCGCCACGATTGCCCCGCCAGCCGCCATGGTCGCCGCGCGATTGATTCGAGTTCGCGCCGGCGTCACCGCCGCGACCGCGCCAGCCGCGATCCTGCGCCGAGGCGATCGCGGGCGTCATTGCCGCCGCGGCCATCAGCGCGATAAGAATAGTCCTGCGCATTAAATTTCTCCACTCGCCGGCGCACATGCCGGCCCAACGATAGTCGGGTTCTAGGCGAGTCGCACTGATCCTTTCCTGAATTGGTCTGACAGCCAATTGAAAGAATCGGCTAAGGCGTCGGGGTGAGTGCGGGCACGACGCGAGCCGCGTCCTTCGGGTCGATTCCCGGTCGCGGACCGGTCGCGACGGTGTCGTCGCCGCGCTGGATGCGGCCTGCGCGCTGGATCGCCTCGACCAAGCGGGGATAGACGCCGCAGCGGCAGATATTGGCGATGCTCTGGCGGATCTGCTCCTCCGACGGGCGCGGATTGTTCCTGAGCAACACCGACGCGGCCATGATCATTCCGGGGATGCAGAAGCCGCACTGGCTGACATTCTCGGCCAGGAACGCCACCTGGATCGGATGGCTGCGATCGTGCGACAGGCCTTCGATCGTGGTGACAACACTGCCTTCGATCGATCCGATCGGCACCAGGCACGATTTCTTCGCCGCGCCGTCGACGTCGACGATGCATGAGCCGCAATGCCCGGTGCCGCAGCCATATTTGGTGCCGGTCAGGTTGGACGCGTCGCGCAATGCCCACAGCAGAGGCGTCGCCGGGTCCATGCGGTATTCGACCGGTTGATTGTTGACGGTGAACTTGGTCACGCCCGAAATGTAGGCGGAAACGCGCCGTTTCCGCTAGCGGCATTGTTGCGCGGCCGGGTCGAGGCGATATCCGCTCGATGACCTTACCCACGTTGTTCATTCCGCATGGCGGCGGCCCCTGCTTCTTCATGGACCCCGATGGCGGCCCGTCGGATCCGATGTGGCAGCCGATGGAGCATTATCTCGCCGGACTGATCGATAGCCTGCCCGAACGGCCGCGCGCGATCCTATTGGTATCGGGGCATTGGGAAGAGGACGAGATCACCGTCCATACCGGCGCGCGACCCGAGCTGTTGTTCGACTATTATGGCTTTCCCGAGCATACGTATCATTTGCGCTGGAACGCGCCGGGCGCGCCCGACGTTGCGCGACGCGCGGCAGCACTGTTGCGTGGGGCAGGTTTTACCACCCGTGAGGAAAATGCGCGCGGCTGGGATCATGGCGTGTTCATCCCGATGAAGGTCGCGGTGCCCGGTGCCGACATCCCGCTCGCGCAGATGTCGCTGCGCGCCGATCTCGATCCCGCCGACCATATCGCAATCGGGCGGGCGCTGGCCCCGTTGCGCGACGAAGGCGTGCTGATCGTCGGATCGGGGATGAGCTTTCACAATCTGCGCGCGCGCGGTTCGGCAGTTGTCGCGCCTTCGGCGGAATGGGACGCGGCGTTGACCGCGGCGGTGACAGATCCCGACCCGGTGCGCCGAGCGGAACGCGTCGCCGGTTGGCGGGCGTTGCCGCATGCGCAGTTCGCCCATCCACGCGAGGAGCATTTGCTGCCGCTGATGGTCGCATTGGGAGCGGGCGGCGACGAGAAAGCGGTCCGCGACCATGAAAGTAACGTGCTCGGCTGGGCCGTTTCGGGCTACAGATTCGGTTGAGAGCGTTCTCAATTTCCCTTCACTAGGCGATTGCGGTCGCCGCCCAGCTAGGCCATCAAGGCGCTCCAAACCGGTCTCGGGCCGGACCCCAGGGAGAGTGCTTTTTCATGGCCATGGACACGAGCGCAGCGGCGCCGGCGACGGGAGATACGCATACAGGGGTGAACGCACCCGGCCTGCAGGTGTTTGTTTTCGCGCTGTTCTTCATCTTCGGCGGCATCACCAGCCTGAACGATGTCATTATTCCGAAGCTGAAAGAGCTGTTCACGCTCAACTACACGCAGGCGATGCTGGTGCAGTTCTGCTTCTTCACGGCCTATGCCTTGATCGGCATTCCGGGCGCGATGCTGGTCAAACGGATCGGCTACATGCGCGGTGCGGCAGCCGGGTTGCTGACGATGATGGTGGGCTGCCTGTTGTTCATCCCGGCGTCCAACACCGCCACTTATGGTCTCTTCCTGTTCGCACTCTTCGTGCTCGCGACGGGCGTCGTGCTCGTCCAGATTGTCGCGAACCCGCTGATCACGTTGCTCGGCAAGCCGGAGACGGCGTCGAGCCGGCTCACTTTCGCGCAGGCGTTCAATTCGCTGGGAACGACGATCTTTCCGATCGTGGGCGCGATCTTGATTCTCGGAAGCCTCACCAAAGTCAGCGCCGCGGATCTCTCGGGCCCGGCGCTCGATGCGTATCGTACCGCCGAAAGCCAGGCGATCGTCCATGGCTATCTTGGCCTGGCGGTGGCGTTGGCGATCGTCGCGGCGGTCGTGTGGATGTTCCGGAACAAGTTGAAGGGCGAAGCGCATCAGGCGGGCAGCGGCCTTGCCGGGATCGATCTGCTGGGGCGCCCGCGTTTCGCCTTCGGCGCGTTGTGCATCTTTCTCTATGTCGGCGCCGAGGTGTCGATCGGTTCGCTGATCGTCAATTATCTCAAGCAATCCAGCGTCATGGGCCTGTCCACCGAATCGGCAGGCAAGCTGATCTTCGTCTATTGGCTGTGCGCGATGATTGGGCGTTTCATCGGCGCGGTGGTGTTGCGGTTCATCAATCCGGGCAAGGTCCTGGCGAGCGTTGCGGTGGGCGCGATCGTGCTCATCCTGGTTTCTACCCACACGACTGGCACGACGGCCGGCTACAGCTTGTTGCTGATCGGCCTGATGAACTCGATCATGTTTCCGACGATCTTCACGCTCGCCTGCGAAAAGCTGGGGGCTCGTGCGGCCGATGGCTCGGGAATCATTAACGTAGCGATTTTCGGCGGTGCGGTATTGCCGGTCGCGACCGGCTTTCTCGCCGACGCGACGGGCAGCCTTGCGCTGGCGCTGATCCTGCCGGGCGTCTGCTATGCGATCATTACGGCATTCGGCATCTATGCGCGCAACCCCGCGCAGGATTATGCCGACGCTTGATCACCCTTGCCGTGCCTCGCCGAAGCGGGGCACGGCAAACAGGAGAGGGCCGGTGATGCGAACAGGATTGTTCATGGCGATCGCGATGTCGATGGTCGCGCCCGTAGCCATCGCCGCACCCGCTGACATTCCGCTAACTGGTGCGAACGGTGGCAAGGCGACGACGCTGCGTCGCGGGCAAGCTGCCCGGGTCGAGCTGCAAACCAATGCCAGTACGGGCTATACGTGGAAGGTCGACGCCGATCGCGGGATCAGCGTCACGCTGGTGGCGGCGGTCGCGACGGTCGCCACGCGGCGTGGAATGGTCGGCGCGCCGTCGGTTGCGGCCTATCGCATCGTCGGCACCCGGCGGGGCATGTACCGGATCGTGTTCCGGTACATGCGCCCATGGGAAGGCAAGGCGGTCCGGACGCTGACGTACATCGTCCGGATCGTCTGATTCCTCGTCAGTGGATGCTCAGGCCGGCTTGGCGCCCGGTGTTCCGCATTTCACGAAATGGCCTTTGGCGTTGCGGCACTTGCCGGTGGCCGCGGGCTTGGGCTTCGGACAGGCGATGAAGTGACCCTTGGCGTCACGGCAACGGTTGGCGGCCATCGATGGCGTCGCGACCATCGCGACGGCGGCAAGCACGAAAGCGATCCGTAGCATAAACGACTTCTCCTGCCCGTGAGTGGGATTTGGAGACTGCGCGCGATGCCGACGGTCTGCAAGCTGCCTGTCGACGCGGCGCCAAGCGAGGCGTGAGGACGGACCAGGCCTAGAAAGCCGCGATCCCGGTGATCGCTCTACCGAGGATCAACGCATGGACGTCGTGTGCGCCCTCGTAGGTGTTGACCGTCTCCAGGTTCATGAGGTGGCGCATCACCTGATATTCGCCCGAAATGCCGTTGCCGCCATGCATGTCGCGGCTCATCCGCGCGATATCGAGTGCCTTGCCGACATTGTTGCGCTTGACGATCGAGATCATCTCGGGCGCGAACCGGCCCTCATCCATCAGCCGCCCGACGCGCAGCGACGCCTGCAGGCCGAGCGCGATCTCGGTTTCCATGTCGGCGAGTTTCTTCTGGAACAGCTGGTTGGCGGCGAGCGGCTTGTCGAACTGCTTGCGGTCGAGCCCGTATTGCCGTGCCGCATGCATGCAGAATTCGGCCGCGCCCAGCGACCCCCAGCTGATCCCGTAGCGCGCGCGGTTGAGGCAGCCGAAAGGTCCTTTCAGTCCTTGAACCTCGGGCAGTAGCGCCTCCTCGCCAACCTCGACCTCATCCATCATCACCATGCCGGTGATCGACGCGCGGAGGCTCAATTTGCCTTCGATCTTGGGCGCGCTGAGACCCTTCATGCCCTTTTCGAGCACGAAGCCGCGAATGCCGCCGCCATGCGCGTCGGACTTGGCCCAGATCACGAACACGTCGGCGATCGGCGAATTGGAAATCCAGGTCTTGGCGCCCGACAACGAATAACCGTCAGCGGTCTTGGTCGCGCGCGTGGTCATGCCACCCGGGTCGGAGCCCGCATCGGGCTCGGTCAGGCCGAAACAGCCGATCCATTCGCCGCTCGCCAGCCTGGGCAGATACTTATGCTTCTGCTCCTCCGAGCCGTAAGCGTAGATCGGGTACATGACGAGGCTCGACTGGACCGACATCATCGACCGATAGCCGGAATCGATCCGCTCGACCTCGCGCGCGACCAGCCCGTAGGACACGTAATTCGCGCCGACGCCGCCATATTCCTCGGGGATCGTCGGCCCGAGCAGGCCGAGCGCGCCCATCTCGCGGAAAATCTCCGGGTCGGTCGTCTCGTTGGCAAAGGCGTCGATGATGCGCGGCGCGAGCTTGTCCTGGGCATAAGCGCGCGCGGTATCGCGGATCATCCGCTCGTCCTCGCTCAACTGGTCGTCGAGCAGGAACGGATCCGCCCAATCGAAATGCGCCATGCCAGCCATGATAATCTCCTCGTCTCCCACCGCATTGTCCCGCCCGGCGGCTTGAGGCAAGGGGGTGACATGAGCTTTCGTCCCCGCCGCAGCGCGCTGTTCCTGCCCGCGAGCAATCCGCGCGCGATCGAAAAGGCGAGAGGACTCGCCGCCGATGTGGTCATCCTCGACCTGGAGGATGCCGTCGCGCCGGACGTGAAAGCCGCGGCGCGCGAGGCGGCGATAACGGCGGCCGACCAAGGGTTCGGGACGCGCGAAGTGGTGATCCGGGTGAACGGCCTCGACACCGAATGGGGAGCGGCGGACCTTGCGGCAGTGCGGGGGGCGACGGCGACCGTGTTGGTACCCAAGATACGCAATGCGGGCGACGTCGAAACATGCCGCGACCCTCTCGGCGCCGATACGCCACTTTGGGTGATGATCGAGACATGCGAGGCGCTCGGCCGGTTGCAGGATATCGCCGAGGCGGATGTGCAGGGATTCGTGCTCGGCGTGAACGATCTGGCGCTCGAGTTCGGCGCGCGGCCGGGATCGGACCGCGCCTGGCTAGCGCCGGTCCAGGCAAGCGTGCTGGCGGCGGCGCGGTCGCGGGGGCTGGTCGCGCTCGATGGGGTCTGCAACGATTTTTCGGATGATGCGCGACTCGAGGCCGAATGCGCGGCAGCGGCGGCGATGGGATATGACGGCAAGTCGCTGATCCATCCTCGTCAGATCGACATCTGCCACGCGGCATTTAGCCCCGATGCGGAGGCGATCGCATGGGCGACCCGCGTGCGCGACGCGTTCGCCGGCAGCGATGGTGGGGTGATCCAGGTCGACGGCAAGATGGTGGAAGCGCTGCACCTCGTGCAGGCGGAGCGGATTTTGGGGATGGTGTCGTGAGAATAGCAGGCGTCGAGCTCGGCGGAACCAAGTGCGTGTGCGTGTTGTCGCAGGATGGCGCGACCATCGTCGAGGCGCGGCGGGTCGACACGACCGATCCCGACACGACGATGGCGGCGATAGAGCAAGCGCTCGACCAATGGCGGGGTTTCGACGCGATCGGCATTGCGAGCTTCGGGCCGATCGGAATCGATACCACTGCGGCCAGCTATGGCCATATCACCGCGACGACCAAGCCGGGCTGGGCCAACACCGACGTCGCGGGGCGATTGCAGCGCCGCTACGGGGTCCCAACGGTCTTCCATACCGATGTCGTCGGCGCTGGCCTGGCCGAGGGCCAATGGGGTGCGGCCAAGGGGCTGCGCGACCATGCTTATATCACCATAGGCACCGGCGTCGGCGTCGGGCTGATCAGCCAGGATAAGCCGGTGGTCGGGCTGACTCACCAGGAATTGGGGCATGTCCGTCCGGTGCGGATGGCCGGCGACGATTGGTCCGGCATCTGCTCGTTTCACGGCGATTGCGTCGAGGGATTGGCGTCGGGGCCCGCGATCAAGGCACGCGCCGGCGTCGCCGCCAATGAGATTGCCGAGCATTCGCCGATCTGGCCCCAGATTGCGCATCCGATCGCGCAACTCTGCCATACGCTGGTGCTGACCGGCATTCCGCGCCGGATCGTCTTCGGCGGCGGTGTCGCGCTGGGTGTGCCCTGGCTGCTGCCGATGGTGCGTCGGATGCTGGATGAAAGCCTGGGCAGTTATGGCGATCGCTCGCTGCTCGGCGATCTCGATGCCTATATCGTCCCGGCTGCGCTCGGCGCCGAGGCGGGACCGCTGGGCGCGATCCTGCTCGGACAACACGCGCTCGGCTAGGGGCGATTCAGCGCGTCTGAACCAGAACGCCGGCAACCTGCTAAAGATCGTTTACGGCGCCTTAACCCCGTCCGCTTACGTCTCCGCAATGACCTTGGGGCGTCGTGTACGTCCCGCCAAGCGAGGGACAGCGCGCGGTGCGAATTCTGATCGTCGACGACGAACCGGCAATGCATGACTCCTACCGGCACTGCTTCGAGCCGGTGGCGACCAATCATGACGCGCTGAGCGACATGGCCGTAGAACTGTTTGGCGACGCGTCCGTGCCGGTTTCGGAGCCAGCCGGCGCGGCGTTCGACACCGTTCATTGCAACCAGGGCCTGGACGCGGTTGCAGCGGTCGAGGATGCGATCATCGACGGCAATCCGTTTGCGGTTGCCTTTATCGACGTCCGCATGCCGCCGGGGATCGACGGCAAGGAAACCGCGATGCGCATTCGCGCGCTCGATCCCAACATCAATCTCGTCATCGTCACCGGCTTTTCCGACTTCTCGCCGATCGAGATCTCAAAGGCAGCGGGGCCAGTCGACAAGATCTTCTATATCGCCAAACCGTTCGAAATCGCCGAGGTCGTGCAAACCGCGACCGCGCTTTCGCACCGTTGGCGGGCCGATCGCGAACTCGCCGCGGCAATGGCGAAGCTTGAGGAACAAGCGGTCGAACTCGCCGCCAACGAATCGAAGGCGCTGCACATGGCGACGCACGATTCGCTGACCGAGGCGCCCAATCGGCTCGCCTTCCTGAAGGCGCTAACCGACAAGGCCCGCAGCGGCGGGATGTTCGCGGCGGCAATGATCGATCTCGATCGATTCAAGATCGTCAATGACACGCTGGGGCATCTCGCGGGCGACGAACTGATCCGTGCGATTTACGCCATCCTGCAGCAATCGGCCCCGCCAGGCGCGATCGTCGCGCGGCTGGGCGGCGACGAGTTCGGCATCCTGTTCGACACGCTCGGCGAGCCGGCCGCGGTCATGGCGTGCGATCACCTCATCGCCGCCTGCACGTCCAGCTTCCGGATCATCGGCCATTCGGTCCAGGCATCGGCGTCGATCGGGCTTGCGATCGCCGAAGTCGACGGCAACCGCGATCCGACGGACGTGATGCGCAAAGCCGATCTCGCGCTCAACGATGCCAAGAAATCGGGCCGTGGCGTCGTTCGCGCCTATAATGAGGGCATGGACGAAAGCGTCCGTTTCCGCCGCCGCATCGAAGGCGGGCTGGGTCAGGCGATCGAGCGCGGCGAACTGAGCCTCGCTTATCAGCCGATCGTCGCGGGACACGATATGGAAGTGGTCGGGTTCGAGGCGCTGTTGCGCTGGAACACCGCCGAATTCGGACCGATCAGCCCGGCTTTGTTCATTCCCATCGCCGAAGAATCGAACCTGATCCACGAACTCGGCGACTGGGTGCTCGACGAGGCGCTGAAGGTGCTCGACCAATGGCCGGGGCAATATGTCTCGGTCAATTTCAGCCCGCGTCAGTTCCGCCGTCTGAACTTCGTCGGCCATGTCGTCGAACGCGTGATGCGCGCGGGGATCGCACCCGCCCGCGTGCAGATCGAGATCACCGAAACCGCGATCTTCGACAACGCCGAACGCGCGGCCGAGACGCTCTACAAATTGCGCCAGATGGGCTTCCGCATCGCGCTCGACGATTTCGGTACCGGTTATTCGTCGCTCTACAATATCCGCAAGTTCGCGCTCGATTGCCTGAAGATCGACAAGAGCTTCATCGACGGCATGGGTCGCGAGCGCGAGTCCGCCGCGATTGTCCAGTCGATCGTCCATCTCGGCCACGCGCTCGGATTGGGCGTGGTGGCGGAAGGGGTGGAGACCGATGCGCAGGTCCAGGCGCTTCGCCTCGCCGGCGCGAGCCATTTGCAGGGCTATTATTTCTCGCGGCCGGTCCCGGCCGATATCGCACGCGAGATCGCGCTGGAGCGCTATATCGGCGGCGAGGACGATCTCGACGGCGACGAATTCGCGATCCGGGCGGGCGACGGGACCAACGGCTGATGGTCCGGCTGCGCGCCGCGACCGGGCGCCGATTGTCGTTCGCGTCGCTCGGCGGCAAGCTGCTCCTGATCCTCGCATCGGTAGGGCTGGTTGGCTCGATTGCGCTGACGGTGCTGCTCGCCGTGGTCATCACCCCCAGCTTCAACGCGCTCGAACGCCAGGCGATCGACGGACACGTCCAGCGGACGCGCGCCGCGCTCACCGACTTCGCGAGCAAGGTCGAAAGCTCGGTGCGCGATTATGGCGACTGGAATTCCAGCTACGATTATATCGTCAAGCCGACGCGCGCATTCGAACAGGAAAGCTTTTCGCCGCTGGCGATGGCCAATCTCGACGTCGATGCCATGGCCTATCTGCGTCCCGATCGCAGCCTGGTGATCGCGCGCTGGATCGATCCGCGCACCGGCCGGGAGAATGACGCCCTACGCGACGCGATGGTCGCGGCGATCCGCCATGCTCCACTCGACGGCGCGATGAAGGGAAGCAATTCGGGCCATTTCTATATTCGCCTCGGCAAGATCGTGGCGGCGGTCGGCGTCGCCAAGGTCAGGAAAAGCGACGGCACCGGCACGCCGCGCGGCTATGTCGTCATGGCGCGCCGGATCACGTCGGCGCAGCTGGCGAAATTGCTCCAGGTGCCCGCGCGCCTGGATCTCGATGGCGTCCGTGGCGACCTCGTCACCACCAGTCCGACCACGATGCAGATCGCGGTGCCGGTGACCGGAGCGGAAGGCAGGCCGGTCGCGGTCGCCAGCTTCGTGGTGCCGCGCGACGTGTCGCAACTCGGGCGCCACATGCTCTGGCTCGCGGTGCTGGGATCGACCATTTTGCTCGCGCTCGTGCTCGCGGTGCTGAGTCGGATGTTCTCGCTTCTGGTGCTCAAACCGCTCGGCCGGGTCGAGGGGCATATGCAGCGCGTTCGCAACTCCGGCTCACTGACCGTGTTGCCCCAGGACGCCGCGCGCCGCGATGAGATCGCGTCGCTCGGCCGCAGCTTCAACGCGATGCTGGTCCAGCTCAAGGAGCTGCGCGAGCAAGTCGAGGCACAGGGCTTCGAGCTCGGCCGATCGGAAAGCGCGGTCGCGGTGATGCACAATGTGCGGAACGCGTTGAACCCGGTATCGACAATCTTGTCGGCCGGCATTGGCCAAGGCGCGCCGGTCGAGCGCGCGCTGATCGACCGTGCCTTGGCCGAACTGGTCTCCGCGGAGACTGCGCTCGAACGCCGCGAAAAACTGGCATCGTTTATCGCCACGGCCTTCGACGCCGAGGACAGGCAGCGTGAGGACCGGATCGGTCAGTTGCAGGTCGGTCGCGACGCGATGCGCCAGGTGTTGGAGATCATTGGCGCGCAACAACAGCTCGCGCATGAGCGGCCGCCGCTCGAAGAATGCGATGCGACGCAGATCATCGCGCAGAATGCCACGATCGCGCGACATTCCGGGAAAGGCGCGTCAATCGCGTTCAACTTCCCTGCGAAGAAGCACAAGGTGATGGCCAACCGCGTGCTGCTGAGTCAGGTCGTCGGAAATCTGTTCTCCAACGCCGCCGAGGCGATCTCCGCGGTGGGCGGGTCGGGCAGTATCAATGTCACGGTAACCGACACGAATGACGGTCGTGTGGAGATCGCGATCCACGATACGGGCGAGGGGTTCGATCCGGGCGGGACGCCACAATTGTTCCAGCGCGGCTTTTCGACCCGCCAGCACAAGTCGGGCGGATTTGGCCTGCATTGGTGCGCCAATTCGGTAACCGCGATGGAAGGCTCGTTGAGCCTCGAAAGCGATGGTGTCGGCCGTGGCGCGACCGCGCGCTTGGTGCTGCGTGCCCCGGCACGTGAAACAACGAAGACCGATCTCGCCGCCTGACGGCGTGCTTACTGTCGGGTTCTATCTAGAAAGCGCGGCTCGCTTGCCGTCCTCATGCGTTTAGGGGCGGGAGAGGAGCAGGTGATGACGGACCATTACAAGCGAGGACGGCGGCCGCCGGCCAGAACGGCCATGGAGAGCGCGCCAATCGACGTGCAGCATGGGCCAATCGGGAATGGACCGGGCTATTCGGGTCAGGAATATGACGCGGACGACTTCGCTGCCGATCGCGTGTTGAAGGAGAGCGCGGAAGGACCAAAGCGTTCCACCGAAGCCGCCGATGATCGCTTTCCGCCCGAAAACGGCCGCCGGGCGTGGTTCGATGAGCGAACCGGAGAGGTGCACGGAAGCGGCGTAGGCGCCGGCGGCGGCAATCCGGGAGAGGATTTCGCCAGCGATCCGGCGGCTGGCGACGGTTACCCGCAGACCGGCCGCGGATCAGCGGAGGTCAATAAACCGGGCGGGCACTGAAATCGACGACGCCCGCCGACGGCGTCCGCACTGGTGCGACAATCGGCGTCGCGAAGATGAAGTCTCGGCTCGAGCCGCATCGCCTACCCGTCTAGACGGCTCGCCGTGGCGATCGGCCTCAGAGCGGCGACACGCCGAAATATTTGAGCAAGCCGAGCACGAGCAACAGGAGAGCGATCGCTACGATCACATTGGCGACGTTGAAACTGCTGCGTTCGACCACTGTGCGATCGTCGGTACGAATATCTGTCATCTGAACCTCCTACTTGCGCAATAGAACGCGATCGTAACACCGGCGGTTCCGTTGCCGGCTGACAGGGCTTGACCGCTCGCTACCGGCAGCACGCTTAGAGTCAGATCAGCGGCCGTTGCTGGCGCGTATCGAAATGGCCGCGTATCAGGTGAAGAGCCCGGGCCAGCCGAGGCATTTCGATCATGCCACCGAGCGATATCCGCACTGCCTGATCCGTGCCGGGCGTGACACGAAAACGGTGACCGGCCACGACCGACAGTCCACTCGGGCGCATCGCATCGGCGAGTTCGGCGCCATCGAGCCCGGCGGGCAGCGGAAGCCAGAGATGATAGCCCTGAGCATGCGCCTGATAGGGCAGTCCTTTCAGGATATCGGCAGCGATAGCCTGACGCCGCATCGCCTCGTTCCGCATCGCCTCGACCAATCGATCGTAACGGTCGTCATCGAGCCAGGTTCGCACCATGGCGGCGTTGAGCGGCGGCGCCATGATCGCGGTTTCGTGAACATCGGCAGCAAGACGGAGCGCGCCGCCGATATCGGGCGCGCGAACATAAGCGATGCGCAATGCTGGAGAGATGGTCTTGGAAACGCTCGCCACGTACCAGGTTCGTTCGGGCGCAAGAGCAGCGATTGGCACCGCGCACGGGGCGCACAGGGCGCCATAAACATCATCCTCAATCACCGTCAGATCGTTCGCCCGCGCGGCTTGGGCGATCGATTGACGCGTTGCTGCATCGAGCGTCATCGCGGTCGGATTGTCGTTGGTCGGCACCACATACAATGCGCGAATCCGTTCCGAGCGACAGGCCGCCGCCAAGACGTCGCCGTCGATCGTCGGCAGGGGGACCAGCCGCAATCCCAGCCGCGCGGCGAGCACCTTGAACCCCGAATAGACGAACCGTCCGCATGCGACGGCGTCGCCAGGGCGGAGCGCCGTGTTCACGATCGCATGAAGTGCGTTTTGCGCGCCGGCGGTAACGATCATTTGATCGTCCGATGCATCGACGCCGGCGCGGGCGATCAGCCGCGCGCCAGCAGCACGGTCCGCCGCACTTCCACCGGTGGGCTGGTATTGCATCCGCAATCCCGATCCATCCGCGAGCAACGTCGCGATGGTATCGCGCATCGCGCGGCCAAGCATATCGCCGGGTAATTCGGGCGGCATGTTCATGCCCGTATCGACCCGCGCGGCATCCTCGATCTGAGCGGGAGAAGCGCCCCGGACGAAGCTGCCGGCACGGCCATGCGCCTCGATCAAGCCGCGTTGCCGGACGGTCTCATAGGCCCTGGTAACGGTGGTGAGGTCGACGCCGAGCCGCGCTGCGAGATCGCGCTGTGGTGGCAAGCGATCGCCGCTGCTCAAAGTGCCGCGCTCGATCGCCGATCCGAGCGCATCGGCGATCGCCAGATATTTTGGCGCGCGCGCTTTGGTCAAATCGGGCAACCACTCGTCAGTCATCGAAATTGCTGCCTTTGGTGCGGCCATGCAGCTGGTTCCACAGGCGTTCGGTGCCCGCTTCCTGCGACCGGTTGACATATTGCGACGCGACCAGCCAGCCTTTGATCGGCCGTAACGGCACCAGGCAACCCGCCACCATGATCGGCACCGACGTGACCAAATGAACCCATATCGGCGGGTTGTATGCCACTTGAATCCATACAACAATGAAGATCAGGGGCAAGGCGATCAGGCATAAGGAAAAGAATGCGGGGCCATCGTCAGGCGCCGCGAACCGGTAATCCAATCCGCAACACTCGCAAGTATCGGTGACCTTCAACCACGATCTGAACATATGCCCCTTGCCACACCGAGGGCAGAGTCCCTTCCAACCCGTTTCGATGATCCAGCGGAACTTGTCGTTGCTATTTTGTACGGGTGGCATTTTTCGGGTGTCTCGGCACTGTATGGATATTGATCCATACATAGTGCAACTTTGCCCGCAGCGCGAGGGCTTTTGAGCTGCAAAACGCCGACAGGCTACTGCACTCCATGCATCGGGGGACCGATGCTGAGATGGGCTTGCGGGAGACGATCTCACGGCTGGTCGCGTTTAGGTCGCGATATCGGATGAACCGCGTGCCGGCGTCTTGCCGCTGCAACAGGCCGAGCGTATCGCTTCGCCAGCGAACCGAAAAAGCGGCGCGATCGAAGGGGTGTCTGGAAGGAACCCTTATGCGTTTCGCGTTTTCGCCCGCCGCCATCTGGACCATTATCGACAGCGCGAGAAATTGGCGGATCGCGCGCGATGCCGGCGATCCCGTTCAGCCGAGTCTGTACCGACGGCTCGAACGCTTCGGCGCTGGCCTGCTCGCGCCGGTCTTCGATAGCGTAATGACTCTGTTCGAGGCGGGCTTCCGGCGGCGTTTCCGTGCCGGCAGCCTGCTGGATATCGGATTATCGCGCGACGAACGTCATTTGCTCGCCCTGCTGGAGGGAGCCGACGCCAGCGCGATCGAGCGGTTCGACCCCAGCCTCGCGAGCACGATGCGAATAGCGCTCAGCTCCGCCCGGATCATGCTGTTGTCGGTCATCGGGGAGGTGATCGGGGTTCCATCCGCACCGGCATCGACCCCACTTTTCTTTCCGGCGACGGCTGCACAGCGGGTGCCGATATCCAACGCCCTTCACGTCTATTTCAAGCAATAATCAAACAGTCGCGGCCGGGAGCAACCCGGCCGCGACCTTGTCTTGATAACTATTCAGCTGCGACCTCGGCGTCTTCGTCGGGGAGCGTGACGGGACCCCGATCATTGGCCGCGGGCGTAGCCAGCAGCGACATGCCTTTCTCCGACAACAGCATTCCGATCAGCGCCTGGAGTGCGCCGCCACCGGCGCCCGCGCCGGCATCGCCGCCGGTACTGATCTGCACCCTCGGCACAACGTCGACGCCAGACGTTTCCAGCGCCTGGGCCAGTCGCTCGATCACCTGACGCGTCAGCTGATATTGCGCGCCGCCCGAGGCAGCCGCCTGCTTCTCGATCGTCTCGGCAGTGGCGAGACCGGTCTTGGTGATGCGATCGGCCTCCGCGCCCGCCAACGCCACGACCTTCGCCGCCTCACCTTCACCAACGATGCGGATGCGGTCGGATTCGGCCTTGGCAAGCGTGCGGGTCTGTTCGGCTTCCTGCGCGGCGCGCTTCACCGCCGCCTTGCCCTGGTTCTCCTGCACCGTGATCGACAGCTCGGACTCGGTGATCGCGGTCTGCTGGTGAGCGCGCGCCTGCGCCTCGCGCAGATCTTTCTCGCCCTCGGCCGCGACGCGCTGCTTGGCATAGGTCGTGACCTGTTCCTCGGCGACCTGTCGTTCGCGCAATTGCTGCAGGACCTTTTCGATCTGGTCGTTGCCGGCGGCGGCGCGCGGCGTGCCGATCAGCACTTCCTGCAGTTCGAGATTATAAGCGGTGAACTTTGCCCGCATCTGATCGCCCGCCTGCTCCTGAATGTCGGAGCGTTCCTGGAGCAACTGGATCAGCGTTTTCTTCTGCGCGACGTTCTTGAAATAGGCCGAAACCATCGGATCGAGCGTCTGCTCGACCAGTTTCTTGATATCGCCGAACCGCTGCACCACCAACGGCGCCTTGCGGTAATCGATATGCACGACGACCGACAGCGGCAGCGTGGGCTCAAACGCGTCCTTGGTGATCAGCGACACTTCGGACAAATTCTCGTCGAACTTGTGCTGTCCGGTCATCTCCTGGTCCCATTTGAGGATGAAGTTGGTCGTTGGTACGATCAGGATCTTCCCGGCATAAGTGTTGAACGCATATTTGCCCGGCAGCAGCGGATCGCTCCACACGCCGCGCGTGCCGCGATCGACCAGCTCGCCATGGCGATAATCGTCGCCCGACGTGTCGGCACCGCTGTCGCCGGTGTAACTGATGACGACGCCCACATGGCCGACCTCGATCACCGTCTTGGCGACCATCTCCACCGTCGCGAACAGGCGGTTGATGAAATAGCTGCCCTCGACCAGCACCTGGAGCTGGCGGCCGCGACGACCGCCCGCCGCGATGAACTTCTCCGGATCCTGGAAGCTGTTGTGGAAGGTCGCGTCGTCCGACTGATCGGTGCCGACTTCGGGCGCGATGATCTGGTCGGCGGTCAGCGCCGGGCCGTCATGCACCGTGACGATGCCGATCATGTCCGACGCGTCCTTGATCACGACCGACTCGAAACCCGACCGCTCCTCGATTACGCGCTGCATGTTGCTGAACAAATCGAAGTCGTTCGCCTCGAGCATCAGGCCGTAGAGATGCTCGCGCGTGATGATGACGAACTGCGCCAGGTTGATGGCGTATGTGCCTTCGCGCAGGATCGCGCGTTGCGGACCTTTTTGCCCGCCATCCTCCAGAAAGCGGCGCACGTCGAGAAAGTCGGCGGTGCGCAAATTGCTCGCCAGCGTCTGGGTCGGGCCCAGTGGGGCGCCGTCGCGCGCGAAGACATAGCCGATCTGGCCTTGGGGGATGGTGACCAAAGGCTGCGAATGGACGCGATACTGGAACGGCATGAAGAAGTGATAGCCGCCGCGCAGGACAATCGGCTGGTAGCCGGCCTCGCCGTTGAGGGCGATCAAGCCGGAGGTGACGGAGCCGTTGCGGCTCCACAATTTCTCGACGATCGCGACGCGGTTGTTGCGCACGTAGCGAACGCAGCGAGAGAGGATGAACAGACAAGCGACAACAAGGGCCACGACGGCCGAAGCGCCGAGCACATACATATTTGTCATCTGTGGTGGGTGTCCTTGGGACCTAAAGAAGAGCGCACGATCGCGCTCTCCCTCTATTTAATGTGCCCCAAGTCTAGCTTCCAGAGAAATCGGAAGGACCATACCGATTTTCGACGTAGCGTGCGACCGCACGTGCGTCGCCATGGTTAAGCCTGCTTCGCTCGGCAGCCAGATCATTTAGCGTATCGTCGATCCGTTGTAGCGAGCGAGTCGCGAGTGCGAGAATGTCAGTTCGGGATTCGTCCGAAGCGGTGTCATTCGCCACCGCCATCGCGTGGACGACTTGTACGAGGTCGCGTGACAGCGCCTGATATCTCTCGTCGTCATGGTCCCACCTTGGTCGGGCTAGCACATCGACGAGTCGGCGAAGATCGGCACCGGGTAATGATCGTGCCTCGGCCAGCGCATGCGTGACGCGCATCCGGGAGTCATTTGCCGCGCGGCTGGGGTCGATCGCGTCGCGGTGACGGCGAAGGCCGACCAACGACTCGAGAGCAGCCGTGACAACTGTCGCTGCCAGTGCCAACGCCGCGTAGCCGGCCAGGAACCAACCGCTATACCCGAGCGCCAGATGGGCGAGGTCGCTAAGCGGCGCGCCCGCCGGCGCCGTGAACAATGTCGCCACGGCAACCGTCACGACATAGACGGGTACGGCAAAGTGCAGGAAAGCGCCGCCGACGATGCGCCAGGCGCGGATCGGTGCTTTGGCGATCAGGGCAGGGCGGACCGACACGCTATTCATGGACGTTGCGGCCCTCCTTCGAGCCCGCGACCAATGGCGGCGAATGTGGGGAGAAGCTGACGCGCTACAAGAGGGCGTCTCAGGCCGCGCGGTCGCGGCCGACCTCATCCTTCCGTCGGAGATAGGGCGCGATCAGATTGCGCGAACGGAACCATTCCTGGCGCTCGGGGCTCAGTGTCGAGAAGTTGCCGATCACGCGACGACAGTCGGACGTCTTGCATTGGCAGATCATGTGCCAGTTCGATTCCGCCAGCGTGGTCGAATAATCCCAGCAGATCTCCTCGCCCGGCGCGATATCCCGGATCGCGACCAGGAATACGCCCTGATCGGTGAAGCGCAGTCCGGCATTGGGCGCACAGCTATGGTTGACCAGATCGTCGATCCGCCCGGACGGGCCCATATAATGATCGGGCGTGACCTGGACGTATCGGTCCGATTGTCCGCGCATCAGGCTGGGAATGCGGTCGGCGCGGAAGCGGCGTCCGGTGAACGACATCAGCCGCTCACCCTCGGCGAACGGCGCGGCCGCGAACACCGCCTTGCCCAGATGGTTCTCACTCACCGCGAACAGATTGGTGGGCGTGCGGATGGCATCGAGCACGTAGAAGCGCCCGTTGCGGAAGCCCAGCGACCGCAAGGGATTGATCGTCGCCAACCCGACCATGAACCAGATGCTCGCGTGGCAGACCAGTTCGACCAGGATATAGGCATATTCGCCGACCGGGCTCCCCGGCGTACGAGCGGCGACCATCAACGTCGCGAGGTCTCCCAGCGTCCACAGGCCCCAGGCAGGCGAGCGCTCGCGACCGCGATCGGCGATCACGCTTGCCCAGGTCGGCCAGAAGCTGACCGGCACCGCGACCACCACCAGCATATGCGCCCAGAAAGCGTCGCGGAACATCGCCCAGATTGCCAAAGCGCCAAGGCTGGTCGCGATGCAGAATGTTTCGGTGCGCGTCGGCAGAGTCCAGGCCGATTTGCGCCACAAAGCGACCGTGATCGCGACGCAGGCGACGGTCGCGAACAGGAACACCCAGCGCTGCAGGCCTTCAGGGTTCACCGCGGCATAGGTCGACGCCTCGACCGCGGTCGCCGCCGACCAGATCAGCCACGATGCGCGGTTGGGCTCAACCAGATCCCGCTTCAGGCCGGTCAGGTATGCTGCATAGCCCGCGAAACTCGCGGCCAATGCCAACAGGAACAAGACCTGGACCATTCACCCCCACTCGGCTCGTCCACCATGCGCAACGCGATATTTACCATGTTGCCAGGAATCCGTCTATTCGAAAGCCAAGGATTCAGCGCGAGTCGTTAAGTGGTTGAGGTTCGATTCCATTTTAACGGCAGCGGGAGACTGCCGGCAATAAAGCGGCCGCCAGGAGGAAATGCGGCTGGCGATTTAGCCGCAGAACCCCAGTTCGCTACGCAGAGCGCGAGGGGATCTTCCCGTCTGGCGCATGATCGACCGCGTCATATGCGCTTGGTCAGCGAACCCCTCCGCTACTGCGATGGCCGCCAGAGCCGTGCCCGTCTCGATTACGCGGTCGACCGCTCGACGCGTGCGCGCGATCAGGCGAAACTGGGCAGGCGTGACCTCGAATTGCTGGCGGAATCCGCGCGACAGGCTGGCAGGATGGAGTCCGCGCTGCTCCGCCCATTTCGCGAGCGGCAGATCGGGCGCGGCGAGCAAATCCGCGGCGAGAAGATCGGGCCAGTCGGTGCCGCTGGTCGCCCCCACGATGATATCGCGATCGAGCAACTCTTGCGCAGCGAATAGATCGCTTTCCGCGAGCCGGGCGATCGCGTCAGGGTCGGCGACGCGGCTGCGCACCGGACCACGCCAGCGGCCTTTCAACGGCAGTACCAGCACTTCGGCGCCGCGCGGGTCGAACCGGTCGAGGTGGCGTTCGAAGGCGCCATGGATGAGGACATCGCCGGCAGAGACGCAATGCCGTCCGGTATCGCCCGCCTCGACATAGCCGCCCGCCAGCACGATCGCGGCAAAGGGCCGTTCATGAAGATGGCGGTGGAGCGTTTCGCCACCCCCGTGGCGCATCCGGCCCGGCGGTGCGGCGCGCGGCGTGCAACACGAACAGGAAGGCGAATTCGGTTCAAGACCCATGATCGCCGATCCTATACCAGCCCGTCGCCAGACAGAAAGGTGATCGTCCGTGTTCCTGCTCGTGACCGGTCCCTGCCAATCAGCTATCGCCGCGACGGCAAGGTGAGCGAGGCGATCGTGATGCCGCGCGACCTCATTCCCGATTGAGTTTGCTGTCCTCGCGCGCGTCCGCCACCACATCGAAACGCTGTTGCGCGGTCTGGATCACCGTCAGATGATCGACCGCCCAGCGCGCGAGTTCGCCGACCGGCTGCTGCAGCGACTGGCCGAGTGGGGTCAGCTCGTAGTCCACCCGGGGCGGAATGCTGGGGGTCACCGTTCGCGTCACCAGGCCGTCACGCTCCAGCCCGCGCAAGGTGAGCGTCAACATGCGTTGCGAGATGCCCTCGATCGAGCGCCGCAACTCGCTGAACCGCTTCGGCCCATCGGCCAGCGCGTTGATCGTCAGCATGCTCCATTTGTCGCCGACGCGCTGGAGCACGCCGGTCACGCCGCGGCATTGCGGACCATGAGGATTCACTGCCGGCTCCTTCGGTAACATCGTTGATACCGGGGCACATAGGTTATCCTCATTGCCAAAAATGTGCCTTCTTGCGACGCGGATGATGGCAGTTATCTAGCGTGCCTCAGTAACTAATCAATACCAGCGAGGCACCATGATCATCCTTCACGTCGACAGCAGCATCACCGCGGAAAACAGCGTCACCCGCTCGATCGGAGAGGCGGCGGTCGCCAGGTTGAGTGCGCTTCATCCCGAAGCCGAAATCCGGCGGCGCGACCTCGCTTTGGATCCGCTTGGACATGTGACCTTGGGCGATCTCGGCGACACATCGCTTGCCGAGGAGTTCCTCGCCGCCGACATCGTCGTGATCGGCGCGCCAATGTATAACTTCAGCATTCCCTCCAACCTGAAAGCCTGGATGGATCGCCTCGCGATCGCCGGCACGACATTCCGCTATTCCGAAAAAGGCGCGGAAGGACTGGCCGGTGGACGCAAGCTGATCATCGCCTCGGCGCGCGGCGGCTTTTACGGGTCCGACACCGGACGGGCCTGGCTCGACCATCAGGAGGCCTATCTCCGCGGCTTCTTTGAGTTCCTGGGCGTGACCGACATCGCCTTCATTCGCGCGGAGGGGATCGCGATGGGGTCTGATGCGCGGGCCAGGGCACTCGAGGATGCGAAGATCGAGGCGACCGCGATCGCTGCTTAAGCCCCGCTCCCGCGGACACAAAAAAAGCCGCCTTCCCCGAAGGGAAGGCGGCTCGACCATTTCACAGGTATCAAATCAGAAGCGGAAAGTGATGCTTCCGCGATAGCTCTGGTTCTTCACGTCGCTGCGGTCGATCGTCGTGTCGACACCGACCGACAGCGTGACGTTCTTCATGTCGACAGCAAGGCCGCCAGAGGCTTCCCACCAATCCTTGTCGCGGCCCGTCAACGCAAACTGCGCGGCAGGTCCGACGCCCCCGACGAAGTTCGCGCCGAACGACGCCGGCTGGTTGTCGAAGTCATGGACGTAATAGCCGGTCAGATATGGCCCCACCTTGCTCTTGCCCCCGCCCAGCGTCAGACCGAGGCGGCCTTGGGTCGAGTGCGCGCCTTCGCGATCGATCCGCAACGCCATCGGACCGCCGGCCTCTGCAGTATCGGAAAAGCCGATGTCGCCATAGCGGAGCGCCGCGCGCGGCCCGAGCTTGAGCCCACCCAGGTTCGCCATCCACGACACGCCGGCCTCGCCGCTGACGGCCAGCGCCTGATCGTTGGAGCGTAGCGTATAGGGCGTTCCGACCAAGCTGGCCGATCGCACCATATGCGTATCGAACAAGCCGGCGGAAAACACGCCATCCAGCCCGAAGCCATTCTTCAGACCGAGCTTGCCGTACAGCGTACCCTGATAGAGTTCGCCCTTGGCGGTCGCGCCCGTCGTCGTGGTGCCCTGCGTGCTGGTGTAAGACAAAGCGAAACCGACCGTGAAGGTCGAACTCACCTGCTTTTCGACACCTGCGGCACCATACCAGCCGTCGAACGTGTCGCGGCCGCCCGCGGGGACCGCGGTCGCCATCGGCGCGCCGTTGCCGTTCAAATAGCCGCCCGCGAAGAACACGCTGACGTCGTCGGGCACTTTGCCGGTGGACACGTTGGTAACCTGGGGCGTGCCGGCGCCACCGGACTCGTACGATCCCATCGGGCCGACATTATTCAGGTTTGCCATGACGCTGAGCGGTTGGCCGATGATTGCCACCGTGCCGCCCATATCGCCGCTACCCAGCGCACCGAGCCGGTCGCGATAGAAACGCGCCATATTGTCGGTGGCAACGGTACCGAGCGCGGTCTTCAGCGTCTCGGTCCGCGGCGCCCAGTTCTCGAGCGTCGAACGGGTCGTTGCCACATTCTGCAGGTCTAGCGGCCCGTAAAGCCCGGCCAGGGCGTTGTAGCTGCCGGCACGATCGCCATCGAGCAACCTGGCATAAGCGGCCTGCACCGGCGAGTTGGCTGACACCACATCGGCATATTTGCCGGCGACGATCTTCACCTTCACGTCGTTCGCCGAATAGAGGAATTTCGGCGTCAGGATCGCGCTCAGCGCGGTCGTGTTGAACGTCCCCGCCAATTGGTTCTGCGCGGTCAGGATCTGATAAATGTCACCATCGCGGATCATATAGCCCGACACCGGTGCGAACAGCACGGTGCCGCCGATCGATGCCAGCCCGTCGACCGCCACACCCGGCGCGCTGAACTGATTGGCGACGACCGCCAACTTGTCCGCCGCGCCGTTGGCGCCGAGGTCGATCAGCAAGACGTTGCCCGACGACAGCACCAGATTACCACCAACCGTCAACGTGCCGATCGAGCCCACACTACCCGGCGCGATCATGCCGGTGACGCTGGTCAGATACGGCGTGTTGATCCGACCACGGCCGTCCAGCGCGCCCGAGAACAGCAGATAATCACCGACCGAATTCATCGTTCCGTCGACCGTGATCCGGCCATTGGTTTGAGTGACGTCGATCAGACTGGTCAGCGACCCGCCATTGGCGATGTTCAGCCGCGCGCCCGATCCGGCGACGGTCAGGCGATCGACCGTAACCTTGGTGTCGAGCGTGGTGGTGCCCGCCGCACCCAGGGTGACATCGAAATAGGCCGCGCGGGTATGCGTAGCGGCGCCTGGGTCGCGGTCGTTCGGCACGAAGTTGCTCGCGCCCGGGAGCCCATTATCCAGCGTGGCATCAGGGATCGGGCCGGTGCCCGGTTGGCCGCCCGCGGGAGTGAACTGATATTGGGTTCCGTTATACGTCTCGACGCCGGTGGTGGTGTTGTAGCAGTCGCTGTTATTGCCCTGCTCGATGCAGATCTCACCAAACTTGCCTGACGTGCCGTTGACGCCGTCACCCAGTGTCGAGGGAACTCCGTTGACGAGGTTGCCGTCGACGATCGTCATGTAATTGGGGTCGATATTGGTGACCCAATGCGTCGGGTCAGCCCAGTTCGCATCGCCCGCCTTCGACCCGACATAATGGTAATTATTGTTCGTGGCGATCCAGTCCCAATAGAGATAGAGCGGCTGATAGAAGGACGATGTGCCGTAGCTCGCCGATGGCTGGTTATTGAAATACCGGCTGCCACCCGACAGCACGCCGATCACCAGCTTCTTCGAAAACCTATTGTCGAGGATCAGCGGACCGCCCGAATCGCCAGGTGCGGTAATGCCTTCCTTGGGCAAGGCATTGTCGCGGAACAGGTTGAAGTCGTAGATGCTGGCGTTGAGCCCGCCGCGGCGCGGGTCGTCGAAATCGAGCTGATAAAGGTTCTGTGGCAGGCCGTCATTCACGCCGAACAGGAACCCATCGACGTCGTCGAGCGACCCCAGCAGGCCGATATAGTTTTCCGCCACGCGACGACGGAAATCGACCCCGCGAGTATCGCCGGTATTGCCCGTGCCGCTATCGCCGTAACCAGTGATCGTGACGTGATAGCCGCTGCCCTTGGCGGGATCGATCGATCCCGGCGCCGGCAATTGCGACAGCAGGATCGCCCAGGTGGGGACATTCGCCGCCGGCGTGTCGAGTGTGGCGATGGCGATATCGCCCTGCAGGAAGTTGTTGCCGACCCCGAGCGAGGTCGACGCGGGATTATAAGTGACCTGATTGACGTTGTAGAGGTAGTTGGCGACGTCGGTCCGATAACCGCCGTACAACCAGTTGCCGAACGCCGAATTACCCGCGGCGTTGTTGTTGGCCCGGAACCCAAAAGCGATCGGCCGGCCGCCATTGTCCGCGCCATAGCCCCATGGGTCCTGGAAACCGGTCTCGTCGGGATCCTCGTTCACGCAATGCGCGGCGAAGATGACCGTACGCGGGTTGATCAGCGTGCCGGTGCACAGGCCGATAAAGCCATTTTGCTGGTCGATGATCATTTCGCCGATGCCGGTCACGTCATTGGCGTCGAGTGCGCCGTTGGGCGGCGCCGATGAATTCGGATTGCCCGGCTGCGAAATGACGATCTGCGGCTCGTGGATCGAAGTTTCGGGCGGCGCGACCGAAATGGCGTCCTGCGGCGAATAGTAATTGCCGGTCGGCGCATTGGCGCGCGGATTGGCGACGGCATCGACGGTCTGGGCATGGGCCGTCGCGGCAGCGACAAGTGAGCCCAGTGCGGCGGATGTATTCAAGGCAAAGCGAAGACGCGCGCTGTGGCGCGCGGAACGATGCGACATGTTTATCCCCTCTTTTTGGCCCTGTTTCCCGCAGAGCGAAGAAAGGGTCGCTAGCGTGGGTCGTGATCCGGTCAATCGGAATTAGACAGCGATTCGGACATATTAGGCGCCCGGAGCGCCGCTTCTCGCAAATGGTTGCGAGATGTGACCGTCCCGCCACAATCTCGATCAACGTCGCGACACCACGTCATGCGGACAATCCCGGGCACGAGTCCGGTTCGAGGATCGCTTTGACGCAGCGGTCATGGCGTCGCGCGGGCGGCGGTGGCAGGCGTTGCGCGGTGAAGGCCTATTCGGTACAGGACTGCCGCGCATATCAAGCAGCGCTATGGAGGCCGATGGCGCGACGAACGGAGGCCTTCACGCTAATCGATGGCATGCGAGGTTTAGCCGCGATCGCGGTCGCCTCGCTGCATTGGCAAGCCATTAGCGCGCCTTGGTTTTTTGCTGCGAGCGGTGGCCTTGCCGTAGATCTGTTTTTCTTGCTGAGCGGCATCGTGATCGCGCACGCATATGACGATCGAATTGCAAGCGGCGAGCTCAATACCTCCCGATTCATGCTGACGCGGCTTATCCGCTTTTGGCCGCTCTACGCACTGGGAACCCTGCTCGGTGGCGTCGCGGTTTTTGTGGCAATGGCAACAGGACGGGCAGGCTATTACCACTCCTACGGCGAACTCCTCTCAGCGATCATGCTGACGTTGATGTTTATCCCTCAGGGGTGGGGAGCGAAGCTGTTCGAGCTCAATCCGCCATTCTGGTCGCTGCTCTGGGAATTGGTGGCCAATTTCATATTCGTGCTGTTTTGGCGACGATTGTCGGTCAGCGTCATGGCCGCGATAATTGCCATCGGGGCAATCGGAGTGATCGCGATCACCCTGATCTACGGCCAGCTTTCTGCGGGTAGTCTGTGGGAGACTGCCGGGGCGGGGCCAATACGGGTATTGTTCTCCTTCTTCCTCGGCGTTCTCATCTATCGAACCGTCCCACGTGCAAGGGTCCGATCGCAGTTGATCGGGCTAGCATGCGCGGCGCTGCTGATTGGTCTGTTCGCCGCTCGCCCGGGCTCATGGACGGCGGTCTATCATTTGCTCTGCGTGCTCCTGATCTTTCCCGCGGCTGGGGTGCTGGCCATGCGGGTCGACGTGGGTGGTCTCACCGCTCGGGTTTTCAAGCAGCTGGGCGACGCATCCTATGGCGTCTATGTATTGCATATGCCGGCGCTAATCTTCGTCAGCTGGATCGTCAGTCACGCCGGTCGCGCCGGTGTGTCCCTAGGGCCTTTCCTATTCCTCATCTGCTGCCTGCTGCAGGTTGGCGGGGTCTTGTTTCTCGACCGCTCGTTTGATCGGCCCGTCCGGAAGCGAATGATGGACCGATTTGGCCTCAAGACGAGGCGTTCGTTGCCCGACCCAGAACCGATTTAGTCGGTCTTGGTTTTCGGACAGTTCCCCGGCATCTTTCCAGTCTCGAATATGGCCTTTACGCACCGGTCATAGGCGTTGCGCGCGCCTTGCCGGTTGTTGAGCCGCGCAACAGCGCCGATCGCTTCGGCCAGCAAGTCCAGCTGCTCGCCAAATTCGCCCTTGTCGATCAGGATCAGCTCGCCGGATTTCCTGCCGGTCAGGGTCGGCAGGCGCTCGGTCCTGGTCGTCTCAGCGCTCGGCATCGGCAGCGTCGGCCGATCGGTTCGCATCGACGACGAGAGCGTTGAGATGGTCCCGCACGCTGTCAGCGTCGACAGCATTAGTGGAACGAGCGTCGCCATTAAGCGTGCCCGGCGTCGCATCCAGCGCATCGTGCATCTCCCTGATCTTGGTTTGGACGAGAATGGAGGTCTGGTCGTCTTCGGCCGCGACACGCCTGCCGATAGCGTCGACGGTCGCCTGTGCCTGGCGTTCGTCGGCGCGCGCGACGGCGACGGTCTTGGCGTGTGCCTTCTCGGCCCGCACCTCAGCTTTGGCCCCGCCGGCGGTTTCGCCCTTATGATAGATCAGCGCGATCATGGCGCCGATAGCTGCGAGTGCGACCAGGACCGGCACGACCCAGCCGAACAGGCGAGCGGCCCAGTCAGGCCATTTCCAGCCGAGCGCGAGGGAAATGAGAAAGGCCATCAACCGTCTCCCTTGCCGCAGGATCGGCGATCGACATTGCCGATCCGGTTCCGCAGCCACCCCTTGAGAAAGGCGCGGAGCTTGGGGTTGGCGGCGGCAAGCCGACGATATTCCGCAGCTTGCCGGGCATCGAGCGCGTCGAGTGTCGCGGCGCAAGCGGGGATGACGCCGAGCTTTGTCTGGAGCATCCGATATGCCGCGACGTCGACGGGCCCCAACGACGCCGCACTGTCCGGCAGGCGCGCGTCACCCAGCGCGTTCATCGTCAGCCGATACCAGCGATTGGGTCGCCGCGGCCCCATATTGATCGCGGTGTCGATCAACTCGCCGGCAACGGCGGGTTCGATCTCGATCAGCGGCATATAGCCAGGCGCGGCGATGTAGCTCCGCACATAGACGGCATCGGCGCAAATGGTTGCGGGGCCATCGCAATGCTGCGGGAACCGGCGCATGTCACCGCGATACCCATAGTCGCGAGCGACTTGTTCGGTGACGCCGTAGCTGGTTGCGCCGCCCGGATCGCGGGCGTCGTTCACATAGCCGCCCTCGGCGGCATAGACGCCGGCAAGGATGACCGCGACGGCCGCGGCGATGGCGCCCTTGCTGGCCCAGCCGGCACGCGCCGCCGCGTCGCTCTCAACGAAACTGTCGACGCCTTCAGCCATTGGGCGCCGCCTTCTTCTGCGCCACGATCCGCGCCACCATGATGGCGACGAACAGGATTACGGGGATCGAGTGGAGCAACGGTGCGGGAAGATATGCCCGCATGTCGTACGGCATGGCGTTCCACGCCGCCGAGAGCGCGTCGGGGAACCACTGTGCCAACGCGGTGACGATGGCCCCGAACGCCGCCAGGCGCATAGTCCAGAAACGCCACCACAAGCGCGCGTCATCGATCAGGCGGGCGCGGACAAGCGCCCACCATTTGCGTAGCAGGTTCATGGTTTCCTCCACTTGCGGCAGCGCCGCGGGTCAGGCGTGGTCGTAGGTCTCCGCGATCGCGGCGGTCGCGCGGATCAGCGGGTCGTTGGCGAGTGTTCGTCGGCGAGCCGCTCCGGCTCGTTGAGGTCGGGCTCGAGTGCCGGCGGCGGGAATGATTCACGCAACATCGGCGCGACCTGAGTGATGCTGATCCGTGGCCGCGTGATAGTCATATGGATCGGCGACACCATCATCAGCGCCAGAGCGAAGAGGATGAGCATCGAGCCCGGATCGAACATCACGGTTGTCCTGTCCTGGTTTGGCCGGATGAGGGGACGAGCACCTCGAGCTTTGCCTCGATCCGCGCGGTGCGCTCATTGATCTTGTCGAGCTTGTCGGCGTCGAATTCGCGACGGGTTTCCAGCGCGGTGAGGCGGCGTTCGTGCTCAGCCAGTTCGTTCATCTTGCCGCCGCCTGCCCATAGGAAGCCCGCGATCAGGAAAATCGTCGTGATGACGGGAAGCCACGCCAGCCAGGTTGGCGGGGCTTTGGCGGGCCTGGTCATTGGGGGGTACTCTCAAAGAGGCGGTGACTGCTTGTTCTGGCGGACGGGTTTTGCCACGCAGAGTCACTCAGGAGTGGGGCCGTCAATTCACTTTGCGCTCGAAGCCGACGCCGCTACGCCGCTCGAATGCACGATCTCGCATCAAACGACGAAGACGCAAAGATCAGCCCGCATTTCGTGCGCGGGCTCGATACCTTCCGGTTCTTGGCAGCATCAGTCGTAGTGGCTGGCCATGGCGCGTGGATCCCGTTCGACCGGTTCGCCGGTGAAACCAGCGGGCAGTTCAAGCTGATTGCCGGCCTATGGAATAGTCTTCCCAACGGCACCCTCGCGGTGTGCGTCTTCTTCTTTATCTCGGGTTTCTGCATCCATTTCCCGAACGTCGCCAAGGAGCGGGTCGCGATCCTGCCGTTCTGGGTAAAACGGGGCCTTCGGATCGGCATTCCGTTAATCGTTATCGTTATCGCCGCGCGCGCCGCAGGGGAGCAGTACGTCGGCGCGCTCGATAGCGTGCTGTGGAGCGTCTATTGCGAGTTAGCCTATTACGCGCTGTACCCGGTACTTTTCCCCATTCTACGCGGCCGCTGGGAGCGGGCGACCGCTATAAGCATCATCGCTAGTGTCGGATTACTTGCGAGCTTCCCTGAGGCGCTCCGTCCTCTCAATTTCGGCGCCCTAACATTTGTTTTCTGCGCGCCAATGTGGCTGCTTGGGGCCATTCTTGCGGAACGCTATCGATCGGGAGCGCTGTTCAATTATCGCCTCCCGTCAGTATGGCTATTACGTGGGGCGCTGCCGGTCTGCGGTGTTCTCGCGACCGTCCTGTTCTATCACGGACCAAAGATTCCGCTCACTTGGGCAGTCGCCGCATTCGTCCCCGTCGGGTATTTATGGTTGGCGAAGGAACTCCAGCGTCTCACCAGCCACCGGACGAACGATCGATTGGAAGCGCTCGGCGGTGCGGCTTACTCAGTTTACCTCATCCACCGATTTCCGCTGACACTATTCGGTGACATCTATCACTCGCACCTTCCGGGCGCTCTATATCCAGTACAGGCCATTGCTGTTGGTCTATGCGCTTACGCCTTCTATCGAGTGGTCGAGAAGCCGTCGCACCGGCTCGCCAAGAGGATTGGCGAGCGGCTATAACTGTCAACGCACTTGCGGCCTGCATCGGCTATGTGCCCTCCCGCTGACTTACGCGAGTCCGATGAGCCGATTGAACAGCACCCGCATCTGGTTTGACTTGAATCGCTTGTTCGCTCGGCGCGACAGGTGCGTCAGGTCGTTATAGGCAGCGTTGGGGTTCAAAATATCCCACTGACACCTGACCGGATCGGAATTGTAATACGCGTAGAAGTCGTAAATCGGGACATTCGCTGCCGATCCGACGGCACGGCCCTGCTCAGTGATTTTATCCGAAAGCGCGCGGCTGAAACTGGTCGTGCTGGACTCGGGATCGGTGAACAGAACGACGCTGCCGCTGAGCTGTGCGTTGGCGATGATGGTGCTCGCTTGTGGATTGTAAGAAGACCACGCCGTGCCGCCGCTGGCCATGTCATTGGTATCATCGCCGCAGCCGAACCAGAGCGAGCATCCAAGCACACGAACTGGGTAGGAGTAGCTTGTCTCGACGTCGTCATCCCGCGATAGGTTGAGAACGTTGAAGCCATCCGCCCCACCGTTGAAGAACACGAACGATTTCGCCGCCGGATTATAAGCGTACCCGAGACAGACTCGCACGGGATTGCCGACCGCCTTGATGCTCCAGACGTTGTTTCCGAGCGCGGCGTCATAGGTGCGGACGAGCAGCGCCTTCGTCCACATGCTGCGGCTTGTCGTGTTGAGCGTGTTAGACACGCTGTACGTCCCGTCGCCGCCCGACGTACCGCTCAACTGGGCGAGGATTGCCGAGCCACCGATGACGCCGGTCGTCATCGCCAGTCGGTCCCCGACCCGGATCGTTCCGGTCGTGCCCGTTGTGGTTAGGACACTATTCGTTATCACCCCGGTGAACGTCGCTGACGTAGTGCTGTTGCTGGTAAGACCCGTCTCGTTAGCCGCGATCGGTGTCGTCCCGCCGTCCGTGGACACCTCGACGGCGCCACG
The DNA here is from genome assembly GCF_056401105.1 of Sphingomonas sp. P4_G3. Lineage (NCBI taxonomy): Bacteria > Pseudomonadati > Pseudomonadota > Alphaproteobacteria > Sphingomonadales > Sphingomonadaceae > Sphingomonas > Sphingomonas sp. P4_G3. The sequence continues at coordinate 972,621 of NZ_JBFUJZ010000001.1, forward strand.
GCCGGTGGCGTCGGTATAGGGATAGAGAACGAAGCGACTGTTCGCACGACCGGAATTGAACGTCAGAACTGTGCCCGCCGGGATGATGATCACGAAGCGTCCGAAATCGACACCTGTCGTTGTTGGCGCCGTGCCGGTGTAGCTTAACCTAGCGTCGTGCTTGATCGTGCCACCCGAGAAAATCTGCGAGCCGGTGCTGCAAAAGGCTTCAGCGACGCTGAAACCGTCGACTTCGAGGGCGGTTACCATTTGCGACATCCAGCTATTGGACCGAATGTCGGTATCGCCCGCGAGCCCAACGCCACCTTCGTGTGACGGGCCGATAACCCCCACTTTGACGTGGTCTATGATGCCGGCCTTCAGCTGGTGCATAGATGCGATGAATTTGGCGAACTGTGTCGAGCCGACATAGTTCTTGAGCAGCGAATCTAGCGCCGGGGCGGGTTGCGACGTGTAGGCATTCCACAATTGCTCGTCGGTCAGGCGGGCGACGGTGTCGTATTCCCACCAACCGATGCAGCCGTTGAGCACTTGCTGACCGGTAGTACCGCCAGTCCCTTTCGGCCCTCCAAGCGAGGCCGAGGTGATCGCGACGCCGCCGTTTTTTGCGAAGGGGTGCGATGTCTCGAATTTGCTGCCGCCGCCGAAAGTCATCGTTGCGGTCGCATCCCAGGTGCGCCCTACGGTCGCGCCCTTCGAGAAGGTGTCATTGCCCAGGTCGCTGCTCGTGTTGCTGCCGCCGTCAGACATGGTGACCTTCGTGTTGGTGTTCACGAACCACTTGCCGGCGTTATTGAACCCGAGGAAGAACGGCGGCGCGCCATAGTTCCGGGTGTTCTGGTCAGAGATACCCATTAGCAGGTAACCCTGCGGCGACTGCATCGCTGCAAGGAAGGCGGAGCCCGCGGGGATTTGATCCGCTTCCCGGGTCGCCTGCGAAGCGATGTAGGGCACCGCTTCCGTCTCGGAAGGCGAAGACGGGTTATAGACAACATTCGCCTTCGTAAGACCGCCGGATGGGGTCAGGGTGATTGTGCCGGCTGCCGTGATGTTGATAAATTGGGGGACGCCTGCGGTGCCAGAGAGCGACCCGAAACCGGTGCCGGTCGCGGTTCCTGCTGCGCTCACATAGGCGCTGCCGGGAGGACCCCACGCAGTGACGGCGATCCAGCCCGCGGGAACCGCGACCGTCTCTCCGGCTGGCGCGCCGGGCGTCGCGAGCAACTGCAGCGCGCGCGTGAAAGCGAACAGGCCCTTGCCCGGCCGGATTACGGGCGTGTTGATAGCATAGCTGGTCGGAACATAGGTGTAGGGGTCGCTTGGCAGCATGTCGGTCGATACGCTGTTGCGGGTTACAGTCGCCTGATTGGCCGGCAATGTGGCCCCAACGGTGCGCAGATCGGTGCGCACACGGGTGGTCGACGGAAGCGCGCCACGCGATGCCAACACACCGGCTGGCCAACCGATCGCGGTCCTGGGCCCATAGAGATAACCGCTGTCTAGATCAAAATAGAACGCGCCAGGTATGCCGATGTTGTTAGCCGGCGGTCCGTGGCTTTCAATGTACGTAGCGGCTCCCGCAGGCACACTGGCAGCACTCGCTGCCGCCGCCGCGGCAGAAGACGCCGCCGCTGACGCACTCGAAATCGCCTGCCTGATCAGCGAAGCACCGCCCAAAGCCAGATCAGCCGCAACCACCGCTATATTGCTGGCCCCGCTCAACAAGTCCGCAGCCACCGTACCGATCTTGCTCGCCGCGCCGAGTGCCAGGTCGGCAACGACCGCAAGAAACCCCGGAGCGGTCGTGGCCGCCGCGACCGATGCCACCTGCGCATCCAACTGCGTCAGGTCGTACAGCTGAAGGTCATGGACCATCGGCGCGAGATACGATCCGTCCGCCGACGCGATCTGAACGTCATAGGCACCGTTGGCGGCCGCGAACCCCACCAGCCCGGACGTCGCCGCCGTCGTCGGATTCGCCAGGCCGGCATTGGCACTGTCGAAGATCGTTGCCAGCGTCGTCGTACCCGCCAGAAACACGGTGACCTTGGCGAACGGCAACACGGCCCCCGTGTCGCCACGGGAGGCGATGAACTCGTAATATTGCATATTGAGGCCAGTCCTTTGGGAAGACGTGGTGTGGTTACGCGGCGGATCCGGTCATCGTGCCGTTGTTGGTGACGGTGACGGCGTTGCCGTTTTTGCGGACGGCGAAGCCGGCACCGCCGCCGGGCGTACCTCCGCTCGACGGGCTGCCTGCGGTCGCATAGCTGCCGCCGGCGCCGCCGCCCGGCGAGCCGCCGGCTCCGCCTGCGGACCAGCCCTGGCCGTCATTGCCGATCGTCAGGTAACCCTCGCTACCGGCACCGCCTTGACCGTTCGGCGCACCGCCACCGCCGCCGCCGGTGCCGATCTTGTAGGGGGAAGCCATCGCGTTCGATCCGCCGCCACCGCCGCCGCCGCGCACCGCGCCGCCGGCGTTGATCGTGATCCCGCCCGACATCGGTACTCGGACATAGATGGCATCGCCGCCGGCCATGCCGGCACTGCCGCCGCTCCCGCCGTCACCGCCGCCGCCGCTAATCGAGCCGCCGTTCTGGATGACCAATGTCAGCGCGATCGCATGGGACGTGGTCGGCCAGCTGCCGGTGTCGATGCCGATGCCGCCGCTCGCAAGCCCGGTGACGTTGACGCCATTGGGGACGTTGAAGGTCACCGTCGCGTCCGAATTGCCCGTATAGCCGGCGGCGTCGGCCAAAGACCGCAGGTTGACCGCCGATCCCGACGGCACGCTGATCGTTGCGGTGAATGCCCCTGGCGGCACGGCCGGCGCCCCGGCGCTCCCCGGTGCGGCTAGCACGTCCCAATATGCATTGGCCTGGCCGGTGCCGGTCGGCGCATGGCCGCTGAAATTGTCCTGGGTCGCGACGTAGCTGCCGCCGCCATAGGCGACGCTGTTATTCAGGAAATAGGTCGCTCCGCTGCTATAATCGCCGCGGGGAGTCAGGCCGGACAGCGATTGCGGCGCGGTCCAGATGCCCAACAAAGTTCCGTTCGCCGTCTTGAGCGCCGTGCTGGACCAGATCGTCGCCGTGCCGGCCGGTATGCCGTCATACCAACCCGACGGATTATCCCCGCTGGGGGTCGGCGGTTGCGCATAGGAACGCACGAACTTGATGTCGCGATAGCCGGCGCGCGCTGGCGCCGAGCTGATCGCGATGGAATAAGCGGTGGCCGTGGCAAGATCCTCGAGCCCACGGCCGTAGATGTTGAACGAGGGAAGCTTGACGTAGATCGTGTCGCCGACATTGCTGGCGTCATAGCCGAACCTGAAGATCGCATCGTCGATCCGCGCGAAGTTGGTCCCACCGGCATGCGCGCCAGAAATCGTACCGCGCTGGCCGCGACGGAGCTGGGTCAGGTTATAGCGGTTGGCTGCCGTCAGGGTTGCCGTCCGATAAGACACCACCTCGTCGCCGACCATGCACAACGTAACCCCAGCGTCGCGATCCGACGTGCTGACGCTGTCGAGCTGTCCCAGGCTGTTCGACAGATCGACCGCCAGCGTGTTCGTCGTATCCGGATCGGCACCCGTCGCCAGCGCAGAGGTTAGCGTGCCATAGCGCGCCGGCCCATTGATCGTCCCGACCATCGAATAATTGGCGCCGTCGGTGCTGATCCAGACCTGACAGCCGCCCCAGGTCGGCGATGTCGACGCGGCGGCCACCCACATTTCGGCATCGAGCCCGGCGAGGTTCGGCGGCGCAATGAACAGCCAAGGTGCCGATACCGATCCGGGCGCGATATCGGTGTTCGCCTTGTATCCGTCCGAGCCGGAGTGGGAGGCATAAAGCGCCGCCGAGGCAATGCCGATGGGGACGCCTTCCGCCGTGATCGCCAGCAACCCGTCGGCGTCCTCGCCAATCTCGATGATCCGCACCAGCACGCGATCGAGCTGCAGTGAATCGGTCGCCGTCGTCAGCGTGACGAGATCGGTTGGTTCGAGCAGCGCGAAGTTCCATGGCAGCTTGAACGCATATTTCTCGCGCGTGTAGAGAACGCGCTGGGCATAGAGCTGCACCGCCTTGCGTGCGATGTCGGCGTCGCAAATGCAATGGACCGTCGTCGGATCCTGCTTGCGCCGCCCGAACGTGACGATGTTGTCCAGGTCCTGGGCGGTCGCGATGCCGACATTATATTGCTGGCTGCGGTCGAGGAACTCGAACTGAACGATGTTATAGGCGTCGGACTGGTCGACGATCTCGATCGACACGGCATTGCCGCTGTCGTCGACGATCAGGTCGTCCTCGGTCAGGTCATAAGCGGGTGTGAGGTTCGGATTCCAGGTGACGCCGTTGCCGGTTGCTGGGGCGTCGCCATAGGGCCGGATCTTGAGCACACCCTCGGACCAGAAGGCGGCGGAGTTCGTCGCGGTCAGCCATTCTTCCAGGATCGACGCCGCGCCCGACTGCGATTCGAGCACCGGCGACAAGAGTAAATTGTTGGCGCGGCAATAGAGCGAATAATCGGACAGGTCGCCGATCAGCCCCGATCCCCACATCGGCACGCCGTAAGCGGGATTGGTCAGGAAATCGGTGATGATATCCTTCGGGTCGGCGTCGCCGTTCGCGACACCGCTCAGCTGCACGCCGAAGTCGATTTCGAAACTGTGGTTCGACAGCGTCGCACTGTCGGCCAGGTCGTAATCCTGGGCATAGACGTAAGCGATGCCGCTATAGGGGATCGCCTGCGCCGGCACTTTGGAAGTCAGGTAACTCCACACCGGTTGCGTCGGGCTGCCCGTCGCCAGGCTCAACCCGGCGGCCGACAGCGACGTCAGCACGGCGGTGTCCTTGTAGATCGTGCGAATGCCCCGAATACCGCTGGCGCCGCCCTCGCAAATGCCCATCATGATCGAGGCGGTATAGGTGTAGGTCGTGTTCTTCGACCCGCCGCCTAGACCCTTGCCGCCGGTTTTGGTGGTGTGCGCAATCGCCGTGAAGGCGCCGTACCACATCAGATTGCACTTCATCCGGCCGCGGCCCCAACCTAGGGAGATGGGCAGGCCTAGGGTAGACGATTGGACCTGCAGCCCGTTGAGCTTCGGCGACGTGGTCGAGGTTGACTTGCCGCCCATCATTGATCCTCGAACAGGGTGAAGAACTTGACCGGCCGGGAGCGCAGCTCCTCGTCGCGGTCGGCATTGCCGCGGACCACGCCGCCGCCGCGGATCACGGCGTGCAGCACTTCGGGCAGAGCGATGACGATCGCGGCATGCGAATAGCAACGGCCGTATTTCCAGATCGCGAGGTCGCCGGGCCCGGCCGCTTCGCGCGGAATCTCGCGCGCGAACCGCGTGACCCAGCCCAGGAACTGCTCTTCGTCGCGATGCAGCATCCATTGCGGCGAGTAATCGGGCTCGACCCGCGGAATCAGCCCGACCGCTTCATACACCGCCGCCGGCAGCATCGCGCAGTCGACCCCGACGCCGCGCAACCGCGCCCGGTGATGATACGGCGTTCCTTCCCAGCCCAGTGCCTCGCGCACCACATCCTCGCGCGTCATCCGAACGCGGTCTCCGGCACCGGGACGTACGGCGTCGCCTTGAACCGCCCCAGATTGTTGAAGCGGACCGAACACCGGCTCTGCGTCAGATCGCACCCCGGATAGGCAGTGAAGGTGTTGCCCGCGACCGGCAGCGCGGGAAGGGGAGAGACGAGCTGGAACAGGCCCGCCGCATCGTTCGCCATGATAGTCGCCGAGATGCCGGTATTCGGTCCCGACGTGAACACGATGCGCCCCTGCGCGAAATCATTGGCCGGTGGTGTCAGGCTGGTGTCGAACACCGTGAGTGTTGGGGCCGGCGACGCGCCGACAATGCCGGTCACCGCGAAGGCCGCCGGATTGAGCGCGCAGCCGGCGTCATAGACCGCGTGCAAGCAGGCCGCTTGATAGAGGTTGGCCGGCATGTTGGCGTTGAGCAGCACGGTCCAGGACGACACCGTGATCGTGGCGCTGTCGCCGGTAATCGCGCTGATCGCGGTGACGCGCCCCGAAAACCTCAGCACCGTGCCGACCACCGGCAAGCCCCAATCGGTCAGGAACGCACGGTCCAGTCGGACATTCGCGCCATCGAACCCATGCCCCCGGATGAACGGGATGATCGGCACGCCGTTGATCAGATCGTCTGGGTTCGCGGCGATCGCCATGTCGACGGTCGTAACGTCGAGTCCGATCTTCTCGCTGATATCCTGCCGCTCGATCATCGGGCCAAGCGCGTAGAGGTGGCCGCCCGACACGATCGGCACGTCTCCGCCCGACCATCTGATGACGGCCCCGCCGACCAGCGTGATCGTCCACAGGTCGACCATCTGAAAGTCCGCGCCGCTGTTGAGCAAGGTGATCAGCGCAGGCGATGCAGCTTTCATGGTCAGCCCTTGGTCGTGGTGAAGGAGAGTCCGTCCTGCGACCACAGGCTCTGCATCATCTGGTTGAGCTCGAGCGCGTCGTCGTCGAAGCGACAAACGAACATGAAGCGCCCGGTCCAGGTCAGCACTTTTCCGGCTGCAGGCGCGCTGGCGAAGGTGATCGATCCGCGCGGACCGATCATGAAGCTCGCGACCGGCGTCGTGTCGGCAAACACGGTTGGCGTTCCGAGCACGCCGCCGACCGGCTCGGAAAAGGTCGCGTTACCGAACGCCATACTCCGAATAAGCTGGAACTTGGTGGTTACCCCGTCACCGATCCCGAACCGTTGTGCGGCCACGGTGTTGTCGCCCGGGTCGAAGAAGAAGAATTCCTGATATTGCCCGCCATGCAGCAGGAAGAACGTCGCCAGCCGATCGAGGTCCGGCGCCGACGGCAGGTCGCGCAGCACCTCATAAGCGACCTTGAATTGCCAGCGCGGATACGACCAGGTCTTGCGCCGCCGCTCGCGTCCGGAAGAGGCCGTTGCGATTTTCGTCGCCCACATAGGTTTCTTCACCATCAGGAACGATTGCCCGATCAACGTCGGGAACACGTCGGCATCGTCGATCGACGGATCGGCGGTGACGAGCCAGCGGGTCGGCAGATAGAGCGTGGGCAATCTCGTCTCCAATCGAATGGGCTGCGCGGATCGCCGCAGGGCGTTTGGGCACGGCGCTGTTGCCGCCGCTGCGATGCGGACGCGATGTGCGCAAACCCGTTCCGGTTCGGTATTTCGGCGCTTCGGACAGATCGCGGGCGGGGCGATCATGGCAAGGGAGTCAGCTCCGAAATCGTCGCATGACGCTCGAAGGTTTTTGCTCCGTTTTCGATCTATCGGCACGCAGTCCCTATTGCGAGGAGCCTGCCCAATGATAGCGTCGTCCCTTCACAACAGGGTCGCGGACGCGATTGCTGCAGTTCAAGCTCGGATCGATGCTAGCCCCGTCGTTGCGCGCAGCCAGATCAACGGGAGGAGAACCGAATGTTAAGATGGATGATCGGGCCGATCGCGTTGGCCATGGTCGCGACGCCAGCTGCCGCCGACAACAAGGACAAAAAAGAAAATGCGGCGGCCGTGGCGGCGATCAAGGCTCGGGCCGAGCAACTCCGCCAAGATCCGGCGGCAAGAAAGTGCCTCGGCGTGGACGCCGTGACTTGCCTTGCGACCTTGAGCTTCGGCGTGACGCTCATGACCGAGCCGCTCTGGATGGGAGGCGGTTACAAGCTTCCGAAGCCGGTCCAGCACGACATCGACGGACGTCCCATCTCGCAATTGGTGGAGTTCCTGGTCACGTTTGGATCGCGCGACAAGGACATCTTTGGACAGAATGTCTTGCACGCGCAGATGGATTTGTATGATGGCGAGCACGTCACCGACGTGAAATTCTTCCTGAAACATGCCCCGTTGCTGGCTCGCACCCAGGAGGATTGGGATAACACGCACATTTTCGAGCTCGCCACCGCGGTTCTTGGACCCGAGTGCGTTGGGACTGACCGTCTGGCCTTTTACCGCCGATATGATGCGATGCAGAAACAATGGGCAAGCCGGGACCAGTACATGGAAATGCCTTCGGGCCCGAGCATCTCATCCGGTATGTTCGGCGATACTGAAATGTGCGGCGTCAGTGTGGTGGCGGGATCGGTCGCCGGCATGGCTGCAGGCATCGGTTCGTACGGGGGCTCGTCAATCACGTTCCGAATGCCCGACAAGCCGCGCTAGCGCTGCAGCGAGAAACCCAGCTTGCCTTCGCGGTGAGCCATCTTCATGGCCTTGGCGAAGGCGTTTCGGTTGGCGACGATCTGCGCTTCGGACAGGCCGCTCGCGGTGTGGTCGTGGTAATGATAGCCACCTGACGCACCGGCTTGGTCGTTCGCGGCAAAAGGGGCGTTGCTGTTCGCGCCGGCCGCGAATCCGACCGGCGGGACACCGAAAGTCGGCATCGACGCGAATAGCCCCATGACATTCCGCCATCCGCCGGCCTGATCGGCGGGGATGATCGTTTCCCCCTTGTGCAGCATGCCGATGCCGTCCCTACTCAGGTCGTAGGCGCCAACATCGAACCCGGCCATCGTCCCGTACGATGCCGCTGCGGCGGACATAGCTGCACCGAACCCTACCGCACCGAGGTTCATCGGGAACGGTGCGGCGGCCATCGACGCCGTGCCGCCTGCGCCGGCCTTGGCGGCCTCGGTAGTGATCGTGCTTTGGCCGTCGGTTTTCAGGATCCCGAGCTTGATCGCGAGTGCCGTCAGCTCCTTGGCAAGCCATTGCTCAATGATCTTTGCGATGGCGTCGCCAATCGCCTGCTGCACTGTCTGCCAAAGGCCCTTAACCGTTGCGGCGAACCCCTGCTGCAGCGTGAGCATCTTTGCGATGTTCTGGCTCCAGCCGGACGCGATCTGATTGATAGCTTGGCGTTCGATCTGGCTGCGCTGGAGACTGGCCTTTCGGCTGATGTCGTTAAGGCGCAATTGATGCTGCTTCGCAAGCTGCTCGATCTTGGCATCCTGGCCCTTGATTACATCGGGGTTCGTTGTCGGGTCGGCTTTGAGCTGGTTGAGCTTACGGATCAGTTCGTCGCTGTCGATCTGGAACCGATCGTTTTCGAACTTCTTCTGTTGCTGGAGGAGCTGAGCGTCGCTCAGCGCGCCCATCTGGTTGAGATATTCGGCTTGGGCCTGAGCGTCGTCGATATCGCTATGCCGCATGTCGGCAACGTGCTTGAAATAGTCATCCTGAATGCGCCGGCGTTCATCGGCTTCGCGGCGCAGATATTCGGTGATCTGTCGTTCGGTATCCTTAGCCTGCTTCGATTCCTCGCCATAATGTTCCTTGGTCGCGTCGACGATCGACTTGCCTATTTTCGTCTCTTCGGCAAGGTTGCCATGCGCGAGATCGAGCTTCTTTCGAAGCTTATCGACCTCGGATTGAAATTCCTCCTCATGCATGGCGATGCTGGTTTCAGTCGCCTTGCGCTTGACTGCGACCTCCTCGTCTTTCGACATCTTCACGGTGGCGAGGATGTTCACCCAATAGGCATTCTCGTCCTGAAGCGACATCTGGCGGAACTTGCGGTCGGCATCGGCTTCGGCCTGGATGGCCAGCTTCTTTTCGTCGAGCACCGCTTGCCATTCGTTCATCCGGCTTTGCGGCTTCGCTGCGCCGCCGCCGGCATTGCCGTGACCCGGACTGGGCGCCGGCGTCGGTGACGGCGTTGGAGAAGGAGTCGGCTTGGTCACGCCGCTCGGCGGCGGTGGAGGTGTCTTGTTTAGAACGCCGGCGAGCATTCCGGGCGCGTTATTCTGCAGATCATGGGCCGCACGGAGATAGCCTTGCGCCTGTTCGCTCGTTTTCTTGGCATCGCCGACGATCTGGGCGCCGCGGCGGCGGACGGTGGCGTCGATGTCCGCAAGCCCCTTGTCCCAGTCGGAGGCGATCGAGCCCCAGTGGAGCGTCAGCGCATCATAGGCCACCTGGCCGAACAGCTGGAACGTCTTCTTGATGGCCTCGATGCCCAACCCGGCGAAGTCGAACGCCTCCTTCAACTTGCCCCACCAGTCGAGCGCATAGCCGGCGATCAGGTCGAACTCGATCTTGAAACCGATCGCGAGCGCGACGACCGCGGCGACCACTGTCTTGATCGCGGTGATCACGACGTTCATCACATTATGCTGGATTTCAGACCAGTTCAGCCCACCGGCGCCGCTGATCTGCCAAAGGTCCGCAAAGGCCGTGCCGAGCGTATTGATGATCTCGCCGACGCCCTCGATCGCACCGCTCAACAGGTCGAAAATCGTTTTGACCAGGCCGCCGCTGGCATAGCTCTGCGTGAAAGCCTTAGCGAGCTCGTTGAAGCGGTCGACGATCTCGGTCGCCACCGGCGCGAGTGCCGCGGTCAAGGTTTGGGTGACGCCGGTCCAGGCGATCTGCGCCTCGTTGACCGACTCTCCCAATTTCGTACCGCTGGCGACCGCGCCGTCGTTAGCGGCCCCATAGGCATCGGTCTTCTGCGCAAGCGCGCTGATCGCCGCGCCGCCCTGGTTCAGGAACGGGATCGCTTCGGCGCCAGCCTGGCCCATCAGCTTGATCGCCATCGCGGTTTTTTGCGGACCATCGGTGGTCTTGGCGAACTTGTCGGCCACGGTGGTCAGGATCGTCATCTGATCCGACCCCGCCTTGATATCGATGCCGAGTTTCTTGAACGTGTCGGGGCTCTTGCTGAAATTCTTGTCCAGCGCGGCCGCGCTCTGCGACAATTTGGTGAAGTCGGTTCCGGTCGCCTGCGCCATTGCCTGCAATTGTTGAACTTGGTGCGTCGACATTCCGAGTTGCTTCGACAGCACGCTGACCTTCTCGGACGATTCCCCCATCGCCACGATGGCCTGGGCGGCTTGCTTGCCCGCTTCGTACAGTTCGCCGGCAACGCCCGCCGCGCCCTTGATCCCTTCGACCAGCTTGCCGAAACCGCTTTTGCCCTCGCCGGACTTGGTGGCCATTTCCTGCAGCGCCGCGCTGTTATGCCTCAGCGCGGCGGTCACTTCGTTCAGGCCGCTGACGATTTCCTGCGGCCTCAATCCGTGCATGCTGGCGGTCAGCGCATCCATCGACTGAGCACTGCGTTCTACCGCGCCGCGCATCCCGGCAAAGCCTCCGCTCATGCTGTCCGCGGCGGCCTGGACTGTGCTCTTCAACTCGCCCAGATCGCCACGGACCCGTTGGATGCCCGCCTCCACCCCGGATGTGTCGGCCGTGATCCGGATGGAGACGGTATCGCTCATGACATGTCCTTCAGTCTCTGGAGTATCGCGCATGATGCCGCCGCGGTGTCGCCGCCGGCGACCGGCATCGCGACCTCGGCGCAAAGCCGTGCGAGCGTCGGCCGCGTCGGCGAGAGTTCCCGCGTCTCGGCCGAGCTACGGTCCTTGCTGGGAATCAGATCGACTCCCAACGCTCGCGCAATCGCGACTGCAGCGATGTTGAGTGGCGGGCCGGTACGTCGCCAGCTCTGATATTGGGCATCGACATCGGCCAGCCCCCAATCGCGTTCGATCGCGGCCTTCGACCCGCCCTCGATTCCAGCGGTGATCAGATCGTGGACGAGCTCGGCAAGTCCGTGCTCGAGGCTCCCGCCGGCGCCGCTTCCGTGGGAGCCATCGCTTCCCCCTTGCGCTTGAGTCCCGATTCCTCGCTCAGGTCCAGGAAAGCGGTTTGCAGCCCGACAAACTCGTCCATCGACACGTTCGCCTCGAGATAGTCGGCGGTTAGCACCGGATCGATCTTGACCAGCCCGATCGATAGCACGTTGAGCAGGTCGACAGCGGAATCCATCAAATCGGACAGCGATCCGCTGCCGTCGGTCTTGCGTTGGATGTTGTCGATGAACGGCGCGGCCCGGCGCAGTTCGCCGAGCTTATAGGGCGCGATCGCGAAATCGCGCCCAAGAATATGGATCTTGGCCATATTACTGCGCCGACCCCCATTTCAGTACGTTGCCCGACGGATCGGCGAATGCCGAAAAATCGAGTTCCGGGATCATGAAGTCATCGACCTTGGTCTGCAGGGCGAGCTTGTTCGAGACGCAGGCGAATAAGGTCAACGCCAGCCCGTTGCCGCCAAGCTGGTTGAAGAAATCGGCGCGAAAGGTGGGTGCCTGACCCATCTGGATGTTCTGTACGACCGAGGTCTTCGCGACCGTGGAAGTCGCGGTGTAACTGTAGTTAATGAAGACCAGCTTGCCGGTATCGGCGGCTGCGAACAGATACGCGCCGGCGGTGACGCTGTACTGCCCGGCGGTGGGGGCGGAGGCGACGCGCGTCATCGGGTTGCCGCTGGCATCGCGCACGCCCAGGTCGCCCGCCCAGGTGCCACTGGCCGGTACGGTCGGGGTGATCGTGAACGGCGTTGCCGGGATCGTCGCGCCCGTCACGTCATTGACGATGCTGTACAGGCTCGACGTCACCGTCTGGCCGAAGAACAGGCTGTTCATCACCGCGCCGTTGAACTGGCCATATTTGGCCTTGCCGGTGATCTTCATCTTGCCGCGGCCGACCGCGACCGGGAACTGGTTGGAGCCATAGAGCTCCTTGATGTCGCCCTGAATGTCGATCGAGACTTCCTGCGTCACCGCCAACATCAGCGGGGTCGGGTTGGCGATCGTCGCGCCTGTCGCGTCGAAAGTCGGCGTGCCCCACAGCACCCCGGCACCGAAATTGTACATGGCCATGCGATTTCTCCAATAAAAAAGCCCGCAGGAAGCGGGCATTGGCGTTCGTAGTTGAAAGTAATTGGCAGCTTAGATGGGAGAGCAGCCCGCGCGTGCGATCTGGCGCTGTTCGTCGTCGCTCAGATCGGTGGGCGCAGTGAGCACGCCATTTTCCACGCCGATCTCGCGCCCGGTCGACAGGATAATCGCGCTGACATGGTCGGGCGCAGTGAAGCGCGGCGGCAAAGGCGACGTTGTTGGGGCAGGGGCGGTGGCCGTATCGCCGTCCGCCGTCGGCGTCGGGGGATCGGTGTCGGCCGCGGCGGATTGTGATCGTGCCATTGGTTTCTCCATTGTGATCAGGGAAGGATGATGGTGATCGGCACGATCAGCATGGCCTGACCGTCCAGGTCGCCATTGTCCTTGTGGATCGTGCCGTCGATGAACGCGCGATAGGCGAGCCCGCCGAGCGTCTGCCGCGCGCCGGGAAGCGCGGGGCGAAACGCCGCCTCGATCGCGTCGAGGATTGCGTTACTGGTTTCGGCGGGGGTCGCCGCCTGGTCCTTGCCGCCGCGATGATAGATGATCCAGCTCGCGCGCAGGCTGTGCTTGTCGAGCTGGCCGTCGAGCGAGGCAATCGTCTCGGTGCCCTCGATCTGATACAGCCCGGGCACCGGCGCCTTGTCCCACATCTTGAGCCGGCGCGACCGCTCGACAAAACCTTCGTCATTGCCCCAACGCACGTCGCCCAGCGCCAGCAATGCGTCGAACACCTGATTGCGAATGGTCATCCGATCGCCTCCTGCGCGGCGGTGATCGCCGCCAATTTCAGCGCAGCGGCGATCTCGTCGGCCTCATCGCTTAGTGCGCTTGCCAGATAGGGCCGCGCCGGAAAGCGCGATCCGGGATGGTGGATCACCCGCGCGAATACGTGCTTGCCGCCTGCCGCGAAGGCGAGCGCCTTGGCCTTGTCGGGCACGATGTCATGCGGCGACGTACTGCCACCGTATGCTAGGATCGCAGCATAAGGCACGTTATTATTCACGAATACTTGGCCGACTATACTGTCGTCCTTGGCCTCGACCGTGCGCTCGACCGCGCTCGCCAGCCGACCGGTACGCGCGTTCAGCATCTGGCCGTGAAGCTTGTCGTCGATCACATGCCGTTGCAGTTCGGCGGTCGCCGCCGTCACCTTGGCCTCGACCGCCGCCGACACTTGCGACGACAGGCGATCGAGGCCGGCGCTCAGCGCCTCCGCATCCAGCGTCACGCTCATAGCGGCGCCGCCAACATGTAATTGTTGAGCCGTGCCAGCACCGCCTGGTGCATCGCCTCGCGGCTGAACGCGACGGTGGTCGTGCCCGAACTCGCATGGCTGGTCTCGCCGATATGCGTGCGGGCCGAATAGGCTTCGCCGACCAGTTCAGTCACCGCCAGCATTAGATCGGCCGGGACGGAATCATATCCCGCGACATACGTCACTCGCACCGGCCGATCGTACGGCGTTCGCGATCCGACCAGGATCACGCTGCGCCCATCGGTGGCGACCCCCGAAGCGTTGCCGATCGCATCGACCACAGTGTCGATCCGCGTCTCGCCCCATTCGACCGACGTCACCGATTGGACCGGCCAGTTTCTCAGCAGGAACCGCGATCCGCCGGTCCCGCGATAAGTCTCGACATGCGTCGTCGTCAGGACCTTACGCTGGATGGTGTTTTCGACGAACGACGAGACCTGAGTGACCAGATCGGTCAGCAGCGCGTCGTCATTGTCGCTCGAAATGTTGAGCCAGCGTTTGACCGCCGACAGATTGGTGAGGTCGCCCGCCGCCATGACGTCATCGGCTCACGAAGCTGAAGCCGTGCGTGAGCAGCTCGGCCGCCGCCGCGACCGGCACGGTCACGACGCCCTTGGCATCGGCCGCGAAGGATTGCCCGCGCCAACTGCACCCGGCGCCGTCCTCATGATGCATCGTGACCATATCAGCGGGCGCCGCTTTGGGCGCCCGGCGCGGGGAAGGATTATCGGGCACGCGGCATCTCCTCTCGAACATGAAAAGGCCCCGCCGGTCATCGCGGCGGGGCCAGGAAAGCCCGGGGCAAAGGGGTGGGCGCCCGGGAGGGAGAAGGATCAGCCGTTGGCGATGTTGGCGATCACGCCCATCGCGAACGGCGCATAGACCGCCAGCGTCTCCTCGACATAGACGCCCGACATCTCGGCACGCGTCGTGATCGGCCAGTCGATCTGGTAGTAATCGCGGCGCACTTTCATTTCCGCGACATTGGGCACTTCGCTCGACTGATACTGGACCGGCAAATCGCCGGCCCAGCCCAGGATCGTCCCCGCCGACACGTTGGGGTGCAGGCGGATCGGAATCTTCTTGTTGAGGTACGGGTTGTAATAATATTCGACCACGCCGCCGGCGGTCAGCGCGACTTCGCCCGCCTTCGGATCCTGGAAGTAATTGAGCAGCGACGCGGTGCCCGACGCGAGCACCTTCTTGGTGATGTTCCGCTGCTCCTGGCTGTTCACGTAGAGCACGTCGACCGAGCATTGATAATTGTCCCACATCGACTGCATCATCACGTCGATCTCGGTCACCGACCCTTGGCCCGAAGAGGTGAGGGTCGTGCCCGCGCCCGGCGTGCCGGTGGCGAGATAATTGACGTATGCGCCCGACCCCGGCTTCAGCGCGGTGGTCAGCAAGCCGTCGAACGCGGTCGAGTTGGTCGAGCAATCCGCGCTGACCGCGCTCGCCGCCTGCCCCGTACCAGCAAGCGGTTTGGCAAACACGACGCTGTTGGTCGAGCTGATCGCCTCGAGCTTCTCGCTTCCCGCGGTGCCGACGAACCAGGCATAGCCTGCCGCGCCCTGGATCGCCGGCACGCTGCACGACAGCGCCTGGCCGCCGGTCGTCGCCTGGCTCGCGGCCGACGATTTCATCGACGACCCGCCGTTGATCGAGAAGCTCTTGCCGTCGGCGCCGGTCACCGACTTCGACGTCGCGACACCGTTCGACAGTGTGCTGTTGCGCATGCCTTCCATCGTCAGCGCGACGACGATCACCGAATAGGTCACCGATCCCGGCAAGGTCGATCCGGTCCCGCCCGCGCTCAGCGTCGGCGCGGTCGGCGTACCCAGCGCCAGCGAGGCATTGCCGAAGATCACGCCGGCTTCTTCCTTCAGCATCGTTTTCTGCAGCAGGCGCTGCGTCATCGACGCCTTGATGTCCTCAAACGTGCGGCCGGCGGAGATCGCTTCGAACGTCGCCTGGTCTTCCTCGCCCAGCGTCCGGTACGGCGCCGCGCGGTCGGCGGTGGTGTAGGCCATCTGACCGGCGCGCTGCCCCTCGGGCACCCAGGGCGTATTGTCGAAGCCCGAGCCGGTCAGTGCGGTGACCGACTTCCAGTTGGTTGCGGTGCCGCCCCCGCCGCCGACGCGCGGCAGCGATTTGATGATCGGCGTATTGACCGGATACAGGTTCTTGGCCGGCGCCTGCAGGTCATAGGCGACCAGGCCGGTGCCGGTCGAAATGGCCTTTTCGACCATATCGGGGCGTCCGCCCGCCATCAGCATGATGGCGCGCGAAATATTCTCGTCGGGGTTCGACAGGCTGGAGACGAGCGACTTCTTGATCTCGTCGGGAGTGAGATTGGTCATTGCTATCCGTCCTTTGGATAGGCGCAGGAACGAGGCCCGAGCGCGACGGCGCGGGCGACAGGTCAGGCGGTTGCGCGGGCCGCGTGAACCAGAGTCGGGTTGGACAGAGCGATGCGCAGCAGGAACTGGCCGCGCTCCTGCTCAGGGAGGGTGTCGATCACTTTCTTGAGATCGTCGGCGCTGATTGCCGACGTGCCATTGGCTGAATTGGGCGAGGCGTCCTCGGCCTTGCTCACCGCGCGCAGCGGGCCGACGGCGGTTCTGGGCGCCGCCGGCTCGGCCTCAACTTGCTCCAGGCGCTTGGTCAGATCGCCGATCGTCGCGTTCAGCATCGTGATCGTGTCGCCGAAGCGTTTGGCGAGCTCGGCCATCATACCGTCGCCCAGCGCGTCGCCGCGTCGCAACTTCTCGGTGTCCTCGTCAGGATCGGGAGCGGGCGGTGCAACCTGTGGGCGAGGGCGTGCGGTAGCATCTGCCGGTGGCTGGTCAGCGTCTCCGCAATTTTCCGCGCGGCATTGCGCGCCCAGCGCGACGAGGTGGTCGTGTGCCGCCTGGATGCGATCGGCATCGGGTTGGGCAGCCCCGGCATCGTCGCTGCCGGTGTCTTCGGTGTCGTTACCGGCATTGTCGCCGGTCGCGACACGCTTCACCCGATCCTTGCTGTCCGGCGCCGGCTTGGCCTTGGGTTTAGGCGGCGCGTCGTCGTCAGCATCAGGCGGTTCAGTGCCCTCGCGCGGCGCGTCGGAATTATCCGTGTCGGCATCGCTATCGGCTTGAGGGTCGGCTGACTTCGGTTTGGGCTTCAGTTGCGGCTTGGCCGCCGGTGGCTTGTCCTGGTCGTCCGGCTTGCCGCCGTCCGGATCCGCGGCGGGAGCATCGTCGTCGCCATCGGCGTCGGCCCCCGCATCCGGGTCACGATCCTCGTCCTGGTCGTCGTCGTCATCATCGTCGCCCAGGTCGCTCGCCAGTGCCGCGGCGATCAGCCGTTCGCGCGCCTTGAACAGGAAATCCTTGTACCGCCGTGATCCCGCATCCTCGGCCAGCTCGCGGGCCTTAGCGACCACCTCGTCGCCACTCGGAACATAATCCATATCGGCCTTCCACATGTTGATGACGGCGTCGGGGTTGCACGGGCTGTCGACCAGGCTGATCTCGACCAGCTTCAGCGCGGTGATCACGCTGCGATCTGCGGTGTCGCGCTTCAGCACCTTCCCGCCGATCGAGAAGCCGGCATAGACGCCCGCACGCACCTTGGTGATCGCCAGCGGATCGACGACGTGCGCGCAGATCTGGGTGATACCGTGATCGTCGACCTCGGCCTCGACCACGCGCCCGGCGGCACTTGGCTCGTGCATCTCGCGCAAAGCCGGAAAGCGCCCATAGTCGGGCAAGGCCGCCTTCATCGCCGCAGCGGTGATCGTCTCGCCCTGCTGGTCGCGCGTCTCGGATGAGGCGATGCCCCAGACCTTGATCGTGCCGTCTTCCTGATCCTCGACCTTGGTGATCGCGCCGAACTGGCGAAACCGCGTCATGCGATGGCTGTCCTTTCAGGATGTGAGGGGGTCTCGTTACGGCTATTGTTTGGCTTCCGCGCACAGTCGCGTTAGTCTCGCTTTGGCCGGATCGCGGGGGCGGTCGGAACGTCGGCACGGGGGGCAAGACATGAAATTCAAGCCGCTCATCTTCCTGGCGGTTGCCACGGGACTCTATTTCGTCGGTCGCTCGCTGGAGGCAGAGGGCGATGCCGCGCCGTTCGGGGCGAATGGTGTCTCACCCGAACGTGCCAAATATCATATCGCGGCGCTTGTCCTGATGCTCGGTGCGCTGGCGTCGTTCGTCTTCGCCGGCTGGACGATCTTCCGTGGCAGGCGCGGCTAGCGGAGCCGGCGTCACCACGACTGGTAGTTCGAGCACCGTTCAGCCTTCCGTTGGTTCGGCCATCACCCCCGCGATCGCATCCGCCAGCAACACCGCCCCTGCGCTGGTATACAATATCGGCCGCGCTCCTAGCCCATCGGGCAACGGATCGTCCCCGCGCGCATGCCGCACCTCGTCGATCGTCTTCGACCCGTTGCGCAGATCGCGATCGTCAATCTCCGACTGCACCTGCGGATCGATGCTGGTCGCCTTGACGAACGCGAATTCCAGATCGGCGTAACCGAACTCGATCTGGATCACATCGTCGATCCAGCGCTTCATCCAAAGCTGCAGCGGCTCCAACCCCTCCTCGAGCGAGCGCTCCTGATCCTCCATCGCGGTCGAGCGGTTCATCTGGCGCACGAACGGGGTAGGGGGCAGCGAGAAGGCGAAGGCGACGATCCGCGCCAGCCATTCGTCGAACTCGTCCTTGATCGGCGCCGCCTTGAACGCGGTGAATTGCGATCCATGCGGCCCCCATATCAGCTTGTTCTGTTCGGCCGCGTTGCCCGCGATCCGATCGTCGAACCATTGCTGCAATTCCTGGATCTTCGCCGCATCCCATCCATCGGGCGCGTTGAGCAGTCCCGCCGGGACATTGCCTTCGGTGAAGTAGCTCAATTGCGCCGCCTGGCGCCGCAGGATCGTGTTGATCGTCACGATGATCTGCTCGACCGGCCCGAAGCCATAGAGATGATGCGGTCGGACGTTCCGCGGCACATAGAGCAGGTCGGCATTGGTCAGGTTGGCCCACACCACGCCCTTGATCACCTGCTGATAGGCGACGTCGGCGGGGCCGCGCGGCCGCCGTCCGGTATCGTCGACCATCGGATGGATCGTATCGCCGGGCACGATCTCTAGCGCGATCAGCTTGCCGCCGCGGTTGCGCCGCTTCTCGAACGCCGGCGCATCGAGCGTCAGCAAATCCTCCAGGCTCGATCGCATGAAGGTCGCGAACGGCGTGACCCCATCAGGCTTGCGCCAGAACCGCGTAAGCTCGACGATGCGCGGATCGTCGGCAATCTTGGCGGCGCCATCGACCGGCTTGATCTGCCAGTCGAGCCGCTCGACCTGGTCCTTGCGCGTCTCGATCGCCAGCCGCACCAGTTCGACATTGGCGAACGCGCGCAGCGCTGGAAACCCGGTCTGCTCGTAGGCGCGGGGCTGCAACGTCGCGTTGATATTGGGCTTGAAGTCGTAGCCGCGTACAGGCTGCTGCACGACAGGCGTGAGCGGAAAGCCTGGCGAAAACGGCCCCCACGCATTCTCGTTGCTGCTGTTGCCCCAGCTATAGGTGACATTGGTCTGCACGCCGCCTTTGGGCATGTGGTTCTCCTTTGCCGGGCACCTCGGCGGCACCGCAAAATGTGGTCGAATTGGTTCTATGAATGGAAGGATCGCTGTTTTTGCGGCACATTGGAGCGATGAAGTTCACCATTATCTGGCTATTGCTTCTACCAGTCGCGTGCGCGACGGCGGGTCCGGTCGATCAAGCCGAAGCGGCACGGCGCGCCGAGGCGGTTCTCCGCGACCGTTTTGGCAGCGCGTTCGCCGACCCGCGGCACGTCGTTCGTCATCGGATCGAAGCCCGGGGCAAGTATTGGGTCGTGCATTTCTGGGATCCGGCATCCGAAGCTTTCGGCGGCGGAGGTGTTGCCTGGGTCGAGCGTGCTACGGGCAAGGTCGATACGGTCGGCGTTGGTCAGTGAAAGAGAGTGATCGCAATCGCTGGATTCACCACATCAAGCACCTTCGAGCCGAACACGATACGGGCCTGTCGGACGCCCAACGCATCGCGCTGGCCGACACCAAATGGCGTCGCTGGGTCGAATACCAGATCAACACCGACGATCAGTGCCGCCGTATGGCCCTTCGCCATATCAGGGAATCGGGGACCGATGCCTTGATCGAGATCGACGGCGATTGCCTGCGGGTCGTCGGCGACGATCGCCGCTGACCGCCGCCGTGTTCGTCACCGCGATCGAAACATTCCTTGCCCGGTCAGGCAAAAGTCGTGGGCGTGTTTGCTCCCGCGCCGATGGTCTGTGGGTGTTCGTCACCGAATATCTGACCGAAGCAACCGAGGAGTTCCTGCCTTACTGGATCAACGACTATCCACCGTCCGGGATTTATCAAACGCGTGACGATGCCACGGCAGCGCTGCGAATCGTACTCGGCGAGATGGAGACGATCGAAGGTGTCCGGTCGGTTGAGATCAATACCGATGTCGGACCCTATCCCGAACCCTGATCGCTTCCGCTAGCCGTCACCGCATTCGCCGCGCGCACCAGGTCCAGGAACCCAACCGACGCCACCGCATCCTCCGCCGGCCAGAAAGCCATGACCAGCGCGTCGGCCTTGTTGGGCGACCTGGTGCCGTCGGGTTTCTTGTCGACCACCAGCTTCAGCGCACCGTTCACCGCGCGCGTCGGCTGGCTCAATTCCTTCCGCAGCGATGCTAGCCCCCGCATATCGCGCGGCAAGCTGATTAGGTCGGCGGGGTCGTAAACCTCGCCCGCCGTCACCGCCTTGTGCGTGCGCTCGAAGCGCAACCGCAATTGCCACCAGGCCTGCGCTTTCAAGTTCGCATAGAAATCGCCATTGACCGGCGTCTCACTATCTCCCGGCACGACATGCTCTCGCGGCCGGACCGGCGATGCCCCGGCATTCCATGGCCGGAATGTGATACCTACGGGCAGCAGCGCCCGCCCGTCGGCGTCCACCTCATCCCGCAACCGGTTGGCTTCCGCCTTCACCCCCGCGCCGACGCCGATACTGTCGTATTGTAACGCCACCGTCCGTCCGCGCAGCCGGTCGACCGCCAGCCGCGTCGCCTTGCCGACATCGCCGTCGCCCCAATCGTCGACTGAATGCACCACCGACCCCTTGGCGATGGCCAGCGCATGTCGGTCGCCACCCTCGTCGGCCGGGTCCAGCGCGGCGCGCCACCCGCCTTCATCGTCGAATCCGAGCGCGAGATGCGCGTCGATCGCGCTCGCCACCCAGTCGCCGGGGATGATGATCCCCTCGACCGCGGCGGTATAATTGCGGTCGACTTCCTGCGCGAAGACATGGAGCAGCCCGTCCGCCGCCGCCTTGGCCTGCCGCCCGGCATACCAGGCGGCATCCTTGGCCGGATGGTCGCGCCAGTCCATCACGAACACGTTGACCCGATCGGTGGCGAGCGCCGCGCCCGGCGCCCATTCGATCCCGCTTTCGCGCCGGCGATGGAATACATTGCCGGGCCCGTTGACCGAGCTCATGTCGATCTGGACATTGGTCGTGTCGGCCAGTGCGGCCTCGATCTTCTCGGGCCGCTCGTAATGTGCGCTCTCGTCCTTGAAATAGATCAGCTTACGCCCGCCGCGCCCGATATTGTCGCCCGACTCTCCGGTGATCGTCGCACCGGTCGCGCGGTTGACGATCTTCATGCTCGGCATGTCGTCGCGCGGATCGAACCCGATGGGCAGCATCAGCCGGGGCAAGTGGCGGATGATGATCCGTATCTTCTCGAAAATGCTGTCGGGATCGCCGATCTTGTCGACCAATTGCTCCTTGCGGCTGCCCCATCCGATCGCGGCGCCCGGCCGGTACAACCACAGCCACACGGAGAAGGCGCAGGCCAGCCACGTCGCGCCCATGTCGCGTGCCTTTTCGATCAACCCGCTCTGCTGCGCATCGACGTTGGCGCGCAGGAACGCGATCATCTCGACCTGGCGGGGAAAGGGTACGAACGGCATCACCGTCGGCGCGTCGCTCGCCGCCTTTCTAGGATCGTACGTCACGGCCCAATGCGCGATCCACCCGGCGGGATCCTCGCGATATCGCTCGGCAAGCCCAGCGCGCAGCCCGGCATCCGCCTTCAACCGCCGCAATCGATGCTGTCGTGCCATTAGCTCGGCGACATAGTCCGGCGGCCAGGTCGGGAGGGCCGGCGCTGAACCCACTGTCACCCAAGTTCCTCGCGATAGCGTTCCGCCGCCTCGCGCGCCGACATGTCGGGCGTGATCGCCTCGACGGCACGCGTGCCGATCCCAAGCGGATCGGGCGCCGAACCCTCGCGCCGCCCCGCGCGCGTCTTTTCCCACCACAGCATCGCCGTGGTGTTCCCGTTCATCGCGGTCTCGAACAAGGTCAGCGCGATCCGCGCATTGGCCACTTCGACGCCCGCGTCGAGTTCGGCGCGGCACCGCCGTTTCAATGTCGTCGCGCTGATGCCCATAATCCGTGCGATGATCGCATAGGGTGTCCCGACCTCGGCGAAGCGCCGTACGTCGGCGCGCATCGCGTCGGTAATTTCGATCGTCGCCCGCCCGCTTTTGCGCGCAGTGTTGGGAAGGTGCGTCGGAGGGGAGACTAACCAAGTTGGAACAATAGCGTTCTTGGCGGATGTTCCCGACCCCGCACGCTTCCGCTCCGCCATCCGAACTCCACCCGATCGCCATCCGCCCGACGCGCCGCAACAACCCGCTCCAGCAACGTACGCACGTTGCCGGACGGGTGTCCGGGAACCGGTGGATTTTCTGCGAGAAAACTGCGCGACGCCGTTTCGGTCGAACGCAAATTTGGATGATTGCTACATACACGTTTTTTCGTGGCAGTCAAGAAGTTTTCACGGTTTGTTCTCATTTTCTCGGGTGGACGGAGGAGCCGTTGACGCCGCCCCTCCGTCCGATGGGTCACGCTATTGCCGCCGGCCCGAACCAGGTCGCCAGCGCTTGGGCCAGCCCGCCATCATCGCCGTTTCCTACCCAGGCGACATGGCCATCGGGCCGGACCAGCACCGCGGTCGGGGCGGAAACCGCGCCGATCACCGGCAACGCCCAGATCCCCTCATAACTGGCATCCAGCAGCTTCACTCGATCCGCCCAGGGCGAGATTTCTATCGTGCCCGGCTCGCCGAGATTGATCAGCACCGGTCGCGCATCGTGCAGCAATGCGAACACCCTCACCGGGCCGTCGGCGGTAACCAAATCGAGGTCGGGCATCCGCCGCCCGAGCAGCGCGTGCCCCTCGCCAAGATCGTACTGCACGTCCAGCCCCGACATCATCCCCGCAATGCGTCGGCGCGGTTCGTCCATGCCCAGCAGTTCGGCGACGATCTCGCGCAGCGCGCCGGAGCGCTCGTCCGCGCGCCGCAGGGCGACTTGCGCCATCGTATTGCGCAGTACCCGCGCGGTGACGGGATGACGCTCGGCATGATAGCTGTCGAGCAGGCTGTCGGGCGCCGTCCCCGCGGCGACGCGCGCCAATTTCCATCCCAGGTTCACCGCATCGTGCAAGCCGATGTTGAGGCCTTGGCCCCCATCAGGCGAATGGACATGCGCGGCATCGCCGGCCAGCAAGATCCGGCCCTTGCGATACGTCGCGGCCTGCCGCGTCATGTCGCTGAAGCGCGAAATCCAGCTCGGATTATGTACCCCGAAATCGGTCCCATAGACCGCGATCAGCCCTTCGCTCAGGTCGCTGAGCCCCGGATCGCCGGCACGCCCCGCCCGCTGCTCGGTGATCATGACGCGCACCGTCTTGCCGTCGTCCATCCGGCTCAGCCCATGCAACCCGATCGCGTCGCGACGGATGCCCCAGTCGGGCTCTTCTTCCAGCTCGACCTCGGCGATCAGATTGCTGATAGTAGGATCCCAACCGGGAAAGTCGATCCCCGCCGCCTTGCGGATCGGGCTGCGCCCGCCATCGCATCCGACCAGATAGTCGGTCCGCAGCGAACTCCCGTCGGATAGTGCGATGTCGACGCCCGTTTCATCCTCGACGAACCCGATCACGTTGCGCGCGCGATAGGTCGGCACTCCCAGCTCGGCGACCCATTCGGCCAGGATGCGCTCTATATGGTTCTGCCACAAAGCCAGCCCGTAATTGTGCCGGGTGGGAAAGTCGCTGATGTCGAGCCTGGTGAGCGCGAAGCCCGTGACCTGCATCGCTTCTCCAGCGGCCAGGAACCGGTCGGCAATGCCGCGTTGATCGAGCAATTCGATCGATCGAGCATGCAATCCGCCTGCGCGCGACCCCGCCAGTTCCTGGTTCGGGCGCCGCTCGACGATCGCGACATCGGCCCCCGCCAGCGCCAACTCGCCGGCCAGCATCAGTCCGGTCGGCCCGCCGCCGCAAATCACAATCGCGTGGTCGCTCGCCTTCGTATTGGCGCCTTCGCGCACGTCATAAGTAGATGATACTGCCCGCATATCGCCTCTCCCTGCGAATCGATGGGGCAGGGGCTTTACGGCAAAGGGCGGGTCTTGAAGCAAGACCCTTGCGAACTATATCTCGAAAGTGCGGGGGAGATATGTCCGCCGCGCACTCCCAAACATCTCGGTGGTCGTCGTGTCGCTTCGGTCCGTGTTGGCCGGCTAAGGTTGCGATCCCAGCAGTTCTCCCGCGCCCAGCCGCGCGTACACCGCCTCGACATCCTCGCGATCCACATCTCGTCGCGCTGCCGCCGCCATTTCGGGCCACATCCGCAACGCGGTAATCAGCCGCTTGCGCGCCGTTCGCCATTGCATCCCATGCGCGTGTGCCAGTTGCACGAACGATCGGTCGCTCAACACCATGTCGAGCACCATGGCTCTCGGCCGAGGGATGGCCTCGCACCATGCGCGATAGGCGACCTCCAGCCGCACACGTTTCAGTGACTCGACCAATTGGTCCCGCCCCGAATTGGCGAAATCGACGCGCGTTTCCAGTGACACCGACCGTATCGACCCGGCGCGCCGGATTCTCTCCGCCACGCCGGCAATCTCTTCGGCCGCGGCGCGCTCGTCCGCGCTGATCTTGCCCAGGCGTTCCATCCGGTGGAGCGGCGATTGCCGACGCCGCTCGGGCAGCGCGTTCGCCTTTTCGTGCGTCTCCGGCGTACCTTCATTCTTGTGCTGCCACCGCGCGATCATTGCCTCGTGCCGCCGTTCCGACTCCTCGCGCCGGTGCAGCGCGGCGGCCAGACGATCGACGGCGTCGGGCTGCTGCTCGCGTTGTGGGAGCGCGGCCAATCGTCGTGCGGCACTGGCGCGGATCATCGTGAGCCGGTCTTCCGCGCCACTCTCAGCGCGTGCGCTCGCTCGCTGGATCTTCGGATTGCTATCCGCCAACGTCTTTTCTCCTGATAAATTCGGTGTCTGATTTGACCGGCGCGACGGCCTATCCGGCTCGCGTTTCGGCCGCTGGCGCGGGCCGAAGAGATGCGGGCACAATGCCGCCGTAGATCGGATCGGGATGATCGCAGACCGAGCGCCCACATGCTGCGCACCTCGTTTGCGGTCCGTCCTTTAGCGATCCATTGGCACGTTCGGAGCTAGCGGCGGTCGTCATTGGCAATAAGTTGGACATATTGTCCAACATATCAACCGTCAGTTGGCGCTTTGTTATGAGCCGAGGTCATGGTACAATTTGTCCATGACCGATCCGATCACGCCAGAGGAATTCGACGCTCTTTATATCGCCAGGGTGAAGGCACTTCGCCAGCTCAGGGGGATGACGGCCGGACAGATGTCGACCCTGCTCGGCGTACCGGCCGAACGTTATCGCAAATACGAATCGCGCACGCCGATGCCGCATGCGATGATGGAGCAATTTGCCTTGATCACGGGCGTGTCGGTCGAATTTCTTCTCACCGGACGACGTGTAGCCGGGAAGGGACCCTATCCTGACGTGCCCGGTCCGCACATGATCGAAAAATGGCGCGCTGCTCAGCTCGCCAATCACGGCAAGCCCTTGCGAAAAGGCGGCTGACTTGGCCAGATCGTCCCACTGAAGGCTATATTCCGGGCCGAGCTAGCTGCCATCGGCGACGTTGAATAGTTGGACAATATGTCCCATATTTGCTTTTCGCCGCTCTTCTGGCGTGGGAGCAATCATTGCCGCCTGCCGCTGTTCAGTCCTCGCCCGACCTCCATCCCGAAAGCGCGCGTCTGCTCGCGGTCGACTGCTGGACCCGTGACCCGGCGGTTGCCGCGTTGATCGATGCCGCGCACGCCCTGATCCCGATCGGCGAGAGGTTGCGTGACTGGTGTACCCGGCGTCCCTCGATCGACCGGCTGATCGCCGACGAAATCGGAGCGCCCGTTTGGGAAACGATCGAAACGGGACGGATCAACGTCTGTCAGCGAGAACCGCGGGCCAGCGGAGTCGTCGGTACGATCTGGACCGAGCTGGAAAGCTTGCGCGCTCGCTGGATCGCCGCGCGCTTGCAGTTTGAAGGGTTTTCGCCCGCCGCGCAGGACATCGGGCCGTGGTACGACCGATTGCAAGCGCTCGAAGAGGAAGCGCCGAGGGTGGCGGTGCTGTGGAGCGATAGCCTAGGTCGCGTGGCGGCGGCGAAAGGTTAGGCGCCGATCCGTCGAGCCACGCTAGCACGGCGAGTCCGATCTGGCGTGGGCGGCTGGTGGAGCTGAGGGGAATCG
Organism: Sphingomonas sp. P4_G3; assembly: GCF_056401105.1. NCBI lineage: Bacteria > Pseudomonadati > Pseudomonadota > Alphaproteobacteria > Sphingomonadales > Sphingomonadaceae > Sphingomonas > Sphingomonas sp. P4_G3. The sequence goes on from NZ_JBFUJZ010000001.1 coordinate 999,277, forward strand.
AACCCCTGACCTCTGCAGTGCGATTGCAGCGCTCTCCCATCTGAGCTACAGCCCCGCCCACGCCGCAAGGGCGCTTCCGCCCTTGGGAGCGCGAGCCTCTAGCGACCATTTTCCGGCTTTGCAACACGCGCTTTGCCGTGTTGACCAAACAGGTCGCGCCCAGCTGCCGGACAACTTCGTTAACCTGCGTCAAGCAGTCGTCAAATTGCGGAACTGGCAGCCTTTGCGTTCCGTTTAAGCGGGCAGGCGGGCGCGGTTCCCCCCTTTCCGCGTCCGCCGTCGACACCCGATGAGAGGACCCGCCAGATGGCATATGAACGCTACCCCCGCGGCAATTCGCTGCAAGGCGATTATTACGCACCCGGCGACGACAATTACGGCCGCGATTATGGCTCCGGTCAGGACCGCACCTATACCAGCGCGCGCGAATATGAAGCCGCCGGCATGATCGGCCCGAGCCGTCGCCCGGATCGTGATCGCGACGATTACGATCGCGGTTATTACAGTCAGGGCCGCAACCCCAATTTCGCCAATCGCGGATACGATTACGGCTCCGGCCCACGCTATCGCGGCAGCTACGCGTCCGATGGCAACCGCTTCTCCGATATCGAGCGCCGCGACGACGATCGCGATTACGGTCGCCCTGACATGTATCGCGGCCGGCGCAGTTTTGGTCGCGGATACGATCGCGATCCACGCGACTATAGCTATGAAGACCGCAACTTCTTTGCGCGTGCGGGCGACGAGGTGCGGTCGTGGTTCGGCGACGAAGAGGCCGAGCGTCGGCGCGATGCGGACCAGCGCTATGATCAGCGGTATGGCGGCGATAATAGCTATCGTGGCGATGGCGATTATCACAGCTGGCGCGCCGGCCAGATCGCCGCACTCGACCGCGATTATGAGGAATATCGCCGCGAGAACCAGCAGCGGTTCTCCAACGAATTCGGCAGCTGGCGCAACGAACGGCAGACTCAGCGATCGAGTCTGCAGCGTGTTACCGAGCATATGGACGTGGTCGGTTCCGATGGTGAGCACATCGGCACCGTCGACAAAGTGCGCGGCGATCGCATTCTCCTGACCAAGAGCGATCCCGATGCCGGCGGCCGCCATCATTCGATTCCGTCGCGCTGGATTGACCGCGTCGATGACAAGGTAATCGTGCGCAAGACGGCCGAGGAGGCCAAGGCGCATTGGGGAGATGAAGAGCGGAGCGCGTTCTTCGGTGGCGACAGCGCCGGCCGCGATCAGGAGGAAGGCGGCGATGGCCGCATCCTCAATCGCAGTTTCTCTGGCACGTATTGAGCAAGCTACAGGGGCTCGGACGACGGCGTCCGAGCCCCATTGTTCATGACCCGTCTAGCGATCGTTTCCCAGGGTACCGGTCGCTGGTCCCTGATACCGCGCACGCGGCCGGATCATCGCGCCGCTGGCCGACTGCTCGATGGCGTGCGCCGCCCATCCGACCCCGCGCGCGGTGGCGAACAGTCGGAACGGTGCGTCGGCAGGCAGGTCAGCGGCGACCGATATCGCGAGTAAGGCGAAATCGATATTGGGCAGCGCCTCGGTTGCATCCACGACAGCGTCGCGCAGCTCGATGAGCGCCGGATCGAGCGTGACTAGCGGCAGCAACGCGGCGGCGCGCGGATCCCCATGCGGATAGAGCGGATGGCCAAACCCCGGCAGACCATGGCCGGCCGCCAGCCACCGTGCCACCGCCATATCGACGCCGTTCGCCTTGGCTTCCGCAGCCAGGGCCGCGAGTGCGGCACCTGCACCGCCATGTTTCGGCCCCGACAGTGTCGATAGCCCTGCCATTACGCACGCTGTCATCGGTGCACCGGTCGATGCGGCGATCCGCGCCGCAAAGGTCGAGGGATTGAGTTCATGGTCCGCGAGCAACACCAGCGCGCGTCGAACGAGGTCGGTGCCCGCAGCATCGAGCGACCAACCACGCGCCAGACGTTCATGTATCGGCCCGTCGCCGGCCGCACCGAACGTACCGGCGATCGCCGCGACCGCGACTGACGCTTCCTGCGCGAGTTTGGCGGGCGCTCGTCCGATCATCGACCTGGCGCCCGCGATCAGCGCCGCCAAGGCTTGGAAAGGATCGCCGCCGTCATGCGCGATCGGGAATGCCGCCACCGGTTGTTCCCATAATAATGCGGCAACCTCCTCCAACGTCGCGTGATCGGCCAGTTCGGCCGCCCGACGCCCGCGAAAGATCAGCTGCCCATGCGCCACGGTCGAAATCCGCGTCGGGATCACCGGTTCGCCCCAAGCCATGGCGGATGCCGCTATCGATGCCGTCCGCCGTCCGCGCGCGCGCCGCTTGGTTAGCGCCAGAATATCGTCGCCACGATATTCGCTTCGCCGGGGATCGGCTGCATCGGCGCGGCGCTCGATCAACCCGCGACTGACATAGGCATAGAGCGTCTGCGGCTGGACTCCCAACGTGACCAGCGCCTCGTCGCGCGACAGCCATTCCTGCATGATTGATTCACTTGATCAAGATTGATTGGCGATCGCGACACGACCATTTGCGCTGCGTCACGTCAAGGGAGTTCGGCTGATGAACAGCGGTTTGGAAGATGTCGTCGCCGCGGAGACGGTACTGTCCGATGTCGATGGTGAGGCAGGGCGGCTGATCATCCGCGGCCATCCGCTGGAAGCGCTGGCGGGCCGCTGGACGTTCGCACAGGTCGTGCATTTGCTATTCGATGGTTTCTTCGATGACCTGCCCGATCCCGACCGCTTGGCCGCAATGCTAGGGCAGGCGCGTGTCGACGCGTTCGAGCGCGCCGGTCCGTTGCTGCCGCTGCTGGCGGATCTGCCCGTCTATGATGCAATGCGCGCCGCGCTCGCGCCGATGCCGGATGGCGTGACCCTCGACGACGCGCTGCGCCTGATCGCCGCGCCCGCAGTGCTGATTCCCGCCTTGCTCCGTCAATCTGCTGAACAGAACCCAATCGCACCTGATCCCTCGCGCGGCCACGCCGACGATGTCGTGCGGATGCTTGGCCGCGATACTGGCGGTGCGGCGCTCGACGCCTATCTGGTGACGGTCAGCGACCACGGCCTCAACGCGTCGACCTTCGCCGCGCGGGTCGTCGCGTCGACCCAGGCCGGACTGACGTCGACAGTGCTGGCCGGGCTGGGGGCGCTCAAAGGGCCGCTTCATGGTGGCGCGCCCGGCCCGGTGATCGAAATGCTCGACGGTATCGCAGCGGAAGGAGACGCACACGCCTGGATCGACCGCGCGCTCAATCGCGGCGAGCGGCTTATGGGCTTCGGCCACCGCATCTACCGTGTCCGCGACCCGCGCGCCGATGCCTTGAAGGCGGCCCTCCACACGCTCGACCGTGTCGGCGGTCGACTGGAATTCGCCGAGCAGGTCGAACGCATCGCGCTCGTCGCCTTGCGTCAGCGCAAGCAAAGCCGCGTCATCGAAACCAACGTCGAATTCTACACCGCCTTGCTGCTCGAGGCGGTCGGTTTCCCGAAGGAGAGTTTCACTGGCGTCTTCGCGATGGGTCGCGTCGTCGGCTGGATCGCGCATGCGCGCGAACAGGCGCTGACCGGCCGCCTGATCCGGCCGAAGTCGGTCTATGTCGAAGAGCATGCGAAGGCAGCCTAAATACCTGGCCAAGCCTGCGCGATTTGTGCAAATCTGCAGCAATGAAAGCAGGTTATATCGCCATCACTCTGACCGCAGCTGCCGCCTTCGGTCCGGCCGCGGCATCACCGGTCATGCGTGTCCAGCCAGTGTCGCAGCCGCTCACCGTGGCGATCGACACCGCTGCAGATAAGCTTGCCGCGGGCTTTCTGGCGAACCGCTGCCGCGTTGGCCTGTCGATCGCGGCTTTCGTGCACGGGCAAGTCCGGTTCTACGATTACGGAACGGCGTCCAGACAAACCAGACGGAAGGCGACGCCGGACAGCATCTACGAAATCGCCTCGGTCACCAAGACCTTCACCGGGGCGCTGGCGGCGCAGGCCGTGAGCGATGGTGCGATGGGCGTCGATCGCGATTTCCGCTCTTATCTTCCCCAGACCTATCCGAATCTGGAACGCGATGGGCAGCCGATCACGTTGCGCTCGTTGGCAACCCATCGATCTGGGTTGCCGCGCGATTTCCCCGATACCGATGCGCTCTATGATCATCGCGATTATCGGACACTCCCCGACGCCCTGCTGGCGCTCGATCGCGGCTATGACCGCGAACGCTACCTCACCGCGTTGCACGGCATTGCGTTGCGGAGCACGCCGGGAACGACCGAAGCCTATTCCAACCTGGGTATGAAAGTGATCGGTTTCGGGCTTGAGACCGTCCGCAAGCAGCCGTTCGAACGTCTGATGCGTGCCTCGATCCTGCGTCCGCTCGGGATGAAGGATACCGATTTCGTCCTCACTCCGGCACAGCGCAAAAGGCTGGTCACGCCGTATGACCGGCTCGGCCGGGCGACGCCCTTTCACCTGCGCAATGCCGGTGCCGCTTACGGCCTCTATTCGACGCCGGCCGACATGGCCCGCTATGTCCGGTGGCAACTCGACGAGAACGTCCCCGCGATCAAACTGGCGCATCAACCGCTGGTCGGGACGCAGGCCGATGGCGAAGGGCTGATCTGGAACATGGCGCTGGACAACGGTCAGCGCATGCTATGGCACGGCGGCGGCACGTTCGGGATGACGAGCCAGGTCGTGCTCTATCCGCAGACGCAGGAAGGCTATGTCCTCCTCGCCAATGACGCTTGCGAAGGAACCGAGGGCGCGCTCAAGCAGATCGCCCAGCAACTGCACGCGGTGCCGAACGGATGATGGGCTAAAGCTGAGCCTCCGCTCGTTCGGCGGCGCTGCGCAGCCCGGCGTCGAGCACTTCCATCACCGTGATCGCCTCGCTAGCGGGGACCGGGTTCGCGTCCTCGCCTCGAAGGGCGCCTGCCAGCGCCTGCCAAAACAGCCGATAGTCGCCGCGCTCGTTGCGTACGGGGGAGACCGTGCCGTTTTCGCCGAGCGTCAGCGTGCCGTCGATCGGATCGATGCCCCAATCCTCTCCCTCCGGTGCGTGCCCAGCGAGCGTCGCGGCTTCCTGCGGATCGCTCCCATGCTTGATCCAGCTCGCGCGCGTGCCGTGCACGGCGAACCTCAGGCCGTGTTGCGCGGCAAGTTTGGTCGCGTGCAAGATCACGCGGTGTCGTTCGTAGCGCAACACGGCATGGAAATAATCGGGCGACGGAGCGCCTTCACGTAAGGTCGCGAGGTCGAGGCTGACTCCTTCGGGGCGCCCGAACAACACCAGCGCTTGGTCGACCAGATGCGGCCCAAGGTCGAGCCAAGCCCCACCCTCGCGGGCTTCCTTCCACAGACCGGTCGGGGTTGGGCGCCAGCGATCGAAATGGCTTTCGAACTGCACGATCTCACCCAGCGCGCCTTCCGCGATCAGCCGCTGCAGCGTGCGGAAATCCGCATCCCAGCGGCGGTTCTGGAACACGGTCACTTGCCGGTCCGCGGCGTCGGCGGCCGCCGCCACGCGGCGGGCGTCGGCCAAGCTAGTGGCGAACGGCTTGTCGATCAGCACATGCTTGCCGGCTTCCAACGCCGCGACGGCGTGCTCGGCATGAAGCGCGTCGGGGCTGGCGACAACGACGAGATCGATGCCCGGCTCGGCCAGCAGCGCCGCGACATCGGGCACGACGCGCATATCGGGCAAGTCGGCATGCACCTTCGCCGGATTGCGCGTGACGATCGCGCGCAACGCCATGCCGGGCGTGGCGCGGACATAGGGTGTATGAAACGCCCGGCCCGCCAGACCATAACCGATCACGCCGACACCGATTTCCTGCACCGTCATGCCTTCCGTGCCGCCTCGATCTTCCTGGCTCTATGTCGGATCGTCACGCCGCGCTCAAGCCGCGCGGAATTCGATTTAGCTGCAAAAGGAGAGGCTTTGGCCAGGTCGCCGCTTGTCGAACGCCGTCGGTCGTTCGTCGCCTGCTCAGGTGGTTGATAGAAGCGATCGGCGCGTTGATCGAAGAGCGCTCCGCTCGACCAGTCCCCTGAAATATCCCCAAATCGTCGCCCTGTTTCGGCGAGCGACGATTGACTTCAATTGATGGGAAAAGCGTGATGCATATTTCATATGTGGGAATGGGATCGATCGTCGCTGCGGTCTTTTTCGGCACTGCCGATGCGGCCGCGGTAGCTCGGGACATGGATCAGCTGCCCAAGGCCGTCGTCTCTATCCATGATCTCGATCTCTCGACCGATGCCGGCATCAGGACGGCGCGCGCGCGCATTCGCCGGGCGGCGGAACGGGTTTGCGGCGATTATCCACGGGTAGGTGCGCTGGTACCCGTCGAGGTCGAGCGCTGCCGCACCGTCGCGGCTCGCCAGGCCGACGCCCGACTTGCTCCGTTCAGGCTCGCCGCCAGATAATCATGATGCCGTCCGGCCGCCGAGGATCAGCACTGCCGATCGCCCGTCAGCGGGCCCTTTGTGGTCGCCGGCAAAGCATGGCTCAGCGGCCTGCCAAGGCCTTTACGGCGGTGAGGTAGGAGCGGCCTATCCGGACGTCGGTTCCATCGACGAGAATCGCGTACCAAATCCCCAGCCCGTCGTGGCGAAGCTTGGCGATGAAGTCTCGCCTGACGATCGTCGACCGGTGGACGCGGATGAACCTGGCCGGGTCCAACCGGCGTTCGAGCGTGCCGAGCGTTTGGTGGAGCAGGAAATTGCGCGACCCGATCTGCAAGGACATATAGTCGCGCATAGCGTCGATCCGATCGATATCGATCGCAGCGATGCGCACCATCTCCGATCGGTACGGCACCCAGAATTCTTCGATCCATTCCGACTGCGGTGATGGATCCGGAACGCGGTTTTCGGGTGCGCCGATCTTCTCACGTGCGCGTGCCACCGCCCGGACGAGCCCCTCGGGCGTCACCGGCTTGAGCAGATAGTCGACCGCGGCGACATCAAACGCCGCCAGGGCAAATCCGTCGAACGCCGTGCAAAAGACGATGGCGGGGACATGCTCTCCGGTGCACAGGGCTTTGGCCACGTCCATGCCGTCCACTGCCGGCATGGCGATGTCGAGGAGCACGAGGTCGGGCGACAGCGCCTTCGCCAGTCGCAATGCTATTTCACCGTCGGAGGCAGTGCCGACCAGCGTCAGGCTCGGGATAGTCGAGCAGAGCACGACCATGCGTTCGATCGCGAGCGGTTCGTCATCGACGATCAGCGTCCGCAACACGGGCTCAGTCCTCATCGAAGGTCAGCGGCATCGTCAATTCCACGCGGAATCCGCCCGGAGCGAGCGGGTGGACGCGGCAAGAACCGTCGCCGTCGAACCGGGCGGCAATGCGATCGGCGACGTTGCGCAGACCGAGGCCGGTGCTCGGGTCGGGCGGAGCGCTGGTCGATCCAGGCTCGCCATCGTCCTCAACGGTCAACAGGAGGCGATCGCGGTCGCTTGCGGCGCGGATAGTGATCATGACGGGGCGCCGCGATCGCGACACGCCATATTTCACGGCATTCTCGATCAGCGGTTGCAGGATCAATCCGGGCACGAGCGCGTCGCGCAGATCGTCGGGCAATTCGATATCCAGTCGCAGGCGATCGGGAAACCGGATCTGCTCGATATCGAGATAGAGTTGTTGCAGCCGGATCTCTTCTGCTAGCCGCACGTCCTCGCTCGGATCGCCGACCAGACTGGCTCGGAAGAAGCTCGACAGATTGATGATCATACGTTCGGCGGCGGCTTGCCGGCCGACCATGACCAAAGATGACAGCGAGTTGAGTGTGTTGAACAGAAAATGCGGATTGACCTGATAGCGCAGCGCCCGAAGCTCGGCCGCCTGCGCGGCGGCGCGAAACGCGGCGTTCTTTCGTTCCAGCGCGCCGACCTCGGCGGCGTAGCAAAGCGCCAGATAGAGCGCGGCCCATCCGGCGAAGAAGAAATAACTGTTGACCGCGCTGTCGCCGATCATCTTGACGATCGCCATATTGGCGTCGTCAGCGTGCGTACCGCCCACCTGCACCATCATTCCGCCTGGCGGCTTGGCCTGGTGTGTGGCGGAAGTAGGGGCGTTGGCGCTGCTGGTGGCCGCCGCTTCGGTCTGTCCCACGACATCGAACACGAACCAACTCGCAGCCGAATAGGTCAACGCCGCAGGCACCGCGAGCAATCCGGCGGCAATCATGCCGCGCTTGAGCGAGCTCGTCGGAATCCTGCGCAAGACAAGGTAGACAAGATAGGTGAGGCCGATGCTGAACAGCATGAGGGCGAGGCGCCGGACGAGAACGTCCGGCTGAACGCCCTGTCCGATGACCGCGGACCTGAGCGTGACGATGGCGCAATAGAACGCCCAAAAGCCGACCATCGACAATAAGGCAACGCGTGGCGAAAGGGCGGGGTCGTCGGGCGAGTCCGCAGCATATTCCTCGGGCATGGCGGATCATAGCGCCGCGTCGATCGCCGTAGAAGGTGCCGCGGCGTCGCTGGTCGAAGCGGGTCGCGCGTTCATCGAAATATACGAGCATTGCGTGGCTCGGCGGCGCCTTCTGATTGTCCGCACATGGATGAAAGGGTCCGACGTGGAGCCTGCAATCGATCGCCGCCAACGAGCGCTGCTCGCGCCAACGAGCGCTGCTCGCGCCAACGAGCGCTGCTCGCGATTGCCAGTTTGGCGATAGTATCGCCTCCCTTGGCAACATCCCGCCCAAGTTCGTGCCTAACGACCGGTTACCGACGGAACACGTCAGCATACGCGAGGTTATCGAGTGCATGAAGCGCGTCCGCTCCCGTTACGAGGTGTTCCCTGCCCAGGCGGTCTTGGCCGGCGGACGCTTCCGTATAGCCAGGGCTTGGCAGCGGATCGCGCAGTCGGGCACAATCCGCCATGCCGCGCTCTACGACACGCTTGAGGACTGCTTGACCTCGATCAATCGCCACGCGCGTCACCGCGCGTTACCCACGATACGCGTCGTCCTGAGCCCGGTGGAAGCCTCGTCCGCAAACGGTTAGGAATCGCCATCTGATCGCCTCTCGCGAGCCACTCCAGGCGCCACACTGAACGGCGGCGTCATGGCAGTGTCGCTCTCCAGATAGGCCAGAATGGCTGGGGGCAGGATGTCGTGATCGAGAATGTCGAGATGATTGGCATTGGGCATGATCAGCAACCGCGAGGCGCCACGCCCCTTGGCGAAACCATCCGCCTTCCCGCCGCCCAGCAATTCAAACAGCGCCAGGGCATGCGTGGGGCGAACGCTGTCTGCGTCGCCGCCAATCATCAATATCGGTGCCTTCATGTTGTTGGCGATCGCATCGCTCCAGTCGTAGCGCGACGACATCAACCGCGAAACGTTGCGCACGAGTAGCGGCCAATCCTGCGGACGCGGGGCCGCTTTTTCATAGGCCTGGTGCCATTTGGAACCCTTCATCGCCTCGGCATCCATCGCCTGGGTGCCCGCCAACACCTCGGGAAACCAACCGTCGGTCGCATGCGGTGCAGAAATGACGATCAGCTTCCGCACCTTGTCGGCATGACGCAGCCCGAGCTGTAAGGTGACGCCGCCGCCCACCGAATAACCCGCGATGTCGACTTGACCCAATCCGAGCACCGCGATCAGCCCCGCAATGTCGTCAGCCATTGCTTCATAGGTCATGGGTCGGCCGTTGTCGGCAGTATGGCCGTGCCCCTGCAACTCCACTGCAATCACACGCCGTTTGGCAGCGAGGGCCGGAAGCAGGTGTCCGAAAATGGCTTCGATCGTCCCCAGGCCACCATGGAGCAAGATCAGCGGGGCACCGGCGCCGTGGCTCTCATAATAGAGTTCGATCCCGTTGACCGCGGCGTATCGTCCCTTGTTCGTCATGATCTTCTTCCCTTGGACTGGCGAAATGGTCGAGGCGGCTGCGGCGACCGTCAACGCGGCCACCGCGCGCAAAAGGTCGCGCCTCAGCATGGCGCCCTCCGAGCTTCGCAAAGCAGGAAAATGACACAGGCCAGCGCCATGAAGCCGATAGCGGTAATCGCGAAAGCGGCGGCATATCCGGCGGCGGCGGCCAAGGCGCCGATTCCCAGTCCTCCCAGGCCCAGCCCTGCGTCATAAGCCGCGTTCCACACCGCGCTGACGCCATCGGCCTGGGTTGGAGCGGCACGCTGCAGCAATTGCGTCAGCGTGGCGCTCTGCAGGACGCCGAAGGCGGCGCCGCTGCCGACCATGCCCGCGATCACCGCCGCGTCGCCTGGCAGGGTCAGGCAGAGCATCGCCGCTGTGGTACCTGCCACGCCCGCGATCACCGCATTCTTCGGGCCGTGACGGTCGATCGAACGGCCCATCGCCCACCGCGCGGCAGCGGAAGCGATGCCTTGCAGTAGCAAGGCGAGCATGATCGTGGTCGCGGCGACTTCGCGATGCGCCAGCGGCAGGAAGGTAACTGTGGCACCCACTGCGATTGCGCCGATCGCCAGGGCACTGGCCGGCCATGCCGAGGCATGGAGCGCGGGGAGGGTGTGCGGCTGGCGCCGTCCTTCCGCAGGCGCCGCTGGGCCGGGAAACGGCGCGAGGCCGACCAATGCCCCTAACCCGAGCGTAGCGGCAATGCTCGCCGTTGCGATGGGCCCGAACGACGCCAATGCCCAGGGTCCGAGCGGTACGCCCAGGATGGCAGGCAGTGCCGATGCCAGTCCATAGATGCCCATCGCCTCGGCGCGGCGGCTCGCCGGCGCCAGCGATGCGGCAAGTCCGCAGGCCGCGACCAGCAGGACGCCAAGGCCAAATCCCCGTGCCGCGCAGCTCGCCAACACGATTGTCAGATCGCCCGAAAAGGTAGCCAGGGCGGGCAGCGCGAGCACCAGCAATGCGATGGCGGTCGCCAAGCGGCGCCCCAGCCGCGCGATCAATCGCGGCGCGATCACTTCTCCGACGATCGTCGTCGCCATCAGTGCGGCGGTGGTCGATCCTGCCGCAAGTTCGCCGCCCAAAGCGGCGGCATGCGCCGGCACGGCCGACAGCAACAGATAGAAGCTGCCCATCGCCATCGCGATCGTGCCGCATAGCGCCGCCATCGGCGCGGTGAGAATAGGGTCACGCCGATGGCCGGCGATCTCCGTTTCAAGTGCGAACGTGCTCATCGGGATTTCCTCCGGCTTTGCTGTCGGAGGAGTAACGCGTTACTGGTATCGTCGTAGTGACCAGTTATGGGTAGAAATTGTTGACCAGTTCGGCGCCGGATCTACCTTTTGCGCTGGAGCGAACGGCGGGCGAAAGTCTGACATCGCAACTTCGCCGTCGATTGCTCGATGCAATCCGCTCGGGATCGCTGCGCGCGGGCGTCCAGCTGCCCTCGACGCGCGCCCTGGCGGCCCAATTCGGCATATCGCGCCCGCTCGTGCTCGATGTCTACGCCCAGCTCGCGGCGGAAGGATATCTGATCCTGCGCCGCGGCGCCCGACCCGTAGTGGCGGCGGTCGGTGCGACAATGGCCGCCGAGGCGCCGGTCGCAGCATCGGCCGATCACATTCGGTTCGATCTGCGCCCGGCCATGCCCGATGTCGGGCAGTTTCCTCGCAAGGCATGGTTGCGTGCGATCCGCAATGTCTTGGGCGAATTGCCGGCCGGCGAGCTCGGTTATGGCGATTTGCGCGGCAGCATCGTGTTGCGCACCGTGGTCGCCGACTATCTCGGCCGGGTCCGCGGCGTAATCGCCGATCCGGCGAGGATCTTTATCACCAGCGGCTTTGCCGAAGGACGCGCCCTGACTAGCGCTGCGTTTTACGCGCAAGGCATACGACGCCTCGCAGTCGAGAATCCCAGCTACAGCGATTGGGTCGCGGTCGACAAAGCGGGCCTTACCCGCATCCCCATTCCGGTCGACGAGCGCGGCATGGATGTCGATGCGCTGGCCGCGTCCTCTGCCCAGGCTGCGTTCGTGACACCTTCGCACCAATTCCCGATCGGCGGCGTGCTCAGCGCGGATCGTCGGCACCGGCTTGTCCGCTGGTTGCGCGATCGTGACGGCTTTGCGTTGGAGGACGATTACGACGCCGAATTTCGCTATGATCAGGCACCCGTCGGTGCGCTGCAGGGGCTCGCGCCCGATCGCGTCATCTATGCCGGTACAGCCAGCAAGACGCTCGCGCCCGCGCTCCGTCTCGGTTGGCTGGTCGTGCCGCCAGACCTCGTCGGAACGATGAACGATGAACTGCGCCGCTGGAGCGAAGGGCCGCCCCGGATCGACCAGGACGCGCTCGCCGACCTAATCGGGTCGGGTTTTTACGATCGGCACTTGCGACGGATGCGGCGGCTCTATCGCGATCGCCGCGACCGTCTGATCGATCGCCTGGCCCGCGTTTTGCCCGGGTTGGAAATCGAAGGCGCGGCGGCGGGGCTGCATGTGACTTTGCGCCTTCCAGCGGCAATCGACGAAGCCGGTGAAATGGCGATTGTCGCCGCGCTCGGCCGGCGCGGCGTGGCGACCGAAGGGCTCTCTCGATACAGTCGAACAGCAGCCGGGCCGCGTCGGCTGTTTCTGGGCTATGGCCGCGCGACCGACAGCGCGATCGACCAGGGCGTGGAGGTGCTCGCCGACATCCTCGGGGCGGTTTTGGCGTCTAGCGGGCGTTGACATGGACTAGGCTGGTCATCGCGTCGACATAGGTGCGGTTGTCGTCGTAAAGCAGCGGCAGCAGCGGCGTGACTGACACTTGGTTGAGCTTCGTCTTGTGGAGTTGCCCGGCGTTGTCGCGGAAAATCGCATAGGGCACGTCCTGGATCATATAGGGCTGACCGCCGATCTTCCCCAGGAACATCATGACGTGCCCCGGCACCACCAGCAGGTCACCTACGTCCGCCGCCATCACCGCTTTCAACCGCGTCGCTTTGCTATCGGCGGCGGTGAAGAGGTGATGGCGAATGGCCGGGCTCGTTCCCTGCGCGCCCGAATTGGGCGGCAGAATCACACCCATGCTGCGATAGACGTCGCTGGTAAAGCCGCTGCAATCGCGCGCATTGTACATATGACCCCAGCCGTACCGCTCACCCAGGAACTTGAACGCCTGGCGGATGATGTTTGCCCGGGTCAGCGGCAGATAGGCGGCCGCGCTTTCTTCGGACTTCGGTAATAGCGCTGGGACGAAACGCAGCGTCCCGTCCTCCGCTCGCGTCGGCAGATTGATCGGCCATGACTGCGAAGGTCCCTCGCCATTGACCGGCTGGTCGGGTGGGACCTGCGCGAGCGGCACGTTGGCGCCCATGTCGAGTTGCAATTCGGATACTGCCGGCGCCTCGGGCGTGAACACGGTCCGCACCTTGCTGGCGGTGACGACGCGGAACGGTCCCGCGCCGCGATAGCCGAGCACCTCGGCGGCCGGGCCCGTGGCGATGTCCTCGTCGCGCACCCAGGCCGGACCCTGCCAGGTCTGGACGAGGAGCCAGCGTCGATCGCGGCTGCGGTGCAGAACGACGACGGCATCGCCGGGGAACAGGATGCCGGCCTGGAAGCTCTCGAAATCGAGCGAATCGATCGAGGGGAAAGCATGCAACTCGGTGGGATAGATCCGCAGTTGGGCGCGACGCACTGCCATGCCGTAGCGCGCCGGCTGGCTCGCGGGGATCGTGTCGGCATCCTCATTGGCGACAGCGCCTGCCAGCGTCTCGCGATCGATCGGCTTGCCATTGGCATCGACCGGCGGCGTGGTGAGGGGACTGGCGATCGACTTGAGCCAGCCGAGCACGCGCTCTCGCGAAATCGTCGGTCCGATCCGCGCAAGGTCGACCAGGTTGGAGTCGATCGCAAAGCCCTGCCGATTGCGCGCCTCGATCTCGCTAGGCGTCATCAACAGCGCATTAGGAGAAGCGGCCCGCGCGATCCAGTAATCGGGCGACAACATCGCGTCTTGCACGCCGATCACGCCCGATGGCGGGATGACTCTGCTGACGTCCTGCGCGGCCGAAGGGCTTGCTGCGGCGAAAGCGGCCAGGATCAATGCTGTGCGAACGCGACTTGCCACCGTCTCACCTTTCGATTGCGGGCGCGCGGCCTAGCATCACGTAATCAATGCCACCAGTCCCGAACGAGGGACTAACTCCCTTCGATCAGGTCTATTTTGGCCAGGTCGGCGTCGGTGTCGATGTGGCGGTCGGGGCAGGCGATGGCTGGATCGCTCTCTGCCATTCGGGCGACAGATCAGCGATGCCCGGCGATGCCGGAAAGCGCGTCCGCGCCGTTGCGAACAAGGTGCGCGCCGTCGCCGCCCCCGGAACGGTCGCGTTGATACCCACCCAACGCCAGTGCCACGGCTCCCACGTCACGCCTTGCGCATTGCCCGGCGGAAACGACAATTCGAACCCGAACTCGGTCGCATGCAGCAACAGCCATTTGCCCGGCGGCGTGTTGGCGATGCAGTCGCTGACATCGCCGCAGCCCCGCGTCAGCGGGCGGATCGCGAAATCGAGCGCATAGCCGGTGGCATGCTCGCTATAGCCCGGAGGGCCTGAGCTTTTGGCGCGCTCCGCGGCATCCCTGCACCTTTTGCCGGGGCCGATTTGTCCGCAGAAGATCTGGCGCTGGCGTTCGATCGTGCGGAAACAGGATATGCCGCGCAATTTGCCTTTCACTTCCGGTACTTGGTCAGCAGCGGCGAGCAACGCGGTCATCGCCAATGCGGCGTCGTGATGGAGTTGGCACGGTCGTCCGGCCCCGAAATTGCCGGGCATCGTCACCATGTCGGCCGGATTGCCTTCCGGATAGGGAATATGCCCCAACATCCGCCCGTCCGGCAGCGGTTCGATAGTCTGGCCATTGCACAAGGTGACCGGGGTCAGCGCGAGAGCGGCGGCGGGAGCGAACAGGAACAGGGCAACCAGCAACCAGCGCAACGGCATCAATATGCTCCGTGGGGGGAAACAAAGCGCGCAACCACTGGCACGCGGGCGGCTTGAGTGGCAAGGGGTGCGCCATGCTGGCGGATAAGGTGTTGTTCCTCGACGGTGAGGCGATGGTAATCGACAAGCCCGCGGGCTTGCCGGTCGATCCGCCGCGCCGCGGCGGGATCAGCTTGGAGAACCATCTCGACAGCCTGACCTTCGGGTTCCAGCGTTGGCCGATGGCAGTCCACCGGCTCGATCAGGATACGTCGGGCTGCCTCCTGCTCTCGCGCAATCCCAAGGCCCATGCCCGGCTGCAACAGGCGTTCGAGGCGAACCGCGTCGAGAAACGCTATCTCGCCGTGCTTGAGGGCATACCGGCGGAAAGTGAGGGCGTGATCGACCTGCCGCTTATCAAAGTCTCGACGCGCGAAGAGGGCTGGCGGATGACCGGTTCGCCCAAGGGCAAGGCTGCGCGCACCGCCTGGCGCGTGCTGCGAACCGAAGGCGGACGGGCGCTGGTCGAATTCCGTCCGGCGACCGGGCGGACCCATCAAATTCGCGTCCATGCGCTCGAGGGAGTGGGCCTCCCTGTGGTGGGGGATCCGGTCTATGGCCGCGCCGATACGCTAGGCATGCTGCTCCATGCCGCCGAACTGATTATCCCGCGTGACGGCAAGCCGGCGATCGAAGCGGTCGCGCCGATCCCCGAACGGTTCGTCGCGGCGGGCTTCGGTCATGAGTGACGGCGACGGCTGGGTCGACCGTATCGATACAGCCATCGTCGAAGAGCGTTTCCTCGCCGCGACCGGTCCTGGCGGGCAGAACGTCAACAAGGTGGCGACCGCGGTCCAGCTTCGCGTCAATGTCTTCGCGCTCGGCCTTCAGCCTTATGCCTATGAGCGGCTCAAGGAACTGGCCGGCAGCCGAATGACGGCCGGGGGTGAGCTGCTGGTCACCGCACGCCGTTTCCGCACGCAGGAGGCGAACCGCCAGGATGCGCGCGAGCGGCTGGCCGAACTGGTCCGCGCCGCGCACGTTCGCCAGGCCAAACGCGTCAAGACCAAGCCATCCCGCGCTGCCAAGGCGCGGCGTGTCGACGAGAAAAAGGGTCGCAGCACAGTAAAAGCCGGGCGCGGCAGGGTCCGCATCGATTGAGGAGATAGCTGTGGCCAAGCCCACGCCAAGCCTGCGCCGTTACACCAGCCTGCCGGTGGTGATCGACATGCTGATGAACGAGCGAATCACGCTCGTCAGCCCCTCGGCCTGGGTCGACGCCAATGACCGCAAGGCGATGGCGGTTTATCAGGAACATCTCGGCCATAGCTTCGTCGGCGCGGTCTGCCTGACCGAAGCGCCCGAAACCTTCCATCACTGGCAAGTATTCGCCGGCGGATCGGCGGGAATGAGTGTCCATTTCGACAAGGCGCGGTTCTGCGCGATGTTCGACGGCCGCACCAATTGCCTGATCGGCCCGGTCGACTATGTGCGCATCGCCGACATCGCGACGATCGACGCCAGCGACATTCACCGCCTGCCGTTCATGAAGCGCGCCGGTTTCCGCGACGAAGCCGAATTCCGCGCGATCGCGGTCGGCGGCGACGAGGATGAGGTGATCCACATCCCGCTCGATCGCGCCGCGGTCAGCCGCATCACGTTCAGCCCGACGATCCCGCCGGCGCTGGTCGACACCACGCGGCGGCTGCTCCATCAGCTCCCCGGCTGGGAAAAACTCCGCATCGTCCAGTCGCGCCTGACCGATAGCGTATCGTGGCAGCGGGCGCTGGAGAAATATCCCGCGCGGCATGCTGGCGGGACCAAGCAAACCAGGAAGAAGTCCGGCTAAGCGGACGGCGACCATTCCACCCCTCCCGTTGGCGACACACGATCGCTACATGGTGCTTCATGTACGCCTTCGACATCGCCGCCGGATCCAAGTCCGACCTCTACCGCGACCTGCTTGCCGCCTGTGACGCCGTCACCGCCGGCGAGCCCGATGCGGTCGCCAACATGGCCAACGTCGCCTCTTTGCTGTGGCAATATCTACCTGACCTCAATTGGGCGGGCTTCTACCGCAATGTCGGTGACGAACTCGTGCTCGGACCGTTCCAGGGCAAAGCGGCGTGCATCCGCATTCCGTTCGGCAAGGGCGTGTGCGGCGCGGCGGCGGCGACGCGAGATACCCAGCTTGTCGCCGACGTCCATGCTTTCCCCGGCCATATCGCCTGCGACGCCGCCAGCCGTGCCGAATTGGTCGTGCCGATCGTGTCGGGCGATCGCGTCGTCGCCGTGATCGATCTCGACAGTCCCGAAGCCTCACGCTTCGACGAAGAAGATGCGGCCGGAATCGAACAGATCGCCCGACTGTTAACGGACAGGGTTAACAACTGAATCCTGATCCAGATCGGGACAAACATAAGGCTGGTGAAAAACTGGCGGAAAACAGGGGTTTTTGGTACT
This sequence comes from Sphingomonas sp. P4_G3, assembly GCF_056401105.1. NCBI lineage: Bacteria > Pseudomonadati > Pseudomonadota > Alphaproteobacteria > Sphingomonadales > Sphingomonadaceae > Sphingomonas > Sphingomonas sp. P4_G3. The sequence goes on from NZ_JBFUJZ010000001.1 coordinate 1,016,605, forward strand.
CATTCCCAAGATCGATCGCGCTGGCTTGGTTAATGGCCGCGCCGAGTAACAGGGAGTGTTAACCATGCGAACCCTAGTGATTGCTGCGGTTGCGGCCACTTTGGCCTTTGGCGGCGGTGCCGCCGACGCCCAGCGACTCGGCAATGGCGGCGCGCCCGCCGGCGGCTGGAGGGGCGGCCAACCGGCACCGCAGGGCCAGCCGATGCCGCGCCCCAATCCCGGCCAATGGCAGGGTCCCCGTCCGGGCAATCCGGGCGGCTGGAATGGCAATGGCCCGCGCCCCGGTAATCCCGGTGGCTGGAACGGCAATCGCCCGCGTCCGGGCAATCCGGGGAATTGGAACAATGGCGGCCAATGGCGCGGCGGCTGGAACGGCAATCACAGCCGTTGGGGCAATCGCGTCGGCGGTTATTGGTGGGCCGGCGTCCAGGCGCCGGGTGGCTGGAATGGCTATTCGCGCATCAAGCGCGGCAAGCGCATCCCGAACTACTGGCTGTCTTCCAATTTCATGATCGGTGACTGGCAGCTCTACGGGCTGATGACGCCGCCCGGCGGCTATTATTGGACCCGCTATTACAACGACGCGTTGCTCGTCGACCGTTATGGCGTGGTCTATGACGGCGCCTACGACATCGATTGGGACCGTTATGACGACGGCTATGCCTATGACGACAGCAATGGTTATGCGTCCGGGCCGAATTTTGGCGGTCCGGCTCCGGCGTTCGGCGCAGACTATGCCGCGCCGGGCTATGGAGGCAACAGCAGCTATTACGAGGAACGCGCGGATTATCGCGTCGTGCCGCAGCCCGTACCGGCGCCAACCATTGCTTATCGCGGCGGCTATGCCGGCACCTATTACACCCCGCCAGGCACCACGACGACGATCGTGATCCCGGGCGCGACGACCACGACCACCACCACTGAATATATCACCGAGACGTATCGCCCTGTCGCCCGCAAGGTCTATCGCGCGCCGGTGAAGAAGTGGCGGCCCAGGGTGCGGTGCACCTGCAGTTGCGGCTGCCGCTGATCGACCAGTTCGTTGGGGGGGCGCTGCCCGTCGTCGCTATAGCGACGACGGGCAGTTCCGTTTCAGCCGTTGACGGCCGTCCGCTCCGGACGATGCGCGCGGAGTTGTACTGCCAACGCGCTCATCAGCACGCCCGCGACCAGAATACCCGCGGCGATCGAGCGCAACGCCATATCGGGTGCCAATGGCAGCGCCACACCAGTGACGATCCCGACGAACAACAGCACGACACCGCTGCCGATCAGCCAGCCGCGTCCGTGATCGTTCTCCAGCCGTGCCGCGGCGAGCACGCTGGCCAGCCCGATCAGCAATGACCAGGCGGTCAGCAGGCGCAGGAACGTGGCAATCGGCATGTCGGGATAGATCACCGCCGCCGCGCCCGCGAGGAACCCGACCACCGCAGCCACTGCCTGCCACGCCCAGCGCGTGCCGCTCACCGCGTGATGGCTGGCGAGCACCGCCGATCCGATGCCATCGGCGAAACAATAGAGAGCGAAGGCCACGATCAGCGAACCCAAAGCAGGGACGGGGATGGCCAGGCCCGCTGCGCCCATCGCGATCGCGAGCAGCGCCTTGATTGCGACGATCGGCCAGTGATTGGCCGCACGGTCGTTCAGTTGTTCGTCGAGTTGCCCGTCGGGCGGCAACCAATCGTCCGGCGCGAGCGTGGAAAACTGCGCGAAGGCGCGGCGTCCCAATCCCTTCCGCGTCGGCGCGTCGTCCGCTGGAAACCCATTCCTCGATGCCCGATCGACGGGATCGCGCTCGATCTCGATATCGCGTGTGCGGTGCCGGTCCATATACCTAACCTCCTCCTGCGCGCGATGCGCCACGCGCGGCGTCCATCGCGCGCAAAAGGGGAGGGGTGATGCGGGGCCGTCTGCCGTGATCGGCGTCCCTCCCGCCGGAGCGCGCGGAACTCGACCTTCAGGAAGGTCGTTCGCTGTCGCTCGCCATCCGCTCAGTGGTGCGGTCGGCTGCCCCTCGGGGTGTCGGCTCGATTCTGTTCAGGACGTCGACGCGGCCGCTAAGGAACCGACCTGCGTGATCGCGCGTAAAACGCGCAAAAGCTCAAAAGTTTCCGAGTTTTGCGATGAGTCGAAGGCTGCCGTCGCCTATTTTCCAACATCTCCGCTTCCAACATCTCCGCGTCCAATCCGACGTCCCCAGCCGCATGGCGCAGAGGCCGGCCACCGCGTTTGCCCGCGAGATCGGCTTAGGCGAGTCGCAAAACCGTCATTTCATGAGCTTTTCTGGTGCGTTGGCGGCAATTTCGTTCGCATGAGATCTGCCTCCGGCCCTCAATAAGCATCCGTAACATTACGTATTGCAAAGAAAATCCTCCGTTGGGGCATCCGTCTTGCAGTTACGATAGTTCATGCTACCGTTAGGCATCCTCACTCGAAAAGGAGTGGTTATGCGTCGAGCAGTCGGGGTTGGAGTTTCGCTTGCGGCCCTTGCATGGGTCGGATCGGCATCGGCGCAGGACACGCCGCCCGGCAATCCTCCGGCGGCGGCAACCACGCCTCCCGACGATAATGCGCCGCGGGTCGACGACATCATCGTCACGGCACAGAAGCGCGCCGAAAATCTCCAGGATGTGCCGGTCGCGGTCAGTGCGGTGACCGGCAAGACGCTCGAGAACAAGCGCATCCTCGACCTCGTCGATTTGTCGAATGCAACTCCGGGTCTTCAGATCAAATCGGACGATAACGGCGCCAATCCGCGCATCTTCATCCGCGGCGTCGGCGTCAACGACTTCAACCCGGCAACCGCCAGCGCGGTCGGCATCTATGCCGATGGCGTTTATGTCGGCTCGCCGCTGGCGCAGCGCTTCGCGTTCTTCGACCTGCAACAGGCCGAGGTTCTGCGCGGGCCCCAGGGTACGCTCTACGGCCGCAACACCACGGGTGGCGCGGTCAACGTCACCAGCCGCAAGCCGGGCAACGATGTCGAAGCCGATTTCCTGGCCGAATATGGCCGGTTCAACTCGGTCAACCTCCAGGGCGGAGTCAGCCTGCCGCTAGCCAAGGACCTGCTCTCGGTGCGCGTCGCCGGCATCTACCAGCGCGACGATGGCTATTCGGTCAACCGGCTGACCGGCAATCGCGGCAACAACGCCGATCGCTGGGCGGTACGTGGCAGCGTCCATTTCACCCCGTCGAGTTCGATCACCGACGATCTGGTCGTTACCATCGGCAAGTCTCGCGGCGGGTCGATCTGGGCCTATAACCGCACCCTGTTCCCGGTCAGCCCGGACGTTGCTGGCCCCGACGGCCTTTGCGCGCCGGCTTATTATGGCACTGCGAACTGCACCAACGTGCTCGGCTACGCCAATGCCAGCAAGAACCTCTATGAGGGCGATTACAGCTTCGAGGGGAAGGATCGGGTCAACCTCTTCACCGTCGCCAACACGCTGACCATCAATCTCGGCGCGGCCGACATTGTCGCGGTGACCGGCTATCAGCATGCCAAGCGTAACGACCAGGAAGAGACCGACGCCAACCCGCTGCCGGTGATTACCGCCAGCTATATCGCGCGGCAGAACACGTTCAGCCAGGAATTGCGCCTGCAATCGAGCGGCAAGCCGGCGCTGCGTTACGTGTTCGGGCTTTATTACGCCCATGACGACCTGACCAACAATTCGGCTTATGACGTGCTGGCGATCCTGCCCGCCGACCCCCTATCGGGAATTGGGCGTTTCGTCTGGCCGCTGGCGCAGAAGACCGACAGCTATGCCGCGTTCGGCCAGCTCGATTACGATCTGACCAGCCGGCTGACCGCAACCGTGGGCCTGCGCTATTCGGCCGATCACAAGGATTTCCACTATTTTAGCGGAGAGACGAACACCGGCACACCGTTCTTCACCTTCGATGGCTCGAAGACCTTCGATTCCGTGTCGGGCAAATTCGGGCTGCAATATCGCTTCACGCCCGATGTGAACGCCTATGCGAGCTATAGCCGCGGGACGAAAAGCGGCGGCTTCTTCAGCGGTCAGACCGGCAATATCGCCGATATCGGGCCGTATAAGGACGAGACCGTCAATGCCTATGAAGCCGGCCTGAAGGCCGAATTGCTCCACCACACTTTGCGCGCCAACCTGGCTGCCTTCTATTACGATTATCAGAACCTTCAGGTGTACACGACGGTGATCGATGGCTTCATCACGCGCCAGCTGTTCACCAACGCGTCCGCCGCGCGCATGTACGGCGGCGAACTCGAACTCGAGGCCACGCCGGCGCGTGGCCTGACCATTTCGATGAACGCGGCCTATCTCAACGCGACCTACCGAAACTTCGTGTCGGCTGGCGCCGATTATTCGGGCAACACATTGCCGTCGGCACCCAAGATCAGTGTCCAGACTGCGGTGGATTATACCCAGCCGGTATCGTTCGGTGCGATCGTCGCGAATGTCAGCGCGAGCTATCGCAGCAAGGTGTTCTTCGATACCGCCAACACGCCGCGATTGAGCGACCAAGCCAGGGTCTATGTCGATGGGCGACTGGGCGTGCAGCTCGTTCGCGACAAGCTCGAGATCGGCGTGTGGGGTAAGAACATCTTCGGGGAGACCAACATCTCAGACATCACGCCGATCGCGAGCCTGGGCTTCGATGTCGTCAGCGTCGGGCCGCCGCGCACTTACGGCCTCTATCTCCGCGCGCATTACTGAGGGGAGTGCCGGGATGACCGTCATCGCCAGCGAGAGCGATTATGGCTGGATCGGCCCGCGCCCTGGCGCGGCACAGATCGGCGCCATCTTGTTCGCGGGCGTCGCGGGCATCCTGTTTGCCGGGGTTGGCCCGTTGCTGCTCGGTGGGCTCGAAGCATCCGGCCGGATCAGCCCGGCGCAACTCGGCCAGGCGGGGACCGCCGAATTGCTGGCGATGGGTGTGGCGGCAGGACTGACCGGACCGCTCTACGGCATCAGGAACCTACGGTTGTTGACGATCCTGTGCGGGCTAGCGATGGCCGGGCTCAACGCATTATCGATCGTCGTCGATGGCTGGACCGTAGTCCTCGTCCGCGGCCTCAACGGCATCCCAAGCGGCGCGCTGATCTGGCTGATGACCGCGATGATCGTGCGCTCGGCGCGACCCGATCGTTGGGCGGCGATCTACCTGACCGTCCAGACGCTGGCGCAAGCCGTGATCGTCGCGGTGCTAGGCGCTTTGGTCGAAGGAGCTGCGGGCGTGGGAGTGGGGTTCGCGGTGTTGGCCGCTATCGGGATTGCGACCGGGCTCGCCGGACTGGTGGTGCCCAACAGCCTGGCGGTGCTGCCGGTCGATCCTGATGAGCCGACCGGGCGGCTGAGCACGCGCGGGCTGGTCGCGCTCGCCGCCGCCTTCGCGTTCAATGCCGGCATTCTGGCGGTGTGGATCTATGTCGAGCCATTGTCGCGGCAGTCGGGGCATCCCGCGGGTACTGCGGGTCTGGCGATGGCGCTGTCGCTCGGCGCGCAGGTCGCGGGCGGATTGGTCGCCACCTTCGCGGCCGGACGTCTGCCGACAGCACCGACCTTGGCCGTCTCGCTGCTCGGCATGGGCGCGGCGATGGTCGTCTTCGCCTATCTGCCCGGCGTCACGATTTTCCTGACCGTGTCGGCGATGTTCGGCTTCCTGTGGATGTTCGCTTCGCCCTTCTTCACGCCGCTGGCGATTGAAGCGGACCCGACGCGGCGCGCGGCGATGTTCGGATCGGGTGCGGCGCTGCTCGGCTGCAGCGCCGGCCCGTTCCTGGCGTCGCTGTTCGTCGGTGAGGCGGATGTACGGCAAAGCCTGATCCTCGGCATCGGCCTCCTCGCGACATCGCTCGTCATTGTCATGCTGCTGTACTTTGTCCGGGCCAAAAGCCACTCCCTCGCCGCATGACCACAGCATCTTCGCCTTCCGATCCTGCCGCCAAGACTGCCGGCGGCAAGCGCCGCCGCCGAGCGATCCCACTCGCGACCAAGCATCGCCCGATCCAGGCGCGTGGCCAGGACACGTTTGAACTGATCCTCGACGTCGCCGGGCAATTGCTGCGCGAGATCGGCTTCGAACAGCTCACCACCAATCTGATCTGCCAGCGGGCCGGGCTGACCCCGCCCGCGCTCTATCGCTATTTCCCCAACAAATATGCGGTGCTGAAGGAGCTTGGCGACCGCCTGATGCGCGCGCAGGACGATGAGGTGCTCGTCTGGGTCGCCGAGGGCGGCCTGACCGGCGCGACGTTCGAGGAACGGCTGGCCAAGAGCATCGCGATCCAGGAGCGGATGGTTGCGGTCCACCGCGAATTCCCCGGCGGCATCGCGATCGGCCGCGCGTTGCGCGCGGTACCTTTGCTCAACGATCTGCGCATCCGCTCGCGCGACATGGTGGCGAGCGCGTTCGCCGAAACGCTGCGCCGACAATATCCCAATAGCGATGAGCGGCGGGTGCAGGTCGCCTGCCGCCTGATCGTCGAGCTCGGTTACTCGGCAAGCGAGATGGTCGTCGAGGAACCTGACCGCGACGCCGATATCATCAACCGCGAAGTGTGCCTGATGTTCGCACGCTATCTCGAGCATTTCGACTGACCGCTGCCCATGGAGAGAGCAGGCATGGATTGGCACAATTGGTCGGGCAGCGTCGCCGCTCGTCCGCAGCGCATAGAGCGCCCAAAGACCCGTGCCGAACTGGCGGGCCTGATCCAGGCGGCCGACAAAGTGCGTGTGACCGGCGCCGGTCATTCGTTCATGCCGCTGTGCGAGACGTCCGGCACCTTGCTCAGCATGGGCGATTACGAAGGTGGGATCGACATCGCGTCTGACCGCCGCACCGCCTGGGTACCCGCCGGCTGGGGACTCGACCGCTTGACCGAAGCATTATGGGCCGAGGGGCTTTCGCTGATCAATCAGGGCGACATCAACCCGCAGTCCCTGGCCGGCGCCACTGCTACCGGCACCCACGGCACTGGGGCCGAACTCGGCAGCCTATCAACTCAGGCCTGCGGTTTCGAACTGATGCTGGCCGATGGCAGCCTGGTCGAATGCGGCCCCGACCAAAATCCCGATCTCTATCAGGCGCAGCGCCTGTCGCTCGGCCTGTTCGGAGTCGCCACGCGGATCCGCATCAACGTCCTGCCGGCTTATTATCTCGAGGAGCGGATCGAACGCCGCCCGCTTGCCGAAATGGCCGAGCGCTGGGAGGAACTCGGCGCCGCCACGCGCCATTTCGAGTTCTTCGTCTTCCCTTATGCCGATTACGTGATCTTCAAGACGCTGCATCCGGTCGAGGGTAGCGGCGATCTCAAGCATACCACCGACATCGACGAATCGATCTTTCGCAATATCTGCGAAATCGGGCGGCGTGTGCCCAGGCTGATCCCCATGCTGCAGCGCTTCATGATGAAGATGAGCGCCAAGCCGACCCAGCGTGTCGGGCCCGCCTGGCGCGTCTTTCCGTCCGACCGCACGATCCGGTTCGAGGAAATGGAATATGAAGTGCCGCGCGCTGCTGGGCTGCCGACGCTGATGGAAGCGATCGCCTATATCCGCCGCCGCAAGCTGCCGGTCGCTTTCCCATTCGAATTCCGCCTGACCGCGGGCGACGACATCTGGATGAGCCCATTCCACGCCGGCCCGGCCGCTTCCATCTCGTTCCACCAATATGCGAAGATGCCGTGGCGCGATCTGTTCACCGAAATGGAGGCCGTGCTGCGCAGCTCGGGCGGCCGCCCGCACTGGGCCAAGCGCCACACCATGACCGCCGACGATGTCGCGCGGCTCTATCCGCGCACCGGCGATTTCCTGCGCGTCCGCGAAACCGTCGATCCGGGCCAGAAGTTCGTCAATGACGACCTTGCGCGCCTGTTCGGCCTGACCCCTCCCGTCCGGAGCTGACCCACTGTGAACGACCAGGAACTGCATGCCCATCTGATCGGCCGCCAGGGTTCGCGCCATGATCTCAACACACCGGTGCTGGTGCTCGATCTTGACCGGCTGGACAGCAATATCTCCCGGATGGCGATGTTCGCGGCCGCTCACGGACTCAAGCTCCGCCCGCACGCCAAGACGCACAAGAGCGTCGACATCGCCAAGCGCCAGATAGCGGCAGGCGCAATCGGGCTGTGCTGCGCCAAGATCGGCGAGGCCGAAGCGCTGGCCGATGGTGGCATCACCGGGCTGCATATCACGTCGCCGGTCGTGCCGGCGCCTGCGGTCGATCGGCTCGCAGCGCTCAACCTGCGGTCGGCGGAGCTGATGACCGTGGTCGACAACCCCGACAATGCGCGCGCCGTCGCGCAGGCGGTCGAGCGGGCAGGGGACGCCAAATTGTCGGTGATCATCGACGTCGATCCCGGCATCCACCGCACCGGCGTTGCCTCGCCCGAGACCGCGGTCGAACTGTTCGAGACGATCCGCGCGCTACCCGCGCTGGTCTATCGCGGCGTGCAATTCTATTGCGGCTCGCACCAGCATATCCATGCCTATGCCGAGCGCGAAACGGCGATGCGCGAGCGCGCCGACTATCTCCGCACCGTCATCGCCGCGCTGACCGAAGCCGGCGGCGCGCCGGAGATCGTCACCGGGGGCGGGACGGGGACGCACCGCATCGATGCCGGCCTCGGCATCTTCACTGAACTCCAGGTCGGTTCGTACATTTTCATGGACGACGAATATCTCGCCTGCGATCTGACCGGGGAAGAGGGCGCGCCGATCCCGTTCGACACGTCGCTGATGATCGACACCAGCGTGATCAGCGCCAATACGCCGGGTCTCTTCACGCTCGACGCCGGGATCAAGTCGATGGCGACCGATGCGCCGCTACCCTCGGTGGAAACCGGGGCTCCCGACGGCGCGCGCTTCTTCCTGATGGGCGACGAACATGGCGCGGTCCTGACCCTGCCAGGCTCGCTCGCGCTCGGTGATCGCGTCTCCCTCCGCACGCCGCACTGCGACCCGACAGTCAACCTGTACGACAATTACCATGTCGTGCGTGGCCAGACGCTCGATGCTATCTGGCCAGTTTCGGGGCGAGGGCGGTCGCGGTGACTTAAATCGTCCGGCGCGGGGAGAGGTGCCGCGCGCTCTGCTTACCGCCGCGGCGCAGGCCCGGCGAACGTCACCAGACTTTCCGACCCGTCGGCGGCCACTGCCGACACGCCGACGAAATTATCGTCGATCGGGACGTTCTTCAGCACCAATTCGGTGGCGCCGGCAACATCCCGGCTCGTCGTCCAATTCTGTGTGTCGGCGCGGCGCCAGTGCACGCGATATTTCACCGCACCGTCGACCGGCTGCCAGCGCACCGTCGTGTCGCGCGACAAGGCGCCCTGGACAGTCACGCCTTCCGGCGCGGCAGGCGCGGCGGCGAGCCGGCGGATCGTCGCGATGTTGATCGCCGCCACCTTGGCCAGATAGGCGAAGTCCATCTTGTCGATCGTGTCGCCATAAGCGACGCCGTTCTCGGTCCGGACATATTGGTGCTGTCCGTCCCAGCGCTCGGCGGCGACAGTGAAGCGCACCGCCGGGTAGCCGAGTTCTAGAAAGGGCAAGTGATCACCGCCGCGCCCGAACCGGTCCGGTCGCCGCACGATGAACGCGTCGAGCCCGCCGGGAATGCTCGCCGCGACCTGGTCGATCGTCTTGGCCAGTGCGCGGCTGGGGCCGTCATCTTCGCCGCCGTTCATCCGTCGCGCGAGATCGGCTTTCAAATCCTCGCTGTCGCGAATGCCTTCGGAGAACACGCGCACGCTCTTGTTGGCGACCACGCCGTCCTTGCCGATCGAATTGCCAACGATGTCGTTGTTGAGCATTGCGGTGACCTGCCAGCCGCGCTCCTTGGCGGTGTCGGCGAGCAACTTGCCGCCCCACAATCCCTGTTCCTCGCCGGAGAACACGGCATAGACGATCGTCGCGCGGAATTTCCGCTTCGACAGGATACGCGCTGCCTCCAGAACGACGGCGACGCCCGATGCGTCGTCATTGGCGCCCGGCGCATCCGCCTTGGCATCCATGACGTCGCCGACGATCGAATCGATATGCCCGCCGACAATGATCACACGACTTGGATCGCTGCCCTTCTGAATGCCCAGCACGTCGACGATGTTCACGCCGTTGGGCGCGCGTGGTCCGGTGAAATTGCGCGCGATCGTCTCGCTCGTCAGGCATCCGCCGCAGGCCGCCCCGATCGCGTCGAACCGGGCTTTCGCCCAGGCGCGCGCCGCGCCGATACCGCGCCTGGGATCGGCGGGATCCGACAGCGAATGACGGGTGCCGAATGCGACGAGCGCGGTGACGGTTGCCTTGAGCTGGGCGGTAGAGGGCTGTTCGGCCGCCGGCGCGGCGGCGATCAGCGCAAATGGAACGGCGACCAGCGCTTTACGCATTGTTATCTCCCTTTTCGTTGGTTGGTAACTGCGCCGTGCCAAGGGGTTAGGCAAGCGACCACCGAAACCAGGTGGCGCGCATAAATAATATTCGTCGCCTCTGTAACGGATGGCACCAATGCGATTCTAATACGTTCGCTATTGTAACAGGAGGTACGCGTCATGGTCACCGAACGCGTCGTTGCGTTCGGATTCTTGACCGATCGCGACCTTAAAGTGCTGGGCAGCGGTTTCAGTCGCCACTTCCCAATAGAGAATGACAATTTGTTCGCCGACCTGATCGAACAACTCGATCGCGTCGAAATCGAACGCCTTGACCACGGTATCATTATCCGTCCGCCGGCTCGTTAGGAACGTCGCGCCGCCTAGCTCAGGCGGTCGATCGCCTCGCGATCCAGGCTGCCCGGAATCACCATGATCGGGACCGGCAGCGTTCCCGCCTCGCTTCCCGCGAAGTGGCTGACCAACGGCCCGGGCGATCCGCTCGGCGCTGCGCCCAGCACCAATGCCGCGATTTCCGGATTGCCTTCGATCGCCTCGCGAATGACCTTGGGCGCATCGCCTTGCTTGAGCGTGATCGCCGGCTTCAGCCCCGATTCCTCGAACAACGTACCCGCGGCACCGGCGATGATCGCTTCGGCGTGCTGGCGGGCCTCGGCCTCGATCGTCGCCTGGACGCCGCCAAAGGCGATGAATTCCTGTGGCTCCATGATCGACAGGATCTCGACGCCGCCGCCGGTCTTGACCGCGCGCCGCGCTGCAAAGCGCAACGCGACTTCGGCTTCGGGACTGTCGTCGACCACCACCAGATAGATGCGCATGCGCGCCCGGCTCCTCTCGTTCGTGCGATAGGTGACGCGGAACGCACGCCTGCGCAAGCACCTCGGTCTTGACCCGAAGCGTGCCGGGCGCGAAGGAGCCGCTTCACAGTCCGCCTCCCCAGGACGCCCGAGAGGACGCAGAATGCCCATCGAGATCAAGATGCCCGCGCTTTCACCGACCATGGAGGAGGGCACGCTGGCGAAATGGCTGGTCAAGGCCGGCGACACCGTCAAGTCGGGCGACCTGATGGCCGAGATCGAAACCGACAAGGCGACAATGGAGTTCGAAGCCGTCGACGAAGGCGTCATCGCCGAGATCGTCGTTCCCGAGGGCACCGACAATGTGAAGGTCGGTCAGGTCATCGCGATCCTTGCGGTCGAGGGTGAGGATGCCTCCGCCGCTAAGGCTGCCCCCAAGGCCGATGCGCCGAAAGCGGAAGCCCCGAAGGCTGACGCTGCTCCCGCTCCGTCGCCGGTGCCTGCATCCGCAGCTCCAGCCGCGACACCTGCTCCAGCATCCGCGCCCGCTGCGGCGGGCGACCGCGTCAAGGCGAGCCCGCTCGCGCGCCGCGTCGCTGCCGAAAAGGGCGTCGACATCGCATCGGTGACTGGCTCCGGTCCCAACGGCCGCATCGTTCGCGCCGATGTCGAGGGTGCGAAGGCCGGCACCGCCCCGGCAGCCGCCGCGCCGGCAGAGGCAGCGGCTGCGCCGGCACCGGCCAAGCCCGCCGCGATCCCCGATATCCCGCACGAGGCGACCAAGCTGTCGAACGTGCGTAAGACGATCGCGCGCCGCCTGACCGAATCGAAGCAGCAGGTCCCGCACATCTATTTGACGGTCGACATCCGTCTCGACGCGCTGCTCAAGCTGCGCGCCGACCTCAACAAGAGTCTTGAGTCGCGCGGCGTGAAGCTCTCGGTCAACGACCTGCTGATCAAGGCGCTCGCCGCCTCGTTGATCCAGGTGCCCAAGTGCAACGTGATGTTCACGCCCGACCAGTTGATCAGCTTCCAGCGGGCGGATATTTCGGTAGCGGTCTCGACACCCTCGGGTCTGATCACGCCGATCATCACCCACGCCGATACCAAGGGCGTCGCGACGATCTCGACCGAGATGAAGGATCTCGCAACGCGCGCCCGCGACAACAAGCTAAAACCCGAGGAATATCAGGGCGGCACCGCGTCGATCTCGAACATGGGCATGTTCGGGATCAAGCAGTTCGAGGCGGTAATCAATCCGCCCCAGGGCATGATCATGGCGATTGGCGCTGGAGAGAAGCGCCCGTACATCGTTGACGATGCGCTGGGCGTCGCCACCGTGATGTCGGCGACCGGCAGCTTCGATCATCGTGCGATCGACGGGGCCGACGGCGCTGAGCTGATGCAGGCGTTCAAGGCGCTGATCGAAGCACCGCTCGGCATGCTTGCCTGAGGCACGGACGATGTCCGCGCGGACTCTTGCCGAGGCGTGTTACATGGTCGCCAGCGCGATCGTGACGTACCTCATCACCGCGACGGCGGCGTGGGGCTATCCGCAGGGTGCGGCGACGATCTGGCCGATCGGCCTGGTCGCGATGGCGTTCGTGATCGGTTTCGGATTCAAGCCGTTCCTCCTTTCGTGGCGAGCCGACCGCGCCGGGCGGCGCGACGCGTGAGCGCCTCTGCCTCGTTCACTCCGCCGGCGCGTGACCCCGCGATCCGGGTCACGGCGATGCCCGCCGACGCCAATGCCTATGGCGACATTTTCGGCGGCTGGCTGATGAGCCTGATGGACTCCGCCGCCGGACTGGTCGCCGCGCGCCACTCGCACGGCCGTGCCGTCACCATCGCGATGGACGGCATGCAGTTCCACGCTCCGGTCCATATCGGCGACGAAGTGTCGGTCTATGCGCAACTGGCCAAGGTCGGGCGCACCTCGATGACGATCGATGTCGAATGCTGGGCGCGCGATCGCCACCGCGACGATCACCGCAAGGTGACCGAAGCGCGCTTCACGTTCGTCGCGATCGATCAGGATCGCAAACCGCGGCCGGTAATCGTCGAATGAACGGCGCGCCGGTCTCTCCGCCCGAACGCATGCCCGATATCCGCGTGACGGTGATGGCCGCCGACGCCAATCCCTATGGCACCGCGTTTGTCGGCTGGCTGTTCGGCCAGATGTCGCTCGCCGGCGGCAGCCTAGCCTCGCGCCGTACCGGCAAGCGCGCGCCAGTCGTCGCCGCAGACGGCTTCAAATTCCTGGCTCCCGCCGATATCGGCGACGAATTGTCTGTCTGGGCCGAAGTGGTGGGCGAGGGGCGTACCTCGCTGACCATCGCCACCCAAGCCTGGAAGCGCGACCGTCATGGCGAGGCGATGGCTAAGGTCGCGGAAGGGCGGTTCGTATTTGTCGGCGTTGGTGATGTTCGCCAGGACATGGTCTGATGCCTCCGCGCTTCCCATATAATCTTCGATACTAAGCAAGGACCTCCCCAGTGGCTGAAACCTATGACCTCATCGTCCTCGGCTCCGGGCCCGGCGGCTATGTCGCGGCGATCCGTGCGGCACAGCTCGGGCTCAAGACCGCTATCGTCGAGCGCGAATTGCTCGGCGGCATCTGCCTCAACTGGGGGTGCATTCCGACCAAGGCGCTGCTGCGCTCGGCCGAAATCTATCATTATATGCAGCACGCCAAGGATTACGGGCTGGTCGCCGACAAGATCAGCGCCGATCTCGACGCGGTAGTGAAACGCTCGCGCGGTGTCGCCAAACAGCTCAATCAGGGCGTCACGCACCTGATGAAAAAGAACAAGATCACCGTCCACATGGGCACCGGCAAGCTGACGGGGAAGGGCAAACTGACCGTCACCGCGGCGGACGGCAAGACGACCGAGCTGACCGCGAAGAACATCATCGTCGCGACCGGCGCACGTGCCCGCGACTTGCCGTTCGCCAAGGCAGACGGCAAGCGCATCTGGACCTATCGTCATGCCATGACGCCGAGCGAAATGCCGTCGAAGCTGCTGGTCATCGGCTCGGGCGCGATCGGGATCGAGTTCGCCAGCTTCTACAAGGACATGGGTGCGGACGTTACCGTGGTCGAGATGCTCGACCGGGTGGTCCCGGTCGAGGACGCCGACGTTTCCGCTTTCCTCGAAAAAGCGCTCAAGAAGCAGGGCATGACGATCATGACCAAGGCGGGGGTCGACAAGCTCGACGTTACTGCCAGCGGCGTGAAGGCGTCGATCAAGGACAAGGACGGCAAGGTTACGACCGCCGAGTTCAGCCACGTCATCGTCGCGATCGGCATCCTGCCCAACACCGAGAATATCGGCCTGGAAGAATTGGGCGTGAAGACTGACCGCGGCCACATCGTCACCGACGGAATGTGCAAGACCAATGTCGATGGCCTCTACGCGATCGGCGACGTCACGCAGCCGCCCTGGCTGGCGCACAAGGCGAGCCATGAAGGCGTGATCGCGGTCGAGGCGATCGCCGGCAAGCATCCGCACGCGATGGACCCGCTGAACATCCCCGGCTGTACCTACTGCCATCCGCAGATTGCCAGCGTCGGCCTGACCGAAGCCAAGGCCAAGGAAGCCGGCTATGAGGTGAAGGTCGGCAACTTCCCCTTCATCGGCAATGGCAAGGCGATCGCGCTGGGCGAGGCCGAGGGTTTCGTGAAGACGGTGTTCGATGCCAAGACCGGCGAATTGCTGGGCGCGCACATGATCGGCGCCGAAGTGACCGAGCTGATCCAGGGCTACACGATCGGCAAGACCGGCGAACTGACCGAAGCCGAGTTCATGGAAACGGTGTTCCCGCACCCGACCTTGAGCGAGATGATGCACGAGAGCGTGCTCGGCGCTTACGGTCGAGCGCTGCACATCTGACGCGATCCGGCCTGCGGACGAACTTACCACCGGCCGCATCTATCCGGTCGCGGATCAACCGGGGCGAGGTCGCGCTCAAACCCTCCGCTGGGAGTCGCGTCGCCGCGCGCGATGTGCTGATCTGTGTAGATGGGGAAATTGGGTCGATTCTGGCCCTTATGGGCGGCATTGCTACTCGCCGCGACGATGATCGCGGCGGGATGGCCGGGGCTCGCCCAATATGACAGCGTCGAGCAATTCCGGCAGGTATTGAGCGGCCGGTATGACGACTGGCATCCGCCGGTCATGGCGCGACTCTGGTCGCTGCTCCATGTCCTAGGCGGTGGCGCCGGCCCGATGATGGCCCTGCAGATTGCGCTTTATTGGCTGGGGCTCGGCTTGATCGCCGGCGGATTGGCGCGAACCGACCGTCCGCGCGCGGCGGTGCTGGTATTGGCAGTCGGTGCGCTCCCCGGCTTTGCGGTGTGGCAATGGGCCGTGCTCAAGGACGTTCAGATGGTTGCCGCGATGCTGGCGGCGGTCGGCATCGTCGGATGGTGGCGCCTTCGCGGTAGGCGCGTGCCGCTGGTTGCTGTGGCGATCGCGATCCTCCTGTTGGGCTATGCGACATTGGTCCGTGCCAATGCGTTGTTCGCGACCGTGCCGCTGGCGGCGATGCTGCTGCCGCGTGGAGGCTGGCCAGCGCGGCTGTTGCTGGCGTTCGCGGGGATAGCCGCGATTGTCGCGCTGACCCCGTTGATCGACGCCGACCTGTTTGGCGCAGCGCCGAGTGGCGTGCGCGCGACCGAACCGCTGTTCGATCTCGCGGCCATCGCGGTGCGTACCGGGGATACTGACGCGACCGGGATCGATCCGGCGGGAATCGCGGCGCTGCGGCGCGGTCGGTGCGTGAAGACCTATTTCTGGGATACGCTGGGCGATGGCCCATGCGCGGACGCAATCGAGGATCTGGCGTCCCAGCCGGTCGGCGCGATGTATCTGCAACTTGCTTATGCCGCGATCCGCCATCCGGTCGCCTATGCCCAGCATCGACTGGCGCATTTCAACATGACGCAGCGTTGGCTGGTTGGCCGGGGGCTGATGGACGCTTGGCCGCCGTCGCGATCCCAGCCCAATACGCAGGGGCTGGGTGATCCCGGGCCGCTGGCATCATGGTGGATCGAAACGACTGAGGCGCTGGCCGATACGCCACTCGGCTGGCCGATCGCCTGGCTGGCGCTCGCCGTAGCCGCGTTGGTCGAGGCGCTACGGCGTGCCGCCTCGCCGTTGCGCGATCTGGCATTGGCCCTGGTGATATCTGCACTCGCGCTCGAGGCGAGCTTCATCGCGATCAGCATCGCCGCTGACTTGCGTTACCATTTGTGGCCGATGATCGCAGCTGCGCTCGGTGTCATCCTGCTGTTCGTCGAAACGCGGCCGCCGCGGCGTATGCTGGTCGCGAGCGCGCTTTCACTGGCGCTGGTGATCGCAAGCTGCATAACCGCGCGAGCTATCCTGCCGCTCGCGCCGAACGGCTATCCCGAGATGTTGGCGAGCTAAAGCCTGGCGAATTCGGCGAGCAAGGGCTGATACTCTTCCATCGACGGGAATTGCGCGTACGAATGCGGCGCATCGACCAGCGCCCAGGGCAAGGCCTCGCTGGTGTAGCTCTGGACGAATGGCGTAACCCAGCTCGGATCGTCCAGCATCGTCGCGCGCACGTTGACGAACCCCATGTCGGGCTCGAAATCGGTATAGACCCAGCTCTTGCAGCGATCGCAGTGCTGATGGTGCAGCCGTTCGCCATGCAACCCGCCGATCACCGTCTCGCCCTTGATCAGCGCGAATCCCCCGCGCGGCACTGCCACGCTGGTCGAATAGGCGCCGCCGGTCATTTTCTGGCATCCGGCGCAATGGCAGATTCCGGTGAACATCGGCGGCGCACTGATCCGGAAGCGAACCTCGCCGCAGCGGCATCCTCCCTCCATCGGCAATGTCCACTTCGCCATTCCATTCCTCCATGCCTTGGGGCAGCCTGATCCTAACAAATAAGGGGAGCAAAGAGGATGCAGACTTTCGCGATCTTGTGGCCGGCGATCGCGCTCGCGGCGCTCAGCTTCGTGGTGATGGTGTGGGTAGCGGTCGCGCGCACTGGTCACATGAAGAGAAACCCGCCGCGCCCCGACGATCTCGCCACGGGCGAAGCGGCGATGCGCTATTTCCAGCCGGTCGAGATGCCCGCGAACAACCTCCGCAACTTGTTCGAAGCGCCGGTGCTGTTCTTCGCCCTTATCCCGCTATTGCTGATCACGCATCAGGCCGGCCATGCGCAGGTCGCATTGGCTTGGATCTATGTCGTGCTCCGCGTGATCCACAGCATCGGCCACGTTGTCCTCCGCAAAATATCGGTCCGCGCACCCGCTTTCTGGGTGTCGGTGATCGTGCTCATGGCAATGTGGATCGGCTTCGCGATCGATATCGCCGGCGCCCAAACCGCTTATGACGCGGCGATCGACAACATGACGATCTAATCGCAGGGAGTCAGGCTGCTTCCTCTTCGCTCGGCGCGTCGATCATCTTGAATTCGCGCGGCGCGCCCAGCACCGGCGTGACCGTAGCAGCCGCCGCAGCGGCCTGCGCGGAGAAATGCTTCAGGCGACCGTCGACATGGGCGCCGGTTTCAAGCGAGATCGTCTCATATTCGACATCGCCGGTGATCCGCGCACCCGCTTCGACCGTCAGTTGGCGGATCGACACCGCGCCCTCAATCCGACCGGCGATGCGCGCATTCTCAGCGCGGACCTGGCCCTGGATCAGCGCCTCGCTTCCGACGACCAGGCTGCCACAATCGAGATCGCCCTCGATCCGTCCCTCGATGTGCAGATCAGCCGAAGCGCGGACATTACCGGTCACGACGACATCGGGACCGATCACCGAGAAGCCGGCACCCGAGCTGCCGTTGGTCCGGCGCGCCGTGGCGGCCGCGGGCTGATAGGTCGACGCCGGCGCGTTGTCCCGCTTGTTGAACATCCCATACCCCCTTTGCGAATCCCGAGTCTCGCGCGCCAGCCTAGCGAACTCCGCATCAGGCGGGATAGGCGCGAAACGGGTTGAGCGGCAGGCCGTTGTCATTCGCGGGCGAGACGAGGAACTGGCGGCCGAGCAGCATAGTGGCACCGATCATCGGCACTGCGCCTGCCATCGCCCACACTTCCATTCCGGTCAGATGGCTGGCCAGCCCGAGCATCGTTCCAGTGACGACCAGGGCAGCGACCGTCCAGGATCTCCGGTCCTCGAGCAGAAGCGCGGTCATCACGGCGAGCGCGGTAACCGGGAGGAAGCTGTTCCAGTGCATGCCGGGCAGCAACCCGACCAGGATGAGGCTTGTCGCCGTTCCGTTCGCCACCAGGTCGCGATCGCTTGGGCGGCGCCACGCGAAACGCGCGGTCAGCCAGGCGGCAGCGCCGATGCCCGACGCCAAAGCGAGGCCGGCAAAGGGCAGGTGATTGATCCAGGGCAGCGCCTGAAGGATCGCCCATACCGACGGCGCATCGTTCGACAGCCGCGGCGATGCGCCGGCCAGGCCAACATAGACTGTCGACAGATCGGTCCAAGGCAGACCGGCGAATCGAAGCGCGGTCACAGCGAGCAGGAAGGTGAGGGGAGCGATCAACCAGAGCCGAAGCGTCCGCCTTGTGATAAGGAAACCGACTATGAGGGGCAGCAAGGTCGCGTTGATCGGGCTGCTGGCAATGGCGAGGCCGGCGAGCGCCAGCATCATCGCATAAGGCGCTGGCCTGCCTGCACCCGCCATAACGGGAATGTGGATGCCGTCGCGCTGCATGGGGGCGTTTTACGGTGCGTCGGTTAGCGCTCGGTAAAGGCGAGGCCGGAAGAGGCGGCTGGTGCCCTTCGCCAAATCGAATTATCGCTTCGATATGGAATGGGCTGTCCGACTGATAGTTGTCGCGATTGCGGCATTGGGGCTCGGATTGCTCTGCCGTGCCCAGGCGATCCGGAACTGGTTGGTAAAACTATATGCGAATCCGCAGATAACCCGGCACCTCCAGATGCCGGGCTATGTGCTGGGCATGCGCCTCGTCGGCGCTGGCTGGTTCGCTTTTGGTATCTTTGTTTTGAGTACGCCTTTGTTACCCCGTTGATGACCGACCGTCGTCACCCCCGTTGACCGTTTCCGACTCCCCGTCTATAGGCGCGCCCGCTCACTCGGCAGTTTTGCCGCGCGAGTAAGAGCTGAACGTTGCCGGAAGACACGGACCCGGGAAGCCGAAAGGCGCTCCCTCGGTCCTTTTTCGTATTCGCTAACAATGGCTCCCGGCAAAGTAACCGCCAGACGTCTCTGGTAACATAAAGGTGAAGGGCTTCATGCCGACGATTAACCAGTTGGTCCGCAAGGGCCGTGATCCGCAGAAGGCCAAGTCGAAGGTCCCTGCGATGGAGCAGAACCCGCAAAAGCGCGGCGTCTGCACCCGCGTCTATACGACGACTCCGAAGAAGCCGAACTCGGCTTTGCGCAAGGTGGCCAAGGTTCGCCTGACCAACCAGCGCGAGGTCATCAGCTACATCCCCGGTGAAGGCCACAACCTTCAGGAGCATTCGGTGGTTCTGATCCGTGGCGGCCGTGTGCGCGACCTTCCCGGTGTGCGCTACCACGTGCTCCGCGGCGTGCTCGACACGCAGGGTGTGAAGGATCGCAAGCAGAGCCGTTCGAAGTACGGCGCGAAGCGTCCGAAGTAATCACACAGCCAGAGTAAGCCCCGGACGGGTTCCGGATCGGCTGAAGTTTGTAAAGGAAAGTTCAAGATGGCTCGTCGTCGTCGTCCCGAAAAGCGGGAAATCCTGCCTGATCCCAAGTTCGGGGATGAGGTTCTGTCGAAATTCATGAACAGCGTCATGCTGGACGGTAAGAAGTCGGTCGCCGAAGGCATCGTCTATACCGCGCTCGACACCGTCGAAGCCCGCGCCAAGAAGGACCCGCTCGCGGTGTTCCACGAAGCGCTCAACAACATCAAGCCGGGCATCGAGGTCCGCAGCCGCCGCGTCGGCGGTGCGACCTACCAGGTTCCGGTCGACGTTCGTCCGGAGCGTGCTCAGGCGCTCGCGATCCGCTGGCTGATCACGGCCGCGCGTTCGCGCTCGGAAAACACCATGTCGGCTCGCCTGTCGGGCGAGCTGCTCGACGCGTCGAACAACCGCGGCAACGCGGTCAAGAAGCGCGAAGACACCCATCGCATGGCCGAAGCGAACCGCGCTTTCAGCCATTATCGCTGGTAATAAGACTGGATCGGCCGGTTCCGCTGCGGCGGGGCCGGTGATCTGGCATTGGTAATTTAATTACCTACATAGCGGGCAGCCGGATCGGCCGGCTCCCCACATTCCAAGGAAGCTACGACCATGGCCCGCAGCCATCCGCTCGACCGCTATCGCAACATCGGCATCATGGCGCACATCGACGCCGGCAAGACGACGACGACCGAGCGCATCCTCTATTACACCGGCAAGTCCTACAAGATCGGCGAAGTGCACGAAGGCACCGCGACGATGGACTGGATGGAGCAGGAGCAGGAGCGCGGGATCACGATCACGTCGGCTGCGACCACGTGCTTCTGGCGCGCCGAAGAGGGTAACGGCGAAGAGCATCGCATCAACATCATCGACACGCCGGGCCACGTCGACTTCACCATCGAAGTCGAGCGTTCGCTACGCGTGCTCGACGGTGCGGTTGCGTGCTTCGACGGCGTTGCCGGGGTCGAGCCGCAGTCTGAGACGGTGTGGCGTCAGGCGGAGAAGTACAAGGTTCCGCGGATGTGCTTCGTCAACAAGCTCGACCGCACCGGCGCCAATTTCGAGCGCTGCGTGGAGATGATCAAGGATCGTCTCGGCGCGCGTCCGCTTGTCCTCTATCTCCCGATCGGTATCGAAGGCGGGTTCAAGGGTCTGGTCGACCTGGTCCAGAACCGCGCGATCATCTGGCTCGAGGAATCGCTGGGCGCGAAGTTCGAATATCGGGACATCCCGGATGACCTGAAGGACGCCGCCGCTGCCGCGCGCGCCGAGCTGATCGAGGCTGTCGTCGAGCAGGACGACGCCGTCATGGAGAAGTTCTTCGAAGGCGAAGAGCCCGATCCCGCGACGATCAAGAAGCTGATCCGCAAGGGCACGCTGAACTTCTCGTTCGTGCCCGTGCTGTGCGGCTCGGCGTTCAAGAACAAGGGTGTCCAGCCCTTGCTCGACGCCGTGGTCGACTATCTGCCGAGCCCGCTCGACGTTCCCGCGATCAAGGGCGTCAAGCTCGACGGCGAGACCCCGGACGAGCGTCCGTCGTCGGACGAGGCGCCGTTCTCGGCGCTGGCGTTCAAGATCATGAACGACCCGTTCGTCGGCACGCTGACCTTCGCACGCATCTATTCGGGCAAGCTCGAAGCGGCGTCGCAGGTGGTCAACTCGGTCAAGGACAAGAAGGAAAAGGTCGGCCGCATGCTGTTGATGCATGCGAACAGCCGTGAGGACATCACCGAGGCGTTTGCTGGTGACATCGTCGCGCTGGCTGGTCTCAAGGACACTACGACGGGCGACACCCTGTGCGCGGGCGACAAGCCGATCATTCTCGAGCGGATGGAGTTCCCGGACCCCGTCATCGAGCTGTCGGTGGAGCCCAAGACCAAGGCCGACCAGGAGAAGATGGGCGTCGCGCTCAATCGTCTCGCTCGCGAGGACCCGTCGTTCCGCGTGTCGACCGATCACGAATCGGGCCAGACCATCATCAAGGGGATGGGCGAACTCCATCTCGAGATCCTGGTCGATCGCATGAAGCGCGAGTTCAAGGTCGAGGCCAATGTCGGCGCCCCGCAGGTCGCGTATCGCGAATATCTGGGGAAGAAGGTCGATATCGACTACACGCACAAGAAGCAGTCGGGCGGCTCGGGCCAGTTCGGCCGCGTCAAGGTGACCGTGGTCCCTGGTGAGCGTGGTTCGGGCTTCCAGTTCTTCGACGAGATCAAGGGCGGCAATATTCCCAAGGAATATATCCCCTCGGTCGAGAAGGGCATGCGCGAGACGGCGGAAACCGGATCGCTGATCGGCTTCCCGATCATCGACTTCGAAGTCCACCTGACCGACGGCGCCTATCACGACGTCGACTCGTCGGCGCTGGCGTTCGAAATCTGCGCGCGTGGCGCGATGCGTGAAGCGGCCCAGAAGGCCGGCATCAAGCTGCTCGAGCCGATCATGAAGGTCGAAGTCGTCACCCCGGAAGATTATCTGGGCGACGTCATCGGCGACATGAACAGCCGCCGTGGCCAGATCCAGGGCACCGACGCACGCGGCAACGCGCAGACCGTCGAGGCGATGGTCCCGCTCGCCAACATGTTCGGCTATGTGAACCAGCTCCGCTCGTTCACCCAGGGTCGCGCGAGCTACTCGATGCAGTTCTCGCACTATGACGAAGTGCCGCAGAACGTGGCTGATGAAGTGAAGGCGAAGCTGGCCTGAGGCGCTTGAGCGCGCGGGGCTGGCATTACTGAAAAACACCCGCTATTGGGCCGCCTTCGCGCGAGTCCCGATAGCGGGCCCACGAAACGATTTTCCAGAAGGTAGGGAAAAATGGCGAAGGCAAAGTTTGAGCGGAACAAGCCGCACATGAACATCGGCACCATCGGTCACGTCGACCATGGCAAGACGTCGCTGACCGCGGCGATCACCAAGGTTCTGGCCGAGACCACCGGCGGCACCGCAGTCGATTTCGCCAACATCGACAAGGCGCCGGAAGAGCGTGAGCGCGGCATCACCATCTCGACGGCGCACGTCGAGTATGAGACCGCCAACCGCCACTATGCGCACGTCGATTGCCCGGGCCACGCCGACTATGTGAAGAACATGATCACCGGCGCCGCGCAGATGGACGGCGCGATCCTGGTCGTGTCGGCGACCGACGGCCCGATGCCGCAGACCCGCGAGCACATCCTGCTCGCGCGCCAGGTCGGCGTGCCGGCGATGGTCGTGTTCATGAACAAGGTCGACCTGGTCGACGACGAAGAGATCCTGGAGCTCGTCGAGCTCGAGGTTCGCGAGCTGCTGTCGGCTTACGACTTCCCGGGTGACGATATTCCGATCATCAAGGGTTCGGCGACTGCCGCGCTCAGCGGTTCGGACGCCAAGCTCGGCCAGGAAGCCGTTCTCGAGCTGATGAAGGCGGTCGACGAATATCTGCCGCAGCCCGAGCGTCCGCTCGACAAGCCGTTCATGATGCCGATCGAAGACGTGTTCTCGATCTCGGGTCGCGGCACCGTCGTGACCGGCCGCGTCGAGACCGGCATCGTCAAGGTTGGCGAGGAAGTCGAGATCGTCGGCATCCACCCGGACGTCCGCAAGACCACCGTCACCGGCGTTGAAATGTTCCGCAAGCTGCTCGATCAGGGCCAGGCCGGCGACAACATCGGCGCGCTGATCCGCGGCGTGGGTCGTGAAGAAGTCGAGCGTGGCCAGGTTCTGGCCAAGCCGGGCTCGATCACGCCGCACACCGACTTCAACTCGGAAGTGTACGTCCTGTCGAAGGACGAAGGCGGCCGTCACACGCCGTTCTTCGCGAACTATCGTCCGCAGTTCTACTTCCGCACCACGGACGTCACCGGCACTGTCGAGCTGCCGGCCGGCACCGAGATGGTCATGCCGGGCGACAACGTCGCGCTGGGCGTGAAGCTGATCGCGCCGATCGCCATGGACGTCGGCCAGCGCTTCACCATCCGTGAGGGTGGCCGTACCGTCGGTTCGGGCATCGTCAGCGGCATCAGCAAGTAAGCTGATCCCCAAACGACCGCCCCGGCGCCCAAAAAAAGGGCGCCGGGGCGGTTGCTTTTTGTAGGAAGCGCCTGTATCCGCGCGCCTCCAGTTTAGTTTGAACAGCAAGAGGCTGCCCCCGTTTTGGGGAGCCGCCCCGCTCTTTGGCATCGGTAGGAACCATGGACAGCAATATTCGCATTCGCCTGAAGGCGTTCGATCATCGTGTGCTCGATCAGGCGACCGGCGACATCGCCGACACCGCCCGACGTACCGGCGCTCTTATCCGTGGTCCGATCCCGTTGCCGACGCGCATCGAGAAGTTCACGGTCAACCGTGGCCCGCACATCGACAAGAAGTCGCGCGAGCAGTTCGAGGTGCGTACCTACAAGCGTATGCTGGACATCGTTCAGCCGACTCCGCAGACCGTCGACGCGCTGATGAAGCTCGACCTCGCCGCGGGCGTCGACGTCGAAATCAAGCTCGCCTGAGCGAGTTTGGCCTAACCCTCGCGAAAGCGGGGGTGGCCGGTTGACGAGGCGCTCTGCTTCGACTATCGGCGCTGCTCCCGCGGTTGACCAATCGGTCCTGCGGGACGCTGACAAATAGAGATACCGCTGATCTTCTGATCAGGACAGCGTCTCCCGTCACGTTCCCTGGCTCAGGCCATCGAACACCCAGCCCGGGACGGGGGCTCGCTTCGCATTTCCGGGCTGGACCGATCGGTGCTCGTCGCCGGTCACAAGCACCCTTGGGATGGTCCCTTGGGTGCCTCTGTTATGGAGTGAACAGATCATGCGCACTGGCGTGATCGCGAAGAAGTTGGGGATGACCCGCCTGTTCCAGGACGATGGCCGCCACGTGCCGGTCACTGTTCTGTCGCTCGAAGGGCTGCAGGTTATCTCCCGTCGCGAAATTGATAAGGACGGCTACACCGCCGTTCAGCTCGGGGCCGGCACGGCGAAGGCGAAGAACGTCGCCAAGCCGCAGCGCGGTCATTTCGGCAAGGCGGAAGTCGAGCCCAAGGCGATCGTCGCGGAATTCCGCGTTGACGCGGATGGCTTGCTCGATGTCGGCGCCGAAATCTCGGCCGACCATTATGTCGCCGGCCAGATCGTCGATATCCAGGGCAAGACCCAGGGTAAGGGCTTCCAGGGCGGCATGAAGCGCTGGGGCTTCGGTGGTCTGCGCGCGACGCACGGCGTCTCGGTCTCGCACCGTTCGCTCGGTTCGACCGGTCAGCGCCAGGATCCGGGCAAGGTCTTCAAGAACAAGAAGATGGCCGGCCACATGGGTGACAAGTATCGCACCCAGCAAAATCTCGAGATCGTCGGTACCGACGTCGAGCGCGGCCTGATCTTCGTGAAGGGCTCCGTGCCCGGCTCGAAGGGCGGCTGGCTGTTCGTCAAGGACTCCGTCAAGGTCGCCCGCCACGCCGACGCGCCGTTCCCGGCCGGGCTGAAGCAGGCCGCCAACAGCAACAACGCTCCCGCAGAGACGCCCGCCGAGACGGTGGACGCCCCTGAGGCGACCGAAGGCCAGGAGGGCTGAACGTGAAGGTCAAGGTTCAATCCTTCGACGCCAAGGCGAAGGCCGCGGACATCGAGCTCAACGACGAGGTCTTCGGTCTCGATCCGCGCGCCGACATCCTGCACCGCGTCGTCACCTGGCAGCTCGAAAAGCGCCGTGCGACCGCACGCGGCACGCGTGAGCGCGCCGACGTCGCCCGCACCGGCAAGAAGTATGGTCGCCAGAAGGGCGGCGGTACCGCTCGTCACGGCGATCGCCGCGCGCCGATCTTCATCGGTGGTGGTAAGGCTCACGGCGCCCGCGTTCGCGACTTCAATCCGTCGCTGAACAAGAAGATCCGTGCGCTCGGCCTCAAGATGGCGCTGTCGACCCATGCCAAGGCCGGGTCGCTGATTGTCATGGACTCGATCGCCATCGACGGCGGCAAGACCAAGGCGCTCAAGGGCAATCTCGAGAAGATCGGCTTCGGCAAGACCGCTCTGGTGATCGATGGCGACGCCGTCGAGAACACCTTCGCGCTCGCCGCCGGCAACCTTCGGGAGATCAACGTTCTCCCGGCCGCCGGCGCCAACGTCTACGACATCCTGAAGCATGACACGCTGGTGCTGACGCGCGCTGCGGTCGAGAAGCTGGAGGCGCGTTTCAATGGCTAAGAAGCCAACCAAAAGCGCGGTCGACATCCGTCACTATGACGTGATCGTCGCCCCGCACATCACCGAGAAGTCGACGCTCGTCAGCGAGCAGAACGCGGTGGTGTTCAAGGTTGCGGGTGACGCGACCAAGCCGGAGATCAAGGCTGCCGTCGAGGCGCTGTTCAATGTCAGCGTATCGAAGGTCAACACGATCGTCCAGAAGGGCAAGACCAAAAAGTGGAAGGGCGCTCCCTATACGCGCTCTGACATGAAGAAGGCGATTGTCACCCTCAAGGAAGGTCAGTCGATCGACGTGACCGAAGGGGTCAAGGCGTAATGGCACTCAAGCATTACAACCCGACGAGCCCGGCCCGCCGTGGCTTGATCCTCGTCGACCGTTCGGCGCTGTACAAGGGCAAGCCCGTCAAGGCGTTGACCGAAGGCAAGCGCAAGACCGGCGGCCGCAACAACAAGGGTCATGTCACCTCGCGCGGCATCGCCGGCGGTCACAAGCAGCGTTATCGTATCATCGATTTCAAGCGCCGCCTGTGGGACGTCGACGGCACCGTCGAGCGGATCGAATACGATCCCAACCGTACCGCGTTCATCGCCCTGGTGAACTATGGCGCGGGTGAGGACGGCAAGGATCGCGTCGCTTACATCATCGCGCCGCAGCGTCTGGCCGTCGGCGACAAGGTCGTCGCGGGCAAAAAGACCGACGTGAAGCCGGGCAACGCCATGGAGCTGGGCCAGATGCCGGTCGGCACCATCGTCCACAATGTGGAGATGAAGCCGGGCAAGGGTGGTCAGATCGCGCGGTCGGCAGGAACGTATGTCCAGGTCGTCGGTCGCGACCGCGGGATGGTGATCGTTCGCCTCAACTCGGGCGAGCAGCGTTACATTCCGGCGGATTGCATGGCGACGGTCGGTGCGGTGTCCAACCCGGACAACCAGAACACCAACCTCGGCAAGGCCGGCCGCAATCGTTGGAAGGGCATCCGCCCGCTGACGCGCGGCGTCGCCAAGAACCCGGTCGACCACCCGCATGGCGGTGGTGAAGGCCGGACCTCGGGCGGCCGTCATCCGGTCACCCCGTGGGGTAAGCCGACCAAGGGTGCCCGCACCCGTCACAACAAGCAGACCGACAAGTTCATCATCCGGTCGCGTCACGCGAAGAAGAAGGGCTAACCGCTCATGGCTCGTTCCGTTTGGAAAGGTCCGTTCGTCGACCTCAGCCTTCTCAAGAAGGCCGAAGTCGCTCAGGAATCGACTGCCCGTAGTGGCCCGATCAAGACCTGGTCGCGTCGCTCGACCATCCTGCCGCAGTTCGTCGGCCTGACCTTCAGTGTCTACAACGGCCGCAAGTTCGTGCCGGTGTCGGTCAATGAGGACATGGTCGGCATGAAGCTCGGCGAGTTCGCGCCGACCCGGTACTTCCCGGGTCACGCCGCCGACAAGAAGGGCAAGCGTTAAAATGTCGAAGCCTAAGTCTCCCCGCAAGGTCGGCGACAAGGAAGCGCTGGCCGTCGCTACCCAGATTCGTGGGTCGGCGCAGAAGCTCAACCTCGTCGCGGGTCTGATCCGCGGCCGCAAGGCCGGCGACGCGCTCAACATCCTCGCTTTCTCCAAGAAGGGAATGGCGATCGATGCGCGCAAGGTGCTCGCCTCGGCGATCGCCAACGCGGAAAACAACCATAACCTCGATGTCGACGCGCTCGTCGTCGCCGAGGCGTCGGTCGGCAAGTCGATCACGATGAAGCGCTTCGCGACCCGCGGCCGTGGCAAGTCCACCCGCATCCTGAAGCCGTTTTCGCGCCTTCGCATCGTCGTCCGCGAGCAGGAAGAAGCATAATGGGTCACAAGAGCAATCCGATCGGCCTGCGCCTGCAGATCAACCGTACCTGGGACAGCCGCTGGTTCGCGGAAGGTCAGGAATACGGCAAGCTCCTCCTCGAGGACCTCAAGATCCGCAAGTACATCGTCGACACGCTGCCCCAGGCGGCGATCTCGAAGGTCGTGATCGAGCGTCCGGCCAAATTGTGCCGCGTGTCGATCTATGCGGCACGCCCCGGCGTGATCATCGGCAAGAAGGGCACCGACATCGAAAAGCTGCGGCGCAAGCTCGGCTCGATGACGGGCTCGGACGTGTCGCTGAACATCGTCGAGATCCGCAAGCCAGAGATCGACGCCAAGCTCGTCGCGCAAGGCATTGCCGACCAGCTCGAGCGTCGTATCGCCTTCCGTCGCGCCATGAAGCGTGCGGTGCAGTCGGCGATGCGCCTGGGTGCCGACGGCATCCGCGTGCAGTGCGGCGGCCGTCTCGGCGGCGCCGAGATCGCGCGGACCGAAAGCTATCGTGAGGGCCGGGTGCCGCTGCACACGCTGCGCGCGCATCTCGATTATGCCGAAGCGCAGGCGCACACCGCTTACGGTGTCTGCGGCGTCAAGGTGTGGGTCTTCAAGGGCGAGATTCTCGGCCATGACCCGATGGCGCAAGAGCGGTTGATGATGGAGGCTCAGACCTCCGGCGTGCGCCCGGCGCGCGACGACCGCCGCTAAGGACAACAGGACATGCTGCAACCAAAACGCACCAAGTTCCGCAAGGCGTTCAAGGGCCGGATTCACGGCGACGCCAAGGGCGGCGCGACGCTGAACTTCGGCTCCTACGGGCTGAAGGCGATGGAGCCGGAGCGGATCACCGCGCGCCAGATCGAGGCGGCTCGCCGCGCGATCACGCGTCACATCAAGCGCCAGGGGCGCTTGTGGATCCGCATCTTCCCGGACGTTCCCGTCTCGTCGAAGCCGGCCGAAGTCCGCATGGGCTCGGGTAAGGGTTCGCCGGAATTCTGGGCAGCGCGGGTCAAGCCCGGCCGCATTCTGTTCGAGCTGGACGGCGTTCCCGGCCCGCTCGCGGCGGAAGCGTTCGAGCGCGCGGCGATGAAGCTGCCGATCAAGACGAAGGTCGTGGCGCGCCTCGGCGACACCTCGCACCTCGGAGGCGAGTAAGATGGCGAACAAGATCGATTATAGCGGCATGGACGAGCAGACGCTCGACCAGGAACTGGGCAATCTGAAGCGCGAGGCATTCAACCTCCGCTTCCAGGCTGCGACCAGCCAGCTGGAGAAGCCGAGCCGCGTGCGTGAAGTTCGCCGCGACATCGCTCGCATCAAGACCCTGCAGACCGCGCGTTCGCGCGCTGCGGCAAAGTAAGGAAACGGACATGCCGAAGCGCGTGCTGACCGGGCAGATCGTCTCGGACAAGGGCGACAAGACGGTGGTCGTGAACGTGGAGCGCAAGGTCAAGCATGCGCTCTACGGCAAGATCATCCGCCGCTCGAAGAAGTATCACGCCCATGACGAGGGCAACGAATACAAGCAGGGTGAAACCGTGCGGATCGAAGAGACCGCGCCGATCTCCAAGCTGAAGACCTGGAAGGTGATCGAGCGGGTTGACACCCACGCGACGCCGGAGCGGGTCGACGTCGACGCTTAATTGCCCGTCACCCCAGCGAAAGCTGGGGTCTCTGGCGAGTTGAGATACGGCCTGAGATGCCAGCTTTCGCTGGCATGACGGTCGGGATGAAAACGGAACCGCCGGGCCAGTCCCGGTAGGCCAAACGAGAAGGAACCGGATCGATGATCCAGATGCAATCCAATCTCGACGTCGCTGACAATAGCGGCGCGAAGCGGGTGCAGTGCATCAAGGTGCTGGGCGGCTCGAAGCGTCGCACGGCCGGCGTTGGCGACATCATCGTCGTCAGCGTCAAGGAAGCGCAGCCTCGCGGCCGAGTGAAGAAGGGCGACGTTCACCGCGCGGTGATCGTGCGTACCGCCAAGGACATCCGCCGTCCTGACGGTTCGGTGATCCGCTTCGATTCGAACGCGGCCGTCCTGGTCAACAAGAACGAGGAGCCGATCGGCACCCGCATCTTCGGCCCGGTCGTGCGCGAACTGCGTGCCCGTGGTCACATGAAGGTGATCAGCCTGGCTCCGGAGGTGCTGTAATGGCTGCTGCGAAGATCAAGAAGGGCGACCAGGTGATCGTCCTGTCCGGTAAGGACAAGGGGCGCACCGGTGAGGTCGTCAAGGCGATGCCGAAGGACGGCAAGGTCGTCGTTTCGGGTGTCAATGTGCACGTCCGTCACGTCAAACCGAGCCAGACCAACCCTCAGGGTGGTCTCGATCGCTCGGAAGCGCCGATGCACGTGTCGAAGGTTGCCCATGTCGTGGACGGCAAGCCGACCCGCGTCCGTTTCGAAACGGGCAAGGACGGCAAGAAGGTCCGCGTCGCGGTAAAGACCGGGAAGAAGATCGATGGCTGACAAGTACAAGGCTCGCATGCAGGCGCGCTATGACGACGTGATCGTCAAGGCGATGACCGAGAAGTTCGGGTACAAAAATGCGCTCGAAGTGCCGCGGCTCGAGAAGATCGTCTTGAACATGGGCGTCGGTGAGGCGACCCAGGACAAGAAGAAGGTCGAGCAGGCCGCTTCCGAGATGGAGCTGATCGCGGGCCAGAAGCCGGTGATCACCAAGGCGAAGAAGTCGATCGCGCAGTTCAAGCTGCGTGAAGGCATGCCGATCGGCGTGAAGGTCACCCTTCGCCGTGAGCGCATGTACGAATTCCTCGATCGCTTCATCACGATCGCGCTCCCGCGCGTTCGCGACTTTCGCGGCCTCAACCCGAAGTCGTTCGACGGTCGCGGCAATTACGCGATGGGCCTCAGGGAACAGCTAGTGTTCCCGGAGATCAACTATGACCGCATCGACAAGGTGCGCGGCATGGACGTCATCGTAACCACCACCGCGAAGTCCGATGATGAGGCTCGCGAGCTCCTCCGTCTCTTCGGTTTCCCGTTCCCCATCGAGGCGGACGGCGAAGCGAAGCAGGCGGCATAAGGGAAAGAGAACTTAAGTCATGGCGAAACTGAGTTCCGTGAACAAGAATGAGCGTCGCAAGAAGCTGGTGGTGAAATATGCCAACCGCTATGCGAAGCTGAAGGCGCAGGCGAACGACAAGTCGCTCGACGAAACCGAGCGTCTGATCGCGCGGCTGAAGATGGCCGAGATTCCCCGCAACGG
This sequence comes from Sphingomonas sp. P4_G3, assembly GCF_056401105.1. Taxonomy (NCBI): domain Bacteria; kingdom Pseudomonadati; phylum Pseudomonadota; class Alphaproteobacteria; order Sphingomonadales; family Sphingomonadaceae; genus Sphingomonas; species Sphingomonas sp. P4_G3. The sequence continues at coordinate 1,047,696 of NZ_JBFUJZ010000001.1, forward strand.
GAATCCGACCCGCATCCGCAATCGTTGCGAAGTGACGGGCCGTCCCCGCGCTTACTACCGCAAATTCCGACTCTGCCGTGTGCAGCTGCGCGAACTGGCCAACAAGGGCCTGATCCCCGGCGTCACGAAGTCGAGCTGGTAAGGACACGAAGATGGCAGTGACCGATCCCCTGGGTGACATGCTCACCCGCATCCGCAACGGCCAGCGCGCGCGCAAGGACTCGGTCCTTTCGCCGGCGTCGAAGTTGCGCGTCCGCGTGCTCGATGTTCTCCAGCGCGAGGGCTATATCCGCGGTTATTCCGAGGAAGAGATGGGGCCCGCCAAGGGCATCCGTATCGAGCTCAAATATTTCGAGGGCCAGCCGGCCATCAAGCATGTCGCGCGCGTCTCGAAGCCGGGCCGTCGCGTGTATAGCGGTTCGCAGGAACTGCCGCGCGTGATGAACGGCCTGGGCATCACCATCGTCTCGACGCCGCGCGGCGTGCTCTCGGATGCCGAAGCACGCGAGCAGAATGTCGGCGGCGAAGTGCTGGCGGAGGTATTCTGATGAGCCGCATTGGCAAAAAGGCTGTCGCGATTCCGAGCGGTGTCACCGCCACGGTCGCCGACGGTACGCTCAGCATGAAGGGCCCCAAGGGCACCCTCAGCATGCCGATGGCCGATGAGGTCATCTACGACGTCCAGGCGGACTCGATCGGCGTCAAGCCGGCCAACGAGACCAAGCGCGCTCGCGCGTTCTGGGGCATGCAGCGCACCCTGGTGCAGAACCTGGTGACCGGCGTGACCGACGGCTTCACCAAGAAGCTGCTGATCACCGGCGTCGGCTACCGCGCCAATGCCCAGGGCAAAAGGCTGAAGCTGCAGCTCGGCTATAGCCACGATGTCGATATCGACGTGCCGGAGGGCCTGACGGTCGCTACCCCGGACAACACGACGGTCGAGATTTCGGGCGCCGACAAGCAGAAGGTCGGCCAGCTGGCCGCCGAGATCCGCCGCTGGCGTAAGCCCGAGCCGTACAAGGGCAAGGGCATCAAGTACGACGGCGAGTACATCTTCCGTAAGGAAGGGAAGAAGAAGTAATGACCAAGGGTCTTTCGCTTTTCGAGAAGCGCCGTCGGCGCAATCGCACCGCGCTTCGTTCGCGTGGCGGCGGGCGTCCGCGCCTCTCGGTGCATCGTTCGGGCAAGCACATCTATGCCCAGGTGATCGACGACGAGAACGGCAAGACCGTTGCCGCCGCATCGAGCCTGGAAAAGGACGTGCGCGACAAGTCGGGCGCGAACATCGACGCCGCGGCCCAGGTCGGCAAGYGCGTGGCGGAAGCCGCGGTGAAGGCCGGGGTCAAGCAGGTCGTGTTCGATCGCGGCGGCTTCCTGTTTCATGGCCGCGTCAAGGCGCTGGCCGATGCGGCTCGTGAAGCCGGACTGGAGTTCTGAGAATGGCTGACGAAACCAACCCGACGGTCGACGCGCCCGTCGATGCGCCTGCGGCCGAAGCGACGACCCATGAGGCGCCGCAGGGTGGCCGTGGTGGTGGCAATCGCGGCGGTCGTGGCCGTGGCGGCCCGGGCGGCGGTGGCGGCAATCGTGGCGGCCGTGACGGCGGCCGTGGCGGACGTCGCGACGATCGTCGTGGCCAGGGCAACGACGATGGCGGCGAAGAGCTGATCGAAAAGCTCGTCCACATCAACCGCGTCTCGAAGACGGTGAAGGGCGGTAAGCGCTTCGGCTTCGCGGCTTTGGTCGTCGTGGGCGACGGCAAGGGTCGGGTCGGCTTCGGTCATGGCAAGGCGCGCGAAGTGCCGGAGGCGATCTCCAAGGCGACCGCCGCTGCCAAGAAGCACATGATCCGCGTTCCGCTGCGCGAAGGCCGTACGCTGCACCATGATGGCAATGGCCATTTCGGTGCGGGCAAGGTCACGCTGCGTTCGGCGCCGCAGGGTACCGGCATCATCGCCGGCGGTCCGATGCGCGCCGTGTTCGAATCGCTCGGCGTCGCCGACGTGGTGACCAAGTCGGTCGGCACGTCGAACCCCTACAACATGATCCGCGCCACTTTCGAGGCGTTGGGTGACCAGACTTCGCCGAAGTCGGTTGCGCAGCGGCGCGGCAAGAAGATCGCCGACTTGCTCGGCCGCAGCGGCGCCGACAAGGGCGTCGCCGAGGCTGAAGCCTTGGCGATCGCGGAGTAATCGACATGGCAGCCAAGAAGGAAGCAGCGACCGGTACGGTGAAAATCACCCAGACCGGTTCGCCGATCCGCCGCACCAAGGACCAGCGTTCCACGCTAATCGGTCTGGGCCTCAACAAGATGCACCGGACGGTCGAGCTGAAGGACACGCCCGAGGTTCGCGGCATGATCAAGAAAGTCGCTCACATGGTGAGTGTCGCCGAGTAACCCATCTAGCCCTCTCCCGCTTGCGGGAGAGGGTTGGGTGAGGGTCTTCTTTCTTCTTCTCCGCGGCGTTGCGGTCACGAAGAAGAAAGAAGACCCTCACCACCTCGACTAGGTAGCAAGCTGCCAAGTCTCCGTACCTCTCCCGCAAGCGGGAGAGGGGATAAAGCTCCCTCGCGGGAGCTTGCGCGACAAAAGCGAAAGCGAGTGCACGATATGAAACTGAACGAACTGCGCGACAACCAGGGCGCGCGCCATCGCAAGATCCGCGTCGGCCGTGGTATCGGCTCGGGCAAGGGCAAGACCGCCGGTCGTGGCCAGAAGGGCCAGAAGAGCCGTGAAGGCGTTTCGATCGCGGGCTTCGAGGGCGGCCAGATGCCGCTCCACATGCGTCTGCCGAAGCGCGGCTTCAACAACATCTTCGCCAAGGACCATGCCGAGGTGAATCTCGGCGCGATCCAGAAGGCGGTCGATGCTGGCAAGCTCGACGCCAAGGGCACGATCGACCACGCCGCGCTGAAGGCTGCTGGCTTGGCGCGTGGCGGCAAGGACGGCGTCCGTTTGCTCGGCAAGGGCGAAGTGACTGCCAAGCTCAGCTTCCTGGTCGCCGGCGCGTCGAAGGGTGCGATCGAGGCGGTCGAGAAGGCCGGCGGCAAGGTCGAGGTCATCGAGCTCGTCTCCGCCGCCGACAAGGCTGCCGCCAAGAAGGGCGTCAAGTATCGCGAGCGCAAGGCCGACAAGGAAGCCAAGCAGGCTGCCGCGAAGAAGTAATCCACACCGGTCCGTCGCTTGTGCGACGGGCGATAGGTGACAAGGCCGAATGGGCGCCTATATGAGCGGCGGGGGCGCGGGACACGCATCTCCGCCGTTTTTATTTCGGGACGATCAAATAAATGGCATCCGCAGCCGACAGTCTGGCCTCAGGGCTCAATCTTTCCAAGTTCGCCCAGGCGACCGACCTCAAGAAGCGGCTGTGGTTCACGATCGGCGCGCTGATCGTCTTCCGCCTGCTGAGCTACGTCCCGCTGCCGGGCGTCGATCCGACCGCGCTTGGCGTGCTGTCGAACCAGACGAATGGCGGCGTGCTCGACTTCTTCAACAATTTCTCGGGCGGCTCGCTCAAGCGCATGTCGCTGACCGCACTCGGCGTGATGCCCTACATCACCGCCTCGATCGTGGTGCAGCTCGCGACCTCGCTGTCGCCGACGCTCGCCGCGATCAAGAAAGAGGGTGAGAGCGGGCGCAAGCGGCTCAACCAATATACCCGCTACGGCACCGTCGCGCTGACTGCGGTGCAAGGTTGGTTTATCGCCGTCGGGCTTGAAGCTTATGGCGCCAATTCGGGCATCCAGGCGGTGGTCGAACCCGGCATGCTATTCCGCGTCGGCGCGGTGATCAGCCTGATCGGCGGCACGATGTTCCTGATGTGGCTGGGTGAGCAGATCACCAGCCGCGGCATCGGCAATGGCGTTTCGCTGATCATCATGGCCGGCATCGTCGCCAACATGCCGACCAACATCTACAATCTGGTCAATGGCAGCCGCACCGGCAGCATGGACAGTTTCCAGGTGATCGGGATCATCGTGGCGGTCGTTGCGATCATTCTGTTCATCTGCTTCATGGAGCGCGCGCAGCGGCGCATCCTGATCCAATATCCAAAGCGACAAACCCAGCGCGGCGTCCAGTCCGATCGCAGCCACTTGCCGCTCAAGCTCAACACCGCCGGCGTGATCCCGCCGATCTTCGCGTCGTCGCTGCTGCTGATGCCGCTGACCATCACTCAGCTCGCGGGCAACAAGGTCAAGGGCGATACCTGGTGGGGCGATGTCGTCATCGGCCTCAATCAGTACCTCCAGCACGGCTCGATGCTGTACATGACACTGTACGGACTGGGCATTATCTTCTTCTCGTTCTTCTACACCGCCGTGGTGTTCAATCCGGAAGAGACCGCGGACAATCTGAAGCGCTATGGCGGGTTCATTCCCGGCATCCGCCCAGGCAAGAACACCGAAGCCTATTTCGATTATGTGCTGACGCGCATCACGGTGATCGGCGCGGCCTATCTGGCGGTAATCTGCCTGGTGCCCGAATATCTCGTGTCCGCGCTCAAGATCCCCTTCTACCTCGGTGGCACCAGCTTGCTGATCGTGGTCAACGTGACGATGGACACGGTGACCCAGATCCAGTCGCATCTGCTGGCGCACCAATATGGCGATCTCATCAAGAAGGCGAAGTTGAAGGGCGGCCGCCTCCGTTAAGAGGGGCGGCGCCAACAGGGAGTAGATCGGCGTGAACATCATCCTCCTCGGCCCACCGGGCGCCGGCAAGGGCACCCAGGCGGCGAAGCTCGTTGCCGACCGCGGCATGGTCCAGTTGTCGACTGGCGACATGTTGCGTGCCGCGGTGAAGGCGGGGACGCCGACCGGCCTCAAGGCCAAGGCGATCATGGATGCCGGCGAGTTGGTGCCCGACGACGTCGTGTCCGGCATCATCGGCGAACGACTCGACCAGATGACGGCGGGCGAGGGGGCGATCTTCGACGGCTATCCGCGCACTGCCGCGCAGGCCGAAGCGCTCGACCAATTGCTCGCCGATCGCGGTCGCAAGCTCGACCGCGTGATCGAGCTGACCGTCGACGAGGACGCGCTCGTCGAGCGGATCACCGGCCGCTACACCTGCGCCAAGTGCGGCGAGGGCTATCACGACACATTCAAGCAGCCCAAGGTCGCCGGTGTCTGCGACGTCTGTGGCTCGACCGAATTCAAGCGCCGCCCCGACGATAATGAGGAAACCGTCCGCACCCGGATGGCCGAATATCGTGGCAAGACCGCGCCGATCATCCCGATCTACGAAGCTCGCGGCATCCTGGCGCGGGTCGACGGCATGGCGGATATCGATCACGTCAGCAGGGCGGTAGCGGCGGCGCTCGACGGGAAGTAAGGCGATAGGGCCGGAGGCTCGACCTTCATCCCCCCGGCAAATAGTCGTCATCCCAGCGAAACACCCTCCCGTCACCCCAGCGAAAGCTGGGGTCACAAGGTTACAAAGCGATCGCGCCGTCGCTTGAGATCCCAGCTTGCGCTGGGATGACGGAAGTGGCTGGGGTGACGGGGGGGGGGGTCGGCGGAGTGACGGATAGCTTGTGGCACGATAGTCTCCCGCCATCCTGAGGGGGATCCGCCATGTTCCGCACCGCAATTGCCACCATTCTGTTTGCGATCGTCACAACACCCGCCATCGCCGATGTCGTCAAAGCCGAAGCTGCGGGGTTTGTCGTCGAAAAGACCGTCACGATCGACGCCTCATCCGACACGGTGTGGGAGACGTTGCGTGCGCCACAACGCTGGTGGTCGAAGGGGCACACCTGGTCGGGCGATTCCGCCAATCTCTATATCGACAGCCAGGCGACCGGCTGCTTCTGCGAGAAACTGCCGGGCAGGGGCAGTGTCCAGCATGCGCGGCTGATCTTCGTCGACAAGGGCAAGATGCTGCGGATGGAAGGCGCGTTCGGCCCGCTCCAGGGTGAGGCGATCGTCGCGACACTGACGTTCGAACTGTCGCCGGAGGGCGACAAGGCAACCAAGGTCAAGATGACCTATGTCGCCGGCGGCTATTCACCGACCGGGTTCGAGAAGCTCGCGCCGCTCGTCGACGGCGTGCTCGGCACCCAGCTGGACGGACTCAAGGCCGCGGCGGAGGCGCCGCCACCCGCGCCGGTCGGCCCAGACGACAAGAAATAACCGGGAACGCCGATCTTCCTTCTCGCGTTCGATGCTTGCGGGCATTGGAAAGGAGGATGGCCGTGCGTGTCGATGGCGGCAATCGTTGGGCGCTGGGGCTTGGCTTGGGCGTGCTGGCAGCAGTCGGGACCGGCATCCTGGCGGGCAATCAGACGGTGGCCGAGATGAACCCGTTCTACGCCAATCTTGCCGCGGCGGCGGACGGGGCGGATCGCAACGCCGAGATCGTCGACGCGTCCTTCGTCCAGCCCGCCGATACACTTCCCGACACCGGCGATCTCAGTTATGGACGGGGACGAGGCGATGACGATCGCTATGCCGCCACCGACGTCCGCTGAAGCGCGGCCGACTGGCGCATTCCGCCCGCAGCCGCGCTTGACAGCGTAGCGACTCGACCCTAAGTGAACGCCCTTCCGATACACCGGCTGACCGGCGGCGCTTGCCTGCGTCCGCCGCTGTCGTGCGTTTCGGGGATCGCGATGAGATGGGGTACGTGGCAGCCATGCCGTATCCCGTGGAGCTAGGAGAATAAATTTCATGGCACGTATTGCGGGTGTCAACATCCCGACCAACAAGCGCGTAGTGATCGCGCTCCAGTATATCCACGGCATTGGCCCGGCCAAAGCCAAGGAAATCACCACGAAGCTGAACATCGCGCCCGAGCGCCGCGTTCAGGACCTGACCGACCAGGAAGTGCTGCAGATCCGCGAAGCGATCGACGCCGGCTATATGGTCGAAGGCGATCTTCGTCGCGAGACCGCGATGAACATCAAGCGCCTGATGGATCTGGCCTGCTATCGCGGCTTGCGCCATCGCAAGGGTCTGCCGGTCCGTGGCCAGCGCACGCACACCAATGCGCGCACTCGCAAGGGCAAGGCCAAGCCGATCGCCGGCAAGAAGAAGTAAGCAGGGGCGCTCATCCGCACCGCTACTTCCAGCTTCGAAGGTTAGGATAGAAAAATGGCACGTGAACCGCAGCGCCTTCGTCGGCGCGAACGCAAGAACATCACCGCCGGCGTCGCCCATGTGAACGCCAGCTTCAACAATACCATGATCACCATCACCGATGCCCAGGGCAATGCGATCAGCTGGTCGTCCGCCGGGATGATGGGGTTCAAGGGATCGCGCAAGTCGACCCCGTACGCGGCGCAGGTTGCCGCCGAGGACGCCGGCCGCAAGGCCGCCGAACACGGCGTCCGCACGCTCGAAGTAGAGGTCAAGGGTCCGGGTTCGGGCCGTGAATCGGCGCTTCGCGCGCTGCAAGCGGTTGGCTTCCAGATCACCTCGATCCGCGACGTTACCTCGATCCCGCACAATGGCGTGCGCCCGTCCAAGCGTCGCCGCGTCTGAATTCGTCTGGCCGGCGCGCGGTTGATCGCGCTGCGCCGGCATTCGCCCACGGCCGCAGGGGTTACCCCCACCCCCGGCCCAACAGAGGGAAGCCCCCGTGTCTGTCAATGCAAAGAACTGGCAGGAATTGAAGAAGCCCAACGCGCTCGAAAAGAAGGGCGGCGATGGGAAGAGCAAGGCGACCTTCGTTGCCGAGCCGCTCGAGCGCGGTTTTGGTCTGACCCTTGGCAACGCGCTGCGTCGCGTGTTGCTGTCGAGCCTTCAGGGCGCGGCGGTCACTTCGATCAAGATCGAGAATGTGCTGCACGAGTTCAGCTCGCTTGCCGGCGTCCGTGAGGACGTGACCGACATCGTGCTCAACGTGAAGCAGATCGCGCTGAAGATGCAGGGTGAAGGCCCGCGTCGTCTCCAGCTCGCGGCCACCGGTCCGGCCGAGGTCAAGGCCGGCGACATCGCCGTGTCGGGTGACATCGAAGTGATGAACCCCGACCTGGTGATCTGTCACCTCGACGAGGGCGCGACACTCAACATGGAGCTGACCGCCGATGTCGGTAAGGGCTATGTCGCCGCGGTTGCCAACCGTCCGGCCGATGCGCCGATCGGTCTGATCCCGGTCGACGCGCTCTACTCGCCGGTTCGCCAGGTGTCGTACAAGGTCGAGAACACCCGCGTCGGGCAGGAACTCGACTACGACAAGCTGACGCTGACGGTCGAAACCGACGGCACGGTGACCCCGGAGGACGCGCTCGCTTACGCCGCGCGCATTCTGCAGGACCAGCTGGCGCTGTTCGTCCACTTCGACGATTCGGCGATCACCCGCTCGGCGCCGATCGGCGTCGCCGCGGCACCGTCGGATACCGGCGTGTCGGGCGATACCCAGCAGATCAACCGTTACCTCCTCAAGAAGGTCGACGAGCTCGAACTGTCGGTGCGGTCGGCCAACTGCCTCAAGAACGACAACATCATCTATATCGGCGATCTGGTCGGCAAGACCGAAGCCGAGATGCTGCGCACGCCGAATTTCGGCCGCAAGTCGCTCAACGAGATCAAGGAAGTGCTGTCGAGCATGGGTCTCCGCCTCGGGATGGAAATCCCGGGCTGGCCGCCCGAGAACATCGAAGAGATGGCCAAGAAGCTCGAGCAAGAGATCATGGGCTAAGCCGCAGCAGCGGCCTATCCTTTCGATTTCGGAACGAAAATGAGGGGGCTTCGCGGCGACGCGGAGCCCCTCTCTTTTTACCCGTTTTGCCCGTAACCGACGGAATTCATTTGCTCGTCATAAAGTAACATCATAGGTTGCGAGCGGGGAATCCGGGGGGTTATTTCAGTGCATCAGCGAATTGTGCGTAACGCTGCGCTCGCGTGCAGTCTCGTTCCGCTGTGCGCCGTGGCGCAGACCGCACCCGCGCCGGCAGTGTTACCGCCAGTCCAATCGCACGCGATCGAGGCGGCACCGCTCGCACCGGCTAACGTTGCTGTCGCGCCAGTCTGTGCCGATTGTGTTACCATCCCCCCGCTCACGCCCATCCGGATCGAACTGCTGGCGGAAATGGGAAGCAAGCTGAGCAAGACCGGCCAGATGTTTCCGATCAAGCTCGCCTATCCGATCATGATCGACGGCAAGACCATCGTGCCCGCGGGCGTGACGGGGATGGGAGAGGTTATTTTTGCCAAGGGCAGTGGCGGTGGCGGCGCGGGCGGCGAGCTCGTCCTCGCGGCGCGCTATCTCGATATCGGCGATAAGCGGCTGCGGCTGCGCAGCCTTGTGGTGAACGGGAACGGAAAATCGCGCATCGACAGCGCGAACACGGTCGGAATCGCGATATCCGGCATTGCAGCCATGTTCATGAAGGGCAAGCAGTCGCTGATTCCGGCAGGGACGATCGCCGACGCCAAGACCGCCGAAGCCTTCAGCATCGCGCCGGGATCGGTCAGCATTCTGGAAGCGACGACCGGGCCGCAGGCGGGCCCTGCGATCGTTCCGACGCCCGCCACAGCCGCCGCGCCCGCGGTTGTCCCTGCGTCGGCGGGCGCGCCATCCGCTTTGCAACAAGCTTCACAAGAGAAGGGGAAATAACAATGACGTCGCGTATCGTTACCCTGACTGCGCTCGCGCTGGCGATGCTCGCCACGCCGGCCGTCGCGAAGGATAAGGACAAGGCGAAGGCCGAGGCCGTGCCGACCGAGTCGATCGTGATTCCGACCCCGCCGTCGGGCAAGGGGCAAATCGTATTCTTCCGTCCAGGCGGCACCGGCTTCGCAATCGGTTGCTCGGTGAATGAGAGCGGTCAGAAGATCAGTTCGCTGGGCGCTGGACGTTATTTTATCATGACCGCGACGCCGGGTCGTCACGAGTACACGGTCAAGAGCGAAGCCAAGGACACGCTGGCACTCAACGTCGAGGATGGTGAGACGCAATATGCTTCTTGCAAGATCAAGATGGGCATCATGGTTGGCCGTCCCGACATCCGTCCCTCGACCCGCGACGACTTCCTGAAAACCAAGAAGCTCAAGATGGTCGATGCGGACGACATGGGCCCGGGCGAGGGCGCACTGCGCCCCGACCAGCTCGCGGCGGCAGTTCCGGTTCCGCAGGCGAAGTAAGGAATCGGATGCGGTCGGGAACCAATCCCGCCGCATCCCCGAAAAGTTCAAGCCGCGCTCATGCGGGTGCGGCTTGACTTTTGCGTGCGGATCGGGTTTTGCCCACGCTTCGCGAAAGCATCGGGTTTTTGGGTGGTGGCCCGTTTTCACCGCCTGGCCGGAAGTGCCTGACACGGCTTCCGGACGAACAAGGAATATAAGCAATGCGTCATAAGGTTGGCGGTCGTAAGCTTCAGCGTACCTCCGCGCATCGTCTCGCCCTGTTCCGCAACATGGCGGCCGCGCTCATCAAGCACGAGCAGATCACCACCACCGTCGCCAAGGCGAAGGAACTTCGTCCCTATGTCGAGAAGCTGGTGACGCTGGCGAAGAAGGGCGGCCTGTCCAATCGTCGTCTGGCGCACGCCCGCCTGCTCGACGACGCGCAGCTCGTGAAGCTGTTCGACGTAATCGGCCCGCGCTACGCCTCGCGCGCCGGCGGCTATACCCGCGTCATCAAGGCCGGCATCCGCGCGTCGGACGCCTCGCCGATGGCGATCATCGAATTCGTCGATCGTGACGTCTCGGCCAAGGGTCAGGATTCGGGCCCGGTGATGACCGACGAGGATTTCGACGTCGCCGCCTGATCGGGCATTGGCCGACTGCGAAAAAAGGCCCTGCGAAAGCGGGGCCTTTTTTATTGGATCATTGCAGCAGCGAGCGCGGCGTCGGCGACAGCATCAGCACTTGCGGGGTGCGTTCGCGATAATTAGCCAATGTCGGCCGAAGCGACCCGCGCCAAACCGCCGTCGCGCGCAACTTGCGCTGTGCTGCCTGATAGGCGGCTGGGTTGGCGACCCGCGAGAACCACACCAGCAGCCGCTCGCTTTGCCGCACATAGAGCCGCGGGAAATTGTTGGGCTCGGTCTCGGGACTATAGACGGCAAGCACCGGCAGGCCGGCCGCGCGATAGGCGGGCGCCAACGTGTCGCGGAAATAGGCCGCGTATCCCTCGGTGGGCTGCTTCCACAGATATTCGATCGTCGCCACGACCAGCCCAGCCGGTTTGCCACTGGCACCGGGCGGCGGCCGCAGTCCATTTGGCGGCCCGAACCCCGATCCCGGCCAGGCGGGCCGTAGCAGCAGGACGTCGTCATTGTCGTTGAGCAACGGGTTGGCCTCGCCGCGATGCGCCTGCCAGACCGGTCCGAAATAGAAATCGTTGAGTGCCTTGCCGCGTGCCTCCATCGAGGGGAAAGCGCGGATCCAGGTGAACCGGCTGGGATCGTCGCGGTCGCGGAACTGGCCGACCAGCCGCATGCCCAGCTTTTCCTGACTTTCGACGAACTCGCGCTCGAACAGTGCGATCATCGCGTCGCGCTTGCCCGGCACGATCTTGTACTGGCGCAGTTCGATGACCGGATGCGGCGCCGCATCGTCGGCTGCGATGCCGGGGGCAGGGGAGGCGAGCGCCGCAATGCCGGCAGCGGCGAGCGACAGAAAAGGAACGCGTTTCATGTCCGGCTGAACTCCATGATCCAATTGGTTTCCCAGGTCGCGCCGTCATCGGCCGAAAAAGCCTGGTTCCAGTGCGCGGTGGTCGACGTCGGCCGCTCCCAGAGGAAGCGCAGTCGGACCGGACGGCCGCGGAAACTGTCGTCGCCGAAGAAGGTGCCGACGCCATCCTTGAACGCGCCGTAAAGCGGCGGATCGATCTTGGGATCGCGCCCGTCGATCCAGTGCAGCGACCATTGCCCGGTGTCGGGATGGAACAGCCGTAAAGTGGAGGCCTCATAGCGCTCGCCGGGCAAGTCGATCACGTTGCGGTCGAAATTCCCCAGGCCGCCCAGGATCGGATCGGCTTCCATCGTTCCGCCGAACTCGATCCATTCGTCGCACCCGGCGAGGCGTTCGCGACGCTGGCGGTGATGTACACGCCAGGCGCCGTGCAGGAAGTCGAAGTCGCCGGCTCCGTCGCGTCGCTCGTCGGGCCGATCGTCATTGTCTGGCATTTTCCGACTCCCCTCGTTTGGCGCCGACAAAACAGACCGGTCGACCTGTTTTGTCAATAGTGTTGGAGGCCGGGTATGGCGGGATCAGGATTCTTACCGGATTAAAAAAAGGCCACGCTCGCCGAGGAGAGCGTGGCCTTTCTGATTCCGGCGGGGCGCGGAAGTAAATTCCGCGCCATCGGTCGGGCCGGGCTAACCGGCCCGCCGGCCGCGCTTTCGCCGTCTCGCAGGTTAGCCTGCGCTAACCCGCGTGCGGCTCAGCGGCACTTATACTCGCTGTTCGACTGGTCGACTTTCTTGCCTAGAAGCGCGCCCAGCGCGCCGCCGATCAGCGTACCCGCAACGCGGTTGCGGCCACCATCGATGACGTTGCCGACGATGCCGCCGGCAGCGCCGCCGATGATCAGGCCGGTCGTGCCGTCGGAGCGCTTGCAATAATAACGGCCGTCGGATCCGCGATAGACCTGGTCGTTCGAGCTCAGCGTGCGCTCCTGATAACGCGGATCGTCTCGATAATAACGCGAGGCGTCATAATCGGTCGAATATTGCCCGTCATTGGGACCATTGTAGCGAGGGTCGTTATAGCCGCCATTATTATAGCCGTAGCGGCGGTCGCGCCGCTGTGCCGCTTCGTAATCGGCACGCGCGCGATCGTAGATTGCGGTTTCGTTGTCATAGCGGCGCTGGGCGGCTTCCCAGCGGCGCTGCTCGGGCACACTTTGCGCCATTGCGGGGAGCGCGATCGACGACAACATGATCGCGGCGATCGGGAGGGAGCGGATCATTTTTTCTTCTCCTGGTTATGGACGGCAAAACGCATTCAAGCCGTTATGGGTCCGAAACGGCGCCATTTCCAGCCATTGAACGCGGTGTGCCGCCTGATACACAGGATGCCCCACGCTAGCTTGCGGAGCCCTGAATGCGCCATATCTTGCCGCTGACCATGATTGCGCTTGCCGCGCCCGCTCTTGCCCGGACGAGTTCCCCAAAAACCGATATGACCGCCATCACTTATCCCGCCACCGAGCGCGGCGACACCGTCGACGAACAATTCGGCGTGAAGGTCGCCGACCCCTATCGCTGGCTCGAAAACGACGTCCGCGTCGATCCCAAGGTCGCGGCCTGGGTTGAGGCCGAGAACAAGATCACCGACGCCTATCTGGCGACGCTTCCCGGCCGCGATGTGTTCAAGGATCGGCTCAAGAAGCTGATCGACTATGAGCGGTTCGGCCAGCCCGAGCGCAAAGGCGGGCGCTATTTCTACCTGCACAATAGCGGTCTGCAGAACCAGGCGGTGCTGTTCGTCCGTGATGGCGTCGATGGGCAGGGCAGGGTGCTGATGGACCCCAATGGCTGGTCGAAGGACGGCGCCACCGCGCTCGGCGAATGGGCCCCGAGCGAGGACGGCAAGAAGCTGGTCTATGCGATCCAGGACGGCGGCACCGACTGGCGCACGGTCAAGGTGCTCGACGTCGACACCGGCAAGGTGCTCGACGACGATATCGAATGGGTCAAATTCTCCGGCCTGTCCTGGGCAAAGGACGGATCGGGCTTTTATTATTCGCGTTTCCCGGCGCCGCCCGAGGGCAAGAAGTTTCAGTCGACCAATGAGAATCAGGCGGTCTACTTCCACAAACTCGGCACGCCGCAATCGGCGGACGTCCTGGTCTATGCGACTCCCGATCATCCGAAATGGGGCCATGGCGCCGGGGTGACCGACGACGGCAAATGGCTGGTCATCTACACCACCGAGGGTACTGACAATCGCAACGATGTCACGGTCATCGACCTGACCGCGCCCAATCCGACGCCGCGCAAATTGTTCACAGGCATGGCCAATATGTGGGGCCTGATCGGCAATCAGGGCGGCAATTTCTACTGGCTGACCAACAAGGATGCCCCGCGCAACAAGGTAGTGATGACCAACCTTTACGCGCGTTCGGCCACCCCCCCCGAGGTCGAGGTCATCCCGCAGGACAAGGCCGTGCTCGACACGGCCAGCCTGATCGGCGGCAGGCTGATCGGCGAATATATGGTCGACGTGAAGAGCGAGGTCCGCCGCTTCACGCTCGACGGCAAGCCCGACGGAAAGGTCGCGCTGCCCGGCATCGGCGCTGCCGGCGGCTTCGGCGGCGAAGCCGACAATCCCGAGACCTTCTTCACCTTCACCAGCTACACCACACCGACGACGATCTACCGCTATGACGTCGCAACCGGCAAGGCGAGCGTCTGGGCGCAGCCGAAGGTGGCGTTCGATCCCACTGGCTATGAGGTCAGCCAGGTCTTCTATCCGTCCAAGGACAAGACCACGGTGCCGATGTTCATCGTCCGCAAGAAAGGCGTGACCGGCCCGGCGCCGACTTTGCTTTACGCTTATGGCGGGTTCAATATCTCGATGACGCCCGCTTTCTCGGCCGCGCGCGTGGCCTGGCTCGAACAGGGCGGGGTGCTCGCGGTCGCCAATATCCGCGGCGGCGGCGAATACGGTAAGGCGTGGCACGATGCCGGGCGGCTGGCCAACAAGCAGAATGTGTTCGACGATTTCATCGCCGCAGGCGAATATCTCAAGGCCAAGGGCTATACCGGCAAGGACCAGCTCGCGATCCAGGGTGGCTCGAATGGCGGCCTGCTGATCGGCGCGGTGGTCAACCAGCGGCCCGATCTGTTCGCCGCCGCTCTGCCCCAGGTCGGGGTGATGGACATGCTGCGCTTCGACCGCTTCACCGCCGGCCGCTATTGGGTCGACGATTACGGCTATCCGTCGAAGGAAACGGATTTCAAAACGCTCTACGCCTATTCGCCGTATCACAACATTCGCGCGGACAAGCCCTATCCGGCGGTCCTGGCAGCGACGGCAGATACTGATGACCGCGTCGTGCCGGGGCATACGTTCAAATACACCGCGATGCTCCAGTCGATGGATCTGGGGCCGAAGCCGCGTCTGGTCAGGATCGAAACCCGCGCTGGGCACGGCTCGGGCAAGCCAACCGACAAGATCATCGACGAGGCCGCGATTGACTGGGCGTTCATCGCCAAATGGACCGGCCTGGAGGTGAAGCCGATCAACTGAAACGAATGCACGGTCCGGCGTTTCCTTCTTGCGCCGGACCGTTTTTCAAAGATAGATTATGGTCATGAACGACCAGACCCCGCTCAAGAAGCCGATCGACAAGAAGGCGCTGCTCGCGAAATATATCGCCGAGCGCGACAAGCGCCTGCGCGACGACGGCAATGCCCAATATCTCAATCTCGAGGGCAATCTGGCGCATTATGCCGCCGATCCGCACACGCCGTTCATCGAGCGCGAGCCGGTCACCGATCACGTAACCTTCGCCTTTGTCGGCGGCGGGTTTGCCGGCCTGGTCACGGGCGCCCGGCTCGCGGAGGCGGGGACCAGCGACTTCCGTATCATCGAAAAAGGCGGAGACTTCGGCGGCACCTGGTATTGGAACCGCTATCCGGGTGCGCAATGCGACACGGCGTCGATGATCTACATCCCGCTGCTCGAAGAAACCGGGCACATGCCGACCGAGAAATACGCGCACGGCCCGGAAATTCTCGAGCAATGCCAGCGGATCGGGCGTCAATATCATCTCTACGACAAGGCGCTGTTCCACACCCAGATCCGCGAGGTCGCCTGGGACGCCGAGCGGTCGCTTTGGGTTATCACCACGGACCGCGACGATCGCTTCACCGCCAAATATGTCGGCATCGGCACCGGCCCGCTCCATGTCGCCAAGCTGCCCGGCATTCCCAGCCTCACCAGCTTCAAGGGCAAGTCGTTCCACACCAGCCGGTGGGATTATGACTATACCGGCGGCGACGCCAAGGGCGCACCGATGACCGGCCTCGCCGACAAGCGCGTCGCGATCATCGGCACCGGCGCGACCTCGGTCCAGGCGGTCCCGCATCTCGCGCGGGCATGCAAGGAGCTCTACGTCATCCAGCGCACGCCGTCCTCGGTCGACGTCCGCGACAACGTGCCGATCGACCCCGACTGGTTCGCGAGCATCGCCACGCCAGGCTGGCAACGCCGCTGGCTGGAGAATTTCACCGCCAACCAGACGCCGGGCAATATGATCGAGGAGGATTGGGTCCAGGACGGCTGGACCGATTTGTCGCGCCGGATCAAGGCGCGCGTGGCGACCCTGCCGCCCGACAAGCGCAGCCTGGCCGACATCATGTCGGTATGGGAGGATTCCGACTTCGAAAAGATGGAGGAAATCCGCGGTCGCGTCGACGCGATTGTCGAGGACAAGGAAACCTCAGCGAAGCTGAAAGCCTGGTACCGCCAGCTCTGCAAGCGCCCCTGCTTCCACGACGCCTATCTTCAGGCGTTCAACACGCCCGGCACGCACCTGATCGATACGGACGGGCAGGGAGTCGAACGGATCGATGGGACCGGCTTCGTCGTCGCCGGCAAGCATTATGAGGTCGATTGCATCATCTATGCCTCCGGCTTCCACGTCGGCACCAATTTACAGAGCTTGCTCGGCTTCGACGTGGTCGGACGCGATGGGGTGAAACTGACCGACAGCTGGGCGCAGGGCATGCGCTCGAAACATGGCATCCATGTTCATGATTACCCCAATATGTTCGTGGTGACGCCGACCCAGGGCGCGAACCTGATCTCCAACGTTCCGCACAATCTGACCGAGTCCGCGCGCGCGATCGCCGCCGTCGTTCGTCACGCGGAAGAGATCGGCGCCAAAGAGGTCGAAGTGACGCAGGAGGCGCAGGACGCCTGGGTCGATCTGTTGCTGACCGGACCGGGACAGACATTGCGCAACGCGCCCGACTGCACGCCCGGTTATTACAATAACGAAGGCAAGGATCCGGGGCCGGCAGCGGCGCTCGCGGTCGGTTATCCGCTCGGCGCTTTCGCTTATTTCCGATATCTCGACGACTGGACGCGGTCGGGCAAGTTTGAGGGCCTGACTTTCAACTGAGCGGCGGCCCGCCGCATCGTCGAACCGGCGACGGGCCATGTCGCGAAAAAAGTCGCTACCCGGCCTCCAGTGGAGGCCGGGTGCGCCCCCTCTAAATCAGCGCGAGGACATCTGGGGGAAACGTACCAGCGCGGCGCGCGCGACATTGCGCGACCAGATCGAATCGCCGGTCTTGGTTTCCATCATCTCGTTGTCGAGCGTCAGCGCACGGCGATAAGCAGCAGCGGCATCCGCAGTGCGGTCCGCGCGCAAATAGGCCTGGGCGAGCTCGATATAGGCACCGCCGTCCTTGGGCGCGATGCGGGTAAGCGCTTCGGCCGAACGAACATCGGAGTCGCGCGCCGTGACGAGCGCCGTGGTCTGGCCGTCATTCGAGGCCGCCGCTGCCGGAACTGCCGCCAGCGGCGACGCGACAAGCAACGAGAGGAGTACCGTCTTGATCATATCTGCATCCTTCCAAAACCACCGCTTGATCGCGATGTTACAGAATCATGACACATTTACGTAGCTTTTGTGAAACAAAAATTTCGCGGCTCGTCGCATCGGACCGAAAGCGGCCAATTCGCGCCGGTGAACTGGCATTCCGGGGGATCAGCCGCTATCGGGCGCCATGAACCAGCACAGCGACTCGATCCTCATCGTAGATTTCGGCAGTCAGGTGACGCAGCTCATCGCGCGCCGCGTGCGAGAGGCGGGGGTCTACTCCGAAATCGCACCCTTCCAGTCGGCAGCGGACGCCTTCACGCGGATGAAGCCACGCGGGATCATCCTATCGGGCAGCCCGGCCAGCGTGCTGGACGACGATAGCCCGCGCGTGCCGCAGTCGATCCTCGACAGCGGATTGCCGATCATGGGCATCTGTTACGGCCAGCAGGTGATGATGCATCAGCTGGGCGGCACCGTGGAACTGGGCGACAGCGGCGAGTTCGGCCGCGCCTTTATCGAGATCGACGACGGCTGCGAGCTGTTCGACGGCCTTTGGACCGAAGGCGAGACGCACCAGGTGTGGATGAGCCATGGCGACAAGGTCACTGCGCTCGCTCCCGGCTTCCGCCCGGTTGCGGCCAGCGCCGGCGCGCCGTTCGCCGTGATCGCCGACGACAAACGTCGTTATTACGCGATGCAGTTTCACCCGGAGGTCGTCCACACGCCCGATGGCGCGAAGCTGATCGCCAATTTCGCGCGCCATGTCTGTGGGCTGAGCGGCGACTGGACGATGGCCGAATTCCGCGCCGCCAAGATCGCCGAGATCCGCGCCCAAGTCGGCGACAAGCGGGTGATCTGTGGCCTGTCGGGCGGGGTCGACAGCGCGGTCGCCGCGGTGCTGATCCATGAAGCGATCGGTCACCAGCTGACCTGCGTGTTCGTCGACCACGGCCTGATGCGCTCGGGCGAGGCCGATCAGGTCGTCAGCCTGTTCCGCGGCCACTACAATATCCCGCTCGTCCATGTGAACGCCGAGACGTTGTTCCTGAGCGGGCTGGCGGGCGTCACCGATCCCGAGGCGAAGCGCAAGTTCATCGGCAAGACGTTCATCGACGTGTTCGAGGACGAAGCGAAAAAGGTCGGCGGCGCGGATTTCCTCGCGCAAGGCACGCTCTATCCCGACGTGATCGAAAGCGTATCGTTCACCGGCGGCCCCTCGGTGACGATCAAGAGCCATCACAATGTCGGCGGTCTGCCCGAGCGCATGAACATGAAGCTGGTCGAGCCGCTACGCGAATTGTTCAAGGACGAGGTGCGCGCGCTCGGCCGCGAACTCGGTTTGCCCGAGATTTTCGTCGGCCGCCATCCGTTCCCCGGACCCGGCCTCGCCATCCGCATCCCCGGTGAAGTAAGCAAGGAACGCTGCGACATCCTGCGCAAGGCCGATGCGATCTACCTCGAGGAAATCCGCAACGCCGGCCTCTACGATGCGATCTGGCAGGCGTTCGCGGTGCTGCTCCCGGTGCGCTCGGTCGGCGTGATGGGCGACGGCCGCACCTATGACAACGTGCTGGCGTTGCGTGCGGTGACCTCGGTCGACGGCATGACGGCCGACGCCTATCACTTCACCGGCGAATTCCTGTCGCGCGTCGCGACCCGGATCATCAACGAAGTCAGAGGCATCAACCGCGTCACCTACGATTATACCTCAAAGCCACCTGGGACGATCGAATGGGAGTGAGTTGCCCATTCTGGCCTTGTCAAAACTACGCGGATTACGTCGCGGCTTCGTCCAACAGCCAGTCACGAAAGATCCGCGTGGCCGCTCGGCTCTTGCGGGACAATAACCGCGTGAGCCAATAACGACCGGCATCGACCTCGACAGCGAAAGGCTGGACGAGACGGCCTGCAGCTATCTCTCGGGCGAACATGGTCCTCGGCGCAAGGGCGATGCCCAGACCGGTCATTGCCGCGCCAACCATGAGCGCGGAACTATCGAACAAAGGACCGCGCAACGTCGGGGGCGTCGCGCCTGCAGCCTCGAACCATCGGGTCCATTCGCTGGCGCGATAGGATCGCAACAGTCGTTCGCGGGTAAGGTCGGCGGGTACCTGCAATCGCTGCGCCATGGCAGGCGAGCATAATGGGGTCAGCGGCGCCTCCAGCAGCGGCTCGGCATGCGTTCCATGCCAGGCGCCGTCCCCGAACCGGATCGCAAAATCGAGCGCTTCGCCGGCAAGATCGACCCGATTGTTGTTGATCGACACGCGGAGTTCGATGTGCGGATGCGCCGCCGCAAAGCCGTCCAGCCTTTCGAGCAGCCAACCCGTCGCGAAAGTGCCGACGACGCCGATGCTCAGCGCGTCCCGGAACCCACCATCGGCATAGCGATCGAGCGTCGCTCCGATCCGATCGAACGTCTCTGCCAGCACCGGCACCAAAGCGTGGCCGTCGTCGGTCAACGCCAATCCGCGCGGCAGCCGATCGAACAGGCGCGTCCCAAGTCGACGTTCGAGCTGCGCGACCTGATGGCTGACCGCCCCTTGGCTGACGCACAATTCTATCGCGGCGCGCGTAAAATTGAGATGGCGCGCTGCCGCCTCGAACGCGCGCAGGGCATTGAGCGGAAGTCGGGCGCGATCCATGCCTGATCATGAATTCAGCTCATGGCTCTGTCCAGAGAAGATGCTTTGTCGTTCGTCCCGCCCGGCGGCATCACGGCGGCGAAGGAGAACAGGACATGCTCGTCAAACTCGCCGCCATCGTTGCCCTTGCTCTCGTGGGATCCGCCGCCGCGGCCGATCGCGACGATCCGCTGACTCGACCGATCGCCCCGGAACGGGCCGCGGAATGGTTGGCTCCGCGTCCCCCCATCCGCATGTTCGGCAATAGCTATCTTGTGGGCTTTGGCGGGCTCAGCGTCGCATTGATCGATACTGGCGATGGCCTGATCCTCATCGATGGCGCGTTGCCACAGGCCGAGCCGACGATCCTCGCCAATGTCGCGACGCTCGGCTTCCGTCCTGGCGACATCAAATACATCCTCAGCACCGAGCCGCACTTCGATCACGCCGGCGGTATCGCGGCGCTGGCTCGCGATACCGGCGCAACGGTCGTCGCGAGCCCGCGCGGAGCAGAAGGTCTGCGATCCGGGCGCCTTGCCGACGACGATCCACAGCGCGGCTATGACGGCCGCTTTCCGGCGGTACCCTCGGTACGGATCATTCGCGATGGCGAAACGCTGCGGCTCGGCAACACAGTCGTTACCGCGCGCGCCACGCCCGGCCATACGATGGGCAGCATGAGCTGGACCTGGCGGTCGTGCCAGGCGCGGCAGTGCAAGTCGGTCGTTTTCGCCTCGAGCCTCAATCCGGTTTCGGCCGACGGCTACCGCTTCACCTCGCCTTCCAGCCGTCCCCTGGTCGCCGGCTTTCACCGCAGTTATGCCGCGATGGCGGCGATGCGTTGCGATATTCTGATCACGGCGCATGCCGACCAATATGGCGCCAAGGAAAGATTTCAAACCGCGCCGGGAGCTTGCCGCGCCTATGCCCGCGCCGCCGAGCGCGCGCTCGGTGCCCGAATGCACAAGGAACGGGCGATGTGACCGAGGCGCGGCCGGCGCCAATCGCCAAAAGGCCGATGGCGCTTGCTGGATCGCCAGCCCGAAAGCGAACTCCACTTCGGCTAGGAATGCTAAACGTCATGGTCTCAGATCCCTATCGATCGTCTCTGTAGTTCCTTTGCCTGGGGTGGAAATTCATCCAGCCAATTCGAAAGCGGCGGTTTGCTGGCGGTTCCGGAGAAGGTATAGTCGATTCAGGCGGCGGTGATCGTCTCGCATCGCTCTCCTGCCGGACCACGGACGCCGGCCGAGAAGGAGTAACCGACATGATGAACAGGCGAACCTTCTCTGCCAGCTTAGCCGCCGGCGCCGCCGTCTCGCTGGTTGCCGCCCGCGGCATGGCCGCGATTCCGGTCCCGACGAAGGCGCGCAATGTCGTCCTCGTCCATGGGCTGTTCGCCGACGGCTCATGCTGGTCCGAGGTGATCGCGCGCCTGCAGGCGGCTGGGCTCAACGCCACGTCCGTGCAGAATCCCCTGACGACGCTGCCAGAAGCCGTCGCATCGGCACAGCGCGTGCTGGACCGGCAGGACGGCCCGACCGTGCTCGTCGGGCATTCATTCTCCGGAATGATCGTCACGGAAGCCGGCGTTCATCCCAACGTCTCGGCGCTTGTCTATGTGGCGGCGCGGGCGCCGGATGCCGGTGAGGACTATACCGCGTTGGCGAAGACTTATCCGACGCCGCCGGCGTCCGCGGGGATCGTCTATGACGGCGATGAGGGGCGTCTCAGCGAAACGGCGTTCCTGCGCGATTTCGCGGGCGATCTGCCGAAGGAAAAGGCGAGGGTGCTCTATGCTGTCCAGCAGCCGTTCCAAAAGACCCTGCTGACGGGAAAGACCGCGCACGCGGCCTGGCGGTCGAAACCGAGCTTCTATGCCGTTTCGACGCAAGACCGGACGATCAACCCCGATCTCGAACGCTTCATGGCCAAGCGCATGGGCGCCAAGACCATCGAAGTGAAAGCAAGTCACCTCTCGTTGATTTCTCATCCGGGCGAGATCGCCCGGCTCATCCTGGAAGCCGCCGGACAACGCGGATAACCGGGCGCGAGAGACATCTGCTGACCGAGGCGATGAGCGCGGCCTTCGCCTTCTCTCGATCGGCGGAGCCGACCGGCAGGGTCACTCGAACGTCAGCGGGTCGGGTCCCATCCGTCCTTCAGGGTCGTCGAGCGTCGCGATCTTCGCCATGTCATCAGCGTCAAGCGTGAAGGTCAGGATGTCGTGATTCTCGCGCATGCGCTCCTCGTTGACGGTCTTGGGTATGACGATCAGGTCGTTCTGCACATGCCAGCGCAGGATAATCTGTGCGACGGTACGGTCGTGCTTCTCCGCCAGCGCCGCGAGCACGGCATTGCCGAGTAGTTCGCCCTGTCCCAATGGGCTCCAGGATTGAACGGCGACCTTTCGTTTCGCATTCTCCGCGCGTGCCGACACCTGCTGAAAGGCTGGGTGGCATTCGATCTGATTGACGACGGGCACGACGCCGGTCGTTTCGATCAGCCGATCGATCTGGTCAGGCATGAAGTTCGAGACGCCGATGGCGCGCGCGCGGCCTTCCTCGCGAAGCTGAATCAGCGTCTCCCACGATTCGACGTAGCGATCGCGCACGGGCACCGGCCAGTGGATCAGATAAAGGTCGACATAATCCAGCTTCAGCAGATCGAGGCTGGTGTTGAACGCGGCTCGCGCGGATTCCCTGCCCTGGTCGGTGTTCCACAATTTGGTCGTGATATAGACGTCCTCGCGCGGCACGCCGCTAGCCCGCAAGCCCTCGCCAACGCCAGCCTCGTTGCGATAGATCATCGCGGTATCGATGTGGCGGTATCCGATGCCGAGCGCCGTTTCGACCATCTTTGCCGTACGGTCGGCCGCTGCTTGATAGGTGCCGAGGCCGATCTGGGGAATTTTGCTGCCGTCATTCAGGGTGATGAAGGGCTGAGGCATGTCCGACTCCGATAGGGTGCCGGCGATATAGAAGCGCCTCGTCGAATCGTATAGTATGATTAATTACAGGGGGAAGTTTGCACTGTGTCAGCGAACGGCGCGGGCGAAGGCCTTCTCCGCCAGCGGCTCCATGATCGCATAACCGGCGGCGGTCGGGTGGATGCCATCGGCCGAATTGGCCGACGATAGTCCGTATGTGCCGTCGTCGAGCGCCGCATTATAATCGACGAAGCTGAAGCCCTCGCGTGCCGCATAGGCCCGAAGCCATGCGTTGAGCGACGCGATGTCCGCTGCCGGATCGTGCCCCGGCCGGCCGCCGAGCGTGTGTGCGGGAAGGACTGCGCCCAGCACAACCTTGATTTTGTGCACACGCGCAAGCTCGGCCATCGAAGCGAGATTGCCTTCGATCTCGGACAGGCTGGTCGGACCGGTCGCGCCGGCGAGATCATTGATCCCGGCCAGGATATGCACGACGGCGGGATGGAGCTCGATCACGTCGGCGCGAAACCGGCCGATCATCTGCCGCGTGGTTTGTCCTCCGATGCCACGGTCCACCCGATCACCGGCAAAGAAGCCGGGGCGCAGCGTAATCCACCGCTCGGTGATCGAATCGCCGAAAAAGACGATGCGGCGCTTAGTCGCGGGCGGCAGGGCGGCGTTGGCGGCCCGGTATCGGCAGACATTAGGAAAATCGACCGCCAACAGCTTCTGCTGCCAGGCGGCATAAGCGGCACCCACCTCGGGAGCGGGTGGAGTCGGTTTGCGTCCCGCAGCGCGGGCGGCGTCGGCGGCAGCCTGATAGGCCATCACTTCCGGGGGCATCGCCGGATCCGCGGCGCAAACATCCGGCTCGTCGCGCGAATGAGCCGCGACTGGCGCGAGAGGCAAGACGATCAGCGAGGCGAGGGTGCGGATGCGCATGGCGGTTCTACCTAGACTGCGGACGTCGCTATGCATCGATTCCGGCGGCACGTGTGCTCCCGCTTGGCCTTCAAGATCGGCGCCCAACTGATACGTGGTTGCTAGCAGGCCGGCCGGCCGATAGGAATATGTATGAGTATTTATTTGGGCATGGAGTGGGCATGAAGAAGTTGCGGATCGGACTGGTTGGCCTCGGCAAGATCGCGCGGGATCAGCATCTGCCGGCGCTCGCCGCGAACGCGGACTACGATCTTGTCGCGATGGCCAGCCGCAACGCGACACTCGATGGCGTTGCCAACTTCCCGACGATCGACGCGATGCTCGGCGGCGATGTCGCACTGGATGCCGTATCGCTTTGCACGCCGCCTCGTGGCCGCTTCGATCAGGCGCGCATGGCGATCGAGGCGGGGCTGCATGTCATGATGGAGAAGCCGCCGGCGGCGACGGTATCCGAAGCGGTCGCGCTGGCCGAACTGGCGCAGGCAAAAGGCGTGGTGCTGTTCGCCACATGGCATTCGCGTGAAGCGGCGGGGGTCGAACCGGCGCGCGCCTGGCTCGCCGGGCGACGGATCGATGCGGTCCGAATCGCGTGGCGCGAGGATATCCGCCGCTGGCATCCGGGGCAGGATTGGATATTGGAGGCGGGTGGGTTCGGCGTGTTCGATCCCGGGATCAATGCCCTGTCGATCGCGACCAGGATCCTGCCCGAGCCCTGGCGCGTGGACACCGCGACGATCAGCGTTCCTGCCGGCCGACAGGGGCCACTCAAGGCGACGCTCGGGATGTTGACCGGCGCCGTACCGGTGTCGGCCGAATTCGATTTCCTGCAGACCGGCCCACAGACCTGGGACATCGAAGTCGATACCGATGCCGGCACGATGGTGTTGTCGATGGGCGGCTCGATCCTGCGCCTTCCCGGAGAGCCGCCGCGCGAAGCTGCGGACACCGAATATCCCGGTCTCTATCGGCGCTTCGCGGAGCTGGTCGCGACCGGGAAAAGCGATGTCGACTTGCGGCCGCTTCAGCTCGTGGCGGACGCGTTCCTGATCGCGGAACGTACGACCGGCGATGCGTTCGAGTGGTGATCGTCTGCGGACAACCGGGAAAAGCGGGGGAGTGAGGCCATGATGTTGCGTGCTGCGCTGGTGTTCGCGATCGCCCTCCAGGCCACAAGTCCGGCGCCGGTCGCGCCACCGCGCGATCCGCGCAATTGGCCGACGCCGGTTATGGACACCGTCCCACCGCCGATCCCGGCAATGCGCAAGGGCGCGGTGCTGGTGCTTTCGAAGACCAACGGCTTCCGCGATCCCGATCAGATCGCCGCCGCGAAGACGGTGCTCGTCGGGCTCGTCCGCAAACAGCATCGCGACGTGTTCGAGACCGAGAATGCTGCCGTGATGAACCCGCGCGACCTCGCGCGTTTCGCGGTGGTCGTGCTCAGCAGCACCAGCGGGACGATCTTCGACGACAATCAGCGTGCGGCGTTCAAGACATGGGTCGAAAAGGGCGGCGGTGTGGTGCTGCTCCACGGCGCTGGCGGCGACCCGCAATATGACTGGAGCTGGTACCCGACCACGTTGATCGGTGCGCAGTTCATCGGTCATACCGGCCGGCCCAAGCAGTTCCAGCAGGGGACGATCGACGTGATCGACCGCAGCAACCCGGCGACGCGCGACCTGCCGGCGAAATGGGTGCGGACCGAGGAATGGTATTCGTTCGATCGGGTGCCGACCGGCAACGATACCCACATCCTCGCGACGCTCGACGAGAGCAGCTACGATCCGTTTCCCGAGCGCGTGCGGATGGGCAAGCTCCATCCGCTGATCTGGACGCGCTGCGTCGGTCGCGGGCGGGTGTTCTTCTCGGCACTCGGCCACAAGGCGGAGACCTATTCGGAACCGCTCCACCAGAAGATGATCAGCGGCGCAATCCGCTGGGCCGCGCGCGCGGAAGGGGTAGGCTGCTGATTCTGCCCGGCCGTCACGCCGGGTTGGTCACCTTGCAGCCCCACAGCGCGTAATACAGCACATACATCTCGCACAAAGCCGTGACGATGAAGGCGAGCTGGATGCCGAAATTGTCGGCGACGCTGCCCTGGATGAAGACCAACGCACCGCCGGCGATCGACATGATCAGCAATCCCGATCCTTCCTCGGTCAGCGGTCCCAGGCCGCGGATCGCAAGCGCGAAGATCGTCGGGAACATGATCGAGTGGAACAGGCCGACGGCGATCAGCGCATACATCGCCGTCGGGCCAGGCACGAAGGTAGCGATGAGCGCCGACACCAGCGCCCCGATGGCGAACAATGCGAGCACCTTCTCCGGCGCGAAATAGCGCATGATCCACGCACCGGCGAAGCGGCCGACCATCATCCCGCCCCATACGAAGGTCAGGTAGAAGGCGGCCTGCTCATGGGTGATGTTGGCGATATGGGGCTGCGACGCGAAGTTGATGAACAGGTTGCCGACGCCGATCTCCGCCAGCACGTAGAGAAAGATCGCGCCGCAGCCGAGAATCAGGTTGCGGTGCTTCCACAGCGACAGATGCTTGCGCTCCTCGGCATTGGCACGCTGCGTCGCCGCGCCCAGCGCGGGCAGCTTGGCGCGGGCGATGACGACGGTCAGCACCGCGAGCACGATCGCGACGATCAGATACGGCAATTCGGTCGCCTGCGCGTCGGCCATGCGTTGCGCGTGGCTCAGCTGGACGCCCTCGGCCGAGGTCCCGGCAGTGGTGCGGGCGAGGATCAGATACCGGCCGAACACGATCGCCAGCACGTCGCCGGTGGTGTTGAACGCCTGGACCAGGGTGAGCCGCGACTCCGCGGTCTGGGGCGAGCCGATCACCGCGACATAAGGATTGGCGGCGACCTGGAGCAATGCGATTCCGCACGACACGATGAATAGGGAGGCGAGCGTGACACCATAGGAAGGCAGACTGGCCGCCAGGATCATCCCCAGCGACCCCACCGTCATCACCGCGAGCCCGATCGTCAGCGCCTTTTGATAGCCGATCCGCTCGATCAGCTTGGCCGCCGGAATCGAAGCGACGAGATAGCCTACGAACCAGGTCGATTCGATCAGGGTGGTCTGCAGGTAGTTGAGCTCGAACACGCTCTTCAGGTGCGGCAGCAACGTATTGTTGATGACCGTGATGAACCCCCACATAAAGAAGAGGCTGGCGAGCAAGGCGAGCGCCGGCCCGTACCTGCCGCCGCTCGGCATTTCGACCTGCTGACGCGGGGTAGTTGCCGCGGGACCTGCCATCTTCCTCTTCCTTTGTACGACCGCAAAGCTTGTGCCTTGGCTAATTGTCTGATTATATATCGCTCGTGCCGCGGTCAATCCGGTCGGTATCGAAAGGAGGGGCGGCATGCATAATGTATTGATATTCATGAAATTCGCGCCCGCCTCGCGCCTCGTCCAATTTCCCCTGGAGCCCTGAATGCCCTCCGACAACAAGCCCAAGCTCCGCAGCCGCGCCTGGTTCGACAATCCCGACAATGTCGACATGACCGCGCTGTATCTCGAGCGGTACCTGAATTTCGGCCTCAGTCTCGAGGAGTTGCAATCGGGCAAGCCGATCATCGGCATTGCCCAGACCGGATCCGACCTCAGTCCCTGCAACCGCCATCATCTCGTGCTCGCCGCGCGCGTGCGCGAAGGGATACGCGAGGCGGGCGGCATCGCGCTCGAATTCCCGGTCCACCCGATCCAGGAAACCGGCAAGCGCCCCACCGCCGGGCTCGACCGCAACCTGTCCTATCTCAGTCTGGTCGAGACGCTCTACGGCTATCCGATCGACGGCGTCGTACTGACGATCGGCTGCGACAAGACGACGCCCGCCTGTCTGATGGCGGCGGCGACGGTGAACATCCCGGCGATCGCCTTGTCGGTCGGGCCGATGCTCAACGGCTGGCACAAGGGCGAGCGGACCGGCTCGGGCACGATCGTCTGGAAAGCGCGGCAGCTGCTCGCGGCAGGCGAGATCGACGATGCCGAGTTCATCCGCCTCGTCGCTTCGTCGGCCCCCTCGACCGGTTATTGCAACACGATGGGCACCGCGACGACGATGAACTCGCTGGCCGAGGCGCTCGGCATGTCGCTGCCCGGATCGGCGGCGATCCCGGCCCCGTATCGCGATCGCCAGGAAGTCGCCTATCGCACCGGCAAGCGCGTCGTCGAGATGGTCGCGGAGGATCTCAAACCGTCGGATATCCTTACCAAGGAGGCGTTCCTCAACGCCATCGCGGTCAATTCGGCGATCGGCGGATCGACCAACGCGCCGATTCACCTGACCGCGATCGCGCGCCATATCGGCGTCGAAGTGCCGCTAAAAACCTGGCAGGACCATGGCCACGCCATCCCGTTGCTGGTTAATCTCCAGCCTGCCGGCGAATATCTGGGCGAGGATTATTACCGTGCGGGCGGCGTTCCCGCGGTGGTCGCGCAATTGATCCAGCACGGCTTGATCGCGGAGGAGGCGATGACCGCCAACGGCCGCACGATGGGCGACAATTGCCGCGATGCCGCGATCGAAGACGAGAAGGTCATTCGCCGGTTCGACGATCCGCTGATGCAAGACGCCGGCTTCGTCGTCCTGTCGGGCAATCTGTTCGACAGCGCGATCATGAAGACCAGCGTGATCTCGCCCGAATTCCGCGAGCGCTATCTCTCGAACCCCGACGATCCCGAAGCATTCGAGGGGCCGGTCGTGGTGTTCGACGGGCCGGAGGATTATCATGCGCGGATCGACGATCCCGCCTCCAACATCACCTCCGGAACCCTGCTGGTGATGCGTGGCGCCGGGCCGATCGGCTATCCGGGCGCGGCCGAGGTGGTGAACATGCGGCCGCCTGCGCACCTGATCCTCGACGGAGTCCATGCCTTGCCGTGCATCGGCGATGGCCGCCAATCCGGCACGAGCGGCAGTCCTTCGATCCTCAATGCCTCGCCCGAGGCCGCGGCGGGCGGTGCGCTGGCGCTGCTCCGGACCGGCGATCGCGTGCGCATCGACCTCAGGCGCGGCACTGCCGACGTGCTGATCGACGACGCCGAGCTCGCCGAGCGGCGGCGCGCATTGGAGGCGGCGGGGGGCTATCGCTATCCCGCGTCGCAGACCCCGTGGCAGGAGATCCAGCGCGCGGTGGTGGGCCAGCTCGGCAGCGGCGCCATCCTCGAAGGGGCGGAGGCCTATCAGCGCATCGCCCAGACCAAGGGCCTGCCGCGCGACAATCACTGACGCTCCAATTTCCCCTCCCTCTAAGGGAGGGGATTAAGGGGTGGGTGAGTATCGGGCGAGGCTCGATGCCTCGTCCGATACTGTTTTGCCGATAGGTTATTGAGTCTTTTGGGCGCGCAGACGCGCGCACCCACCCCCGACCCCTCCCTTGCAGGGAGGGGAGCTTTGTCACTCCCCCCCAGGCAATTCCATATCTGTCAGCGCTAGTCGCAGCAGGTCGGTCATCGCGCGCCGCGCGCCATCTTTATCCTTCGCTTCGATCGCCGCATGGACACGGCGATGATCGGGGAGCGGGTCACGCGGCAGACTGCGGCGGCGTTGCTTGAACTTGGTGGTCCAGCTCACCGCCGCGCCGACCGTGCTGGCCAGCGCGGTCAGCGGCTCGTTGCGCGCGGCGGCCAGGATGGCGCGGTGGAAACGCTGGTCGGCGGCGCGCCCGCGTTCGTCGGCCAGGCCGAACGCCTGCATGCCGTTGAGCGCTTCCGCCATTTCGGCCAAGTCGTGGTCACTGCGCCGTTGCGCTGCGAAGGCGGCGGCGGCGGGCTCGATTACCTCGCGCAGCTCGAACAGGTCGACAATGAACTGGGGGTCGGGCTCGCCCTCGAACGTCCAGGCCAGGATATCCGGATCGAGCAGGTTCCAGCGGTTGCGTGACGTGATTCGCGTCCCTGCCTTGGGCCGGCTTTCGACCAGTCCCTTGGCGGCCAGGATACGGATCGCCTCGCGATAAGCGGTCCGCGAGATGCCGAGATCCTCGCTCGCCTCGATCTCGCCGTCCAATATGTCACCGGGCTTGCGGATGCCGCCGACGATTTCGATGCCGAGCTTGCGCGCGATCGTACCATGGATGCGTGGCGCGGGAGGGGGGCGGTCGTCATCCATCGACCGTGCCAGCCTATGCGGTCGCGATCCCGGTGACAATGCTCACAAGCTGCGCACCGCCACCGGAATTGGGTCCTCCTGCGCGAGCGGGTTGCGCGCCGGCAGCGTAAAGGGCGGTGCTTCGACCTCGAACACGTCGCCCGGCTCGGTCTTCACCCCGTCGCTGAACGACAGCGTCGCGGTGCCGAAGAAGTGGACGTGCAGATCGCCAGGGCGGCGAAAACCGGCATATTTGAAATGATGGTGCTCGAGATTGGCGATGCTGTGCGACATGTTCGCCTCGCCTGAGACGAACGGCTTCTCCCAGATCACTGCGCCGTCGCGCAGGATGCGGCTGGTGCCGCGCACATCTTGGGGCAGTTCGCCGAGCAGCAATTCCGGGCCGAGCGCGGCAGCGCGCAACTTCGAATGCGCGAGCCAGAGGTAATTGCCGCGCTCGGTGACATGGTCCGAGAATTCGTTGCCCAGCGCGAAGCCGATCCTGACCGGTGCGCCGTCCGATGCGATCAGATAGATCCCGGCGATCTCGGGTTCCTCGCCGCCATCGAGTGCGAAATCGGGCATGGCGAGCGGCGCATCGGGCGCGGCCAGGATCGCGCCGTCGCCCTTGTAGAACCATTCGGGCTGAACGCCGATCGCGCCGGTCTCGGGCTTGCCGCCTTCGACACCCATCAGGAACATCTTCATCGAATCGGTCGGTGCCGGATTCTCGATCGCCGCGCGGTGCATCTTGTCGCGCCCCTCGGCCGAGCCGAGATGAGTGAGGCCAGTGCCGCTGACCAGCAGGTGCGCAGGGTCGGCATGGTCGATCGGACAGAGCAGGGTGACGCCCGCAAGATCGACCGCCTCCCCCAGCCGCGCGCCCGCGAGTTCGGCGAGCGACACGCCGGCCGCCATTGCTTCGTTCGCCAGCGCTAGAGTCGTCGTCGCACCGGTCACGCGGCGCGCCCCGTCGTCATCCAAAGCCGCGACGCCGCGCGCACCATCGTCGAATTGGATCAGGGAACGGATCATTTCGGCGACTCCTCACGCTGGCCGTCGATGCGGCGGGCGATCCCCCATTCATTCGCGTCGCCAATCGCGGCGGGGATCAGGCCGGCCGGCAGATTCTGGAAGCAGACCGGACGCAGGAAGCGCTCGATCGCCTTGCTGCCGACCGACGTGGTGCGGCTGTCGCTGGTTGCGGGGAAGGGCCCGCCATGGACCATGGCATGCGCGACCTCGACTCCGGTCGGCCAGCCATTGGCCAGGATGCGGCCGACCCGGCGGGCCAGCAGCGGCAGGATTTCCGCTGCAGCGGATTCGTCGGCCGGATCGATCTGGATCGTCGCGGTCAATTGTCCTTCGAGCCCGGTAACGACTTTCGCCAGCTCGGCAGTGTCGCGGCATCGCACGACGATCGAGGACGCGCCGAACACCTCGTTGCCCAGCGCCGAATCGGCGAGGAACTGCTCGGCGCTCGTCTCGAACAGCGCGCCCACTGCCTGGTTGGCGCCGTCGCCGGCGCAACCTCGCGCGACGGTGCGGACGGCGTCATGTCCGGCGAGTGCGCCGACCCCCTTCTCGAATGCGGCGTGGATGCCCGGGGTGAGCATAGTTGAGGACTTGCTGCCTTCGAGCACCTTGCCCGCGGTCGCGACGAATGCGTCGAGATCGGGACTGTCGAGCCCGATGACCAAGCCCGGATTGGTGCAGAACTGCCCAGCACCCATCGTCAGCGAGGCGACGAACGACTCGGCCAGCGCCGGCCCGCGCGCGGCGAGCGCGGCGGGGAACAGGATGACGGGATTGATGCTCGACATTTCCGCATAGACCGGGATCGGCTCCGCGCGCGTCGCCGCGATTCGCACCAGCGCGAGCCCGCCGCCGCGCGATCCGGTGAAGCCGACCGCCTTGATCCTCGGATCCGCGACCAGCGCTCCACCGAGCGCGTTGGTCTCGCCGGGAAGGTAGGAGAAGACGCCCGCCGGCAGGCCGCTCGACGTCACCGCCGCGGCGATCGCGCGCGCCACCAGTTCGCCGGTGCCGGGATGGGCGGGATGGCCCTTGACCACGACCGGGCAGCCCGCCGCCAAAGCCGAGGCGGTGTCGCCGCCGGCAACCGAAAAGGCGAGCGGGAAGTTCGACGCGCCGAATACGGCAACCGGACCCAGCGGCAGGTTCATCCGCCGAAGATCGGGGCGCGGCAGCGGCTGACGGTCGGGAAGAGCCGGATCGATCGTAGCGTCAAGCCAGTCGCCTTGGCGGACGACGGACGCGAACAAGCGAAGTTGCCCGACGGTCCGCGCGCGCTCGCCTTCGAGCCGGGCGCGAGGCAGGCCGCTCTCCTGCATCGCGCGAACGATCAATTCATCGCCGATGTCGAGGATCGCCTGCGCCGCGGCATCGAGGAACGCGCCGCGCCTTTCGGGTGTGATCGCCGCATAGGCGGGAAAGGCTGTCTCGGCCAGCGCGCAGGCAGCGTCCACCGCGTCGGCTCCGGCAGAGGAGAAATCGGGCCGTAGAGCCTCACCGGTCGCGGGGTCGACCGAAGTGAAGCGGGTATCGGACTGGCGCGCCTCTGCGCCGATCAGGATGGAACCGTCTATCAAGGAATGTCTCCAATAACTCAGACATAATTAGCCCGCTTAGTCCGTCGCTTCAACCCCATCGACGTTCCTCCGAATCTCGCAATTTATCAGCATGATAAATCATGATTTCTTCCCGAGATGGCCGCTCTTTGACCAGGATTGACAAGCATATAATCATACAATATCACGATAATTAGTACTATAAATCAAGCATGGCAGATAAGCCGAAACCGTCTTGGGAGGAGAGGAATGAACTATTCCGGTCAGATTCGTTGCGGAGTCGCGCTCGGCGCGATGATCATCGGCCTCACCGCCGGCGCGGCGCATGCGCAGGACGCGGGCACGCCTGCGCCCCAAGCGGCCGATCCGGCACCGCAGACTGCCGATGGATCGGCCCCGGCGGAGATCGTCGTCACCGGCGTCCGTGCGTCGATCGCCAGTGCGGCAGATCGCAAGCGCACTGCCTCGCAGATCGTCGACTCGATTGTCGCCGAGGATATCGGCAAGCTTCCCGACAACAACGCCACCGAGGCGCTGCAGCGTATTACCGGCGTCCAGGTGTCGCGTGACGTGGGCGAGGGCAGCTCGATCGCCATTCGCGGTCTTCCGCAGGTCGAAACCACGCTCAACGGGCGTGAGACCTTCACCGCCGGCGGCGGCCGCACCTTCAACCTGCAAGATCTCCCGGCCGAACTGATCAGCCGGATCGACGTCTACAAGTCGCCGAGCCCCGACCTGATCGAAGGCGGCCTGGGCGGCTTGGTCGATATCCGGACGCGGCGACCGCTGGACCTCCCCGGTTTCTCGGCGAGCGCGACCCTGCGGAATTTCTATGGCGACCTGATCGGCAAATCGAAGCCGTCCGCTTCGGTCCTGCTTAGCGACCGCTGGCACACGGGCATTGGCGAGATGGGGGCGATGATCAGCGTCTCGTACCAATTGCGACCGTATCGTCAGGACCTCGATTCGACCGGCGCACCGGGATCGCGGCTGAACGTCATTGCCGGGCAGCAGGTGTTTGCGCCGAACGGCAACAACCAGGTGCTGATTACCGGCGAACGCGAACGTATCGGCGCCAATGCGGCTTTCCAGTGGCGGCCGGCGCCCAATCTCGAATTCCTGATCGAGGGCCAATATCAACGCTTCAAGGCGACGCAGCAGCAATATAACGCGCTATTCCAGAGCGCCGGTACCGCAGTCGTGCCGGGCAGCGCCACGACCTTTCCGGGCACGCAGGACATTTCCCAAGTCACCTATGCCAATCAGTCGCTGACTGCCGGCAGCACCGAGCGCGACTTCGCGGACGAGAACAGGTCCATCTCGCTCAATGGCAAATGGACCAGCGGGCAATTCACGCTGACCGCGGACGGCACCTATACCAAGTCGACCAACGATCTCTGGTATACCGAGCTCGACTTGATCACCACGGTGCCCACCATCACGCAGCAATTGGGGACCAATCCACCGTCGTCATCGACGGGAGCGTACGACCTCTCCGACCTCAGCAAGTACAAGGTCGGCAACCTGACGCGGAACGAGAATCACTATTCCGGGCATGAGGCGGCCGCGCAACTGGATGGCGAATACAAGGTCGATAGCTGGCTGAGTTCGATCAAGTTCGGGGTCCGGTATTCGGACCGCACGATCGCGCAGAACAACCCGCTTCGTTATACCGGCAAGACGCCGAACACGAACCCGGCAGCGTATCCGGGGCTGTTCCAGGCCAATGGCTATGGCGACTTCTACGACAAGACCGCTGCCGGCCTCGATTTCCAGCGCAACTATCCCTACGCCGTGGTCGGCCAGCTTGCGAACAACTTCCAGGGTGTCCTGAGCCAGCTCGGTCTGACGGGCGCGCTTGCTCCATCGGTCACATCGGTCAATTCGCAACTTGCCGCGTTCAATGCCGACGAGTCCGTCTGGGCCGGTTATGCGATGGCGAGCCTCAAATTCGGTCCGGTCGATGGCAATATCGGCGTCCGATATGTCCGGACCAAGGACACGATCGTCGGCAATCAGCTGAAAACGACCACGCTTCCGGGTGGCGGACTGACCCCGGTCGTGCCCAATGTCGTCGAGCCGGTCTCGGTCCACAACAGCTATGACGATTGGCTGCCCAGCGCGAACTTCCGCATCCACCTGACGGACAAGCTCCAGCTCCGTTTGGCCGCATCGAAAACGCTCACCCGTCCCGACTTCAGCCAGCTCTCGCCAGCGCTTACCGTGGTGCCGGGCCAGCTCGCCGCCAGCCAGGGCAATCCCAATTTGAGCCCGATCAAGGCGAACAACGCCGACATCTCGCTCGAATGGTATTTCAACAAGACCGGATCGGTCTACGCCGCCGGCTTCTACAAGGACGTCCAGGGCTTCATCTTCACGCGCCAGACGACGGGTGTGACGATCGGCGGGTTGACGGGCTATACGCTGTCGGCGCCGGAGAATTCCGGCGACGGCAAGGTCAAGGGCTTCGAGGTCGGCTATCAGCAGTTCTTCGATTTCCTGCCGGGCTTCCTGTCGGGCCTGGGGATGCAGGCGAATTTCACTTATGCCGACAGCAAGGCGCCGACGTCGCTGGTAGGCTTTTCGGCACCTCTGACTCAGTTGTCGAAGACGAGCTACAACATCGTCGGCATCTACGAGAAGAACGGCGTATCGCTGCGCGTCGCATACAACTACCGCTCGAAATTCCTGTCGAGCATCCTGGGCGGCGCCTATACGGACGCGGCCGGCGCGCTTCACACCTTCACCTGGCCGGTTTACACCAAGGGCTATGGTTGGCTCGACGCGTCGTTCAACATCGACGTGACCAAGCACTTCACGCTGTCGTTCGATGCGCAGAACCTGCTGCGGACGCAGATCCAGCAATATTATCAGGTCCAGACCCGGCCCGGGCAGTTCACGATCGACGATCGACAGTTCATGATCGGCGTCCGCCTGAAATACTGATCCGACGAGAATACCCCATCCGGCCGGATGCTCTGCTCAAGGGGGAGCGGAAGATCCGGCCGGTACTTCCCCCTGAACCTCCGACTGGGCACGAACCTCTGGTTCGTGCCCTTTTTCTTCGGACGTGTGGCTCAGTCGTCGAGCGAGAATTCGCGGACGATAGCCTCGCTATGCTCGCCGATGCGCGGCGCTGCCGCCGAGGCGCCGGCACGCGCGCCATTCACGCGAATGGGCGCGCGCGTAGTAGTGATCGGCGTGGCTCCGCGCTTGAGGCGTTGGAGCATGTCGAGCCGCGTGAAGGCTTCTTCCGTCAGCAAAGTCGGCCAGTCGCTGACCGGCGCACACCAGATGCCGTCCGGGCGCAGCCGCTCGATCCATGCCTGGGTCGTGCAGCCCGCCAGAAGCACCGCGATGTCCGCCTTGATCGCGTCCCGCTCGAGAAAGGCGTCGCGGCCGGCGAGTGGGAGGTCGAGCGATCGCCCGAGCAGATCGAGCGGAGTCATCGCCAGCGCGAGCCAGCCGTCGCTGGTGCGATAGACGCCGTATGGCGCCGCGAGATAGGCATGAGCGTTGTCGACCGCCGCGCGTTGTGGGAGCCGGCCGCCATCGTTGAGATGGGTGGTCAGCACCTCGAACTGGAGGTCGACCATCGCCTCGAGCAGGCTGGTCTCGACCGTCGCGCCATTACCGCTGATCCCGCGCCGGACCAAAGCGGCCAATATCCCTTCGACCAGGACATGGCCGGCGAGCATGTCGGCGACCGACAGCCCGAACGGCACCGGGCCGTCCGACGTGCTGCCGCTTAGCCACATCGCGCCCGACAAGGCCTGGGCGAGCAGATCCTGGCCGGGCAAAGCGGCCCAGGGACCATCCTCGCCATAGCCGGAGATGCTGCCGACGATCAGTCGCGGATTGCGCGCCCTCAGCGCTGCCGGCCCGAAGCCGAGTCGGTCGGCGACGCCGGGGCGGAAATTCTGGATGACGACATCGGCCCGGTCGATCAGGCGGTGGACGCGCCGCGCGTCGGTCGGGTCCTTGAGGTCGGCGGYGAGGCTCTGCTTGTTGCGGTTGATTGCATGAAAGAGCGTGGAGTCGCCGGCAAGATCGGTGTCGCTGAGATAGAGCGTGCGGCAGATGTCCCCGCCATCGGGCCGCTCGACCTTGATCACACGCGCACCGAGATCGGCGAGGCGCAACGCCGCCGACGGGCCCGACAGGAATTGGGCCATGTCGATGACGAGAAGACCGTCGAGCGGGGCGATCATCGGCTCGCGCGATAGAGCTGGTTGAGCGCCGCGATCGCCTCCGCCGCCGGCTCGCCGCCGCGCAGCGCCGTGTTGATCCGTTCGGAGGCGGCGTGCTGGAACGGCATATAACCGTCATGCCGCGGGCGGACCCAGGCGCGGTCGAGCGTCGCGCGCGTGGCGCGGTAGAAATCGTTGGTCGCGGCGTTGACGCCATCCGCGTCCCACGCATCGGCGTGGCCGGGCTGGCCACCGTGCCGCGCGATCAGGTCGCGTTGCGCTTTGCCGTTGGCGACCCAGGCGGCGAAGCGCGCCGCGGCGGGCGGATTGCGGCCATAGGCCGATACCGCCATGCCGGTGCCGCCGAGCGTCGATCCGGTGGGGCCGTGATCGAGCGCGGGAATGTCGGCGAAGCGCACCGTCTCCGCCCGGAAGCCGTCGATCGCATAGCTGACATAACCGTAAATCAACGGCGCGATCGCAAGCTTGCCGGCAGGATCGGCCATCGCCTCGAGCATGTCGATCGGGTCCATCGCATAGGCCTGCTCGTCGACCTGTCCGGCGAGCGTCGCGAGCAGATCATATGCGCGCGCGGCCTCGGCGGGAAAGAGGTCGTCGCCCGCGCCATCGAGCGTCACGCCGGCGATCCCGCACAAGGTGAACAGACTCATCAGGCTGTGCGGCGGCTTGAGCGGCAGCGAGGCGCGGCCGTCCGCCGCGAGCGCGGCAAGCTCGCGCCAGTCGGTCACCGGCGCCGCGATGCGCGATGGCACCCAGGCCTGGACCTGCGCTGCGGCATCGATCGGCAGCGCCCATTGATGCCCCGCCCAGGTGTAACTCTCATACGATCCGCCGATCGAGCCGGACGCGATCGCCTCGAGCGTCGGGGGATCGATCGCCTCGTCTATGGGCATCAGGCAGCCGCTGGTGGCGACCTGTCCGACATGCGGATGGTCGATCACGATGAGGTCATAGCGCCGCGCGAGCTCCTCGACCGGATAGCTTTCGAAATCCTGGAGCGAGCGTTGGTCCCACTCGATCGTCTCGCCGGTCAGCGCCTTCCATTCGATCGATGCGGCAACCAGCGGATCGTAGCCGCGGGAATGGTTCCAGGTCATGCCGCGCATAGTCGCGCCTTGCTCCATCGATTTGATCGTCGCCCGTTCGGGAAACGGTTGACTCGCCATTCGGCCGCCAATAGCAGTTCGACAAAGATAATATAGTCATACTTTTTAGGAGCTGGTCGAGTGGAAGCGGCGATGCGGGATGGAGGCGGGAATGGATCGCCCGGCGCATTGCCGCTCAACGGCATAACCGTGCTCGATTTCAGCCAGTTCCTCGCCGGCCCATCCTGCGCGCTGCGCCTCGGGGATCTCGGCGCCCGGGTGATCAAGGTCGAGCGGCCCGACGGCGGCGATGCCAGCCGGTCGCTGTTCCTCGCCGACACCGCGTTCGATCAGGACAGCGCACTGTTCCACGCGATAAACCGCGGCAAGCTGAGCTACACCGCGGACCTCAAGCAGGCGGCCGATCTCGCCGCGGTG
Organism: Sphingomonas sp. P4_G3; assembly: GCF_056401105.1. Taxonomy (NCBI): domain Bacteria; kingdom Pseudomonadati; phylum Pseudomonadota; class Alphaproteobacteria; order Sphingomonadales; family Sphingomonadaceae; genus Sphingomonas; species Sphingomonas sp. P4_G3. The sequence continues at coordinate 1,086,074 of NZ_JBFUJZ010000001.1, forward strand.
AAGGCACTGATCGCGCGCGCCGACGTGCTGATCCACAATTTCCGGCCCGGGATCATGGACCGGCTCGGGCTGGGCTGGGACCAGGTGTCCGCGCTCAACCCACGGCTGATCTATGCCGGCGTCAGCGGTTACGGTCCGGACGGGCCCTGGCGCGATCGCCCCGGACAGGACCTGCTCGTCCAGTCGCTGTCGGGCATTGCCTGGCTGTCGGGCGATGCCGGTGGCGCGCCGGTGCCGGCGGGGCTGTCGATCACCGACATGATGGCGGGCGCGCAGCTCTGCCAGGGCATCTTGGCGCTGCTCGTGCGGCGCGGGGTGACGGGCAAGGGCGGGCGCGTCGACGTCAGCCTGATCGAGACCGCGATCGATCTCCAGTTCGAACATCTCTCGGTGCATCTCAACCGCGGCGGCGCGATGCCGGCGCGCAGCGAATTGGCCAATGGCAACGTCTATCTCGCCGCGCCCTATGGCATCTATGCCACCGCCGACGGCTATCTCGCGCTGGCGATGACGCCGGTCGATCGGCTGGGGGAAGTGATCGATCTGCCCGTGCTGGCGGGGTTTCCGGTGGACCGCTGGTTCGCCGACCGCGACGCGATCAAGGCGCTGATCCGCGACCATCTCAGAACGCGCGCCACCGCCAATTGGCTGGCGTTGCTCGAGCCCGCCGGAATCTGGGCGGCGCCGGTGCTCGACTGGCCGGCGCTGATGGCGGAACCCGCCTTCGCCGCGCTCCATGCGACTCAACAGGTGCGCTCGCTCGATGGCGCGGCGCTGACGCTGACCCGCTGCCCGATCCGCGTCGACGGCGCGATCCTCACCTCTCCGCGCGCGGCGCCCCGGCTCGGGGCCGACCGCTTATCCATCGACCGGGAACTTGGCCAATGATCGTCGAGCAATATTTCGAGGACTATGAGATCGGGTCGGAGCGCACGAGCTTCGGCCGCACCATCACCGAGACCGATTTTGTCGTCCATGCCGGCCATACCGGCGACTTCTTCCCGCATCATATGGATGCCGAATGGTGCGCGACCCAGGACATCGGCCAGCGTATCGCTCACGGCACGATGGTCTTTTCGATCGGCATCGGCCTGACCGCGACAACGATCAACCCGCACGCAATGTCCTATGGCTATGATCGGCTGCGCTTCATCCGCCCGGTGCATATCGGCGATACGATCACGACGATCACGCGCATCGCCGACAAGCGCGACCATCCCAAAAGAGCGTTGCACGGCGTCGTTACCGAAGCGGTCGACGTTCGCAACCAGCGCGGCGAGACCGTGCTGGCGTGCGAGCATCTCTATCTCGTGGCGCGCCGTCCGGCCGACTGAACGATGCGGCTGCGCCCGATCCCGATAGCCTTATGCGTGATGGTCGCCGCGGTGGCGGCAGCGTCGTTGGTCGGCGTACGACAGGCGGCGCGGGCGGAGGCGGGCGTGGTTAGCAGCAGCAGGACTGGCGGGCCGCGCTATGGCCTGTCGACGGTCGGGCTGAGCTATCCCTTCGCCGCGGCGATCGCCAAGGGGTTCAGCGACGCGGCGGCGCGCGCCGGGGCGAGCGCGGTGGTGCTCGACGCCAAGGGCGACGTCCAGAAACAGGCCAACGACATCGACGATCTGATCGCGCAGCGCGTCGCCGGAATCGCGGTGATGCCGCTCGATTCGGTGGTTGCGCAGGGCTGGGTTCGCCGAGCCAATGCGCAGAACGTGCCGATCGCGGCGGTCGCGGCATTGGTCGGCGATCCCAAGGCGCGATCGGTCGAGGACGTCTATCCCGGCCTCATGGCGCTCGCCTCCCAGGACGAAGTGGCGGCGGGGCGCGCGGCGGGGAGCCTGGCGCTTCGCTGGCTGCCGCGCGACCGGCTGGCGCGGATCGCGATCATCGAGGGCGCGGCCGGATTCCCCGAGGTCGAGCAGCGCGCCCGGGGATTCCGCGCGGCGCTCGACACAGCAGGCGCACGCTACGTCGTCGTCGCATCGCAGCCCGGCAATTGGACCAGCGAAGGCGGCGAGGCAGCGTGCCAGAACATCCTCGCCGCGCACCCCGATATCGACCTGTTCTACAATGAGGCCGATGACATGATGATCGGTTGCGCGCGCGCGGTCCGCGCCGGCGGCTCGTGGGCGCGGCTGATCGGGGTGGGCGGATCGAAGCTCGGCATCGCCTCGATCAAAGCCGGCGCGGTCGACGGTACGGTCTGCTTCAAGCCGGAGGCGCTCGGTGCCCTGGCGTTCGCGGCGCTCCATGACAGGAATGGCAATACGCCGCGCTTCCGCACCTATCCGATCCCGGCGGTCACGCGCGCCACGATCGGCGAATGCGTCGGGCAATGGTAGACGCGCCGCTCCTCCAATTGCGCGGGCTGGAGAAGGTCTGGCCCAACGGCACCATCGCGCTGCGCGGGGTCGATCTGACGGTGCGCGCAGGCAAGGTTCATGGGCTGCTCGGCGCGAATGGCGCCGGCAAGTCGACGCTGATCAAGGTGCTGGCGGGCGCGATCCCGGCGAGCGGCGGCAGCATCGAGTGGCGCGGCGAGCCGGTGCGCTGGACCAATCCGCGCGCCGCGCGGGCCGGAGGCGTCGCCACCATCTATCAGCATATTCCGCTCGTCCCGACCTTGTCGGTGCTCGAGAATATGCTGCTCGAGCAGCGCGGCGGATGGCGCATCGACCGTGCCGCGCGCGACCGGGCGATGGCGGTCGCGCAGTCGCTGGGCGACCCGTTCGATCTCGATGCGATCATCGGCGACTTGCCGATCGGCACGCGCCAGATGGTCGCGATCGCGCAGGGGCTGATGAGCGACCCCGCCTTGCTGATCATGGACGAGCCGACCGCGTCGCTCGCGGGCGACGAGCGCGAGCAGGTCTATCGCACTATCCGCCGACTGGCGGGCGAGGGGCGGGCAATATTGTTCGTCTCGCACTTCCTCGATGAGATCGTCGCGCTGACCGACGAGGTCACCGTGCTGCGTGATGGCCGTGCGGTGCTCGACGCGCGGACGGCGGACCTCGACGAAGCGGCGATCGCGGCGGCGATTGCCGGGCGCTCGGTTACGGCGCTCGAACGAGTCGAGCGGCCCCCTCCGGCAGGTGACGCGTTGCTCGATGTTCGCGACCTCGCCTCGCCCGGAAAGCTCGCGCCGACGACTTTCTCCATCGCTGCCGGGGAGATCGTCGGCATCGCCGGCATGCTCGGCTCGGGTCGCAGCGAATTGCTCCACGCGATCTTCGGTGCCGATCCCGCGGCGCGGGGCACCGTCCTGCTCGGCGGGGAGGAAGTGGGCCGCGATCCGGCCGAAGCGGTCGCTGCGGGCATCGCTTTGGTGCCGGAGGATCGCGCTGCGCAGGGATTCATTCCTGGCATGACGATCGCCGAGAGCATCGCTTTGCCGCATAATGGCTGGCTGATCGCGCCGCGTCGCGAGCGCGCTGTGGCGACCGCCGCGATCGACGATCTCGCGATCAAGGCGCCCGATGCAGAGGCTTTGGTGGGCGAACTTTCGGGCGGCAATGCGCAGAAAGTGGTGATCGCCAAATGGCTGACCCCGCGCACGCGCCTATTGCTGCTCGACGAGCCGACCGCCGGGATCGACATCGGCGCACGCACCGACATCCTGCGGCTGATCCGTCGCCTTGCCGATCAGGGATTGGCGGTTTTGCTGGTCAGCTCGGAATTCGAGGAATTGCTCGCCGTCACCGATCGCGTCCTGGTGATGCGCGACGGCGCGATCGTTGCCCAGGTCGATCCGGCGACGACTGACGAGGCCGGGCTGATCCAGCTCGCCAGTGGAACCCAATCCAGAACGGACATCGCCGCATGACCCGAACCATCGACTGGCGCCGGACCTTCGGTCTGCGAGAAGCGGGCGTCTATTACGCGCTGCTGATCCTGCTCGCGTTGCTCGCGGCAATCGCGCAATCGCGCGGCTTGCCCAATTATTTGTCGTCGCAGAATCTCGGCAACATCGTCTACCAGGCATCTTTGGTCGGGATCATGGGCGTGGCGATGACGGTGATGCTGATCACCGGCGCGTTCGACTTGTCCGTGGCGTCGGTCGCGGCGCTCGCCGCGGCGGTGTTGGTCGGTCTGGCACCGAGCATCGGCTTCCCGCTGGCCGCTGGTGCCGCGATCGTCACCGCGATCGCCGTCGGCATCTTCAACGGCGCAGTAGTGCAGTTCATCGGGATCAATGCCTTCATCGTCACGCTCGGCACGCTCACCGCGGTCAGGGGGCTGGTGCTCGTCCTGACCGATGGACGCTCGCTGATGGTCGAGCGCCCCGACGTGCTCGAGCAGATGCTGGCGTTCGAGAGCACGCGCGTGCCGATCTTCTGGGCTGCCTTGCTGTTCGCGGTAGCGCTGCTGGCGCTCGCGGCGTGGAAGAGGCGGCCGCTTGACGCGCTGGCGGGCGTGGTCGTCGCGGTGCTGGCGCTGCTCGCGGGGAGGGATTTCACCGTCGCGGCGCCCGTCGTCTATCTCGCGTTGTTCACCGTCGCGGTCTGGGCGGTGCTGCGTTTCACCGTCATCGGGCGGCGCATCTACGCGGTCGGCGGCAATGCCGAGGCGGCGCGGCTGTCGGGGATCAACGTCCATGCCTACAAGCTCGGCGCCTTCGTCCTGTCGAGCGCGGCAGCCGGGTTCGCCGGCGTGCTGTTCGGTTGTCGGTTGGGCGCGATCAACCCGACCGCGCTCCAGGGTACCGAACTCACCGTGATCGCCGCCGCGATCCTGGGCGGCACGTCGCTGCTGGGCGGCGCGGGCAGCGTGCTCAAGACCGTGATCGGCGCGCTATTGCTGTTCACCCTGACCAATGGATTCAACGTGCTCGACCTCGGCGCCAGCTATCAGGGACTGATCGAGGGCGCGGTGGTGATCGCCGCGGCGGCGATCTACACGGTCGGTGGTGATCGCCGGCGCGCGCGCCGCGCCGCGGTCGATACCGCGCCCGCCGCTCCTGCCGTGGCGGAGGCCGGCTAATGGCGAAGCTCCGCATCGCGGTTCGCCGCTTTGGGCCGTTCGAAAGCGCGATTGCCGCGCAATTCGCCGATTTTGCGCGCAGCTATGGCGTCGAGGCCGAACTCGAGACGGTGCCGATGGACCTCAACCCGTTGCACGAAAGCGTGATCGGACAGCGCGGCCTTGCGACCGGCGCATGGGACATCGCCTTCCTCAACACCGACTGGCTGGCCGAGGCGGTTGCCGACAATCTGCTCGAGGATCTGACGCCGCACATGGCGCGCGCACCGATCGCCGATTTTCCCGACGCCTGGAGCCAGTCGCTGACCGGGCTGCAGCGGTTCGATGGTGGCTTTTGGGCCATGCCCTATCACGACGGACCGGAATGTCTCATCTATCGTAAGGACTTGATCGCCGAACCTCCCGCAACTTGGGAGGAGTTCCACGCCCTCGCGCGCCAGCATCACGACCCCGCCGGCGGCCGCTGCGGCACTGTGCTGGCGTTGTTCCCCGACGGGCACAACAGCTTCTACGATTTCTGCATCCAAATCTGGTCGCGCGGCGGCGAAGTTTTCGACGCCGACGGCCGGCCGGATTTCACCTCCCCGGCCGCACACGCCGCGCTCGATTTCCTCCGAATGCTGGCGGCCGACCAAGATGCGATCGCGCCCGACTGCCGCTCGCTGGACAGCGTCCAATCGGGGAGCCTGTTCGCCGAGGGCAAGGTCGCGCTGATGGCCAATTGGTTCGGCTTCGCTGCCTATGCCGATACCGCCGCGGACAGCCGGGTGCGCGGACTGGTCGACGTCGCGCCGCTGCCGGCGGGGCCGGGCGGGCGCAGCGTGTCGCTCAACGTCTTCTGGGTGCTCGCGATCGGATCGGGATCGGCGAACAAAGAACTCGCCTGGGATTTCCTCCGCCATTGCGCCACCGCGCCAATGGACCGGCTGACCACGACAGAAGGCGCGATCGGCGTGCGGCGCTCGACCTGGACCGATCCCGAGATCAACGCGCTCATGCCTTATTATCACCGGCTCGAATGGCTGCACGAACATGCCCGCGAGATGCCGCTGACGGCGGACCTGGCGCGGATCAGCCATATCGTCGACGATCTGATGACCGCGGCGGTGACGACCGATTGCGCGACCGCCGAGCTGCTTGCCGAGGCACAGGCAAGGGTGGCGTCATGACCGCGCTCCAGCAGCAATGGCCGATGCCGTCGGCGCCGCGGCCGATCGTCATCATCGGGACCGGCGGCATCGTCGCCGACGCGCATTTGCCTGCTTATCGCAAGGCCGGCTTCCACGTCGCCGGCCTGTTCGATCTCGATCAGGAGCGTGCCCGAACGCTCGCGGCGCAATGGGACGTGCCGCACGTCTTCGCCTCGATCGCGGAAGCGGCGAGGGCCGATGCGGTATTCGACGTCGCCGCGCCGCCGGTCGCGCACCGCGCGATCCTCGAGGCGCTGCCCGTAGGGGCGGCGGTGCTGTTGCAGAAACCGATGGGGCTTGACCTCGCCGAAGCGACCGCGATCCGCGACACGGCGCGGGCGGGCGGGCTCATCGCGTCGGTCAATTTCCAGCTACGATATTCGGCGATGATGCTCGCAATCGCCGATGCGATTCGACAGGGTCGGCTCGGCGAGCTGGTCGAGGTCGAGATACGTATCAACCTCGTCACGCCCTGGCATCTGTTTCCGCATCTCAAGCCCAATCCACGGGTCGAGATCGTCAGCCATTCGATCCATTATCTCGACACGATCCGCGCCCTGATCGGCGACCCGCAAGGCGTGTTCGCGCGGAGTTTCGGCCATCCGTCGAGCGAACTCGCCGACACGCGGACGTCGATCCTGCTCGATTACGGCGACACGCTCCGGGTGCTGCTGTCGATCAACCATCATCACGATTTCGGCCGCCGTCACCAGGACGCGAGCTTCCGGGTCGAGGGCACAGACGGCGCGACCCAGGCCAAGCTCGGCGTGCTGCTCGATTATCCGGCGGGCGAGCCCGACGAACTCTGGCTCGCCCCGCGTGGCGGACCGTGGGAGCAGGTCGCGCTCGCGGGCGCCTGGTTCCCCGACGCGTTCATCGGCCCGATGGCCAATCTCCAGCGTTTCGCCGCGGGCGAGGACGAGGTGCTTGCTACTCGCGTCGATGACGCCTGGCGGACTATGGCGCTGGTCGAAGCCTGTTATAGGGCGGGCAAAGTGCCCGGCACTCCAATTCCCCAACTTTGAGGACCAAGACGTTGATCGACCTGACTGGAAAGACCGCCCTTGTCACCGCTGCCGCACAAGGCATTGGCCGCGCCTCGGTGCTGGCACTTGCCGCCGCGGGCGCGCGTGTCATTGCCACCGACGCCAACGAAGCGGGGCTGGACGGCTTGGCCGGCGAGCGGATCGAGACGCGCCGGCTTGACGTGCTCGACCCCGAAGCGGTCGCGGCGCTTGGCGACGAGACGATCGACATCCTGTTCAATTGCGCGGGCGTCGTCCACGGCGGAACCGTGCTCGAGACGAGCGATGCCGATCTCGATTTCGCATGGCGGCTCAACGTCATCGCGATGACGCGGACCTGCCAGGCGGTTCTGCCCGGCATGGTCGAGCGCGGCGGCGGCGCGATCATCAACATGTCGTCGGTGGCGTCGAGCGTGAAGGGAGTGCCCAACCGCTTCGCCTATACCGTGACCAAGGCGGCGGTGGTTGGGCTGACCAAGTCGATCGCGGCCGATTTCGTCGGCAATAACATCCGCGTCACTGCGATCTGTCCGGGCACGGTCGAGACACCGTCATTGCACGATCGTCTGTCCGCCGGCGGCGATTATGACGGCGCGCGCGCCGCCTTCATTGCGCGCCAGCCGATCGGCCGGATCGGCGCGCCCGAAGAAATCGCCGATCTGGTCGTCTATCTAGCAGGGGCGACCTACACGACTGGGCAGGTGCAGATCATCGACGGTGGGTGGACGATCTGAGGCGAGTCTTGTCCCCTCCCTGCAAGGGAGGGGATTAAGGGGTGGGTGAGCATCGACGAGGCTCGATGCCTCGTCGATGCTGTTTTGCCGATCAGCTGGTTTTTTTGGGCGCGCAGACGCGCGCACCCACCCCCAGCCCCTCCCTTGCAGGGAGGGGGAGCTCCCAGGTCAGGTCACCAGTGCGCCGTCCACGCCCCTGACACCGCGGACGATCACTGCGTCCATCGCCGCTGCGGCGGCCTGGGGATCGCGCGCTTCGATCGCGTCGACGATGCGTTCGTGCTTGCGCACTACCGTTTCGTGCTGGGCAAGGTCGCGGACCGGCGAACTCAGCGTGAAGGATTCGACCAGCGCGGTCTCGATCACCGCGGATAGCGCGCGCATCAGCATGTTGCCCGATGCGGCCCCGATCGCGCGGTGGAATTCGAGGTCGGCCTCGGCGAAATGTCGCCGGCTGTCAGTCGCGGCACGCATATCGGCGATGCAACGGCGGAGCTGCGCGATGACCTCGCGGTCGGCATGCCCGGCGGCGAGCGCGGCGGCGCGCGGCTCGATCGCTCGCCGGATCTCGGCGAGGTCGTTGCTCAATTTCTCATCGAACCCCTGCGCCACTTTCCACGACAGCACATCGGCGTCGAACAGGTTCCAATGGGTCTCGTCGAGCACCTTGGTACCGACCCGCGACTTGGAGGCGATCAGGCCCTTGGCGGTCAGCGTCTTGAGCGCCTCGCGCAATACGGTGCGCGAGATGCCGAACCGCTCGAGCACATCGGCCTCGTGCGGCAATCGCGTGCCCGGCGGATAGACGCCCGACATGATCTCGATGCCCAAAGCGCGGGCGACCTGGTCGTGGTTCGACCGCGCCTTGCGGTTGAATTTGTGGAAGCTGATCTCGGCTTCCATCGGGGTAGCCGGCCTGCGCCGAGAGGTAGAGCGGATGGTGCCCGGCTCGCGTATTTCGCGGTCAGCCATCGGCCAAAGTCCGGAAGTGGATAGCGTTCGTCCCCATGTTCTTTTCCCCGCCCAACTATGACGCCGGTCACGCATAAAGCAACCGCGCGCGCCGCCAGAAAACGACAATTAATATGACAAATGACTTGGCCCCAATTGAGCAGGACGATAGCGTGATTTCGCAATGGCCGGGCGTAAGCCGGCGACGCAGGAGCAGGACAATGGAGAGGGCCGAGTTCGACCGCCGGGGCATCCTCGGCATGGCGGCGGGCGCCGCCGGCGCGCTGGCGCTTCCCGGCTTCGCGCGCGCCGCCACCGATCCGGCCGCCGATTATCGCACGCCGTACAAATATCCGAAGCTGATCCTGGGCGGATCAGGTGTCGCCGGAGAATTCGACGCCAAATCCGTCGATTGTCCGTTCGTCTTCTCGGCCAATGACAAATTCTATCTGACCTATGTCGGCTTCGACGGCGACGGCTATCAGACCGGCATCTGTGAATCGACCGACCTGCTCCTTTGGACGCGCAAGGGCATGATCCTCGCACGCGATCCCAATGATCCGGTCACCCGCTACAATATCGCCTCCGCCTCGATCCTGCGCGAAAACGAGCTCCAGTCGCCGGCGCGGCTGGTCAAGATCGGCGGACGGTATCTCGCCGCCTGGCACGCTTATCCCGGCGCGGGATATGAGCAGGGCGCGGCGGTAATCGGTCTCGCCTGGAGCGACGATTTTCTCCGCTGGCAACGCGGGCCGGTGATCCTGCGACCGGAGGACGGCGCCGAGTGGGAACGCGGCGGGCTCTACAAGCCGTATCTGATCAAGGAGGGGGACACCTTCTACCTCTATTACAACGCCAAGACGACGGGCACGCCATGGGTCGAGCAGACCGGGCTCGCCACCTCGAAGGATCTCAAGACCTGGACGCGTCACCCCGGCAATCCGCTGATCCGCAACGGGCCCAATGGCGCTCCGGACGCGCGCTTCGCGAGCGACCCAGTAGTGGTGAAGCATCGTGGCGAGTGGGGGATGTTCTATTTCGGCCGCGCCAATGACGGCCCGTGTCGCGAGTTGCTTGCGCTCGGGCGCACGCCGACAAGGTTCGAGAAAGTCGACGAGGTGCTGCTCGACATCGGCGCGCCGGGCTCGATCGACGAGAAATTCGCCCACAAACCCGCCGTGATCTATCACGACGGCGCTCTCTATCACTTCTATTGCGCGGTCAGCGGCAAATGGCCCAACGACACACGCGGCCTGGCCGTGGCGCGATCCAAACCCTGGTAGACGTCGCGCTCAGCTCAAGCGGATGAACCGCGCGCTGCGTAGCAGGACGGGTCCGAGCAGGCCGGATTCGAGCAGCGGCGAGTCCGCCGAATAATGTTTCCAGGTGGTGAAGGCGACCCGTTGGCCGGATGGTTTGGGACGGCCGTCGCGATACCAATCGGGTAGCCGCTCGATCCCGCCATCCCAGCCGAACGCATTGACCGTATAGGCGTTCTCGGACGGAAAATGTTCGTCTCCGATTAGGCGGTTGGGCCAGAGGTTGGTGACGTGCACCTCGAGCAGATTGTCGCCGGCGCGCACGGCATCCGTTACATCGATGCGGAAGGGCGGCTTCCACAGCGCGCCCAAGGGTTTGCCGTTGACCACGACGCGCGCAATCACCTCGACACGGCCGAGATCGATATACAGCCGCCGGTCGCTCCCCAGGGTCGAAGCCGGAACCGCGAACCGCGTCCGCCAGGTCGCCGTGCCGGAAAAGTGCCGGACTCCGAAGTCGGCATGCCGATGCAGCGACGCGAGGCGGTCGAGGGTGATCGCCGCCGGCGTGCCGAGGTCGGGCGGGAAGGAGACCTGCCATGGACCGGCAAGACCGACGGGCGAGGGGATCGTGGCAGCATCGATTTGCCGGTCGCCAAGGGCGTACCGTCCCGCCTGCCAGAGGAGCAGCCCGCTCGGGACGATTTCGCAGGCAGGCGGCGCGGTGGGCGCCGGGGGCTGTTCGGCGGCGAGGCGGCCGATCGCCGATCGATCGAGTACGTCCCGATGCAGCCTCAGCCCGGCGCTGTCGCCTTCGAACAATCGCGGCTGGTTGATCGTGGCGTTGAGCAGGGCGTGGAGCCGCGCCTTTATCGGCAGGCCGGTGGCGACCGGCTTCCCGTCGAGGAACAATGCGGTGCGGCCATTGTCGGCGGTCAGCGCGAGATGAGTCCATCCCGCGATCGGTGTCGGTGCCGACAGCACCGCGCGATAGCTGTCGCCTTCATTGGCATAAGCGATGACGCCGTTGCGACCCGCCGATAGCGCAACGGTGGCGTTGCCCGCGCCGTAGATCGTCTTGCCGGCGGGCGGATCGATCAGGAAGCTGGCGCCGGCGATCCCCAGCGTCTCCACGTTCCCACCGCGGGCGAGCGCGACGGCGCGTCCGGCCGCCAGTTTGGGTTCGGGGTTGGGCACGGCCATGTCGGGACTGATCGGCCACAGTTCGACCTCGGGCTTGATCCAGGCCGAAATCGTGAAGCGTCCCTCGGCCTCCTCGCGCGGGGCAGCGGGATAGGCGGCAGTCCGCAGCACTTCGGTCGCCGGTCCGCGCAAGGTGGGCGCACCCGACGCGGCGCCCGGCTTGCGGAAAACGACGAAGCACGAGCCTGCCTCGTCGAGCCGAAGGGCAACGCGGATATGGCCGTCAGCCTGTTCGTACACCGGCAGGGAATGGGTCTCCCCGGTCATCGGGTCCCAGCATTCGGGCTGGCGCCCGGCAATGCGGAAAGTTGCGACCAGATCCTCGGGACGCCGCCGCGCGTTGGACATGAAATAGATTTCCGCATCGGCGGTGCGGCGATGGATCCAGTGGATCTTGGCGTCGTTGGCGCGGGTCGAGATCGCGACGTCCGCCGCGAACCCCGCCTCAGCCAACACCCGCTCAAGCGACACGCCCCAGAAAACGCGTCCCTTGCCGCAGGCGCGCGATGTCCGCGTCTTGCCGTCGAGGTCGCCCCACAAGCCGCTTGCCAGCCGTTTCACCTCGGCATCGCTGTTCGGATAGTCGTGCAGCCCGTGCGAGCGTTCGACCCGCGCGCCGACCAGCCACATGCCCGCTCGGACCAGGTCGTCGATCCTGGCCAATGTTTCGCGCGTGATGCGCGGGTCGTCGGGCATCACCAGCAACCTGTAGCGCATGCCGTCGGGCAGCACGATGTGATTGCCCTCGATCCGCGCGCGTTCGTGCAGCACATCGGCGCCGCACACATCGTAATCGTGCCCCGCCGGGACCGAATGCGGCAGCCTGGGCCGCGGGCCCGACAAGGTGGCCGCGATCGGCTCCTCGATATCGACCGGGCATTGCACCGGAGAATTCTCGCCCGTGAAGAACAGGATATCGGCGACGAAATTGCCCGAGGACAGCATGTGCTGACAGCGCGTGGCATAGCTCAGCCACGGTTTGGCCTCGTCGAACCAGGTGTTGGTCCGGTCGAAATGGAATCCCCAGGGGCCCATCGTCATGCCGGGCCGCGCGGTCGGGTGCGGCTGCTGGGCATAGCGGTGGAACACGAAATGGTTGAGGCCGAGTGCGTACATCTCGTCGCCCAGGCCCTTCATCGCATAGGGATGCTCCTGCCAGCGCGACTGAGCCGGGCGGCCGGTGAAGGATTCGGCGCCGACGAAAGTCTTGCCCTGAACGTGCGCGGTGGTCGCGGCGACCTTGACCGAATAAGCGGCGGCGCCGCCGCGCACCCAGAATTCGCCCATCAGGCTGTCGACCTTGGCGCCGGGACGCTGGTCGTCGAACGGGCCGTTGCCATAGGGCTCGGTGAAGGACAGCAATCCGTGCTGGCGGCACAGATCGTGGAAGCGGCCGTAATAAAGGTCTTCCATCAGGATCGCCTGAAGGCGGCGCATGTCCCACAAAAAGCGTTCGGTCGTCTCAGGGTCGCCCACCAGCCGGCCGGTCAGTGCGGGCATGTATCTGGTCAGCGCATAGCCGCGCCGTGCCTCAAACTCGCGCGGCATGGCCGCGGTCCAATTCTGCATGCCGACTTCGTAACTGTCGATCAGCACACCCGCGAGCTGGCGTCGGCCGAGCCGCTCGAGCGCGGGGAGCAATTCGCGAAAATAGGCGTCGAAATGGAAGTCGAGCGCGTCGGCACTGAATTTGTCGCATTCCAGGCCGATGCCCGCGGTCGCGGCGGAAACGTTGCGCGCTCCCGTCGCGGTATGGCCGAAGCGGAGGATGGTCCAGGCGCCTTTGGGTGGCGTCCAGCGCAACCGGCCGTCGGCATCCATAAAGCGACTGAGGTCGATCACCTGTGCCGGATCGATCGTGGCGCCCTGGTCAGACGCATCGGGCGTCTCGCCGATATTGGCATAGCGCCCCCAGCCGCCTTTGGCGCCGATGTCCGCGACGCGCGGATCGGTCGACAGGCGGAGTTCCGAGAGGCGGCAGGCGGCCGGTACACCCAACCGGTAAAAGCGCGCCGCGGTCTCCGCGAAATTGGCGACGATCGGCGGCGTGGTGTGGACGCGCCATGTCGGTACCGGCGCATGGGCGAGCCGACGCCAAGTCCTGCCGTCATCCGACGCCTCGAGCGTGAAGGCGGCCGAAGGCGAGAAATTGGCGTTGTCCTCCGGCGGCGCAGCCTGCAGTAGCATCGAGCGAGCGCGGTAGGGCGCGGCGAACTCGACCACGATTTGTGATGGCGAGTCTCCCGGTTTGACGTCGAACGCGGTCGACCCGTCGCCATCGGTGATCAGCCGGACGTCGGCAGACGTGCCGTTGAGCGTCGCGCGGACGATCTGGCCGCGCGCGGCGGCGCGGTCGCCCGAGAGCGCCGGATAAGCGATCACCATCGCGTCGCGATAATGATCGAGCCGGGTGAACGGGCGCGGCAGGACGCGGTCGATCGGAGCGCCGTCATCAACCATTATTTCGCTCCACACGAGTTGCTGCATCCCGCGCTCGGGCGTGATCCACGGGCCGCCGCTCGACGACCAGCCGGGGCAATTGTGCAGGACGAGTGTCAGCCCCAGCCGACCGCATTCGTCGGCGGCGTGACGGATCATCTTCACCCATTCGGCGCTCAGCGTCTTGGCCGGCCCCTGCGGAATACCGCAGCCGACATCGAACATGTGGACGCCGCCGACTCCCACCCGCGCCAGCGCCTCGAGATCTAGCGTGATCCCCTCGGCGGTGACGTTGCCGTTCATCCAATGCCACCAGGTGTGCGGGCGCGCATCAGGGCCAGGCGATCGGAATTGATCGAGCAAGGCGTCGTCGCTCGCGGCCTCGCTCATTTCGGGCCAGCTCAGCGTGACCGCGAAGCTGCCCGCGGCGGCGCCCGCCAGGAATTCGCGACGTCCGAGTCCCATAATCCTCTCCCGCCCATCGTTGGCGCTTGAACGTCGAATAATGTAATATGATACGATAATAAAGCTTGATCGGCCCGGGCGCGGTGATTTAGATCACGAGCCTTGGCGACGGGCATCAGCCGCGCGCTTTGACCGGGAGAGAGAGAGCGATGGCCACGCTGATCAAGAGCATCGCGCGCGGAGCGGCAATGTGCGCCGCACTGGCACTGGCGGCCTCTTCCGCGTCGGCCGAAATCCCGGGCTATCAGGCCAGGCTCGCCACCAAATTGACCAACGTCAAAACGGGAATCGCGAAGGGGCCGTTCAAGTCCGACTGGGATTCGCTGCGCGCCGGTTATCGCACCCCGGATTGGTTCCGCGACGCCAAGTTCGGCATCTTCATCCATTGGGGAGTCTATTCGGTCCCGGCCTTCGCCAACGAATGGTATTCGCGCAACATGTACGTGCCGGGCAACGCCGCCTACGAGCACCAGGTGGCGACTTACGGCCCGCAATCGAAGTTCGGTTACAAGGACTTCATTCCACAGTTCAAGGCGGAGAAGTTCGATCCTGCCGCCTGGGTCCAGCTCTTTTCCGACGCCGGCGCGCGCTACGTCGTGCCGGTCGCCGAACATTGCGACGGCTTCGCGATGTACCAGTCCGACCTCACCGAATGGGACGCGGCCGAGATGGGTCCGCATCGCGACGTGGTCGGCCTGATCGCCAAGGCGGCGCGCGCCCGCGGCATGCATTTCGGCCTGTCCTCGCACCGCGCCGAGCATTGGTGGTGGTATTATATGGGGCGCACGTTCGATTCCGACGTGAACGATCCGAAATATGCCGGCCTTTACGGCCCCGCCGCGCCGATGGGCCTGCCCGCCGACGGCCCGACCAACTGGCCCGATGGCAACCAGCTCCAGGAATGGCTGCCGCCGAGCAAGGCGTTCATGGACGACTGGATGGGGCGCACGTCGGAGCTGATCGACAAATATCATCCCGAGTTGATCTATTTCGATTGGTGGACCGCCGCGCCGATGTTCGAATCGCGGATGCGCGACACAGCCGCTTATTATTACAACCGCAGCGCGAGTTGGGGCGCGCCGGGGATCATTGCCTATAAAGGCGGTCAATTCGCCGAGGGCAGCGCCCTGTTCGACATGGAACGCGGCAAGACCGACCAGCTCAGGCTGACGCCGTGGCAGTCCGACACGTCGGTCAGTCTGAAGAGCTGGGGCTATGCCAGGAACGACAGCTATCGCACCCCGCAATCCCTGGTCGCCGACCTGATCGATATCGTCAGCAAGAACGGCAATCTGCTGCTCAATGTCGGCCCCAGGTCGGACGGCACCATTCCCGACGAGATCGTCTCGGTGCTCAAGGGAATGGGCGGCTGGCTCAAGGTCAATGGCGAGGCGATCTACGGCACGCGCCCGTTCAAATATTTCGGCGAGGGGCCGACCAAATCGGGCCAGGTCCGGGTCGGCGGCCAGGTCGAACAGTCGGCGATCAAGGGTTTCACGGCGCAGGACATCCGTTTCACCACCAAGGGCAACGCCGTTTACGCGCTTGGGCTGGCGCGGCCGTCGGACGGGAAGGTGCTGATCAAGACTCTCTATGCCGGAACCCCTTATCTCGATGCGCCGATCAGGAGCATCGAACTGCTCGATGGCGGCAAGATCAGCTGGCAGCAGACGCCGCAGGGGCTGAAGGTGAGCCTGCCCCTCGCAGTCGACGGGTCCTTCCCCTACGCGCTGCGTATTCGAACGCATTGATCACCGACTGAACGGCGGCCGGCACCGGGCCGGCCGCCGTACGCCATATCGACGAGCAACGGGGGCTGTGATGGACAAGCGAGCGCGACTGGCACGTTGGAGCCGCTGGGCGGCGATCGCCGCGGCATTGCTGGGCGCGAGCGCGGTCGGTGCGCAGTCCGACACGCCGGCGCTTCAGCCCTTTACCGTCGATCACGAGGTGCGGGTCGATTCCTCCGCCGATGCGCGCTTCGTCCATGACGGTCCCGCTGGCAGCCACGGTTTCATCCGCGTCCAGGACGGGCATCTCTATCGCGGTGACGGCAAGCGTTTCCGCTGCTGGGGCTTCAACATGACTGGCTGGGCCAAGGGATCGGCCGAGCTTCCCGATCACAAGGCGGCCGAGGTCTACGCCGCGGCGCTCGCGCGGATCGGCGTCAATTGCGTGCGGCTGCATTTTCTCGACCGGCCCGACACCGCGCTGCCGATCCGCAACGAAGGCGCCGCTATCTCGCCGACCGCGGGACCCTTCACGCATCCGCCGCGTGGCCTGATTCGTGGCGACCTGCCCGACAGTCAGCATTTCAATCCTGACCAGCTCGACCGGCTCGATTACTGGATCGCCGAGCTCAAGAAGAACGGCATTTATGCCGACTTCAACCTCAATGTCGGCCGCGTGTTCAAAGCAGGCGACAACGTCCCAGACGTCGACCTGATCAACAACGCCAAGGCCTTCACCTATTTCGGACCCGAGCTCGTCGCGCTGCAAAAGGATTACGCCAAGCAACTGCTCGGCCATCGCAACGCCTATACCGGGCTGCGCTATGCCGACGACCCGGCAGTGGCGTTGGTCGAGGTCGTCAACGAGAATTCGCTGCTCGAATTCTGGGCGCGCAACTGGCTGCGCGGCGAACGGACCAAGGATGGGCCGAACTATCAGCTCGACATGACGCCGCACTACCAGGCTTTGCTGGTCAGGATGTACAACGACTGGCTGGCGAAGAACCGCAAGCCCGCCGAGATCGCCGAACTGCACCGCATGGCGGGCGTCGCCGATGGCCAGCCGGTGCCGTTCATGCGCCGCGGCGACCATCCCGACGCGCCACGGCTGCGGCTCGATGCCGAGATCGCCTTCCTCACCTCGGTCGAGGTCGATTTCCACGCCGAGATGAAGCGCTTCCTCAAGGATGAGGTCGGGGTGAAGGTGCCGATCATCCCGATGGCCGACCACACCTATTTCATGGCCAACCAGCCGCTGATGCGGACGCTCATCAAGTCCGACATCGTCGACGCGCATGTCTATTGGCAGCACCCGGCAATCTACGGCCAGCGCAACGAACCGATGGTCAATTCGCCCGAACTGTCCACCATCCTCAAGCTCGCGCGCAGCGCGGTGGCGGGCAAGCCGTTCACGGTCAGCGAGGTCAACCAGCCGTACCCGACCGATTACGCCGCCGAGATGATTCCGATCCTGGCCTCTTATGCCTCGCTACAGGATTGGGACGCGGTATTCTTCTACACGTTCGAGACCAAGGTCGCGGGCGAGTGGACGCCGATGATCACCGACCATTTCGACATGACGCTCGATCCGGTGGCGATGGCGCAAATGCCGGTCGGCGCGATGATCTTCCTGCGCGGCGACGTGTCGGCGGCGAAGACGATGCTGACACGCTCTTATTCGACCGACCAGATCAGCGAGGCGGCGCGGCTGCCGCGCGCGGCGATGCCCTATTACACGCCGGGTTTCGATGTCCGCATTCCGCTGGTCCACGGCTCGCGTGTGTCGTGTCTCGACTGCAAGCCCAGCCTGCCAGCGCCGCTCGGACCGATGAACCCGATCGTCTCGGATACCGGCGAGCTCAGCTGGTTGACCGACGGTGGCAAGAACGGCCTGGTCAGTGTCAACAGCCCGCGCAGCCAGGCATTGGTCGGCTTCGTCAGCGCCAACAACATAGAGACGCGCAACCTGTCGGCGCAGATCCGCAACCGGTTCGCGGTGATCACCTTGTCGTCGCTCGACGGCAAGCCGCTCAACCTGTCCAATCGCATCCTGCTGACCACCACCGGCCGTGTCGAGAATAGCGGCCAGAAATGGGATGATCGGGGATCGAATCTGACCGTCTGGGGCACCGCGCCGACCTTGATCGAACCGATCACCGGCTGGGTCACGCTCAAGGATCTCGAAGGCGCAATCGGCGTGTTCGCGCAGCCGCTCGATGGCTCGGCGCGCCCGATCGGCAAGGAGATATCGGGCAAGATGATCGAACCGGGCTGGGAAATCCCGATCGGCAGTCCGGCGACGACCAACTATTTGATCCGGGTTGAACGCTGATGCCTGGACCGCTTTGGCCTCAAAAGCTCGCTTATTCGCGTCCCTACCTAATCGTCATGCCGGGCTTGTCCCGGCATCCACCGTGCAACAACGCCTCAACTCGGTTGTGGAAGAGTGGTGTTCAAAGCGAAATCGTGTCCCCCGGACACGATTTTGGCCTGCCGGGGGCAGGCCAAAGCTTGAACACGGCACAAGGCCGGGGTGACGAAGTAATTGAAAGTCGGCGTCGGTAGCCGACCGCTTACCGGCAGCCCTGACCCACAATCACCGGCAGCGCTGTCTTCGCCATCCGTGCATAGCCGGCGTCGTTCGGATGCAGATGGTCGCCGATCTGCTCCGCCAGCCGCATCACGGTCGGTTTACCCGGCTCGCCCATCGCGGCGTCGAAGTCGATCACGCCATCGAACCTTTTGGCGTTGGCCCGGATCCACGCATTGACCGTCGCGCGCCTTTGCTCACCCGCGGCGTCGGCATAAGCCGCGCCGTCATACGGCAGCAGCGTTCCGACGATCACCTTGAGCCCACGGGCCTTTGCGCGCGCCAGCATCTGCTCGTACGCAGCGATCAGATTAGCCGCGGGCGGCTGCCAGTCCTTGGGGTCGCGCACCTTGCCGATGTCGTTGATGCCTTCGAGGATCACGACATGGGTGGCGTTGGGCACCGCGAGCACGTCGCGGTCGAAGCGCGACAGTGCATCGGGTCCTCGGCCCATGCTGAGCAGACGGTTGC
Source organism: Sphingomonas sp. P4_G3 (assembly GCF_056401105.1). Classification (NCBI taxonomy): domain Bacteria; kingdom Pseudomonadati; phylum Pseudomonadota; class Alphaproteobacteria; order Sphingomonadales; family Sphingomonadaceae; genus Sphingomonas; species Sphingomonas sp. P4_G3. The sequence continues at coordinate 1,105,111 of NZ_JBFUJZ010000001.1, forward strand.
CGCTAATCCCTTCATTGGCGATCGCCCAGCACCGCCCGCGCGGACTGGCGGCGAGCAGGCGACCGAGCTGGTCGGGCCAGCTCATCGCCTTCGATGCGCCCGCGCCCTCGGTGATCGAATCGCCGAAGGTGACCAGAACGCGCGTCGCGGCCGGGCTGGAGACCTCCAATCCGCTGACCACGCCCGGGGCTCGCGCGTGCTGCGGATTGGTTAGTGTAAGCGCGGCAGTTGCGTTCCCTGGGGCCACATCGACCATCTGCGCATGGGCGGGGGGCGCCGCTTCCTCCGGATAATAGACCGTGATGGCGAGCCGCTCGCCGGCCGTGACCGGATAGTCGATCGGGTCGGACAGCATCGGCGCGCGGATCGGGATAATCGTGTCGGGCGCGCCCGAGAAGGTCAGCGAGCGCAGGCTGCCCGCGACCGGTCTGTCCTGCGCGTCGAGCCGCACGACCGACACCGCGCCGATGCGCAGCGGGACGTCCGACAGCTCGTTCGAGAAGCGTACGCGGATCGCCCGACCAGCGATCCCGGCACGGAGATCCTGGCGGACGCTCTCGTCCTTGAATGGACGGCCGAGCGCTTCCTTGATCTTGGGCTCATAGCCGATCGGCGGCGCGGCCCAGCCGGGCACCCAGCGCTCCGGCGTTCCGGCAGCGGCGATGGCGAGCAGGCCGATCAGCGGGAGAGCGAGGGTGAGGCCAGGTTTCATCATTTTCCTCCGCGAGCGATTTCAAACAAGGCCACGCCATGCGCGGCGATCCGGCCGCCAGCCCAGTCGTCTCCGACAGGGGAGGCGCCGGCGGGCAGCGCGACCGGATGCGCCACATTGCCATGATTGATGACGATGACCAGGCGCTTGCCGCCGCCAGCGCGCTCGGCGATCTCCAGGTCGGGATCGGCGCCCGCGACGATCGGCGCGATCTTGGCGTCGTCGAGCAGATTGGCGGCAAGCTTCGCCATCGTCGCGGCGTCGAGCCAGGCGCCGACATAGGTAATGCTGCCGCGGCCGACCGCACGCGTGACGATCGCCGGCTTGCCGTCGAGCCAGCCGCCGGCATCGCGATAGGTCGCCAGGGTGCGGACGTCGCGCGCGACCGGCGTCAGCGCTTCAGCCCAGATTGACGCTTTGCCTTCCACGCTGCCGGCAATGCCGACATCCTGGTCGAGCGCATAGAATTGCTCGACCCGCGCACCGAGCAGATCGGTCAGCGGCCCTGGCTGGCGCTGCGGCCACAGAGCGTTTGCATCGTCCTTCATGCCGGAGCGCGGCCCGAGCACGAGATGCCCACCGGCGCGGACATAACGGTCGAGCGCCTTGGCCTGATCTTCGGTCAGCACGTTGATATTAGGGGCCACGACCAACGGATAGCGCGACAGATCAGCGTCCGCCGGCACGATCGCCACGCCCTGCGCCTGGACGCGCAACGGGCGGTAGAAATCAGTGAACGCCTTGACCGGATCGAAGTCGCGATGATGGCGCTGCAGGTCGATCGCCCAGCGGCTGTCGTACGAGAAGATCATCGCCACGCGCGCGACCGGCGCGGTATCGGCGAGCAATGGAGCGGCCTTGGTCAGCTCGCTCGCGGTCCTGGCGATTTCCGGCTGGATCGGATTAGGCTCGCCGTCCTGGCCCAGGATCGCGCCGTGATAGGTTTCCTGCCCGTTGGCGGCCGGGCGCCATTGCCAGTAAAGCACGGCATCGGCGCCATGCGCGACCGCTTGCCACGCCATCTCGCGCACCTGGCCGGGATCGAGCGCGCGGTTGACCGGGACCCAATCGACGCGCCCGGGCTGCGTTTCCATCAGCCAGAAATTGCGCTGCTTGTAGCCGCGGACAAGGTCGTGATTGGCGCCGTTCGCCACCCAATCGGGGCGCCCGTCGGGAATGTAATTGTCCCACGCCGCGATATCGAGGCCGCGATGCATGGCGAAATGGTCGAAGCCCGCATTCCAGAACATCGTGTTGGTGGTGACGAACATGCGCGGATCGATCAGCGGGCGGATCGCCTGCACCTGGTTCTGGACATAATCGATCCAAGTCGCGGTAGTGAAATGCTTGAAATCGAGCAGCAGCGCCGGGTTCTGCTGGCCGGTGGCGTGGAGCGGCACCTGCTCGAAATCGTTGTAATATTGGCTCCAATATTGCGTCGCCCAGCGCTTGTTCAGCACCTCGATCGAGCCGTAGCGTGCCTTGAGGAAAGCGTGCCAGGCGGTGACCGCCTCGTCGTCGAACGAGGGCGGGCCAACCTCATTGTCGATCTGCCAGCCGACCAATGCGGGATTGTGGCCGTAACGTTTCGCCATCTCGGTCGCGATCCGGCGGCTGAAGTCGCGATAGCGTTTGCTCGCGAACGAGAATTGCCGGCGCGCGCCATGGCCGGCGCGCGCACCGTTCTCGTCGACGCGCAACACGTCAGGATATTTCTGGGTGAGCCAGGCGGGCGGCGCCGCGGTTGGGGTGCCGAGCACGACCATCATGCCGTGGCGTTCGGCCGCCACGATAGCGCGATCGAGCCAGGCGAAATCGAAGCGGCCTTCCTCGGGCTCCATCCGGCTCCAGGCGAACTCGCCGATGCGCACAATGTTGAATCCCGTCGCCTTCATCATGGCGAGATCGGCGTCCCAGCGCGCCTCGGGCCATTGCTCGGGATACCAGGCGGTGCCGACCGCGATCGCCGGACGAGTCGCGAAGGCGGTCGCGCGTTGGGGGAACGGGATCGATGCTTGCGGCGGTGTCGACAAGGCCGGTGCGCCCGTCGCCAACGTCGCAGCCAGCAAGGCGATGATTCCGCGAATCGACATCCCATCCCTTTGATTTTGTCTGGCTATTCTTGCGGCTGCACCGGCGGGCCGTTGCGGCGGAGATCATCCTAGCGAAATCATGGCCTTGCGCCAAATAATATGTTTATATGATGTTTGAACGATCCCGCGACAGGGGATCGCGGCATCGGGAGAGGACCGGGAATGACTGGAATCGGGCGATTCGCGGCTGGGTGCGCCATGGCGGCGCTGGCAGCCGCGGCCTGGGCAAAAGATGCGCCGGTGTCCGCGCCGGCACCTGCAGCCACACCGGCCGATCCCGATCCGGCGACCTTCCGCAATCCGCCGGCGGATGCCCGGCCCAACACGCTCTATTTCTGGATGAACGGCAACGTCTCCAGGGAAGGGATCGATGCCGATCTCACGGCGATGCGCGACGCCGGGCTCGGCGGCGCGATGATGTTCGACGGCAGCAGCGACGTCCCCAAGGGCCCGGTCGATTATCTCAGCCCGCAATGGCTCGACCTGATGACGCATATGATGGAGCGGGCCAAGGCACTGGGGCTCAAGGTCGGGCTGCACAATGCGCCGGGCTGGTCGTCATCGGGCGGGCCATGGATTACGCCCGACCGCTCGATGCAGCAGATCGTCTGGAACGAGACGACGATCGCCGGCGGCAAGCCGGTCGCGATCAAGCTGCCGCAACCGTATACCAAGAAGGATTTCTACCAGGACGCGGCAGTGCTCGCTTTCCCCGCGAGCGACGGCGACGAGAGCGTCTATCGCGCCGCGATCGCCTCGATGCGCGTCGCCGGTCCCGTCGCGGCGGGCGTACTGACCGACCGCGACCTGCACAGCTCGGTCGACATCGCGCCCGATGCGCCGCTGGTGATCGAAATGAAGGCGCCGTTCACCGCGCAGGCGGTCACGCTCTACGGCGATATCGAGGCCAAGGCCTTTTCGGCGACGATCGAGGCATCGAACGATGGCCAAACGTGGCAGAAGGTCGGCGAGGTCTCCGCGCCGGTCCAGCACGAGCGCGGGATCGAAGCGCCGGGCAGCATCAATTTTGCACCTGTCACCGCGCACTATTTCCGCGTCACGCCCAAGGGGGCGTTCAAGCTCGCCGAGGCCCTGTTCTACGCGACGCCGCGGATCGACGATTGGGGCAACAAGGGCGAGCATCTGTTCCACATGCTGCCCGCGGCCGAGGCCCGTCCGTCCGACCTGATGGCGCGCTACGCGATCGACCCCAGCAAGATCGTCGATGTTACCGCACGCGTCGATGCGTCGGGCACGTTGCGTTGGACACCACCACCGGGCCGCTGGACGATCCTGCGCTTCGGCCACACCACGACCGCGCACCTCAACGTGTCCGCGTCGGATTCGGGGCGTGGACTCGAAGTCGACAAGCTCGACGCCGCCGCCACCGACTTTCAGTTCAAGAGCAGCGTCGACCGATTGGTTAAGGCGTCGGGCCCGCTCGCCGGCTCGACCTTCGACATGCTCGAGATCGACAGCTACGAGGCCGGGCTGCAGAATTGGACGGCCGCGCTGCCCGCCGATTTCGAGAAGCGCAACGGTTATTCGATGCTGCCTTATCTGCCGGCGCTGACCGGGCGGATCGTCGGCGATCTCGACAGTTCGAACCGCTTCCTGTTCGATTTCCGCCGCACGCTCGCTGATTTGATGGCCGACAATTATTACGGCCGGATGCAGTCCAAGGCAGCCGCGGCGGGCCTGCGGCTCCATGTCGAAGGCTATGGGCCAGGGCCGTTCGACGAGCTCCAGGTATCGGGCCGCGCGCAAGTGCCGATGACCGAATTCTGGACGCGCACGCCGTGGACCGACAATCGCACGGTCAAGATGGTGGCATCGGCGGCGCACGTCTACGGCAAGCCGGTCATCGCCGCCGAGGCCTTTACCGGCGAGGCGGAGACCAGTCGCTGGCAGGATTACCCCTATGCGATGAAGCTCCTGGGCGACCAGATGTTCGCGCAAGGGTTCAACCAGGTCTTCTTCCATCGCTACGCGCACCAGCCCGATCCCAATGCCGTTCCGGGGATGAGCATGGGGCCGTGGGGGATCAATCTCGAGCGCTCGAACACCTGGTTTGCGCAGTCGAAACCGTGGATGGAGTATCTCGAGCGCAGCCAATATCTGCTGCGCCAGGGCATTTATGTCGCCGACGTGCTCTATTTCGTCGGCGAGGAAAGCCCCAACCAAGCCGAATATGTCCGGCCCGACGTGTCGCCCGATACGAACCCGAAGATCGGGCAATATTTCGACCCGCAGATGCCGCCGGGTTACAATTACGACCTGGTCAATGCCGAGGTGCTGCTGACCCGCGCGCGCATCGAGGACGGCGCGATCGTGCTGCCCAACGGCGCGCGCTACCGCTTGCTGGTGCTGCCGGCGACCTTGTCGAGCATGACCCCCGCGCTGGCCGAACGCCTCCGCGCGCTGGTCGAGCAAGGCGCGACGATCCTGGGCCCCAGGCCGCAGCATTCGCTGACGCTCGTCGGCAAGTCGGGGGGCGATCGCGCTTTCGATACGGCGGTGGCGGCGCTCTGGGGCAGCGGCCCCGAAGCGGCGACGACACGTTCGGTGGGCAAGGGCAGGGTGCTTTCGGGCGCCAGCATCGGCGATGCCTTGGCTGGCATGAAGGTCGCGCCGGACGCGCAATGCCGGACCGACAGTTCGGACGGCCAATTGGTATGGCTGCATCGTCGATTGGCCGCGAGCGACATGTATTTCGTCGCCAACCGCCAGCGCCGTGCGGAAACCGTGCGCTGCACCTTCCGCGTCGGCAATGCCGTGCCGGCGTTATGGGACGCGGAGACGGGCAAGGTCGCCCGACCGGCTCTGTTCGAGAGTGGTGCAACGGTCACCACCGTCTCGTTCGACCTGTCTCCGGCCGGATCCACCTTCGTCATGCTCGATCGGAATAGCACAGCGCGCGGTATCAAATGGATCGCGCGCGACGGTCGGCGCGTCGCCGATCTCGACGCCGCGCCGGCCAAGGCCGCGCCCGCGCCCTCGGACAGCTTCACCCTCTCGCTCTGGGCCAAGCCAGACATCGATCTCCGCGTGATGCCCGACGAGAAGATCGAGGGACGGATCAACGAGACAGGCAAGAATTACCTGATCAACGCCCGCTCGGGCCGCGATCTGCACGGTGAAGGAACGGCGGTGGCCGGCCTTGCGATCGGCCGCAATGGCGCGATGGTGATCGAGCGCGTCTCGCCCGATGTCGTGCCCGCCGTGCTGGTCAGCCGGACCCCGATCAGCGGCTGGACGCACGTCGCGTTGGTCTATGATAAGGGCGTGCCGAGCCTCTATCTCAACGGTAAGCTGGTGCGCACCGGCTTGAAGAGCGGGCGCCATGTGTTCGCGGGAGGCAGCGATGCGCCATCGCCGACCGGCGTGACCTATTTCTTCGAGGGCAATGCGACTCCGCTCGCCACCGTGCCGCGCGCGCTGACCCCGGCCGAGATTGTCGCGGACGCCGCAAAAGGACCGCCGCTTCCGACCATCGGTGCCTCGCCTGTGACGCTGACCCGGCGCGACAGCGGAAAGCTCGATGCGCTCGCCTGGCGCGGCGGCAAGTACACCACCGACAGCGGCGCCAGTTTCACTGCCGCGGTGCCGGACCCGATCACGGTCGACAGTCCGTGGACGGTGCGGTTCCAACCGGGCAGGGGGGCGCCGGCCGCCGCCACGTTGCCCCGCCTGGAATCGCTCAGCCGCAACGCCGATGACGGCATCCGGCATTTTTCCGGCACCGCCACCTATGAACGCGAGATCACCATTCCCGCCTCGGCGCTGCGCAAGGGGCGGCGCGTCTTTCTCGACCTCGGCCGCGTCGAAGTGCTCGCGAGGGTCACGGTCAACGGCAAGGATATCGGCGTGGTGTGGAAGGAGCCGTATCGCGTCGACATCACTAATGTCGTCCATCCCGGCGCCAACACGGTGTCGGTCGCGGTCACCAACCTCTGGGTCAACCGCATGATCGCCGACGCCGCGCTGCCCGAGGAGGGCAACTACGTCGACGGCGACTGGGCAATCGGCGAGCGCGTCGGTGCCGACGGCAAGAAGACCCCGATCATGGCGCGAAAGATCACGGCTTTCCCCGATTGGTACAAAGCCGGGCAGCCGAAGCCACCCGGCGGCCGCGTCACTTTCTCGCCCTGGACCTTCTATTCCAGGGACGAACCGCTGGTGGATTCGGGGCTGCTCGGTCCGGTCCGCGTAGTGTTCGCCGACGAGATCGAGCTGAGGTGACCGCCATCGCATCCTCGACATCCGAACCCTCGTACGGCTGCCGCTTGCGCGCATCGAGTTCCGGCCCTTATTGTCATACGGTTTACGACCCCGATCGGATTTCCGGCACCGGGCGATCGGAGGAGACCAATGACGATGCAATCCCGTCCTGATTTCGGAAGGGTCGCCGACGCGACCTTGTCGAACGCGGACCAGGTCGCACGCTCGATCGGCAGCGATATCCTGTCGGGTGTCTTCGCGCCCGGGTCGAAATTGCCGTCCGAGGCCGAGATGCTGGCGCGGTTCGGCGTGTCGCGCACCGTGTTGCGCGAGGCGTTCAAGACCTTGACCGCGAAAGGCCTGATCGTTGCGCGCACACGCGTCGGCACTACCGTGCTCGACAGCGTCCACTGGAACTTCTTCGACGCCGACATCCTGGCCTGGAAAGTCGCCCAGGGACTGGATGTGGACTTCATCCGCGACATCGCCGCGATCCGCATGGCGATCGAGCCGGCGGCGGCCGAAGCGGCAGCCAACCAGGCGAGGCCCGAAGACATAAAGATCCTGCGCGGCTGCCTTGCCCGCATGGCGGAAGCGACGAGCAGCGCGAGCGATTTCGCCCATGCCGATCTCGATTTCCACAAAGCGGTCGGTTACGCCTCGGGGAATGTGCTGATGCGGTCGCTCGCGGCGGTGATCGAAACCGCTCTGCTCGCGTCGTTCCGGCTGAGCTCGCCGGTGCGGGAGGCGGAGGTGCACGAAGAGAGCGTGCAGGGCCATACCCGCATCGTCGATCTGATCGAAGCGGGTGACGGCCCCGGCGCGGCACAGGCGATGCGCGCGATCATCACCCACGGCCTCGACCGGCTCGAGCGTGCGAGCGCATCGCGCAAACGCAAGACAACGAAATAGTCCTTCACTCGGCTTCGCCGCCTTGCGGCGCAAATGATACTATTATATCACAAGAGCAGGATCGGCTTGGCCGCGCTGTTCGTAGGTCGCCGAGTTTTGAGAGGATTGCCATGACAGGCTTGAAAAAGGCCGACTTGTCCCGCCGCGACTTCGTCCATTGCGTGGCGTGCGCGACTGCGGCCGCGGGGTCGCTGGCCACGTCGCCGATGGCGCTTGCCGCGCAGCAGGCAGTATTGCGTGGCAAGGAAGCGGTGCACGAATTCCCGTACGGCGCCGTCCGTCTCACCGGCGGGCGGATCAAGCAGCATTACGACCATATTGCCGCGCATTACCTCGCGCTCGACAATGATCGCCTGCTCAAGGTCTTCCGTCAGAATGCCGGTCTGCCGGCGCCCGGCCCCGACATGGGCGGCTGGTATGACGCCGACGGCTTCGTGCCGGGTCTCGCTTTCGGCCAATATGTCTCCGGCCTCGCACGGATCGGCGCCACCACCGGCGACAAGGCGGCTCACGCCAAGGTCGCGACTCTGGTCGACGGCTTCGGCAAGGCGATGGTCGCTGCCAAGAACCCCTATGCCGGACCCAAGGCGCAGGAGCAGTGGGCGGCCTATGTCATGGACAAATATGTCGTCGGCCTGGTCGATGCCTATCGCTTGAGCGGAGTCGAGCAGGCCAAGACGTTGCTGCCGATGATCATCGACAAATGCATGCCCTATATCTCGCCCGTCTCGCGCGACCGCGTCGGCAAGGTCGATCCGCCTTATGACGAGACCTATGTCCTGCCGGAGAATCTGTTCCACGTCGCCGACATCACCGGCGACGACAAATATCGCGCCATGGCGGTGCATTACCTGCTCAACAAGGAATGGTTCGATCCGCTCGCGGCGGGCCAGGACGTGCTGCCGACCAAACATGCCTATAGCCACACGATCGCGCTGAGCTCGGGCGGCCAGGCCTATCTCCATCTCGGCGATCCCAAATATCGCAAGGCGCTCGAAAATGCCTGGACCTTCATGGAGCCGCAGCGTTTCGCGAGCGGCGGCTGGGGGCCGGAGGAGCAGTTCGTGCCGCTCCATCAGGGCAAGCTCGCCGTCAGCCTCAAAACCTCCAAGGCGCATTTCGAAACGCCGTGCGGCAGTTTCGCCGACATGAAGCTCGCGCGCTATCTCACCCGCTTCACCGGCGCACCGGTCTATGGCGACGGGCTCGAACGCACGCTCTACAACACGATGCTCGCGACGCGGCTGCCCGACAGCGACGGCGACTATCCTTATTATTCGAATTACGGCGGCGACGCCGAGAAGCTCTATTACCAGAAGAAATGGCCGTGCTGCTCGGGCACGCTCGTCCAGGGCGTCGCCGATTACGTCCAGGGCCTCTATTTCCACGACGACAATGCGCTGATGGTCAACATGTATGCCGGCTCGGAAGTCCGCTGGGACCGTCCCGGCGGCGCAGTCGAAGTCGTGCAGGAAACCGATTATCCCGCGACCGATCACATCCGCCTGATCGTGCGCAAGCCGGGCAATGGCCGTTTCGCGCTGAAGCTGCGCATTCCGGCCTGGACCAGGAACGCATCGCTCCGCGTCAACGGCGCGCCGCAACCGGTCGCGCCCGGCACGCTGGCGACGGTCAGCCGCGCCTGGAAGGCAGGCGACGTGGTCGAACTGACGCTGCCGCAGCCGCTGCGCACTCTGCCGATCGATGACCAGAACCCGAATCTGGCGGCGGTGATGCGCGGCGCGGTGATGTATGTCGGACTCAACCCCTGGACCGGGATCGGTGACCAGACGATCGCCTTGCCGGCGGCGCTCGAGCCGATGCCGGGCCAGACCCAGTCGTATCGCGCGCATGTCGACGGTCGCGATCTCGTGTTCGTACCGTATTTCAACGTCGATACCGAACGCTACAACACCTATTTCAAGACCGCCTGATGACCGAACCCCGGATCAGCGCGACCTATTGGATCGAGACCGCCTTTCCGCTGCAGCAGGCCGCGGAGACGATGGCCGGCGAGCAATCGACCGGCACTTTCGTGCGCGTACCCGGCGAGACCGACGAGCTGCGCGCGGCGCACGCTGCGCGGATCGAGGATGTGATCGAGCTGGGCGAGGTCGCGGCGCCGTCGCTACCGGGCTCGGGTCTGCCCAAATCGGGCGACGCCACGCGCCGCGCCGCGCGGGTGACCTTGTCCTGGCCGGTGTCGAACATGGGGCTGTCGCTGCCCAATCTGCTGGCGACGATCAACGGCAATCTCAGTGAGCTCAAGGCGTTTTCCGGGCTGCGGCTGATCGACGTGAAGCTGCCGCCCGAATTCCTCGATCGCTATCAGGGTCCGCAATTTGGCGTCGCCGGCACGCGTAGGCTGGCGGGGGTGTTCGACCGTCCGATCATCGGCACGATCATCAAGCCGAGCGTCGGCCTCTCGCCAGAGGCGACCGCCGAGCAGGTCCGCACCCTGGTCGAGGCGGGAATCGATTTCATCAAGGATGACGAGCTCCAGGCCGACGGGCCGCATTGCCCGTTCGAGGCGCGGGTCTCGGCGGTGATGCGCGTGATCAACGACCATGCCGAGCGCACCGGCAAGAAAGTCATGTACGCCGCCAATCTGACCGGCGAGATCGACGAGATGCTGGCGCGCCACGACCATGTCGTCGCCGAGGGCGGCACTTGCGTGATGGCGAGCATGAATTCGATCGGCCTGCCGGCGATGAAGGTGCTGCGAGCGCATTCCCAGCTGCCGATCCACGGGCATCGCAACGGCTGGGGCATGCTCGGCCGCTCGCCGGCGATCGGGATGAGCTATATCGCTTTCCAGAAATTGTGGCGCCTCGCCGGGATCGACCACACGCACGTCAATGGCATCGACAACAAATTCTGCGAGAGCAATGAGAGCGTCATCGCCTCGGCGCGCGAATGCCTGACGCCGATGTTCGATCCGCCGCATCCCGGTTGCGAGATCATGCCGGTCTTCTCCTCGGGCCAGTCGGCCAGACAGGCCGCGCCGACCTTCGCCGCGCTCGGTTCGGTCGACTGCATGTTCGCGGCCGGCGGCGGGATCATGGCGCATCCCGGCGGCCCGGCAGCGGGCGTGCGCGCGCTGCGTCAGGCATGGGAAGCGGCGGTTGCCGGCGTACCGGTGGAAGACGCCGCGCGCGATGCACCCGAACTGGCCGCGGCTTTGGGGGCTTTCGGGGGGTGACGCCACTCTACGCTTTCTATGGCGACGATTTCACCGGATCGACCGACGTTCTCGAGCAATGCGCCGATGGCGGGGTGCCGGCGGTCCTGTTCCTGCGCGAGCCCGATGCCGCGTTGCGCGCGCGTTTTCCCGACGCTAGGGCGATCGGCCTCGCCGGCGACAGCCGCAGTCGCTCGCCTGGATGGATGGACGACCATCTGCCCCGCGCCTTCGCCAGCCTCAGCGATGCCGCGATCGTCCATTACAAGACCTGCTCGACGTTCGATTCCAGCCCGCACACCGGCTCGATCGGGCGCGCGCTGGACCTCGGTGTTGCTGCGTTCGGCGGTCCGGCGGCGATCGTCGTCGGCGCACCACATCTTCGCCGCTATGTCGCGTTCGGCAATCTTTTCGCGGCGGCGGGAGCGGAGATATTCCGCATCGACCGCCACCCGACCATGTCGCGCCACCCGGTCACGCCGATGCATGAGGCGGACCTGATCCGGCATCTCGGCGACCAGACCGATGCGCGGATCGCCCTGGTGCCGATCGATCGCATCCACGCCGACGAAACCGATGCGGCCTTTGCCGAAGCAGGCGACGCCGCGGGCGTCCTGTTCGACGGACTGTCGGTCGACGACCTCGTCGCGACCGGCGCGGTCCTGCTCGGCCGCAAGGTGAAATTCGCGGTGGGCAGTTCGGGCGTCACGCGCGCGCTGGTGCTGGCATGGCGCGCAGCGGGGATCGTCAAGGGCGAGCCGGATCATGTCCGCGCACCCGAAGTCGACCGGCTGCTCGTGGTAAGCGGAAGCTGCTCGCCAGTGACGGCTGCGCAGATCGCGCGCAGCACGGCCGACGGCTTCACCACGATCCGCGCCGATGTCGACGCCTTGCTGCGCGGCGAAAGCGCGGAAGAAGAGCGGCTGGTGCAGGCGGCCGGTGGCGCGCTGGGCGAGGGCGGCCGCGCGGTGATCCATTCGGCGGAAGGCCCGCTTGGAGCGGTCGCCCCAGCGGCAGGCGATCGCCTCGGCTCCGCGCTTGGCCGCGTGGCCGGAGCGGCGATCCGTCAGGGAGGGTTGCGCCGCGTGCTCTTCGCCGGCGGGGACACGTCGAGCCACGGAGTCGCGCAGCTCGGCATCGATGCTTTGACCTGGGCCGCGCCAATCGAACGCGGGGCACCGCTGGTGCGTGCGCATGCCCAGGATCCAGCGATCGACGGTCTCGAACTGGTGCTGAAGGGCGGTCAGATGGGCGGGGAAGAGTTCTTCGAAGCTGTCCGCCGCGGCGGGTAGGAGCTCCTAAAGATCCTCCCCGTTTACGGGGAGGGGGACCGCCGCCGAAGGCGGTGGTGGAGGGGGACCTCCACTCAACGATCCCGAAAAGGAAAACCCCCTCCACCAAGCCGCTGCGCGCCTTGGTCCCCCTCCCCGTAAACGGGGAGGATTTTTCAGGGCTTGCTCTTCAACAACACCGCCACACCCTGCGCCGGCAGCGTCACCGACTTCACCTGACCACCCGCCAGCACGTCGGCCATGGCCTCCGGCAACTCTACCGTCCGATCCTCGGTCCCATGATTGATCAGGATGACGATCGACCGTCCCTGGCCCTGGCGCGTCATCAGCTCGACATCCGCCGGTACGGCGAAGTCGCGCATCACGCCGGCGTCGCGCATGGCGGCACTGATCAGTCCGTCCATCACATGATCGTCGACCAAGGCGCCGACATACGTGATGCTGCCCTTGCCGACCTTGCGCGTGATCGCCGCGGCCTTGCCGTCGAGCCAGCCATTGGCCTTGCCATAGGTCAGCACAACCCGCGTGTCGGGCGAAGTCGGCGTCAGCTGCTCGGCCCAGATCGAGGCGGTGCCGTCGCCGACCGTGACCTTCTCATCCAGCGCATAGAATTGCTCGACCCGCCCGCCCAGCAACTCGGCGAGCGGGCCGGGCTGGCGTTGCGGATCGAGACGATTGAATTCGTCCTTCATTCCCGATCGCGGACCGAGGATCAGGTGCCCGCCGCGCCGGACGTAATCGGCCAGCCGTTTCGCCATCGCATCGGTGATGACGTTGAGGCTGGGCGCGACGACCAATTTGTAACCGTCCAGAGGCGCATGGGCAGCTTCGACCACGTCGACCGCGCCGAGCGCATCCTTGAGCGGACGGTAATAGTCGAGCAGCACCTCGATCTGGTCATAGTCGCGATGGTGGAGCTGGAAATCGATCGCCCAGCGGCTCGGATAATCCTGCAGCAAGGCGACCGGCGACACCGGGCTGGTGCCGGCCAGCACCGGCGAGGCCTTGGCGAATTCGCGGCCCAGCGCCTGGAGCTCGGGATAGATCGGCAGCGGCTTGCCGTCGGGCCCGACCACCGATCCGTGCATCGTTTCCTGGCCGTTCAGCGCGTTGCGCCACTGCCAATAGAGCACCGCGTCGGCGCCATGCCCGATTGCCTGCCACGCCATCGCGCGCGTCTCGCCGGGGTAAAGGATGTTGCTGACCGGCGCCCAGTTCACGAAGCCCGGCTGCGTCTCCATCACCCAGAAATTCCGCCGCTTCCATCCCCGCACCAAATCGTGCGTCGCGCCGTTGCGATAGGGCTTGAGATGCCCGGTGCCGACATAATCGTCCCAGGAAGCGAGATCGAGGTCGCGGTTGATCGCGTAGCGGTCGAAGCGATTGGCCCAGCCGAGCCCGCCCAGATTGACGGTGATGAACGGCATGGGGCCAACTACCGCACGAATGGCGTCGCGCTGGTTGCGATGGAACTCGCCCCATTGCGCGGTGATGAAGCGCTTGAGCTCGAGCATCCAGCCGGGATTGCCCTTGTCGGTGTTGAACGGCACCTGGTCCCAGGCCGTATAGGTCTGCGACCAGTAAGCGGTGGTCCATGCCTCGTTGAGCGCGTCGAGCGTGCCATAACGCTGCTTGAGCCAGGCGACCCAGGCCGCGCGCGCCTCGGGATCGTAGCTTTCGTCGGTCGGCTCGTTGCCGACCTGCCAGCCGATGACGTTGGGCTCGTCCTTCAGCGCCTGTGCCATGCGCGTGACGATGTCGCGGGCGAGCGTGCGATAGCGTTGCGACGAGATCGAGAATTGCCGCCGCCCGCCATGCCCCAGCCTCTTGCCGCTACCGTCGACCTGAAGCGTGTTGGGATATGTCTCGGTCAGCCAGGCGGGTGGGGTGTCGGTCGGCGTGCCGATCACGACCTTGATGTCGTATTTGGCCGCGAGCCGGACGGCGCGGACCAGCCAGCCGAAATCATATTGGCCCTCGCTCGGCTCCATACGGCTCCAGGCATATTCGCCGATGCGGACGACATTGGCGCCGCTTGCCTTCATCAGGCGGAGGTCTTCGGGCCAGGCGCTTTCCGGCCATTGCTCGGGATACCAGGCCGATCCGAGCCACAGCCGCTCGTTCGCCACCGGAATAGCGGAGGTCCTCGCGGCCTGAGGTCGGGCGACCGCCGGCATGGTCAGACTCGACGACAGCATCGCCGCGCAGGCGAAGGCGAGGGCAGTCTTGCGCATCGTCGCGGTCACGCCAGCACCGGGTCCGCTTCGGGCGGCCTTTTGTGATCGAACCCCTTGGTGCAATCGATCACCGCGAACAGCAGGCCGGCGATCAGCACCATCGCCGCGACGCCGCGCAACGGAAGGTCGTAACTGCCGGTGCCGGCGATCATATAGCCGATCACCACGGTGCAAATGAATCCGCCGAGGTTGCCCGCCGTGTTCATCACGCCGCTCGCGGTACCGCCATAACGGCCACCGATCGCCATGCACATCGCCCAGGCCGCGGGCAGCATCAGATCCATCACGCCGAACGCCAGGCCCGACAGGATGATGATGACCAGCCGGTCGCTCGCGATGCTCATTCCGACCAGCAGGGCCGCGGTAGTGCACAAGCAACTGCAGGCGATCAGACTATAAGCGCGGCGGATGCCGATGCGCTGCGCCAGCCGGTCGCACAGCACGCCGCCGATCAGGTTGCCGACCACGCCGAGGAAGAAGGGGATCGAACCGTACAGCCCCATCTCGGCGACGCTGAACCCGACTCCCTTGACCATCCAGGTCGGAAACCAGTTGAAGAAGAACCAGCTGCCGAACGCGTAGAAGAAATAGGCCAAAGCGATCAGCCACAATTGCGGCAGCGCGAGCAGCTTGCGCCACGGCGTGCCGAGGTGCCCGCTGCTCTCGTCGCCGCCGATCACGACGACTTCCTCGCGCGATATGCCGGGCTGGTCGGCAGGCTTGTCATGGAACCAGCCGCGCCAGACGATCGCCCAGACAAAACCGACCAGGCCGAGCGCGACGAACACCGCCCGCCAGCCGAAATACGCCTCGAGCGGCACCAACAGCAGCGGTGCCATCCCGCCGCCGAACCGGCTTGCGGCCCAGATCACACCCTGGCCGCGCGCGCGCTCGCGGGCCGGCATCCAGCGGTAGAGCACGCCAGTCATGTTGGGATAGGCGCCCGCAGCGCCCAGGCCGAACAGGAAGCGCGAGGCGGCCATCTGCCAAAAGTTGTGACATGCGGCCGTGATCGCGGTGAAGAAGGACCACCAGACCGTAATCCGGGTCAACTCACGGCGATAGCCATGGCGGTCGCCCAGCGCGCCCGACGGGATCTCGAACACGGCATAAGCGAAGACATAGGCGCCCATTACCCAGCCCCATTGGTCGGGCGTGATCCCCAGCTCCTTCTGGATGCCGGGTCCGGTGACCGAGATCGCCATGCGATCGAGGAAGGTGATAATCGACAGGACCGCCAGCAAGCTGACGACCGCATGCCGCTTCTTCACTTGCCCAGGCTCGCGAGAACGTCGCGCGCGCGCTCCATGCCGAGCTCCGGGCTCGAATAGACCGGTGCCGAGACCGCGCCTTCGGGCAAAGCGGCGACGACGCGCGCCATCGATGCCTGGGCAAGGACGATCGCATCGACGCCCTTCATTCCCTCGGTCAGCCCTTCGCTGACGATGCGATCATGCGTCGCGCCGTCACCCGCCATCACCGCGTCGAACGCGCCCTGGCAGAGATGCTCGACGATCTCGATCTTCTTGCGCTGTTCGGCAGCGACCCGGCGGACCAGCTCGGCGGTTGGTTCGAGCGTGGTCGACAGGGTCGCGACCACACCGATCCGCTGGCCCGTCGCGACCGCCTTTTCTGCCATAGCGCAATCGACGCGCAGCACCGGCTGGTCATAAAGCTCGGCCGCCATCTCGACCGCACGGCCGATCGAGGAACAGGTCACCAGGGCCACATCGCATCCGGCATCGAACGCGGAGCCGACGAGGCGGATGACCTGACGCATCGTCGCCTTCTGCAGATAGCCGGCGGCGATCGTGTTCTTGATCGTGCTCTCATCGACGAAGTGGAGCAGGCGGACATCGGGCATCACCCGCGCGGCGATCTCGTTGAACACGGGTGCCAGCATCGGCGAATTGTGGATGAGTCCAAGCGTGGCCACGGGTCGTTCCTCTCAGGGCTTATGTCGTGAAATCGTAGCGTCC
Organism: Sphingomonas sp. P4_G3; assembly: GCF_056401105.1. Lineage (NCBI taxonomy): Bacteria > Pseudomonadati > Pseudomonadota > Alphaproteobacteria > Sphingomonadales > Sphingomonadaceae > Sphingomonas > Sphingomonas sp. P4_G3. The sequence goes on from NZ_JBFUJZ010000001.1 coordinate 1,121,738, forward strand.
GGCGCCGACCTCGAAGCGGATCGCCTTGCCGTCATTGGTGAGTGCGCGGATCGCCGGATGCGCGTCGAGGACCTGGCTGCCGGCGTGCCAATCGCCGACCGGCAATTCGACCTCGGCGACTGTGTTGGCGGGAATCGACAAGGCGAACCGGGTCAGGCGCTCGGCATTGCCATCCGTGCTCGTCTCGATCGGGCCGACCAGCGAGTCATAGCGCGCCGACACGCGGCCGATCTGCGGCAGCCACAAAGGCCGCGCGGCGATGCGGCGGAAACCCGGGGCAGCCGGTGCGATGCCGGCGAGGCGGCGGTAGAAGAACCCGACGATCGCCCCGAAAGCATAATGGTTGTAGCTGTTCATCGACAGGTCGCCGGTGTCGCCGTTCCACCGCTCCCACATCGTGGTTGCGCCCTTCTCCGGCATATAGCCCCAGCTTGGATAGTCGGTCTGGAGCAACAGCCCGGCGACTTCCCCGAGGCGGCCCGCATCGGCCAGCACGTCGAGAATGTAAGGTGTGCCGAGGAAGCCAGTCGACAGCCTCATCCCGCGCCGACGGATGTCGGCGGCCAGCACGCCCGCCGCCGCATCGCGCCGGTCGGCAGGCACTAAACCCATGAACAAGGCGAGCACCTGGCTGGCCTGGCTGCCATTGCCGGCCGTGCCGTCGGCGGCGACGAATTCGGCGGCGAATGCCTGGCCGATCGCCGCGCGAAGATCGCGGTAGCGTTCCGCGTCATCGGCGCGTCCAGTCGCATCGGCCATCTCGGCCATCAGCGCTGCCGACCATGCCCAATAGGCGGTCGCGCAGACCACGCGCGGTGTCGTCTCGTCGTCTGGCTTGATCGCATCGACCGACAGCCAATCGCCGAGGTCGAGCCCGCGATCGTTGCGCCAGACATGATCGGGATTGCCGCGCGCGACGAAGTCCATCCAGCCTTGCATCGCCGCCCAATTCTCGTCGATCACCGCGGTGTCGCCATAACGCTGCCAGAGTTGCCAGGGCAGGATGATGCCGGCCTCGCTCCAGCCCGCGGTCACCACATCGGGGAAGGACAGAGGTTGCGGCACCACGATCGGATAGGCACCGTCGGGCCGCTGCGCCGCGCGTGCTTCGAGCAGGAAGCGGCGGATGAAGGGGTCGACCTCCATGTTGAACGCGGCGGCATCCAGGAACACCTGGATGTCGCCCATCCATCCCATCCGCTCGTCGCGCTGCGGGCAATCGGTCGGTACCGAGAAGAAGTTGGAGCGCTGACTCCACAAGGCGTTCTGCCAGATCGTCTGCAGCAGTGGCGCGTCGGCGAAGGTCATCGTGCCGGTTTCGCGGCACGCACTGTGGACGACGACGCCCTCGATATCGTCCGCGTTCGGCACGCCGGGATAACCGACGACCTCGACATAGCGAAAGCCGTGATAGGTGAAATGCGGCTCGAACACTTCCTCCCCCGAACCGGCGAGCGTGAAACTGTCGCTCGCCTTGGCGAGGCGGAGGTTGGACAGGTCGGCGGTGCCGTCGGGATTGAGCAGTTCGGCGAACTTGGCGGTGATGGTCGTTCCCGCGGGACCGGTCGCGCGAATGCGCACCCAGCCCGAGAAGTTCTGGCCGAAATCGAAGACGTAACGCCCGGGGAGTGGCTCGCTGATCGCGACCGCGCGCCGCGTGCCGGCGGCTTTCAGCGCAGGCGATGTCTGGGCGACGAGCCGAGCGTCGGGCGTGTCACCCACTTTCGCCTGGGGCCAGCCGCTGTCGTCGAACCCCGGCCGGTCCCACCCCGCACGCTCCAGCCGCGCATCATAGGTTTCGCCGTCATAGATTTCCGACTTGAGGATCGGTGAGGGCGCGATCCGCCAATCGGGTCCCGTAGCGATCCATTCGCTGCTGCCGTCGCAATAATCGAGCCGGAGTTGCGCGCGCAGCCGGCGCGGTGCGGGGCCGAAGCCATAGCGCTCGATCCGCCAACCGAACGGGCTCGCATACCAGCCGTCGCCGACCATCGCGGCGAGCGTGTTGGCGCCCGGCGTTACCAAGCCGGTCACGTCGTAACTTTGGTAGAGAAGATGGTCGTGCGCGACGGTCATTTCCGGCGCGAGCAGTGCGTCCGACACGGGCTCGCCGTTGATCCGCATGTCATAGGCACCGAGCGCCGTCGCGTAGAGCCGCGCGCCCGCGATTGGCCCGTGCGCGTCGAACTCGGTGCGCAGCAGCATGGCCGGCTCGGATGGTCGCGGATCGTTGTGAACATTCGCGCCGCTTGGCTGCGCATTGGCCCAACCCGAGGTGTCAGCATCGGTGCCAGTCCAATCAGCGGGCGGACTCGGGCGAACGCTCCAGGCCGGGCCGCTGACGCGGCGCTCGACGCTGCCGTCGGCGCGATGCAGCCGGATCAGCGCCGCGAAAGCGCCGCCGTCGACGGGAAAGAAGCCGGTCGTATCAGCCTCGACCAGCGCGCAGACGCTGTTGCGGCCGGGCCGAACGTCGCCGGCATAAGGCGCGAGCGTGCCCCAGAAGGGGAGGTAGGTGTCCCAATCGAAATGCCGATCGAGCGGCGCAGGAGCGCCGTTGATCCAGACGCCGCGCAGATGATCCTTGCCGGCCAGCAATATCTCCGCACGGACCAGATCGTTGGGAGCGTGGAAATCGAGACGGAAAGCATGGGGCCGGTCGTCGAGCGCTGTCTCGCTCCACACCCAGGCGAGCCCGGCTGCGCGATCGGCGGCAGCATCGTCGTCCTCGGCTTCGATCCACTCCGCTCGCCAGGAATCCGAGGCGACCAACCCGGTCTCGAACCAGGCCGGCGTCGAGCGTGCGGTGGTGCCGGCCTCGTCCGTCGCTTCGATCGACCACCAGACGCGCTGCATGGGTACGAGGGCAGGGCCGCCATAAGCGATATCGAAGGTCGCATCGCCCGCGATCTCGCCGCTGTCCCACAGCAATGCGCCGTCCGTAAGCGCGTCGGCGCTGGCCGCGGCGCGCAATCGATAGCTCGTCTGCCTGGTGCCCGGCCGGTCGCCTTCGATCCGCCAGGACAGGCGCGGGCGCTCGACATCGGTGCCGAGAAGGTCGCTAGTATATTCGGCGCGCAGATCGGCGATGCGCATGGTCAAAGTGTCAGGCCGAGACGGTAGAGCCGATTGGCGTTGCCCGCGAATAAGGCGCGGCGCTCGTCGTCGCTGAAATCGGCGACGATGGCATTGTAAGCGTCGAGATGCTGATCGAACCCGCCGAACAATTTGTCGGTCGGGAAGTCGCTGGCAAACATCGCGCGATCGGTGCCGAACAGCTCGATCGTCTCGAGCACATAGCTGCGCATCTGCTCGATCGTCCACGGGCGGAAGGCGAAGCCGATGCCCGAAATCTTGACCGCGACATGCGGGATAGCGGCGAGCGCGCGCATCGCCGCGCGCCATTCCTCGCGACCGCTCTCGCCGACCATCATGCCGGCATGGTTGATCATGACCGGCACCTCGGGGTGGCGTTCGAGCAGCGGAGCGAGCCCCGCAAACTGGCCGGGATAGGCCTGGAGGTCGAAGCTCAATCCGTACTTGCCGAGCAACGCGAAACCCGCTGCCCAGGCTTCGTCGCCGGTCACGTCGCGCTGCGTATAGGTGCGCGCCGGATCGGGGTGCCAATTGACGATATGGCGGATGCCGCGCACCGAGCGGCGCTCGGCATGCGCGGCGAGCAAGGCCTCGACCTTGGGGTCGTTAAGCGCGGCGAAGGCGACGATCGCACTGGGCATGCCGCGCGCATCGGCCATCGCCTGCAGCCAGTCGGTCTCCTTCAGCGCATCCGCCGGGTCGGCGCCGGCATCGATATGGACGAGGCCTCGCACATCCCAGCCGCGGGCTTCAGCGAGATAATCGTCGAGGCCATAATCCTTGGCGATCGGCTCGACGCTGCCGTTCGGGCCGTCCTCCGCAAATGGCGGCATCAGCCACGGATAGCGGATGTGGGACAGGTCCCACAGATGGACATGGGCGTCGACGAAGGGCAGCCGCTCGGTCATGTTAGAAGGTCGTGCGGCCGCCGGACGTGTCGAAAGTGGATGCGGTGGTGAAGCTGCATTCCTCGCTCGCCATGAAACAGACCATCGCGGCGGACTCGCTGACCTCGCCCAACCGACCCATCGGGATCTTCGAGCGCATGTAATCGACCTGGCTTGGGGGCAATTGCGCCAGGATCGGGCTTTCGAACGTCGCCGGCGTCAGCGCATTGGCGATCACGCCTTTCTCAGCGAGTTCCTTGCCGAGCGATTTGGTGAAGCCGATCACGCCCGCCTTGGACGCCGAATAGGCGCTGGCATTGGGATTGCCTTCCTTGCCGGCAACCGACGCGATGTTGACGATGCGGCCATAGCCGTTCGCCAGCATCAACGGCACGACCGCTCGGTTGCAGTAGAACAGGCCGTTCAGGTTGATGTCGATCACTCGCTGCCAGCTGTCGATCGGGAATTCGTGAACCGGGACGGTCGCGCCGGTAATGCCGGCCGAGCAGACCAGCACGTCGACCTTGCCGAGCGCGGCGCCGCTGGCCTTGGCCGCGGCCTCGACCGCGGCGGGATCGGAGACGTCGAGCGCCTGGATGTCGGCGGCGCCGACCTCGTCCTTCGCGGCGGCCAGCGCCTCTGGGTTGAGGTCCCAGAGTGCGACCGTGCCGCCCTCGGCGACGATGCGCTTGGCGACGGCCTTGCCGAGGCCGGACGCGCCGCCGGTGACGATCGCCGCGCGCCCGGCGAAGCGGCCGGCATATATGCTCATTTGGCTGCGTCCCAGGCGACGAATTCCTGGCGCTGCTCACCAAGCTTCTCGATACCGAGTTCGACCACGTCGCCCGCCTTGAGATACCAGGGCTCGGGCTTCTGGCCGAGGCCGACGCCCGGCGGGGTGCCGGTGGTGATCACATCACCCGGCAGCAAGGTCATGAATTGCGAGCAATAAGCGACGATCTGCGCAACGGTGAAGATCATCGTCTTGCTGCTGCCGTTCTGCATCTTCCGGCCATTGACCGACAGCCACATCGCCAGGTTCTGCGGATCGCCCACTTCGTCGGCGGTGACCATCCAGGGACCGATCGGGCCGAAGGTCGGGAAGCCCTTGCCCTTGTCCCAGGTCAGGCCGCGCTCGATCTGCCAGTGACGCTCGGACACGTCGTTGATCACGCAATAGCCGGCGACATGGTCGAGGGCATTGGCTTCATCGACATAGGAAGCGGCGGTGCCGATCACGACGCCCAGCTCGACTTCCCAGTCGGTCTTCTTCGAATCCCTGGGAATGGTGACGGGGTCGTTCGGCCCCTGGATGCAGCTCACCCACTTCTGGAACACGACCGGTTCCTCGGGCACCGGCAGGTTCGATTCCGCGGCATGATCGGCGAAGTTCGTGCCGATCGCGATGAACTGGCGCGTGCCCGACACGCAGGCGCCGTAGCGGACGTCACCCTCGACCAGCGGCAGCGAGGCGGGATCGATCGCGGCGAGCTTGGCCAAGCCCTGCTTGCCCAGCTCGGCCGGACCGATATCGGCGACATGGCCCGACAGGTCGCGGATGCGGCCATCGGCATCGATCAGGCCGGGCTTCTCGGCGCCCGCGGCACCATAACGGCAGAGTTTCATGAATATTCCTCAGTTTGGATAGGGACGGTGGAGCGCGATATCGCGATTGAGCTCGACGCCAAAGCCCGGCTTGTCGAGTTCGCTCGCGCGGATCTTGCCGTTTACCGGGACGGGCTCGCCGAGCAATTGCGGCGCGAACATCGGCACGATTTCAGTCGGCCCGGGGTGCATCATCAGGAACTCGGCGAACGGCGAATTGTGCCGCGTGATCACGAAGTGATAGCTGTAGACCGACGATCCGTGCGGCACCATCATCACGCCGCGGCTGTCGGCGTAATTGGCGATCTTGATCAATTCGGTGACGCCGCCGCACCAGCCCACGTCGGGTTGGATGATGTCGCAGCATTCCATGTCCATCAGCATGCGAAAGCCCCAGCGTGTCGCCTCATGCTCGCCGGTGGTGACGAGCAGGCCCTTGGGCGCGTTCTTCTTCAGCTGGGCATAACCCCAATAATCGTCGGGGCTCAGCGCCTCCTCGATCCATTTGAGCCCGCATTCGTGCCAGGCGCGCTGCGCAAGCCGCGTCGCATAATCGATGTCGAGGCTCATCCAGCAATCGTACATCAGCCAGAAATCGTCGCCGCACTTGCTGCGCATGTCGGCGAGCAACGCGATGTTCTTCTCCATCCCCTCCAGCCCCTCGGCCGGGCCGTGATGGAGCGGGAGCTTGCCGCCGATGAAGCCGAGCTCCTTGGCGATATCGGGTCGCGAACCGGTAGCGTAGAATTGCAGCTCGTCGCGCACCGCGCCGCCCAGCATGTGATAGACCGGCTCGCCGCGCAGCTTCCCAAGCAGATCCCAGAGTGCGAGGTCGACGCCCGAAATGGCGTTCACCACCAGACCCTTGCGCCCGTAATATTGGGTCGAGAAGTACATCTGGTCCCAGATCTTCTCATATTCGGCCGGGCTGCGGCCGACCAGGAAGCGCGACAAATGCTTCTCGACGATGAAGGCGGCGGGCTCGCCGCCGGTGGTCACCGCGAAACCGATCGTGCCGTCATCGGCCTCGAGTTCGACGACAAGCGTACCGAGGACGTTGATCCCGAAGCTCCGCCGCGATTGGCGATATTCGGGATAGCGCGCCATTGGCGTCGAAATATGGTCGTCGATCCAATGACCGTCGCCCTGGTCGTGATAGTCGGCGCCACCGCCCCGGACGGTGAACGCGCGAACATGCTTGATCTTCGGCAGGCCCATCCGAATCCTTCCCCCATAACGCCCTTGGCGGCATCGCTCGTCTGGATTGTATAATATGACTATTAAAGTCAACCGCCCTTAGGGGTCTCGCGGGCAGCAAGTTGCGGCGGAACGGGGCCGCCAGTGGCCCAGTCGAGCAGTTCGATCGTGTGGACGACCGGAATGCCGAGGCGCGGGGCGAGCTGCATCGCGCAGCCGATATTACCGGTGGCGATCACATCGGCGTCGAGCCGGGCGAGATTGGCCGCCTTGCGGTCGCCGAGCTTGCCGGCGATTTCGGGCTGGAGAATGTTGTAGGTGCCCGCCGACCCGCAGCAGAGATGCGCCTCGATCGGCGTGCGGACGACATAGCCCGCGCCGGCCAGCAATCGCTTCGGCGCGTCGGTGACTTTCTGCCCATGCTGCAGCGAACAAGCGGCGTGATAGGCGACCGTCAGGCCGCGGCCATCGCCCAGGGGCAAATCGGCGTCGATCAGCACTTCGCTGATGTCGCGCGCGAGTTCGGAAACCCGGGCCGCCTTGTCGGCGTAATTGGGATCGTTGCGCAGCATGAACCCGTAATCCTTGATCGTCGTGCCACAGCCAGATGCGGTGACCACGATCGCTGCAAGCCCGCCCGTTTCGATCTCGCGCGTCCAGGCGTCGATATTGCGCCGGGCGGCTTCGAGGCTGGCCTTCTCGCGCCCCATATGGTGCACCAACGCACCGCAGCATTGCTCGCCGGGGGCCAGCACGACATCGTAACCGGCGCGATCGAGCAGGCGGATCGCCGCGGCGCGGAATTCGGGGCGCAGCACCGGCTCGGCGCATCCCTGCAGCAGCGCGATGCGCGGGCGCGTCGTGACAGCCGGAACGCGTTTCGGCGGCGCGGCCGGAATTCGCCGCGGTGCTAGCGCGAGCATTGCCGCGAGGGGGCGGAGTGCGCCTATCTTGGCGAACAGCGGCGCCAGTGGTCGACCGACCTGCGCCAGCCGCAAGGCAGTCCGGAATCGGGCAGGATAGGGGAGTATCCAGGCTAAAATGCTGCGCAGCATTCGCTCGTGCCACGGGCGCGTGTAGCTCTCGTTGATATAGGCCCGGGCATGGTCGACCAGGTGCATATAATTCACGCCCGACGGGCAGGTCGTCATGCACGACAGGCAGGACAGGCAACGGTCGACATGCTTGACGACCTCGGCGCTCGGCGCGCGCTCGTTCTCGAGCATGTCCTTGATCATATAGATCCGCCCGCGCGGGCTATCGAGCTCGTCGCCGAGCAGGACATAGGTCGGGCAAGTCGCGGTGCAGAAGCCGCAATGCACGCATTTGCGGATCACCCCTTCGGACGACGCCATTGCCGGATCGGCTAACTGTCCGGGAGAGAATTGCGTCTGCACCTAGAAGCGTCCCGTCTCGAACACGCCGGCCGGATCGAAGGCGCGACGGACGCGCTCCTCCAGCGCGGCGAGCGCCTTGGGTTGCGGATGGAGCGCCGGCACGACAGCCCGCATTTCGGCGTCCGCGCGCACGAGCATCGCGTGCCCACCCGCTTGCATGGCAGCGGCGCGGATCGCCTGCGGATCGTCTGCGCTCGCCATCCAGAGCAGGCCGCCGGCCCAGTCGAGCAGCCACGCGCCATGGACCACCGCCATCACCTTCGGCATCTGCGCCGCGGGGGCGATGATCCGCCACAGCGGCACGCTCGCCGGCAATGGTGCAGCCGTGGTGATCACGGGCCAGAGGCGTGTGGCCTCTTCGTCAGCGAGCGGCACGATGCCGTCGACCAGCCGTGTGAGGATCGCCGCGCGCGCCTCGACCGAACTTGGGAAACCGTCGAGCCGGATCGCGGTGAGCGGGGCGCCATCCCAGTCCTGCAGATGCGCTGCCGCGGACACTTCGGCGGCCGATCCCATTGCCCGCGCCATCGCCGAGATCGCAGCGGCGGGATCCAGCCCGGCGATCCCGAGCGTCAGCCGCACGCGCGGCGCGGGCAGAACCTTGAGAGTCAGTTCGGTGATCGCGGCAAGCCTTCCCCAGCTTCCGGTGATCAGCTTGGGCAGATCGTAACCGGTGACGTTCTTGACGACCTTCGCGCCTGCCACGAAGCGCTCGCCGCGTCCCGACACGCCGACGAAGCCGAGCAGATGATCGCGCGCCGCGCCGCGGCTGACGCGGGTCGGACCCGCCACGCCGGCCGCGACGATACCGCCGATCGTCGCCTCGCCAACCGCGCCGCCGAGTATCGCGCCGTGATCGAATGGATCGAACGCCAGCATCTGCCCCTTGTCGGCGACCAAGGCTTGAACCTCGGCAAGCGGCGTTCCCGCTTTCACCGTCAACACCAGCTCCGGCGGGTCATAATCGACCACCCCGAAAAAGCCGCGCATGTCGACGATCCGGGCGGCTGGTGTCGGCGCGCCGACCGCGTCCTTGCTGCCGCCACCGCGCAGCCGCAGCCGCGTCCCGTCGCGCGCCGCCTCGGCGACGATCGCCGCAAGCGCATCGGCGCTATCAGGACGGATCGCGTCGGCCATGGTCAGAAGCGCGGCAAATCGGGGAAGGGCAGGGCACCGCGATGGACATGCATGCTGCCGAGTTCGGCGCAGCGGTGCAGCACGGGGAACATCTTGCCGGGATTGAGCAGCAATTCGGGGTCGAACGCGCATTTGACCCGCTGTTGATGCGCAAGGTCGGTTTTTGTGAACATCACCGGCATCAGGTCGCGCTTCTCGACCCCGACGCCATGCTCGCCCGTCAGCACGCCGCCGACCTCGACACACAATCTCAAGATGTCGGCACCGAACGCCTCGGCTTGCTCGAGCTCGCCGGGCTTGTTGGCATCGTAGAGGATCAGCGGGTGCAGATTGCCGTCGCCGGCATGGAAGACGTTGATCACGCCAAGCCCATATTGCTCCGACAGTACGCCCATTCGCGTCAGCACATCGGGCAATCGGCGCCGCGGGATCGTCCCGTCCATGCAGAGATAATCTGGCGCCAACCGGCCGGCAGCCGGGAAGGCGGCCTTGCGTCCCGCCCAGAAGGCGACGCGCTCGTCATCGTCGGTCGAAATGCGGATTGATACCGCGCCATTGGCGCGCGCGATCGCCTCGACTTCCTCGAGCAAATGGCTGCATTCGGCTGCGGGCCCATCGAGCTCGACGATCAGCAACGCCTCGACGTCGAGCGGATAGCCGACCTGGACGAACGCCTCGGCGGCATGGACCGCGGGCTTGTCCATCATTTCCATCCCGGCCGGGATGATCCCCGCGGCGATCACGTCGGCGACGCAGCGTCCGGCGCCCTCTACCTCGGGAAAGCCGATCAGCAAGGCGCGCGCCGTTTCGGGCCGGGGCAGGATGCGGACCGTCACTTCCGTCACCACGCCGAGCAGCCCCTCCGACCCGACGATCACCCCGAGCAGGTCGAGCCCCGCCGGCTCCAGCCCGCGTCCGCCGATCCGCAGCACCTCGCCTTCGATCGTGACGAATTCGACGCCGAGCACGTTGTTGGTGGTCAGGCCGTATTTGAGGCAATGTACCCCGCCCGAATTCTCGGCGACATTGCCGCCGATCGTGCAGGCGATCTGGCTCGAAGGGTCGGGCGCGTAATAGAAACCGTCGTCCTCGACCGCGCGCGTGATCGCCAGGTTGGTGACCCCGGGCTGTATCACCACCAATCGGTCGGCATAATCCACATCCAGGATACGGTTGAACCGGGCCATGCCGAGCAGCACGCCGTCGGCCAGCGGCAGCGCGCCGCCCGACAGCGAGGTGCCCGCGCCGCGCGGCACGACCTTGACGCGATTGGCGTGGCACCAGCGCAGGATCGCCGCGACCTGCTCGGTCGTCTCGGGCAACACCACGACCATCGGCGGCTGGCGATAGGCCGTCAGCGCGTCGGATTCGTAGGGGCGCAGTTCGTCAGCTTTGTCGATCACCCCTTCGCCCGCCACGATCGCGCGCATCGCGGCGACGATCTCCCCGCGGCGCGCGAGCACCGCTTCGTCGGGGGCGGGCATGCAGATGGTCACGGCAGCGTTATTGCAGGTTTACGTACATGCCGCCATCGACCAGCAGCGCGGCGCCGGTAACATAGGCGGCCATGTCGGACGCCAGGAACACGATCGGCCCGGCCAGATCCTCGGGCATGCCGAGCCGGCCGAGCGGGGTGCGCGCTTCCATATATTTGCGCTTTTCCGCGTCGGCGAGGTCGTCCTTGTTGATCTCGGTCAGGATCGTGCCCGGCAGCACCGAATTGCAGCGGATGCCGTGTTTGCCGAGCGCGATCGCGGCGGATTGCATCAACGAATGCACGCCGGCTTTGGTCGGGGTGTAGTGCGTCTGGAACTCGCCGCCGACCAATGCCGAGATCGACGATACCGCGACGATCGCGCCGCCATCACCTTGCTTGACCATCTGGTTGGCGGCCGCCTGGACCATGAAATAGGCGCCATGCAGATTGACGCGGAACGTGCGCTCGACCGTCTCGACCGGCATGTCGAGAAAGGCGTGGAACGGGCAGATGCCGGCGTTCGACACCATCACATCGACCCGGCCGAACTCGGCGACCGCGCGGGCGACGAAATCGGTCGCGGTCTCGGGCAGCGCGACGTCGCCCTTGATCGCAATGCCGCGCTGCCCGAGCGCTTCGATCTCGGCGATGCAGGACTGCGCCTTGTCGTCGCTCGACACATAGTTGATCGCGACGTTCGCGCCATGCTGCGCAGCACCGATCGCCGCGGCGCGGCCGATGCCGGTCGATCCGCCAGTGACCAGCACCGTCTTTCCCTCGAGAAGCTTCATCTGTTTCCTCGTTACTTGATGGGCTCGGCCAGGACCGAGCGGTCGATCGCGTCGATCCGGTTGACCCCGGTCAAGGTCATCGCGACCGTCATTTCCCGGGCGATCAATTCGAGCAATTTGGCGACGCCGGCCTCGCCTTGCGCCGCTAGCGCATAGACCCAGGCGCGGCCGAGCAGCACGCCCTTCGCGCCCAGCGCGAGCATCCGCACCACGTCGAGCCCGTTGCGCACGCCGCCGTCGGCCAGCACGGTCAGCGCGTCGCCGACCGCATCGGCGATCGCGGGCAAAGCGCGCGCGCTCGACAGCACTCCGTCGAGCTGGCGTCCGCCATGATTGGAGACGACGATGCCATTGGCGCCGATCGCCGCCGCCTCGCGCGCATCCTCGGGGTCGAGGATGCCTTTGATGATCAGCGGTCCGTCCCATTCGGCGCGGATCCAGTCGAGATCGCGCCATTGGATCGACGGATCGAAATTGGCGCCGAGCCAGCCCATATAATCGTTGAGCCCGCTATCCTTGCCGAGCACGGGCAGGAGATTGCCGAGCGTGTGCGGCCGTCCCCGCAAACCGACGTCCCAGGACCAGGCCGGCTTGCCGATCGCCTGCAGCATGCGGCGCAGCGGCGCGTTGGGTCCCGACATTCCCGAATGCGCGTCGCGATAGCGCGCGCCCGGCACCGGCATGTCGACGGTGAAGACCATCGCGCTTGCGCCGGCAGCCTTTGCCCGCGCGATCAGGTCTTTCATGAAGGCGCGGTCGCGGATCACATAGAGCTGGAACCAGAACGGATCGGCGACCCGCGCGACTTCCTCGATCGAGCAGATCGATACGGTCGACAGGCAGGCTGGGATGCCCGCCGCCCGGGCGGCGCGCGCGGCCTGGATTTCGCCGCGTCGCGCGTACATCCCACTGATCCCGACCGGCCCCAAGGCGACCGGCAGGCCGACCTGCCGGCCGAACAGGCTGGTACTCAGGTCGATCGTCGCGACGTCCTTGAGCACGCGCTGGCGCAGCGCGATCCCCGCGAGGTCTTCGACATTGCGGCGCAGCGTCACCTCGGCATAGGCGCCGCCATCGGCATAATCGAACAGGAAGCGCGGCAAGCGTCGCCGCGCCGCCTCCCGGAAATCGCTGGCCGAAGAAATAATCATATTATTTCCCTAACGGCGATATGCGGCCTCGTCACCCCTCAATAAGAGGTGAACAACGCCTCGCGCGCAAGTTTGAGCGCGGTCACCGCGTCATGCTCGTCCTGCGCCTTCTGCATCGCCGCGAAATCGAGTTTGTCGAGCGCGCGCTCGACGATCTTGAGGAAGTCGATCGCGGTATTGGCGACGGCGACGCAATCCTCGCGGAATGGGAATTGGTCGAGCTGCCACACACCTTCCCACTTGTTCTTGCGCAGCGTGTAGAAGAATTCGAACAGCTCGATCGGGTGGACCGATCCGGCGATCAAATCGTCGTCCCAGCTGCGGAAATTGTCGTTCACGTCCATGCCGAACAGCCGGCCATGATCGATCGCGAGTTGCGCCGCATCGGCCGGGCTTTCCCCGCCATAGAGCGAGTGGCCGAAATCGAGCAGGATGCCGACGTTGGGCACGCCCATCTTCTCGATCCCCAGCAAAGTGCGGGCGACGCTGTCATAGCTCATGTGCACGCGCGGCTCGCGCGGCTTGTATTCGATTACGAACTTGAGGTCGGGATTCTGCGCGGCGAGCTCGCCGATGCCGTCGATACTGTGCCGCCACAGCGTCTTGTGGTCGACCTGGAACGGATAGTCCCAGCCGTCCTGGCCGGGCCAGAGCTTGACGTAATCGGCGCCGAAGCGGCGGACGACATTGGCGGCATCGTTGACCATCTCATTGGCCAGCTTGCGCACGCCCGGATCGGGGTTGGTGAAGGCGCCCTTGGCGAACTGGCGGGTGTAGATTTCCGGAGTGATGCCGATCACCGAGAGATTGTTGCGCTTGAGCGCTTCCTCGACCTTGTCGAACGAGGTTTCACCGCCGGGAAAGGGGTAGTTGATGTCGACCACCGACAGGTCGTCGACCTGGCCGGCGAGATCGATCATCTCGATCAGCGTGCGGGGTGGACCGTAGCCGTCGGTCGCGTAGCGGTCGACATAGGTCGCGAAATGCCAGATGCCGGCGCCGTACCGTTGCTTGCTCACGTTCGATCCTCACCCAATTGTTTCGAAAACTTACGAAAACCGCGCACCCGAAAGTTCAGGCAACGATCACCTCTACGCCAATGCCTTCGATTGCCGCGCGGTCCTCGTCGCGGATCGCGTCGTCGGTCACGAGCGTGCGGACCAGCTCCAGCCCACCCAAAGACGTGAACGAACGCTGCCCGATCTTGCTCGAATCGGCGACCAGGATGACGGTCTGCGCCGCGCCGATCATCGCGCGCTTCACCGCGATGTCGGACATCGCCGGATAGGTCAGCCCCGCCTCGAGATCGATCGCGGCGGTGGCCAGGAAAAGCTTCTGGACGAACAGCCCGCGGAAATAGTCGGCCGACCGTTCGCCCGACAGCGACAGGGTAGGGGCCTTGAAATGCCCCCCGGTCATATGGACCTCGAACCCCGGCTCGGCGCCCAGCATCAGCGCGATGTTGAGCGCGTTGGTGATCACGGTCATGTCGCGCTTGCCGATCAATTGCGCGGCCACCTCGGTCGTGGTCGATCCCGAATCGAGGATCACCGTCTCGCCGTCGCTCGCGAGAGCGGCTGCTGCGCGGCCGATCCGGCGCTTGGCATCCATGTTCTCGAGATGCTGGAGCGCCATCGAGCGCACCTGCTGCGTCACCGACTTGAGAAAGGCGCCGCCATGTTCGCGCACGATATGGCCGTCGGCCTCGAGCTTTTCGAGATCCTGGCGCATCGTCACCTCGGATACATCGAAGGCTTCAGCCAGCGTGCGCACGCGCGCGCTGCCTTCTTCCTGCAACCAGTCGAGGATTCGGGCGCGCCGTGCCTCGCCGAGCAGCCGCGACCGCGAGCCCCCGTTCACTGGCCGGTCTCCCTTGCTGTCGCCGGGCTCGACACCCGACGCTGCCTTATCGGCATAGCTCTCCATATTCCTCTGGCCGCTCGCTTCCAGTTTCGAGTTCGATAGGTTGAGTTTTTGCTTTTTGTCAATCTCTTCGCTTTCTGGCGGTAAAAACGAAAGAAAACGTAAGCAAATGGCTTGTGTTCGGATATAATCACACTTATAGCCCTTCGCAGGAGAGGGTAATCAATGGACCATCAGGCGCTTCGGTCTTCCGATGCGAACGCTCATACGCTGGAAGAGCGCGCCGCGCACGTCCGTGCGCGCGCCAATTGGATGCGTCAGCGGCTGCTCAAGATGATCGTCGATGCCGGCCAGGGCCATCCCGGCGGCGACCTCTCGGCGAGCGATATCGTCGCGTGCCTCTATTTCGATATTCTGCGCATCGACAGCGCCAATCCCAATGCGCCCGACCGCGACCGCTTCATCCTGTCTAAGGGCCATTGTACCGGTGCGCTCTATACCGCGCTGGCGGGGGCAGGGTTCTTTCCCGAAGCCGAGCTCGATACCTATCTCAAGCCCGAATCGCGGCTGAACGGTCATCCCAATCGCGTCTATCTGCCGGGCGTCGAAACCAATACCGGGCCGCTCGGCCACGGTTTTCCGGTCGGCGTCGGCGTTGCCGTGGCGGGGCAGATCGACCGCGCCGGCTATCGCGTGTTCGTGCTGACCGGCGACGGCGAGTTGCAGGAAGGCAGCATGTGGGAAGCGGCGATGTTCGCCGGCCATCGTAAGCTCGGCAACCTCACCGTGATCGTCGACCGCAATCGCCTGCAACAAGGCGCGCGGACCGAGGAGACCAACGCGCTCGAGCCGCTCGCCGACAAGTGGCGCGCGTTCGGTTGGGACGTGGTAGAGGTCGATGGGCATGACGTGATCGCCCTGCTCAAGGCGTTCGACGACGCCGCGCAGCCGCGCGACAAGCCGCGCGTGCTGATCGCCAACACGTTCAAGGGCAACGGCGTCAGCTACATGCGCGACGAGGCCGGCTGGCACCATGGCGTCCCCAATGCGGACCAGCTTGCCCAGGCGATCGCCGAGCTCGAAGCGGAGAAGAGCGAGTGAACGCCCCGGCCAATCTTCCCGGCATGTTTGACTGTCGCGATGCCTTTGCCGGCGCGCTCGAAGAGCTCGCCGTCGGGGACGATCGCATCGTCGCGGTCTGCAACGATTCGGTCGGTTCGTCCAAGCTCGGCAAGTTCCGCGACCGCTTCCCCGATCGGCTGGTCAATGTCGGCATCGCCGAGCAGAATATGGTCGGGGTCGGCGCCGGCCTGGCGAATGGCGGCAAGGTGCCGTTCGTCAGTGGCGCGGCCTGCTTCCTGACCGCGCGCGCGATGGAGCAGATCAAGGTCGACTGCGCCTATAGCCAGGCGAACGTGAAGCTCTGCGGCATTTCGAGCGGCGTCGCTTATGGCGAGCTCGGCGCGACGCATCACAGCATCGAGGATATTGCCTGGCTGCGCGCGATCGACAAACTGACCGTGATCGTGCCGTCCGATCCGTGGGAAACGGCGGAAGCGGTCAAGGCCGCGGCGGCGCATGACGGCCCCGTCTTCATTCGCATCAGCCGCATGCCGGTCCCGGCAATTGAGCGGCCGACCGGCGCGAGCTTCACGATCGGCAAGGCCGAGACGCTGCGCGAGGGTAGCGACGTCGCTATCATCGTCAACGGCACCCTGGTCTATCGAGCGCTCGACGCCGCGACCGCGCTCGCAGCGCAGGGGATCGCCGCGCGCGTGATCAACATGGCGACCGTCTCGCCGCTCGACACCGGCGCGATCGCCGCCGCGGCCGCAACCGGTGCGATCGTCACCGCGGAAGAGGGCCTCGCGCGCGGTGGTTTGGGCGGTGCAGTCGCCGAATATTGTGCGCAGCATCGGCCGGTGCCGATGCGGATGCTCGGCTTTCAGGGCTTCGCGCCGACCGGATCGGCGAGCTGGCTGATGGACCATGCCGGTCTCAATGCCGCCGGTATCGTCGCCGCCGCGCAAGAGCTGGTCGCCGGGAAAAGCTGATGGACGATCGGCTCATCCTCGCGATCGACCAGGGCACGACCAACACCAAGGCGCTGCTCGTCGCGCCCGACGGTTCGGTGCGCCTGTCGCGGTCGCGGGCGATGCGCGTCGATTATCCGCAGTCAGGCTGGGCCGAGCAATCGGCATCGGACATCTGGGAAGGTGTTGCCGCGTTGATCGCCGAGCTGGCGGCTGCGGTCGATCCGGCCGCGATTGCTGCCGTCGCGATCTCCAACCAGCGCGAAACGACCGTGCTGTGGGACGCCGAGACTGGCCGTCCCGTCGGTCCCGCGGTGATCTGGCAATGCCGCCGCTCGGCCGATCGCTGCGCTGCGTTGCGCGCGGCGGGGCATGAGGCGGAGATCGTCGCGCGCAGCGGGCTGGGGATCGATCCCCTGTTCCCCGCCGCCAAGATCGCCTGGCTGCTCGACACGATCCCCGATGCGCGCGTGTGGGCCGAGCGCGGCGACCTGCGTTGCGGCACGGTCGACAGCTGGCTGTTGTGGAACCTGACTGGCGGCGCGGTGCACGCGACCGACCATAGCAACGCCTCGCGCACCCAACTCTTCAACATCGACACGCTCGACTGGGATGCCGACCTCGCCCGTTTGTTCGACGTACCCCTCGGCCTGTTGCCCAGGGTGATGCCGTCCGACAGCCGGTTCGGCACCGTAGCCGCGGGGCTGACTGCGCTGCGCGACGGTACGCCGATTCTGGCGGTGATGGGCGACAGCCATGCGGCCCTGTTCGAGCACAGCGCCGACGGATCGCCGCGGGTCAAGGTGACGATCGGCACCGGCAGCTCGCTGATGGCAGCGACCGGGGAGCGGGTGCGCTCGACGCATGGCCTGTCGAGCACGATCGCGTGGAGCCGGGGTGATCGCGTCCAATATGCGCTCGAGGGCAACATCCTGGTCTCGGGCCACGCGGCCGCTTTCGCCACCACGATGCTTGGCCTGCCCGACGAGGCGGCGCTGACCGCGCTGGCGCAGAGCGTCGAGGACAGTGGCGGTGTGGTCTTCGTGCCCGCGCTGGCTGGCCTTGGCGCGCCGCATTGGTGCAGCGACGCGCGTGGTACGATCTCGGGTCTCTCCTTGGCGACGCAGCCGGCGCATATCGCGCGCGCGACGCTGGAGGCGATCGCGCTCCAGATCGGCGACGTCATGGCGGCGCTCGACGCGGATCTCGGTACCGCGATCGCCGAACTGTCGATCGACGGCGGCGCCGCGCGCAACGCGCTGCTGATGCAATTGCTCGCCGATCTGACCGGCCGGCGCATCATCCGATCCACCATTCCCGAAGCGAGCGCCCTCGGCGTGGCGCGGCTGGCGGCGGGCGGGCTCGGCATGAAGCTGCCGGCAAGCGGCGAGGAACAGAAGGAATTTTTCGATCCGGCGATGCCGGCGGCGCAGCGCGAAAGCCTGCTTGCCCGCTGGCATGCGGCAGTGGCCGGCGCGGTGCGCGCGGCCGGATCGAGCGAGACATAACGCCGGGCGCAGATCCGGGAAGCTGACGTGATTGCGAAGAATAAGTCGAAAATAGGGAGTGGGACGATGAAGGTATATCTGAAGAAACCAGGATTCGAACGGCGTGCCGCGCATGCCGCATTGCTTGCCGGTGCGAGCCTGATGACGATGATCGCGGTCCCGGCATTCGCCCAGGACACTTCGGCACCCGCGCCGACCGCGGACGTTCCCCAGGATAGTACGGCGCCGCAGGGCGAGATCGTCGTCACCGGCAGCCGCATCAAGAGCCCGACGCTGACCTCGCCGTCGCCGCTTCAGGTGATCACCAGCGAAGACCTGCGCAAGCAGGGCACGACCAACGTCCAGGATATCCTGCAGATCAACCCCGCGGTCGGCATTCCGGGCAAGAGCCGTAATACGACCGGCAACGATACCGATCCCGGCCTTGCCACCATCAATCTTCGCAATCTCGGCCCCGATCGCACCCTGGTGCTGATCGACGGCCGGCGAACCGTCGCGGGCGTGCCCGGCACGGCGCAGGTCGACGTGTCGATGATCCCGCCGTCCTTCGTCGATCGCGTCGACGTGCTGACCGGCGGCGCATCGGCGGTGTACGGTTCGGACGCGATCGCGGGCGTGGTGAACTTCATTTACAAGAAGAAGTTCGAGGGCATCCAGCTCAACGTGCAGGACGGCATCTCGCAAAAGGGCGACAATCACGAGCTCGACGCCAACGTCACGTTCGGATCCAATTTCGCTGGCGATCGCGGCAACGTGATGGCCTATGTCGGCTGGAACCAGGCGAGCGCGGTTTTTGCCGCCGATCGCGATTTCAGCCGCCTCTCGGCATTGAGCCTCGGCACGACCGAACGCGTCGCCGGCAAGTCGGATCTCAACCTCAAAGCGGCACAGGACCTCTTCAAACGTGCCTATGTGCCGTCGAGCGTCGGCCCGGGCGGCGCCTTCGTGATCGGCAGTAAGTCGAACCAGATCATCAGTCCCGACGGCTCGTTCCACACCTATGTCCCGGCGACCGACGGCTTCAACGCCGCGCAATACGGCCAGATCGCGCCACCGTCGAAGCGACTGACCTTCGCTCAGCGCACCAATTTCGACGTGACCGACAAGGTCAACGTTTTCCTCGAGACGACCTATGTGAACGTGCGCACCAATGGCGAGCGCGAAGCGTCGCCAATGCGCACCGACAGCGCGCTCGGTGCGTTCACGGGCACCGGCGGTTTCTATCCGATTCAATATGCGGTGACCAATCCGACCACGGGCGCGACGGTGATCGTCAACAACCCGCTGGTGCCGACCGCCGTCTTCAATGCCGCGACCGACCGCTCGACCAACGATGCGATCGGGTCGAAAGACCTGAGCATGCTGATCCGCACCACCGCGTTCGGATCACGCAAGACGCCGACCGAGCGCGACAATTTCCGGATCGCCGCCGGCGGATCCTGGGACATTGGCGGTAGCTGGAGCCTCGATGGCTATTACCAGTACAGCTATACCAAGCAGCACCAGGAAATGACCGGGCTGGCGAACCTCTACAACCTCGCCAACGCGCTCCAGGTCATGCCGGACATCTTCGACTACAATAAGAACGGCGACCTCACCGAAGCGGTCTGCGTCGACGCCAATGCGCGAGCGGCTGGTTGCGTGCCGGTCAATATCTACGGCCTGAACCCGGATGGCTCGTCGAAGATTTCGGCTGCCGCGGCGAAATACCTGCAGACCAACCTCATCCGCGACTCCAAGCAGGAAATGCAGGTCGCATCGCTCAACCTAGGCGGCAATCTGTTCAAGCTGCCTTATGGTCCACTCCAGATCTCGGTCGGTGCCGAATATCGCACCGAGTCCAGCCGCGACATCTTCGACCCGCTGAGCAACCAGGCGAAGAACGGTTACGTCCAGTTGTTGAACACGCAGGGTTCGTTCAACGTCAAGGAAGCCTATGGCGAAGTGGTCGCGCCGATCCTGGCGGACCTCCCGTTCTTCAAGGCACTGACCCTGCGCGGCGCCTATCGCCTGTCGGACTATTCGACCGTCGGCAGCTTCTCGGCCTGGAACATCGGGGGTGAATGGGCGCCGACCTCGGATATCCGGTTCCGCGCGGTCTATGCGCACGCCGTCCGCGCGCCGAATATCGGCGAATTGTTCTCGGCCGCGTCGTCGGGCATCACCTCGATCACCGATCCCTGTCAGGGCATTACCCTGACCTCGACCGGTTCTACGGCGGCCAACTGCCTCGCCGTGCCGTCGGTCGTCGCGAACATCAACGCCAACGGCAAGTTCACGCTGACGCCGTCGGACCAGAGCGGTGTCGGCAGCGTGTCGGGCGCCAACCCCAACATCAAGCAGGAAACCGGCAAGACCTTCACCGCGGGCGTGGTGATCAATCCGCGGTCGATCGATGCGCTTCGCAACCTGACCTTCACGGCTGACTATTTCGACATCCAGCTGCAGGGCGCGATCAGCCGCCTGTCGACCACGACCATCCTCAACAAATGCTATGTGCAGGGTATTTCGGACTTCTGCCAGTTCATCACCCGGCGCGATCAACCATCGGGCGCGTTCAGCATCGGGTCGGTCCAGCAGATCTTCACGACGTTGGTCAACAGCGGCGGCGCGTTCACGCGCGGCCTCGACTTCACGCTGAACTATCGTCAGGCGGTGTTTGGCGGGACCGCCACGTTCGAGGGCAGCTGGACCCATCTGCTCAAGAACGGTGTCGTTCCGCTCCAGGGCGACAAATACGACAACACGATGGGCGAGTTCGGCAACCCGCGGGACAAGGCCGTGCTGACCCTCGACTGGTCGAGCGATACGTTCGGGGTGACGGTCACCAACCAGTATATCGGCAAGCAGATGCTGGATTATGAGAACTTCCAGACGACCTATGTGCTGGCCGATGGATCGCTGCCGCCCAAGAGCTTGTTCACGCTCGGCGCGAGGGTCTACACCGATGTTCAGGTCCGCTTCGACGTCAAGAAGAACTGGCAGTTCTACCTCGGCGCGAAGAATGCCTTCGATGTGAAGATGCCGCCGCTTTACGGCAGTGTCGGCAACTTTAACCCGTCGACCATGTTTGATCCGATCGGCCGCCGTTTCTACGCCGGTTTCCGTATCAAGATGTAACCTCGCAACCCGTTTCCTCCCCTGGGCGGGAGAGTGGCCTCGGCCGCTCTCCCGTCTTTTTTGTGTGCGGAGACCAGCGGTTGCTTTGACCTGGATCGTTGGCGGCTTGCGTCTCAATTTAGGGGTTCGACCAGCGACGCCGAAATCCCGGAGCAGCCTTACCTTCGGGCCGCGGCCAATGTGCAAGGCACGTTGTCGAAGTCTCACCCGTCCGCTAGGTAGCGCTATCAAAACTGGAAAAATCGTGGAGTGGTGATGCGAACGGTAGCAACTCTGTTGCGTGTCGGATCGGTTCTGATCGGGCTAACCCTGGTGGCGTCCCAAGCTCAGGCAAGGGAATGGCCTGGCGGCCGGCGGGCCGCGGTGGTGCTGACCTATGACGATGCCTTACCCTCGGATCTCGACATCGCGATTCCCGCGCTCGATGCAGCCGGCCTGAAAGGAACATTTTTCCTGATCGGTAATGCCTTGGTGCCGGAGCAGATCGAGCGCTGGCGGGCAGCGGCGGCCGAAGGCCACGAGCTCGGCAACCATACCGTTCGCCACGCCTGTCCGCAGGCCAATTATCCGCCGGCGAGGAAGCTCGACACCAGTGAGGCCTACGATGCTCCAATGATGCTTGCCGAAATCCGGACGATGAACACCATGCTGACGGCGATCGACGGGAAGGTGCAGCACAGCTTTGCCACGCCGTGCGGTCAACATCTGGCTGGTGGTGTGGACTATCTCCCTGCGCTGCGCACCAGTGGGCTGGTGCGCTATACCCGCAGCGCCGGCTGGCCGGGCGGCAAGGTGCTGGACCCGATGGACGTGCCGTGCCGATGGTTCGACGAAAAGGCCACGGGCGCCGATATGATCGCGGCGGTCGAAACTGCCAAAAGGTCCGGCGATCTGTTGGTTATCGGCTTTCACGGAGTCGGCGGCGACTATTTAAAGGTGTCCGCCGAGGCGCACGCGCAGCTCCTCGCTTATCTCAAGGACCATGCCGACACGATTTGGGTGGCGCCGTTTTCGACCGTGATGGATTACGTCGCCAGTCACCCGGAAGACTAAGGCGGCCCGCATTATCATGCTAGCCGCCGCGTGACCCATCGTACCTTGCGATCGAGCGGCGCGGGGGAAGGCTATCAAACCAAATCCCCGCCGCAACCGAACGGCTGGGCTGGGGAATCCGCCCGCTATTTCTTCCAGGCAGTGATCCGCACCTCCGCCCCTTCGTCTAGCGCGGTCGAGACGCCATAAGCGATGATGCCGGCGCCCTCGATCCGGATGCGCTGACCGAGATCGTCCTGGCCCTCATTGCCGCGCGAACTGGTGACGGAGACCAGCCGCGACTGGATCGGGTAGCTCTTGTCGCCGATCCGGATCGCGTCGAACGAGAAGCTCAATATGTCGTGGTCGGCGCGATCAACCACCCCTTCGACTTTGGCGCCGCGCAACTCGCGCGGATCGATCAGCTCGCCGGTGACCGGCTCGCCGACTTTGCTGGTCGCCGCGCTCATCGAGCTCGTCATCTTGACCAACATCGAGCTGTTCGCGTCCGAGAGTATTGCCGCTCCCTCTTTCTCCCGCCCGCTTTCCTGGGCCGAAGCGCCCGTCGCATAAAATAGCGCGGCGAGTACAAACATGGTCTTGTTCATGGCGTGATCCAATTTCATCGTGTCGCCGAATGGGCGGCGTCAGTTGACCTTGCGGACCAGCACGGCCCAGTCGCTCGAAGTGTCGGACGGCGCCTTGCCGAGCGATCGGCTACCGCCGCCCTCGACGGTGCGGACGCTGCCGTCCTGGAGTTCGCCGCCGGCGCGCGGGTTGTACCATTTGACCTCGAAC
Organism: Sphingomonas sp. P4_G3; assembly: GCF_056401105.1. NCBI lineage: Bacteria > Pseudomonadati > Pseudomonadota > Alphaproteobacteria > Sphingomonadales > Sphingomonadaceae > Sphingomonas > Sphingomonas sp. P4_G3. The sequence continues at coordinate 1,144,830 of NZ_JBFUJZ010000001.1, forward strand.
CTGCCCGGTGTCTGCGACAGATCCAGCGCCGTCGACCCGCCCTCGGGCAGATAGACTGCATAGATCTGGCCGGGTTTCGCCAGGACGTAATCGTCCTTGGCCGGGGTGAGCTCGTCGGCATGGCGCATGTCCTGGACCGGCAGATAGCGGACGACGAAATCCTGTGCGTAATGGATCAGGTCGAACAGGTGATCGCGCGAGCGGTAATCCTCCATATTGAGGTCGCCGATCGGGTCGGTGAAGAAGAACATCGTCCCCGTGCCGCCCGCCATATAATGCCCCCAGATCGCCAGCTTGCGCACCCGGTCATGGGCATAGTCTTCCGTATCGGGGCGGACGCCGGGGTTCATCTCGATCAGGTGGACCAGCCATGGGTGGCCGGCGGCATCCGACTTGTCGAGCCACTTGATCGTCTCCGCATGCGTGTTCTCGGCATCGTGCTGGAGCGCGGTGGAATCGAAATTGGGAAAACCGAGCAAGCGGCCATAGGTACGCTGATCGTCGATCAGCTCGGCCTTCCACTGCACGTACTGGATCGGGTGCTTATAGGGGTCGATCGCCTTGATGTAATTGGCGATGTCCTCGATGTCCTGGGTCTTGAAATAGCGGAACCGGTCCATCTCCTCGTCCAGGTCCCAGACGATGCCCGAATGGTGAGCGAACCGCGCGATCAACTCGCGATAATAGAGTTTGCGCTCGACGCTCATCTTGCCGAGCGTCTGTTCGCCTTCCTCCTCCTGGGTGATCATCATCACCTGCATGCCCAGGCGATCCATGTGCGAGAAGACGATCTCCCACTGGCCCAGCTTGGACACGTCGTAGCGGGTATGCTCGTCGTAGGAGATCCACGGATTGATATCCATGGCGTCGCCGTAATTGTTCATCGTCAGCGTGTAGAAACTGTTCATCCCCTTCGACGCCAGATAGTTGAGTGCGCCGATAATCCCCTTGCCCTTGCCGCCCTGCCAGCTGGGATCGCCGGGCTTCCAGTCCCCGACGTGCGGGTCGTAATGGTGGAGCTGGTCGGGGTTGGGCAGGCCCTTCTGCCCGCGAAAATCCCTGGTGTTGTCGAACTGGTAATAGGCCAGGAAATTCTCCGGGCTCTGCGTGCCCGCCATGACTAAATATCGCTTGCTGCCGGCATATTGCAGGAAGTGCTTGCCGACATAGCGCAGCATGCCGTTGGCGCGGGCATCGCGGCCGGTCTTGTCGCTTGGCGCGACCGTGAACGAACCGCGTGCGCCATCGAACGAGGTCGCCGTGCCGGCCTTGGGGTCGAGACTGACTGCGACCTCGGGGCCGGTCCGGAACGATGCCGTGTAGGTCCAGGTGCCGACCTCGTCGGGAACGAAATCGACCCGCCACAGATTGCCTGCGGTCGCGCTGGTCTCCGCGGCATTGCCGTCGGCGGCATAGTAACCGGGCACGACATAGACCTTGTCACCATGACGGAAAGTCACGTTGAGCCGGTAGTTGAGAAACGGGTTGAGCTTGGCGGTTTCGCTGGTCTGCGGGCCGGCGAAGGTCAGCTGGACGTCATGCCATTGCCTGCGTTCGCCAACGATCCTCACGGTTGACGCCGCGCGCGGCTTGGCGGTGGCCGCGTGCAGCATTGGTGCAACCATTCCAGCGCCGCAGCCAAGGCTGGCCAGCAAGGCGATCGTACCCCTGACGGACATGTACAGCCGCCGCCGGCGCACCATGCGCGCCGCCGCCGTCGAACAGGCTTGTGCCATCATCCTCTCCAATGGTCCGCGCCGTTTCCCGCAACGCGGTCGGTGTCGCTCGAACTGTTGTTTTGAACTGGTATGATGAGATCATAAGTCTGCTGAGCGAGTCAATGCACACCGTTGGTCAGCAGGCGAAAATCGGGCGCAAATTTCAGGTGATGCGCTGGATGCTTGCAGCAAGCTCGTCGGCGTCGAACACGCGCTTCCAATCGTCGCGCACGATCGCCGGCTTTCCGAACATGATCGCCTTGTTGCAAGCGTCCGAGAATTGCCCGGGAATGTGCTTGAAGATCACCGCTGCCAGGATGTTCATATGGCCGAGCAGGAAGTCGCGCGCGGCCTCGGCGGGCACGCCGCGCGCCACCACTTCGTCCATCGCCTCGCGCATCGTATCGAGCAACGACGCGCACACGGTTTCCGACAGGCCGGGTTCGAGCAGCGCCATCTGGTCGACCGTGACGCGGTGCGAGCGCAGGATCGGTGCCCAGATCGTCCGTGCGACCGCCTCTCCCAAGGCATAATGCTCCTCGGGTCCCTGCATCATCGCGTTGACGATCGCCTGGCGTGCATGGAGCCCCCCGAACCGGTCGTCGCGCGCGGCGGGATCGGTCTCGTCGTTGAAGATCGGCGGGTGGCAGGGATGGGTGACGAAATAGGTGAGGTCGGGCCGATCGGGCAAATGCCCGGCGAACGGCGCGGCGGCATCGAGCGCCATCACTATTGTTCCGGACCTGAGCGACGGCGCGATCTCATGCGCGACTGAGCCGACATGCGTGTCGGGCACCGCGAGGATAACCACGTCGACGCCATCGATCGCCGCGGCGACATCGACGCACGTAATATTAAGCTCGTCGCGCAGCCGCGCGCGGCCGACCTCGCCGGGTTCGACGTGCCGCACCTCATAGTCGCTGCCCTGCAGGTTGCGCGACAGCCGCGCGCCCATCTTCCCGCCCGCACCGAACAGCGCAATCGCCACCATGTTTTCAACCCTTCCGATCAAATTGCTTGCTTTCGTGGTATGATGGTATGATGAGTTGTGCAAGCGCTGGATCCAAGAGGGCGCGGGGAGAGGAATGGCCAAGACCGAGGCCGATGCGCTGGCTTTGTACGGCACCGACGCGCCGCCCGCGCCGGTGCGCCATTTCGCCGTCGGACGCCTTTCCTTCGACTTGGTCGGCGGCAATCTGCGCTCGATCCGCGTCGACGGGGTCGAGGTGGTGCGGGGCATCCAGTACCTGGTTCGCGACCGCGATTGGGGTACGCTGGCCCCGACGATCCATTCCTTGCATGCCGAGCAGTCGGACGATCGGATCGAAATCTATTATGGCGCCGATTGCACAGGTCCCAATGGCGAGCATCTGGTTTACGGCGCGACGATCGCCGCGTTCGGCGACCGCCTGATCTTCTGCGTCGAGGCGCAAGCGGTCGACGACGTCACGCTCAACCGGCTCGGCTTCTGCGTGCTTCATCCCGCTGCGCTGGCGGGGGCGCCGCTTCGCGTCGAGCATGGCGACGGGTCGATGGAGGAATCCGTCTTTCCCGAGCTGATCGCTCCGCTTCAGCCTTTCACCGACATCGCCGCGCTGATCCATCGTCAGCGCGGCTTGACCGTGTCGTGCCGCCTGGATGGCGACATTTTCGAGATGGAGGACCAGCGCAACTGGTCCGATGCTTCGTACAAGACCTATGTCCGGCCGCTCGCCAAGCCGTGGCCCTACGTCATGCCAGGGGGTACGATCGAGCATCAGTCGGTGCGCATCGAGATCGAGGGCGACGCCGTCGAGCAAACGTCACAAGAGGACAGCGTCACCGTCGCGATCGGCGAGGCGATCGAGCCGATGCCGCGGATCGGGCTGGTCGTCACGCCGGACCAGGCCGACGCCGTGCTGGCGTTGCGCGGTGCGTTGCTCGACAGCGGCGTCCAGGACTTGCTGCTGAGCTTCGCGGCGCAGGCCGGGCAGGGGCTTGCCGAGATGCAGGCGCTGGCGCGCGCCGTCGATGGGTTGTCGCATCGCAAGACACTCGAATGCGTGATCGCGACGGGCGGCGATCTCGACATGGAGTTGCAGGCGGTCGCCGATCACGTCGCGGCAACGGGACTGAAGCTCGACGCGATCGCACTCTATCCGACACCCGATCTGCGATCGACCCCACCCGGCAGCGAATGGCCCGCTTGCCCGCCTCTGTCCGATGTCTACGCCGCCGCGCGCCGGGCATTTCCTCACCTGGAGCTGGGCGGCGGGATGTACGGCTATTTCACCGAACTCAACCGCAAGCGCCCGCCGCTCGACCGGCTCGATTTCGTCAGCCACGCGACCTGCCCGATCGTCCACGCTGCCGATGACCTCAGCGTGATGCAGTCGCTCGAAGCCGTTCCCCACATCCTGCGCTCGGCGCGTGCGATTATTGGCGACAAGCCTTACCGGCTCGGTCCGGTGACGATCGGGATGCGGCAGAATCCCTATGGCTCGCGCACCATGCCCAATCCGGCGCGCGAGCGGATCGCGATGGCGATGGCCGATCCGCGCCAGGATGGCCACTTCGCTGCGGCCTGGACGATCGGCTATGCCGCCGCGACCGAAGGCACCGCGCTCGATACGCTGACCTTGGGGGCGTTGACCGGCCCGCTGGGGGTGGTCGGAGAGGAGGGCCCGCGGCCGGTGTTCGCGGCGGTCGCGATGCTCGCGCGGATGGCCGGGTTGAAGCGGCGCATGTGCCGATCGTCGGCACCCGACAAGATCGCCGCCATCGCCGCGGGTGGAATGGTGGTGGTCGCCAATTTGACCGCCGATGTGCAGGTGGCTCGCATCGGCGAGCGCGAACTCTCGCTGCGGCCGTTCGAAATCGCCGAAACGAGCGGCGGTTAAATCGCGCCGAGAGGATATTGGACCGGATCAGCCCGCCGTCGGACTCTCGCGATGCGTATAGAGATGGTTCGACCGCGCGAGGTGCCGGGTCAGCGCCTGCTCAGCGCCGTCCGGATCGTGCGCGGCGATGCGCTCGATCAGTTCGGCATGCTCGGCCAAAGTCTGGTCGCCATGACCCTGCCAGATCAGCATGTGCGCATGATATTCCTGCAGCCAGCCGAGCATCATCTCGCTCACCGCGACGAAGATCGGGTTGCCGGTAATCCGTGCCACGCGCGTATGGAAGTTCATGTCGGCGTGGATAAAAGCGACCGCGTCGCCGGCGGCTGCCGTCTGCCGCGCGTGGATCGCGCGTAAGTCTGCCACATCCTCGGCCGTCGCCTGTTCGGCGGCGCGACGCACCATCCCGCGCTCGAAAAAGCTGCGCGCTTCCTTGAGATGTTCGAGCGATTCTGGCGACGTCGACAGCAGCATTTGCGCGATCGGATCGAGCTGCCGCATCGCCGATTCCGCGGTGAGCTGGCGGACCTTGGCGCGTTCGCCATGGCTGATCGTGACCAGCCCGAGATTGGCGAGCGCCTGCATCGCCTCGCGGATCGCCGGGCGGCCGACGCCGAAGCGCGCCATCAATTCGCGCTCGGACGGCAGTGATCCTCCCGGACCGCATTCGCCGCTGACGATCATCGCCTTTAGCCGGTCGAACACCTCGTCGGACAATTTGCGCCGGACGATCGGATCGGCAGCGGAAAATGCATCTTGTTGAGCCATGCGCTGCTTCAATAGCGCCCGGACGGGCCGCGGGATAGCAGCGCTATTTCCCGCTCGTCGCCGCCGCATCGTCGAGCAGCAATGCCCAGTCGTTGCCCGCTGCCGGCGTGCCGGGCGGAGTGAACAGGCGTTTGCCGCGATTGGCAAAAGTGCCGATCGCCTGTGTCTGGCCGGTTCGGGGATTGTACCACGACGCGCGCACGCGCTTGCCGCTGATCCTGCCCATCTGCACGCGGAACGGCTTGCCCGTATAGCTATAGGCGATGGCATAGCTGGTGCCGCGCGTCGCCGCGACGCGGTCATAGCGCGTGCCGTTGCCGACGATCAGCGACTGGTCGGGTACGCGCTCGAAATAGGGTCGCGAAAGGATCAGGTCCTTGAGGAACCGCATCTGCCCGCCGCCCGGCGCCTGCAACCCGTCCTGCCACGAGATTTTGGGCCAGTAAGCGGCTTTCTCGGCCGGCGTGTAGAATTGCATCACGCTGTTCTCGCCATAAGTGTGCCCGAAGGCGCCGGCGAGGACCGACCACCAGGCGTAGCGGCGCGCGTCCGCCGCTTGCCAGATTGGAAACTGCACGAAATCGAGGCCGTGCGGGATATTCTCGTAACTCGGTTCGCCGTCGATCGTCGGCTTGGCCGGGCGGCGCTTCCAGTCATCCTCGATATAGCGCCAATTGTCCTCGCCATAGGCGCAGCGCTGGGTGTCCTGCGCGTAATCCTGATGCCCCGACTGGAACATGTCGAAGTCGAGCCAGGCCGCGTCGTGAAACACCCAGGAGGAATCGGTCCGCCCGAACGGATGGAAAGTCATCAGGTGGTTGTGGTCGATCGACTTGATCGTCTCGCCAAGCGCGCGCCAGGTCAGCGTCGCCATGTCGGCATGAGTGTCGCCACCATTGATCCAGACGATATTGGGCTTGTCCTTGTAGCGCTCGGCGAGGAAGCGGCCATAGATCGGCGCATTGTCGATGGTCAGCTTGCGCATCTCCGCGAACGTGCCCCAGGCGGGCACCAACGCGACGTACAGGTGATGCGCGGCGGCGCGGTCGACCACCCAGTCGAGATGGTCCCAATAATCGTACTCGCCGGGCTTTGACGGATCGTTACCCGGCGTCACGCGCGGCCGAGCGACGTCGCCATCGACCAGGGCCGGCCCGGTCAGCGGGTTCGCCATTTCCGGCCGATGGAGCACCATGATCTGGATGACGGTGAAACCCTGCCGCTCGCGAGCGGCGAAATACTGCTCGACCTGCTCGCGATTGAGCTTGGAGAGGAGGAGCCAGCCGGTGTCGCCCAGCCAGAAGAACGGCTTGCCGCCCGCCTCGAGATAGCGGCCGTTGCCCGACACCTTGAGCAGCGGCGTTCGCTCCTGCGCCGTTGCCGGAAAAACGGTCGCCATCGCCAGTGCCAGTGCCGCGATCGCCGCCTTGGTCCAGCGCATTTTCCCCTCCTTCGCGTATGTCAGCGTGCGGGCTTCATCCCCGCCTCGATTTCCTCGAGCGACTTGCCTTCGTTGCGCGGCGCGCCCAGGAATCCAATCAGCCCGCTCACCACCAGGAAACTCACCAGGATCCAGGCGAGCGTGGTGAACCCGGTCGCGGTGAGTGCCGGCACGAAGAAGCTGAAAATGCCGAGCGACACGCGCACCACCGCGAACATGACACCCTGCGCGGTCGAGCGCAGCAGGGTCGGGAACATCTCCGCGCTCCACAATTGGAAAAAGCTCTGCGCGCCGAAACCCTGACCGAACGCCATCAGGAAAACGTGGATGATCGCGATCGGCAGCGTCAGCGGGAAGATCGCAAGCAACGACATGCCGACCACCTGGATCACCGCCGATATACCGAACAACATCCGCTGGTTCACCCGGTCGGAGAATTGCATGAAGATCAGGTAGATCGACAGCATGCCGATGAAGAAGCTCAGCGTCTGTACCGCCACGGCGGTAAACTGGCTCTGATTGCCGACCGTCCGCAGGATGAACGGAAAGAAGAAGCCGTTGGTCCCCGCCCACAGGTTCCAGATGCCGTACATGCCGATCAGGAACCCCATCGAGCGCAGGTTTGGCCAGGTCAGCAAATCGCTGAGCTTCGCGCGGCGCTGGTCCTTGGCGGGCTGGGTTTGCGCCTCGAGCCACCGCTTCGATTCGTGCATCCGCGCGCGCAGGAAGGTCAGGGCGATCGCCAGGATCGCGAGATGCGCGAACACGATCCGTGCGCCCAATAGTCCAAGCGGTGAGAGCACGAGGAACATCAGCAGCACGACGGTCGGCCCGAGATACCATAGCACCTGCGCGACGCCGCTATGCTTGCCCCGCGATTTGTCGGGGGCTTGTTCGGCGATCAGCGACCAGGACGCCGGGATATCGGCACCCACCGCCAGCCCGACCAGGAAGAACCCCAGAATGACCATCCAGGCGTTGATCGCGAACACCAGCCACAACATGCCGAACGCGTAGAACAGCATATCATATTGGTAGATCTTCTTGCGGCCCAGCAGATCGCATAGCCGGCCGCCGATCAGCGCGCCGATCCCCGCCGATATCGCGTTGGGCCCGAATGCTCCAAGGACGCCGAGCGTCGTGTTGCTGAGCCCGTACGCCTCTTGCCACAATGCCAGCGCCACTGATCCGGCGACGATCGATCCAGCGTCGATATAATTCGCGAGACCCGCCAGGATCGTGTCCCGCCAGCCTCCCGTCGCGGAGCCCCCCGTGGTCATTGGCATGCTCTCCGTAAAGCGTATGATAATATTATTAAGCGAGTGTAGCATCGACGCGGTGCGACGCAAGTCTTCGCGCGCCGGCACCCGGTTTGTCGAGAGCGTCGTCGTGCCAATTGATCATATTATAATCCCAAATTGACTCGGCTGGAGGCGCCCGATACCTCTTCGGAAACCCGGCCGACGTCGCAATTCGGTCGCCACGGAGAGGATGAAGCGATGGGACTTTCGCGGCGCGCGGTGCTGGCCAATGCCATGGCGCTGGGAGCGGCTGCCGCTTCGGGGCCGCTATCGGCGGCAACGAAGCGCTCGCCCGACAAGCGCGTCGAACGCTGGGGCGTATACGAGATCGCGCTCGATGGACCCCAAGCCGGCAATCCGTTCGACGACGTCACCCTGTCGGCGACCTTCATCGGCGGCGAGCGGACGATCCGCGTGCCCGGCTTCTACGATGGCGATGGCGTTTACCGCATCCGCTTCAGCCCGCCCGAAATCGGCAATTGGCGCTGGACCAGCGAGAGCAACACGCCCGCGCTCAACAGCCGCACCGGCGCGTTCGAGGCGATCGCGCCGAGCCCCGGCAACCATGGCCCGGTCCGCGTCACCAAGGACGGCTATCATTTCGAATATGCCGACGGCACGCCGTTCCGCCAGATCGGCACAACCAGCTATTCCTGGGCGCTGCAATCCGACGCCCGATGCGCCGAGACGCTGAAGACGCTCGCCGGCGCGCCGTTCAACAAGATGCGCATGCTGGTCTTTCCCAATGTGGAATCGGTTGCGACCAATCCGTTCGTGCGGACCGGCGACGGTCCCAAGGACTGGGATCCCGCGCGCTTCGACCCTACTTATTTCCGCCGCTACGAGGACCGGATCGTCCGGCTGGGCGCGCTCGGCATCCAGGCCGATGTCATCCTCTACCACCCGTACGACGCCAAGCGCGGCTATTCCGACATGACGCGCGCCGATGACGAGCGTTACCTGCGCTACGTCGCCGCGCGGTTCGGCGCCTATCGCAACGTCTGGTGGTCGATGGGCAACGAATATGATGCCATCAAGACCAAGACGATGGACGACTGGGACCATCTATTCCAGGTGCTGGTCGCCGCCGATCCGCACGACCGGCTGCGCTCGATCCATCAGATCAATACCTATTACGACGCGCGCAAGCCGTGGATCACCCATGCCAGCATTCAGAACGGCGCGGCGGTGCTCGACGACATCCGTGCCGAACTGCACCGCGCCTTCGCGCTCAAGCCGGTGATCTTCGACGAAGTGGTCTATGAAGGGAATTCGGACAAACGCTGGGGCCAATTGACCGGCGAGGAGATGGTCGAGCGCTTCTGGTACGGACTGATCGGCGGCACCTATGTCGGCCACAGCGAGACGTTCGACGCTAACCGCAATGCCGATTTCTCCTGGCTGGGGCAGGGCGGCAAGCTGGTCGGCACCAGCCCGCCGCGGCTCGCCTTCCTGCGCAAGATCATGGAAGAGGGGCCGGTCCCCGGCATCGAACCGATCCAGGCGTGGTGGAATTATCACCTCGGCGGCAAGGCCAATCATTATTATCTTCGCTATTTCGGCGCCGATCGCCCGACCGAATGGGACGTCATCTTGCCTGGCCGTGGCGAGGATGCATTACAGAGCTACCGGATCGACGTGATCGATACCTGGAACATGACGATCACGCCGGTCGACGGCGTGTTCAAGATGGCCCGCAAGAACGATTATGACGTGCACGACCCGGCGCGGCCGAAAGTCGCGCTGCCGGGCAAGCCCTGGATCGCCCTGCGGGTGATGAAAGTCTGATCCAGTCTCCCATCACGATTTCCGAGCAAGTCTGCCAAGCCGGAGAAGGGTCGGATCAAGCGAGCAATTGCGTCGGGACGCCGAGCGCCGGCCCGGCTTCCGCGAGCCGTTGGTCAAGCGTATGAACCGCGGCGCCATGTTCCGATGCGATAGCAAGATGCAGCGCATCACCGGCGCGAAGCCCGAGCGCATGCTGATTGGCAAATTTCGCCGCCGCCCGAAATTGTCCGCCCGTCACGCCCAGGACGGTGAAGCTCTCCGCGACCAGCTTGTTGAACATGGCGAGCGCCGCCGCGCGCTGCTCCAGGCTGATCTGTCCGGTCCGCAGCTTGATCGCCATGGCGGAAGACAACTCGGTGACGGTCCAGTCGCTGATCAGCAGTTGTGCGGGATCCTGCTCCGTCAGCCACGCCTGAATCCGCGGCGTCGTTGCTTCATTGGATAGCGCTGCGACGATCAGCGACGTATCGAGATAGAGCATCAGTAGCGATCACCGTCCCGCATCGACCGCACGAGGTCGGCAGCACTCTCGGGCTGCGGGGGCATCGCTGCCGTTAGCGATTGAAGTAGCGCGGCATCGATCGGCTTGCGTGCCCCGGCTACGGCGGTGAGCCGCGCAACCGGCTTTCCACGGCGGGTGATATCGATAGAATCCCCGGCTTCTACCCGATCGACCAGCTCGCTCAGATGTGTTTTCGCCTCTGCCAGATTGATTGCTTCCATTGCCGTGTTCCTGACCATGTAGATGGTCATCTAGTGCATTTGTCCTAAAAAATCCAGCACGTCACTCCTGCTCGACGGTGAAACCTCGCCGAGCCGGCCGCGTTCGGAAATGCATGACTCAGCTTGCTACCACTCCCTCACGCTCGGGCTCGACGATGCCGAGCGGGCATTGATCATGAGCCGCGACCAATTGGCCGGAACGGACGAAACGCTGGCCGCCTGCCCCGCGAAATCGCCGCAGGATCCGCGTCCGGAGCGGAATCGCATTGATTTTAGGCAAAATACGAAACCAAATCGCGGCAGCGGCTTTCTGGTCATCGCGATGACCCGCTATTATTTCAACGTCTATAACGATGAGATCACGCTGGACGAGGAGGGCGCCGACTTGGCCGACACGCCGGCGGCGCTACGGCGCGCGGCCGAAGAGGCGCGCAATTTCGCCGCGGAATCGGTCAAGGCGCACGGTCACCTGGTGCTCCACCACAAGATCGAGGTGGAGGATGAGGGGCGCAACAAGATTGGCGTCGTCTATTTCCGCGACGTCGTCGCGATCGAACCCTGACGCCCGGCGCTTTAGCCAACCTCACGCATATCGCGCCGCCGCCATGCAGACTGTCGTGATCGCCAGCAAAATGGCGGCGAGGCGCTCGCCCGCCGCCATTCGGCTGGCCGCGGCCTCATCGAGACTCCGGCCGCGCAGGCCGATCGCCAGCCAAATCTGCACCAGATAGGCGACCAGCGCGCAGCCCGCGCCGGCGGCGAGCAATTTCTCCGGCGTCTCGAAACTGCCGGCGTGGAGCAAATGCCCCAGATAAGCACCCGACAATATCGCAACGGTCGCTGCACCGATCTGCGGACGCAGCAACTGTTCGGCGCCCTTGCCTCCGGTGCGCGCCAGCACGAAAGTGCTGCCTGCCCAGAAGGTGGCGGCGAGAATGTGGAGCGAAAGCGCGATGATGATGGTGGTCTGCATGGACGGCCTCGGAGCGACTCGATATACATACTGTATAGTGAACTACGCGGCGCGTACCAAGTGACCAATGATCGCCCAATTGCCGGCTCCCAGCGCGAGGCGGCAGCGGCGGCGACGCGCGCGCGCCTGATCGCGGCCGCCGGGGATATTTTGCGCGAAGGTGGTAGGTTATCGCTCGACGCTGTTGCGCTTCGGGCCGGCGTGACCCGGCTTACCGTGTACAACCAGTTCGGCTCGCGGCACGGATTGCTCGAGGCTGTGTTCGACGATCGTGCGGCGGCGGGCGGGCTGCACCGGATTCCGCAGGCGATGGCGATGACAGACCCGCGCGAGGCGCTGCGCCACGTCGTCACCATATTTTGCGATTTCTGGGGCGGTGATGGCGCGGTTCGCAGGTTGCACGAAGTCATCGCCCCCGATCCAGAATTTGCGGCGGCACTTGCCGCGCGTGGCGAGCGCCGCCGTGGCACCGTCGGAACGCTGATCGCACGCTTGGATGTGCCGGGTGACGCAGCGGCGCTGACCGACATCGTCACCGCGTTGACCAGCCAAGGTTTCTTCGCTCAGCTGGCCGACCGGCACGGCACCGGCGAAGCTACGCGAATGGTAACCCGGATGGTCGATGCGGCGATCGATGCCGGCTGGTAGCGACATCCCGTGAGATCAACCTGATCATCGGGCTGACGGCCTGCTCGGCACCCGGATTCGAATGGGGGCACGTTCAAGCCGATCCATTACCGGATCGACAGCTGACCGACGACGTCGATCCGGTCGAGGAAGCATTCTCCGCGACGGCGCCGGCATGATCGAAAAGCGGCCCGACAAGCGAGCAGGTCCGGCGTCGCTACTCCACCGACGCCCGGCAGTTCCGGGCCGACCTTTCGCGGCATATTGACCTTTTTTAAACGCCGAACGAGATAGTTCTCCGATGTTAGCGAAAGCGATCGGGGGGTCGCGTGAACGAGCGGGGTGGGAGATGCCTGGAGCCTTAGGTGCACGCAGAACAATCCCCCGAAACGCTGGATCGCCGCCAACTCGTTTCCGCGCTCCGTAGTCTCAGGCGCGGGGACTTTTCGGTCCGGCTGCCGGAGGATCTGTCCGGCACCGACGGGGAGATCGCGATCCTGTTCAATGAAGTCGTCGGCCTCGAAGAACAGATGACCAACGAGTTCGAACGGCTGTCGCGGGTCGTCGGCAAGGAAGGCAAGATCAACCAGCGCGGGCATGTCCGCGGCGCCACTGGCGGCTATGAGGCGCAACTGCGCGCGCTCAACGAATTGATCGAGGACATGGTGCAGCCGACCGCCGAGGTCGCGCGCGTCATCGGCGCCGTCGCCAAGGGCGATCTGTCGCAGTCGATGACGGTCGAGATCGACGGCCGCCCGTTGCGCGGCGAATTCCTTCGCATCGGCAAGGTGGTGAACACCATGGTCGAGCAATTGGCGTCCTTCGCGTCGGAAGTGACGCGCGTGGCGCGCGAGGTCGGCACCGAGGGCAAGCTGGGCGGCCAGGCCAAGGTGAAGGGCGTCGCCGGCACCTGGAAGGATCTGACCGACAACGTCAACGCGATGGCGACCAACCTGACCGGCCAGGTGCGTAACATCGCCGAGGTGACCACGGCCGTGGCGTCGGGCGATCTGTCCAAGAAGATCACCGTCGAGGTGAAGGGCGAGATCCTCGAGCTCAAGAACACGATCAACACGATGGTCGACCAGCTCAATTCGTTCGCCAGCGAGGTGACGCGCGTGGCGCGCGAGGTCGGCACCGAAGGCAAGCTTGGTGGCCAGGCGCAGGTGCCGGGTATCGGCGGGACGTGGAAGGACCTGACCGACAACGTCAATCTGATGGCGGCGAACCTCACAGGCCAGGTGCGCAACATCGCCGAAGTGACGACCGCGGTCGCCAAGGGCGATCTGTCGAAGAAGATCACCGTCGACGTGAAGGGCGAAATCCTCGAGCTCAAGAACACGATCAACGTGATGGTCGACCAACTCAACGGCTTCGCCTCGGAAGTGACGCGCGTTGCCCGCGAGGTCGGCACCGAGGGCAAGCTCGGCGGGCAGGCGCAGGTGCCGGGCGTCGCCGGGACGTGGAAGGATCTGACCGACAACGTCAATCTGATGGCCGACAATCTGACCGGTCAGGTCCGCAACATCGCCGACGTGACGACGGCGGTGGCGCGCGGGGATCTTTCCAAGAAGATCACCGTCGACGTGAAGGGCGAGATCCTCGAGCTGAAAAACACCATCAACGTGATGGTCGATCAGCTCAACGGCTTCGCCTCGGAAGTGACTCGCGTGGCGCGCGAGGTCGGCACCGAGGGCAAGCTCGGCGGCCAGGCGCAGGTGCCGGGAGTCGCCGGCACCTGGGCCGACCTCACCGACAATGTGAACCTGATGGCCGCGAACCTGACCGGCCAGGTCCGCAATATCGCCGAAGTGACGACCGCGGTCGCCAAGGGCGACTTGTCCAAGAAGATCACCGTCGACGTGAAGGGCGAGATTCTCGAGCTCAAGGACACGATCAACACCATGGTCGACCAGCTCAACGGCTTTGCGAGCGAAGTGACTCGCGTGGCGCGCGAGGTCGGCTCGGAAGGCAAGCTGGGTGGCCAGGCGCAGGTCGAGGGCGTCGCCGGCACCTGGAAGGATTTGACCGATAACGTCAACGCGATGGCGACCAACCTGACCGGCCAGGTTCGCAACATCGCTGAGGTCACTACCGCGGTGGCGTCGGGCGATTTGTCCAAGAAGATCACCGTCGACGTGAAGGGCGAGATCCTCGAGCTCAAGAACACCATCAATACGATGGTCGAGCAGCTCAACGGCTTCGCCTCGGAAGTGACGCGCGTGGCGCGCGAGGTCGGGTCGGACGGCAAGCTCGGCGGCCAGGCGCAGGTGCCGGGCGTCGGCGGCACGTGGAAGGACCTGACCGACAACGTCAATCTGATGGCGGCGAACCTGACGGGTCAGGTCCGCAACATCGCCGAGGTGACGACGGCGGTGGCGCTGGGCGATCTATCGAAGAAGATCACCGTCGACGTGAAGGGCGAGATTCTCGAACTCAAGAACACGATCAACACGATGGTCGACCAGCTCAACTCGTTCGCGAGCGAGGTGACGCGCGTGGCGCGCGAGGTCGGCACCGAGGGGAAATTGGGCGGCCAGGCGAACGTGCGCGGCGTCGCCGGGACGTGGAAGGATCTGACCGACAACGTCAATCTGATGGCCGACAATCTGACTGGCCAGGTCCGCAACATCGCCGAGGTGACGACGGCGGTGGCGCGCGGCGACTTGTCGAAGAAGATCACCGTCGACGTGAAGGGCGAGATCCTCGAGCTCAAGAACACGATCAACGTGATGGTCGATCAGCTCAACGGCTTCGCCTCGGAAGTGACTCGCGTTGCCCGCGAGGTCGGCACCGAGGGCAAGCTCGGCGGCCAGGCGCAGGTGCCGGGCGTCGGCGGGACGTGGAAGGATCTGACCGACAACGTCAACCTGATGGCGACCAATCTCACCAACCAGGTCCGCGGCATCGCCGACGTCGTGACCGCGGTGGCGCAGGGCAATCTGAAGCGAAAATTGACGCTCGACGCGAAGGGGGAGATCGCCGCGCTCGCCGAGACGATCAACCTGATGATCGAGACGCTGGCGACCTTCGCAGATCAGGTGACCAACATGGCGCGCGAGGTCGGCATCGAGGGCAAGCTGGGCGGCCAGGCGCGCGTTCCGGGTGCGGCCGGCCTGTGGCGCGATCTGACCGACAACGTCAATCAGCTCGCCGCCAATCTGACCAATCAGGTGCGCTCGATCGCCGACGTGGCGACCGCAGTGACCAAGGGCGACCTGACCCGGTCGATCGCGGTCGAGGCGTCGGGCGAGATGGCGGCGCTCAAGGACAATATCAACGAGATGATCCGCAACCTGAAGGATCAGACGCTCAAGAACGCCGAACAGGACTGGCTCAAGACCAACCTCGCACGGTTCAGCCGCATGCTGCAGGGCGAACGCGACCTCTCGACCGTATCGAACCTCATCATGTCCGAACTCGCCCCGCTGGTCGGCGCGCAATATGGCGTCTTCTACGTGACCAATCGCGACGCCGAGGACACGGTGCTCGAACTCGCCGCGAGCTATGGCGCGGAAAACCGCGAAGCCCTGAAACCCGCTTTTCAGCTACGCGAGGGGCTGATCGGCCAGGCGGCCGCCGACAAACGTCCGATCCTGCTCGAGGACGTGCCGCCCGACTTCATCCGCATCGGTTCGGCGCTTGGCGAGGCGCGTCCCGCCAATGTCACCATCCTGCCCGCCTTGTTCGAGGATGAGGTCAAGGCGGTGATCGAGCTCGCCTCGTTCAGCGAGTTCAACGAGACTCACCAGAACTTCCTAGACCAGCTGATGGAGTCGGTCGGCATCGTGCTCAACACGATCGCCGCAACGATGCGCACCGAGGGGCTGCTCAAACAATCCCAGCTGCTGACCCAGGAACTCCAGGCGCGCCAGACCGAGCTCACCACCAAGCAGGAGGAGCTTCACAACACCAACGAGGAGCTCGAAGAGAAAGCGCAGCTGCTCGAGAATGAGAAGCGCCAGGTCGAAGCCAAGAATCTCGAGATCGAGATGGCGCGCCGGGCGCTCGAGGAAAAGGCCGAGCAGCTGGCGCTCACCTCCAAGTACAAATCCGAATTCCTGGCCAATATGAGCCACGAATTGCGCACGCCGCTCAACTCGCTGTTGATCCTGTCCAACCTGCTGTCCGACAACCCGCAGGGGAATTTGAACGAGAAGCAGGTCGAGTTCGCGCGCACGATCAACTCGGCCGGCTCGGATCTGCTCAACCTGATCAACGACATCCTCGATCTGTCGAAGATCGAATCGGGCACAGTCTCGATCGAGATCGGCGAGATGCCGATGCAGGGCCTCAAACAGCATATGGAGCGGACCTTCCGCCAACTCGCCGCGGACAAGAATCTCGATTTCATCGTCGAGTTCGGCGAAGCATTGCCCGCGACGATCCGCACCGACGAAAAGAGGTTGCAGCAGATCGTCCTCAACCTGCTGTCGAACGCCTTCAAATTCACTTCGCAAGGCTCGGTCACCCTGGCCGTCCGCACCGCGGAAAGCGGCTGGAGTACCAATCACCCGGTGCTGCGCGGAGCGGAGCGCGCGATCGAGATTGCGGTGACCGATACCGGCATCGGCATTCCCAAGGACAAGCAGAAGCTGATCTTCGAGGCGTTCCAACAGGCCGATGGTACGACCAGCCGCAAATATGGCGGCACCGGGCTCGGCCTTTCGATCAGCCGGGAAATCGCTCGGCTGCTCGGCGGCGAGCTCCAGGTGCGCTCGACGCCGGGTAAGGGATCGACCTTCACCTTGTTCGTGCCGCTTCAGGCGATCGCGCCGGCGGCGTTGCCGGTAGAACCCAGCCAGGCACGCTACGACAATAGCGGCGCGATGGTGCCGACGGCGCTGCCCAACACGTTCGACGTGAGCGACGATCGCGACAGCCTCGACGGTTCGCCGTTTGTGCTGATCGTGGAGGACGATCCCACCTTCGCGTCGATTCTGCTCGACGTGGCGCGCGGCGCGGGGCTCAAGGGCGTCATTTCAACCGCGGGCGCGGGCACGGTGGCGCTCGCGCGCAAGCTCCAGCCGAATGCGATCACGCTCGATCTCGGCCTGTCGGATATCGACGGGTTCGTGCTGCTCGACTTGCTCAAGCACGACCCCCAGACGCGGCACCTGCCGATCCATGTGATCTCCGGCGCCGACAAGCTGGCGCGGGCGATCGATCTCGGCGCGGCCGGGGTCACCGAGAAACCGGCGCAAAGCGATGCGCTCGCCGCGGTGTTTGGCGATCTCGCGGAACGGATCGGCTCCGGTAGGGCGGTGCTCGAACTGGTGCCCGACACGGAGCCGCCGTCGACCGTGCGCTCGGCGCCCGAACTGGCGGGCGCCAAGATCCTGATCGTCGATGACGACATCCGCAACATCTACTCGCTGACCAGCGTGCTGGAGAGTTATGGCGTCGAGGTGATGCACGCCGAGCGCGGCCGCGACGGGATCGTGATCCTGGAGGAGACGCCCGGCATCGATATCGCCCTGATCGACATCATGATGCCCGAAATGGACGGCTATGAGACGATGAAGCAGATTCGCCGGCGCCCCGCGCTGGCCGACCTGCCGCTGATCTCGGTCACCGCCAAGGCGATGAAGGGCGACCGCCAGAAATGCCTCGACGCCGGCGCGTCCGATTACATCGCCAAGCCGGTCGATATCGATCTGCTGCTCGCGTTGCTGCGCGTCTGGATTTCGCGATCGAGAGAGGCGCAGCAGGCGGCCGGTGCGGTCCTCGCGGGGCATGCCTGAGATGCCGCGGCGGACCATGCCCCGTGCCCCAACCGTGATCCTCGATCGCGGGATCGTCGACGAACCGGCGCCGGTGGTGCTCCCTTCCGAACGGGCGCGTGTGCTTGTCGTCGATGACGACGAGCATAATCTCGTCGCGATCAGCAATGTGCTCGAGGACCTCGCCGAGATCGTCGTCGCGCGCTCGGGCGAAGAAGCCTTGCGGCACCTTCTCCGCGAAGAGTTCGCGGCCATCCTGCTCGACGTCTACATGCCCGGGCTCGACGGTTACGAAACCGCGCAGCTGATCCGCGAGCGCCAGCAGACCCGCCGCGTGCCGATCCTGTTTCTCTCGGCGGTCAACAAGGAGATGGAGCATCTCCTGCGGGGCTATGCGACGGGCGCGGTCGATTATGTCTTCAAGCCGGTCGAGCCGACCGTGCTCCGCTCCAAAGTCGCGGTGTTCGTCGACCTCTATGCGATGCGCAAGGAAGTGCAGCGCACCGCGGAAGCGCAGCAGCGGCTGCTCGACGACAATCTGCGCGCCAATGCCGAGCGGCTCCATGCCGAGCAGCAATTGCGGCTCGCCGAGCAGCGCCAGGCAGCAATCATCGCCTCGCTGCCGATCACTCTCTACCTCGAAGATGTCGACTGCGAGCCGCGCATGCCCAAGTTCGTCAGCGGCAATTTCGAGACGCTGACCGGGTTCAGCTTCGACCATATTCGGCATTCCCCCGGCATCTGGAGCGATCGGCTTCATCCCGAGGACCGCGAGCGGGCGATCGCCGCGCTGGCGGCCCGCGGCCAGGGCGGGGCGCATTCGGTCGAATATCGCTGGCGACACGCCGACGGCGAGTATCGCCATTTTCTCGATCAAGCGGTGCTGTTGCATGACGCGGGTGGATCGCCGGTCGAATATGCCGGGACGCTGCTCGACATTTCGGACCGCCGCGAGCTCGAGAGCGAGCTCAACCAGATCCGCAAGATGGAGGCGATCGGCCAACTGACCGGCGGGATCGCGCACGACTTCAACAATCTGCTCGCAGCGGTGCTCGGCGGCATCGGCATGATCGAACGGCAGATACCGCTCGACGCCCAGCAACGACGGCTCGTCGACATGACCCGGCACGCTGCCGAACAGGGAACGCAACTCGTGCGGCACCTGCTGGCATTTTCGCGGCGACAGATGCTGCAACCGGCCGCGGTGGACGTGGCGACGCTGGCTGATGCGATCGACGGGCTGTTGGCGCACACGCTCGGCGGTCGGATCGAGCTCGTCTGGAAATGCGAAGACGGGCTCGACGCCGTATTCGCCGATTCGGCGCAGCTCGAACTGGCGATCATGAACCTCGTCATCAATGCGCGCGACGCCATGCCGGACGGCGGAACCGTGACGATCGAGGCGAGCGGCCACGATGCGCAGGCGAGCCAGGATATCGCCGGCACGCTGCTCGAGCCCGGGCGCTATATCGTCTTCGCCGTGACCGATATCGGCTGCGGGATCGCGGCCGAACAAGTCGAGCAGGTCATGGAGCCGTTTTTCACGACCAAGGCGGTGGGCAAGGGCACCGGCCTGGGGCTCAGCATGGTCTATGGCTTCGCCAAACAATCGGGCGGCGCGCTGCGCCTGACCAGCGAAGTCGGCGTCGGGACCCGCGTGGAGATCTGGCTGCCCGCGGCGCCGGCCGACGCGGCTATGCCCGTCGCGCCGGAAGTGGTGTCCGCACCGGAATCGCGGACCGGCAAACGGCAACTCAACATCCTGCTGGTCGATGACCATGAGGGCGCGCGCGCCGCTACGGCGGCGATGTTGCACGATCTCGGTCATCGCGTCTCCGAGGCCGGTGAAGGAGAGACCGCGCTCAAGATGGTGCGCAAGCAACCCGGAGCCTTCGACCTGGTGCTGAGCGACTATGCGATGCCGCGGCTGTCGGGGTCCGACCTGATTCGTCAATTGCGCGAAATCCGGCCGACACTCCCGGCGGTGATCATTACCGGTTATGCCGAACCAAACTTCCAGGCGGTCGATGATGAGGTTCCCGTGCTGGTGAAGCCGTTCACCGTGGGAAGCCTCGAGGCGACGCTCGATCTCGCCAGTCGGCAGGGCGCCGCGAACTGAAGGTTCGGGCGGTCGATCGAACGGCCGCCATGCGTTTCCGCGGCTAATCCTTCGTGATTCTGGCGGTCGCGGTTGGATGTCGGGGCGCTTTCATGTGATCGATGAAGGCGCGGAGCTTAGGCAGCATCTGACGTTTGCCGGAATGATAGAGGAAGACGCCGGGTGTCATGATCGCCAGCGGCGTCAGCAGCGCTTGCAGCCGGCCATCCGCAATCGCTGCCTGGGCGATCGGGCCAGGGACTTGCGAGAGCCCCAGGCCCTGTATCGCGGCGCCGAGAAGGGTCGGGTAATCGTGCGCGATGAGCGGCCCGGATACGGCTGCTTCGATCACATCGTTGCCGACCGCGAAGGTCCAAGGCGCGATCGATCCGTTCCAACGGCGCAGGCGCAGACATGCATGGTCGCGGAGATCCTCGACGCGCGCCGGCGGCTCGCGCCGGCGCAGATAATCCGGGCTGCCGACGACGACGAACGGGAATGGGGGCGTGAGTCGTACGACAATCATGTCGGCCGCGATCAGTTCGCCGAGGCGGATACCGGCATCGAAACCGCCGGCCGCGATATCCACCATCTCGTCGCTCGCGGCGATCTCCAATTCTATCTCGGGATAGGCATCGCAGAATGAGGCGATCACCGGCTCGAGGATCAGCGGGACCACGGAGCGGGGTACGGCAAGGCGCAACAATCCAGCCGGACGCTGGCCCAGATCGCGCGCCGCTTCGCTGGCGGCGACGAGTTCGTCAAAGGCGGGGCCGGCCCGGTCGAGGAAGCGCTGGCCGGCTTCGGTCAGGCCGACGCTGCGCGTGGTCCGGGTCAGCAGCGCGGCGCCGATCCGCGCTTCGAGCGACCGTACCGACTGACTGACCGCCGACGGCGTGACGCCCAGAGCCGCGGCGGCCCGGCGAAAACTGCGATAGCGGGCGACGCTCAGGAATGTCTCGACCCCGTCGAGCGCACCGTGCCGGACTGTGAAGTTCTGCTTCATGGATCGTCGAGATTATCGCCGATAGTCGTGCGGGGAAAGCGACCATAGATGCGATCGCGACCTCAACTGCCGGCGGTGCCCGACCCCGCCGCAATCGATTCAGGATCGAAGATCGCCATGTCGACGACCCATATCTTTCAGACGCATCTCTTCCTCGGATATGCGGCGTGGCTGCTGTGCTTTTTCGCCTATATCCTGCCCTGGCTAAAATCGATCGATCGCGCCGCGGCGCATCGTGCGATTGCGACGCTTCACAGCTTCCGCTTCTTCGGGCTCGCCTTCGTCGTCCCGGGCGTGGTCGGCGCCGACCTCCCGGCGCATTTTGCCATACCTGCCGCTTATGGCGATCTCGCCACCGGGCTGCTCGCGCTATTGGCGCTGGCGACCGCTCGGATCCGCCCCGTCTTCTGGCTGTTCGTGGTCGCGTTCAACCTGGTCGGCCTGGTCGATCTCGTGCTTGCCTATAGCCATGCGATCCAGGCCGACCTCCCGGCGCATGCGGGGGAGCTGGGCGCCGCCTATGCGATCCCGATCCTCTATGTGCCGCTGCTGATGATCACCCACGTCACCGCGTTCTACTTCTTGGCGCGCCCGCAACGCGAGGTGGGTTAGGCGATCGCGGGACACAGTCCCGGCCGCATGCCGCACGATCACGCCGCGCCGTTACGTCGGTCGGCGGACGGCCCGCACCTTGCCGCTGTTGCCGCCGCCGCAAAAGAACCGGTCGCACCCATCGGATTCGAGGCCCGATACCACGACCCCCTCGGGCATCTCGATTTGCTCCAACACCTCTCCGCTGCGCGGGTCGATGCGTCGCAGGTCGCTCGCTTCGTCTTCCCAGGTGCCGTGCCACAGCTCGCCATCGACCCAGGTGACTCCCGTCACGAAGCGGTTGGAAGCGATCGTGCGCAGGATCGCGCCGGTCTCGGGGTCGATCTGGTGGATCCTGCGCTCGCGATACTCGCCAACCCAGAGCGTGCCTTCGGCCCAGGCGAGACCCGAGTCCTTGCCGCCGCCCGGCGCCGGGATGGTGGCGAGAATCCGTCCGGTCGCCGGATCGATCTTCTCGATGTTGCTCTCGGCGATCTGGAACAGATGTTCGCCGTCGAACGCCGTGCCGGCATGCGCGGCAATGTCGAGCGAGCGCCGTTGCTCGCCGCTCTCCGGATCGAAAGCATTCAACCGGTCGCCCGATGCGAACCAGACGTTCGTGCCGTCGAAGGAGACCCCGCCGACCTGCTCGACCTCAGGGAAGGGTCCGTATTCGCGGACGATCTGCGCTTTGGATGTCTTCATGCCTGTATCCTAGCTGCCCGGGAACGGTGCGGGGAGTAACAAGGTCGTCGCGAATCCAGGAAATGGTGGCGTCGTCCAGCGCCGCGCCCGACCGCGACCCAGGGCTTGCGCCTTGCCAGTCGCAGCAAGCGCGTCGAGCGCACGTTGCACCGTGCGCTGGCTGGCGCCCAATGCCAGCGCCAGCGCCGAGCTCGACCAGGATTCACCGTCGGCGAGCAATGCCAGCACGGTGGCATGGTCCTCCTCGACGGGGCGGGCCAGCACGACGATCTGGCGCGCGCCGAGCGGCGAGAGCCTGAAGCCCAGCGTGGTCGCACTCACCCGCGCGATCGGCAGCAGCAGCTTGCGGAGGCGCCCAATCTCGACCCGCAGCCGGGCGCGGTGCGATTCGTCGACGAATCGCGCGCCGAATGCCCGCGCGAGCAGCATGTCGCGCGGCACATCGCCGGGCCAGGCTTCGCCGAGCGCGCGGGCCAGCGCGAAGAGCACCGGACGCGTTGCCAGCGGAACGATCGTGTCTCGCGCACGCACGAGGTTGCGACAGGCGTCGATGACGATCGCGTCCGACGCCAGCACAGCTTCGACCTGTTCGAGCCGGAGAGGGCGCTCGTCGCCGCGCGCGATTGACCGCGCTGCTGGCGTGTCGAGCACCGCGAAGGCCTGCTCGACTTCCGCGGCGAGCGCCGGAATGCGTGCCCAGCGTGCCGCCTCCTCGGCGCGGCCGAGCGCCGCGCGCGCGGCACCGGCCCGAACGCGCCGCATGGCGATGCCGGCCATCGTCAACTCGTGGATCGCGCGCAGCGGGGTGGGAAGTGCCGAGACGTCCAGTCGGGCCAGCTTGCCTTCGGCATCGTCGAGCCGCCCGAGCAACAGCAGTCGCCGCGCCTCGAGATAATGCGCATGGGCCGCGTTTGCGCGATCGCCATGGGATTCGAGTGCCGCCGCCGCCGCGGCCAATGCCTTGGTCGGCCAGGTCAGGTCGCGCGACGCGAGCGCGATCTCGGCTTCGGCGACGACGCATCGTGCACGCGCCACGGGCTCCCGCGGGCCAAAGGCGCGCGCCGCGCGACGCACCAATGAACGGGCGCGATCGAAGTCGCCGAGCTGCGCCATGGCGATTCCGCGGAGCGCCAGCGCCGGCGCGTCGTCGCGCAGCGCGACGCGGTTCAGCGCGCCTAGCGGATCGCCTTTCGCCAGCGCTTGCGCCGCGGCGGCGATCAGCGAGTCCATCGAAATCCCGCCACGATTGTCACTCTCACCCTTCCGGCGACGCGCCCTAGATGCCGTTCGTGACCGATGGCTACCGACGGATCGGTGCCCGCAAGAACAGACATAATTGCGCCTGGTCGGATGAAAAGGAGCATTGGCAATGATTACCATTTCGGCTTTCCGCGACGTTCCGGATTTCGCCAAGGGGTTGGTGCGCGACTTGCGCGTACGCTGGGTGCTCGAGGAGGCGGGCCTTCCCTACACCGCACGGCTGCTCGAACAGGGTGACCAGGATCATCCGGACTATCGCCTGATGCAGCCGTTCGGGCAGGTCCCGATGTTCGAGGAAGACGGGCTCGTCCTGTTCGAATCGGGCGCGATCGCTCTTCATGTCGCGGAGCGGTCGGAGGCGCTGCTGCCCAAGGAGCCGGCGGCGCGCATCCGGGCGGTGCAATGGCTGATCGCCGCGCTCAATTCGGTCGAGCCGTCGATCGTCAACCTCTTCCTGATCGACTTCATCTTCACGAACGAAGAATGGGCAAAGCTGCGCCGGGCGAGCGCCGCCGAGTTGATGAACAAGAAACTCGACGCGGTGGCCAAACGGCTGGGCGACAAGCCGTTCCTCGACGGCGAACGCTTCACCGTCGGCGATCTGATGATGGCGACGGTGCTCCGCTTCCACCCCGAGGTCGCGCAGCGTGATCCCCGGCTGGCTGCCTATATCAATCGCTGCATGGCGCGGCCCGCTTTCCAGCGCGCGCTGAATGCTCAGCTCGGCGATTATCGCGAAGCGGCCTGAGTAGCGCCCGGCGCCTTCTCGACGACCATCGCGGCATCCGCATCCGCGAGAAGGCGCCGGCGACGTATGACGTGCGACGATAGGAAGGAGATTCCGCGATGACGTCCCACCAAATCGGAACGCGCGAGCAATGGCTCGCGGCGCGGCTTGATCTGCTCGACGCGGAAAAAGCGTTGACGAGACAGAGCGACGCGGTTGCCGAACGGCGTCAGGCGCTGCCCTGGGTACGGGTCGACAAGGACTATCGGTTCGATACCGAGCAAGGCGAGGTGGCGCTGGCGGCGCTCTTCCAGGGTCGGTCGCAATTACTGGTCTACCATTTCATGTTCGGACCGGAATATCCCGCGGGATGCATCTCCTGCTCGGCGATTGCCGACGGCTTCAACGGCATCGCGGTGCACCTCGCCAACCATGACGTGATGCTGTGGGCCGCGTCGCTTGCTCCGCTCGACAAGCTGCTTGCCTTCAGGGAGCGGATGGGCTGGTCCTTTCCCTGGGCGTCGACCCAGGGCCGCGACTTCAATTACGACTTCAATGTTTCGATCTCCGAAGAGCAGCAGCGTGCGGGTGGCACCGAATATAATTACCGTCGGGGCGGCCATGCGATGACCGAGGCAACGATACCGCCGGTCGTCAACCAGAGCGCGGCGCGGACCGGCGCCGACCCGATCGCCTATCTGCGCCAACGTCCCGGCCTCAGCGCATTCGTCATCGAGGACGGCGTAGTCTACCACAGCTATTCGACCTACGCCCGCGGGCTCGACGGGCTGTGGGGCATGTTCCAGTGGCTCGACCGCGCGCCCCGGGGACGTGACGAACACGGGATTTGGTGGCGCCATCATGACCGTTACGCGGAGACCGCGGCATGATCACCGCCGATGTCCAGCATGGGCGCCGCAACGATGCAGCGCCCGACGCGGCCGGATGGCTTGGCATCGTGGCAACCCCGACCTTCATCGGGATGGCGCTGTTGAGCTATGCATCCGGCGCGGACGGCACCATGAACTGTTCCGCGTCCGCGATGTCGCTGTGGGGCGGAATGGTGCCGATGTACGCGCTGATGGGCATCTTTCATTCGGGGGCCTGGCTACGGAGACTGGCGCGTCGACGCTGAGTATGGACCCTAGACGTCGACTGCCAGGTAGCCGGTGAGGTACCGTCCCGCGCCTGCGCCGTAGATGCCGGGTCCGGCGACGTTGAAGGGGCGATTGTCGAATAGATTGGTCACCTGCATGCGCAGGGTTGCGTCGCGGTTGACCAATTTGAACCGATAGCGGCCGCCGAGATTGAGCTGTGCGCGGGCGGGCAGCGACACCAGATTGTCGGTGGTCGACGGCACCTTGCCGCGCTGGAGCAGGGTGGTGTCGAGCGACAGCCCGTCGAGCACCGGCGTCTTCCAGTTGAGGTTCAAATTGACGAGGCGCCCCGGCAATCCCACGGGGCGGGCGCCGATCGTGCCAAGCGCATTGGGGTCGCGCTCGACCCGGGCGCGCAGGAAATACCCGCCCGCGACGACATTGAGCGTCCGCGTCAAATTGCCCGACACCGACACTTCCGCCCCCTGGCTGCGCGTGGTGCCGACCTGGGTGTAGCGACTGGCCGCATCGAATCCGAAATAGGGCTTCCGCAGGTCGAACACGCCGGCGATCAGCTTGACGTTCCCCGTCACCGTCCAGCGGATGCCGGCGTCCTTCTGTTCGGTCAGGATCGCGTTGAGCGGCTGATTGCGGTTGGCCGCGTTGGGCGGCGCCACGCCGCTTTCCTCGAGGCCGCGGGCATAACCGGCATAGAGCGACACCGATTTGGACAGATAGGCCGCCGCCGTGCCGTTATAGAGCCATGGCCGCGATCGCGACACGATCGGCGCGACGCCGGGAAGCCAGGTG
This sequence comes from Sphingomonas sp. P4_G3, assembly GCF_056401105.1. Lineage (NCBI taxonomy): Bacteria > Pseudomonadati > Pseudomonadota > Alphaproteobacteria > Sphingomonadales > Sphingomonadaceae > Sphingomonas > Sphingomonas sp. P4_G3. The sequence continues at coordinate 1,171,065 of NZ_JBFUJZ010000001.1, forward strand.
GTCTTGCGGTAATCGGCACGCGAGAGGCCGAAGCTGATCTCGCCGATGTCGCGCCAGCGCCCGTCATAGGCCACGCCCAGGGTCGCCTGGCGAATGCGGTCGCGCGATGACGCGCCGAATACGAAATTCGGCCTGGGCGAATCCTCCTCGACACCGATCCGGGTCGGCCCCAGATCGACGTCGTCCGATCCGCCGAACTGATGACGCGCGTCGCGTTCGCGCAGGCTGAGATGGATCACGTGCAGCCGCGGCCCGTCGACGATGCTGTGCGTCAGCCGAACCTCGCCGCTCAGCGACACGTTCTTCGCGCGCGGATCGGCGATGAGCAGGCGGTCCGCCGTCCCGTCGGGCTGCAAGTCGACCAACAGGTTGGCGTAACTCTTCTTCTGATCGAACACCGACCGGAACGCGCCGACGCGAAGCAGCCAGGTCTTGCCCGGCGCATAGGAAGCGAGCAGTCCCTGATTGGTCCCGGTATAGCGGAAATCGGCCCATTGCGGCCCATCGAAGCTGTGCGCGGGGGGCTTGGGCGGCAGATACTTGCCCGCCGGCACGTAGAACGGCCCCGCCTCATCATTATAATCGTTGGTCAGCGTCCAGAACGGCATGATCTCCACGCCGGGCGCGGGGCGCCAGCGGACGATCAGCCCCTGGCTGTGATTGAAATTGTCGGTGCCGTCGGGGAATGCGGTGCGCCCGACGATCGCGCCATAGCCGACCGACAGCCGCTTGCTGACCGGCAGCGATCCGTCGACCTCCAGCCCATAGGAACTGTAGCTATCGGCGTTGAGCACGATCGAGGCGGCGGCCTTGTCGCCGGGACGACGCAGCAATTGGTCGACGATCCCGCTCGGCGCGGCGAACGGATAGCCCTGCGCCGACAGGCCGACCTTGATGCTGGTCGAATCGTTGATGATGCTCGACAGCGCGATCGCGGGGTCGAAATACATGCCGTCGATCCGCACGTTCCCCGCCGCGGTCGGCGAGAAGCCGCGCGCATTGCTCGACGTGTAGATGCCGATCGTCTCGCGCCCGACGCTGAAGCCGAACCCGTCCTCCGCCTGCGTCACCGCATTGTCGTCGGCGCGATCCTGCGCGACGGCGGGAAATGCGATCCCCGCCAGCAACAATGTCAGCGTCGCCGAGCCCAGCCGCCCCATGCCCTTCCTCCCAAGCCGTTATATCGTCTTATGACAGCATATCAGCCAATCGGGGCTGAATGCCGACTTAACGGTGATGGCTGGACGGCGGCGGCGAACCGCGTCATCGGCAGATCGCATGACAGCGGAACGCATCCTTATCGAAACGATCGGCTGGACTGGCGCCGTGGTGATCCTGCTTGCTTACCTCCTGCTGTCCGCGGGTCGGGTCGGTGGGCAATCGCGGCTCTATCAGTGGATGAACCTGGTCGGGGCCGCCTGCTTTGTCGTCAATAGCGGCTATAACGGCGCGATCCCCTCGGCAGTGCTCAACGTCATCTGGGCCGGGATCGGACTCTTCACGCTGTGGCGGATCGCGCGGCGTCCAACCTAGGGGCAGGGAACAGGCGCGCCAGCGTCGGCACGGCGCGGACCGCCGCGACGCGATTGCGTGCGACGGGAACGATCACGCCGCCGTCCAGCCGCAGCCGTATATTGCGCCCGTCGCGCTCGATCGCGCGCACCGCCGACACTGCCACCCACCAGCTTCGATGCGTCCGGATCCCCACCGCACCATAACGCGCGATCGCGTCGGCCATCGGCATCAGTTCGAGCCGGCTGCCCGAGCCCTGGTGCACGCGGACATAATGATCCTCCATCTGCAGGCAGGTGACGTGGTCATTGGCGAAAGCGGGCGGCATCGGCGCGGAGGGCATGGCAAGCTCCGGCACGGACCTGCGACGCGCCTCGGCCACTAACCACAAGCCGACCACCATCGCCTCGACCAATGCCGTCTTCACATACCAATCGAGCAGCGACATCCGAGCGGCTTCTCCAGGCCATGCCCAGCGGCCGAACGCCGCAGCCGCCAGGCTGACGGGCAAGGCCGCCACCAGGATCGCGATCGCCAGCGCCACAGATGCCGGCACGCCGCGTGCGCGCAGCATCCTCACGACCGGCGGCACGGTCAGCCCGGCAAGGCCCGCGCCGATCACCATCATACCGGTCCAGTTGAACAGGCAGATCAGCAGGTCGCCACCGAGATAGCCGAGGAAGCCGACCACGCCGCCCGCAACCGCGCCGAAGGCGAGCAACCGCAGCCAACCGCCGGGCGTGCCGATTCCCGCTTCCCAAAGCTCGACGCCGCGCCGCGCACCGTCCGCCATGCCCACTCCCGTACCCGTTCGCCCAGTCGCGAATATCCGCTGGCAAGTCACTGTCGCGGCGAGGTTAGCAGGCCGTACGGAGCGGGGAAGCTCCTTTTCCCGTCCGAAGGAGAGAGCGATGACCAACCCGATACGACCGGCTCGGCGTGACCTGCTGGCGGGCGCGTTGCTGGCGAGTGGGCTAGGCTTGGCGGGTCGGGCGGCCGCCGTCCTACCCCCGGCGGAGGCGCCGACCGGCGACATCCACGATTTCGATTATCATCTCGGCCACTGGACCGCGGTGCAACGACGACTGAAGAAACGCTGGACCACCAATCCGGAATGGGACGAATTCCCCAGCAACGACATTTACGGCCAATATCTCGATGGCCTCGTCAATGTCGACCAGGTCAACTTTCCGACCAAGGGCTGGTCGGGGCTCACGGTCCGCACGTTCAATCGCGCCCGGCGGCAATGGTATATCTATTGGATCAACAGTCGCGATGGCGTGCTCGGAACGCCGGTGATCGGCGGTTTCCGCGGCAACAATGGCTTGTTCTACGGTGATGACAGCGATGACGGCATCCCGGTCAAGGTGCGCTTCATCCGCACCAAGCAACCGCCCGATCGCGAACGCTGGGAACAGGCCTTTTCGCGCGACGGCGGCGCTACCTGGGAAACCAACTGGACCGCCGACTTCACGCGCGTGCGCTGACGGGTATCGGCCCGCGACCGATCGGCGAGCCCGGCTTTCGGCGATATCGCGCCGGCCGGGCTTGCTTGATTGCCTGATGGCGGAGCCCGGCCTAAGCACACGGCCATGCTTACCCTATACGGCATTCCCAATTGCGACACGGTGAAGAAGGCGCGCACCTGGCTCGGCGACCATAGCGTCGCCTATGCCTTTCACGATTACAAGAAAGCCGGAGCCGATGAGCCATCGCTGCGCCGCTGGACGAGTGCCTTGGGCTGGGAAACCGTGCTCAATCGCGCGGGTACGACGTTTCGCGCGCTCCCGGATGCCGACAAGGCCGATCTCGACCAGGACAAGGCGATCGCGCTGATGCTGGCGCAGCCGTCGATGATCAAGCGCCCGATCGTCGAAGGCGACGGCGTGCTGGTCGCCGGGTTCAAGCCCGATGCCTGGCAGACGGCCGGCATCGGCTGAGCTTGCCACGGCGCGCATCCGGGCGCAGTCTCCGCCACACATAATGGGGAGGGGAATCATGGCTCAAACCGCCAAGCCGCCGGTCTGGTTCTGGATCGTCGCGATCCTGTTGGTGCTGTGGAACGCGATCGGCGTTTATTTCTGTGTCGAGCAGTTCCGCCTGGGTGCGGCGTCTGCAATGTGGGAACAAACGCCCTATCACCAGGCGCTCTACCGCTCGCTGCCCAGTTGGTACAATTATGTCTACGCCGTCGCCACGTTCGGCGGATTGCTCGGCGGGCTCGCCTTGCTGTTGCGCGAACGCCGCGCGATCATCCTGTTCTGGATCTCGCTAATCGCCGTCATCGTGCAGTTCGGCTACACGTTCGCGATGACCGACCTGATCGCGCACGAGGGCGCCGCGAAGGTGGTGCCGTTCCCGGTATTCATCGCGCTTGTCGGCCTGTTCGCGATCTGGTTTTCCGGGATGGCGGCGAAGAAGGGCTGGATCGGGCGCTGATCCAGGGGGAGGGCGCTCAGCCCTCCCATTGGAACACCTCGTCTAACGGTTTGCCGAACACCTGGGCTATGCGGAACGCGGCTTCCAGCGTGGGCGAATATTTGCCCGCCTCGATCGCCGCCACGGTCTGGCGAGTCATGCCGATCCGCTCGCCCAATTCGGCCTGGGTCATCTCGTTGGCCATGAAGCGCAACAGGCGGATCTGATTGACCACCCGGCCGGGGAGGGGCTTGGGGCGTGTACTCATGACCGGCAGTGCCCTGGACGGAGCGGATTTTGGCGCAGGGCAAGAAGCGAGGAGGGAGCGATGCGTTTCTGCATCGTGACCGACGAGCGACGCCGCCCGGCGCCAAAATCCGCCCGCCGCTTCGCGGTTGCGCTGGGAGGCGCGCCGGCGTCGTCGCTTGCTTGCGCGTAGCTCAAGGCTACGCGACTGCGCTGCGCTCCTAGCCAGCACGCCTCCCAGCGCAATCCAGGGCGTTGCCGGTCATGAGTACACGCCCTAACCATGCCAGCCCCTCCGGTAGCTCGTCACGATCAGGACATGGCGGACGGTTTCCGCCAACACGATCGCGAGCAGCGCCGCGTTGACGATCTTGGGCGCCGGATCGCTGAACGGCATCACCACGCCGACCATGATCGTCCCGACCAAAAGCACGTAATAGCCGGCGCTGCCGCCGCGCCGGGCGATCGCGCGGTCGCGTTCATCGGGCCTAGCGCGTCCTTCGGCGCCGTCGCGCACCGCCAGCACGATGTGGCCGATGATCACTACGATCGCCTGGATCGAGGCGACGATGCCGAACGTCCAGACGATGTCGAGCAACCTGGGCCCGACATGCCCCGACAGCACCAGCGAGAAGTAGATGACATAGGCGACGATCATGCAGATGAGCGTCAGCCAAGCGGTCTTTTCGCGATAGGCCATGATCATGCTCCCCGCCGATAGCCGACGATCTGCGCGCCGTAGTGGACGATCTCGGCGATCACGATTGCGGCCATGATCCCATAGGTCATCCCCTTGGCATCGACGCCGAAATGCATGCTGGCGGCAACGCACACGATCAGGCTCAGCAGCACCGGATAGGCGAGCGCATAGGCGCGGCGCGAGACCGCCTTGTCGCGTTCGTCGCTCGCCGCGCTGGCGTCCTTGGGTGACAGCACCGCGGAGACGATCGCCCCGACCGTGACCAGCCCAGTCTGCACGATCACCGCGGCGAGCAACCCGCCGAATTGCGCCGGCCCGGGCAAGTGCCGCGCGGTCGTCAGCAGGAAGGTGAAATAGGCGCCCCACACGACGACCGTGGTGGTCACCGATAGCCAGGCCATCTTTTCCCTGAATGGCATTGTTGACCTCATGTTCGAATCTATAAACTCAGTGTTATATAAAACTAACATGAAGTCAAGCATGGGATACAATCGCGGCGTTCGGTGCTGGCGGCGCGGGCGGCAAGCCGCTAGGGAGCGCGCCATGTCCACGACCTTCACGATCGACACATCGACCAGCCGCGCCAACCCGACGCCGGCACCGATGAAGCGCCTCTCCGTCCCGGCGATCCAGCGCCGCAAGTTCGAGGGAAAGACGCAGGAACCGCTGGTGATGCTGACCGCCTATACGGTCCGCATGGCGCAATTGCTGGATCCGCATTGCGACATGCTGCTGGTCGGCGATTCGTTGGGGCAGGTGGTCTATGGCCTGCCGTCGACGGTGCCGGTCACGCTCGACATGATGTGCGCGCACGGCGCCGCGGTGGTGCGGGGCAGCTATCATGCCGTCGTCATCGTCGACATGCCGTTCGGCAGTTACGAAGCCTCGCCCGAACAGGCCTTTGCTAGCGCCAGCCGTATATTGGCCGAAACCGGCTGTGCCGCGGTCAAGCTGGAGGGCGGTGCGGTAATGGCGCCGACCATCCGTTTCCTGACCGAACGCGGCATACCGGTCATGGCGCATATCGGCCTGACCCCCCAGGCGATCAACACGCTCGGCGGCTATGGCGCGCGCGGGCGAAGCCAGGAGGAAGAGGCCAAGATCAAGGGCGATGCGCAGGCTATCGCTGCGGCCGGCGCTTTCTCGGTCGTCCTGGAGGGCGTCGTCGAGCCAATCGGCCGCGCGATTGCCGAAACCACCGACATTCCGGTAATCGGCATCGGCGCATCCGCCGCCTGCGACGGCCAGGTGCTGGTCGCCGAGGATATGCTCGGCCTGTTCGAGCGTACCGCACGCTTCGTCAAGAAGTACGACGATATGGCCGGTCGCATCACCGACGCCGCTACGCGCTATGCCGAAGAGGTGCGCAACCGGACCTTCCCCGGAGTTGAGCAGACCTATTTGCCTAAGGTCTAAGGACGCCTAAGCCGCGTTGCTTTTGGGCGGCGCGCCGCTAAGGGACCCCCCTAGGAACAGTCGCCGATCACGGCCATTGCGAGAGCCGAACGCGGTCCCTAAGGTCCGCCGACTTATTTTTGCCCCCAATTGGAGCCTACCCCTTGGCTGTGACGCCGAAAACCGATGAAGCTTTCCTGCGCGAGGTCGATGAGGAACTCCGCCGCGATCAGATCGTGGGCGTGTGGAAGAATTATGGCCGCGTGATCATTGGCCTGATCGTGGCCGCGCTGGCGATTTTCGCCGGCGTGCTCGGCTGGCGGGCATGGAGCCATGGCGCTGCCGAAAAGCAGGCGATCGAGCTTCAACAAGCCTATGACTCGATCGCCAGCGGCAATAGCCAGGCGGCCAAGGCCCCGATCGACAAGCTCGCCGGCGACAGCGCACCGGGCTACCGCGCGCTCGCCAAGATGCTGCAGGGCAACGACTTGCTCGCCGCCGGCAAGACCAAGGAAGCCGCGGCGAAATATGGCGAAGTCGCGGGCGATAGCAGCGTCGGGCAGCCGATCCGCGACCTCGCCACGATCCGCCAGACCCATACCGAATTCGACACGCTCGCGCCGCAGGTGGTGATCGACCGGCTGAAGCCGCTCGCGACCTCGGACTCGGCCTGGCTCGGCAGCGCCGGCGAGATGATCGCGATGGCCGATCTCAAGCTCAACCGGTTGGCGGAAGCGCGCGCGATGTTCAAGATGATCGCGGAGAGCGACAAGGTTCCCGACAGCATCCGTCAACGCGCGGTTCAGGCGACCCAGGCTCTGGATCCCGGCACGAACGTTCAGAAGGGCAAGTAAATAGCATGACGACCAAGTGGAGGATGCCGATTGCGCTGGTGGCGCTGACCGCGCTCGGCGCGTGCGGTGCGTTCAAGGGCGGCGGAAAGAAGACTCCCGTACTCGGCGACCGCGTGCCGATCCTGGTGTCGGAAAGCGATGCCAAGGTCGATCCGGCGATTTCGGGGCTCGACGTCCTGTTGCCGGCGCCCGTCGCCAACACCGATTGGGCCCAGCCCGGCGGCAACCCCGAAAAATCGATGGGCCATCTGGCGCTGGGTGGATCCGTCTCCCGCGTTTGGACGGTGTCGATCCCCGCGGGGTCGAACCGGCAGCGGCTGGCGGCGTCCCCGGTGATCGGCGACGGCAAGCTCTACGCGGTCGATGTCGACGGCGCGCTGCACGCCTTCGATGCCAATTCGGGCGCGTCCTTGTGGACCGTGCCGATCGCCAAGGCGGAGAAGAGCAAATCGGCGCGGTTCGGCGGCGGCGCGACCTATGACAATGGCCGCGTCTATGCGACCTCCGGCCTGGGCGACATCGTGGCGTTCGATGCCAAGACCGGCGCCGAAGTGTGGCGCTCCAAGCCAGGACCGCCGCTGCGCGGATCGCCGACCGTCGTCGGTGACCAGCTCTATACGTTGAGCCAGGACAACCAGCTCTATGCGCTGTCGACCGCCAACGGGCAGCAAGTCTGGTCGGCCTCGGGCAGCCTCGAGACGCAAGGCGTGTTCGGCGTCGCGGCGCCGGCAGTGGCGCACCAGACGGTCGTCGCCGGCTTCTCGTCGGGCGAACTCAACGCGTATCGCGTCGAAAATGGCCGGGCGATCTGGGGCGACGCCTTGTCGCGCACCAGCATTTCGACCTCGGTGTCCAGCCTCGCCGATATCGACGCCGATCCGGTGATCGACGACACCAATGTCTACGCCTTGGGGCAGGGCGGTCGTCTCATCGCCGCCAATCTCGCCACCGGCCAGCGTTTGTGGGAGCAGAACTTCGCTGGCATCTCGACGCCCTGGCTGGCGGGCGAGTGGCTGTTCGTGGTGACCGACGAAAGCAAGCTCTACTGCCTGCAGCGCTCGACCGGAAAGATCCGCTGGATCAGCCAGTTGCGTGCCTTCCAGGTCGAAAAGAAGAAAAAGAAGAAGAACCCGCTGACCTGGTACGGTCCGGTCCTTGCCGGCAATCGCCTGGTGCTGGTCAATTCGCTGGGCGACATGGTGTTCGCCTCGCCGAGCGACGGCGCGATCGGCCAGACTATTCCGGGCAAGGACGGCTTCAGCCTGGGGCCGGTGGTCGCCAACAATACGCTCTATGTGCTGGACGGGCGCGGGCGCATTTCCGCCTATCGCTGAGAGTCTGTTTGAAAACGCGCTGAGGGCGCGTTTCGCGGCACCAGCCCGCTCCCCCACCCGACCTCCCATAGAATACCCTGATTGGGAGGTCGGGTGGGGGAGCGGGCCGGCACCGTCCTAAAACTCGCTCTACCGCGAGTTTTCAAACAGTCGCTGAGTGATAGGATCGGGGCGGCGTAAAGCGTCGCCCCGTTCAGGGCGTTGCCGCTGGCGTGCACACGCCCTACAGCGCCCTGCATGTCCTTACCTACCGTCGCCATTATCGGCCGTCCCAATGTCGGCAAGTCGACGCTGTTCAACCGGCTCGTCGGCAAGAAGCTTGCCCTGGTCGATGACCAGCCCGGCGTTACCCGCGATCGGCGCGAGGGCGACGGAAACCTGCTCGGCCTCGAGTTCCGCGTGATCGACACCGCCGGCTATGAGGATCTCGAGGCCGCGACCTTGCCGGGCCGGATGCGGCAACAGACCGAGGCGGCGGTGGCACAGGCCGATGTCGCCCTGTTCCTGATCGACGCTCGCGCCGGCATCGTGCCGCTCGACGAGGAAATCGCGCGCTGGCTGCGCGGCTCGACCACGCCGGTCATCCTGGTCGCCAACAAGGCGGAAGGACGCGCGGCGGAGGCCGGCATCATCGAATCGCTCGCCCTCGGCTTCGGCGACCCGGTCCAGGTGTCGGCCGAGCATGGCGAAGGCATGGCTGATCTGTTTGAGGCGCTGGTCCCGTTCGTTCCCGAACCGGAAGAGTTCGAGGAAGAGGAAGACGAAAGCCCCGACGCGCCGCTCAAGCTCGCGATCGTCGGCCGCCCCAATGCCGGCAAATCGACATTGATCAATCGCATGCTGGGCGAGGATCGCCTGATCACTGGCCCCGAAGCCGGGATCACGCGCGATTCGATCGCGATCGACTGGACCTGGCATGATCCGAAAAGCGGCCCGCGCGCGGTACGGCTGATCGACACCGCCGGCATGCGCAAGCGCGCCAAGGTGCAGGACAAGCTCGAAAAGCTCTCGGTCGCCGACGCGTTGCGCGCGGTCGATTTCGCCGAAGTGGTCGTGCTGCTGCTCGACGCGACCCTCGGCCTGGAGGCTCAGGACCTCAAGATCGCCGACCGCGTGCTGCAGGAAGGGCGCGCCTTGGTCATCGCGCTCAACAAATGGGACATCGCCGAAAATGCCTCGTCGCTGTTCAATGGCGTCAAGAAGGCGCTTGAGGACGGGCTTAGCCAGGTGAAGGGCGTCATCGTCATCACCGTGTCAGGCGCGACCGGCAAGGGCATCGACCAATTGCTGGGCGCTGCTTTCGAAACGCGCGAGGCCTGGTCGAAGCGCGTCTCTACCGGCGAGCTCAATCGCTGGTTCGAACGGGCGATCGACGCCAACCCTCCGCCAGCACCGGGCGGCAAGCGGATCAAGATGCGCTATGTCACCCAGATCAAGACGCGGCCCCCCAGCTTCGTCATTTTCGGCACGCGCGTCGATCAACTTCCCGCAAGCTACGAGCGCTATCTGGTCAATTCGATGCGGCGCGATCTTGGCTTCGGCGCAGTCCCCGTGCGCTTGACGTTGCGCGCGCCGAAGAATCCATTTGATCGGGAATGAACCTAATTTCGTGAAAGCTGCACGGCTCCAAGGCTTTAGAGCCTGACTACTACCGACTCTGTCAACCGGTCGTTTACCTGCGCCAGCTACAGCGGACAGATTGGCAGCGGGGGCGTGCCGATACGGGTGGAGGACGTGGTGACGATCGACAGCGGGCAAATAGTGGATTGGAGCGCGTTTCAGGCGGCCCGGAGCGAACTCGGCGCCGGATTCGTCCGGATTCTCGGCTATTTCAAGGAGGACGGCGTCAAGTCGGTCGCCGCGATCGAGGAGGCGATGCGCGCGGGCAATGCCGCCGCGATCGTGCTGCCGGCGCACACGCTGAAGGGCGAGTCGCGTCAGTTCGGGGCGGAGCAGCTCGCCGCCATTGCCGAAGCGATCGAAGTCATCGGGCGCCAGTGCGTGGAAACGCGCGACGCGCCCGACCAGGCGCTCGAACATGTCGTCAAGCTGCGCCCGACGTTCGAAGCGACGCTGGCGATGCTCGAACGCGAGGCCAACCCATTGGTCGAGCGCCGCCCCACCGCCTTCGGCCGCCGCGCCGTCTGATCTTTAGCCCCGTTTGTTTGCCGATCTCGTACAATCGGGATCGAATGCGACCGAGCTGAATCGTCACCCCGGCCTTGTGCCGGGGTCCACCGGGCGGCAAGCCCCGGAAAAAGAAGCTCCTGTTACTGCGCTAGAGTTTGTTTCAGCAAAGCTGAAACGGTAGCGGTGCCGGCCCTCTCCCCCACCCGRCCTCCCAATCAGGGTATTCTATGGGAGGCCGGGTGGGGGAG